>JBGSRC010000004.1:0-576741 GCA_041737745.1 Candidatus Caenarcanales bacterium
GATCGTGTCTAATTCAGAAGAGAATTCTGATTTCAATTTGTTCACATCAGCCATATCGCTCGCTGGTACGTTACCGCGACCTTCTACGACTTTGATCACTTCATATAGTGCCTGTGCCAACTCATAACGAGTTGCTGGGCGGTTTCCTTTGAATGTGCCATCAGGATAGCCTTCTAACACATCGTATTTTTCTACTAGTTCTTTGAGAGCTTTGTAGGCCCATACGGTTGGATCGACATCTACCAGGTCGCTGACGCGCGTCACTTCAGCTACTGCAGGCACGCCTACGAGGATCGCCATCCCCAAACAGGCCGCTTTGAGCAATCCACCGCTGTTCTTCTTCGATACTAAAAACAATTTATACCTCCGCGAAGTTGAATTGGTGTTCTAACAATCAATAGGATTAGCATAGAGATCAAATTAGTTACAATCTATTTACAGGTTTTTTTTGTAAAGAGATCCAACTGTTCATCACTTTAGGCTACTTTACTGCTCCATCCTCCCTTTTCTGTATTCACTAAAACCAGATGTCTGAAGCAGAGCAAGCCATAGAACTCAGGAGCACTTCTAGAAGAAAGATCTTCTCGATCTGGGCTCTCTGGCTTGCTTATGCTTTTTTCTGGTCTTATTCTGAATTGTTAAAAGAAGGTTCAAGAACAGATAAAATCTTGCTAAGAGCAAGACCTTCCCTTTCTTTTTCTACACAAAAAAGCCTGCTCAATATCAATCTAGCCAGCAGCGAAGAATTGGAAGAATTGCCTAAAGTAGGCCCAGTACTGGCTGAGCGCATAGTTGCTTGGCGATTGGCCCATGGCAAATTCGTTCATTTAGATGACCTTAAAGAAGTAAAGGGCATAGGAGAAGAAAAGCTGAAGAAGATCTTGCCCGAGATCGAGCTCTGAGTCAGGATTAAGCTTAATTGAACAGATGTTAATTTGACAGGTTTATTTGATTGGTGTATCTTCAGGCTATGAGTTTTCCAATCAATAATTTAAAAACTAAAGCCCTCTTTCGTTGCAGCGGTGCTGAGGTTCGCAACGCCTACAGAAAACAGCGAGAAGCTTCAAACCAGCAAAAAGTCTCAGACCAGCAAGAAGCATCATCAGTCCAAGAATCCTTGAAAGAATATATTAAATTTCTTCAGGAACATACATCAGAAGAAATTGAATCAGCATACAAAGAGCGTGTGAGACAGAACGCTTTAATTCACACTTCATCATCTCGCTGGGAATGGTCCGACTAAGCTACTGAGTGATAGTTACTTCTTACCCTATTAGACATTATGAATTTTTCAATCAAAAATTTCAGCAAGCAGATAGCCAATAGCGCTTTTTCTTTTTTGCCAAATAGTGAGGCAAGAAAGCTTCGCCAAGAAGAGGAACAAGACACTCTTTTTGCCCATCTGGCACTGAGAACTGGCTTAGGGGACGATCCAGCAAAATTCAAAAAACTTTTAGAAGTAAGACAGATCTCGGAGCATAATTTTGAAAAAAATTCAAGCGTGTCATGAGAAATCTCGAACTTAGTTTTGATGAAATAGCAGAAAATCATTCATTTCCTCCAGAGTCACAAATAATGCAAACCCTGAATTATCTGCCCGGTGCTGCCAAGGGTGAATTACCTATAATGGGAATTCCTCAAAGTTCGCCTGGCCAAGGTCAAAATTTTTTTCGTGAACCAGAGCCGCCTCCTGAGATCAAACTCTGGCTTCTCAAACATTGGCTTTACCGGCTTAGATATTCAAAACAATAGGAATAATTTTGGCTTGTCGGCAATGCTTAAGAAAAAGCTAAGGAAAGTTTGACAAACGGCTATAGAATGGCTAAGATGAAGTATAGAGAAATAAAACTGCCGGATATAAATAAAACGATATGAGTTCACTAAATAGTTCTTTCAATGCTCCAATCGGTCCACAAGCTACAGGCCTCTCTATGGGCCAAATGGGAGAAGGAGGGGGTTCCAACTTCTATATGAGCGGTGGCGAAGAACAGCATGAAGAAGAACAGCAAGGCAACCAAGGTCATCCCGATCTCGTCCTGATCGACCAAGGCAAAGAAGATGAACGCAATCAAAACCGGCAGTTTCTAGAAAACTTGATCGTGAGCGGCAACAGCCCAAATCTTTTTAATCCTTGGGGAATGGCACCAAAAGAGCGTTCACCGGAGCAGGTTCGTCGTGAGCGCGAGTCAGTCAGAATAATTTCCAAGTCACGCGGCCAAGATCAGGGCAACCGTATGTTCATCATCAATGCCTAATCCGCGTAGCGTAAGTGCAAAGCGCAGCTGCCGATAAAAGCCTTGACTTAGACTCTTTGATTTCCCTCAAGACTAATAGTTCAAATAATCGCAAGTGAGCCTAAAAACCACCCCCCAAAGCCCCTCTTGCTCACCCCATTGAGAACAAAGAACAAGAAAACCAAAAGAGACCAGAGCAATTTACGTTTCAATTGGGCCTAAAAAACTCGGCACTTCGTGCTTATCGGCATGCTGCACTCAAGCTACGCTATCCACTCGCCCTACGGGGTTAGCGGTGGCCACGCAAAGTAGCAGCCGACGCCACCCGCTCACAAGCAAGCACATAAGAAGCCTGACGCAAAGATAATTTGAGATCCTCAGCCAAACCCAAAGTCTCATCGCAAGATTTCGCTACGATCCGCTCTAACTCACTCACAATGCTCCCCCGATCCCACCGGAAATGCTGCAAATTCTGTACCCACTCAAAATACGAAAGCACCGTGTCCCCCAATGACCCAATCAAATCTGGAATCACCAATAAATCTCTCTCCAGTAAAACTAAATCAGCTTCCTCGGTGATCGCCGCAGGCGCCAACTCAAAGACAAGCTTTGCCTGCAAGCTTCTGGCCTGAGGCACGCCCAAAGAACCGATAAAATCACCAGCAACAAAGACATCGCAAGCAAGCCCAAATAGTTCTTCTGGTAAGAGCGACTTCACCCCCTCAGACTGATAGCCGAGCAATGATCCGTGTTTTGCAAAATAAACATTGATCTCCGGAATGTTTAGCCCAAACTCAGCAAAGAAAACCTGCCCCTCAAAACCAATAGCCAATACTTTGCCGCCCTTTTGGCTAATCAGATCGGCAAAAACGCTTTGATCTTGATTGTAGCCTTGAAGGGTAAAGCGCTCAGCGGCTAGCCCCCGCTCCTGAGCGATACGCAAACAAGCATAATAGGCCGCTATACCGCTTCCCTCTTGCCCGAGCTGGGTCCCAAAAAGCTTAAGTGGTTTGCCGGTGACACAGGCAGGCTGAAAGCCATGTTTTTTGCAATATTCGTCGAGCATCCAAGAGATAGTCTGACTATCGACATTTTGGTCGGTGGAGAGAACGTCTACATGCGGCCCAATGATGCAGTCGATTCGGGAGACATAGAGTCTTGCTATTTCTTCTTGCTCCTGCTCGTTGAGGCCATGATAATCGAGCGCTATACCGCCCTGAGCACCCCCAAAAGCTAGATCGGAGACAGCAGCCCGCCAAGTGTTTAGTGAAGCAAGCTCCCGAATAGAAGACAGACAGAGACTGGGCTCATAACGAACGCCACCAAGGCAGGGCCCCCGCGTATCGCTATGCTGGACCCGATAGCCGACTAGCACTTCCAGCTTTCCTCCGTGCAGGTGAACCGGTAGTTCTACTTGCAATTCCCGCTGTGGGGTCTTTAAGAGCAAGGCCACCTCTTTGCTAAAACCTAGTTTCTCGCAGGCCAGATCGACATTGTAATTGGAGAGAGACATGGCTTTATTTTAGCTTTGCTCAGTCAGTAAAAAAGCAATCTCTTTTTGTACTTCTAGCTGAATATCCTCGCTCCCCTTACCCTGCACGTCTATACGCTTCAAGCGATCCGATTCTTGCTCATAGATCGAGGCGTAGCCTGCTCGCACCCGCTCCATGAAAGCCAAACCACGTAGTTCTGCTCTGTCTTTGGCCTCAGGCAAACGAGCCAAAGCAAGAGCCGGATCCAAATCGAGCCAAAGCGTCAAATCCGGCCTGAAATCAGCAAAGACGGCTGTATGCAAAGCCTCAATCAAGCCTAAATCGATCCCCCCAGCATAGCCCTGATAGGCGAGCGTAGAATCGAGATAGCGATCGCAGATTATGGTTTCGCCAGCAAGCAAGAGAGGCTCCAAAAAACGCTTAAAATGCTCAGCCCGATCAGCCATGAAAAGCAAAAGCTCAGGCAAAGCGCCCATGGGGACACTAGGATCGAGCAGCAAACGCCTCACCTCTTCACCGAGTGGGGTTTCACCGGGGTTTTTGGTGAAATAGAGCTTCCTGCCTATTGTTTCTCCCATGGCTTTTAGCAAGCTGATCTGCGTGCTTTTGCCGACACCATCGATGCCCTCAAAGCTGATCAGGTAACCGGGATATTTTTTTGCTCTTTTGATTTGCTCAGCGCTCAATGTGCACTAAAATTCGGGGAGGAAGATTAGTCTGGATCCGTCTGATCGGTGCCTTCGTCTCTAAATCGAAGACGATCAATCTACCGTCTTTTTCACTACCAATCACTATTTGTTTGTTATCTTGTCTTTCACTGATAAAAGAAGCGTATTTTAGATCTTCACCGATGGGCATACTCTCAAATTTTAAAGTATCTTGATCGATCGCATTCAGTTTCCCCTCTGCACCATTGAGAGCGAGCAGAGCGTTTCTACCGCGAGCAGCACTGAGATGATTTATGGGGCCACCGGGTTTCACTTCACCGAGCAGAGCCCCATTTCCGGACAAGAAAGTAACGCTCTCGTCGGCTCTATTCAAGACAGCTAGTTTGTTGTCAGTGAGCCAGACTAGATCGGTTGGGCCATGGCCTACTTTGACGATGTTTGTCTTTTCAAGACTAGGTAAGCTCACAAAATAAACTTCATCGTCGGCGGTGCAACTGACTGCTAGCTGGTTGCCGTCTGGGCTGGGAACGGCAAAGGCTGGTCTTTTACCGACATCGAGCGTCGCGAAATGCTTGAGAGTGCCTTTGGTGGTATCGAGAATTTCGACGTGGTTTTTTAGGCTACTCACCACAAAGACTTGTTTGTCATTGCAGCTGATTTGTCCTAGGCCAAAATGTTTGTTGTGCGAGGCAACTGGCAGCGGTTCGTCGAGGGCATTTATGCCGAGAGTTTGTTTCTTTGAAGGATGGATCTTTGAAAAGACTCCTCTGAGCATGCTTTGTTTGGCATTAGGGTCGTCTTTGCTGACTAGGTCTATTTCTCTAGATGCCCCTAGCTCTTCAATTTTTAGCTTGGCTATTGTCTTTTCTTTGGGCGAAAAATCATAAACAGAATCTGATCCAAAGTCTGAAAAATAGATGTGTCCGCCGCAGGCGGCAGCAGACCAAGGCATTTTGCCGGCTGCTACTTGGCCTGACTCTGCTACTTTGTCAACGTCGAGCTTGACTATAAAACCTATTGGTGACAGATAAAAATAGTCCCATTCAGTCTCGGCAAGAGCAAAGCCCCCCAAACTGAGCGCGAGCGCAAAGAAAGTAAGAGTGAAAGATTTCCAGTGTTTTTTGATATTCATTCTGAAGCCCATTCTAACCTGTCAAGCAGGGCTAGTGTGTGTTTCTGTCATGTTAGGTCTGAAAACTCCTTAGCACTTACTTCCCGCCGGGTTTCACAGAAGAAGCACGCTTGCCGCAACGCGAACCATCACTAGCTCTGTCATCGGGATAAATGCACTTTGCCTGAACTGGTAACTGTGAACAAAAGAACAGGCACAGTAGAACCAATAGTAGTTTGTGATTCATGTTTATTGATTACAATCTATAGGAGCAGCTTTTCCGACATATTCCTTAGGCATTTTGATAATCTCATCTTTGCTCCCCTTTAACTCAACAGGTAATAAGTGTTGTTTTAAATCAGCAAATTCGATCCCATGGAAATCGCTTTTTGAAGCATTCACCAGATCACCAACTCTTGGGAAGTAAAAACCTCGATCCCTGTAATCTTTCAGAGCCGCAATCTGAATTTGTTTGTGTAGAGGCTCATCCGTCACCATCTTAATTGGGGTTACTAAGTCAGAATCAGCCGAGAAGAGAAAAGCTTTATCGAAGTTGTCCTCGAAAGCATCCCTAATCAAGTAGGAAGCAATATTGACATCTGTTCTTTTCTCTACATAGCGGTTAAATTCGCGAGAAGTCTTACATTCAGAGCACATGTAGTTTTTATCTTCTTTTTTGAATTTTCCTTTCACTACTTGGACACCACAAACTTTTAATGCTTTTATGAAAATTTTGTGTCGCTTAGACTTTTCTTTCAAGTCTTCCCTGATCGCAGTGAAAAAATATACAGTACCAATCTTTTGCTCTTTACCCAAAAGGCTCTGGCAAAGAGAATAATAGTTTAGCCACTTCAAGCAATTCCTAGTCCGTTCTTGGTAGTTAGCAAGAGGATGATAGAAATTGAAGCCATCAATGTAAAAGTTAACTCTAAGCATAAAAAATTGCCCAAGGTCGAAAGACCTCGGGCCGGCTACTATTTAAAACCGCAGGGGTATAGTAGTGTGTCACTTACAAATATACCTCTAGTTCATTATGTTTTCAATAAAACCTTTCTAATCTCAAAAAGAAACCAATTTCCTACTCTCCCTGAGCAGCCGAATAAGCTCTCTCCCCATCAAAATAATAGAGATTTTCCAGCTTGATCCACTCATAACCAGCACCCTCAACCCTAGCTAGCAGTGAGCGAAGCTGCGCTTGGTCAGTACAACCATCGAGTGAGGTGCTGAGAAAGCGACAACGCCAATGGTCAACCAAAAAAGTCTCAGGATGACCACCAGGATACACATGAGTTCCTCGATTGGAGATCATCCCAAGTCTAAACTCAGGTCCAGCCAAAGCAGTCATGGCGTCCCCGATTTTGTTAGCATCAAACTCAGCACAGTAAACGAAAACATCAACGCCTTTTAGCTCGCGTTTGATGTTGTTGGGTTTGCGGATGTATTTGGGGACTCTTTCGTTAAGCGCTTTGCTGTAGTCGACGGCCTTGAGCGTTTCCGGTTTTTGGCCTAAGCGTTTGACTACTTCTTTGGCAAAATCAGAGGTACTGACATGAGGACCACCTTTGGCGATGTCGTAAGTGCAAATACCGTCTTCAAGCGTTTTGAGCCAAGCATTATGGATGCGCTCAGCTATATCGGACTGACCAATGTGCTGAAGCATCAAAACGCTTCCGAGCAAAAGACCGGAAGGATTGGCGATATTCTGGCCGGCGCGGCGGGGAGCGCTTCCGTGAATGGCTTCAAACATGGCGCATTCTTCGCCGATATTGGCTGAACCGGCTAAGCCTACCGAACCGGCAATCTGAGCGGCTACATCAGAAGCGATGTCGCCATAGAGGTTTGGCATCACGATCACATCAAAAGCTTCTGGCGTGTCGGCAATCTTGGCCATGCCTATATCGATAATCCAGTGTTCTTTCTCGATATCCGGAAATTCCTCGCCGATTTGGTCGAAAACTTTATGAAAAAGACCATCGGTCATCTTCATGATGTTGTCTTTGGTAAAACAGGTGACCCGTTTGCGCCCATAACGAACGGCATAATCGAAAGCGTAACGGACTATCTTTTCGCAGCCAGGGCGAGTGATCAGCTTCAAGCACTGCACTACTTCTGGGGTTTGTTGGTGCTCGATTCCGGCATAGAGATCTTCTTCGTTTTCTCTGATGATCACCAGATCCATCTTTTCGTGTTTGCTCTTGACGAAAGGATAGTAAGAAGAGCAGGGGCGGACGTTAGCGTATAGGCCAAGCGCTTTGCGGGTGGTGACATTGAGGCTCTTGTAGCCGCCACCTTGGGGGGTGGTAATCGGTGATTTGAGAAATACTTTGGTGCGGCGGAGCGATTCCCAAGCACTGGCGGCAATACCGGAACTGTTGCCTTCTAGATAGACTTTCTCGCCGATTTCGATGAATTCTTGTTCTAGTCTGGCGCCAGCTTCAGCCAATATAAAGAGAGTGGCGTCCATGATCTCTGGACCGATGCCATCGCCTTTGGCTACTGTGATCGCTACTTTTGTTTGCGTTACTGTTGACATATTTTTCTTTTTCTCAATATTTTGGAAAGCGAGTCTGATTATAGACGGCTGGGCTCAGGAAACATATAGCTTGGAGATTTTTGTTAATCTTTATAGTCTGCACTCAGATATCACAAAAAAATTATGGGAAAAACAGTAGGCATAGACTTAGGCACCACCAACTCAGTAGTAGCGGTGATGGAAGGCGGACAGCCAGTAGTGATCCCCAACTCTGAGGGACAACGCACAACCCCCTCAGTAGTTCATTTTGGGGATAATGACAAAGTGGTGGGCGTGCTAGCTCGCCGGCAGGCTGTCTTGAAGCCAGCTAACACAGTCTCAAGCATCAAGCGCTTCATGGGTCATGCCCGCAGCGAAGTGGAAAACGAAATCAAAAATGTCCCCTTCACAATCGAAGACAAAAACAATGGTCTTGCCGTCAAGATAGGCGATAAGCACTATACACCGGAAGAGATCTCGGCTATGGTGTTGCGCAAGCTCAAAGAAGACGCCGAAAAATATCTAGGTGAAAAAGTGACAGCAGCGGTGATCACAGTCCCCGCCTACTTCAATGACTCGCAAAGACAAGCAACTAAAAACGCCGGAGCCATCGCAGGCCTCGAAGTGCTCCGGATCATCAATGAACCGACTGCCGCGGCGCTCGCCTACGGTCTAGATAAAAAGACCGAAGAGACTATTTTGGTTTTCGATCTTGGTGGCGGTACTTTTGACGTCAGTATCCTCGAAGTGGGCGATGGAGTCTTTGAGGTGAAAGCGACCTCTGGAGACTCGCATCTAGGCGGCGATGATTTTGACCGGAAGATCGTTGACTGGATGGCGGCCGAGTTCAAGGGAACCCAAGGCTTGGATCTCAAGACTGACAGACAAGCACTGCAACGCCTTACAGAAGCAGCCGAGAAAGCAAAGATCGAACTCTCCACTCTCGCCGAGACCACGATCAGCTTACCTTTCATCACTGCTGACCAAAGCGGCCCCAAGCACTTAGAGCTAAAACTTACCAGATCAAAATTCGAAGAGATTGCTCGGGATCTCTTTGAGCGGATCAAGAAGCCTGTAGAGCAGGCTATGCAAGATTCCAAGCTCTCAGCCTCCCAAATCGACGAAGTGGTACTTGTCGGTGGCTCTACTCGTATCCCAGCTGTCCAGAAGCTGATTCGTGACATGATCGGTAAAGAACCGAACCAAGGCGTCAATCCCGACGAAGTGGTAGCGATCGGCGCCGCCATTCAGGCCGGTATCTTGGCCGGTGACGTCAAAGATGTGGTGCTCCTCGATGTGACGCCATTATCTTTTGGGATCGAGACCAAGGGCGGAGTAGCGACAATGCTGATTGAGCGCAACACCACTATTCCTACCCGCAAATCAGAAATTTTCTCAACAGCTGATAACAATCAAACCAGCGTTGAAATTCACGTAATTCAAGGCGAAAGACCGATGGCCAGAGACAACAAAAGCCTAGGCAAATTTCACCTTGATGGCATCCCACCCGCTCCAGCCGGCATTCCTCAGGTAGAAGTGACTTTTGATATTGATGCTAACGGCATACTGAATGTGACAGCCAAAGAGCGCTCATCCGGCAAAGAACAGACGATCAGAATCACTGCCTCCACCAATCTCGACAAAACCGAAATCGAGCGTATGGTCAAAGAAGCCGAGCTAAACGCCACCGATGATAAAAAACGCAAAGAAGAAGCTGAGGAACGCAATCAAGCCGACTCACTTACTTTTGCTGCCAGTAGACTGCTCTCTGAGCTCCCCGAAAACGCACCAGCTGATCTGAAAGCTGACCTAGAACGCCTCTCGGCAGAATTGAAATCAACGATCAAAGATGATAAACCTGTCTCTGAAGTGAAAGCAAAGAAAACTGAGCTGGAAACTAGCCTCTATGCTCTCCAGACTTGGATGCAGCAAAATGCTAGTGCCCCACCAAGCGAAGGAGCTCCCTCAGAAGCCCCTAAAGAAGAAGATGTAATCGACGCCGAATTCAAACCCTCCAACTAGAATAATAAAAACCATGAAACCTCAAGAACTGACTTTGTTAGCAAGCAAAACGATCTCCGGTAGCGAAGCGCTTTTGCTCCCGATCTTTTCCGATAACCTCAAAGACTTCTCGCCTCTACCGAGCGAATGTTTTCCTGGCCTAGAAAGGGAAATGGCACGCGAAAAATTCACCGGTAAAGCTGGAACAGTCCTCTCAGTCGCTGTCCCCCACGAAGGAAAGCTTGCTCGTTTCTATTTGCTCGGTGTAGGCGCTAGTGACAGCAAAGACCTGCTTGCTAATTTTCGCAAAGCGATAGCAGCTGGAACCCGTGCTGCAACGGCCTTCAAGCTTTCGGCGCTCGCCTTTAAGCTTCCCACCGGAACAGCTTTATCTGAATCCGAGTTAGCCAGAGAGATTTTGACAGTAGCCGCTCTCGCTCCCTACAAATGTTTGGAATTTAAGAGCAAGGATCAGTCTAAAGATGCACCCGAAGACGAACCAGTTCTAGTCAGAGAATTGAAAGTCTTAGCCGATCATAGTCCAGAGATCGAGAGCGTTTTTGTGAGAGTGCAAGCCAGCTACCAAGGAATTAGCCTTGCCCGTAGACTCGTGATGCTCCCCCCCAATATCGCCAATCCAGCTCTGCTCGCCCAAACAGCCAGAGAGATTGCCCAAGAAGGCGGCTTTGAGTGCAAGATTCTGGATAAAGCCGAATGCGAAAAGCTCAAGATGGGCGCTTTCCTAGGCGTAGCTCAAGGTTCGATTAATGAGCCGTATTTTATTCACCTGCACTACAAGCCTGCTGGCGAAGTAAAAAAGCATGTAGCCTTGGTCGGTAAGGGGATTACTTTTGATTCTGGTGGTCTTTCGCTGAAGCCAGCTAAATCGATGGAGAAGATGAAGTATGACATGGCCGGTTCGGCTGCTGTGCTTGGCACGATGAAAGCGCTTGCTGCCTTGAAGCCTGCTGGTACTGCCGTCACAATGATCGTCGCTGCTTGCGAGAACATGCCTAGCGGTGCTGCTTATAGACCAGGAGACATTCTTACGGCTATGAACGGTAAGACCATGGAAATCAACAATACTGACGCTGAAGGCCGAGTTACTCTCGCTGACGCTGTGTATTATGCCAGTCTCCAAAATCCCGACGAGATAATCGATATAGCTACTTTGACTGGGGCAGTAGTAGTCGCTCTCGGTGAGACGGCTGCTGGCTTGATGACCAACGATCAGCCCTTTGCCGATCGAGTGAAAGCTTCATTTGAGGGCGTTGGGGAAAAGCTCTGGCAATTGCCGCTCTATGAGGAATATGAGGAAGATGTTGTGAAAGGGACTGTTGCCGACATGATCAATGCTAGCTCTGGCGGGCAAGCTGGTTCGCAAAACGGTGCTCTTTTCATCAAACAATTCATCAACGGCAAAGCTTGGGTGCATTTGGATATAGCTGGCACTTGCTGGCCGGAGAAGAGAGACACGCCTTATACACCTAAAAACAATCCGGCTGGTTTTGGGGTTTTAGGCTTTTTAAATTATCTTTTGCATGGCTAAGCTTTGACCTATGGGGTTTTGGGGGCATTAGCCCCCTTTTTTTTGATCTCAATTCACGATCCTAAAAAGAGTTTTTCCTAGCTAGATTCCTGCTAGGCTGCACTCAAGGCCCCAAGCCTCCACAGAATCACAAAGAAAGTAATGCGACGATCGAAAAAAAATAATACCGGAGAAGGGACTTGAACCCCCATGAGCTTGCACCCAACTGATTTTGAGTCAGCCGCGTCTACCGATTCCGCCACTCCGGCAAGAAGATATAAAATATTAACCGATCAAGGCTCTTCTTCCCAAGCCCTAAATGCTAACCTGAGTCTCAATGAAGACCTATAGCGCCACCAAGATCAACCTCTGGAACCAGTGTGAGCTCAAATTTTGTGCCGAAGAACTGCTCAGACTAAAAAAAGAAAAGAAAACAAATATCAGATTAGAACTCGGTAGCCTCGTTCACAAGTACTTTGAAGACTTCTACTCCGATCACCTCCGCCTCCATGGCTTCAAGACAGGGGATATAAAGCTCAGTGCTTGGCAAGCCGACTTCGAGCGCGAATGGGAAGACCTAACTAGCGATCTGGGCTTTGGCGATCAGGCCGAAATCCAAGCCTATAAAGCGATGGGACTGACTTGCCTCGCAAATTTCTTTGCACGCGAAAAGCTCCTAGACTTCAAGTTACCGGTGTATTTGGAGCAAAGCTTCTTCGTCGATCTCGGCCAGTTTAGGCTCTCCGGCAAAATCGACCGAATAGATAGACTGCCCGATGGTACCCTCCAAATCATCGACTATAAGATCTCGAATAGCGTTAAAACCCACTACAGCGCTGCCCGCGACATTCAGCTCACGCTCTACCATCTGGCTTGCAATGAGAGCATAGCCAAAGAATCACCAAGCAGTATTTGTCTCTATTATCCGCTCCAAGACCAGCAGGTCTGCTCTACTCGTGGCGAAGCGCAACTGGAAGATTTGCTTGAGGGTATCTTAGAGATAGATCTAGCGATCGAAGACAGAGGAAGTAACCCGAAGCTCTATAAAGCAAATCCAGCCGACTGGAAATGCGAAGGCTGTGTCTATTATGACCAATGCCCCGAACATACAGCCCTCGATATAGCTCTTCCTGCCGACGCCGCTGATGTCTTGAAGCTCACAGAAGAATATATACAACTCAAAGCACAAGCAGACACCCTAAACGAAGAGGTGGAAGAGCTGAAAGCGAAGATCAAGAACTATATGATCGACAATGAACTCCGTCAGCTGGGAAGCTGCAACCTGAGCGAGAGCGTGAGAACAGCTTATGATCCGGTGAAAACTTGGGATTTGCTAAGGTCTTTGGAAGACGGCTACAAATACATTGATATTCGAAAGAAGTCACTTGAAGAAGATCTGAGTGGTTTTAGCCTGAATGACCAGCGTCTTTTCCGGCAGTCAAAGTTAGAGCTTGGTCGCACTCATGCTTTACGTTTGAAGCGAAGCTAGTTGAGTTTTTTATCCATTTGAGCAGGGACTTTTAGTTAAGTATCAAACCCCTTTTCAATTTGATCGACTAACTACTATACTGGGCGGCTTTTTAGAGTTATTCACTGTTTCCTTAAGTAAGCACTGAATAACTCAATCAAGGGGGAGTTTGAGGGGGCCGAAGGTCCCCTCATGATCAATACTTCAAGTAACCACAAGTGAGTTCAGCAGTTTTAGAGCTCACTTGTGGTTCTGAGAACCAATATGCCATGAGGGCTTGCAGCCCTCAAACTCCCGCTAGAGGGGAAAAAGCAGTAAAAACAGCCCAGTAACCAAGCCGAATGATTCCCCCCAAACTAATTGAAGCTTAACTTTGCGCCTGAAGCGAAGCTAATACCTCACTCAGCCCAAAGCGTTCTAGCTCGCTTGTCACCTCGGCTCTGTCTGTCGCTCTATCGATGAAGAGAATGCCATTTAGATGGTCTATTTCGTGCTGGAGACAACGGCAGAGGAGATTATTCTCCGCGATGATATGTTGTTTTTTATTTTCCAGATCGCAAAAATTCACCTTCACTTTGCGGGCTCGGGTGATCGACTTCAGTAAGACTCCTTCACTTTTGACGTCACCGGCCCGAAAACTCAGACAACCTTCTTCGCTGGGCATTTCGCCTTCTAGGAAGACTATTTGAGGATTGATAAGCACCAGAGGGTTCTTTTCTTTATCGCCCCAACAGGTATCGATCACCGTGACTAACTTTGCTTCGCCTACTTGTTGGGCGGCTAGACCGACGCCATCATAGCAGTACATGGTCTCGATCAGGTCTTTGATCCAACGCCTAAACTCTTTGCTCTTGAGTTCTTTTTTGCCAATCGGTTTACCGGGCTGGCGCAGGATAGGATCTGGGTATTGTTTTACTTCTAAAAGCGGCACAGCAAAAATTATAAATCAGAAGCGCATGAGCGTCACAGCTCGTTTCTTTTTAACCAGAATACCGGCTTCATTCAGTGCATAGCCTTCGATCCAAACAAGCTGGTCTTCTTTGGGTGGAAAGTCCTCATCGGTGATTCGTTTCCAGCCTTCAGGGATACTGAGCGCCCGTGTATAGAAGAAAAAGCTGTAGGGAGGATTGCCCTCAAAAAGAATTGTCTTACCATCTCGCAAGTACTGGGCTACTTCCGGTATTTTGTGAAGTGCCGAACGCTGCACAGAAAGCTCTGCACTGCCAAAGACAAAGAAAACAAAAAGCACTGCTGGCAAGATAAGAGTCAGCAGAAAGAAAGGCTTTTGCAGTTTGTGACTGAGCAGCCTTCTGGCTAGAAAAGCGGTGATGATCGCCAAAAAAGACAAGCTAGGCAACACATAAGACTCCAGCAGTGAACGGGCAAAGCAAAAGAAAAGGATCGGGAAAAGAGCCCAAACCAAAGCTTTGACTAGGCTAGCGTTTAGTTTGAGCTTGAAAGCACCCAACCAAAGCACACTCCAAGGCAGGCAAATAAACGGCGCATAAAGCAAAGCACTGCCAAACGGACGCACATGAGGATTACCGCATTTGTCGCCGTAAGAGGTATTCAGAAAGCGCCCAAAATGCTCATTCAAAAAGAAATATTGCAGATAACCTGGTGCCTGTCTCTCTACCAGAAGAAACCAAGGCAAAGCAATAGCCAAGCTGATAGCCGCCACCAAAAACCAATTTAGCCGGAAAAGCCCCACTAAGCCAGCTCGCGAAAACCAGCTTTGAAGGACAAAAGGCCCCAAGACCAAAACAGGTACAGTTAAGCCTTTCGTGATTAAAGCTAGCCCAAAGACTAAACCCAAAAGAAGATCTCGCCGCCAGCCCGCTTTCAGCTCAAAAAGTAGCGCAGCTGAAAGTACAAGCAAAGAGACTAGCGGATCTAGGCTGACTGTCCCCGTCTCCAAGACGAAATAAAGCGAAGAAGCGAGCAAAAGCAGACTATAAAGAGCTGTCTGGTGGCTGAAACGCAGCTGACGGGCATAGAGGTAAGTGAGCCAAAGCCAAGGCAGGCCCAGCAAAAAGTTCGGCAAACGAGCCGCAAAAGCATTCACGCCCAGCCCCAGAAACGAAAAGGCCATCAACCAAAATTGGAGAGGTGGCTTGCACTGAAAATGCTCATCGAAAGGCGGAAAACGCAAAAACACCCAATCGTTAAAGCGCAAAATGTTTTGCGAGACAGAAGCGTATCTGGCCTCAGTGGAATCCAGCAGCGGTGTAGCTCCCAAACTCAGTAAGCGTAAGAGCAAAATCAAAGCGAGCAAATAATAAGCCCAATAGAGCTTTAGGTGTTCCTGCACTTTCATGACGCTAAGGCTTCTTTCACTTCTGGGTGAAGCACTTGACCAGCCGAAATATTTAAGCCACCATGAAAATCATCGAATATTTCTCCCTCTAAGCTGGCTAACTGGGTGATATAAGGCAAAGTAGCATTGTTGAGGGCAATAGTCGAAGTGCGCGGCACAGCTCCTGGCATATTGGCGACCCCATAATGCAAGATACCCTGATCTGCAAACACTGGTTCTGAATGCGTTGTTGTTTTCATTCCCTCAATGCACCCACCCTGATCGATCGCTATGTCAATCAGCGCTGAACCAGTTTTCATGGTCCCAATCAATTCTTTACTCACCAAAATTGGGGCAAGCTTGCCGGGGATCAGCACTGCACCGATCACTAAGTCCGCTCTTTCCACCTGATGAGCAATAGAACTGGGATTGGACGCGAGGATGCTCGCTCTCCCCCCGAAAAGCTCATCGAGTTCACGGAGACGCTTGGCGCTCTTCTCAAAAATCACTGTCTCAGCGCCTATGCCTATAGCCTGTCTGGCTGCTTGTGAACCAGCTACTCCTCCACCTAGTATCACTATCCGGCCTTTGCTGACGCCCGGTACACCACTGAGCAAAATGCCGCTCCCCCCTTGCGCTTTTTCCAGCAGGTGAGCGCCGATCTGGACGGACATCCGACCGGCTATTTCGCTCATAGGGAGGAGAGCGGGGAGACTTTTGTCTTCTGCCTCGATCGTCTCATAGGCATAAGCCGTCAGTCCTATTGAGCAAAGTTCTTGGGCTAGTGAGCCGCCAGCGGCTAAATGCAAAAAAGTAAAGAGTGTGTGTTTCGCTTGCAGGTATTTGAGGTCGATTGGGAGCGGCTGCTTGACTTTGATGATGAGCGAAGCTTCTCGGTATACGGCCTCGGCGTTTGGCAAGATCTTCGCGCCAGCTTGAGCGTATAGCTCGTCACTGAAGCCGCTTCCTAGGCCAGCTTTGGTTTCAAGGAAGACTTGGTGTCCTAAACCAACAAGTGAAGCCGCTGAGCTAGGAGTGAGGCCGACTCGATATTCTTGATCCAGTACTTCTTTTGGGCTGCCTATTTTCATGAGAGTACTAGTATACTTCTCAGGTCTCTTCCACAAGCTTCATTAGAGTACATGTACTTGCAAAAATTTGGCAAAAAAATCGGAACCAATGACTTTCTGCTCACCTGCGAACTAGCACCCCCCAAAGGACCTGCTGTCGCCGATCAAATCAAGCTGGTTTCCGGTCTAGTAGGTCTGGTTGACGCCGTCAATATTACCGATGGTCAAAATGGCCGAATGCGCATGAGTTCGGTGATCTTTTCGCATCTAATTGAGCGGGAGGCAGGTTTAGAGACTATCTGTCAGCTTGTTTGTCGCGATCGCAACCGGATCGGTTTGCAGGGCGATTTATTGGGAGCCTATGCGCTTGGTCTCAGAAACTTTTTGCTGCTTTCCGGTGATAAATGCGCCGATGGCGATCATCCAGAAGCGAAAGATGTTTTTGACTTAAACACCGATCAACTGGTCGATGTCTTTGCTCAACTGAAGGGCGGCTATGATATGGCCGGCAATGCTCTCAATGGGTTGGTGAGTGGCTGTGCGATTGGGGCGGCGGCTCATCCCGGTGTGCCGGATTTAGCAGGCCAAGCGCTGAAGATGCAAGCCAGAGCCGAGCGGGGTGTGCGTTTCTTTCAGACTCAAATCATCTACGATCTAGAACAGATGAGCGCTTTTCAGGCTTCACTGGGGGATAGCTTCAAGCCGCCGGTTCTATTGGGGATCACACCACTCAAGAGTATCAAGAGCGCTACTTTCATGAACGAGAAGCTCTATGGCGTTTCCGTTCCTCCAGCAGTTTTTGCTCGCTTAGAGGGGGCTAGCGATCAGGCTGAAGAAGGCTTTCTAATCGCCTTAGAGTTGATCAAAGCCTACAAAGCGGCTGGCGGTAGGGGAATTCATCTGATGCCCGTTGGGCAGGAGAAGAGACTAGCGGAATTTTTAGGTCGGATCAAAGCGGAGATAGGCTAAATGACCTAGTAGGCACATCCCTATTCGGGGCATTAATTAGACAGGAGCTAACCCACAAAATCATGTCTAATACCGGAAGTGCAATTCAATTCAAGCAAGTAGTATCCCGCGTTTTGGGACCGATGAGCCTAAACGTCCAATCCAACGAAGCCGGTGAGCGGGCTAAGGGGATCGATATAGTCCTTCCAGCTTTCACTTGGGCGCTTGAAGTGCGGATCTTTTTGCCTATTCCCACCGACAAACTAGCTCCACAGGCTACAGAAGGCTTTCGTCGTGTAGATCAAGACATTGAGTCAAATATCTTTTCGCCACCGAATATGCGTTTGTCTTTGCGTTTTCACGATGAGTTTTTCAACAAGCATCAAGATCTGATCACTGATTCGGCCAATTTCAAGATCATGGCTTATGTTGTTGGTTTCATCGATCTTCAGGCTAATGATCTGATGGAGAAGCAGATGCTGGAGCAGCAGGCTAGACAAGCTGAGCAGTTGGCTACATCTTCCCAGCAGGGCTGACCGCCCTCATCCATTCTTCCCAAGTCCCCCCTCCTTGGAGGGGGCTAGGGGGTGGGTAAAAAACATTCTAAGAATCTTAGAAGTCACCGACAAAATCAGAAATAATATTGAAGAAAATGTATGAGAGCACATAGTTCTCCGCAAAAATGAAAATCATTGCGCTGATCACAGCCTTAGTGGTGTAATTACCAACCCCAGCAGCCCCACCGCGTGCCTGCAAACCGGTGATGCAAGAGATAGAAGCGATGCTCAAACCAAAAAGAATAGATTTGAGCGAAGTGACGATCACATCGTAACCGGTGATATATCGATGAATGGAATTTATGTAAGGAGTGATGCCCACTCCAGAAATAGTCTCAGCCACTAAAAAACCACCGAAAAGACTGGAAAAGATAGCCACCAGATTGAGGATAGGCATAGCCAACATACAAGCCAAAATACGTGGAGTGAGCAAAAACCAACCCAAAGAAACACGCATCACCTTGAGCGCATTGACCTGCTCCGTGATCTTCATAGTCCCAATCTCAGCCGCCCAAGCCGAACCAACGCGCCCAATCACCACAATGGCCGTAATCACAGGCGAAAGCTCCCGAAACTGAACAATGGCGTTTGTCCCGCCGATCTCAGAGAGCGCACCAAAAGCCGCAAAATGCTTCGTGAGCTGAAGCGAACTGACCATCCCAATACTCATAGTGGTGATGATCACGATGGGCACTGACTTCCAACCAGCCTCGTAAGAATGCCGCCAAAACTCTCGCAAATTGATCTGCCCTCGTCTTACCATCTCGAAGGTAATTTGCGCGTGCTCTGCGACTATCCCGACGTTCTGAAAAAAGCCACGAAAACCCGTGTACTGTTTGATGCTATAGGGATCGCTTTCTGGTTTGCTTAGAAGTACCATTTGGGAAAATTCTCAACGATCGCTGGATGTAAATAATAGACCGTGGCAATGAAAACTAAAATCCAAAAGTAGGCTTTATCTTTGAATTCTTTGATCACAATGACCTGACGACCCTGAAAGATAGCCAAGAAAGGAAAGATCGAAGTGCTGGCCATCAGATCACCATAAGCCTGCCCAAAGAGCGCCAAACGACGCCTGTCACTGTGCCAAGCCGCAAAGAGGTGATAGCCGATCAGACCGAGAGCCGTCACCAACATAAAGCTACTAGCGTTCCATAGAAAATGCGATAAACACCACAAGCTCATCCCGACTAGCTGAGGGTGCCTAGTCACTCTAATAATACCGGTGGCATAAAAACTCTGCTTCGGACGGCTCAGCAGGACTATCTCGGAAAGCTTGAAGGTACCTGGATAAAGAAAGAAGAAAGCAAGCGAAGCGACAATGAAGACAAAAATGTGAAGCGCTAGTGAATCGTGCAAATAAAAGAACAGAATCCCGTCATTGCGATGATTGACCAGATAAACGAGCCACGGAATAGAAGTAGCAAAACTGGCAATCACAAAGAGCAGACGGTAAAGCCTAGCCCCCACCAAATGCTCAATTCTTGTACGAAGAGCAGCCATCCCGCTATGAGTGAGCCCAAAAGCGAAAGTAAAGAGCAGAACTATTAGATGCGAATCAAAGTTCAAAAGCGGCAAAGAGGGCAAAGGATCACCCTGCGATGATAACCTGATTTAAAAAATGAGGAACATGGTGAATATAAAAAACAACACCCTGCAAGCACCAAAATGGGATCTGAGCGATTTTTACAATAATCTTCAAGATACTAGGATTGAAGCTGACTTCAAGCAGGCAGCTTTGCTTGCAAAGACTTTTCGGGAAAAATACAGAGGGAAACTGAGCTCTCTTACACCAAAAGAATTAGCGCAAGCGCTCCAAGACTATGAACTGCTCGATGGTCTCCTAGGCAAGCCCCTCTGCTACGCGCATCTCTTGCACTCAGCCGATAACTTGAACCAAGCCAATGGCGCTGCTCTCTCTAATTTTCAAGAACGTTGCACGGCCATTGTTGAGGATTTGACTTTTTTTGAGCTGGAATGGAATGAAGTTCCTGCTGAACTTGCTCAAGGCTTGCTGGAAGCGCCGGATCTGAAAACCTACAAATACTATCTAGAAGATTCGCGGAAGTTCAAGCCGCATCAGTTCTCCGAAAAAGAAGAAATAATTTGGGACAATCTTTCGCTAGTAGCCAGCACGGCTTGGGGAAGACTTTTTGATGAGACGCTCAGCGCTCTGCGTTTTCCAATAGAAGGGAAACAAGTCTCTTTAGAAGAAGCTCTCTCTGCATTGCATTCGCCTGAGCGTGAGAAACGTAAAATCGCCGCCGAAGCGATTCATTTTGGGCTCAAAGACAAAGAGCATTTGCTCACTTTCATCATGAATGCAACCCTCCAAGAGCATTCGATCAATGACAGACTCCGCGAGTTTGCCACGCCTCTTTCTAACCGCAATCTCAATAATCAAATCTCCGACGAAGCAGTCCAAGCATTGATCGAGACCACCGAAAAGAACAGTTCGCTCGTTGCTCGCTTCTATAGACTTAAGCGCAAGATTCTAGGTCACACTGAGCTTTTCGACTACGATCGTTATGCTCCGCTCAGCACTGAGACGGCCGCTGAAGCACCGTGGGCTTGGGATAAAGCTCGTACTTTTGTCACTGAAGCTTATCGAGACTTCAGCCCTGAGCTAGGCTCGATCGTCACTCTTTTCTTCGAGCGAAACTGGATCGACGCTCAAGTAGCGCCCGGCAAGCAGGGAGGAGCTTTTTCGGCTGGGACAGTGGCCGCTTTGCATCCCTATATCCTCATGAATTTTCTCGGGCAAACCAGAGATGTCTCGACGCTCGCTCATGAGTTAGGGCATGGTGTGCACCAATATCTAAGTCGTGGCGTTGGAGATTTGCAGATGAGCACGCCGCTCACGACAGCGGAGACGGCCAGTGTCTTCGGTGAGTTTTTGGTTTTCGAAAAGCTGCTGAAAGAAGTCCAGAGCACTAAGGAGCGTTTGAGTTTATTGGCGAGCAAACTCGAAGAGATTTTCGCTACTGTTTTTCGCCAGATTTGCATGACTAGGTTTGAGGCTAGAGCTCACCTATTACGTCGTTCCAAGGGAGAGTTGGTCTCTAGCGATCTAGAGCAGATCTGGATGGAAGAAAATCGGAAGATGTTTGGGGATTCTGTGACGCTTAGCGAGCACTACGGCAACTGGTGGTCTTATATTCCTCATTTCATTCATTCGCCTTTCTATTGTTACGCCTACGGCTTTGGCTTGTTACTTTCTATTGGTTTTTATCAGCGGCATAAGGCTGGGCAGTCTGGCTTTCAGGAGGCTTATTTGGAGATCTTGCGGGCTGGGGGTAGTCTCTCGCCAGAAGATTTGGCGATGAAGGCTGGTATTGATCTAAGCGATCCTGCTTTTTGGCAATCCGGTTTTGATTTTATTGAGAATTTAATCGAGCAAGCCGAGCAAAGCTGACAAGGCCAGCCTAAACCCAATTAAACGAAACGTTACTTTGGTTCTTGGGATGATTCTTTAACCGCCAGTGAGCTTTAAACTTCGGCTACCGGTTATTCAGCGTTTCCCGAAAATGATAGAATAACAACACCATGAAAAAAGATATTCACCCAAAAGTAAAAGCCTGCTCAGTGAAATGCACTGGCTGCGGCAATGAATTTGAAACACTCTCCATCAAAGAGAGCATCATCGTCAGCATCTGCAATGCCTGTCACCCGTTTTTCACCGGCAGCAAAAAAATGCTCGATACAGAAGGCCGCGTAGAAGCCTTCAAACGCAAATACGGCAATGCTACCGCCATGGCCGCGGCCGCTCCAGCAGTCAAGAAGAAAAGCAAAATTAAATGAGCATCAGCGCCAGCGAAGTGAGCAAAGTAGCCTCTCTCGCAAGATTGGCGCTTGCTGACGGAGAAAGAGAAAAACTGCTTCATGAACTGAATGCGATTTTGTCTTATATTGATGCCCTGAATACTGTTTCACTTCAGAATACAGAAATAATGGTTCATCCCTTTGAGCAGGCCGAAACCCCCCTCCGTGTCGATAGCATCTTGGAGTCGGAAGAAAATCGAAAAGCCTTTACGGAAACCTTGATCGCTGGGTCGCCCGTTCGCGAAGGACAATTCTTCAAAGTACCCAAGATGACGAAAACTTAAAAGTCCCATGTCCAATAGCAAAAACCGAAAATTCATCTTCATCACCGGAGGCGTTGTAAGCAGTCTCGGCAAGGGAATCATCGCCTCCTCGCTCGGTCTGCTCTTCAAGGAACGTGGCTTTGCTGTCACCATCCAAAAGCTCGATCCCTATTTGAACGTCGATCCGGGCACGATGAACCCCTATCAACACGGGGAAGTCTTTGTGACAGCCGATGGAGCTGAGACAGACCTCGACCTCGGTCATTATGAGCGTTTCATAGACCGCAACCTCCTTCGCGTCAACAATGTCACCGCCGGCAGTATCTATTCGGCTGTCTTGCAGAAAGAACGCCAAGGCGACTATCTCGGTGGCACAGTCCAGATGGTTCCGCAGGTCTCTAATGAGATCAAAGCACGGATTCACTCGGCAGTCGAACAGACAGACTCGGAGATCGTGATCGTCGAAGTAGGAGGCACTGTCGGCGATATAGAAAGTTTAATTTTTCTAGAATCGATTCGGCAAATGAAAAAAGACGTGGGCGCCAACAACACAGCCTATATTCACGTCACCCTAGTCCCCAATCTGAGCGCTACCAATGAGCTGAAGACAAAACCCACTCAGCATTCGGTGGAAATGTTGCGGAGCAAAGGGATCATTCCGGATATTTTGATCTGTCGCAGTGACAAGTCACTCTCAGAGCAGATCAAACAGAAGCTCTCGCTTTTCACCGACGTTTCGGAAGATTCTGTGATCGAATGCCTAGACGCCAAAAGCATCTATGAAGTACCGCTCAATCTGGAAGCACAAGGTCTGATCGATAGGCTTTCCGATAAACTTGCTCTCCCTGCACGTCCCTGTGATTTAACCCAATGGAAAAGCTGGATTGATAAGCTCAAGAACCCACAGCATCGCTTGAAGATCGGCATCATCGGCAAGTATATAAACACCGGTGACGCCTATATTAGCGTGGTAGAAGCCCTGCGTCATGCTGCTGTTGCGGAACGCACTTACGTCAAGATCGAGATGATTTCGGCTGAAAGCCTCTGTGCTAGTTCTGAATCGACCAAAGATGAAGCGGTTGCTGAACTTCTGGCTGACTTAGACGGCATTGTGGTACCTGGCGGCTTCGGTGATCGGGGTATAGAGGGCAAAATAGCGACCGTTGAGTATGCTCGTGAGCATAAGTTACCTTTTTTGGGACTTTGTTTGGGGATGCAATGTGCTGTGATTGAGTTTGCCCGCAATGTGCTCAAGTTTTCTCGCGCTAATAGTACCGAATTTGACCCTGAGACCGCTTATCCGGTAATTGATTTCTTGCCCGGTCAAAGCAATGAGCTCGAAAAGGGTGGGACGATGCGTCTCGGCAACTATCCTTGCAAACTGCAGTCCGGTTCTCAAGCACAAGAAGCCTATGGAGCTGATGCTGTTTTAGAGCGGCACAGGCATCGATATGAGTTCAACAATACTTATCTTGACTCTTTCCGGAAAGCAGGTTTATCTTTTAGTGGTTTATCTCCTGATCAAAAGTTTGTGGAGATTGTGGAGTTGCCACTTGGCGCGCATCCTTTCTTTGTGGGGACACAGTTCCATCCTGAGTATCGTTCTAGGCCGCTTACGCCTCATCCTATCTTTAGGGCGATGATCAAAGCTATTTTGGCTAAGAAGCAAGGCTAAGGAGGATTCTTTTATTTGTTCGAAGCGTAAATATAGATATATTGTGAACTTTTGACTAGATACTGTGCAGGGGTGTAATATATTCACTAAGTCGATCAAACTCTGATTTTGGCTATTACTCCTATCTCCTCAGTTTTCAGATCTAGCGTAAATACTGCTCCGGTGCTTTATTTACTAAATCCGCAGAGCGACAGTGTTCAGGATGTTTCTGGCGGGATGAATTTTGTTTCTAGTATTAGCCAGCCGAATCAACCTTCTTTCTTCTCTGGGGCTGGGATGTTGGGTTTTACTTTAGGGAGTGTTGGGACTGCAGTGGCTAGTTTCCTGTTGGGCCAGGCTAGAAATACTACGGCAACGATTGATGTGAATCATAATTTTCTCAAAGAAGAAGTTGTTAAATCAGATAAAACAAAGCTATTTCGGAAAAAGAACCCAAAAAAGGTCCATTAGTAAAAGACAAAAAATTTAAATACTAAATTACCGATTTGTTTTGATTGTAAGACTACCCGTGTACACAATGTTATTAGTATCTTCAACCCTATAACCACTATCAGTAAGTTCAGTGTATGGATCTAAGTGCAATTCGAAACCGCCGCTCTTGAGGTTTAAGGGATCTCCTTGTATCACCAGAGTTTTACCATCTGGATGAAGACCCACCTCAATTTTAACTTTGAATGTTTCTGACTTAAACAAAGGCTTTTGATTATTAGCTTTCACCCCACTAGTAGCAGAGGGTTTCTTAAAAGAAGAAGGAAAAATACTATTGGAGACTTTAGCTCCGACTTTTGATATTGCCATGAACAGTATATTATCACGCTAAAAAAAAGACTTCAAGAGCAATGAATTAAGACATAATAAAAATTTTTATTCTTACACTAAGCTTTCCTCCAAGTTTCGGTTGAAGATCTCTTATAGGAGAACTAACCAAGAAAAATAACAGGATGAAAGCCCAAGAAAATGGTCAAAAGTAAAAGCATAGTCCCCATGATCGGCGCAAAATACTCGGGCTTGATAGCCAAAACCCGCTGAGCCCAAGGAGCAGACCGCTCAGACTGATCGACATAGAGCATCCGAATAGGCAAAAAATAAAAATAAACAGCAGCCACACTGGAAAAGACCATTGCTAGAGCTAAGCCTAAAGCCAAGCCCGAAGGCAAGATACTGAGAAATCTAGGCTGACTACCAACAACTAAAAGCTCAGCTACACTGGGAAATTGCGAGAGCACATAACCGGAAACCCCTGAAAGCAAAAAGAATTTAGCGATTAAGATCGAAGGCAAAACCCCAGCTAGACTAGCTAAACAGATAGCCAAAGTACCAGAGGTGAAAGGCAAATCTTTTGCTAGACCACGCAAGTTCTTGAGCGAAAAGAGCTGAGCTTCTTCCACCCCTCTCTCTAAGAGCCAAGACTCGATCTTCAGTAAACAGATGAAAGCGGCAAGGTTCACTATTGTGTAGGCCGCCAAATAAACCAGCGCCTGCAAAATAGTCTCTTGGTCAAAAATCAGCAATCCAGCCATGATGTAGCCTATCTGCGCTATCGACGAATAAGCCAAAACGCGTTTCAAAGAACCTTCTGGTCTAAAGAACTGTCTGACCCCCAATAAATTCCCAAAAATCATCGAGGCAATGGCCATCAAAGCAAAGAGTCCAGCCCAAAGCGGCAATGCAATGATTTTAGACTCTCCAAAATTGACTGTGGCAAAAAAATAGGTGCTCAAGTTGAAAAAAGCAGCAATGCCAGCCACCTTTGAAGCTGTAGCCAAAAAAGCAGTGGCCGGCGTAAAGGCGCCATCATAGACATCGGCCGCCCAGAGATGAAAGGGAAAGAGCGCTAATTTGAAGCCGAGCGGAACGGCAATCAAGACCATCGAAAGAGCGAGTAGAGAATAGGAGATTTCGCCGGACTTGCTCGTCTCAGAGATGAAAAGACCGATGTCATCAAAACGTGTTTGGCCACCAGTGAGCCCATAGAGGAGAGCTAGTCCAAAAAGCAAGAAGGCCGAACCGACAGCTCCATTTATAAGGTATTTGATACCGGCTTCCAGTGAGGTGCTACTGGTCTTGCTAAGAGCGATCATCGCGATAGTAGAAAGGGCCAAAGTCTCAATTGAAACAAAAAACAAAATCAAATCGCGCGCACTGACGAGAACGCAAGATCCAAGGGTGGCCGCCAAAATGAAGAACAAAAACTCGGTCTTGCCCTCTAAACGCCGATCGAGCAAGAAATAATCCGACGCAAGCACAATGCAAAAAGAACAGAGCAAGATGACGCCCTTAAACAAAACAGTGCTTTGGTCAACGACGAAACTAGCCGAAAACAGGCTCTGAGAATAGAGCTCTGGATCGCCAGCATAGAGCACAAACTGGTGCAAGAGTCCGACGAAAAGAGCGCCAGCGCTCACTGGGGCGGCAAAAGCCTGATACCTTTTGGAGACACTGAGCAGCAGGGCAACAATCAAGCCAAAAACCAACAATATTTCTGGCAACAATGAAAAGATATAATCCACTTGTTTACTAGTTTCAATGAGACTATGAGTCATATTACTACTTACTCCCCGAACAAAAAAGCAAGGTAAACATGTTCAAGCTAGGCGTCATCCAATCCGAGTACGCAAATCTCTATAGTGTGGAAAATGCCCTCAAATATCTTGGCGAGGAGGCCATAGTCCGTGTCAGTCATTCGGAGCAGTTAGAGGGTCTAGATGCAGTGATTTTGCCGGGAGTAGGCTCTTTTGCTCAGGTGCAGGGTGATTTGCAGGAGAAGGGTTTATTTGATGGGCTCAAAGACTTCTTGAAGACGAACAAGCCTTTTTTGGGAATTTGCGTGGGCATGCAAATGCTCTTTGAGCGAGGCTTAGAGGGTGGTTTGGTCACTGAGGGTTTAGGTTTTTTTGCTGGCAGCGTAAATCCGATTCCCCACGACAAGGTTGCTCGTTTGCCGCATATCGGTTGGAATGGCATTCAGTTTGTGCCTGAGCAGCCTCTTTTTGCTGGTTTTGAGAGTGGAGAGCAGATGTATTTTGTGCATTCTTATCATTGTGAGGCTGTTGATTCTTGTTGTGAGCTTGCTCGGACTGAGCTTCGCTTGGGGTATTCAGTGCTTTCGGCTGTGAAGCGGGGGGCTGTTTATGGGGTGCAGTTTCATCCTGAGCGCAGTGGCCCTTGTGGGCTTAAGGTTTTGGAGAATTTTTTGGATTTAGCCCGCTTAGCTTAAGTGTCCGGGTAGCGCAAGTGCCGTTTTTTATTTTCCGCGGGGGAGTTTGAAGGGGGCGACCGCGGAGCGCAAGTGCGCGCAGTGCCGAGTGTGCTGAAGGTCCCCTCATCACAATTACTTCCCGAAACCTACAGTGAGCTCAGCGCACAAGACTCTTCAGAGCAGCCAAAATTCGATCGAGTTGATCTGCATGATTGAGAGCGCCAAGCGAAATCCGAATAGAACTTCCAGCTCGCCAAGGCTCACTGGGATTGAGCGCCAAAATCACCCGCGAAGGATCGATCTTCCCCTCCGAACAAGCAGACCCCGAACTAACGCAAATCCCCCGAAAAGCCATCTGCAAAACAGCCTGATCGCCACTGACTCCCCTGATCGAATAATTTAAATTTCCCGGTAGCCTCTCCTCGAGCTTGCTTGGGCCATTTAAGACAAAAGCCGGAAGATTTGCCAAGGCGCTCATCAGCACGCTTTGCATCTCTTGTAGTCTCTGGCTCTCTTGGGAGAGCTTGGAGCAGGCAAGAGAGAGAGCCTTAGCCAAGCCCAACCAACCCAAAACGTTCTCGGTTCCTGAGCGAAAGCCTCCTTCTTGATTTCCCCCAAAAGACAATCTAGCCACCTTGCTCTCTTTGCGTTTGTAAAGCAGGCCGGTGCCCTTTGGGCCATAGAACTTGTGACCGGAGATCGAGAGTAAGTCTACCTTGGCTTCACTCAAGTCAACCGGTATCTTGCCTGCAGCCTGAACAGCATCGGTATGAAAGAGGATCTCGTGAGTGCGGCAAATTTGCGCTATTTCACCCACTTTCTGGAGGGCACCCATTTCATTGTTGGCGGACATGAGGGTCACAAGAGCTGTATTGTCGTCTAGGGCTTCGCTCAGTTCTTCGCTGGAGATCTGGCCTTCAGCGTTTGGCTTGAGCCAGTGGATTTGATAGTCTTTGCTTTCAAGGTATTTGAGGGTGTTGTAGACGGCTGAGTGTTCGATTGGACTGGAGATAATTTTCTTTTTTTTCGGATTGGCTTTGATCGCCCCAAAGAGGGCTAGGTGAATTGATTCTGTGCCACCACTGGTGAAATGCAGTTCGTCGGGTGAGGCTTGGAGACAATCGGCGCAGATCTGGCGGGCTTGAATCAAGAGATCTTTCGCTTTTTTCCCTATTGGGTGGAGGCTGGAGGGGTTGCCGTAGCTATCTTGTTCGTATTGGTTCATGAAGTCACGCACTTCTTCTTTTAGGTGAGTGGTTGCGGCGTGATCGCAGTAGATAGTTTGGTTCATTTTTTCTCTTTGTCTATATTTGTTCTAACAATAACTCTTAGATTGAGAGGCTGCAATTGAGTACTGACAAAAAATTCTAAACCCTCAAAATTCTCGCAAAGAGTCTTTGCTAGAAGAACATCTTGCAATACTATGGAAATCAGTTTTTTAGCGCCTATATAAGGATAATTTCAAAGCTGATCCAATGTAAAAAAACCGCCAAACATATATAGATCACACTAAAGGGAAGATCTGTTCTAAGATGAAATTAGAGAAAGACCATGAAAGCGATCTATCCCGGTAGCTTCGATCCTCCCACAAAAGGACACCTCGATATCATTCAGCGAGCAGCAAGGCTTTGCAAAGTCCTCTTCGTCGCAATATTAGCCAATGCCGATAAAAACGCCCATTTTTCCGTAGAAGAAAGAGTCTCTATGGTCAAAGAATCAATCCAAAACCTCGAAGGCCAAATAGAAGTGATCACCTTCCAAGGCCTAGTGGTGGAGCTGGTCAAATCACTAAAAGCCGATACGCTGATTAGAGGCATGCGCGATATAGGCGACTTTCGCTATGAATGGGAAACAGCCTCAGTCAATAAAGCAATCGGAGATGTCGAAACGCTTTTTTTGATCACCAACCCCAAATACGCCTTCATGAGCTCCTCGCGGGTGAGAGAAATAGCAAAATACGGTGGCGATCTGAGCGCCTTTCTGCCTGAACCGATCCTAGCCCGCTATACCGCTAAAGGAGCACTAGCATGAGTATTTATAAACTACTAGACAGAATGCTCTCGCTGGTGGAAGAAGCTCCTAGTTTGCCTCTTTTTAGCTATAAATTAATCGATCCAGCTGGCTTTGAACGCCTAATAGAGCAGTCTTTAGCCGAGCTCCCTGATGAGCTTGCTCTATCTCGTGAAATAGTGACTCACGAAGAGCAGATAATAGCCACAGCGCACAGAAACGCCAGAGAAATCCTGACCAGAGCCCAAAACGAAGCCAATCAAGTGCTGAAGAGAGCCCAAGATAAAGCTGAACGCCTAGTCGATGAATCGGAAATTTTGCAGGCGATAAACCAAGAAGCAGATAAAATCCGCCTTCAAGTGCGCGAAGAAGCGGAAAAAATCTACGAAAGAACAGAACAAGAAATAGAACAAGTGGAAGAAGTCTCCAAAAAACAAATCAAAAAATCACTCGATGAATCGCTAAGCGAAGCGCAAATGGTCAAAAAAGGAGCCTATGCCTACGCTGAAACCATATTGGGCGAGCTGGAAAGACTAACGGGAAGCGCAATCCAAATAATCCAAAAAGGGCAAACCCAAATTCAATTGCTAGCAGAAGCAAATAGCTCAGAAGGTGAATTCAGCCGCTTTAGAAACGCTCTGGCTGAAGTGAAAAATATCCCCAAAGAAATAATCCAAGACAGACCACAGTCAGACCTAAATACCTCTGAAGTGCGTTTTGAATGAGCTGAGTAGCTTAATTTATCCCGGTAGCTCTTGAATTAAAAGTTTGCACTTCTGCACACCTTCCGGTTCGTTCTTGTCGTTATAGAGTTTTATCGCTTCAAGTAAAGAAGTTCTTGCTTGAGTCCATTGGCGGCTTTTTGCCAGAGAAATCCCCTTAAAATAATGCAACTCAGGATCGCTAGAACCGATCGAGAGGGCCCGATCGTAAATTTCAATAGCGGCCTTGTAATTACCAAACTCGTGATACAGAGAAGCAAGCTCCAGATAGATATCTTTGAGATCGGGGAGCGCTAAGCTCAAGCTGCTGGCCGTTATTAGATCTTGCTCAGCTTCGGCGTAACGCTTTTGGGCCCGCAGTAGCTTAGATCTTTGGAGGAGGGCTTTGTTGTTTGTCGGTGTGCGTTTCAGCAGTTCGGTGTAGTCGGCTAGTGCTGAGATCGGTTTATTCAGACCGGCTAAAACTTGGGCGCGCAAGAAGAGTGCCTCTTCAAAGTCAGCTCTGATCGCTAGGGCTTGGCTCAGATCTTCGTTGGCGCTCAGTAGGTCTTGTTCTTTGGTGTAAAGTATCGCTTTTTTGTAGTGCAAGAGCGGTCTCACTTCAAGGTCTGGTTTTTGTTCTAGGGCTCTTTTGTAGTCATCAATTGCGTCACTGTTCATGTTGAGCTTGGCTTTGTAGTTGGCGAGTAGGGCATAGATGCGATAGTCCTCGCTAGCATAGGCTCTTGCTTGGTTCAGGTCAGTGATTGCCCCCCAGTTGTCGTCTAGGTGGGCTTTGCTAATCCCTCTGAGCATGTGCAGCTCGGCGTTTGCTGCTTGTGGTTCTAGTTTTTGAAAATGATCGAAATCCTTGATTGCCTTTGCGTAGTCGAAGAGGTTGTAATAGCAAAGAGCCCTTTCGTAGAAAATGGTGTTTTGATTTGGTTCTAGGGCTAGCGATTTTTCGATTAGGCCTATGGCCGTAGAATAGAGGCCATCATTCATTTGTTTGGTGGCTTCTGCTTTTAGTTTGAGCGCTTCTGAGTGCTTGATTTGAGTTTCTTTTTTTGCTTTCTCGGCTGGGTCTGCACAAGCTGATAGCTGAAATAGAGAGGCTATTAGCAAAAAAGAGGTAAGTATTTTAAATACTGGGATTTTACCCATGAGGTTTTGACTGTAAGAGAGCGCTCTCACATTATAAGACCAAACCCTAATTTAGCTAGCTGGCAGCTCGGGTAAAAGTTTTTAAAGAGCCCAAGAGCCCTTCAGCTGCTAAATCTGTCAGGGGATCTTTGTCTTTAAAGAGACTTTTCAGAATTTCTGTCGGAGAACCGGTTTTCGGTATGCTTTGTTTGAGCTTGCTCCAACTCTCTGGCAAGATGCTTTCCCAGCCTGCTTTCAGATAAGCCAAGAAGGGCACGCTTTTGTCTTTGCTGAGTTGGGTCAAAAAATCCTCGGCACCCTTGGTTACTTGATTTTCAGAGGCATTGGGAATAGTCTTGGCAATGTTCTTGAGATGATCGAGCACAAAGCCACGCCCCTTCTGGCGCAAAGCAAAGAGAGCAAGAAGTGTGACAGGCACAGCCACGCTAGCAAGAAGAGCAGGGTTAAAGCCTTTCGAGGGAACAGCTTGAGGAGTGTAAACCGACTGCTCTTCATAGCCAGCTTGAGTTTGTTGAGGAGCTGGAGGCGGAGAAGTGTTGGGGCTAGCTGCTGGGCTTATTGGCATGATAATAAATTAAATTTTGTATATTATCAGAATAGCATTCGGTTGTATTACGATCAAGATCAAATCGATCTTTACAGTAATGATTTCTTAATTTTTTGAAATTCAGGCGTATCGACGACCCCCGTTTTCCCCCAGTCAGCGATCAGGTCTCCGATGTTTTCGACCCGCTCGGCCGAGCTCGGATGGCTGGAAAAGAAGACAATGCTGTTTGAACTGTTTTTTTGTTTTGAGAGCTTCTCAAAGAAGCTGACCATGCCGGAAGCGTTCCAGCCAGCAGTTTTCAGATAACTTGCTCCTAGTCTGTCTGCCTCACGTTCCGCGTCACGGCTAAATTTATTGAAAAAGCCACCGGTGACAAACTGAGCGCCATTCATCAAGGTTCCTCCTCCTCTGATCCGACTAGCTGAGAGGGCAAAACCCAGTAACGAAAGACCAAGATTGGCTTTGTTCGCCTTTTCGATTTGCTCTGCACTATGCCTAGCGGCTACGTGCGCTACTTCGTGGGCGATAACGCCAGCCAGTTCATTTTCGCTGCTGGCCGCTTTAATGAGGCCAGTATGCACGTATATATAGCCGCCCGGTAGGGCAAAAGCATTTATTTCTTTGTTTTGGACTACCTTGAAGCTATAGGGTATATCGCTTCGGCCTGAGGCTTTCACTAGTTTTTGGCCTATTTTGTTTATATAAGAGTTGGTGGCTGGATCGCTGTAAATTTTTTGTTGTTTTTCAATGTTGACAGAAGCCTGACGGCCCATACTGAGCTCTTGCTCTTGACTAACCGCAAACAAGCCAGCATGACTGGGTAGTGTCAGCAAAACACAGACCAGCAAACAAGAAACGAGATTCCGGAAAAAGCAATGCGGCGCTCCAGTATGACAAGCTGGACCTTCTTCTTCGACGCTCAAAAGCAATGTGTCTCCGTCACAGTCCAGCTCGATCGACTTTATGACTTGTCTATTGCCGCTAGTTTCACCCTTAAACCAGAGTGTTTGGCGGGAACGAGACCAATAGTGAACAAAGCCTGTCTCGATAGTCTTGGCTAGACTGAGTGCGTTCATATAGGCAAGCATCAAGACAGTCCCAGAGTACTTGGACTGAGCGATAGCCGGAATTAATCCTTGGGCGTCATATTTGATTTCATTCTGTAGTGACTGCTTCAATTTCATGTTTCAAGGCTCCCTTCACAACATGCCAAGCCAGACCAGCGCACTTGACCCGTGAGGGATATTCTCGCACGCCGGCAAAGACAGTCAGTTTGCCGAGTAGACTGACCAGATCGGGACTCAACTCTTCGCTGCTACTGGTTTTGAGCATCTCCTGAAAAGCCTCAAAGAGCGCAATTGTCTCAGCTTTAGTCTTGCCTTTTACGATTTGCGTCATCAGGGAAGCGCTAGCCTGCGAGATGCTACAGCCCGATCCCGAGAACATAATATCTTCGACCAAATCATTTTCACCGACCAGCAGTCTCACTTCGATCTCCTCGCCACAGACGGGGTTTTTGCCTTGGCATAGGTGATTGGCGCCCGGCAATGAGCCGAAGTTTCGGGGGTTTTTGCTGTGATCGAGAATTAATTGCTGGTAGAGATTTTTGAGCTTAGACATCAGGCAAAGATCTCCCGAACGCGCCAAAGTGCTTCCACTAGTTTGTCGACATCTGCGCTGCCATTATAGAGAGCAAAAGAAGCTCTGGTAGTAGCGGGAACGCCTAAAAGCTTCATCAGCGGCTGCGCGCAATGATGACCAGCCCTTACGGCCACGCCAAAATCATCGTCTAGGACAGTGCCTATATCGTGTGGATGAGCGCAGTCCATGGTGAATGAGATGAGGCTGGCTTTATCTTTGGCTGTTCCGTAGATTTTCAGGCCGGGGATTTCGCTCAATTTTTCGGTAGCATAATGCAAAAGAGCATCTTCATGGGTGGCGATTTGCTCTAGTCCTACTCTATCGATGAAATCAAGAGCAGCTCCAAGCCCGATAGCCTGAGCAATAGGCGGAGTGCCAGCCTCAAAGCGATATGGTGGAAGCGCAAAAGTGGTTCGCTCAAAGCTCACCGTCTCGATCATGTCGCCACCGGTCTGATAGGGGGGCATTTGGACTAGCAGCTCTTTGCGGCCATAGAGCACACCGATACCGGTTGGGCCATAGGCTTTGTGACCGGAGAAAACATAAAAATCAGCCTTCAAGTCTTGCAAGTCGATCTTGGTGTGCGGAGTAGCTTGGGAACCATCGACGACGACAGGGACATTATGGTTGTGGGCAAGAGCGATAATCTCTTTGAGCGGGTTAACTGTGCCGAGCACGTTTGAGATGTGCGTCAGGGCTAAGATCTTGGTCTTATCGGTGATCAGTTTTTCCAAGGCATCGAGATCCAGTTCACCGGTCTCAGTCAGGGGGACGACTTTTAGTTTAGCGCGGCGGATTTGGCAGATCACTTGCCAGGGGACTATATTGGCGTGGTGTTCCATGGCGGTGATCAACACTTCATCGCCTTCGCGCAGGCTGATCGCTCCAAAGCAGTAGGCAACTAGATTTAGGGCTTCAGTGGCGCCTTTGGTGAAGATTATTTCTTCGGGGCTAGAAGCGTTGAGGAATTTTGCGATTTTTTTGCGGGCGCCTTCGTAGGTTTGGGTGGCTTTTTCGCTTAGCTTATAGACACCGCGGCGCACTGTGGCATTTTCGTGGGCTAAGAAATTACTCATCCGATCTATTACGCAGCGCGGCTTGTGGGCTGTGGCAGCATTATCGAGATAGACTAGCTCTTTATTTTGAAAGATCGGAAATTCGTCTTTGCAGAGGGGGGCAATGTTTTGCACGAAAATTTTACTTGGTGCTTGGTTCAGCATAAACAAAATATACCAAAAAGGTATTGGTTTGAAAGACTAAGCTTTTAGCGCTCTTCTTTAAATAGTCTTGGGGGATTGTCAGTCTGCCTCAGATGTATCAAAGCTGAGCTTTGTCATTCGTAAACGACACCCAGTTCTTTACGCGGATCAGAGACCCCAGATAGCTTTCCCGCTTCCCAATCTAGCCCTATCGCCTCAACAGCCCAAGGATAGAACGAACCCCAAGCCGCATTATCTTTTTCAAGGGCAAAAACCAAACCAGACTTTAGTGAATAGCTCTCTTTTTCAGACTGGCTCAAAAACCCCGGCTCAGAATAAATCAAATTTGGGCTAGCTTGATAGTGAAAACGAGGAGCTTTGACAGCGTCTTCGAGCGAAAGCTCTTTTTCTAACAAATTGAGCGTGGTGTTGAGCACAGCCGAAATGATCGTCGGCCCACCAGGACTACCCAGCGAATAAATCGGACGAAAGTCTTTATCCATGATGAAAGTAGGAGTCATAGAACTGAGCGGAGTCTTACCCGCTTCTGGAAAATTGAGCTTGTTGCCGGTCATGCCATAGAGGTTTTTAGCGCCAGGCTGAGCAAAATCATCGAGGGTGTTATTTAGCAAGATACCGGTGCTAGGAAGGACATAGCCGCTCCCTAGACCTTGATTTAGGCTTACAGTTATTGCAACTACATTGCCCCATTTGTCGGCGGCCGTGAAATGGGTGGTTTGCTTTCCTTCCTGACTTTCCGGTTTTTGTTTGGGATTTTCGTTTAGGCGCTTCTGTAGATAGTCTTCACTCAATAATTTTGGTACATCAATCTCGCTAAATAATGGATCTCCTAAAAATTCAGCTCTATCTTCAAAAGCTATTTGCATTGCCCTGATCAATTTAGGAAAATTAGACTCAGAGGCTTTTGTTTGATCGGCTTTCAGAAGCTCATAGGCTTTCAGGCTCTCGAGCATAGCTATACCCCCTGAGCTCGGCAAAGGCACTGAACAAACCATCATTTCGCTCTTTTCATATGGACCGCAGAGAGGCTCTAATTCACGTACTTGATAATCTAAAAGATCGATCAAATCGATTAAGCCAGAAGCACCCTCTAGGTCCATCGCCAGAGCACCAGCTACTCTACCCGAATAAAAATCTTCAATTCCTCTTTCCCCAATAGTTCTTAACGTTTCGGCTAGCGAAGGCTGAGTGAAGATATCGCCTTCTTCTTTTGGTTGGCCGTCAGCTTTCAAAAAGATCTCAGCGCTGCTCGGATATTGGCGAAGAGTCTCTTGACGAGCCTTAATCGATCTAGCCAGAGCTGGGCTGACTTGGGCCCCTTTTAGTGCCCAGAAGGTCGGCCTAGAGCTCAGTTCTTTGAATCTCTTAGTTCCATAGTTTTCTATCAGAAAATTCAACCCAGCCAACTCACCGGGTACACCGGCAGCTTGGGCGCCATTGCGACTGTTTGCGCCCATCTCAATGACTCGAGCAGGCGCTCTTTCCCGAAAATCAAGAACTCTCAGTCCGCCACGTTCTTGCTCCATAAACAAAGCAAAGCCGCCTCCACCAAGACCAGAGCCATTTGGCTCAAGCACGGCAAGAGCGAGAGCAGTAGCGACAGCAGCATCGAAAGCATTTCCTCCCCTGCGCAATATCTCCGCTCCCCATTCGCTACAGCGCTCACATTGGGAGACTACAACTCCGCGCTTAAAAGGTTCTGCTTTGCTCTCTTTCGCCTGAGCTGGCTGAAAAGCGACAAAGAGTAAAAGAAGTAAAGAAAGAGAGTGTTTTTGAAACATAGGCTCAATATAAACCTAAAAAAGCCTCAGAGGGAAGAGAGCACTTCTGTCCAGTCTTGGAGAAAACGGGGGAGGGAGAAATGAGTCTGGATTTTTTTGGCTGCGGCCGCTCCCAGTCTAGCCGCCAAGGCATCATCTTTCAATAGAAGCTCTAGGTAGAAGCGCAATTGTTCGGGGTTTTGGGCGAGCAGTCCGTCTTCACCATGCTTTATGTATTCAGGAATCCCGCAAGTGTCCGTTGAGACTACGGCGCAACCACAAGCCATTGCCTCAAGCAAAGAGAGTGGACAAGGGGAAACGAGAGAGGTGTTGAGAAAGATCTTGACTTTTGCAAACTCTTCTCTCAAAGGTTCTCTTGCTTGAATGTCACGAGTGTCGGGATTTTCACCAATCAGCTCGTGAGGGAGACCTTTGACGCTGGCTTGCCAAAGTTTCCAACCACAATGAAAGTCTCTTTGAGCAAATTCGTTGACAGCCGAGACTATCGAGTTCTTTCTGCTTTGACCGGCTGGAGGAGGGAAAAAGATATTTCCGTCTATTCCATGCAAGATGACCCGAGAGCGAGGATTGAAGTCAGCCCACGCTCTTCGTTGAAAATCAGTAATGAAGACTTTTATCTTCACCTGTTCGCTTTCTTGAGCTAGCTCAGCTGGTCTTAAATTTTGCCTGCCTAAAGACCGTTTTAGCTTCTCTTTTAAGAGAGCTGGTGCTACGTGAAGTGAAGGAGAAAAAACGTTTAGAGGAGTAGTGTGCTCGATTTGGATAATTGGGCATTTGAAGGTCTTCTGCATTTCCAATGCTCCGTTATGATGCGCCCTGCTTTGGGTGATAATTGCGTCAAAGCTCAGTGCTTCTAGATCTTCCAGCTCGATAAAAGTGACGTTTTGATAAGAGTTCTTTGCTAGATTTCGAAAAAATTTTTCCCTGTCTATCTCTTTTCCTTTGAGCGGTAATACAAAAAAATCGTGGCTTAGTTGGTAAAAATTTTTTTCAAAGGAGCCGTGAGTATGAAAGATCAGTATTTTCATGATTTCAAGAGACTTAGAGTTTTCCTTCCTCAAGGGCCGTTAGCGCTAGTAAGCCCAGCTGGCCGTCGGTTTGATTTATAGAACCGTCAGAATTCAGATCGAGGTTAGTTAAAAGCTCAGGATTGGAGCAAAGATTAGTATTGGTGGGACAGTTGGCGGCTATCTCTTCCCAAATCGGCCTGAGCAGGTTTGGAAAATTCCGCAATAATTTGTTTCTAAGTTCAGCTGGAGCAGGCTCGCCTTTTATTTCCGCTATCTCATAGGAAAACTGAATGAACCCCCCGATCTGCTTGCTGACCTTACCGTCAGAAGAGACGCGCAGGGCAAAGCCGACCAGCTTGGCAAAGGCTCCTCTGCTGTCATAGCTATTTAGAAACTTTTCGGCAAAGTCCAGATCACCGTCATTGAAGCCGGTCAACTCAAAAGCACGGGCTCGGCTTTCGGGGTTTTTGGTGAGATATTCGATGATTCGTCTCAGTTGTTTGTATTCGCTAACGGTCAGGTCTGAGACATTTGAGGAGAACACTTTGCTCAAGGTTTTTTTTGTGGAGGGAATTAGTCTTGATTTCACTGGTCCCCAGATCGCTTGTGGCCCAATATTCGCCGTATCGACGCTGGCCGTGGAGCTGAGTACTGTTAGCTCTTCTTGACTGACGGCTGGGCTAGAGTTTACCGGAATATAGTCCATGCCTAGATTATAGAGCGAGAGCGGAGGAGCTCGGAGTTAGGGGCTTTCTTAATCTTCTTCTTTTTCGGCTTTGTTTTCTGTCAGATTCAGCTGCTTGTTCACTAAGAGAGCATAAACTTTTAGCTGACTGGAAAAATCGAGGTCAATCAGTCCGCTCATCCCCTCCACCCTACAGCTCCCAGGCACAACTTGCGAATCTGTTTTTACGGTTAGACTGAGCTTGCCTTCGCTTTTGGTTTCATATAGACTAGCTAACTCTTGGGCCTGAGCTTTGTCTGAGGGACTAATAACCAAAATTAATTTTTGTTGAGCGTCGCCGCCCATCCTGACAGTATCGATCCCTTCGGTGAGCAAATCACGCAAGATGCTCGGGTCTAGAGTGACTTGGCGCGCTATGATCTTCTCGGTGAGTTTGAGGGCTAACTCGATGATACTGGGCTGGGCTTTCTCGACCAAGCTTTGCTTAAGATCCTTGAGGCTCTCGAGTTCGCCACTAGTTTTTGCTATCAGATTTTCAAAATTTTCGACTTGGGCTTTAAGCAAATTTTCCACTTCTTCCGCTGCTGCTTTGTAAGCTGATTCTTTGACCAGTTCAGCTTCTTCTAGGATTTCAGCTGCTTTTTCTTGAGCTTCGCTCAGTATTCTTTCCGCTTCGCTTTTTGCTTCACTCAAGATTAGCTCACCGAGGCGTTCGATTTCTTGATGGCTCTCCGGCTGGTCTAGTTGTACTTCCAGTTCTTCAGAGCTGTGCTTTTGGGGCGCTTTTAGACGTGCCAAAATGTCGCTGAATTGTTGCTTCTTGATTAGCACTGTGTTGGGAGCTTTCACTACACCTAATATGCCCAGAGAGAGCTAGGCTGCTTGTAGTAGAATCAAAATACTTTCAAATTTCTATCAATTCCCTCAATGAAAAGACTGATTTTTAGTTTTCTATCTTTGCTGCTGCTGAGTTCAGCCCTCCAAGCCAAAACAACAACAGATCTGACCCCCGAACAACTCTATGAACTAGTTCGCCTCGTTGTCGCCCAAAATTATCTCGATACAGATTTCAATGACCAAGATCTAGATATCTGGTCAGTCAATAGACGCTATCCCGGTCAGCTCAAAGATTATGAAGACGCCAAAAAAGGCATTCAGACTATGCTTGCCAGCCTCGATGATCGCTATACCCGTTTTTTGGACAAAGACGAATACAAAGACGAAATCCAAGCGATCAACGCCAAGCTGCCCGGTATCGGCATCCAGATCGGTCTAAACAAAGAAGGGAAAGTGGTTGTGATTGCCCCTATCCTTGGGACACCGGCCTTTAGAGCGGGTTTATTGCCCAAAGATGAGATCTTGCAAATAGACGGATTTTCTACTCAGAGCCTCTCGATCGAGAAAGTGGCTGACAAGATCCGCGGCATTCCCGGCACTATGGTCAAGCTCCTGATCAAAAGAGGCAAAGAAGAGAAAGTCTATGAAATAATCCGAGAAGAAATACATCTAGAGTCTGTCCCAGAAGGCCATTACACAAAACTCACTCCAAAAATTTGCTACCTCCATCTCACCTCTTTTATCTCTCATGAAGCTACAGAAGAGTTGATCGAAAAACTAAAAGAAGTCAGTCCCTGCGAAGGTTTAATTCTGGATCTGCGCAACAATCCCGGTGGATTGCTCGACAATGCTATTTCTATGTCCAATATCTTTCTCGCTCCTGGCTCTGATATTGTCAGCACAGTGGACAGAAACGGCTATGTGCTCACTAAGTCGATCGAGGCAGAACGCAAATTCGTCTATGAAGGCGAACTGGTGGTCTTGGTCAATGAAGGCTCAGCCAGTGCTAGCGAAATCTTGGCCGGCGCGCTAAAAGATAACGGCAAAGCGGTTTTGGTCGGTCAGAAGACTTTTGGGAAAGCACTTGTTCAGCTGGTGCGCGATCTGCCTGATGGTTCGGGGATCAATATCACCACCGCCAAATACCTCACCCCCAACGGTACTGACATCAACAAGATCGGAATTGAACCCCAACACAAAGTAAAGCTCACCCGCGAAGATCTAAAAGCTAAGCGTGGTCCTTGGTTCATGAACTTTGAGGTTTTGCAGATTGAGAAAGCCGATCAGAGCAAAGATCTTCAGCTCGTAAAAGCGCGCGCGGTCTTAGAAGAAATGCTCGCTAAACAAGAGTCCTCTCCTAAGATTTAGAGATTTTTAGTCTAGAGAAACAAAGGATTCGGCAGCCTTCGGCCCAATGGCGACGGCGTAAAGCAGGATTTCTCGCCTGTCAACACCTAAAAGTTGCCAAAATAACTCATCATAATATCCGCCAATACAAGTAGCACCGAGGTCTAAAGCGGTGGCCGCCAAATTTAGTCTTTGGCCGAGCTGGCCAGCATCGAAATGCAAGTGACGATAGACACGTTCACCCCAAAAACCAACAGACTGCTCTAGATCGGTAGACTGAAAGACTATTGCTGCCGCTTCTTCGCAAATTTTTTGGCCTTGGCAAAGCTGTCTGCCCTCAGTTCGCAAATCTTTGAAGCGCCTTTGTCTTAGCAGGCCTAAGGCCGGAAGATATTGATAAAAACCGAGATCCAAGCCCTCGACGTCATTCACTAAAACATAGGTGTAGATATTTTTGGCAAGAAACAAAGAATTTTCTTCATAGGCAAAGCTCAATATTTGGCTGAGATTGTCGAGGGTGAGAGACTTTTCTCGTTCAAAACGGCGACAAGATCGCCTGCTCAGTGCTGAGTTGAGGAAAGACTGCTCATTAGCCCAGAGGGCTCTTTTAGCGGTCAAGGGGAAGCTGGGGAGCAGCTCTGAGCGTTGATTTGCTTCTGGGTTAGTTTCTCTGTTGAAGGTTTGAGCTTCTTGCTTTGGGAGATACCGGTTTAGGCTGCTCTTTTGGTGCATCTCTTGCCAGCTAATCTCTTCTGGGTCAGCTTGCATCAGAGCAGACGCGCTTAGTTTTGGTTTGCTCTGATGTTCATTTTTAGCTACAGGTGACAAGGCCGCAAGCATCAGGCATTTTTCGTTACCGCTTTCAAGTCGCAAAAGGGCATTGAGTTGATCGTCGTGAAAATCAGGAATTAAGGTGCAGCTTTTGTGAAAGACTGGGGCAAGAAGAGCCAGATTTGAGAGTATATGCCCTGTATCGAGTAGAGCTCTTTTGTAGCCTCTTTCTTGGTAACGCCAAGCAGAGCGAGAGAAATCTGCTGTCACAAGCACTAAATAGGAAGCCTCACTGAGAGCAGGGTTCTCAAAACAGGCCGTATGAAGCTGCTGAGTGGAGACAGTGAGATCAGAAAATTCTAAGAGCGAGTGGGTCTTTGCCTCAAAATAGCAGACTTTATAAAATTCTTGGGTTGGAGAGTCTCTCTGTAGGATATAAATTTCATTTGGGTAGAGAGCCCCAGCTGAAGGAGTAGCTCGAAGCAAGATCGGATTTGGGGGGTAGGGAACTAAGGCAGTCACGCCATAGACAAAGTAAAGTAAGCGAGACAGTTCTCCTAGCGCTCTCTCTTCTGTTAGCCAAGTGGAGCTGCGTTTGATTTGGCTGCAAGAGAAGGGATTTGTTTTTAGCGGTACAAATGGCGATAAGTCTATGCGCTTTGCGCTTGGATATTCTCGATGACTGGAGGGACGATTTTCGCAAGGCAGATCAGCACTCTCGTGACGCTCGTCATCTGGTTGATAACGGGTGAAGTGGTGGAAGGTTTCACAAAAAGAACGCTCGGTGTCGCTCATTTCAGGTTTTAGAAAAAATCATTGAAAAAATCGCTCACTTAAAGGTTAACTGTTTTGACTTCTTCCGTTCAAATTAGTTTCGATACAAAATCTAGCTCAAACACCAAAGGTTAAAGAGCCTTGCGTAATGGAAATAAAAAACAGGAGAGAGAGGGATTCGAACCCTCGATACGGGCTAGCCGTATACAGCATTTCCAGTGCTGCGCCTTCAACCACTCGGCCATCTCTCCAGAAAAGGTTAGAATATTCTAACTCAGCAATGTTAGAAACGCTCATTTTGCTTCAAACGGCCGATTTGATCCACGATCCCGTGATCGCGTCAGATCAACAGGGCCGTGTGGTCTTCACCAACAAAGCCCACTCCATCCTCTCTGCATGGCCTAGTGACGAAGCAAAGGGCCTCAATTATCAGCTGCTCTGCGACATCCCGAAAACAAGCCTTGGCGTTGAGAGTGAAGGGGTGGGAGTACTTTACCGCAAAGACGGCACAAAGCTCACCCTTCCTTTCACCAGCAGCCCGATCAGTCACCCACAAGATAAAAATCTTCGCCTTGGCCAGATTGCGATCTTCCACCCGAAGCTCGATCGGGAGACAGTCAGTCTCTCTGATGACTTCGTCAGTACAGTCAGTCACGAGATCAGGACGCCTCTCACTAGCATCAAGGGATTTGCCGATACGCTCATAAATTCTAGTCACAGGCTCGATGATGAAAAGAAAAAGCGTTTTTTGCAGATCATCAAAGACCAAGCCGATCATGTCACTAGACTAGTGGAAGATTTGCTTTTGGTCTCTAGGCTAGACAATCAGAAGATTCATTTGGTGATGAGGCCAATCGATCTGAAGAAAAATCTTGATAAAGCTTGTGAGGCTTTCGGAAATCAGGCTGGTGGTCGGATTTTTCATTATGAGCTTGAACCTAATCTTCCTCAGCTTTACACTGATTCTGACCGGCTAGAGCAGATTCTTACAAACCTGATCAGCAATGCCATCAAGTACTCTCACGACCATTCGCCCATAGTGCTAAGAGCTCTGAGAGAGGATCGGAGGCTTTTGAAGATTTCGGTGATCGACGCTGGTGTTGGGATCAGTGCTGAAGAGCAGGAGATCATTTTCAATCGTTTTAGTAGGGCTGATAATCCGCTCACGCGCAAGATCAAGGGTACTGGTTTGGGGCTTTACATTACTAAATCATTGATTGGGGCCTTAGGGGGGGAGATTTGGTTGGAGAAGAGTAGTCCTGGTGAGACTGTTTTTTCTTTTACATTGCCTATTCATGAGGGTTGAGGTCTGGATTTGAGTCTATATTTTCTTCACCCCCATACCCCTTCATTTTTGAGTGAAGATCTTTCGCTTTGATAGTCTAAGGGAGTTTGAGGGGGAGCGAAGTCCCAAGGCTGAGGCTTCGATATGAAAATTATGGGGGAGTTTGAGGGGGTGAAGCCCCAAGGCTGAGCCTTGACCCGTTCAAAAGGAAACATTCCTTAGGTTACTTTGGAAACTTTTTAGCTGAGGCTTCGATATGAGAATCATGGGGGAGTTTGAGGGGGAGCGAAGTCCCAAGGCTGAGCCTTGACCCGTCCAAAAGGAAACATTCCTTAGGTTACTTTGGAAACTTTTTAGCTGAGGCTTCGATATGAGAATCATGGGGGAGTTTGAGGGGGAGCGAAGTCCCAAGGCTGAGGCTTCGATATGAAAATTATGGGGGAGTTTGAGGGGGTGAAGCCCCCTCATGGTTAATATTTCCCCTAACCTACAGTGATCTCAAAAACATTGGAATTAAGCCAAAGAAGAAGCAATGATATCCGCAGCAACTCCCAAATCTTCCTCACTGATCGTATAAGGAGGAGACAAACTCAAGACCTCCCCACCAGCACCGGCCTTCAAAACAATTAAGCCCCGCTTCAAACATTCAACAACCACCCGATCTCTTCTCTCAGAAGCCTTCAAAACAACACCAATCATCAAACCGCGACCGCGGATCTCACTAAAACTGTCAGCGGGTAGAACTCTCAAAAGCGCTTCACGCAAAAATTCACCCCTAGCCTGCACTACACTAGCCCAATCAGACCCAGCCAATAAATCTAAAACAGCAGACCCAGCCGCGCAAGCCGTAGGATTGCCCAGAAAAGTGCTGGTATGTATAGCCTCACCCCCTGACTTCCCCCAAGACCCCATCAGTTCCCGCGAGCCAAGACAAGCAGACAAGGGCAATCCCCCACCGAGAAGCTTGCCGAGACAGAGCAAATCAGGCATCACATCGTAATGTTCACAAGCGAGCTTTAAGCCTGTCCGAAAGAGGCCCGTGTAGATCTCATCAGCGATCAGCAGGATTTTCTTTTGAGCACACAAATCGCGCAAAGCACGTAAAAAATCTCGGTCAATTGCTCTCACCCCTGCCCGCCCCTGAATAGGCTCAAAGAAAACAGCCGCAATGCCAGTAGTACTGGTCACAATGCGTTTTTTGATCTTTTCAAGAACAGCTTTGCCTTGGTTTGGCGTGGTGGGAAAAGGGACAAAGTAGCTTTTGGCCGTCAGCCTCTCCTCAAAGGGTTTGCGGAAAAGCGGGCGATCGGTGATGTCTAGAGCGCCAAAACCAAGCCCATGGTAAGCTCCCTCAAAACAAATAACCTCAGAGCGTCCGGTGGCAATGAGGGCCGTTTTGAGGGCACTCTCACAAGCATCAGATCCATTGCATGAGAGTATACCCTGATCGAAACCGGCTGGCAAAAACTCCACTAACTTTTTCAGAAATTCGACTTTCTTCGCCGGTGGATGAACGTCACCCATCCCATGCGTCAGCAGAGCCGCCTGCGCGGTGATAGCCGAAGTGATTTTAGGATTGGCGTAGCCCAGACCCATCACCCCAAAGGCCGCATTGCAGTCCAGAAAACGATTGCCATCAACGTCCCAGATACTTGTCCCCTCAGCACGCTGCCAAAAGACCGGAAATTCAGGGCTGAGATAAGTGACTTCAGGGCACTCGTAGTGAGCTAAAGACTTGGCTAGCGCTAGCGAAGCCGGTCCCGGTATGCTTGTTTTGAGCCAGATTTTGTTCAATTTAGCCCTCCTAGAAAAACCATCAGAGCGGCAATGATGGCATGACCGAGCACTAGAAGGGGAATGAAGGCCATTTCTTTCTCTCCAAAGATTTTGAGCAAGACAAAGACTAGGCTCCCCAGCAGCCCACTGATAAAGCCCCCAAACAATAATTGGCTAAAACCAGCATTGAGCCCCAAGAGGGCAAAGACGGTGGCGTCTGCTCCGCCAAAGACGCTTTGATCTTGGTCTAGGGGATCTTCTGTTTGGCTGGTAAAGAGAGGCAAGATCAGCTCGATCAGAAAAAAGCTCAGGAAAGACAGCAAAGCTAATGCTGGCAAAAGACTCACTGGAATAGCCCCCAAGACAAAGCTTAAAATTAATATTCCTGGAAGTATATAGCTGAGAAAAACTGGTTGTTTAAGAAAACTCTGGATTAATCTCAGAGGCAAAGGGGTATGGGGCAAAGCCCAAAGAGTCAGCCCAGAACTGACAGCAGCTAAAACAACGCCCCACAGGGAAAAGCCCAGACTAGGCACAAACAAGCCCACAAGCAAATAAAACCCACAAGCAAATGTCCCCACCCACAAAGCCAAAAGCCCCTGCAAAGAAGCCTGTTTCTTTTCGATAGCGTTTCCTAGGTGAGTGAGCAAATCGAAAATCAGAAAACCACAAACAAAAACCCAAAGCCCCCCACTCACAGCCAAAAGATTTGGCCAAGATCTGCCTGCCAGAAGGGCCAAACCAATACCAGCCGCTAGCACCAAAGACCACTGCGGAATCAGCTTCTCTCTAAAATCAAAATAACAGAGCAAAAGTAAAGCCCCCTCAAAAGCCAAGCTGAAAGCCAACTCCCAGCTCCAAGCAAAACGAAATAAGAGCTCACCAAAGCGAACCCAAAAAGTGAGTAGATAAAATAAAACAAAAAAAGCGATATATGCTCGCTCAGCAAGAGTAGATCTAGCGGGTAAAGTTGCCATAAGCCCTAAATTTGGCACTTCTGAGCTCAAGAAGTTCAGCTGGATCTATGGCCAGCAAAGATCGAAACTCCTGCACCAGAGCGCTCTTTAGGCTGGAAGCGATCACCGCTAAATCTCGGTGAGCTCCCCCCAAAGGCTCAGCAATCACTCTATCGATCAAACCAAGATCCAAGAGTTGGCCAGCCGAAATGCGGAGCGCATTGGCCGCTTTCTCAGACTGATCGCGACTTCGCCAGAGGATAGCAGCGCAACCTTCAGGCGAAATCACCGAATAAACCGAATGCTCTAGCATCAAGACCCGATCGGCTACCCCAATCGCCAAAGCCCCGCCAGAACCACCTTCGCCGGTGATGCAGGCAACGATCGGTACGCCCAACCCAAAGGCTTGTTGGATGCTTTGGGCGATCGCTATAGACTGGCCATTGGCTTCAGCTTCTAGGCCTGGATAAGCCCCCGGTGTATCGATCAAACACAAAACAGGCAACTTGAACTTATTGGCATGAGCAAAGAGACGAATCGCCTTCCGGTAGCCCCATGGTTGTGGCATTCCAAAGTTGCGGGCTTGTTTTTCTTTCATCCCCCGCCCTTTTTCGTTTCCAATCACTAAAACGTTCAAGTTCGGCTCAAGAGTGAGCAGGCCAGCCATGAGGGCCTTGTCGTCATGACCAGCTCTGTCGCCGTGTAGTTCTAGCCAGTCATTGCCCAGCAAACGCACATAATCGCTGGTATAAGGTCTGTCTGGATGTCTGGCTATTTGCAGGCGCTGAAAGGGGGTGAGGCTAGCGTAGATTTTATTGGTGAGCTCTTGCATTTGCTCTTTGAGCGAGCTGAGGTTTTCCGAACAGCTTTTGTCTGTTTTGCTCTCCAGTTCGGCTATTTGCTCACGCAAGGTCACTAGGGGGCGCTCGAAATCAAGCAAGAAAGGTTTTTTAATGGCCACAGCAGACATTTTAACAGGCGCTCACTTGGTATTTTTTCCTCTTCCAAAGAGATTCTCGAACAGTGAAGGGCCGCTCTTCCCTTCACCGTGCACCATGCTTTCGAGCATTTCCCGCAGTTCTTTGGGCAAGTCTGCTTTGTGCGGTATACGCAAATCAACTTTCACCAAATGATCGCCGGCGCGACCATTGTCTAGCTTTATTCCTGAACCGGAGAGTTTGATCGTGGCGCCTTGTTGTGTGCCGGATTTTATTTCGAGATTTTCCTCACCATGGACAGTAGGTATGGAGATGCTATCGCCCATGATCGCTTGCCATACTGAGACTTCTCTTTCCTCAAGAATATTTAGTCCATCACGCTTGAAGCTCGAGTGAGGCTTGACTCGGACTAAGACATAAAGGTCACCGGCTGGGCCAGCTTGGGCGCCTTCATTGCCTCGTCCTTGCCATAGGAGGCGCGTGCCATGTTCTATCCCCTTGGGGATTTTGATCTCCAGTTGAGAGCTTTCTTTTTTGCGGCCGCGACCGGAACAGCCATTACAGGGTTTACTGACAATTTTTCCTTCGCCTTGGCAGCTTGGGCAGGTTTGTACCTGAGTGATAGTGCCAATGAAAGATCGTGAAGTGCGTCTGATTTCTCCTTGACCATTGCAGCTAGTACAGGCTTTCGGTGGATGTCCTGGCTCAGAGCCAGTACCGGTGCAGGCTTGGCAATTTATGAGACGAGCCATCTCTAGCGTTTTTTCTAGACCGAAGACAGCCTCTAAAAAATCGATCTCAAGTGTGGCCTGCAAATCTTCGCCGCGCTGGGCCTGTCTGCCACGACGTTTGTTTTGGGAAAAACCTCCACCTCCGAAGAAAGTATCGAAGACTTTTTCCAGATCGTCAAAGATCTCTTCTCCACCTGCATAGCCAGCTCCAGCACTTCCTCTGCCGCCACTGACATAGGCTTGGTGACCTACTCGATCGTAATAGGCCTTCTTTTCTGGGTCACTGAGCACAGAATAGGCTTCGTTTAATTGTTTGAAGAGATTTTCGTCGCCAGTCTCTTTATTGTCTGGGTGGAATTGGCGGGCTTGTTTTTTGAAAGCTTGTTTGATTTCCTGAGCAGTGCAATCACGGCTTAATCCCAAGAGCCCGTAAAAATCTTCACTCATGCCTGCTGACTCTGATCGGGGCCAGCCGAGACGCAAAGACGCACCGGTTTCAGCACTCGTCCGTTTAACGAATAGCCCGGCGAATAGACTTCAAGCACTTTTCCGGCTTCTTCTGGCGAGGGTACAGTTGCTATGGCCTCTTGGCTAGTCGGATCGAAGCTAGTGCCAACGAGGGGACTGAGTAGAGAGACGCCGACTGTCTCTAGAGACCTCAACAAGCCATCTAGCACTGTCTCAAGCGCTTTTCTCTCTTCGCTGGCAGCAAGCGACCGAAGCGCATAGTGAAAGTTGTCGATCGCTGGCAAGATGGCCAAGACAGTCCTCTCGGCCGCAAAGAGACTAAGTTGTTCTTTGTCTTGTTGGGAGCGGCGAAGGAGATTTTGATAATCGGCCAAAGAGCGTTTGTATTGGTCTTCTAGCTGACTACATCTAGTGCTCCATTCAGCCAACAAGTCGGCTGTCTCTTGAACGTTGATGGTGTCGGCTGTGCTGTCTAGCTTGTCTTCAGGAGTCATAGAGCAGTAACTATTATTTAAAGGAGATATTATCTCATGGTGGCGAAAAACTCTCCTAACCAAAAGCCAGCAAGCGGATGGAGAGCTTGAGTTGGGTTCAGTTCGCGTGGGTGAGCTACATTGCTCAAAATCCAAGCTAAAACGTCGGATTGCTCGGCTGTCAATTCTTCAAACTTGAGCCCTATGCAAATGCCTTTGCCGATATTGTCTAAGAAAGGCTCGCGTGGACAGGTAGCTTTTAGGGCTAAAGTCTCTTCTTCACTGGCTCCTAGTTGGAAGATAATCTCAAATTCCATTCCAACCGTTACTTTTTTCTGGAAGTTTTTTGGCAACCAGAGACCGAGGCCGGAAGCGTTTAAATCTAGTCCGGCAAATTTCCAGATACGCGTGATCGGGCTATTCTGAAAAGGTCTGCTAGCAACTTGGATCGGGCATTCAAGGATCAGGCGCTTTGTGCGGCGTTCTGAGCTGGTCATTTCTAAGCGCAGATCTTTGATCGCATAAGAATCTAGTCCACTGGCGCTATGCACAAGGCTTTCCAGTTCGGCTGTCCACAGTTCAAAGATGCCTTCTTCGTCATAGGAAAGAGTGAGCATGGTGCCGGCTGGAAGTGGGCTGGCCGGAAGTATGGGGAGGAAGCGATTTACTTGCGGTCTTGCTAGCGTTACTAGGGCCTCGTCTTTTTCGGTGATTGTTAGCTGGCTAGAGGCGCAGTGGGCTTGGCCGTTTGGCAGATTGAGTTTTGTCCAGAAGAGTGCGCTATCGTGGCCCATGTTTTTTTGTTTATGAATGACTTATATCTTAATATTGAGCGAAAGCTTTTAAGAGTAGGCTAAGGAAGAATGCGGAAAAAGACTCGGTCTTACCGTATAAAAAACCATTGGCTAATCGGCTGAGTCATACTATGCTCAAAACTATTGCTTGAATTGGAGAGAGCAAGCAAAAGAAAGGCAAAATCTCCACCCAATGCTTATAATGAAAAACTTCATATGCCGACGTAGCTCAGCTGGTAGAGCGACGCTCTCGTAAAGCGTAGGTCGTGGGTTCAAATCCCGTTGTCGGCTATTTCTTTTTTGGCCTCAAGTCAGCTAGGCTAAATTTCATTTCTTTGACCAACCCGAATATTCCTTCAAAGGCGACTGTGAAAGTAGTTGATTCTTTGATACCCTTTGATCTTGAAATAATTTTGAAAGCCTTCTCCAAGAGGACCTCTCTTCTCACCTTCTGTTCCAAGGTTTCACTTTTTTGTCTCAACAGGTAAGCAGCTATCAGGATCACCTCTTTGCTTAGCTGGAGTGACCCAGGGTAGTATAAATGGGCGGCATTTTTGTCAAGCTGGTCTTTAATAAAATTTGGGCTTGTATTAAACTTTTTGCCTACGATAAGCGGAGTGCTGACTTTAGAAAAAGGGAGCAAGAGTTTAATTTGTTTAGGCATGTTGTACCCCGTAACAGCTTTACTCTTTACAAGATATCACAAATCTCAGAACAGCTTTTTGGCAAAAACAACCCCTAAATCAAGCCTGCTCTTTTTAAGATAAGTGCTTAAATCTTCTACATTCCGCTCGATACGCCCATTCAGACTAGAAGCGTGATAGAAAAAAATGCGCCGATCAGCTTTCACTTCAGCTACCAAGGCGACATGATTGAAGTCCAAGCCCTCTCGCCCCGAACGAAAAGCAATTAGATCGCCGGGCGCCAGCATAGCGGGAAACTCTTCACCAGCAGTAAAATAACAGAGCTCTATTAGACCCGCTTCGGTTTGCTGAAAGAATTTTTGTTTACTTGGATCTGAACTAGCTCTACTGCTAAGAAAATTGAGCGGCTGATTGCCGCAATGAGAGCCGGTTAATGGACGCAAAAAACCGCGACTTTGAGCGCTGAGCAGCCACTCAGTCAAATAATGCAGTCGGCCTAGGTAGCTCGTATTTGCTGGGTCTCGATAGCGGAGATTTCTAAGCCAATGGCTATAAGCTTGCTCCGTGCACAAGCCAGATTGAGCGCTGAGCTCAAGGGCATAAACTGTCTCGACAAAAGTAAGACAATCGAAACCAGACCAGTCAAGCACTAGTTCATTGGGTTTGCTTTCGAGGGTGTTTGCTTTATATTTCTGGCCTAAGAGAGATTGAGCGATCTTACTAGTATTTTGCTCTCTTAGAGCCGTTGTGCAGAGCGAGTCTAGATCTGCCGCCAAGAGCGGAGAGACACTGCTTACCAGAACGAGAAGACTGACTAGGAGGCAAGGTTTACCCTTCATCTGGTTATTGCTTTGCTGCTGCGGGGATATTATTACTTGTTAGGAGTTATACCTTCTAACGGCAACAGAAAAACTGTAGTCCATTTTTTGAAAGGTTGCCCAGTTTGAAAATAGAAAACGATTGAGAGAGGCCATAATTAGAGCCTCTCTCTATTTTTTTGGAAAGCTAACAAGCCCTGAGGCTGATCGCATTCCCCGTTAGACGTAAACGCTTTTCAGTTTGTCCATAGTCGACTCATTCAAGACCAGGGAATGATTGACAAGAGCCTTGGGATTGTCTTGAAGGGCCGGTACTTGCTCAGCATAAGTAGGTCTCTCGTTGTTCACATAAATCACACCGAGTGGGTAGCGGGAATCATCGCTGATACACAGATTGAAAGCTTGCGAAAGATCTCTTGCGTCATAGTTGGGAAGCTCTTCTTCAATCTTGTAGCTATTGGCTTTATACCATTCGTTGTTTTGGATTTTATTGTAAGTAGGACAAGTCTGAAGGATCTCAATCAGAGCGTAGCCCTTGTGCTCCATACCCAACTGGATCATCTGAGCGGCATGCTTGGGATCGCCAGAGTAAGAACGAGCAACCAAAGTAGCGCCCGAAGTGATCGCCAATGCAGCTGGATTGACGGCGAATTCGATAGCGCCTTCCGGTGAAGTGCTGGTCTTGAAGCCACGCTTGCTGGTAGGCGAGTACTGTCCTTTGGTCAAACCATAGACTTCGTTGTTTTCGAGCAAATGCACGATGTCCATGTTACGGCGCATATTGTGAATGGCGTGCCCGACACCGATCCCGAAACCGTCGCCATCACCGGTGATAGCGATGACAAGCAAGTCAGTGTTGGCCAAGTGCGCTCCAGAAGCGATGGTGACTCCACGTCCATGGAGTGTCATGTAGCCGCTGGCATTGATGTAATCGGGAAGCTTGCTGCCGCAACCGATACCGGCAACCAGCAATACTTGCCAAGGTGCAACGCCTGCATTGACTAAGGCCGTTTGAACAGCACTGAGAATACCGAAGTCGCCGCAACCGGCGCACCAAGTAGACTTCTGTTCACTCTTATAATCTTTCGCTGTTACTTGTTGTTTGTCTGCTGTGATAACCATGATTTTGCCTTTTAGTGAGTAGGGGATAATTTGCGAAAACTCAAGCGGTGACCAGCTTTTGGCTGAATATTTTCTCGACTTGCTCTAAGATTTCTTCGGCCATGATTGGTCTTCCGTCGTATTTGCAGAAGGTTTGATTTGGCTCTAAGCCAGTTTCCATTCTTAGCAGCTTGGCAAACTGGGCTGTGTAGTTTTGCTCAAGGTTGAAGGTGAATTTACATTTCTTGATTTGCTTCATGGTCGCTTCGATCGGGAAAGGCCAGAGTTCATAGAAATGCAAGAGATTGATCTTGCTGGCTTTACCAGAAGCGTTGTGCTCTTCGACAGCTTCTCTTGCAGCGCCATAAGTGGAGCCCCAGACTAGCAAAGTCAAATCAGCATTCTCTGGGCCGAAGAAATCAGGACCAGAAATCTCAGCGCGAGCACCTTCCAGTTTTTGCATCCGCTTGTCCATCATCTTGATCCGGTTTTCGGCATCTTCAGTGATGTGGCCGGTTTCATCATGCTCGTCGGTGGCGGGAGCAAAGACAGCTTTCGGGTGACCTTGAAGCGCTCTGGGAGAAATACCATCAGCGGAGAACTCATAACGTCTATAAGTCTCAAGGCTTTCTAGTTGTTCTGTGGTAAGCAGTTTTCCTCTATCGATTGTTGGCAAGGGGAAAGAAGCTGGGTCAGTATTGCGGAACTCGGCAGCGAGTAGCTGATCGGTGAGAATGATCACCGGTGTTTGATATTTTTCGGCCATGTTGTGTGCTTTGACGCCAGCTTCATAGCACTGTTCGATGGTGCCTGGAGTGAGAACTATCCGTGGGAACTCTCCGTGAGAAGCGTGAATGGCAAACAACAAATCAGCTTGTTCGGTACGTGTTGGAAGACCGGTAGAAGGACCGCCACGCATGGCATTTACGACGACTACGCCGACTTCTGTCATACCAGCTAGGCCAAGCGCTTCTACCATCAAGCAGAAACCACCGCCGGAGGTGGAAGTCATAGAACGAACACCGACTTGCGCTGCACCGATCGCCATGCAGACAGCGGCTATTTCGTCTTCAGTGTGTTTGGTGACTGCACCGATTTGTTTGTTTTGTTTGGTGAACCACTCAAAAACTGATGTACCTGGAGTCATCGGGTAAGCAGAAACAAAGCGACAACCAGCCGCATAAGAACCGAAGGCGATGGCGTCGTTGCCGTTGATCAGCAGGTGGCCTTTGATTGCTTCAGCAGCTTGAGGATATTTGAGATCGAACTTGAACTGAGTGCCAAAGTTAGCTTGAGCCCACTCATAGCCGCTTTTGACGACTTGGGAGTTTTTGTCGGCCAGTTCTTGACTCTTTTTGGCAAAGTTTTCACGGACGACGTTATCGAGCACTTCAAAGGGAAGCTTCAAGAGACCGGCTACGCCGCCAAGAGCGACAGTATTCATCATGATCTTGCTGCCACCAATTTCAGTTGCCAGTCTAGCTAAGGGCATTCTGCAGAGGATAGCTTGGTTAGCTTGCACTGCTTGTTCCAGTTCAGGCTTGAGGGTGACAGCGTCATCGACGATAAAGAAGCCGCCTGGATGGAGCTCATTACAATGCACGATATTTTCTTGGACGTTTTGATGATCAAAGCAAACTACTATGTGATATTTTTCGGTGAAAGTATGAACTTGCTCGTCGCAGACCGTGATTTGATAGAAGTTGTGGCCGCCTTTGATCAGAGACATATAGTCTGACACGCCAAAGACATTCAGTCCGCCGCGCTTGAGAGCCTTGGTGAGTCCCTGTCCGCCTGACTCCACGCCTTGACCGGCTGCGCCTGCAATTTTGATGCTGATTTTATGTTTTTGTTCCATGGAGCTTTTGCAAAAAGAGAATTGGATTTCAAAATATTAGCTTAAGAGGGGCTATCTGCTCAATCTTTTGTTACGAAACAATTAGCTCATTGCTCAAGCACCACTCTGTATCTGGCCTGACCGGAACGCAAATGATCGAGAGCTTCATTGACTGCCGCTAGCTTAAACATCTCAACTGTGGGCAGGATCGAATGCCTAGCGGCAAAATCGAGCATCTTCGAAGCGTTGCCGGGGCTACCAAGTGGACTGCCAGATAGCGATTTTTGCCCTCCAATAAGCGGAAAGGCGTGAGTGGAGATGGGGCTAGCGGGGACACCGACAAAGTGTAATCTGCCCTTAGGAGCCAGAGCCGTCAAATAAGCTGACCAATCTAAATCAGCACTGACAGTCGAAAGGATGAAATCAAACTGACCACTTACTTTGCCAAGCTCACCACTAGAAATAAAATGATGTGCCCCAAAACTTCTCGCTTCCGCTTCCTTGGACTGAGTGGAAGAAAAAGCAGTCACCTCACAACCCCAAGCTCTGGCAAATTGCAAAGCCAAATGGCCCAAACCACCGATCCCGATGATCCCTACTCTGTCTAGGGGCCTGATCCCAAGCTGCAAGAAGGGATTGAAGACAGTCAGGCCCCCACAAAAAAGCGGACCAGCTTTTGCGGCATCTAAAGTCTTAGGCAAAGGGACAGCCCATAACCAATGAGCCCTTACTTTATCGGCAAAGCCGCCATGTCTACCCATGATCGTGGCCTGAGCACCAGCACAGAGATTGTGGTCACCGGCTAAGCATTGAGAGCAATGCAGGCATGAACTAGAAAACCAACCGAGCCCCACTCTTTGACCCATTCTCAGATTTTTCACTGATTGACCCATGGCGCCCACCACCCCAATTATTTCGTGACCGGGTACCAGCGGATAGCTGCTGGCCTGCCATTCGTTGTCCAACATACTCAGATCGCTGTGACAGATTCCACAGTATTCGACGTTTATTTCGACGTCTTCGGGGCCTAGCGGGCCCGGATTGTACTCAAATGGTTTGAGCGGGCCTCTAGGCTTCTCAGCGGCGTAAGCATTGATCATCTGTCCAATTTTAGCTCAGTACAAGTCAATAGAACGCTGAAAATCACTCTTTGTCCGTAATAGCCCCAAGACTAGAACAACTGACTGAACGCCTGTATTTTGCTAGCACTCCCCGCTTGTAGCCGTCATCTGGTCTCACCCAAGCAGTTCGGCGCTGAGCGAGCTCTTTAGAACTGACCAAAAGCTCAATGCTTCGCTCAGCAATCGAGATCTTGACTAGATCGCCGTTTTGGACCAGAGCAATATTGCCGCCATCATAGGCCTCAGGAGCAATATGCCCAATCACCAAGCCATAACTGCCCCCACTGAAACGCCCATCGGTAAGCAAAGCCACTTTCCCGCCCAAGCCTCGACCAACAAGAGCTGCAGTCACCGAGAGCATCTCCTGCATCCCTGGACCGCCTTTAGGCCCTTCGTAGCGGATGATCAAGACATCACCAGCTTCTATGCTTCCTTGCTCTATCGCCTGATAAGCCTCCAGTTCACTATCAAAGACCTTTGCTTTCCCTTCATGCTGAAAGACCTCAAGCCCACAGACTTTTGCTACACAACCGGCTGTCGCCAGATTTCCCTTCAGAATCGCAAAGGGTCCTTGGTCTTTGATCGGTTTGCTGAGCGGTCTGATGACGTCCTGCCTTGCAAAGTCTAGAGCGGGCACATTTTCCAGATATTCAGCCAAAGTGACACCTAGACAAGTCAGCGCTGAGCCATCCAAAAGTTTTTCTCCTAGCATATACTTCATCAGACTGGGCACACCACCGATCTGAGCGAAATCAGCAGCAACATAGCGCCCGCTGGGCTTAAGGTCAGCCAGCTGAGGAGTGCTTTTCGCCAAAGTATCGAAATCATCAATCTTGAGCGGAATATCGAGAGCATCGGCAATAGCGAGTAAATGCAACACAGCGTTGGTGGAGCCTCCTAAAGCCAAAACCACTCTTATCGCATTGTCCAGTGAAGCTCTGGTGATGATTTTTTTTGGGGTAAGACCGAGTTCAATCATCTTATGCAGCTGCAGGCCAGCTTGGCGTGCTTCGATTCGCTTCTTGGCCGAAACGGCTGGCAAACAAGCGCTATACGGAAGGGACATGCCCATAGCCTCAATGGCCGCCGACATAGTGTTTGCCGTGTACATCCCCCCGCAAGAGCCAGCTCCTGGACAGGCTTCCCGCTCGACAGCTCCTAGTTCTTGCTCGCCAATAGAACCAGCCTGATAGCGACCGACAGCCTCAAAGATTGAGACAATGTCTATATCGCGCCCACAGAGACTACCGGGCAGGATCGTTCCGCCGTAGACGAACAAAGCAGGTATGTTTAGACGGCAGAGACCGATCAGAGCACCAGGCATATTCTTATCGCAACCGCCGATCGCCACCAAGCCATCGAATCTTTGAGCTGAGCCGACCACCTCAATGCTATCGGCGATCACTTCGCGGGAAACTAGGCTGTATTTCATGCCCTCATGACCCATCGATATACCGTCTGAGACTGTGATAGTCCCGAAAGTCTGCGGGAAACAACCTCCTTCAAAAGCCCCTTTTTCGGATTCCTGAGCCAGCTCGTTTAGGTGTGAATTGCAGGGGGTAATCGTACTCCAGCCCGAGGCAATGCCTATCAGTGGCTTGGCAAAATCGGCGTCTGTCATGTTCACGGCTCTCAGCATGGCTCTGGCGGGGGCCGCTTTGTGCCCTTCTGTCATAACTCTCGATTTATCTTTTAGATTCATTGGGAAGTGTTTTTTGTGTGAAGATCAGCTTATGAGAAAGATTGTAATCTTGGTCAACCTCGGGGGGCCAGATTCTTATGAAGGAATTGGGCCTTTTTTGCAGAGTCTGCTTTCCGATCCATACGTGGTTCGTCTGCCTTTCCCCTTGCGTCCTCTGCAGTCTCTGCTAGTGAGGCTGATTGTCGCTAGGCGCTTGCCTCAATCACGCGAATTATATAGTGTTTTTGGCGGTAAATCCCCAATCAATGCGATCACAAAGGCGCAAGCCAAACGTCTAGCAGAGCTGACCGGTTTAGAAGTTTTGGCCTGCCAAAGACATAGCAGTCCTGGTTTTGCTGAGCTAAAAGAGACACTAGAAGCAGGTGAGCCTCCTAGTGAAATAACTATCTTGCCTCTTTATCCACAGTACTCGACTTCGACTACAGAGTCGAGCTTTGCTCAGTTGAAGCCGTATTTAGACCGCAAGTTTCCAGATACACCGGTTCGTTATATACAAAGTTATCCGGATCATCCGATGCTCATTGAGGCTTGGCTAGATAGACTGAGAGCGAGAGGAGCGCATATCCAAAAGCCCTACTTGACTGCTTTCAGCGCACATGGTGTCCCTCAGAGCTATGTCCGTGATGGCGATCCTTATCTTGATCAGCTACGCCAGACAGTGGCGGCTATTGGTGAGCAGTGGAATTCTGAGTCAGCTAGTTTGCTTTGTTTTCAGAGTAAGTTTGGCCCTGAGCGCTGGTTGGAGCCCTCGACCAATCAACTCATTGAGACTTTGGCACCGGGTACTCGTTTGCTAGTTGCCCCGATCAGTTTCGTTTCCGATCACGTTGAGACTACTTATGAGATTGGAGTGGAATTTAAGGAGCTCGCTGAAAGTCGTGGAGTTCATCTCTTTCATACTCCGGGGCTCAATCTTTCTCCCCAATTTATGGCTTGTCTGGTGGATTTGCTTCAACACGAATGAAAAAAAATATCTGAGTAATCCCGACTCAGATCTTGGCTCACCCCCTAGATCTTCGATCGCCTTGGCACAAATACGGGAATATAAAAGTCTAAGGGTCAATCTGAAACCAAGAGAATTAAATAATAATGAGTTCCATCTGCGATTCATGCCACGCTGGCTGCTGCCGTACTTATAGACTACTGATAACAATCTACGATTTTCTCGATTTAGTAAATCTGCTTGGAGTAGACAAAGCCGTCCAAGGATTGGCCTTTGAGGAATTGGCCTATGATCCCAACTACAGCAGCAATAAATCTTCACCCTTTCCCTTCGTCTTCGACAATCCAGACCGGAAAGGAAAAATGTTTCATCTTGCCTTGAAGAAGGTCGAATCAGCTCTTTTCCCCGGTACCTATAAATGTCACTTCTTGGCTGAAGGGCGCCGCGAACAGAAAGAAGTGAATCCCGATTTGCCCGGTCATGCTGAGCATGTAGGTAGTGAATTCTATGGTCGTTGTGGAGTTTACACACACAGACCGACTATGTGCCGCACTTACCCAATCGGCTACAATCACCAAAACAATCGCTCGGTGCTCAGTCGTCGCAAAGAAATTTCTGAGCATCCGGCTTTGCAGATCTGCCCTAAGCAAAACCTTGATCTTACAGACTTCGGTCTAAATCAAGCTGATGCATTCATGAAACGCAACGATGATCTTTTGCTGCTTCATGCCCGTACTCTTGGCCATAACGAGGAAGTTTTGCGTTGGAATTCGCTTCAAGAGAGACCGGTAGAAAAGATTGTGCCTTTTATGTTGCAGTTTGGTTCATCGATGATCTTGGTGCAAAAACCGAAAGAGACAAACCAAGCGAAACCCGTTGTCCCTCCGGTGAATTCGGCTAATCCTCCTGTTGTGGAGACTGCAGGGGCTCCTAGATAAGCTAGTATTCCCCCAAGACCCATCAGTTCTATTCCTTCTGGAGAGCCAGTTGCCTGCCCTTTCCTATGATCTTATAGTCAAAGCCTAGGTCTTGTAAGAAATCTTCTATACCGGCTCTAGGGTTCTCTTCAGGGCTAGGATAATAGTCCCAAGCATAATCGTCGAAGATCATGATTCCGTTTTTTCGGAGCAGTTGATGAGCTATTGAGGCGTCAGCATAGACGTCTTCCGCTTTGTGAGAACCATCCAGATAGATAAGATCAAAGCTGTTTTCCGGAAGGTCTAATAGTCTCTGCTGGCTTTTCCCTTTCACCGGTATTACTCTTTTGTTTTGTATGGTGAGCCAAGGATTGAGATTATGGACGAAGAAGTCCCAGAGATATTCATTTGGATTTAGCTTGAAGGGATACTGATGCTCATCGCTTCCCCTCCAAGTATCGACGCAATAGAGACTAGATTCGCGGTGAGTGAGTATATTCTCCATTAGCCAACGAGCCGAAAGCCCTTCGTAGCTGCCCACTTCTAGGGCTTGAATGGGCTTGCCTTTGATGTCTTTGAGCCAGCTTTCCCAGTTTGGGATATGTCTAGTGTGCCAGTCAGTAGAATATACCGGCTTAGAGTCTCCTGAGCTCACAGCTTTAATGAGTTTCTGGGAGGCTATCACCCTGCGCACGAATTTCTCTGATTCGGTGAGGAGTCCGGTTATGTCGAAGAGATTATTGTTTGATTTATGTTTGAGGGTGAGTTTGAGGATTTGGAGCAGAGCTGCTTTTTCCGTGCGGTCTTTACTCGGGTTTTGGAAGTGCGCTGAAGCTTCTTGACTTATTTGTTTTATTAGTCTTTGCTGTTGAATTGGTCTTTTTTCGAAGGGAGTTAAGGGAAGTTTTTGGAGGAGACTGAGATTGTATGAGTGTGCTTTTGCGTCTATTGGGTTCATGCTTTTTTTCGCCAGTGATAACGAAAACCAATAGTATCTAGAAGGCTTGATTATAATAAAAGCCTATAACTATTATTTAATTTTTCTATAGTTCGTGAGGAAAACTGCCAAAAGAAAACCCCCAGCCAGATTTTTAAGTCTTTGACAGGGGTTTTCCTCAAGTTATTTCGAGCGTCTTATTTGGAGTTTGTTAGTTTCTCCAGTTGCTCGGGCGTCAGTAAATCAAGCAACAAGTTGACTTTCTGGTCATCACTCAGCTTTTCGATTTGCTCTTTGGGTGAGGAGAATTCTTTTTTCTCCGGAACAGGCTCTTTGTTGGGAGTGTCGCCCACCGTTTTGTCCATTATCATGCCTCCCACCAGTTCATATAGAGAGTCTAGATTCAAGATCAACTGAGAATTCTGGTTACTGACTATTTTTAATTTGCCTTCTGAAGCCAGAGCGGAAAGTTCACGCAAGCTAACTTGGCGAGAGCTGATCAGGTCTTTTAAGTCTTCTAAGATGACCGCTTTACCGGCTTTGATTTTGCCTAGGGGGCTGTTTGGGTCGATAGCGCTTTCAGCTGAGCTTTCTCTTGTGGGTTTCGGTTCTAGCTTTCCTTCTTTCTGCTCTTTGAGAGTGTTGATTGCATTTTGGAACTCTTCATATGTGATCGTGCTTGACTCGGCTTTGTAAAAGAGATCTTTCAAAGATTGCTTATTTGTCTCTGCGCTGTTTGTTGGTTTGGGTTTTACTGCTTCTTCCTTGATTTCAACTTTTTCCTTTTTTGAGGAGTTGGCTGATGCTGGGTTAGTGATCTGTTCAGTTAAATTTTCGGTATCAATGATGGCTCTAGTGACAAGAGCACTGCTTAGATTTTCCAAGGCTTTTGTTGCTCTCTCTCCAATGCTGCCTTGGGCAAGTATTTTCTTTCCTTTATCAGCCAAGAGCTTTATGAGTTCGGGGAAAGCTTTGCTAGGAGAATCTTTAGCTGTTTTGTCTGGGGTCGTTGCGAAATCCTCAAGTCCTTGATTTAGGATGTCTAGAACTGCTGATGAATCTTTGTTCCGCTTCAAATCTTTGAGAAAATTATTAACGCTAGATGATTCGATGTTTTCTGTTGCCCCCTGAGCTGTACTACTGACACCGTTGGGATCCTCTTCTTCCTTAAGCCCATCTAGAAGGCCTAAATTAACCAAGGCATTCCCAAGATTCTCGCTAGTATCAGAAGACTCCTTTTCAGCGGGTACGACATAAAGCTCAGCTAATCTCTTTCCAGAAATAGAGTCAAGCTTTTTAAACAGACTTTCAACAAATTTTCCAATCTCAGGAATCGCCGAAAGAGTCTTTCTTAAATTAGATTCACCGAGAACAGATTTAGCTAGATCTTGCGGATTCCTTCCATTTCCTGAACGTAACGCCTGCGGATCTACCTTTTTGATTTGTACTTCAAAGAAAAGCCGATCGAGAGCTTCATTGAACTTTGAGTCTTCTCCCAAACCCAAGAACTCAAGCGCTTTTTTTGCTAGTGATGAGCCGAATTCTTCTGTACCCTGGGTTAAAAACTTCACCCCCAATTCTCTTTGTTCGCGAACAAAAGCTTTCTGTTCGTTTGATAGACCATCCCATTCTTTTGAAATCAGCGGGACACTGGCCTGAGCAATAGCTGCGTAACGAATAGCTAGTTTCTCGAGCTCTGGGCTTGCTTCTCGCCCGCCAGGAAGACTGCTCACTTCTGTGGTCCTTCTGGTTTCGAATTGTCTAGTGAGTCCGGGTATATTTCTGCTAATTTCACTGACCATGATATTTATACAAATTCCTCTGTTTTCTGCGTTTACCTAAGATACAGAATAGCAGCTATTTAACGAAAGCGCAATGTTGACTTAATGCAAGCTTAACTAATACACTCGGGAGGTATCCGGTTTAATCTTGGTCCCCTGCTTTGCTTCGGAAAAATAAGTAATATAAAACAATGAAAATAAGGCGCTTCCTAGACCCGATCTGGGGACTGATAGAGCTAGATCCAGCCCTCCAAGATCAACGCTTGTTGATCCAGATCATAGACACCCCCCAGTTTCAGCGCCTAAGGCGGATCAGACAACTAGGCTTCAGCTCCCTCACCTACTATGGCGCCGAGAATAGCCGCTTTGTGCACTCAATAGGCGTAATGCAGGTAGCCCGCAATATACTCAGCGCCTTGGAGCGAAAATACCCCCAAGAAGTCCAACCGCAAGCTCTAGCGATCACCCTTGCCGCTCTACTCCACGATCTCGGCCATGGACCGCTCAGTCACTCTAGCGAAGCGGCTTTCGGCTTTCATCATGAAGATCAGACAGCCAAAATCTTGAGTACGGACAATGAACTGACTAGCCTGCTGAAAGCCCATGACCCTAGTCTCCCCCAAACGATCTGTTCTCTCTTGGGTAAGGCCCCTCGAACAGGTAGGCCATGGCAGTATCAGATAGTGAGTGCTCAGCTCGATTGCGACAGAGCCGATTATTTAATTCGAGACAGCCATCAGACAGGTACAAAATACGGCTATTTTCAACTCGATCGCATCATTCAGTCACTGGAGCTAGCTGAGATCCACGGTGAAAGGCATCTGGTGGTCGAAGAAAAAGCACTCAATGCCGTTGAAGATTATTTGTTTGCGCGTTATTCGATGTATCAGCAGGTCTATCACCATAAGACCACGCTGGGGGCTGACGCTTTATTTGGATCCTGCATCGCTAGAGCCCGCGATCTCGCGCTGGCCGGAGCCTCTTTTCCGCATGATAGCGTTCTACTCGCTTGGCTCACCGATGCGAGTAGTATCGATACCAACATTTTTCATAAGCTAGATGATGCTCGACTCTTTTATTTCTTAAGTCTTTGGTCTAGTGAGGCTGAAGATTTTATTTTGCGAGATTTAGCTTTGAGAATCCTCAATAGGCGTTTATTCAAGGCTAGACGTGGGCATCAGCTCACCTGGGAAGCTCGAGAGCAAATCAAAGCTGAGCTCGGTGCTGAGCGGGCTCCTTATTATTTTCTGACTATGACGCCAGAGCATTTTCCTTACCGAGATGATAAGGCGCCGATTTTGATCAAAAAGACCAATCGAATCGCGGAATTATCGGAAGTCTCGGCGCTTGCCGCTGCTCTCTTACAAAAGGGCAACGATTTCGATACAGAGCTTTGCTTTTTCCCAGAGGAGATTTTGGCTAAGATAAACTCATGACTAAAAAAGTATTTTTAACTGTTGCTTTGTTGGCTGTTTTCGGTCAGTCCGTTTTGGCTGAGAGCCCTTCCCCAATGATCTCGGCTTTGCCCAAGCCACCGGTCAAAGAAGACAAAAAAGCCAAAATGAAACAGCTTCGAGAAAAGATGAAAGTCTGCCTAGGCCAGTTGTCAGAAGAAGAGCAAAAAGAATTCAAACTTTGCATGCTCGACAAACGCAAAGCAAAAATCGGTGCCGGTAAAGTGAAATTAGCTGAAGGAGAGCGTCCACAGCCTGGTTCAGTGAAAGAATGCAGTGGTCAGCTTGTGCCAGAATCGCGGGAGCAGTTTAGAGATTGCCTGATGCCCTCGGCTCAATAAGCGAGCAGGTAGCTAGAACGAATTTTCAAACCCACTAAGTAAGCACTGAAAACTAAATTGCGAGGCTGTTTGGGGTTATTCACTGTTTGCTTAAGCCCTCAAATCGACAGAGTTTTTAGGAGCTGTATCATTGATTTCAAATAATAAAAACTAAAGGACAAGCAAAATCAAAGATCGTAAAGAAAAACCGAAAAAAGTAAAAGCCGATCTAGCAGCATGGAAACTACTAGCCCAAAAATGCCTGCAAGGAAAAAAGAAAGACCACCCCACCCTAAAACGCCTCTGGAAAGGGATCTTTGCCCGCCACGAAAAACAAGTAGACCTAGACTACGAAGTCTGCAAAGCCCTCCTGAAATCCTTTGAAACGAAAAAAGCCTCCTTTGATGAAGCCGCCCAAGTAGCCCAAGAAAGCGCTTCGCGCCTAAAATATCTCCAGGAACAGCTCTGGAAGCCTTTTTTCAAACTTCTTGGAATATTGTTTTCGCTTGGTCTGATCTTGTGGCTTTTCTTTGCCCAGATCTGGCCCAAGCTCAGTTCCTCAATCCCCGAAGCGATCCAAAGTCCAGTCTTCTGGCTAGAACAGAGCTCACTGGTGCTTGCTTGTTTTTTGGTACTGAAATTTTTTATGGAAATCAAATCTTTCATGGAAGAGTTGAGTTTGTATTCGCTACTGGCTCAAGCTGGAGCCGCCTTTGCTGGCGCCAAGTCTCCTGGTCAGGGCGGCAGTTTATTCGAAGCCATGCGTAACCTAGAGGTGCTTCGCCAAAGAAACAGACAAGCAATGGAAGCCCAACTTCCTTGGAAGAAAAACAAATTATAATGAAACGATATGAACGCTCCCTTTAACCCGCAAAAAGTAGCTCTAGTCTTCCCCGGCCAAGGATCACAGTCGATCGGGATGGCTGAAGAGATCTGCCGTGGCTCCAACGAAGCCATGAATACCTTCTCAACAGTGGCTAAGCTCTGCGATTTCGATCTGATTCGTTTGGCTTGGACAGGACCAGATGAGGCACTTCGTCGTACAAGGCACGCTCAGCCCGCTTTGCTAGCCGCTTCGGCTGCCTGCATGCAAGCGCTTCGCCAGCACTGGACAGAAGACCCCCTCTGCGTCGCCGGACACAGCCTAGGTGAGATCAGCGCTCTTTGGGCAGCGGAAGTTCTTAGACTAGATGAAGCAGCTCAGTTGGTTGTTTTGCGCGGTGAGCTGATGGACACTGCTCCAGCAGGCGAAATGGCGGCTGTGATCGGACTCACTGGCGAAGAAGTAACAAAAGTTTGCTTGGAAGCTGGTTGCTCTGTCGCTAACCTGAATTCGCCCCAACAGACTGTCATAAGTGGTGATACTGCTTCGGTTAGAGCGGCAACTCGTCTCCTTGGTGAACGGAAAGCACGGGTGATTCCCTTGGCTGTCAGTGGCGCTTTTCATTCGCCTTTGATGTTGCAGGCTAGCTTTGATTTCAAGGTGGCCCTTGAAGAATTGGAATTTGCAGATGCCGTTTGTCCGGTGATCCAAAACATCGATGCTAAGCCCTGTCAAGACGCCGTTAGTCTCAAAGCCAAGCTCGCTGAGCAGATGGTTTCGCCAGTGCGTTGGGTAGAAACTGTCGAGCAGATGTTAGCGCTCGGCGCTGAAGCTTTCATTGAGATCGGTTCTGGAACTGTACTTTCTGGTTTGATCAAAAAGTGCGATCGTTCTTTACGGGTCTACAATACAGACAGTAAGCAAGCCTTAGATGAGGTTCTTGGAGCTTTGTGTCTGACAAAATCATGCTAGTAGAGACAAACCAACTAGTGACTAAGCAGGCTTTAGAGCAATATCTGAGCACAGATCTCGATTTCGGCCCTTCGGCCAGACTGGCTGAAGCTATGCGCTATTCGCTCTTGGGAGGAGGCAAGCGGCTCAGAGCGCTGCTTTGCTTTGCCGTGTATGAAGCTTGTGGTGGAACTGACCCAAAGAAAATCTTGCCGGTAGGAGCTGCTCTGGAGTGCGTCCATGCGATGAGTTTGATTCATGACGATTTGCCTTGCATGGATGACGATGAGCTGCGTAGAGGCAAACCTACTTGTCACCGAGCTTTTGATGAGGCGACTGCTTTGTTGGCGGGTGACGCGCTGTTGGTATTGTCTTTTGAGCTTTTAGCTGGCTTGCCAGAGGAGAACTTGGCTTTTACCGCTTCTCAGAAGATTGAGCTGCTGCTATTTCTGAGCAAAGCCGTAGGTGCTCGGGGTATGACAGCTGGCCAGATGGAGGATTTGGAATTGACGGGTAAAGCGGAGAGCACTTGCCTAGATCAGCTAAAAGTTTTGCATGCGCTCAAAACTGGCGCTTTGATTGAGGCTAGCGTTTTGCTCGGAGCCATTGCCGCTGAGGCGAGCGTTGTTCAGCGGGAGGCTTTGCGCGAGTATTCACAGTCTCTTGGGTTGGCTTTTCAGGTGGCTGACGATCTTTTGGACTCTTCGGGCAGTACAGCTGAGCTCGGTAAGACCTCGGGCAAAGATAGAGCCCAAGGCAAGAGCACTTTTCCCGAATGTCTAGGACTTGAAGCTTCTCAGGCTTATTGTGTGGAACTGGTCACTGCCGCCAAAGCTGGTTTGCAGTCAGTTGGTTTGCTTACTTCTATGCTCGCTAGTTTGGCTGACTTTGCCATTGAGAGGAAAAGCTGATGAGTGAAGTTAAAAGTGAATTCAAAGCTCACGTATTGAGTATTGTTGCCTCCATTCCCCTAGGCAAGGTGATGTACTATGGCCAGATCGCTCAGTTGCTGGGCAAAACAGCCAGAAGCATTGGTTTTATCTTGACTGGACTCACAGAAAAAGAGACTGCTAGCTATCCATGGTACAGAGTGGTAGCCAAAGACGGCTGGATCAGCGCGCTTAAGCTTGGGGAGCGCGGAGTTTTGCAGCGGAAACTTTTAGAGGAGGAAGGCTATCTAATCGTAGAAGATAGAGTTGATCTAAACCAGCACCTTTGGCTTTTGGCTGGTATCTCTCAAGATGAAGATCGAGTAGCTGGCTACGCGTCTTTCATTGAGGGTCTGAAACGTTAGGGTTGAAAATATATAAATATGTCTCAGGATCATAAAAAAACAAATTCGGTGCAGCAAAATTGGTGGAGTCAGCTTTCTACGCTCTTTGCTGGCTCTAAGCCTTCCACCAGCCTCAGCAAGCTCAGGCAAGCTGCTTATGTCAGCGATGATACAGCGCTCCCCTTGGATTCGAGAATAGTGGAGCTGGACTTTAGCCCCAAAGAAGCAGCCAAACAGCGCCAAGAATTTTACCAAGAAGTGAATGCTTATCTGGCCGAATCTGAACAGAGCCAAAATGAGCTAAATCCCCCCGAGATGAGTAATAATCACAGCAGTGCTCCAGTAGTCTTTGAGGACCAAATGCCGATGGAAAAAGAGACATTCTCAAGCCAGCAGCGAGCAGTTTTTGTTAGCGAAGAACTGCCCAGCAACAAGGCTTTAGCTCTTCCTAGCCGGTTGCCTTTAGACCAAAAAATCCCGCCTCTTGTCTTTGCCCCCCCTCTAGATCCTGTCAGTCAAATTATTCCGCGCATTCGCGAGCTGCGTCAGCTGGAAAAAGCTTTTTTGGAAGTAGATGCTGTGCTCTTGTCCGGTCATGCTGGTTGCGGCAAGACAATGCTGGCTACTCTCTATGCTCGCGAAGCGAAATTCGCCAACTCAATGGGTGTAATAGGGGCTACTGTCACCCCAGCTGAAAGTAATCTGGCCGAACTTTTGTCGATAGTGCTGAGAGAACAGTTTGGTTTTCCTGCTAATAAAATTCAAGACCCAATTGCACTTTTTTCCCGATTGATAGCCGATCAGGGTTTTTTAGTTGTGATCTCAAATCTCGATTTGTTGCCTTCTTCTGACCGCAAGTTACTCTCCAATCTCCCTTGGGGGCTTTCTAAGTTACTTGCTAGTACTTGCTCTAGCAAACTCAGATTAGAAGATTGGGTTATTCCGGTGCGTGTGATCGATGTTTTGAGCCTTTCAGAGGAATTAGTGCAGACTTTTGCGCTGGAGCAGTTGCCCGAAGCTCTCGAAAACAATGCCAGCGCTATGGCGCAAGTTTTGGCTTTGATCGACGGTAATCCGCTGAATCTGTCTCTTTTCACTTCTTTTGTCAAACGTTTCTGCCGTCCCAATGCCCGCATTCCTCAGTCCAAGCAACTAGAGGACCTGCTATTAGCCAGCAAAAGACAAGCTCAGGGATCTGACTTTTTGATCTCTCTCTCACTCAAAGATTTATCTTCTGTCGAGAAGGACATACTTTTCTTTTGTTCGCATTTGCCAGTTGTTTCGATCAATGAAAGCTTTATTGAGCAGATTTTTTCACTGCCTCAGCTCTACGCCGAGAGACATCTCAGCAATCTTTTTGAGCGTGGTCTGATCCAAAAGATTTTTACTTTACCGGGCAAAAACTTCTCTTACCGTGTTCACTCACGCGTTCAAGAGTTTGTTTTCAAAGAATTTCAGCTCGATCCGATCTATTTTGACCGACTGAAAGAAGGTATAGTGTTGCATTTCACTGAGCTACTATCCGATCCAGTACGCCTCAAGAGGACTTCATCTTCTTTTGTCACTTCCGGTTTGCTCTATTTTTTCAAAATGTTTTTGCGGGAGAATGCCCAAACAGCAGAGCTTTTTCCTTTCTTCGAGAAAGCCTTGGCTTATTTGACTCAGATGAAGCAGTTTGAAAAGATCGAGAATGTGATTTTGCCTATTTTTCTTGACAATCTCGGTTCTACGGCCGATCTGCCCAACAAAGCCGGTTGGCAAAAAATGCTCGGGCTGGCTTACTTGTCCCTTGCTGAGACTAAAATCAGAATAGAAGATAGACTAGAGGCGCTCAAGCGTGGTTTACTTTCCTTGAATCAAAGCCTTAGCCTCTACGCCGCTTTACCTAGCCAATCAGCAAAACAACAAGAAATTTACAATGAACTCGGTAAAGCCCATCTGTTGCTTCATGAGTTGACTCAGTCACCTGATGCCCTAGACCAAGCCGTTGAGTTCTTTGGAAAAGCGATCAAAATTCAGTCTTTCCGCAAAGACAATCTGCTTGCTGGTTCTTATGGTCTCAGCCATTCTTATTTGGCGCTCAGCAAGTTGAAGCCTGTCACGGCTCAGCTTCAGGCCTCAATCGATTCATTTACTCAGCTCAGCAAAAATCAAAAACTGGAAAAACCGGAACAGGCTCGCCTAGAAGAAGAGCTAGGTCGTCTCCATATGTCTGTGGCCGCCAGAGAAAAAGCGACTAAGAATTTTCAGCTAGCACTCGGCCACTTAAAAGAAGCACTATCAAGCAGTGATGATCAACAGATTCGGTCAAATATCTACAACGATTTGGGCTGTTGCTATTGGCGTTTAGCTAGACATGAAAGTCGCGAAGAAAACATTGAGCTTGCTATCGAAAACTATGCGCTTTGCTTGGCCTTGATCACAAAATATAAATTCCCAATTGACTGCGCTACTATTCTGAGCAATTTAGCTACAGCCTACAAAGCTTTAGCTGTCCTTAAAAATCCTGAAGAAAATATGAGCACAGCGATTAATCATTATCGAGAAGCTTTGCTCATTGCTGAAAGATATGAACAGCATGCTTTGATCAAAGTGATCAATAGACATCTCGATGAGCTAGGTTCGATGATTTACCAAAATAAAGAGAAAAATTCTGGAAAGCCCCTGCTCATTGCTCCTTAAAACTCAAGGCTATCCCTGAAGGTTATTTAATGATTTTTAATATCAAACGGCAATTATACATCTGTGGTTGATAACCACCCCCGCAAGTAAAGAAAAGTAAAAAATAGTAAGTAATACGACTGAGTTTCCAGACCCTCTCTCTCCTCGATCCTCTCTAATTTTGAGAGGATTTTTTATTTAATAGTCATAATATTGATTGTTATAATTCGGCGAATAAACATTAGGTCCATAGACATTTTGATTGCCGCCATAATAATAATTTTGTCTCTGCCTTACGCACGGTTGTCTATAAACTACTTGTCTAGGTGAGTAATAAACCGGTTGCCTGTATTGTTGACCATAAAACACTGGTCTTTGATTGTAATAAGGCTGCTGAAAATTTTGCTGCGGATAATATCCCTGTTGCTGGAAGTTTTGTTGTTGCTGAAAGGCTCTCTCTTGACGAAAACGGCTGTTTTGATAACTATTGTAGCCGGCGAGTCCAAGAGCCGCTCCACCCAATACTACTCCAGTTATACCGAGCGCTTTTCCAGCATCGGCTTTAGCTTGGATGAAACTGCTCATGCTCAAGAAAGCTAAGCTTAAGAAAATTAATGTTTTTTTCATGTTTTTTATTTCCTCTTTCTTTATCCTAACTAGTATTTTCGCAAGGAGCTATTAGAGTGAGGCTAGCTGGATGTAAGGGTATTGTTGCAAATCTTCTTCTAGGAGCTAGCGAGAAGCGGTAAAGAGGCTCTAACTCGCTCCACCTCTGACAGATCTAAGACCTGCGTGAAAAATCCGTCCTCTGCGTTGCTCCCCTTAGCCAAAATCTCCCCCCATGGACCGACGATCAAGCTCTCGCCCCAACAATCTGTTTCAGCCGTTTGGTTTGGGGCCACAAAATAGCTTTGCGTTTCTATAGCTCTTGCCCGCACCAAAATCTCCCAATGCGCAGAGCCAGTCCTGTAGGTGAAAGCCGAAGGCAAAACAAAAAGATTGACGCCGCTTTTAGCCAGCTGCCCAAAGAAAGCCGGAAAGCGCAAATCAAAACAAATCCCCAAACCAACTGTAAAATCCCCAAAAGAAAATGTGAAAAATTCTCGGCCAGCCGATCGATGATCGGGCTCGTTTAGCTCTAGCCTGCTCTCTGGGCTGGTGAATTGGAAAAGATTTTGCTTGCGGTAAAAGCCAACAAGTTCACCTTTAGGGTCAAAGACGGCGCTCGTATTATAGGGTTTTGCTGGATTTGGGGAAAGCTCTAAGATGGAACCGGCTACCAGATAAACCCCCATCTCTTTCGCCAGTTTGCTTGCCCAGATCGAGCTAGGACCGAGGGGAATCTGTTCGGCCATCTCTTGGGCTAGTCTTTTATCGTTGGAGCGAAAATTGAAAAGCTCAGGAAGGCAAACTAAATGGGGCAAGTCGGAGCTGGGCTGGACTTTGCAAGCAGCGTGAATCAGCTCTTGAGCGCGGTGCAGGTTTTGGAGCTTTTGCTCAGAAGAGCTCATCTGAATGCAGGTAACTAAGACTTTTTTCATCACAACCTGCTATTTGCCTTCAGCAAAGCCCTCTTGGCCCAAATATAACAAACAGGCACAAAGAAGATGAGCATGGTGAAGATTGAGCTGATCAAATCAAAATTTTGACTCAAGACAAAAGAACAGCCATTAAAGCTTTCATTGAGTTCACAACTGTAATGAAAAATCAATTTCAAGCCGAGTAAACCGACTGTCGCAAAAGCTAGATCGGTCATAAAGGGAAAGCGATCGATCAATAGAATGAAAATCTGAGCGGCAAAACGCATCGAAAGAATCCCTATGAAAACACCGAGACAAATCAAACCGATATGTTTGGTGAAAGCAACGGCAGCAAAGACATTGTCCACGGAAAAAGCCAAATCCATCAGCTCAACCAGCAAGACAGTGGACCAGAAAGTGCCGATCAGTCTTTGGAGAGCCTGCTGAGCAGCCCCAGTATTTTGATTCACTTTGTCTGTTAGTACATCTTGCTCAGAGTTTTGCTTAGGGTTGAAACCATTTGTCACCAAGGGCCACAAGAGAAAAGCAGCATAAACTAACAACAAGAGCTTCACCCCGATCACAAATAAGCTGTTCCACTCAAAACTAAGCAAATCGCTCCAAGAACTAGGGCTGACGAAAAAGACGAAAAAAGAAATTCCGGCTACCTTGCAAATACTGGCCCCAAGCTCGCCAAAGCGTAGTTTGTCCTTGAAATGGTCGAGCATTAACCAGAGCAAATATAAGCCCCCTAAAGCTTTTAGCCACGAAATACCAATCAAAACAGAAGCTGACACCAAACAAATCCCCCGAAAGAGATAAGCCCCCAACAGTCCGTAACGAAGGGCCTTCTTGCGTTCTTCGCCATTTAGACCGAGCACCATTGTAGCCAGAGCAGCAGCATTATCGAAAGAAAGCAAGCTCTCGATCAACACAAGATTGATCACTACAAAGATAGCCGCTTTCAGATCGGAGCCGAAGAGACTGACTAATAGATCTTCGCTCATGAAACGCTTTGCTTAAGCCCTGCTAAAAAAGTTTTACTGAGGGTCTGGTCATTGGCGAGAACTTCTTTGAGCGATTTGAGAAAGCTCGCTTCAAAGCTGCCATCAGAGGCCAGAGCAGAAGCGTTCAGTTCGTAGTGATAAGGGCTGACCAGTGCTTGCGCTTTGCTAAAAGCGATGATTTTGTTGCTGATATTCCAGAGTTCAAGAATGGGCAATCTACCGCCTCGTCCAGCCGAACAACCAAAGCAGGTGATCACTTTATTGTTCCAGCTCGCCGCTGACATGCTGAGGTGATCGAGCAGGGTCTTGGCCGAAGCAGAAAGGCTCCAGTTGTATTCGGGCGAAAGAATCAGCACTTTTTCAGCACCCGCAAAGGCGGCATTGATTTGGCTTAGATTTTGGGCTTGCTCAGTAGTGGCTTCTCGGCCTATATCGGCAAGAGCCAAATCACGCAGACAAAGCAAACTAGAGCTGGGCAATAGCTCTTGAAGCAGCTTAGAAAATCTAAGAGTGAGGCTGTCTTGGCGAGCAGAACAAGAGAAGATGATAGTTTTCATAGACCAAATCTTAGACTAGAGTCTTTGTAAATAGCACTCCTAGAGGTACTAGACTTGGGTGATCTGTTCGATCCGTTCGAAGTTTTGCATGACCATCCGCTCTACGCCCATTTTCATGGTCATGGAAGAACTGGGGCAGCTGCCACAGGCACCAACTAGTTGGACGAGCATCTCATAGTTACCGCTTGGCAAAACGCTAAAACCGTGAATGGCCATGTCTCCACCATCCATCATCAAGGCTGGGCGGATTTTGTCGTCAATGAATTTGAGCACTTCACTTTGGTAGGCTATTTCTTCGTCTTTATTTAGTGGCTTTAGTTCTGTATTCATGTTGAAATTTTAGCCTCAAACCTTCTTTTCAAGCTTAAGGAAATATTGAAAAAACTTTAAAACTCTTTAACCCAAAGTGATTCGGGGTTTTTAAGCTCACTCCCAGCTTAGCTAGAGAGATTATAATCAAACTCAAGGGGGGTAGGTCGTAGACCCTTTAATTTTTTTGAAAAGAGTGCCACGCAAGAAAATATTTTTATGCCAGAACTTGTAGCCTCAAACTTGCAGCTTTCAGTCTTTGATTAAAATTAAACAGGTGAAGCTCACAAACAAACAAGATCTAACAAATCTCCTCGACAAAATCAAAGCAGCAATCAGCTACGAAGAAAAAGCAGACTACACCAATGCCCAAGGCCGCGAAAAAGATTTTGCTAGCTTCATGACAGAGGCCTGTGCCAGTCTAGCCAGCCTGAATCCCCACTGGGTCAAATGTCAAGAAGATTTCATCCACTACCCAGCAATGCAGCTTCCTGCCCGTCTTAAGCTTTTACAGAGAATCAAAGAAAACCTGAATAAAGTCTCATTAGTCAATCTGGGCCCAGCAAAACAACAACCCAAAATACTGCCCCAAAAACCGCTCTCAGAAATAAAGCTCTCCGAAGTCCCCAACGTAAACGAAAAAACAGCAGCACTAGTAGCCAAGCTGGGAATTTTTAGCGTCGAAGATCTGCTTAGACATTGGCCGCGAAATCACCTTGACTTTCGGGAGAAAAAACCGATCAAGGATCTGCTCCCCGGTGACGAAGGGACAGTAATCGGCATAGTCAAAGCGACAAATGTCTTCACTAGCCCCCGCAATCCCAAGCTCAGAGTGATCTCGATCAAAATTAGCGACGCCAGCGGCTCTCTGGGTTTACAAAAATTTATAGCTGGCAATGCTGCCGAGTTTTTGGCCAGACGTTTTTTGAGCGAAAACTTCCCGCTAAACGCTCTAGTGATGGTCTCAGGGAGGATTCAGCAGATTCGGGGTAAGCCCAAGCAAATGACTAATTTTTCAGCTGAAGTGCTAGAGGAAGGTTCAGCGAGCTTTAGCCTGGAGGTCGGACGGATAGTGCCAATTTACCCGCTCACAGAAGGGCTACCCCAAAGCCGTTTTAGGCGCTTTCTGCACGATACACTCACTCAAGTAGAAAGTCTGGTTGCAGAGACTTTACCGGCAGCAATCATGCAGCGCTGGCAACTGAGTTCAGCTCTTGCCGCTCTTTGGGGCATGCATTTCCCCGAGACAGTAGAAGCGCTCGAAGAAGCCCGTTCTAGGACAGCTTTTGAAGAATTTATGCTCTTGCAGTGGGCCCTTCAAGAGAAAAATCAACAAAGCAGCACAAATCAAGATTCTGCCTACACCACTAGACCGATTGTCAGACCAAATCTTGTGCAAGATTATTTAGCTGAGTTGCCTTTCACTCTCACCGTCTCGCAAGAGAGAAGTTTAGGGGAGATCGGAGCGGATCTCGCTTCCGGTCAAGCGATGAATAGACTGCTTCAAGGAGATGTTGGAAGCGGCAAGACTGTTTTAGCTGTGCTCAGTATGCTGAGTTGCATGGAGCGTGGCGCTCAAGCTGCTCTGATGGCTCCCACGGAAATTCTTTCTGGACAGCATTATAGAAAGATCAAGCCCGCTCTAAATTCACTCGGTCTCAATTGTGCTCTCCTCACCGGCTCTCTAAAGACCGCACAGCGCAAAGCAATTCAAATGGGCCTTGCTGATGGGTCTATTCAGGCTGTGATCGGCACTCACGCTCTCATTCAGACCGGTGTTAGTTTTAGTGATTTGGGTTTGGTGGTGATAGACGAGCAGCATCGTTTCGGGGTGAAGCAGCGTGAGAGTCTCAGAGGGAAGGCTGATGGTTTGCCTTTGCATTGTCTTTTTATGTCTGCTACCCCGATTCCCCGCACTATGGCTTTGGCTCTTTACGGTAACCTGAAAGTCTCTGAGCTGCGGGAGCTTCCGCCGGGGCGTCAGCCGATTCAGACTAAAGTCGTTCAATCACGCCAAAGAAACTCGGCTTATCAGTTTGTGCTCGAAGAACTACGAAAGGGTAGGCAGGCTTATATTATCTATCCGCTGATTGAAGCTTCTGAGACTTTGACAGCAAGGTCTCTGATTGAAGAAGCGGAAAAGATGGCCAAAGTCTTTGCCGGTTTTCAGCTAGGGATCATTCACGGCAAGCTGGAAGGCGAGGAAAAGACTGAGATCATGAAAGCTTTTCAGGCCGGTGAGCTGCAAGTTTTGCTTGGGACCACAGTTCTAGAAGTCGGAGTAGATGTCTCCAATGCCACGGTGATGATCATTGAAAATGCCGAACGTTTTGGGCTTGCGCAGCTCCATCAGCTCAGAGGAAGGGTCGGTAGAGGCAGTGAAAAATCTTATTGTTTACTTTTTTCCGAAAAGCCTAGCGTTACTGGTCTAGAGCGCTTGCAGGTACTGGAAAGTTCTCAGGATGGTTTTTTGATCGCTCAAAAAGACCTTGAGATGCGTGGAGCGGGGGATTTGCTGGGGACTCGGCAGAGTGGGCTTTCTGATTTTGCGCTGAGAAACCTAATTCTCTATGGTCACTTGCTCGAGCGGGCGCGTGAGGAAGTACAGGCTTGGCGTTTGGTAGATCCAGAAGGGAGGCAAATGCCTGCGGCTTTTTTAAGATTGATTCTGCGGAGACAAGCCCAACATGCTTTGGTTGAGGCTGGCTGAGGTCTTTAGGCGAGCGCTCTTGAATAGACCGGTATTTATTGCTAGAATACAAACTTCTGATAATGTTTCAAGAAAAAATAATCTAATGAGTATATTTGCCCTGCAAGAGCGCCCAGAACAGCTAAATCCAAGACAAATCCGTTCTTCAGGACTGATTCCCGTTACTGTTTACGGAAAAGAGCTCAAAGAATCTTTGTCTTTGGCCCTGAACAAAAAAGATTTCGAAACCAAGCTCGGATACTCTCGTTACGTCCGTCTAGTGAGCGTTGAGGTGCGGGGCAAAGAAACCATGCTCTTGATTCGTTTCACCGAGACTCATCCACTGACAGACGAAGTGCTCAATATTCAGTTTCAGCATGTGACCCCTGAGCAGACGATCAAAGCCACTCTGCCCGTTTCTTTTGTGGGCGTCTCTCCGATGACTCAAGCCGGTGGAAGCTTGAAGCTAGTCCATCGTCGTGTCAATATTTCTTGCCCTGCCGCCAAACTTCCCTTGAAACTCGAGTTTGACTTGGCTCTTTTAGCGGGCTCCAAGCATTTGGCTTACTATAGCGATCTCACCTTGCCCGATGGAGCAACTCTCCTCAGCATCCCCAAGCAGATCATCGCTAAGATTTCGATGCCACAAGTAGTAGCCGCTTGATTTTGAGGTCACTTTGGCTTTGTTTGCTGTTTTTAGCTTGGCCACTTTTAGCTAGTGGCGCTTCCGTTGATGGACCGCAAGGTGCTTTTCTGGAGGCGCTCGAACTACAAAAAGCCGGGAAGTCAAAAGAAGCTTTAGTCATTTACGAAAGATTGCTTGAAAAAGACCCAGCTAACCCAGTCCTTCTAAATAATCTCGGTCTCACTGCCCAACAGCTTGGAGAGGAAGAGAAGGCTGAGAGCTATTACCGGAAGGCCATCAAGTTTGAGCCCAATGACGCCCACGCTTACAATAATCTCGGTTCGATCTTTCGGAAAAACGGCGATCTAATTGCCGCCAAAAAACTCTTTGGCATGGCCATCGAAAAAGATCCCACTTATCCGTTTTCTTACAATAATCTGGCCTCACTCTACAAAGACCAAAAGCTCTATGACGACGCAATCTTGACCTATGAGAAAGCAATCGAAATAATCTCATTGCCAGAATTTCACTACAACCTTGGGGTTTTATTGTTTGAGTTAAAGCGCTATCCGCGGATGGTGACAGAGTTCAAGCAAGCTTTGGAGCTGAAGCCAGACTATCCCGAAGCTATTTTTAGTCTTTGTTTGGCTTATATCTACAATCTTGACGATCCTAAACGCAGCCAAGCTGCTAAAAGACTTTTGCTTGAAACACAGTTGAAAAAAATCAAAGAGCTAGCGCCCGAGATGGCCACAGAGTTAGAAGAGCTCTATATAGACCAAAAGATCGGTAAAAAAAAGGGCGGTTTTTCGCTTCCCTTGAAATGAAGAAAATTTCTCATTAGTCAGTGAGCTAAAATGAAGGCTATGAACAAAAGCTTTTTTTATCTAAATTTACTTCTTCTCTCAGGCGCAATGGCTATAACTAGCAACGCCGAAAACCTCAAATCTCCCTACAAAACAAACTCCATAGAAACAAACCAACTCAGCCCCAGCCAGTCAGCCAGTAGAATAATCGGGCTCAATGACCAAAACACTGACGGAAAGCTCTCACCGAGTGAAGTAGACAAAATATTTCTGCTAAGGCGCTTCACAAAAGTAGACAGCAACAATGACGGTCTTCTGGACAAAAGCGAACTGGAAGTTTCATATGCTCAGTCAGCTGAGATGCGCAAAAATGCCCCACCTCGCACCAGAGCGGGAAATATGGCTCGCACTTTCTTCGGCGGATTGGGGCGGGAGATAGAAGATGCGGTGAACGCCAAGTAAAGCATCCCCCAGATAGTCTATGCTTAGCAAACCATGAGCCAATACCTTAATCAGCCTGCCAGCTTCCAGCCTACCCTTAAGGAAAAACTTTTGGCTTCATTGGGTTACTTGAGCCTTGGGATGTTTTCTTTCATCTTTTTGATTTTGCGCCAACACGATAGTCGCTTTGCCCTTTTTCACGCTTATCAATCACTTGTTTTAGGGGTTTTGTTTTTACTCTTAAGAGTAGCTTTTGATACTTTGCTCAATGTGTTGGCCGTTTTTCTCTATTTTTCGCCCCCGATCATAGCTTTTCTGGGTTTTATTGGGCCTTTGTTTTCCAGCGGGCTCTGGTTTGTGATGGGGCTTTTACTTGCTTATTGTTTGTTTACGCTCTGGAAGGGTTCTGAGACCTATATAAAATGGCTTAGCCCGCAAGTCGAGAGGATGCTTTAGATGTTAGAACCCTCAGAACGTGCCGCAATCATCGCAAAAAGCCTTAGAGATCTTTTGGGTGCGCTCGGCGCCAGTGAAAGCATACTAGCGACGGCTCCCTTTAAAGTAGCAACTCTGCTCCAAGACCTTCAGTTCAACGATCCAGCTTGGCCAAAACTAAGCCTGCTGAAGGTGCCCCTCAGTGCTGGAGAGCATTTGCCTTTGGTCGAGCTAGCTGGCCTCAGCTTTTGCAGTTTTTGCGAGCATCATCTTTTGCCTTTTTTTGGGGAGGTAAAAATTTCTTATAGACCGAATCCAGCGCTTGGAGTGGCTAGTTTGGGTTCATTGGCTAGATTGGTGCAAGTTTGTGCGAGCAGACTAACTATCCAAGAAAAACTGACAGCAGATCTTTTTGCTGCTTTGTCTGCTGACCTTCAGCCTAGAGAGCTATATCTGGAGATCAAAGCAAGGCATCTTTGTTTTGAGCTGACCGGCAATCAGCGCGAGAATGCCACTCTTTGCACTAAGCTTTCTTCGCTGGGCACGGTCTAAAATATAATCTATGAGTGTTTTTGAAAGTATCTTCAACTTTGCGGTGAGCACAATCGACCAACTCGGTTATGGGGGAATCTTTGTGCTGATGGCTTTGGAGAGTATGATCTTCCCGATTCCCAGTGAGGCGGTGATGCCTTTTGCCGGTTTTTTGATGGACCCTGAGCAGGGGAAGTTTACGGTTTGGGGTGTAGCGTTGGCTAGTAGCTCTGGGAGTCTTCTGGGTTCTTGGCTTTCCTATTGGATGGGTTATTATGGAGGGCGGCCTTTTTTGGCACGCTTCGGAAAATACTTTTTGCTTGACCAGCATCACTTGGAGCTTACTGAGCGTTTTTTTGCTGAACATGGGGAGAAGGCTGTCTTCATTTCGCGTTTTATCCCGATCGTTAGACATTTAGTTTCTATACCGGCTGGTACGGCCAAGATGGGGGCTATACCTTTTACTCTCTATACTTTGCTGGGGGCTAGTATGTGGAATATGTTTTTGGCGTGGTTAGGTTTGCTCTTGAAGGAGAACTGGCGGGTGATCAAGACTTACACGCATTATTTAGATTATGTGGTGCTACTTTGTTTGATTTTGCTTTTTGTTTGGGGGGTGAGGCATTTGCTATTGGAGCGTAAGGCTGGCAAAATCACGCTTTGATTTGATTGAAAATTGTTTGGACTTTGCACGCCCAAAAAAGCAATAAAGAGATCCCTATGCTTTAGAGATCTCTAAAAATTGCTTTGTTTCTCACTACGTTAATTGAGAGGCTTGTCACCGGGCTGCCAGTTGCAAGGCAAAAGCTTACCCTTAGCAGCTTCCTGAAAAGCAGCAACAGTGCGGCAAATCTCTTCAATGTTTCGGCCAACAGGAAGATTGTTGATGAGCACACTCTGCACAGTTCCCTGTGGATCGATGATCACTACAGCCCTGAAAGCAATGCCCTGATCTTCCTTAAGAATGCCAAAGGAACGACAAACCTCAAGATTTGTATCGCCAATCCATGGAAAAGGACATTGCCCAATCTCTTTTTGCCAAGCCATGTGACTATATGTGCTGTCTGTACTGATCAAAATAGGCTGCACGTTCATCTTGGCGAAATCATCGCTCTTACCCATCAATTGTTTGATTTCGGTAGGGCAAACAAAAGTGAAATCAAGCGGGTAGCTGAACAAAAGCAACCATTTGCCCTCAAAATCTTTACTAGAAATCTTGGCATTAGGATCATCTTTGACCAGTGCCGGAACGTTATTGAAAAGAGGTGCTTGGCAGTTGACTAAACAGTTGTTCATAATTTGTGGCGCTATGGTTGACATCAGATTACCCCCAAGTGAATGGATGTGTTAAGTAGAACAAAGATATTATAGATCTCAAAAGAGAGAATGCTATCGATCACAAAGCTAAAAAATGCCTTTCAGCTGGTGGAAAAGACCCTGCAGCTCAGGCAAAACGAAAGGAATCAAGCCTTCGGCCTTTTTTTGAGTGCCCTTGAGAGCCTACCAGTCAGCGATCCAAGTAGCTTCAATGAAAAAGTTTTGAATTTGCCAGAAAACGACTCTTTAGTTTTGCTCAGTGAGGAGTTTGCCGGTGGAAAGCTCTGTTTCCCTTCGCCCATCCAAAGCCAAAGCGAACTCGACAAATGGAAACACAAAGCGCTAGCGCAAAGAACAACAGCCGCCATAGACGGTAGCCAGATCGAACCCGACAAAAACCAAGGAGTCTTTTTTGGGGCAATCCAGCTGGGCTGGTTCATCAACTATCACGAACCCCAACGCCAGTCTGTCAAAGATCTCAGTTTTGAGCTGATTTTGCCGCCCAAACAAAGCGACAGGCTCGAATTCGATCTACGCAAAGAGATCAAGCAAGCCCGCTTCAATGGCGAGCTTAAGCGAGCCGCCGAGCTAGTGCAAGAACTGGGAGCTGAGTTTGCAGCAGAGAGCGAGGGAAAGTTTCCGGTAGTTTTTTTCGATGGCAGTCTGAGTCTCAGTTTTTTGCACAACGATAAAGAGAAAGCCCCCCATCTTCCTTTTTGCCTGCGTCTTTTAGCAGCTTCTAGAGAGTCTTGTGTGCCTGTCTTGGGTTTCACCGAAAATTCACTCTCCTTTGCGCTCACCGAAACGCTCAGAAGGCTAAGAGGACAAAGCGAGAGAGCTTCTATCAGTGATGCTAGTCTCTTTGCTCAGTTGTTGCCCGCGTGGGGCGATAGAAGTCCTTGTTTTCGTTTGATTTCTGATTTTGCGGGCGACGATGAGATTTGTTTTTTCTTTTTGCGCCATTCTTCTCAGGCCAAAAAACCGGCTCGCATCGAGATTCCCTCTTGGGTCTTGAGGGCTGGACTGGTTGACGAGCTTGTCGAGGTTATTTTGGCCGAGTGTTTAGTCGGCAATGGTTATCCTTATCCGATCGAAACAGCCGATAGCGTCGCTGTCTTACAGGGCAAAGAGCGCGAATATTTCTATGATTTCGCTCGCGTTTCTATGGGGGATAATTCTGACCAGTCAGCTAAACTGAAAAGCAAGCAATCCCGTAGAAGAGCCGTGATCAGAACGTGAAACAAATCTCAGATACAACACAAGTCAAAATAGGCACTGTGCTCTCTTCACCGAGACACCGTGAGTACGTTGTTTTGGCCACTAACCCAAGAACTAAGCTGGCTTCTGATTTTCGGGTCGGCGATTTTGTGCGAGTGGGTGAGGGGGCTGTTGCTTTGATTTACGATTTGGAGATCTTGAACCCAAATGCTCTTGCTTTCTCTGAGCAGAAACAACAAGAAGACATCTTTGCTCCCGATTTGCGTGATGATATTGACGTTTTGATTCGGGTTTATCTTTTGGGTGAGCTTTATCCTGTGCGCCAAAGTCCTCCTTTGTCACCGCTAGAAGCGGGAACGGCTGTTTTTGTTTTGAGTGACTTTCAGATTCGCGATTTTCATTTTTTAGTGGGGGAGAGTGGGGTGGAAAGTTTTGCTTTGCGCTATTTACTTGATTTGCAGAATTTGAGCTTAAGCGTGGCTGAGCTTCTTTGTGAGCGTTTGATTTCCTTGATTCCGGAGCGTGCTGAGTTGGTTTCGGTTCTGCTCAGACAGATGAAGTGGCAAAAGTTTCAGGGCTAATCGTTTTGCTTTGCCCGCACACTAAGCGGTTGCTATGATTATTTAACTGTTTGATAATCGCTACAAGCTAAACTCTTACTAGCGAGTAAATACTCATGGCAAAAAAATTACTCACATATATAACCGAAGGCCCCCAAGGCCAAGCTCTCACCGAAAAGCTCGAAAAGCTAGCCAGACTCGGCAATGCCAAAGACTCTAAGCTCAACTTTGCCGATTACGAATTGTTGATTTTTGCCTTCCCCGATCCATGTGATGACCCAAATAGCCTGATCAAAGATCTGTTTGTCGTAACGCAAAAATTTGTAGCAGCCAGAATGAAATTGAAATCCGGCTCAGTGCTTTTTTTGGTCAGCGATAGCAGCAAGCAGCCTGAGAGCAGAGAAGAAAACGGCCTGCTTTTTCACTCCATCCAAGGTGGCCTAGACGGTTTAGCTAAGACCATAGCCAAAGAATACGCCAAGCGTGGCCTAAATTCTTACACGCTTCAAGTAAGCGACTGGGAGAGTTTGGGGCTTGATGAGCTAGAAGCGCTCTTGATGATGGAAGACAAGCTAGCTAAGCAGATCAGCGGAAATCTCATCTCAATGCAGGGAGGATAAGCCTCACTTTAGGGGTATTAAATAAATGATCGGATTATGGGGACCAAAAAAGCTGATGAACGCCAGTCAAGCAGTAGATAAAGATTTTGCCAATATATTTCTCAAACCAATAGCCACCTATTTAGCCAACCCAGAGACGGCTGAAGTGATGGTAAACGGTCCCAATGACGTTTGGGTCGAAGACAATCTCGGACTGAGGAAGGTCCCAGAGTTTTTCACTCCAGATGCCCTGCAGTCAGCAGTGAACAGCCTTGCTCAGTACGTCGGTAGGCCGCTCACCGAAAATGTCTTTTCTATAGACGCGCGCATGCCTGACGGTTCGCGGATTTGCATCATGCTGCCGCCAGTATCGGGCGAATCTCCGGTATTTTCGATCCGTGTTTTCAAATCGGTCGTGAGCGATCTAGGCTATCTGGTCTCCCGCCAAGCGCTCACCGATGAGATGGTCACTTTGATCGACTCTTTCGTTAAGATCAAAAAAAATATGATGGTTTCAGGAGGAACCAGCTCAGGAAAAACCACACTGCTAAACCTGATCACCTCTTGCATCCCCGACAATGATCGGATCATCACGATCGAAGATTCCAAAGAGCTACAGCTCAAGCAAGCGCATGTTTTGCCGCTTGAAGCGCGTCCAGCAGACAAATACGGCAAAGGAGAGTTTACGATCCGCCAATGCCTCAAATCTTCCCTCCGTCTTAGACCAGACAGAATAGTGGTTGGAGAAATACGAGGAGGAGAAGCTTTTGATTTGATTCAGGCGATGAACACCGGTCACGGTGGTTGCATGGGCACTGTCCACGCCAATACTCCAGTAGACACGCTGCGCCGTATCGAATCGCTCTGCCTAATGGCTGATGTCGAGATGCCCCTTGTTGCTCTTCGTTCAATCATCGCCAGTGCTATTGACGTCGTGGTTGCTCCAGCAAGGCTATCTGATGGGTCGAGAAAAGTGATTCAGATTTCCGAAATAGGTCCACTCACCGAAAAAGGCGACTATCAGACTTTCGATATAGTCAAGTATGTCAGCGTCTCCAAAGACCCAGTCACGGGCAAGATCAGAGGTTTCTTTCATTTCACTGGTCAGGTGCCGCATTTTTTCCCGATGTTTGCTGCTGAAGGTATTGATGTCCCCATTGAATTCTTTAGGCGCAGGGTCACTGGCAGCTATGATCCGAGCATTGAAGGTGCAGTACAGGCCTACATGAACGGTGAGAGCGAAAAGCGCATTCAGGCTCCGGTGAGCTTTGTGGAGCAAAAAACCGACTTGCAAGCAAACCCAGCTCCAGCAGCCGAGATCGATCTAAGGGAAAAGTTCACGATCTCAAATGATATACCGATGGCTCCCAGTCCTGAGCTACTAGCTCGCGCCCTCAAGACTCAGCCGGAAGAAGAAGAGCTGGAAGAGAGTTTTACTCCTGAACCTGAGTCTGAGCTTCAAGAGCATTTGCCAGATTTACAAGCAGAACCTCTTCCAGAAAAAAAACAGACACCAGCGGCCAGTCTGCTCAATAGAGTAATGAACTTTGAGACTAAAGAAGATGTCGCCGAAGAAGCAGCCCAAATAGAAGCTGACCTCAGCAAAATGACCGTTCACAGTCCAGAACTAGCCCCTGAGGCCTTAGCCGAGCTTCCTGAACCAGAATCTCCCCTGCTTGGTTTTGTGGAAGAAGAGCCAGATCAGTTTGTTCTACAAAATGCCAGCGAAGAGCTGCATTTCGATGAAGAGCCTTCATTGATGGCAGTGGAGCAGTCCATCCCAACGCACTATATTCCTGAGCCAGTTTCAGCGGCTGTCCCTGAAGTCGAGCCAGAAAGTTTCGTCCCAGAGCCGCCAGTGGTCGGAGCTAGGCCAAACTTGCTCGATAGATTGCGCAAAATAGCCGGAAACGCGAGCGCCAATGTCAGACCAGCTAACCCGTGGGCCGAAGAGCCGAGCTCAGTTGTTGCTGCTCCAACTCAAGCTGCTCCGATGGCTCCTCTACCTCAGCCAGTCTTTGAAGAAGCGATAGCAAACTTGCCCACTCCTGAACCACGGACATCTTTTAAGCGTGAGCCTGCCCCTGTTTTAGCTCAACTGGAACAGCAAGAAGCCGAAGTGTCGGAGGAAGCAGCGCCCAAAGTGAACAAGCAAAGCGCTGTGATCAGTGAAATCTTAAGACGGATGAAAGAGAGCAGAGGCTAGGCTGGTTCGGCTGAGCTAGCGATTCCCCGCCAGAAGATAGTTGAGCCTATCAGGAGCGCTGAGCCGATAGTCAGTCTCAGCAAAGACCGAAAAAGAGCTTGGCCATTGGCGTCCAGCCAGTTTCCGAGGGTCACACCTAGCAAAACCATCAAGGCTATAAGCAGCAAACCTTTCCAGCCAAGGGCTTTGTACCATCCGAGGAGAATATTTTCTTGAGTATCTTCAAGGTCTTTGGCTATGGCTAGCGAGCGCTTGGCTGATCTAGCCAAGACAAAGGAACCCTTCAAAGCGCCGATTGCTAAAGCAGCTACCACATAAAACCCCAGTCCTTGCACATTTGCCGACCCGATGAGAGATAGACTACCCAAAGAGAGCAAGATGATTCCGGGGATAGTCCACATGGAGCCCATGATGGTGAGAGTTGTGTTTTTTGCTATAGCAGTCATAGATATTTAGTTTAGCTCGCACTCGCTGTTTGGGAAGTTATTTTCTTGAGGGGGGCCTTGAAAGCTTTCCTTAGCTTTCAGCCAGATCTTTCACGCTGCGGGAGATTTCAGATTCGTCAGAGATCAAAATATAGCCATTGCCTCTTCTAGTCTTGATCAGATTTGGTTTGCCAAGTTTCGAGCGCAAATAACGAATATAAACTTCGATCACATTCGAATCACCCAAAAAACTAGATCCCCAGACCTTGTCGAAAATGAACTGACGGGATAGCACTTCCTCCGAGTAGCCCAAAAACACTTTTAGCAAATCAAATTCTTTGGCCCTAAGCTCAATTAATTTATCTCCCCTTCTAACCGAACGGTTCACTAAATCCATACTCAGCTCAAAATAACTGAGATCTTTGCTGCGATTCATTTGCTGCTCGCGCCGCAAGAGAGCCTTCACTGAAGCTAAGAAGAAATCATATTCATCGCGAGTACTAGGCTTAGTCAAAACAGCGTCGACGCCAGAGGCCAGCAGACTAGAAGCTCTATGCAGATCTTTGTTTGAGTTGAGCGCTAAAAGCCAGATCTCAGGGTCTATGTTCTTAATGGAAGCCACAAAGTCATCCTTGATATTTTCTGCTTCAAAAATGAGCATCAAGGGAGGCAGTTCTTTGATTGCCTGCAAGTTTTTGCGCAAGTCAGTACTGAGGCTTTCACAAGATAAGCCATTGTATGTGAGTTCGAAATGCAGAGTGCGCTTTAGACCTTCCTCTGCTTCCAACAAATAGATCTTCTTAGACTTAGAAGATTTCACCAAATACTCAGCTTGAACGGGTACGTCATGATAACCTAGTATTGCACTTTTATACTGAGAAAAAATGGCTAAGAAGAAAAACGATAGGCTAGTAATTAAGCTTATAGACAAAGAACCGGGTGAGAACGGCAAAGCCTTCCCTCCTTCTATCTATTGGACTGAAAAAAATAAACGCAATACCACCGGCAAGTTGAAGCTGAAAAAATATAACCCCTACAAACGCCAACACACCGAGCACACAGAAGCTAAATGACCGACACGATCCTAGTCGTCGACGATGATTTGAGTATCTTAGAGTTGATCAAGACCAATCTTGAGATATACGGCTACAAGGTGATCACGGCTGAGGATGCGATCAAGGGCATTGCCCTCAACAATCAAGAAACACCAGATCTAATAGTCTTGGATCTGATGATGCCCAAGCTCGATGGTTTTACGGCCTGTCAGCAGATTCGCGCCGACCAAAAACACAACAAAAACGTCCCAATCTTGATGTTGAGTGCCATGTCGCGCATTGACGATAAGATCGCTGGTTTTGATGCTGGTACTGACGATTATTTGACTAAGCCCTTCGAGATCGGAGAACTTTTGGCTAGAGTGAAAGCGCTTCTTCGCCGAGCAACCAGATCGGGCAATCCTGGACAGTCTGACTTGCCGGTGGAAATCCTCCATGCTGGTGAGATCACACTAGTCCCAGAGAGCCGCGAGGCGCAGTTTGAGGGGCGTGTTATTCGTTTTACCCCGATCGAGTTTGAGATTGTTTATTGTTTGATGCAAAATCTAGGCAAAACGATCTCACCCAGTCAGCTTCTGCATGATATTTGGGGCTATTCGCCCACCGATGACATTGAGACTATTCGGGTGCACATCAGGCATCTGCGCCAAAGGATCGAAGAGCAGCCCGATCATAGTGCGGGAGCGGCTGAGGGGGCGAAAATTAAGCGCGCCAAAAAATACATCAGGACGATCTATGGCAAAGGCTATCAACTAGTGCCTGAAGGTTTTACTGACGATTAATAGTAGTTACGTTTGACGTATTGCTTTTTAATATTGCTTCGTAGTAGCATACATAGCTAGTTGCTACTTTGTAAAAATTTAAGCTTATTCGAATTTACGCAAAACGCCCTTTTCTTCCTCCTGAGTATCAAAGAAACTCACCACCAAGGTTTGCAGGTCACCCCATTTGTTATTTGAAGTTAGGAGGTTGCTCATCAGGTTTTATAAGACCTGAATCTCAAGAACTTATCCAGAAAATAGCCAAGCGTTTAAAACTATACGATCCGTTAAAAAAGCAAGCAAAGAAATTGCCGGACACTGTAATAAACCCCTTAAATAAATCAGCCGCAGGCTCCATAGAAGCCGCCGCCGAGATGTTTACCCAACCAATCAGCTCATCTTTAGAAGCAACTTCTCCTATCATCGCCCTAAAAGACCGCATTGTCTCTAAACCCATTCCCCTGAATGCCGTTTTTGAGAGCTTTAGAGATGAGGCTTTTCTTGAAATGTGTTCGGGTTGGACAAGCAAGATCAAGGTTCTGCCAACCTTCGATATCTGGAATAAAGTCGTAAAACTGGTCAATGTTTTGAAAGAAGAATATATACCAAAAGTCCGCTTAGTTAATTCAGAAGTTCTCGGACAAGGCGGGGAGTGCTTTGCTTTCTTGGGCGAGAAAAATACAGTAGTCAAAATTTACCCCCAGTTTCCCAGCCGCAGCTCAACAGATTTATGTAGTCTCGATGCTCCTGTCAAGTCACAGGGAAAAATTAGTGTGACAAATGAGAAGGGAGACAGATCTTTTATGTTTATTCTCACGCAAGAACTGGGAGAGCTGCTCACCAACGAAGAACTCGAAGCTTTTCAAACACGCATCGCAGCTCACTTTCCACTTTGGACTTCTTTTCCCAATACTATGATCGACAATGTTCGTAAGTTTTCCAGAGGTGATGAGTCGCGCGTCTTTTTTGTCGACGCCAATGAAATCGAGAGCTTTGTTCGCGAGCAAGATAAAGAAAACCCCTTTTACAAGAGAGAGGAGAACTCAACAATAAAATACAAACCCGAAGACTGGCAAAAGTACACAAAAGTCAAACCCCTCGATACGGATTCTAAACTCCAACCGGCCTCCTAGTCTCTCTAGCGCCATGATGGAGCTTCACTTCACGCTTTGCCGCTTCTAGTCTTTCGCCCTTCAGGCCGTTCTTTTCAGCCATAGCAAGAGCAGTCTCGACTGGATTGGCGATAAAGCCCCCCGCCTTCGCTCCCCCTTTGCCCTTAGCCAAAAACTCACGCATAGCCAAGCTCCCAATGTCACCAGTACCGACCATCACCCCTTGCACCAGCATCGAGAAAGCGGAAGCCAGACTATAAAGCGTCGAACCCAAGACTTTGGCGAGCGTATTGTCCCCAAAGAGCCCGAACTGAGTGAGCCCCATCGCTAGGCCTCCAGCAAACTGGCCGACAGCTGCTCCCCGCAATAGATTTCCGATCATAGCCGGTCTAAAGCGCACTTGCTTGCCGGTTACCTCTCGGCTCCAGTTTAGGCGCCAGCCGAAAGCATTTTTGGAGATAGCGCCGCCGATGATCCAGAACATCACGGCCGGTATGGTCGCGCCAAGTGTCATCAGCAGTCCTGTTACTTTTTTGGCGGAGTTTGCACTCGCTTTGCTGTCACCGGTCTGCAAATCTTGCACTAATAGCTGAAAGCTCTGGGCGAGCTCGCTGTGGTTTTGAGGCTTACTGGAAACCGAGCTAATGTCTTGCTTGAGGAGGCTCCCAAAGCTCTTTTCTAGAGATTGTTTGTAGGTAGCCAGTTCTTTCTCTTCTTCGCTCAGATTGGCTTCTTTGTTTGGGTGCTGCAAATGATCGACAACTCTTGCCACTGTAGCCGCCCCCAAGATAGCAAGTGCGGTAAAACCGACAGCATTGTAGGCGGCAGGCAAGAAGTGCGGAATGCCATTGCGTTCCAATCCATTGGTGGCATTCACTATCTTTAGATCCATCCGCAGCAGATTCGGTTGTTTGATCGTCGCTCCAAGCAGATCGAGGTTGAGCTTGGTGCTGCTCCAGAGACGAGCCAGCCAAGGATGCCAGCCTTTTTTGCCGATCAAAGTTTGCTCCAGCTCACTCATTTCGCTCAGAAGACGTGAGGAGAGCGCATTGGGGTGATAATAAGTCTTTTCTACACCGTGTTTGAGCGATTCTTTGTCATAGAGCCAGTTTGTTTTAGGGTCTTTGTAGCCCTTGAAGGCCTTTGCGACCTTGCCCATCTCTTTTTGCGAGGGTTGGTCTATATAGACGTCTTCGGTGCCCATGTGGGCGGCCCCGAGCATTTGGAGGCCGATCGAGCCGAGCATAGCAAACTGTTGCGTGTAACCGCTCATTGGGCCAGTGATCACGCCGAGCGTAGTCCCTAAGAGCGAATAGGGGAAAAGCGCTGAGCGGCAGCCGACATTGATGAGACCCAGCGCTGCGCTAGAGAGACTAAAACCCCAACCGGTAGCCTGTTGCATGCTCTTGAGCAGATCTTGGTTATCGGGTATGCCGTTTTTGTCTTCGTCTTTGTTGCCGTCTTTGATTGCGCTATAGACGCTACTGGTCACACCCCCAAGGCTCATCACTGCACCGATCGCGGCGGCTGACATGGCGAGTTGAGGCGCATGGCGGGCAAATTTCATCTGTGGCGACCAGAAACCCTCTGGGTGGCTGACTTCCAGCATCTTGTCGAGGTTAGTTTTGCTGGGCATAGTACAAGACACCCCAATTCTGCTGGCGTCAGAGTTATTCCCGACATAGTCTTTCATGAAAGTTTCTATGTCTAGATTCTCGAGGTCTTCGCCGCCCAGCAGGTGCATCATGGCCGCTGCTGTGGAGGCATTATTTTGGAATATATCGGGGAGCTTGCGGATGTTTAGGAGATCGATGTATTTGGTTTTTTGCTGAAAGAGGGCGATTAGCTGGTCTTTGCTCATCTTCTTGCCTTGGTCTGCTGAGTCAAACTTTTCGCCGACTAGTTTGAACTGGTCTTTTTGGTTTGGGATTTTCTCCAACGCAAACGGATATTTGGCTCTCAGTCTATCTTCAAGCTCTTTTTCGTTGGGATCGCTCTTGTCGCGGGCATAGTCGCCTTTTACACTCAGCTCTATCAGTCGTTTGATGAATTCTGGTGAGTCAGTTTCTACCTGTCCTCTGTCTAGATGACCTGCCCAGTGACCATTTTCGGCTATGTCTTTTCTTGTTTTAGCTATGTCAGCTTGCGAAAAGCGCTCTTGGCGCATGTGCTTTGCTGTATGCTCGTCGAAGTTTTTGAGGGCTTGGTCTTTGTTGGCATATGCGTCGAAGATCATTCTGAGCATAGCTCCTGTATCGCTGAAGCTGTCTCCGCGCATGATCTCAATGTGGTTTTTTAGCGCTTCCGGTATTTCATTGGTCGCTGACTCTCTCATTCTTTGGGAGAGATTTTCTGTCAAGTAAGAGACGATGGCCGCCTCTTTCGGTAGGCTACAGCCAGATTCGGCATATGTGCCGGTGTTGCCGTTGTTGGTGAAGAGAAACTCGCCGCTCTCTTCGTTTAGGCCTTCTTTGATTTCGCTCTCGTATTGGTTGTCTTTGGTGCCATAGCCTTTGTAGTAGATTATTTTCTCTACAGGCTTTAAATTTAAGTCATCGAGTATTGCGCAAAGCTGGGCATGAGCTTCTTTGGTGTGCTGACTGGCTAGCGCTCTGGCATCAGCTAAGACTGGAACTGGCGCTTTGCCCGACTTCTCCAGACGCTTTAAATTCTCGGCATTGGCAAGCTGAAAGAATTCTGGACGTTTTTCGTATTTGCGCCAAACCTCTATCATCAGCTTCTTATAGTCAGCTTCTGTGCTGGCTAGTGAGTTTTTACCGTCTACCGGATGCAAAGTCATCATCACTGTCTGCATTTCGCACCAGTGGGCCCAGACTTGAGCCGGTGTTTCATAGTCTCCGCGATTTAAGGCATCTAGAAAGCCCGCGGGAAGAGTCCGGACTATATCGTGCTCGCGCAAGCCAGCTAGAAAATTCTTCTTCCAGGATTGCTTATCGCTGACATTGTTGAGATGAGTCTTCAGAGCAGCGTCAAGGAGCTTGCACAGACGCATATACTGCAAAAGATTTGGCGCTTGACCGGCTTCGCTGAGCGCTGTGAAATAAAGAGGCATGCCCTTGATCTCCATCACCCGAAACTTCAGACGATTGGCGAGCATGGCAAACTCTTGCTCTATCCCCCCAAAGTAAACTCCCTCGTTACCATAGGCGCGATACTTGGCCAAAAATTCTTTGTCTGTCAGTTTCGGTGAAAGCAGCTCTTGAGCTTTGCCCTCCCAGCCAGCGCTCTTCACCGTATTGAGCGCCCGAAAGCTCTTCACCGCCCCGATCAGCTTCTCATAGCCACGACCCTTGATCTCTAAATCGCCACCGGGTTTGATATAGGCCGCCCCCCCAAAGCCTTGAATCCCTATTTTTTGCCAGAGCGGATGATCGGGATTGTTGCCGATACCGGTTTCCAAAAGCAAATCATCGATCAGCGATGCCACCCGAGTAGCCTTCAGCTCAGGTGAAGTGGGTGGCCGATAATAGACTACCCCGCTTACAAAGCCCGCTCTCATAGTCAAGAAGCGAAACCAAGCAACATCTTGGAGCACTTCTTGCACTTCTGGCTTGCCTGCTCCGAGCTCATCAGCCAAGAAACTAGAAAGCAGACTAGAACCTTTCATGAACATGTTCATATAGGCTTTGTCTTTGTTGGAGCTGACGGCCGAGGTGGAATCGGAAGCTCCGGGGCCTTTGTAGGTGACTGTGCCGTCTCCATCGCTAGCCACGATCACCCCAATTCGAGCAGCCACCGAACGGGCAAAACACAACAGTTCAGTCTTATAGGCTCTCAGGAAAGCTTCGCGTTGCTCGTTATTGAGCGCCATCTCTTGGAGTGGCTTGGGGAGCTTGATCTTTTCGGGGTGAAGAATTATTTCATAGGCTCTCTTCTGCAGGGCTGTTTGTTGCGCTTTACTTAGCTTGTCGGTTTTGAGGAGCTTGGAGATGCGCTTAGCTTTGGCTATGCCTTCTTCGTTCGGTTTTGCTAACACTTGGCCCAGAGCCTGTGAACCCATCACCATGGCGCTCGCAATAGCACCGGTCAAGCTTATCGCTACAGCTGGTTTGTTTAAGTTCAGGCTTGGTGTAGAAGAATCACCGGCTGCGGCAAGAGCGGCAATCAGTGCTTGCAGATCATCATCTAGTGGGTTTGAACTTGAATTTTGGTTTGAGCTAGTGGGTAAAGGCTTATGTGCCCCGACTAGGACTAGTGGGTTTGAGGCATAGGGGTTTATATTAGTGGTGGCTCTGAGGCTGGTCATAGGGGGTGGTGTCTCGCTAATAAGTCGCTTTCAAATTTATCTATAAGATTTTAACATCATTCTTATAACTAATTATAATCCAAGTTAAACTTAAAGTTAATAATCTTTCTTAAAATTTTTAAATCTTGGTAAACATGAGAAAAATATTAAGAAAAGATTTCTGGTTTGCACTTTCTGCTAAGAAGATCGTTGTTTTTGTTTTGAGAGTATTTGCTTATGTATATGAGATCGAGGTTTACTGGTTTAGAATTTGCTTGTCAGCTATCATGTCTTTCGAGATTTGCAAATCCGACACAGTTTAGAAAGCTAAGCTTTGATAAAATTTGGACCTTAAATTTACGAGGTTATTTGAAGTATTAGTCTTGAGGGAGCTTCGCCCCTTCAAACTTCCCCATGATAAGAATGATCCGAAAAAAGCCAGAGTGACCTATTTGCTAACTCGGCGAGGTGTCACTCTTCTCAAGGCTCATCTTTTCAATAAAAAAGGGGCTTTTGGCCCCCCTTATATAAATTAGTTTATGTATGAAAAGGCAGGATCTAGTAATCCATGCCGCCCATTCCACCCATGCCACCAGCTGGCATAGCGGATTTTTCTTTCTCAGGTACTTCATAGACTACTGCGTCAGTCTCGATTACCATGCAGGCAATGGAGGAAGCGACAGTCAAAGAAGTTCTGGTTACTTTCTTAGGATCGACGATACCAGCTTCAAACATGTCTTCATATTTGTCGTTAGCAGCGTTGTAGCCGATTGATTTGTTGCTCTGTTCTTTGATCTTCTGAACGATGATCGAAGCTTCTTGACCAGCATTGGAGACGATCTGACGGGTTGGACCTTCAATTGCGCGCAAAACGATCTGAGCAGCAATCTTCTTGTCACCTTCACAGTTGGCGATCATCTGTTCGAGCTTTGGTTGGCAACGAATCAGGGCAACTCCACCACCAGGAACAATGCCTTCTTCACAAGCAGCTTTGGTCGCATTCACGGCATCTTCTACCCGCAATTTGCGATCTTTCAGCTCTGTTTCGGTAGCAGCACCGATCTGAATGGTTGCAACACCACCAGAAAGCTTGGCTAGACGCTCTTGAAGCTTCTCACGATCGTAATCGGAAGTCGAATCTTCGATTTCGCGTTGGATCTGCTTCTTACGTCCTTCGATTTGTACTTTACGTGCTTCGGGGATATCTACCACGAGGGTGGTTTCATCCTTGGTGATCACGGCGCGGTCGATTTTACCCAATTGCTCAGGTGTGACATTCTCGAGCTTGGTTCCGAGATCTTCAGTTACTACTTCGCCACCGGTGAGGATTGCGATGTCTTGGAGCAAAGCCTTACGACGATCGCCAAAACCAGGAGCCTTCACAGCGCAAACGCTCAAGACTTGGCGGAGCTTGTTCACTACCAAGGTGGCTAGTGCTTCACCTTCAACGTCTTCGGCGATGATGAGGAGGGGCTTGCCGGAGCGAGCTACTTTCTCAAGCAAAGGAACCATGTCTGAAACAATGTTGATTTTCTTGTCGCAGAGCAAGACGAAAGCGTCTTTCAGTTCTACTTCTTGTCTTTCGGGATTGTTGACGAAGTAAGGAGAAATGAAGCCTTTGTCAAACTGCATTCCTTCTACTACTTTGAGACAGGTCTCAAGGCTCTTCGATTCTTCAACGGTGATCACGCCGTCTTTGCCTACTTTGTCCATGGCGTCAGCGATCATTTCACCGATCACTTCGTCATTGCCGGCAGCAACGGTTGCTACTTGCTTGATCGTTTTGCGGTCATTGACTGGGCGGGCTTGAGTGCCTAGTTCTTCGATCACGGCGGCTACTGCTTCTTCGATTCCGCGACGTACTTCTCTAGGATTGGCGCCAGCAGCGATTACCTTGCGGCTTTCGTTGATGATGCTTCTGGTGAGGACGATTGCTGTTGTGGTTCCGTCGCCAGCTTTGTCATTGGCTTTGGTTGCCGCTTCACGAATGAGGCGAGCGCCGATGTCTTTGACTGGATCTTCGAATTCGATCTCTTTGGCTACTGTTACGCCGTCACGGACGGACTGGGGGGCGCCAAATTTCTTTTGCAAGAGGACGTTTTTGCCTTTTGGTCCTAGTGTCACTGAGACTGCATCGGCTAGTTCATTGATGCCTTCGCCGATGGCGTTTCTGGCTTCTTCTCTGTAGAGTATTTTTTTGCCTGTCATATTATTTCCTGTTTTTTGTTTAGTGGGATGGGGTTGAAGCTTAGCCTAGCTTGGCGAGCAAGTCGCTGGCTTTGAGGATCAAGAGCTCTTCGCCTTCGATCTTGATTTCGGTGCCGCTATATTTTGGGAACACCACTTTGTCGCCTGGTTTGAGGTTGTCGATGGCGATCAGATTGCCTTTGTCATCTTTGCGGCCTGGGCCTACGGCGATGATTTGGGCTATTTGTGGTTTTTCTTTGGCATTGTCAGGGAGCAAGATGCCACCTGGGGTCTTTTCTTCGGATTCTACTTTTTTGACTATTACCCTATCTTCTAGGGGTTGCAATGTAATTTTGGTTGCTGTTGCCATGGTTATTTATTTGGTCTCCTTTTTTACTGAAATGTCAGTCTCAATTGAGACGAAACATTCAAATTATAGAGCTTTTATCGGTGCTCTAAAACTTAAATGATTCTTAATAGCTCCCACTGAGACTAGCATCTGATGAATTATACATCAGCCTCGCTCTTGTTATTCTCCTTCTAGTAAGGTTTTCACCCGATCAGTATTTCTGAGATTGCGCTTGACAGTGGTTGGTCTAAGTCGCTATGATTAATAAAGAAAATATTAAAGCCTATTTTATTCAGTCATTCATATTTCATCTTCAATAAATAATCAGCTATGGATCCGATTGACACTACACAAGGAGCTGGGCAGACTTGGTCGCCGCCGAAAAATACTAACTATAAGGCTTATCAGGCTGCTACTCAGGGTGGCTCTATCCCGCGTAACTATAATACTGAGCAGCTGAAGCAATACAAAGCGGCCCTAGCCAAGCGCCGTCAGGGGGGGCAAGAGTGGGAGGCTGTCCAGAAGGATCCTACCTCTGAGAAAACACATTTAACGGAAAAGGCATTTGAGAAGCGAAAGGGCTCTTACGCGACCCCAGAGCAGGTAGTGAAAAGCTTTGCCACTAATGTAAATAGAAACATTGCAAGGCGTCATGATCTAGGCAGCATCAATCCTGGTCATGATTTAGCTGATAACTTGAAAAGTGAGATCGATCCTGTCAATCTTCGAGACATCAAGAATCACGCAGGAAAAGAGCTGGTAGAAGCTCGGATCGGTGAAGAAGAAGCAGCCTAGAGGTACTAAAGATCTTGAAGGGCTGGCGCCCTCAAACTCCCCCCATGGAAAAATTTCAGTTCACATACTCAATGAAAATCATTGAACTTTAAAAATCTAAATTCAGCCACCTAGTTTGTTTATTAATATCTCGAGGAATTTCAGCAGTTGCCGACAGACAAACTCTTCGCCTTTCAGATAGAAGTTTCCTATTTCATCTTTTTTCACTTTGATCGGAAGCAAATATTTAAGGAGGAATTTAGTCCAAAAATCACCCTCTAGTGAAAACTCAAAAGTTCTCTCGAATAAAAGACCATCCTCTAGCTTTACAGGGTCGATATTTTTTATTGGACTAGTAGGCCTGAGCTTTAGTCCTGATCGGTTTAAATGCTGGTGAATTTGATCGATAAAAACAAGATTTGCCTCTCGATCACCCTGTGAGGGGAATTCATAGAGAATCTCCAAAGGCTTATCAGGCTCCAGCGTCTCAATAGCTTTTTCTACAAGTTTCTCAAATTCTTGTTTCTCTCCTTTAAATTGCAGTGGGATTATTCCTTTAGCTAGATCCGAAAGAGCTAAGCTCCCTTCCTCGACAGATCTGATTCTGAAAACAAGAGGGGCTTTTGGTTTTCCCCAAGTAGAAGAAACATGCTTCCCGCTGGAGAACAAAGCTTTATTGACAGCCAGAGAGTTAGAAATTTTCATTTATTGCGCTCGCTTGTCAGACTAGATCCAAATCAATGAAAATTTTACATTAACATGCCCGAGTCAAACCAATCAGCTAAGACGGATTTTAGGTTTATAGAAAAAAATCATTTCAAGAACTAAATCAATGTGACATTTCAACAAGCTCAAGGCTAACTCTCGGGGCTAGTCGCCCACTCACCCTTGTTTTGAGTCCAACTGATCCCGCAAACCATCACCCAAAGCATTGAAGCAAAAAGTGATGTAAATGATAGCCAAAATAGAACTACCAGCAATCCATGGCCTTAAGAGCAGATTCGGTAAGCTACGGCTTTCATTGAGGATATTACCCAAACTAGGATCGGGTTGATTGATCCCCAAACCCAGAAAACTAAGAGCCGTCTCCCCAAGAATAAAAGCCGGATAGCTGACAGTGATCGCCACCAATAAATAACTCGATAACTGAGGCAAAAGCTCACGAACCAAAATATGCCACTCTGAAGCGCCTAAGATTCGCGCAGCCAAAATATACTCGCGATTTTTGAGCGACAATACCTGCCCCCGAATCACCCGCGCCAGCCCAGCCCAACCGATCAAAGATAAAATCCCAGTCAAAAGAAAAAAGCGGTCTTGATTGCTGATCTCAGGCGGCAAAATACCCGCAAGCGCCACGATGATATAAAGCGAAGGCAGACTGAGTAAAACCTCCACCAAGCGCATCATCACCTGATCGACGGCTCCACCCCGATAGCCAGAGATCAAGCCATAAATCACCCCCAACGGAAAACTGAGCACAATCCCAAGAGTACCGATAGCAAAAGCCGGTCTGAAAGCGGCCATTAGACGCGCCAGAAAATCACGTCCCAGTCTGTCTGTCCCCAAAAGATGAAAATCAGCCGCGCAAGCGGGAGACCCCAATAAATGCCGATCGAATGGAATGAAACCAAAAAGCAAGTATCTATCGCCAAGAGCCAGAAGCTCTACAGGGCATACCCGCCCAAGATTTTGCGCAAATGAACGCTCAAACTGCTCTGGAGTAGACTGGAGCGCCCAAGGATGAAAATAAAACCCCCTTTCTAAACTGAAGCGCCAAACTGTAGGTGGAGCATAAGAAACACGTACCTCAGCGGCTTGGTAAGGATCGTGGGAAAGAATGAAGTCAGAAAATAAAGCCAGCAAAAACAAGCCCAAAATCCCCACAAGCGGAAAAAATATCGGTCTGAGCTTAGTGAGTGAGATAATCATCAGGTCAAAGCCCCTTTATAACCGAGATTTAGGATGTTTGCCAAGGTCTACAGTGCCGGACTAGTTGGAGTGAGTGGCCGCAAGGTCAGCGTAGAGGTCGATATATCCCGCGGTCTGCCTCAGATGATGCTGGTGGGCTTGCCGGACGCTTCAGTCAGCGAAGCGAAAGAACGTACTCGCGCCGCTATTCGCTGCTCTGGTTTCGATATGCCGCTTGGGCGAATACTGATAAACCTCGCTCCCGGTGATTTACGCAAAGAAGGCTCCCATTACGATCTGGCTGTCGCTGTCGGGATTTTGATTGGGTCTGCTCAGCTTGAGGTTAGCGATCTAGAGGATTTTTGCTTGATCGGGGAGCTCTCCCTCAACGGCGATCTCAAACCCGTCCATGGGGCGCTTTCTTTTGCGTCGACGGCCAAAGACTCTGGCTGCAAAGCTATCATCGTGCCGTCTGCCAATGCTGAAGAGGCAGCTTATGTAAGTGGTTTGATCGTCTATGGAGTAGAAAATCTAAAAGAAGTGAAAGATCTCTTACTTCATCCGGCCAAACGCGAAACTTATCGGGTGTTTGCCCCTGAGTTCAATACTGCTGCCTATCTCAGCCACAATAATCAACACGATCTGAAATACATCAAAGGCCAATACCAAGCCAAACGAGCCCTTGAGATCGCCGCCGCTGGCGGCCACAACCTGCTCCTGATAGGCCAACCCGGTGGCGGAAAATCTATGCTCGCTCAGTGCTTGCCCGGTTTGATGACCCCAATGAGCGAGAAGCTAGCCCTAGAGAGCACCAAGGTGCATAGCGTCGCTGGTCTGCTTGCCCGTGAAGGTGAGCCAGTCCTGCGCAGTCGGCCCTATCGGGCGCCACATCATTCGATTTCAGGGGCTGGACTGATCGGGGGTGGGACAACACCTAGACCAGGTGAGATCAGTCTTTCGCACAATGGTGTTCTTTTCTTGGACGAGCTAGCAGAGTTCGACAAACGCACTCTCGATAATCTGCGCCAACCGATGGAGACCGGCAAGGTGGTGATTTCGCGGGCTCGTGGTTCTGTCGAATATCCGGCTCGTTTCTCTTTAGTGGCTGCCTGCAATCCCTACACGGGTACACGTCGGCCAAAGGCACGCGATCTGATTATTTCAGAGCCACTTTGGGATCGTTTTGCTTTGATCGTTTGGGTTTCTCCTTTGAAGACGGAAGAACTCTTGAATTTCAATCCTGAAGATGGCTTGCATTCTAGTACTGTTAGGGAGCGGGTGGCTCAGGCGGCTGCTTTTCAGCTTGAGCAGCGGGGGGATTTGGTGAATGATTTTCTCACTCAAGAGCAGATCAAGGAGCACTGTGCTTTGGGTGAGGTTGAGCTTGAGTTGTTGAGAAGTGCGATTACCGATTTGGATTTGAGCGCTCGTAGTTTCGATCATATTTTGCGGACTGCCCGCACTATTGCCGATCTGGAGTTGTCAGTGGTGATTGGGGAGATGCATTTGATAGAGGCTTTGCAGTACCGGATATCGCAGCAGTCTATTTTGGATCTTTCGCTGGCATCTACTTCTTCTTGATAGACGGGACTTTATAGCTTCAATAAAAAAAATAAAAGTAGAATGTATACTCTTTTGGTATAGTATATAGGTATGCTACACATTAGCTCACAAGAAGAGTTTGGACTGCGCTTCCTACTGCGCCTAGCCCAAGTTTTCCCAGAAAGCTTATCGCTCACAGAGTTGGCTGAACTGGAAGGCGTTTCACTAGCCTATGCCCGTAAGATCTTCAATGTTTTGCGCGGATCTGATCTGGTGAAAGCCTCAAGGGGAGTCTATGGCGGGTACATGCTCGCTCGAGACCCTGAAAGCATAGACCTAGCCCAAGTCTTTGCGGCCTTGGCCACTAGAGAGAACTCTTTTGATTGCTCACACTTTAGTGGTAAGCAAAGCGTCTGCGTCAATCATGGAAACTGTGGTGTCCTCCCAGTGCTGAGTTTGCTTCAGAGCAAAATGAATCACCTGATGAGCTCGATCAACTTGGTTTCTCTGTACCCACCCAGCGCCTTAGAGCTCTCGCCTGTCAGTGCAAGTGAAAAAACAATATCAATATCCCAAACTTATGAGGTTTTAAAGCGATGAGTGCCATTGATGCCCTAATCAACCAAGACTACAAATACGGTTTCGTCACCGATATAGAGAGCGATCAAGCGCCCAAAGGCCTCAGCGAGGATATAGTGCGCCTGATTTCCAGCAAAAAAAATGAACCGGAATTCATGCTCGAATTTCGCCTAAAAGCCTATAGACACTGGCTGACGATGAAAGAACCGACTTGGGCCAATGTCGACTATCCACCGATCGATCTTCAGGATCTGATTTACTATTCTGCTCCCAAAAATATAAAGAAGCTGGCTAGTCTAGACGAAGTAGACCCAGAGCTGCTGAAGACTTACGAAAAGCTAGGCATTCCCCTCTTTGAACAAAAAATGCTGGCCGGTGTGGCCGTCGATGCGATCTTCGATAGCGTTTCGATAGCAACAACTTATCAAAAACAACTCCTAGACGTAGGTGTTATCTTCTGTTCGCTCTCAGAAGCTGTCCACAACTATCCCGAGCTAGTCAAAAAGTATATCGGGACAGTGATTCCGACAACAGACAACTATTTTGCGGCGCTAAATTCCGCCGTCTTTTCCGATGGGAGCTTCGTCTTCATCCCCAAGGGCTTGCGTTGTCCGATGGATCTCTCTTCATATTTCCGGATCAATACGGCTGGCTCAGGTCAGTTCGAGCGGACACTGATCATCTGTGAAGAAGGCTCTTATGTCAGCTATCTGGAAGGCTGCACTGCACCTGCTTTCGACACCAACCAGCTTCATGCTGCCGTGGTAGAGCTGATTGCCCTCGATGACGCCGAGATCAAATACTCTACAGTCCAAAACTGGTACGCTGGCGACCCAGAGACTGGCAAAGGTGGGATCTACAACTTCGTTACTAAGCGCGGAAAATGCTTAGGCCGCAACTCAAAGATCTCTTGGACTCAGGTAGAGACCGGTTCTGCTATCACTTGGAAGTATCCTAGTTGTCTTTTGCTCGGTGACAATTCTGTGGGCGAGTTTTATTCCGTTGCGCTCACCAATCACCTTCAGCAGGCTGATACTGGTACGAAGATGATTCATGTTGGCAAGAACACCAGAAGCACGGTGATCTCCAAGGGTATTTCTGTCGGCAAGTCCAAAAACAGCTATCGTGGACAGGTGAAGATAGCGCCAGGGGCTATCAATGCTCGCAACTTCACGCAATGTGATTCGATGCTCATTGGGCGTGATTGTTCGGCAAACACATACCCCTATATAGACGTCCAAAATTCTTCGGCCAATCTGGAGCATGAGGCATCGACTTCGCGGATCAACGAAGACCAGCTCTTTTATCTCCAACAGAGAGGTATTTCGCAGGAGTTAGCCATTTCGATGATGATCAATGGCTTTTGTGGACGGGTCTTTGAGCAGCTTCCCAGTGAATTTGCCGTTGAAGCCAATAAACTTCTGGGGCTGAAACTAGAAAACTCTGTGGGGTAATAGCCGAGCTGTCAGTAAGACGAGTCAATTCTTAAGACTCTCTCATCTTGTATTAACAAGACCTCTTTTTTTTGTTTGTCTATCTGTGAAAATCAAAACAGAGAGGTCTCAAGATGTCCGCCGGAAATAATACTTCAGTCAAAATCCCCTCAACTCCAGCTGTAACACCAAGTTTAAATAAATCTGGAACTAATACAAGCAAAATAACCACACCGAGCGGAGCGGAAATCTCTTTCTCCTTAAAAAGTGACCCGAGCAAAGGATTCGATTGCAAGGTTACAGCCAAGAATATAAACTCAGAACAAAGGCAAATGCTAGAAGGAGCAATTGCTCAGTGCGTAAATAGTCAAATTAATTTCAATACATCTCAAGCCAAACCAAGCACAGAGAAGAAAATGCCCCCACTGTCCATGAAAGAGCTAGAAAAAACAATCCAAAACAGAAGCTTTGGGTCTGGTATCAAATCGCTTTTAAGCTTTATAGGTCTGCTTCCCAAAGGAGAAACTCCCGCCGATGCTTACTCTTCCGAGAGGGTACCGCCGGAAAGAAGATAGTCTGAGCTTGCAGGTTCTTCTGGCTTTGAATTTTTTGGCGATCAGCTATGCTCTTGCTAGGAAGCCCCTCAAACTCACCATTGATTGAGTTATTTAGCCTCTCCTTAAAATTCACAAAAAAAGAGCAGCCCCCAAATAAATAGAGACTGCTCAATAGAAAAAATATTTAACCGGAAAATTTATCTGGACTCAGCATTGCAACCGGCCTGCACTGCTATCTGCTCAATATCACCAGGAGCGAGCTTAGCGCCACTGGGTGTGAGCCAAGTAGGGATCATCTGAATTCCCTTGCTGCTGCATTCTTGGGAATTTGTATTGCAATCGACGAAATTCACCTTTTGGAAATACTGACCAAAGGCTTGCATCTGCTTTTGAGTATTTGCGTCGCTTTGTAAACCGTACATGGTTACCCCTTTTTCTACAATGCAGCTAACCATGGCCTCTTTGCTGTCGGCTGACTGCTTGGAAGGCATACTCATGGTACTCTGCTCAAAGCTCGTGCTGCCTTGCTGAGCGGACATAGTGTTCATTGAAGAGCTGGGACTTGCCATCTGACGGGCTACTTCCAAGGAACAGCCTGCTGCTTCGGCTACATCGCGGACTGAACCAGCACGAATCTCTTCGCCTGAGGAAGTAAGCCAAGTTGGGAAACCTTTCACTTTGTTTTTGCCACCATAGACTTCTTTGTTACTCTTGGCGTAAGCGGCCATACATTTGCTCATATTGGCGCCATCGCAATTCTGGTAGTTGACGTATTGGAACAATGGACCGAAGGCTTCTTTTTGGTGCTTGCAGTGAGGACAGCTAGCCAAACCGTACATGGTTGTTCCGCTTTTTCCGAGGCATTTTGCGTATAGCTCATCTTCGGCGGTGAGCTCAGGCATGGGGGCTGCACCCTTGGTGCTCGCTTTGCTTTGAACGCTCAAGCTGGCGGCACATAAGCCCAGCAAAAGCATAGTTGCTAGTAAAATCTTTTTCATCGTGAGTTTTTGAGTTCGGAGAATGAACAAAACTAATCCTATACTGCAAAGTGTTTTTCTACCATGTCTTCTAAATCTCTTCAGACTTTAAAAATCATCTTTCTGGGCACTCCAAGCTTTGCCTTACCGAGCCTGAACAAACTACTTTCCTTGGGCGTCCAGATCTTGGCGGTGATCACTCAGCCAGCCAGACCACAGGGGCGCGGGATGAAGCTTCAGCGTTGCCTTGTTGCTCTGGAAGCGGAAAGACTAGGGCTTATTGTCTATGAACCGGCCAAGCTCAAGGAAGACCAAGCGCTGATAGCCAAAATACTTGCAATGAAGCCAGATCTAATGGTGACGGCAGCCTATGGCCAGATTCTCACCCAAGAGATCTTAGATTTAGCTCAGTGGGGCGTCTGGAATGTGCATGCTTCGCTTTTGCCGCGTTGGCGGGGGGCTGCGCCTATTCAGCGGGCAATGCTGGCCGGAGACGAGCTGACCGGAGTGACGATCATGCAAACAGAGCTCGGTCTAGATAGTGGGCCGATGCTTGCCACCATGGAAACCAAAATCAATCCCACTGAGACTGCTGGTGAGCTCACTGAACGTTTAGCTGAGATTGGAGCTCTAGCTCTAGAAGCTGCTCTCCAAAAAAAAATAACAGACACTCTCAGTGCTGCTAGCCAAGAAGCAAGCCTAGTGACAATAGCGAGCAAAGTCAAAAAAGAAGAAGCGGAGCTGAAATTTGAAAGCCAGTCTGCCTTAGAATGCACCCTCAGAGTGCGAGCCTTTGCCCCTAATCCGGGAGCTTTCTTTCTGAGCGCCGAAGGCAAGCGGGTGAAGGTAAAACGCGCGAGGGTCTTTTCTGAGACTGAAGAGCGCGGAGCGCTGGGGGCTTTGTTGGGGCTGGAGGGGGAAGAGTTGTTGGTCCAATGTCAAGCAGGTCTATTGGGTTTGATGCAGGTTCAGCCAGAAGGAAAAAGCCCCATGAGTGCTCGGGATTTTTGGAATGGACTTGACCGTTAAGAAAGCATCGAAAAGCTACAAAAAACAACTGGGTTTGGGGCTAAGCCCCATATAAAAGACTCTACTAACCGCAGCTCTAAACCCGTGAAAGAGGAGAACTAGGATTATTGTTGGGGCTAAGAGTTTTTGTGCCTCCATCATCGCCGGCACTCCCTTCGCTTGAATCGATCATGTTCAGATAAGCGCGCGCATGCATGCTCATGACTAGACCGGTGAAGAAAATAGCAGACAAAGAACTGACTAGAGCAAAGCCAAGCGGTAGCGGGGCAGAACTACCACCACTAAAATTCACCCCCAAAACAAAACCGAGTATAGCTAAAACAGCAGCAAAAGCGACCACGATTAGGATCAAAATGAACGCGTAGCGGGACAAGAGCCAAAAGCGCCCCTCAGTGATTCTCCAGCTTTCTTTGAGCGCCTCAATCGGACCTAGATCGTAGTCAACCAGCAGCCAAAGGGCAAACTGAAAACGAACCATCACCAGTCCCCCCACCAAGAGAAGTAAGAGAGAAACTATCGATAAAAGCCCAATAAGCATCGAACATACAAAGTATAAAAAAGTAGTCTTCAAACCCACAAAAACATTTGTGATAGACCAAGCACTGCCCTCAGAAGTCCTAATGCTCAAATAAAGCACACCCGGCTGAATGGCAAGACCATAAAGAGCAATGAAAATAAAGAAAAAAGGATTGGCGGCTATCTCTTTATCCACAATCAAAGTCAAGATCGAGGGAATCACCGAAAGCAAAGCAATCAGACCAAAACTCGGTATATTCGCCAAAAAACTATCAAACCCCTCTTGGGCTATCACTCTGGCCGAAAGCTGCTTCAAGTTTGACATAAGCCTAAATTATTTCAGGAAATTAGCTTTTTTTGGAAACAAAGCTCGCACAAATCGCTAAAAACTCTATACCCGAAGTTTCTATGTGTGGTCTCAGTTTTAGGGCACAGCGCATACTGGGCATGAGCGTGTTTTCGATCGTAAAGTATTGGCATGAACCACAAAGCTTAGCCCGAGCAACAGTAGTAGTACGGGCAGAATAGGGATCGTCGATCAGATCTTCACAGTCTTCGAGATTATCTTTTAGCTCACTCAAGAAAGACCCAACAAAGCGTTTAGTTCGCCTTTTTTGTCACGTTCCATCAAACCGTCACAGCCACCGGGCAAAAATAAGCCATCAATGAAGATTTGCGGTACTGAACGAGGACCACCGGTACGCTCAATCATCTTTTTGCGGTCTGCTTCGGCTTCGACGTTGATATTTTTAAAAGCTACTTTTTTTGCTGTCAACAAGTCTTTTGCTCTCTTGCAGAAAGGACAGGTATCAGTTGTATAAATTTCGATGTTTTTAGACATAATTTAGGCGGGTGTTTGGACTGGGACGCTGGAAACGAGGGCTTTTTTGGCTATAGAGAGCATTCTTTCACTAGGAATGGCTCCTATCTTGCACCAATGCTCGTAACGTTCGGCATTGAGGTTAGTTTCGTCGGTGAAAGGATTGTGCCAACCGAGAGACTCGATCGGTCTACCATCTCTCCGTGAGCGAGAGTCGATCACAATGATCGTATAAAAAGGACTTTTTTTGCGTCCACCGCGCTTCAAGCGAATCTTAGTGCTCATTAGTTTTATCTTAGGGTGATAGATTATAGCATTGGTGAAAGTGGAGATGAAACAGTGAACTTCCAAGACATATCGACTTTGCTGCAAGAAAAACTAGCTTCTCTACAAATCGTGGACAAAACTGTCGAGATAGTCTACGGCGAGAAGTTTTTCTACTTGGTCTGGCAGGGTGAAGGATCAAAACCAAATCTTCAAGAAAAGATCGAAGGCGAAACGGCTCTCAGCCTAAAAGCATCTGAAGCTGACTGGGCAAGTCTTTTGACTGGAGAGCTTTCCCCGCAAATGGCTTTTATGGCCGGCAAATTGCAACTGACCGGTGACTATGGTTTAGCGCTTCAGTTGGCGCAAGCATTGGTCTAGGGCATACGCTAGTCAAGTTCTATCTTGAGTGCTTAGCTGGGTAATAACACCTAGTGAGCATATTATTTCCAGTTTTGAAAGAAGCTCTTTGGCTAAAAAACGGCCTCAAAACCGCCAATGCTTCCTTGGAAAGTTTGATTGCCCAACCTTGTGAGCTGATTCTCAACGATCGGCGTAGTGGTCATTATGACGAGAAGATCGTCGACTACAAAGCGCTCAACCGTGACCAAATCAAGCTCTCTATCTTGCAATGTGTCACCTTTAGTCTGGGAGCGCGCATTCAGCATTTTGCCACTGTCACCTATGGACTGTCTGGTAGCTCGGCAGATAAGCTAGTTGCTTTGACTTATGGCAGAAAGCTAAGCAAAGAAAGCAGCCAAGACACTGAGCTCTATGTCTCTGTTTTGCACGAAATAGCCAATATCTACACGGCTTCAGTCTTCTCAGCCTTCCAGCGTGCGCGCAACCTCAACATGAACGTAGCTGAGCACATCTACGACTATGAAGGAGCGGCACTAGAGTTCGCCCTTGCCCAGACAATGTTTCAAGACAGCAAGCCCTATCTACTGAATGGCCAACTGCACTTCGGGAAAAGCCAAGAACACGAAATAGAGCTAAATCTTTTTCTTACCAGAAGCATGCTGGAGAACAAATGACAAATCAAACTTCCTCAGAAATTTACGTTCAAACAGCCACTAGCAGCACTCAAAAAATTGTCTCAATGGGACAGATGAGCTTGGCGCGAAGCGCTTCGGGCTCACTTCTAGCGCCTAGTCTAGGTTCTTGTTTGGCGCTTTGTCTTTTTTCTCCGAGTAAGCGGGTTGTGGCAATGGCCCATATAGTGCTGCCTACTCGTTCCAGAACCAAGCTAGCCGAACAGGCAGAAAACTCTTCTCCTTGCAAATACGCTGACGAATCTTTGGCGGCGATTTTTACCGAAATGGCTCGCAAATACGGTGATCTTCAAGGCAAAGACTTTTCAGCAAAAATAATCGGTGGAGCTCAGCTTTTTAAAGGCGGCGCTGCTAACACGCTCTATCCGACCATTGGACAGCAAAACATCCAAATGCTGCTAAAAGATCTCTGCAAACGTTCTATCACCATCTCAGGCTGTGACGTTGGAGGTGAGGCTGGACGTTCTGTTCGCTTCGATACTGAGACCGGTGACGTTCATATCAGGCGAGCTGGACATACTTTGGAGATCATCTTGTGAAAGTTTCTGGCTGACCTTTTCGCTTTTCGGCTTTACTAGGCGCTATTATTACTGTTCTTTGCGAGCCGTAGCGCAGCTTGGTAGCGCACTCCCTTGGGGTGGGAGAGGTCGCAGGTTCAAATCCTGTCGGCTCGATTCTTTTTTCTTTGATCTTTGGCTTTTGGAGCGAGATTAAGAAGCTCAAAACTTGCTATCATAATCATTAGTTAAATATTTGCCATGATTTCTTCAGTCGCAAACAACAATTCTGCTTCAGGTTGCTGTGCTGGTCAAACCAAGACACCTTATGCTTCCGCACGACATAGCGAGGGCTGTTTTTGTACTGGATGCAATCCTAGTCAATTGAAAAGCGCCAGCAAGGCCTTGTTTGCTTCGACTCAGCCTGAGGGAGATGACGCGAATTCTTCCAACTCCAGTTTCAATAGCACTCTTGCCGCTACCCATTCCAGTCTAAAATCTTTTGCTAGTTGGGCGCCTGAACTAGCTGCTTGGGTCTTGTTGCCTATGGCTGTAGTTTTTGGATTTTCTCGTAAGCGCTAAAGATTTTCTGTTTGATAGTTATTTAAATGAAGGCAAGCAATCCTAGCTTACTTTTCTAGCTTGAGCATTTTCATCCGCTCGCAAGCACGCAGCAAATCTTCTTCCGGTCTCACCAGAGCAATCCGCACATAGTCCCTGCCCTGCTCACCAAAAGCTAGACCAGGTGTGACCACAATGTGACATTCACGCAAGAGACGTTTGGCAAAACAAGCCCCATCACTTCCATCTGGAGATTTTAGCCACAAATACATGGCTCCATTGGGCTCATAAACCTCCCAACCAAGCTCTTCAGTCAGTTTTTTATAAACCAAGCTTGCTCGACTGCTGTAGAGCGTACGCAAAGTATCATAATAGCTCGCTGGTAGGCTGAGAGCAGTGACCGCTGCATCTTGAACAGCCCCAGAAATGCCATAGTCCATATTGCTCTTGAGGGCAAAAAGCGCTGAGATTAGCTTCGGATTTCCTACACAAAAACCAATGCGCCAACCGGCCATATGATATGTCTTAGAGAAAGTGAAAAACTCAATAGCAGCCTCTTCTAAAGATAAATACTCAAAAATACTCTGTGGTTTATGCCCCCCAAAACCCATCTCACAATAAGCCAAATCACTGCAAAGTAAGATTCCCCGCTGGCGAGCTAGTTCAGTCACTTCGCGCAGAAAAGAGGGATTGGCAATAGCGCCAGTGGGATTGTTGGGATAGTTGATAGTCCAGAGTTTAGCTTTGTCTAAGACAGGCTTGGGGATACTCTCTAGATCGGGGAGAAAGTTGTTTTGAGCGAGCAGAGGCAAATCAAAAATCTCAGCTCCGGCTATCTGAGGGCCACGTCTGTGCACCGGATAATGCGGATCGGGGATGATAGCCAGATCGCCAGGATTGAGGCAAGCGAGAGGCAGATGAGCCAGTCCCTCTTTGGAGCCGATCAAGGGCAGCACATGGCTTTCATTTAGCTCACTGACAAAGGGAAAGCGACTTTTTAGCCAAGTGACTATGGCGCGTCTAAGATCTAGTTTCCCATCAAATGGGGGATAACCGTGATTTGCAGTTTTCAAGCTGGCTTGATGCAAAGACTGCAAGATCGCATCGGGGGTGGCTTGGTCTGGTGATCCTAGAGAAAGGTCAATCAATTTATCGGCTGGTAGGCCGGATTTGATGGCGGCAATCTCGGAAAAGATGTAGGTCGGGAAGGCTTTTAAGCGATCGGAGACTGGCAAGTCTTGCTTGCTGAAAGAATTTGTTTCCGTGCCTGTGGGTGAGACTTTCAAGGTCAATTAAACAGATAGAAAGATTGATTACAATAACATGTCAGAGTCACAGAGGCTTACCGAATCCAAAACGCTTGAACCAAGTCTCTTTTGGCGTGACTGCTGGATCGACCGGTTTATTGGGGTCATAGTCCACTGGCTTGAAATTCAAGACATTGTTCACCATAGTCGGATGTTGCGCTTCTGGTGGTAGTGGATCGTTAGCACGCGGGTTGCCGGCTATAAAACCATTTGGATAATTGTTGCGGTAAGGGAGTGCAGTGCCAAGGCCAGCATTGCGCTGAGCCATGCGCATCGCCCTTTGTGGGTCATAGTAGCCAGCTTGAATCTGTGGTTGCTGCTGGTAGCCTGGGCTAGTCAAGCCAGCTGGCTGGAAGGGTTGAGCCTGCATGGCGCTTCCATACTGTCCGTAGGCAGCTTGGGCTGGATAGCCATAGGGAAGCATCTGCTGCTGAGGAGCTTGCTGTTGTGCCATCTGCTGCTGCATTGGTGGCATCATCGGATAGCCATTTGGGGGCCCTTGCAGCGGGGCATTCATCGCAGAGGGATATTGCTGAACCTGTTGCTGGGGGTAACCGCCAGTATTGGGGTTCAGGTAGACGCTGCCATTGTTGTAGGGCTGATTTGATTGGTTAGGCTGGGTTTGTTGGGGGCCATTGAGGAAGAGCGAACTGGAAGTAGCTGGGCTCATCTGGGCTTGTTGCCCATGAATTCCTTGATATTGTCCGGCGGCATGGAGCCCAGAGACAGGCAAAAGCAAAGAGAACAGCAGAGCCGTCGATATCACAATCCCTCTCAAAAGAGCTTGCTTGCTATGATTTCTCTCGCTAAGGATTGAACTAATTCGGTTCATATATTGGAATTCATACATATTTTTCAATGGTCAGTATCGCAATAGTAGGTGGACAGTGGGGCGATGAAGGCAAAGCCAAGATAACCGATCTTTTATCAGCAAAGGCTGATTGCGTGATCCGCTACCAAGGTGGAGCTAACGCCGGTCATACAGTTATGACGCCCGCAGGACATTTTAAGTTCCATTTGATCCCTTCCGGTATTCTCTTCCCTGAGACCACCAGTATCATCGGCCCAGGCACTGTGATCGACCCTAAAGGACTGTGGAAAGAGATGCAGGGTTTATTGGAAAAAAATATTTCCCTTAACAATCTACGAATTTCCGGTCTAGCCCATCTCATACTGCCTTGGCACATCGACATAGACAAAGCCACAGACCAAGTAGGTTCCACCGGCAAGGGGATAGGGCCAGCCTATACAGACAAAGCCAAACGAATCGGTTTGCAGCTTTTCACTTTCCTCGATCGTTGGGCTTTTCGTGACGCGCTGGAAAAGAGTTTGGCGCATCACAGTTTTGAGCTTGAGCGTTTGGGGCTCAGTTATGACCTTGACCAAGTCGAGCGTGAATATCTGGAGGTCTTTGAAAATCTGAAGGCTCATGTGGCTGACACGATCCAAGAGCTGCACGAAGCGCGCAAAGCGGGCAAGACTATTCTCTTTGAGGGGGCACAAGGTACACTGCTCGATATTTCTTTCGGTACTTATCCTTATGTGACCAGCTCAACGCCGATCTCGGGGGGGGCCTGTATCGGTTCTGGAGTTGGGCCAGCTTTTATCGACTACAGTCTCGGTGTTTTCAAATCTTTCATTACTCGAGTGGGGGGGGGGCCTTTTCCTTCGGAAATCGAGGCCGAGAGGGAGACGGCGCAGAAGCTTAGGCAAGACGGTACGCTTTGGGCCGAATACGGCACTACTACTGGCCGGATGAGACGCGTAGGGTGGTTTGATGCTGTCTTAGCTCGCTATTCGGTGCGGGTCAATTCCTTTCAATCCATAGCTGTCACTAAGCTAGATACGCTCGATGCATTTGAGAAGATCATGATTTGCACTTCATACAGAGACAAGCGCACTGGTTGGGTGTCTGAAGATATTCCGTGTTTGAATGCGAGTTGGCTCAGCAACTATGAGCCGATCTTCGAGGAATTTCCGGGTTGGCTTAGCAATACGCATGGCTGCAACGATATAGCTCAGTTACCGGCTAACGCTAAGCTTTATCTTGATGAGATTGCTAGGCGTTTAGGTGTACCGGTTTCGATTGTCAGTACTGGCCCTCAGCGGGCTGACAGCATCATTCTTCACGATCCCACCCAAGGCTGACAAAGCTGAGTTTTGATCCGTCTGGTTTGTACTTACCCTCACGTTTCTAAAGGGGCGGAGCCCCTCAAACTCCCCTCTGAGAGAAGGCTGATCGCTTAGCGTGATATTGACTTGTGATCTTTGGATTATTTCTAATCTTTAGAATATATTGGGGTTTGGAGACGAAGTCCCCTAACACCCCCCTCGAGGAAAGAAGTTCTCCTTCTAAAAATTAAAGCGAGAGTTTGAGGGAGCAAGCCGCATAAAGTCACCCTTGCTAAAATCAACCCCATGAAAAACGATCTCCCCCAAGCCACCCAGTCTCTATATGAGCTAATCGAAAAAACCTCAACAGATTTACCAGCCGATGTCCGTGAAGCGCTGAAACAAGCCAAAACAAAAGAAAACAAATTAACTAGCGCTGGATTAGCTCTAGAAGCGATAAGTCAAAATATAAACCAAGCAACAGATAAAATAGCCCCCCTCTGCCAAGACACAGGCATGCTCACCTTCGAGATCAAAGTGCCTGTCAGCTTCAACCAAATCGAATTCAAGAAGAATATTCACGAAGCAGTAGCCCTAGCAACAGCAAATGGCAAACTAAGACCAAACTCTGTAGACTCGCTCACCGGCAAAAACACAAACGACAACCTCGGCCAAGGGACCCCCGTCATTCATTTTGAGCAATGGGAAAACGAAAACGAAATAGAAGTCAAACTGCTCCTCAAAGGCGGCGGCTGCGAAAACAAAAACATTCAGTATAGTCTCCCCTGTGAACTAGAAGGACTAGGAGCCGCTAGTCGCGACCTAGATGGTATCCGCAAATGTATCTTGCACTCTGTCTATCAAGCCCAAGGTCAAGGCTGTAGTGCTGGCTTTTTGGGAGTATCGATCGGCGGCGACAGAACAAGCGGCTACGCTCAAGCCAAAGCACAACTTTTTCGCGATCTAGCTGACACAAACCCCGAACCAGAACTAGCCCAGCTCGAAGAATATATTTTGGAGAAAGCCAATACACTCGGCATAGGAACGATGGGCTTTGGGGGAGAGATCACGCTGCTTGGCTGCAAGATCGGCGTTCAGAACCGCATTCCGGCTAGCTTCTTTGTCTCTGTTGCCTATAACTGTTGGGCTTATAGACGCTTGGGGGTGATCTTGGACGCTCAGGACTTCAAGATCAAATCCTGGCAATACACCAGTACTCCGGCTCAGCGGGAAGAATACAAGCCCAGCGCTGAAACGAAAAGCTTTTCTGAGACAGCCAAAAAACTCACTACTCCACTCTCAGAGACTATCGTAAAATCCTTGCGTGTCGGGGACGTTGTCTTGGTGAGCGGAAAGCTCTTCACGGGAAGAGACGCCCTACACAAGCATCTACTGACCCATCATTCACCGGTCGATCTGAGCGGGCAAGTGCTTTATCATTGTGGCCCTGTCGCGCTCAAAGACCCTCAGACTGGTGCTTGGCGGATCACGGCAGCTGGGCCCACTACTAGTAGCCGCGAAGAGCCTTATCAGGCTCAGATCATTGAGAAATTCGGGATCAAGGCGGTGATGGGCAAAGGAGGTATGGGCGCTAAGACTTTAGCTGCTTTGCAGAGTTGTGGGGCAGTGTATTTAAACGCCATCGGAGGGGCAGCTCAGTATTACGCTGAGTGTATCAAGTCTGTTGCTGGGGTTCATTTTCTAGAATTTGGGGTTCCTGAGGCGATGTGGGAGCTAGATGTTCTTGATTTTCCGGCTATTGTCACTATGGATAGTTATGGCAATAGTTTGCATCAAGAGATTGAGATGAGTTCTTTGGCTCGCTTAGAGGCTTTAAGACAAGGCTGAGCCTTGACCCAAATGGAATGAAACACTTATTGAGTACTGGGAATGATTTTTCCTTCCCAATGTGCTTCTTAAAGAAAGTTTTCGAGCTCACTTGAGGTTATGAGAACCAGTTTGTAATGAGGGTCGAAGCCCCCTCAAACTCCCCCTTGAAGGGTGAGGGGAAGCGAAAGTCATCTCAAGAACCAGACTAATTTCCGTTCCAATTGGATCAAAGCTCAGTTTTGCGCCCCCAAACCCCCTAGAAGACCAAGGGAAAGCAAAAAGTCATCGCAAGAACCAGACTAAATTACGTTTCAATTGGATCAAAGCTCAGCTTTGCCCCCCCTAACCCCCTTTGAGGGAGAGAAAAAGCGAAAGTCATCTCAAGAACCAGACCAATTTACGTTCCAATTGGATCAAAGCTCAGCTTTGCGCCCCCAAACCCCCTTTGAGGGAGAGGAAAAGCTAAAGTCATCCCAAGAACCAAATCAATGTTTCAGCTCAATTGGGTGAAGCCTCAGGCTTTCTATCCTCCCTGCTGACCAGCACCACCAGCAAAGGCCTGTTTCAGAAACCCACCAACTTCTTGATCCTGTACCCCATTGAAGGTCTTAGCAAAATCCGTAGACTGCTTCAACCCATCAGAAGCTTGTCTGAGTTGCCTAGCGATCCGCACTAGCTGCGAAATAATATTTTGTCTGAGTATATTGAAAACTTCTTCCTGCTGCTTTCTTTGCCCCGGCGAAGCCTTCCCGTAAGGTGGCTGACCCGGTATATAGGAAAATTCCGGATTGGGCTGCGTCCCATTGGGAGCCGTATTCAAATATGAAATCAAATTGCTAGTGCGCTGAAGCTGCGTATAAATCGAAGCCTGCGCATAGATCCCTGCCTGCTGAGTGATTCCCGTCTGATCGCCGAGACCTGGCACTAAACCAGTCACATCAATAGGACCAGTATCTAGTTCTGGCGGAGTATTGAGCGCCCGAAAGACATTGCTGCCTTTGATATTGCTGAGGGCGTTTTGGAGATCTGGCTGACTGAGCGAAGGAGCCGCTGGCGTTTGTCCACCGAATACATTTTGCTCAACTAGGTTGTCATTGGTAAGCGCCCCATCCTGCAAACCCTGAAAGAGATCTTCGCTGAAACTATCGTTGAAGCTCTGATTGTTCGGGTCGTTTAGGAAGGGATTGTCGGCGTCACCGAAGATCTCCCCTTCACCGGCAAAGTCATCAAAGAAGTCTGGATTAGCGCTCTGGTCTATGAAATTTCTATCTAGAAGCTGATTCAAGGGACTATCGGGATTAGAATCGATCCGTCTCAAAGCATTCACAAACTGCTGGTATTCCTGCGCTCCCATGCTCTCTAAGCGCTGGATCTGCTCTGGGGTGAAACGAAAATACTGTGCAAGTTCACGAGGCGTCGGGTATTGGCCAGCCGAAGCAAAAGGATAATCGCCAAAAGTACCGGAAGTACCACCAAAACTATCACCGAGACTGCCACTACCAGCACCCGGCTGCCTAGTATTGGTCTGAATGCTCGGGAATGCACTAACCTGGCCTAGACCGAAGGGGTTATTACTGCTCGGTCCTGTAATGCCAAAGCCCATAGTTTCACGTTGATAAAAGAGATTATTTTATATTTACCCAGTAAGCGCTAGAAGTTAAAAAGCTTTCTAGTATTTTGCTCGGTAATCCCTGCCGCGCTGCTTTGACTGACTCCATGAATCTCTGCTAAAACCCGCGCTACTTCTGTGATGAAGCTCGGTTCATTGCGTTTTCCACGCCACTTTTGGGGACTGAGAAAAGGACAGTCGGTCTCGATCAGGCAGCGCTCTAGAGGGATCTTCTTCACTTGCTCTCTGAGCGAACCAGCGTTTTTGAAGGTGATTGCCCCCCCAAAAGAGAGATAAAAACCCAGTTCCCAGAAGCTTTCAGCAAACTCAGCGTCACCGGTATAACAATGCATCACGCCAGCACCCGGATTTATCTCTCTCAGTATCTCTAGAGTCTCGGGGAAAGCGTCACGGCAATGAATGATCAGCGGCAGTTTCAGTTCTTTGGCTAGGAAAGCCTGCTCCCGAAAAGCCACTTCTTGGGTCTCGATGTCACAGAGATCGAGGTGGTATTTATCTAGGCCAGTTTCGCCTATAGCTATTATCTGTGGTTTTTGCTCGGTTATGAACTGCTGCGACTCTTCGCTCTTCCAAGTCTGGGCGTGGCAAGGATGGACACCAAGCGCTAGTTTGATGTTTTCGTATTCATCTTGTAGGTTTTTCATTTTTGCCCAATCCGTCAGTTCGACGCAGGGGTGAATAAAGCTAGTCAGTCCAGCGTCTTTAGCACGCTCCATCAGCTCGGTTCGATCGGTATCGAAGCTATCCCAGATTAGGTGGGCGTGACTATCTATCATGCCTTTTATTTTACGCATTCATTCGCTTTGCGCTTGTATTATGTTTTAGGAATAAAGTCCTAGCTCTCAAAACCTCATGTCAGCCAATACGACCACAAGTAAACTATTGAGTCCCTTGAAGCTCTCTTGTGGACTGACGCTCAAGAACAGGATCGTGATGGCTCCCCTCACTAGGGCCAGAGCAGGTCAAGAGCGCCTTCCAAACGATCTGATGGCCGAGTATTATGCTCAGCGAGCCAGTGTAGGTCTGATCATCTCTGAAGCCACTAGTATTTCTGAGCGAGGGCTAGGCTGGCCAAATACGCCCGGCATTTTCACCGCCGAGCAAGTTCAGCACTGGAAAAAAGTAACTGAGGCTGTGCATGCCAAAGACACACCGATTTTTCTGCAGCTTTGGCACTGCGGAAGAGCTTCGCATAGCAGTTTTCAGCCTGATGGACTAGCTCCCTATGCCCCCAGCCCCATTGCGATTAGCGGTGATCAGGTTCATACGGCCAGCGGCAAGCAAGACTATGAGACTCCCCGCGAAATGAGCCTAGAACTGATCGCTGAGACTGTCAAAGAATATGGGCGAGCAGCGAAGCTAGCGAAAGAAGCAGGCTTTGATGGAGTGGAAGTGCATGGCGCCAATGGTTATTTGATCGATCAGTTCTTAGAGGCAGTCACCAACCAGCGCAATGACGCTTATGGTGGCAGCTTAGAAAAAAGACAGCGCTTCTTGAAAGAAGTCTTGGAAGCTGTCTGCGCCGAATGGCCCAGCGATCGGGTTGGCTTGCGTCTTTCTCCTAATGGCCGCTTCAATGGAATGGGCGAGGTCGATTATCGGGCTAATTTTCTGGATACGGCTTCTATGTTGGCCAAATATAATCTTTGTTATCTGCATGTGATGGATGGGGCTGATTTTGGGGTTCCTGAGCATGGCTCGCCGATGACTTTGGATGAATTTCGGGTTGTTTATCCGGGTCTGCTCATCGGCAATGCTGGTTATACGCAGGCTTTGGCTGAGGAGCGTCTCGCTCAGGGCTCTGCTGATTTGATTGCTTTTGGGAGGCTTTTGATTTCTAATCCCGATTTAGCGGAAAGGTTTGAGCATGGATGGCCTTTGGCTCCTAGTCCTGATCCGAGTATTTGGTATAGCTTTGACGCTCATGGTTATACCGATTTTCCGGTTTATAGTGCTAGTCAAGGCTGAGCCTTGACCCGTTTGGAAGGAAACATAGATACGGCTCTTCTTGGTTTTTTCACTTCCCCGTTCTTTCGAGGGGGTTTGGGGGCGAAGCCCCCATGAAAAAAATCTTTTGACCGCAAGTGAGTTTAAAAACCTCTTTGTTATTGCTGGTTATGAGAACAAAATGTAACGGGGTACCTACCGCACCCAATTTGAATTTGATGGGAAACATGAAATGATCCCAAGAATCAGATCATTGACAACTCTCAACTGGATCAAAGCCCAGCTTTGTCTGATTTAGGTACCTGCATCGACGCGCAATGCACTCCACCGCGCCCCCTAATCAATGCTCTTGAATCAATCCAGACGATCTCCCTGCTCGGTAAATACTTCTGGAAAAGCAAAGCGATCTCGGCTTCGAGCACCAACTGTCCATAACTGGGAATCAAGACAGCCTCATTGATTATCAAAAAATTGAGATAACTGGCCGGCAATCTCTCGCCGCTTTCAAGGTCTAGAACTGGCGCGGGAAGAGCAATAGGTATCATTTCATAACCCGCGTAAGAAGCTAATTCTTGCTCCATCTCCTGCAACTCAGGCCAAAGATCGTCTTCAGGGCTAGCTTTTGCATAAAAGATGGTCTCTTTGGAGACAAAACGAGCGAGATTGTCTATATGACAGTCAGTATCATCTCCGGGAAGCGAGCCTTTAGAGAGCCACAAAAACTGACTAATACCTAGACTTTTCTGCAAATATTGTTCAATTTGAGCTCGGCTGAAACTAGGGTTGCGGTTTTGGTTTAAGAGACAATTTTCGGTGAGTAAAAGCGCCCCAGATCCGTTGCAATCAATAGACCCTCCCTCCAAAACAAAACCCTCTTGCTGAAAAACACTCATACTGGCAAAAGGATTTATGCCCTGCAAACTTTCGTTGAAAGCATTGCTTTTTCGGAAAGAATATTTGCTGCCCCAACCGTTAAAGCGAAAGTCTTGAAAACAAAACTCACCAGTTCTAGCCTGCACAGTGAGCGGCCCAAAGTCTCTCACCCACAAATCGTCACAATCAAAAAGATGAAACTGCAAAGCAGCGCTTTCTGCCAAGGGTCCAAGCAAGCTGGTAAAACGATCGAGGCAAGCTTCATTTTCAGCGACAAGAAGCAATCTTTGTTTTGCCAAAATAGCCCTGCACATTTCTAGGTGTGCGCCAAAACCGACAATGTCTTGATTCTGGGAATTCGGCAAAACCAAGATCACTAACTCTTGTCTTTCCCATTCAGCAGGTAATCTCATCGTATCGATAGATCCTAACACACCCACTCTCACTTCAAATAATGCAAGCAAAAGAGCAAACACCAAAGAAGGCTACTCAAAGACCAAAGCGGCAGAAAACCCCAACAAAGCAGCCGCTTTAGAGGCTTAAAGTCATCTGTGAAAGATTGGAAGCCAAAACCGACCAAAAGGGCAATGCAACCGACTGCTGGAAACAAATAACGAAAGTCAGCATTGCAATTAACCGGATATTTATAAAGAACAGAAATAACGGCCAGTAGATTGAGTAGGGGGAGTGCTAGACAAATCTGTTCTAAAAGACTGAATTTTCTAGGTCTAAAAACGAAATAAAGAATAGAAAGCGGAATGATCAGATTGAGAATAATTAAAGCCTGAGAAAGAATGAAAAGAAATTGATTCTTCGCAAAAAGAGACTGATACTCAAACTCACCAAAAAGCATAGTCCCATACAAATAACTCGGCAAAGAATGCTTGATGCTGAGACCGCACTCAGACTGAGACCAAGTGCAAGCCTGCCCCTCAGTGAGCAAAGCTCCTAAATCAAAACTAAAAAGATACTCAAAACTAACACCACCAGGAATTTCTAGTCCGGGAAATAAATTGCTCCAAAAGAAAAAAGATTTTTGATTTAAAAGATCATAATGTCTATAAAAAATACAAAAGAGCAAAACAGAAGTACTGAATAAAACTGCAAAAACATGCTTTTTCTTGAGCGCTAAGCTCTGCGGAGTGACAGAGGCAACGATGAAAGCGACAAAAGGCTGCGTCAGTCCGTTTAGCTTGGTTCCGAAGCTAATAAGAGCTCCTGAGAGCAAGAAGGCTAAATTCAAGCTGCTTGGCTTGCTCAGATAATAGATCAGGCCGGAAATGAAGACAGTGCCGGAAAAGAAAATCAAAACATCATTGTTTATAGTGATGCTCTGCAAGACGATCCGAGGGGTGAAGGTGATAAACACAAGGCAAACAAGGCGAAAGAAGATGTTTTTGCTCAGTTTGCGTAAAGCAAAAAAGAAAATGATAGTGAGTGCACTAGTTAGAAAGAGCGAAAGCAGCCTATAGCTGAGCTCAGGATCGATGGGTAGGAGATTACGGCAAAGCGCACAAAGAAAATAATAGAGCGGCAATTGGTGAAACTCAAACTCACCGTGGTTGGGCGGGGCGCTTTCATGGGCAACTAGGTAGTTTATATAGTCTATGTGATGAGGCAAATCGTGCTGAAAACTGACAAAATTCTTGTTTATAGCAAAAGAGATCACTAATTTTAGGATCAAAGCGATCACAAGCAACCAAGTATCGGCATGCTTGAGAAATTTTCGGAAGAAGTGAAAGCGAAAAACTGGAAAAAACGAGAGCAAAGCAAGATAAAGCTCAGTAAAAAAAACTATGAGCAAAGGCAACTGGAACAAAACCAATAGAATAACCTGCAATACGCTAATCCCCAGCGCCTCTTTTTGATTTGTGATAAATCCTTGACGGTTGTAATTTATACGTAGTACGTTCCGGCCCGCTTTCAGCGGAAATTCCGTCTTGTAAGAAAGATCTGAGTGTTTGCTATAGACCGGCGGTAGCTGGTATTGCTTGCCGTTGAGCTGAATGCTCTCAATCTTCCCTCTGTAGGGCAAGTGCAGAGCGCCTGCTTGGGGGATCAGACTCTCAATAGTGATAGAGCGTTGTTGCTGCCCTGTTGAGCTTTCTTGTTCACTTGCTGAACTTATTTGCAGGGCGGTTAAAGCGAGCAGAGCAGCTCCAAGCAGAGCCCAGATGGCCAGCAAAGCAGGCTTGGAAGTGATGATGCGTTTGAGCTCTGGCGAAATGAAGGTATTAATTTTTTTGAGTTTTGGCCTGTTTACTTATATATCAGAGAGACTCTAGGGTCAGAATGTTTCCTAAATAGGGTTTATAAGTTTTTTCTATGTATTTCTGCTTCCGTCAACTATAAGAAATTTACTATTGCTTCGATAGCAAAAAAATCATATTGGGAACTTATTTACAAGCTCATAAGTCCGAATTGTTTTTTTCTCCAAGGCCGAATATTATATTTGCAAGGGAGATTTAGGGTTTCCCGAAGATATTCAGGGGTCTCACATAAAGCTTGATAAATCAACTAACAGAGGAGATCTAAATGAAAATTCAACAAATTCTTTCATTGCCAAAAGGTAGAATATTTGCCGACCGTTGCAGCCGTTTTACCACTAATTTTTCAAGAGAAAATCTAAACAGCGCCTTCCCTACAGAGCAAGTAGTAAGGTTTAAACAAAGCCCAGATAGTATTCCCACAAGAGAAATGCCGGAACCAAGACTAAAACTAGTAATGCCAATGGTTTTAGAGCAAATGAAAGCTAAAACAGACCCAGAAGCGTGGAGAGCGGAGTCAAATAAAGCTCAAAAAATTGATTCACTTTTTGTTAGAGGTCCTGTTCTCAAGAAAAAAGCGCCAATTTATAACGAAACATTGAAACTGATGCTCAAGCTGACTGCCGAAGACAAACTGGAATATCTTGACTCCAAGGTTTTGAGTAGGCTGATGCTGGATCTAGCTTCTGGCAAAGACAACCCAGTTTTAGCTTCAAGCCAAAGCGCCCGTAGGTCTATAGAGGACTTCGCCAATATTTTTCGGGATAAATACAAAGTCAGCCCCAATTTCAAAACAGAAAAGTTTCTGAAAAGAATCGAAGAACTGACCCCCCAAGAAGGACTACTGACCACGCAAGACCTTGAAGCTGCCAAGCAAACAGCCCTGAGAGAACAAGCAGACCGTCATCTAGCTGACCTGCTAGGCCAAGTAACACAAGAAGTGCAAGCGCTCATAGATAAAAACAAGGGAAGCTTGTCCAGCATTGACTTTCTGGAAGACATCATCAGAAAAGCGATCGGTGCAGTCCCCCAAAAGTCAACAAGAAAGCCTTTCTATCTCGTTGACTCAGCCGAAATGCTCAAGATGATCCCCGCCTAGTCAGTGTGCCTAAGCAAGAAAGCTGCGCCTTGAAAGAGTCTTAGAGTTGTTTGCCTCCGGGCTTTTATTAGAAAAACTCTTACGATTTGCGCTCTTACTGGTACTTTGCTCAACCAACTTCAGATAACTTTCGTGACTTCTCAAAAACACGGGATGCATTGGATAAGTACAAGTCAATATATAGTTCATCTTCAAATTCCCTCCAATAAAAACATCATAGGCCTTACAATCCAAAGCCTTGCTTTTATTAATATAGTTTTTATATTTGAGTCATAAGTATTTCTTATAAATAGACTCTAAAACAAAATCTTGGGCGCGGTAGAAGGCTCCAAGGTTTTCAGGAAGTAACTCGCTATTTTGCGCTTTAGCGCTCAGCAAAATTTTTTTCAGTAAAGACCAAAAAAGTCCAGAGTACAGACTAACCAACCAAAACACAAAAACATGACTTTCAGCATAGACCGCTCAAGTTCCGTTTCCGTTCGCGAAAAGCTAGTAACCGCAATCAGTCATAGGCTATCACCAGCTGCTGAGCGCACTGATCTCGAGACAAAACCAAAAAGAGAAATCAAATGGAAAGAGCTCGGCATAGAAGCCAGCAAAATGGCCCTGAACCTCGGTTGCAATTCCGTGGCCGGTGGGATGGGAGCGGCAGCCGGACTGGCAGTGGGCGGACCGGTTGGGGCAGGAGTCGGTGCTTTTTGTGCCACCTTTGCCTCGGCGAGCGGCATCGAATATCAATTTCAAAAATGGGCCGGCAAAGAGAAAGTGAACTGGAAGCAGGTTTTGGCGAACGGTTTGGTGACAGGAGCATGTTCTGGACCGTGGGCCGCCATTACAGCTGCTAAAAAGCTAGAACTGGATTTGCAAGATCCACTCTTCAAGACGCTTCGCTTTGTGATGGGCGATCTAGGTGATACACCTCTAGAAAAGCTTTTCAGTCGTTTTTTTGCAAATGGTCTTTATGAAGGAGCAGTGCAAGCGACCTTTGACGCTATCGATCCTGAGGTTTCCTTAAATCCGGTCTCTGTTTTGCGAGCAGCGGCGATTGGGGGGGTAGTTGGTGAACTCTTTGGGCGAGGAGCAGAAAAGCTCTACGATCTCCCGATTCCAGCCGAAGCGGCCGATGAGCTGAGCATTCAGTGGATGGGGTTTAGCGATGTCGATCCGATTACCAGAAATTTATTTAAGCCCTTTAAAGAAATTTTGCATACACCGGTTGGGTCTATTCTGGAAAAAGGCTGCCAACTTTATCGCGAAATGCTTCCTTATGCTCACCCGCGTGGCCTAACCGTTTCTTCCCAAGTCAATGCTTTCTTTCGGAGAAGAGCTGAAAGCAACAAAAACGCCAAAGCGGCTGAGGCCAGCTATGAGCTCCAAGGGGCAAAGCCAATAGTCAGAATGCTAGAAACAAAAGACAAGCAAGCAAGCCCAACGGCCCCCCAAGTCGCTAAGTCCAAGCCAAAGGCAAAAATGCCCACAACCTATCTCGCTCAAGCACAGATGAGCAAAAGCAAACCCAAAATGGAGCAAGCTATGACAAGAGCGTTTTCCCTAGCAAGAGCATAGATTACCTGCAAATGGGGTTTGCCTGAAGGTCTAGTTCGTGCAATTAGAAGCAGAGACGTTCAGAGAAACTATGAAATCAAAAATCAAACTTGCACTTTTGGCCACGCTCAGTATGTTTGCTCTAGGCAGTCAAGCCAAAGAAGAGCTCACCCTAGCTCCAGCCACCATCAATCAACTCACAGGCCTAACCGCCAATGACTTTCTCGGTTACCAACAATGCGGCTTCATCGAAGCTAAAGCGGATATTTTAAGCAAAGAAGCCGTTGAAAAGAGCGGTACAAATCCATGGGCTGAAATAGCAAACAAAGAAGGACAGCTTTTTCCCAGCTCAGCGATGTTCGATAATGCCACTGCTCTGCGAGTGGTCTATACAACAAACCTCCCCAACGCTGCTCTTCAGATGAAAGAGCTCTTTCCAGAGGAGTACGGACTAGTTTCGCTTCGCGCCAAGGGCTTTCCCTCGATAGTCGATAAGCTGTCGCGCAAATGGGCCGATGGACGCCTCAAAGATACGAGCATTCTCGCTTCCAGCAAGTCTATCGGAGATGGTATTGCTACGCGCATTTTGCTCCAAGATGCCACCCAATCCGGAGTCGAAAAATTTGTCAAGCGTCTTGTGCAAAACATCGCCTCTGGGGAGCTAGTTGCTCTTGAGCTGGAAAATTATTCTGGACCCGGTGGATATCCATACCTAAATGATGAGCAAATTGATCGGATCAAAGCGGCCGTTCAGTCCCAAGGATATGAAATAAAAATCGCCGAGCAGGTCAAAGAACGCCCCAATGGCTACACAGCTATTCATATGCATGTACTTTATCCCGGAAACCTTGTAGGCGAAGTGCAGATCAAGAGCGAAGGAGTAAGCAGTGTTTCTAGTGGTTTTGGGCACATGTTTTACGATTTGATGATGGAAAAGCAGGCTGTTCCTGATTGGTTCAATGCTGAGGTTGGCGATCTAGTCCGTGGTTGGTCTGAAGGAAGTGCTGAGTATGCTGCGCTGGAAGAGTATTTCAATGCTCATTATATTTACCAAAGACGTTTGGAGATTGGGATGAAGGCTCAGAGACCTAGTTTGCCTCTTGCCTTGCAGAAACATAGCAAGCTTGATTTCGATCATTTGGCTAGTGTTTATGCTGAGCATAATTGTCCTGCACATGTAAACCCTTAGAAACTTCCCTAAGGGGGCAGGGGGATGGGAAATATACAGCTAAAAACTTCAAGCCTGAATATGCAATCCCAAACTAACCCGACAATCTTCCTCAATTTGTTCTGTGAGCGCCTGAACGCTAGCAAACTTTCTCTCTGGACGGAGGAAATTGTGAAATTGCAAGCAAACTTGAGTATTTTCGGGAAGAACTTCTATCTTTACCCCCAACAAATGGGTCTCCATCACAACCTCGCTCTTCTCCCCAAAAGTCGGGGCAAAGCCAAAATTCGTGACACTAGGATAGCTTTGTCCCCCAATCTGAGCCGTAGTCCGGTAAACCCCAAGCGGTAGACGAGCCTTATCGTGCGGAAAAGCTTGATTGATTGTTGGAAAACCAATAGTCCGACCCCTCCCAGCGCCAGTCTGAACAGGCCCAGTATGCGTGTACAAACGCCCCAAAAGACCAGCTACACGCTCCAAGTCACAAGCCTTGATCGCTTCGCGCACAGCTGAACTGGAAACTCTTTGCCCTTCTAAAGTCACTAAGTCTTGAACCTGAAAATCGAAACCGAGCGCTTCAGCCTGAGCGGCAATCAAGCCAGTATCACCATGACCAGAAAGGCCAAAAGTATGATTGCTGGAGCAAATCAGAGCTTTCACTTTCAGCTCACCGGCTAAGAGCTCAAGATATTCTTGTGCGCTCAGCGACCGGATCTGGGCAAAATCCCAAACCAATACTTGATCTAGACCTAAATCACGAAAGAGCTCTAGGCGTTCGTCTAGAGAAGTGATCAGCTCGATTTTTCTATCAGGAAAGAGCTGCCGAAAAGGCGCCTCCCGAAAAGTGGTGGCCACGGCCAAAAGATTTTTTGCTCTAGCTTGCTGCCGGTTGGCTCGAAGAAGAGCTTGGTGACCGAGATGCACCCCATCAAACATCCCCAAAGCGATAGATCGAGACTGATTTGGGGGTCTAGATGAACCGGTCAGATCGATTATTTGATAACGGCTGAGATGCATGAACTAGCCCAAAGCGAGGATTGAACTCGCGACCTCACCCTTACCAAGGGTGTGCTCTACCACTGAGCTATTTGGGCACATAAGAAAGATTTATTCTAGCAGAAAGCAGCTCTCACTCTTACCTTCATCTGATACTTAGCCGCCAACAAAACATAAGTAGCCAAACCTGCACAATATCCTCCTACCCCTTGAGCCTTCAGCACAGCTATCTCTTGATCCGTGGGTTTCCTGTCAGGCGAAACAAAAGCAAGTAACAGCAGCTCAGATCCCTCATCCCACCGATATAAATCAGACATACCAAAGAAAGGATCGGGAGATTTATGGCCAAAAAAAGGATTTTCTGTACCTAGATTTATATGATCGCGAATAAAAAAATCGCCAGCTGGTTTCTCCCCCAGACTGATTACTGAAGCAAAGATAGAGATCACTGAGCCACTTTCTAGAGTCTCTAAAACTTCCCTGAAAGCCTCAATTGAGAGTGAGCCAACGGCAAACTCTTTCATAGCTCTATTTCGGCGGCTCGGCGCCAGATTTGCTCAAGCTGATAATAGTCGCGTTCTTCTTGAAGCATCACATTGAGCATTGCATCGGAATAATCGATCAAGACCCAGTGGCCATTTGATTGACCCTCAATCGCCCGCTTCTTATAGCCGAGCTGAATCAATTCTTTATCGATCTCCACAGAAAGACCCCTTACCTGAGCCTTCATCCGCATGCTGGCGATAAAAATATAAGAACAAAGACCAGAAAGATCGGCCACATGCAAAACCATCGGTTGGAGTGCTTTTCTCTCTGAGGCGATTTTGTAGGCTATTTTGACTATTTCGAGCCCGATATCTTCTGTTTCTTGATCTTGCAAATCTATTCCATACCTTTTTTACTTTATCGAATAATATAAATAGCATTATCTCATGAGCTTACGCTTCGGTCTTGGTTTTGACTCACATCGGCTTGAAATGGGCTCTGGGCTTGTGCTCGGTGGCCTTGTAGTCCCTGTCCCTTTTCGTTTTATCGCTCACTCTGACGGGGATGTTTTGCTTCACGCCACCATTGACGCTTTGCTTGGAGCCGTCGCTGGACCGGATATAGGTGATCTCTTTCCGCCTAGCGATCCGGCTTACAAAGACATTGCTTCTGGTCTGTTGTTGCAGGAGGTTTTGGAGAAGCATTTTTGGCTTAAGGGCTATCAGCTAGAACAGATCACTTTGCTTCTTGTCGCTCAGATTCCCGAGCTGAAGAGCTACAAAGCCGCTATTACTGAAAATCTTTGCAAGCTATTGAAGTGCGATTTTGTTAGGTTACAGATTTCTGAAGACTTTGCGCTTGGCGCTTTTGGTCGGCAGGAGGGTGTGGCGGCGCTGGTTACTTGTTCTGTCGAGTGTTCTTAGCCCCCCAAACAGCGATCTCAACACTACCGTCTATTAAGTTTTTAGTTCATTTCTTACTCTCAAAGGGGAGCTCGAGGGGCGAAGACCCTCGAAATAATTACTTCTTTTATCCTACAGTAAAACAAATAGTCTAGATGGGGCTGTCGCCCCCGAACCCCCTCAAAAAGCCCCTCCCGTCGCCCAAAAAAATCAATTGTTCAAGACACTCTGCCAACTGGCAAGCCCATAAATAAAAATAGCAAGCGCATTGATAATAGGAAGCGCCAGCTTCAGCCTATCAGTCCAGTCCCCATGCTCAGAAAGACTTTCCACCTTTGCGCAGGCATTTTGAAGCAGCAAAAAACTCAAAAGTAAAAGCACACAATCTTCGATCGTTGCCACCCATGGCTTGCGAACAAGCAAAGAACCATAACAGCCACAGCTCGGTATATCGAGCAAAGACCCCCAAATAGTGAGCGGAATCATGAAAGCCAAAAGCACCTGTGCTGTGCGAATAGCTAGCCCCGTCTCCACCCGCAAAAGCACAGCCATCCCGATCCACGTCTCCAAAGCCGTAAGAGCACAAGCCCCAAGGTAAAGCAGTTCTGGACTAAAAGGAAGCCTATAAGGCAAAAGCTGATGATAAAAATCCCCCCAAGCATATGCCTTAGCGAGCGCAGCCACAAAGAAGACACTGCCGAAAGCGATACGCAGTAGAGGCACTGTGACTGTGTTAGCGAGTTGCATCTGGTCAGAGTATTTTCTTGAGCTCTGTATTGAGTCGGTGAATGCGCCAGTTCTCTTTGAGGGCTGTCTGGAGAATCCAAGAGAAGACGATGAAGACGGCGAGACCTAAGCTAGCCCAGCCCAAAGACTCTAAAAAAACTTGAGTGCTGGATGGCACTCCCAGTCTAAGCTCTCTGAAGCCACGAGGATCGGTATAGGTCAGTTCCGCCAATACTTTCTGGTAAACAAGCTGGGTGTCTTTTTGGGTTTGAGCGTCTTTGAAAAATTCTTTGCGCATGCCAGCTATACCGCTCTCTCTATAGCCGATCCAGCGATTAGCGGAGTTTAGTTCTGCTTGCAGACTTGGCGTATCGTCTTCTTTGAGTTTATCGAGCAGGCCATGTTTGGCAAAGACGCGATAGACTTCCGCTTTCAGTTGCTGATTTTTTTGTTTTTGCTCTTCGGCGGCTATCGCTTCTGTTGCTATCACTTTATTTGCCAAAAAATCGAGATAATCGCGCTGGGAGCAGACAAAAAAGACACAGGCAAAGACCAGAATTTTCAGGAGAGTACCAGTCACTTCCCCGATTAGAGCAGTGAGCGGGCTGAAGAGAGTTGCAAAGATATTTGGCTTAGCGTCATTTACCTTACTCAGTGCTTGGCGGACAGCATCGTGAAAGCCGCTTTCTAAACCGAAGTTTGCTAGCTCTGTTTCGGTGACTTGCTCATTGGGATGTTTGCTTTGGAGCAAGACGGTGAGCTGCTCTATGCTTTCCGCTCTTTTCTGGTCGAGCTTTGCCAGATCGTCCAGATTTTCGCTCATCGAATACTCCGGACAGGGATACTATGCTCAGCTAAGGCGGCCTTGATCTCAGCAATAGTCAACTCGCCATAATGCAAGAGCGAAGCAAGCAATGCCGCGTCAGCTTGTCCTTCTTCTAGAGCAGCCAAAATATGCTCGAGCTTGCCAGCACCACCGGAGGCGATCACGGGTACGCTCACTTCTGAGGCTACTCTCGAAGTTAGACGCAAATCGTAGCCGTTTTTGGTGCCATCGGCGTCCATGCTAGTCAATAAAATCTCGCCAGCTCCTAGAGCCACCACCTGCTTAGCCCAACTGATCGCGTCTAGACCAGTAGGTACTCGCCCGCCTTTGCCATAGACTTCCCAGCCAGAGTAAGTGTTTTGAGAGATCTTGGCGTCGATAGCGGCCACTATGCATTGGCTGCCGTATTGTTTGGCTGAGTGGGCGATCAGCTCGGGATTTTTGATTGCGCCCGAGTTTATGGCTACTTTATCAGCTCCTGCTCTCAGGAGAGCGCCAACATCAGCTTCTTCCGAAACCCCTCCACCTACACAGAGCGGCACAAAGACACGCTCAGCCGTACGTGAGATGATCTCCCCAAAAGCTTTGCGGCCTTCTAGGCTGGCTGTTATATCGAGAAAACAGAGCTCGTCGGCGCCTTCTAGATAATATTTTTCGGCTAGCTCGATCGGGCAGCCAGCGTCACGCAAACCAAAGAAATTGACCCCTTTGACCACGCGGCCATCTTTGACGTCTAGACAGGGAATTATTCGTTTTGCGAGCACTGTGATGATTATCGCTTAAGCGGGCACAAAAGGGGCTGATTTAGCGAGCTTGACCAATAGCTCTTTGCCGTTAAAGCGCAACTTTTCTCCCTCTTCTAGACTGTCAACAGACTGTAGCTTTACAGCCAAAAGTTCGCCCGCAATATGCTCAGCATGGGTCTGCAAAGCAGCCTGAAGCTCGGGGTCTGAGCAACTATAGACCAGCTCAATCCGATCGCTCACCTCTAGACCAGCTTGTTTGCGCTGGCTCTGGAGAGCATGGATGAACTCGCGCGCTAGACCTTCATCGATCAGTTCTTGACTTAAAGTAGTCTCCAATTCGATCTCCGCTTGGCCTGTAGGTTGAAATACTCGCTTCACGTTCAGCTCCCGCGCTAAAAACGAATGAAACGATGAGATTTTGTAGCTACTGGGCAAACGCAATGAAGCCAATGGCTGTCTGATCTTTAGACCAGAAGCTTGACGTTGATTGCGGGCAATATTGAGCACTTCGAGAGCTATAGTCATCTCAGCCTGCAGAGCCCCGAGCTCAGAGACCAGCTCCGGATCAGAACAAAAAGGCTCAAGCTTTTCTTCCCAGTCAGTCAAATGAACGCTGAGCGGCATATTGTCACTGCGTAGGTTTGTGTAGAGCAACTCTCCAAAAAACGGCATGACGGGGGCCACAAGCTGCGCTAGCTCAAGTAAAGCTTGTCTGAGCGTAAAATAAGCTCCTTTGTCATATTGAGCCGCCTGTGCGTTCCAGAAACGATAACGATTAGCGCGCACCCAAACGTTTGAGAGAGACTCGACAAAACGCTCTATAGCCGCCGTCCCCCGCGCAAACTCATAGCTCGCAAAAGCTTCAGTGACAGTGGACCGCAGGTCAGTCAGCTCAGCTAAGATCCATTTGTCGATCGGTTGCAAGTCCTCGTCCCAATCAGCCTCAAGACCATTTGGGTTCACCTCGTCTAGGTTGGCGTAAAGTACAAAGAAAGCGTAGCTGTTCCAAAAAGGAATGATGAAACGCTTCAAGACCTCAGCCACACCAGCTGGCTCAAAACGAATCGGGTTGCCAGCTGAGCAAGCAGACACCATGAACCAACGCACAGCGTCACAGCCGTGTTGGGCGAAAAGAGCCCAAGGATCCAAAACATTGCCCTTGGATTTGCTCATCTTTTGCCCTTCGCCGTCAAGTATATGCCCCAAACAAAGCACGTTTTTGTATGGGGCTTCGCCGCGCAAGCCGGTAGCCAGAGCCAGCATCGTATAAAACCAACCCCTAGTTTGGTCTACTGCCTCACAGATAAAATCAGCCTGTGGAAAATCGGCCGGATCGGCCAAATCGTAGGAAGCGATAGGCATAGCGCCAGAGTCAAACCAACAATCGATCACTTCCGGTATACGCCTAAAGACCTCACCTGTAGAGCTGGTCCAAACTAAATCATCGATTTGTGGGCGATGAGGATCGGTCGGAACAGCTAAACCAGAGGCTGCTTCTAGCTCAGCATAGCTCCCAAAGACGCGGAGGCTGCCCTTGTCTCCCTGCCAGATAGGCATAGGCGTGCCCCAAAAGCGTTCACGACTGATCGCCCAGTCGACATTGTTTTCCAGCCATTTGCCGAAACGACCGGCCTTGATGTGCGCTGGAAACCAGTTGACGCTTTGGTTAGCGGCGAGCAGGGAAGCTTTGAGCGCTTGCGTGCGCACATACCAGCTCGGACGCAGATAATAGATTAGGGGATTGCCTGTGCGCCAATTGTGCGGATAAGCATGCTCATAAGCAAAGATACTATGCACTAGTCCGCGTTCTTGGAGCTGTTTGGCAATGATTCTGTTGATTCTTTTAAATTCGAGCTGACCGTCTTTAGCTTTGTTGAAGAGCGATTGGCCGCTCAGTGACTCTGGGGCGTTTTCGTTGAAAAGACCCTCAGGGGTCACAGTAGCCAAGATCTCTTCGCCATCACCGTTCCAGCGCCAAGCATTCAGATCGTCTTCGCCAAAGGCTGGCGCCGTGTGCACTATACCGGTCCCGATCTCCGCTTCATCGAGTACATAATAACTTTCACGCTCGCCTAGCTTGCCACCACAGACTAGGCGCTGTGCGCGGTCATAAAAGAGGCTCTGGTAAGTGAGCTTTTGCTCTAGCAGCTCTTGGCCAGTGAGCTTAGCCAAAACTTGCCAGCCATCGGCACATAGAGCGCTGACGCGCTTTTCGCTGAGGATCAATGCTTCTTTTTGGCTCTCTGAGTGAGCGATCACATAGACTATCTCGGGATTGATCGCCAAGAACATATTGCTGGGCAGAGTCCAAGGTGTTGTTGTCCAAGCGAGCATATAGACGGGAATCCCACCAGCTAGCTTCGGATCGAGAGTTCTCAGTTTGCTTTCTGGAGTGAGATGAAGCTTGAATTTGACATAGAGCGATTCGTCGATCACATCTTTGTAGCCGAGGGCCACTTCGGCCTGTGAGACCACTGTTCCGGAATCACAAGCCCAAGGGACTATCTTTTCGCCCTTGTAGAGCAGTTCTTTTTCGTGGAGGCGCTTAAGAACACCCCAGACCCGCTCGATATAGACCGGATCGCTGGTCCTGTAGGCTGAGGGAAAATCCACCCAATAGCCCATTCTTTCGGTCAGTTTTTCCCAGTCTTCAATGTATTTTTGGGTAGACTGGGCGCAGAGCGCGTTGAAGCGAGCCATATCCGCTTCGATCTCCGCTTTGCCGGTGATTCCCAGTTCTTTTTGGACTGCTATCTCGACAGGCAGGCCATGCTCATCCCAGCCAGCCCTCCGCTCAACGCGCTTGCCGCGCATAGTCTGGTAGCGACAGACCAAATCCTTGAAGGTGCGGGTCAGAACATGATGAACACCGGGCTTGCCATTAGCGGTCGGTGGGCCTTCGAAGAAGATGAATTCGGGGGCTTCGGCTCGTCCTTGCAAGGATCTTGCAAAAATACGCTCCTGTTGCCAAAAGGCCAAGATTCCTTGTTCCAGTGCATCGAAATTAGGCTTAGGAGTGAGCGGCTTGAAATGACCCATCAGAGCGTTTTCGCTTTTTCAATCGCTTCTTCAATGCCGCCAACCATGTAGAAAGCTTGCTCTGGGAGATGATCGTAGTCGCCAGCGATGATCCCCTTAAAGCTTTTTACTGTATCTTCTAGTTTCACAAATTTTCCAGGAATACCGGTGAAGATCTCAGCTACGTGAAAAGGCTGACTGAGAAAGCGTTGAATACGACGAGCTCTATTTACTGTCGCCTTATCGGCGTCTGAGAGCTCATCCATCCCAAGCACGGCGATGATATCTTGTAGGTCTTTATAGCGCTGGAGGATCGATTGCACTTGACGGGCAATGTTGTAGTGCTCTTCGCCGACGATCGCTGGCTTGAGCGCTGTAGAGTTCGAGGCGAGCGGATCGACTGCTGGATAGATTCCCAGTTCAGCAATCTGACGGCTCAAAACCGTGGTCGCTTCTAGATAACCAAAAACAGTAGCTGGAGCTGGGTCAGTCAAATCGTCAGCTGGCACATAGACGGCCTGAATAGAAGTGATCGAGCCGGAATTAGTAGAGGTGATGCGCTCTTGCAGTTCGCCCATTTCGCTGGCTAGAGTCGGCTGATAACCGACAGCGCTGGGAATCCGCCCAAGGAGGGTCGAGACTTCAGAGCCAGCTTGACTAAAGCGAAAAATATTGTCGATGAAGAGCAGCACATCGCGCGATTCTTCGTCTCTAAAATACTCGGCCATGGTGAGAGCCGAGAGACCAACGCGCATTCTGGCTCCTGGCGGTTCATTCATCTGACCATAGACCAGAGCAACGTTTGGTAGCACACCAGAATCTTTCATCTCATGATAAAGATCGTTTCCTTCCCGTGTCCGTTCGCCTACACCACCAAAGACTGATATACCGGCATGGGCTTTGGCCACATTATTGATCAGTTCCATGATGATCACGGTTTTGCCGACGCCTGCTCCTCCGAACAGTCCCACTTTTCCGCCTTTGCGGTAAGGGGCTAGGAGGTCAATCACCTTGATGCCTGTCTCGAAGATCTCTACGTCTGTACTTTGGTCGGTGAGCTCTGGTGCTTTACGGTGAATTGACCAGCGTTTGCCAGCTGGATCGAGCTCTTGTCCATTGTCCACCGGTTTGCCCAAGACATTGAAGATGCGTCCTAGGGTCTGGGCGCCGACTGGCACACTGATAGGCTCACCGTCAGAGTAAGCTTCTAGACCACGATTTAGGCCTTCTGAGCTGTCCATTGCTACGACGCGGACTAGGTTGTCGCCGAGAATTTGCTGCACTTCGCCTACTAGCTCAATCTTTTCGCCTTTGGCGTTTTGGCCAGCAATGGTGACAGCGCTATAGATCGGGGGGAGGTTTTCGGGGAAATGAATATCGATCACGGGTCCTACTATCCGCACTACTTCACCGATTAGTCTTTTATTTGCGGGGGCTATTGGGGAGTTCATATTTATATTTGTTCTTTTACTTTTTTGAAAGATTCCATTGTCTCAATTTGGCTTAGCAAACACAAGGGGGGGTAATTTACTTGAGGGGGACTGACGTCAAATTAAGCCTCAGGCTCAAAGTTCTCTTCCACCTGCACCGGTGATACTGAGATCACTTTGTCTTCCTCACTGACCTGCTGCAAACGAACCCCAGTAGCCATCCGGCTCTGCGAGGGAATCTCATTGCATTTTTGGCGCAAGATCACCCCAGCAGCCGTAGCGATGATCACCTCGTCAGGCTCGCGGACAATGGAGATACCGGCTAGTTTACTGGTAGCGCGCTTGAATTTGATCCCAATCAGACCCATACCGCCGCGTTTCTGGTCTCTGAACTCGCTCACAGGAACGCGTTTTCCATAGCCGTCATCGGTCACTAGCAAAAGATGAAACTTATCTTCCAGAGCAGCCGGAATGATATCGCAGCTGACGATCCGGTCACCGGCATGCAAGGTGATCGCTTTCACCCCACCAGCAGCCCGACCCATTGCGCGCAACTCTGAGTCAGCGTAGCGGATCACCATCCCTTCACCAGTGGAGATCATGATGTGATCGTTGCTTTCTATTTTCCTGACCCAGCCGAGCTCATCATCGTCATCGAGTCCCATCGCAATGATTCCAGATCGTCTGACATTGCCGAAGGAGTGCAGTTCGATCTTTTTGATTTCGCCTTTTTTGGTGAGCAGGATCAGTCTCGATTCTTTCTGCACAGGCTGAGAGATCGGGATAATAGCTGTCACAGTCTCATTGGGCACCATCGGAATGACGCTCACTAGAGCCCGGCCTTTAGTTTGGCGGCTGCCTTCAGGGAGGTTATAGACCTTTTCCGAGTAAACAATTCCTCTATTGGTGAAGTAAAGAAGCTCGTCGTGCATATTGCAAGCGAGGCAATGCTGGAGATCGTCTTCTTCTCTGAACGCTATGCCGCCTTTGCCTCTACCAGCTCGGTTTTGGCTTTCGAAGAATTTGGTGGGGACGCGCTTGATATAGCCCTGACTAGTCACAAAGACCATCATCGTGTCATTGGGGATCAGATCTTCGTCGCAAAAATTGGAATATTCGGCGCTGATTTGTGATTTGCGTGGAGAAGAATGTTTTGCCTTCATCAAAAGTAAATCTTCTTTGATCGAGGTGAGCATGAGCTGCTTGTCACCGAGCAGAAGTGTGAGCGAAGCGATCTTGGCAAGCAGATCGGCTTGCTCGTTTTCTAGCTTGCCTCGCTCTAGGCCGGTGAGGCGTCTCAGTTGCATCTCGAGGATTGCGCCAGCTTGGATTTCGCTCAGTCCAAACTTCTCTTGCAGGGCGATCTTCGCTTCATCGCTAGCTTGAGCGGCTCTGATCGTAGCGACTATGGCGTCAATGTCAGCTAGCGCTAAGAGTAGGCCTGAGACTATGTGCGAGCGTTCTTCCGCTTTCCGCTTTTCGTAAGTGGCTTTACGAGTCAGTACTTCAAGGCGATGCTTGAGGAAAACTTCCAGAATGCGCTTCAGATTTAGCAGCTCTGGTTTGCCGTTCACTAGCGCCAAGCAGTTCACCGCAAAGTTCTGCTGAAGCTGAGTAAATTTATAGAGATTATTGAGGACTATGTCTGGGTTAGCTTCGCGTTTGAGCTTCACGACCACTCGGAGGCCAAGGCGAGAGCTTTCATCGTTCAGATCGGCTATACCGGTCAGTTTTTCCGATTTTACATGTTCGGCGATCCGTTCGATCAGCATCTCTGGGCCGACTAAGTAAGGCAACTCAGTGATCACGATCGTGCTAGTCTTGCCCGTCTCCTCGATCTCGGCTGTACCACGCAGACTGATCGATCCGCGACCGGTCTCGAAAGCATCGCGAATGCCGTTCAAGCCCATGATCGTTCCGCCAGAGGGAAAATCAGGGCCCTTGATGAAGACCCGCAGATCGTCGATAGTACAGTCGGGATTATCGATATAGTGCACTAGGCCGTCTACTACTTCGACTAGGTTGTGTGGGGCAATGTTGGTGGCCATCCCGACGGCAATACCGCTCGAGCCATTCATCAACAAGCCAGGCAGACGAGCTGGTAAAACGATCGGCTCTTGCATCGAACCGTCAAAGTTATCCTGAAAATCCACTGTCTCGCAGTCCAGATCGGCTAGCAAATCGCTGGCTGCTTTAGAGAGACGGGCTTCTGTATACCGCATGGCGGCAGGATTATCATCCAAACTACCGAAGTTGCCGTGACCGTCGACTAGTGTATAGCGACAAGAGAATGACTGAGCTAAGCGGACTAACGCTTCGTAGACGGCCGAGTCACCGTGTGGGTGAAATTTCCCCAATACTTCCCCGACAATACGGGCGCATTTTCGGTGTGGCTTTTCCGGCACCAAGCCCATCTCATGCATGGCATAGAGGATTCTTCTGTGCACTGGCTTCAAGCCATCGCGGGCATCAGGGAGAGCACGGCTAACGATGATGCTCATCGCATAGTCGATGAAGCTGACCTTCATTTCATCGCTGATGCTGGTCAGCAGTACTCTATTTCCGGGGGCTGGTAAATTCATGAGTTAGTGATTATATCAAGGGTGAGCTTTGAGTCGTTTTTCTCTGGGGGTTTGAGCGCTAGGTCACTTTAGAAAACGCTGAACAATTGAATTTCTTAAGATTCTAAAATGTTTCTACCTAAAGATTCACTTCAGAATCAAAGGGGTTTGGGGCGATAGCCCCATTTAGACTACTTCCCCAACCTCCAGTGATCTCAACATTGCCCTTTGTGCTTGCGGTTAAAAGAGTTTTTTATTGGGCGGCCGCCTCAATACCTACATAAATGCTGAGTCAATGCCTCAATTAAGCTCTTTGGCCAGCGCTCTAAGGCCTAAGAAAGAAATTTGGTGTTTTTTTGCCAGTTCTATAGTCCGCGCCAGATCGATCACAAAAGTCTTGCCAGCAGCAACGACCAGCGCTGCTCCCTTACCTCTCGCTATACACTCAATAGTCCTCGGTCCTACGGCAGGTATGTCGAGAGTCTCCAGTTGACGTGTCCAAGGCACTTTAGCGATTACAGCCCCAGTAGAAGCCAGCTGACAGCCTCTTTGTATGCTTTTATCTGTGCCTTCAGCCGCCTCAAAGGCCATCACCGCTTTGGCTTTCACGATCACGGTTTGGCTGACTTCAAGACTAGAAGCCCGATAAGCCATATCAAAAGCATATTCTATATCTTCACTCAGCTGCTCAAAGCCGGGAGCCTGATAATAAAGCTTCTCTTCGGCGAGCAAATCCTGCAAAAAACGCCACTGCGGGAGCAAGGTGAGAGCAAGATCGCGGGCAGCTTCTTCCATCACTCGGTGCAGCGTATTATCGTTGAAATCGATCATTTTGGTCAGATAATATCGAGCGAGTGGATCTAGGTGGGGAATTTGAGCTAGTGCCCAGAGCTTATCGACCTTGCCGAGGATCACCGTCTCAGTGAGCGCAAAGCGCTGCAAAAACTCTCGCACAGTCTCTAGCTTGGCCCAAGAGATCACCTCACAGTGCGTGTATTTGCCCGCTAGATCGGCCTTTGCCTCCGGAGTGATCGCAATCACATAGACCTCAAAGCCTTCACTTAGTGCTCTTGTCGACGCCAGACGCGGCAGGTCACCGCCACCGGCAAAGATAGCTAAACGCTTGCTAATCACTTCACTCATACTTATCTCTGGCTAAGCGCTTCTACTCCGGGGAGTTTTTGGCCGGAGAGAAACTCTAAGCTCGCGCCTCCCCCTGTGCTGATATGGCTAAAATCACCATCATGAAAACCGAACTGAGCAATAGCTGCTGCTGAGTCTCCGCCGCCGATCACACTTATGCCGCCTTCTTTTGTGCTTAAATCGCTCATTGCCACGGCTACTGAGCGGGAACCAGACTGAAAACGAGGATCTTCAAAGACACCAACTGGACCATTCCAGAGCACTGTGCGTGACTGAGCGATGTATTTCTGGAAATCGGCTTCCGTCTTGGGACCAATGTCGCAACCTTCGCAATCAGCCGGAATAGACGTGGAGGGATAGATCTGAGGAGCTTCCGCTTTATCCCCAAACTCTCTAACAGTCCGGTGATCCTGAGGCAAAATCAAAGCCGTTCCTCGTTCCCGAGCAAAAGCGGTCAATTCTTGCGCTAAAGGGAGTTTGTCGACTTCGCAGAGCGATTTTCCGATCTCAGCGCCTTGGGATTTGAGGAAAGTGAAAGCCATGCCGCCACCGACTAAGACAACATCACTAAGCACGATCAATGAACGCAATAGCTCGATCTTACTAGAGACTTTGCTGCCTCCGATGATGCTGGTGAGCGGTCTCTCGGGGTTTTCTATCACTTTGCTTAGTCCTTTTAGCTCTGCTTCCATCAAAAAACCGGCGACGCTGAGCGGTAAGAAAGCATTCACTCCGGTTGTGCTGGCATGCGCTCTGTGGGCAGCACCAAAGGCGTCATTGACGAAAAGCTCAGCCATAGCGGCCAGCTCTTTAGCCATGGCCGGATCATTTTTTTCTTCTTCTGAATAAAAACGTAAATTCTCGAGTAAGCAAACTTGGCCACCCTCAAGGTGATCTGTCGCTGTTTTGGCCACTTCGCCGCGACAATCAGGCACAAAGATCACCGGCTGACCGAGCAACTTCGAAAAAGCCTCGGCTACTTTACTGAGTGAATATTTCTGCTCTTTGCCCTTTGGTCTACCAAAATGACTACATAGAATCACTTTAGCGCCAGCCTTGAGCAAAAACTGAACAGTGGGCAGAGAAGCTTTTAGCCTGCTTTCGTCAGTGATCTCGCCTTGATCGTTGCAGGGAACGTTGAAGTCGACCCGCACTAAGACCCGCTTTTTGAGTAGCTGCTCTGGCCTGAAATCGCTCAGGCAAAAAGTCTTGGGCAAAGTTTCATTTTTCATCTTGGGAAAAACTCTAGCATCACTGCAGCTTCACCTGAGAGAGTTTGATGTGATCGAGAGGATCGAGCAATACTATCCGGTAATCTTCGGCCTTATAACCATCGAGCAGCGGAAAAGCCAGATCCAGTTCTTTCACTTGGCCAGCTTTGATCGAATCGAGCAGCACTTCTCCGGTAGCTCTAAGATCGGCCCTCACCGGATCGCCACCGTCATTGGGGTACAAGACTAGGTCGCAGGGATAAATGGTGCTGGCTGAAGTATTGGCCACTTTTACTTTCACCCGCAAAAGATGCTCAAAATCATCGGAAGTGCTGATCGCCGCCTGAATTGGCTCAAGGTGCAAGCCGATCAGTTCCGGTTCCGGTTTATGGTTTTTGAGCAAAGCCTCACTCAAGTCTTCTGGTGAGACATTTAGCCCTTCACCAAAAGTGATGCTTCCATTACTACCGGGACTGAAGGTCTTGACTTCGCCCTCACGCCTGATTGCCCCGATCGCTCCCATCGAAGCGCCTACTCCAGCCGAGACAGCAACAGACAGACCATGTGTATAGATAGCTGCTACAGGAGCCCAGCGCAGCGAATTGAGCCCACCCCAAGCCGCTCCAAAGCCGATTAGCTTGATATCTTCGGTGATCGTCTTAAGTGCTTCTTGTCCTCTGAAGCTTTCAGTTTTCAGCTCCGCGTTTACTGGTACTTCTTTTCCTGAACTCAAGATTAGTTTGTCAAACTGCACTTTGACGTAGCCGTTACGGCCAGCATTGCGGCTAGGACGAACGTCTATCACCGTTCCTTTGAGCACTGCTCCTCTCAGACCTTCTAACAGTGGATCTTTGGCGAGGCTACTGTCTTTGATCAAAATTCTGGCACTGACTGGATCGCCTGCTAGGTTCAGCTCGCTGGATAAGATGCTCTGGATGCTCACTTGCAGGCTAGTGTCTTTGTTGAGGATCGAGCTGACCGAACCTTTTAGGACTATTCCTTCTATATCTTCCAGTTCTTGTTGGTCTTTTAATATTTGGTCTAGGGGTAAGTTTTCTTCTTTGGCTCGGGCTGAAGTGGCTGAGCTTGCTAGCAGTAAAACCAATAAAAATAATTTATAACAATCCATAATTACTCATTATAGAATGCGCTTCACTCAAACTCGCCCTTTAAAGCTTTGTAAGGTTTTTTTGCGGATGTAAGATCAAGTCTTTTTGTAAACACAAACCAGTAAAAGTTCGCCTCTCCCCTTTTCGCCTAAAATTAGAAAGTGCAAACATATCACCCAAGCCTTACCCGCTCCCTCATTGGAGTCACAGAGCATTTTGTTTACAGAGGCCCTCTTGGCTTTCTAAACCTTCCTCGCGATCTGTTTGTTTTGCTGTCGTCTTCATTTCGCAGCCGGCGCTTTTTTCTTGGCTCAAGGCTTGCCCTTTCACTTTGGTTTGGCACTCAGCGCGAATTCAGTTACAGCAGCCAATCGGTCAGTAGCGAAAAGATCACAAAAGCGCGCCAAGAACATGCCCAAGAAATCTACGATCTACTAGCCGAACTTGGTGGAGCCTTCATCAAAGTAGGCCAATTCATTGCCACTCGCGAAGATCTGGTCCCCAAAGAATATGTCCAAAAGCTCTCTAGCTTCCAAGACGCCGCCCCGATGATGAGCTTTGTGGAGATCGAAAAAATCTTGACAGCAAGCTACGGAGCAGAGCTCAGCGATCGCTTTGCCAGCATAGACCCAGAGCCGCTAGCCTCAGCCAGTATCGCCCAAGTGCACCGCGCAACGACAAACACAGGACAAGAGGTGGTGATCAAAGTGCAAAGACCAGGTCTGCGTGAGCTCTTCACGCTCGATTTGGCTATGGTCAGAGCTTATGCTTGTTTCTTTGAGAAATACAGCTCTTTTGGCAAGCATCGCTATTGGCCAGAGATCACCGATGAGTTCGGGAAAGTGCTTTATGAAGAGATCGATTTCGAGCATGAAGCGATCAGCGCTGAGCGCATGCATCTAAACCTTTTGCCTGAACATGCCAGCTTTTTGCAGATCCCCAAAGTACTCTGGGATTGGGTCAGACCAAATGTGCTGGTGCTCGAATACATGCCCGGTCGCAAGATTACAGACATCACACAGTCTCGCCGCTTGGGAATTTCGGTGGCCGAGATCGGCGATAGATTGATTAAAGTCTTTTTCGATCAGTTCTTTACTTATGGTTTCTTTCATGCTGACCCTCATCCTGGCAACGTGGTCCTCAACGATCAGGGCAAAATAGTCTTTCACGACTTTGGGATGACTTATCAGATCGATCCTCACGTCAGGGAAAACTTCGAAGATGCAGTGATCGCTTTGGTCTCTCGCGATGAAAACGCGGTGGTAGAGAGCATGAAGAAGATGGACTTGCTCAGACCAAACGCCGACCTCAAATCTTTGCGCAATCTGATCCAAAAGACCACCTTCAAGTATTACGGAGGAGCACGCCTGCAAGATATAAACTTCAGCGAAATCAAAGACGATATAAACGCCATCTTCGCCAATGCGCCTCTGCGTATGCCTCCAGAGCTCGCTTATTTGTTTCGGACCATTGGGATTTTGGAAGGGATTTGCCGCACCTTAGATCCTCGCTTTGACTTCATTTCAGCCTTGAAGCCAGCCGCCAAAAAACTCTTGCTCAAAAGACCAGGCGGCGAGATGCTGCAGACTCTTGGCGTATGGCAGAAGGCTTTGCCTCCCAGTCTCCAGAAAGCGCTAGGGCAGCTCAGTTCTATTCCAGATAGGGCTAGTCGTCTTTTTGCCGATATCGAGAATGGCACTTTGCAGATACCGGTTGATTTTTCTTCGATGGAAAATAGGATGTTGCGGATCGAAGCGATCACGGCGGGGATGGGTTATATGATCCTTGGGGTTTTGGCTTCTTCTTTGTACGTTGCCTTCAAGGCCATTCCCGGTATTCCTGATCTTGTTTTGTATGCGCCTGTAGTTTTTGGTAGCGTTTCTGTTTTGTTTGGGGCAAAGAAGACTCTTTTTAAGGGCTAGAGAAGCGCTGCTGGATGTTAGCGTGAATTAATTGTTGGGATCACTTGTAAAGATTTAGATATTCGCGAAATATAAAAAGCCTGTTTCTCTTATAGCCTGTCGTTTCTTCTAAGATCCCCAGATTCACAAAATCGACGAGAAGCTTATTTGCCGTGGGAGCGGTGATGTTTAATAATTCTATGATTTTGTTGGAGTCTACAAAAGGATATGTATAAAGTTCACGGAGAAACTTTTGCGCCAATGGAGCTTTTTTCCCCAGCCCAAGGATCTTGATTTCAGTTCTACTTTTAAGCTCTAGTATTAGCTTGAAGACTTGCACAGAATTTTGAGCAGTCTCTGTGACTCCCACCAGGAAAAATTTTAACCATTGGACTAGGTTGCTCTTGGTCCTGACACCCATCAGATTGTCGTAGTAGAGACTTTTGTGTCTCTCAAAGAATTCCGACAAATATAAAACAGGTCTATTCAAAAGCTTCTTGCCAACCAGATAAAGAGTGATGAGCAAGCGCCCAATTCTGCCATTGCCATCTAGGAAAGGGTGAATCGTCTCAAACTGATAGTGAATGATTCCAATTTTTATTAAGTCTGGCACTGTATGCTTGTGATGGATAAATTTTTCTAAATCGTCCATCAGATCATGAATCTCCGAGTGCACTGGTGGAACGAATACGGCGTCTTTTAGCGAGGCACCGATCCAATTCTGGCTTGTGCGATATTCACCTGGAAGCTTCTTTGTGCCTCTTACTCCTTGCAGAAGAATCCTGTGAGTTTCTTTGAAAAGCCTTGTAGACAGGGGGCAAGTCTCAAGTTCTTTGATAGCGCTATTCATCGCAGTGATGTAGTTGTGCACCTCTTCCCAATCATCTTTTTTTTCTTGACCAATTAGATCCTCTTTCTCCAAGAGAGCTTCTTCAATACTGGTTTGAGTACCCTCAATACGAGCACTAGCAGTTCCCTCTTTGAAAGCGTGCATTTTGATAAAGAGATCTGGATCGGGAATTAGAGCGGAAAAAGCGTTCAATTCTCCTATACTACGATCGGCCTCGCTGAGTAGTGAGAGTAGCTCTGGATGGTCAATTAACCAAGGTTTGTTAATAAAGCTCGGTGTGAAGCTCTTATATTCGTCTCTTTCACGAAAATACCCTGAAACAAACTCGGAAAGCTTTTCAACTTGATTGAACTTTGTCATTTGCTTTAACTATAAATCTTCTTATTAAAAGCAAAGCCGTTTTCTTTAAATATGGATTTTCTTGTTTAAGGCAAAGTCATTTCCTGCAATTATGGAAATTTATAATTGCACTTCCGCCTTCTTTTTCACCTCAAGAGCCTCTTTCAGTTTCTTTAGCTGATCACGGATCTCAGCCGCCCTCTCGAATTCGAGCTCTTTAGCCGCTTTTCTCATCTCCTCTTCCAGCTTACTGAGAAGCTTCGGTAGATCTTTCATCGCTAAGTTGCTGGCGGCCATCTCTGAAGCCAAAACATCTTCCACTTTCTTATCGCCAACCCGCAGTGCGTCCAGTAGCCTATTGCCCATCGCTTTCTTGATCGTCTTCGGAACTATGCCGTACTTCTCGTTATGGGCCATCTGACGGGCTCGATAATCGTTCACCTTGTCTATTGCCCCTTGCATAGCACCAGTTGTCTTGTCGGCGTATAGGACCACTTCCCCGCAGGCATTTCGGGCGGCCCGACCAATGATCTGGATTAGAGACGATGTCGAACGCAAAAAACCTTCTTTGTCAGCGTCAAAGACGGCGACCAAACTGACTTCCGGCAAGTCCAAGCCTTCTCTGAGTAGATTCACGCCGATCAAGACATCGAAAGCGCCAGCCCGCAGGTCGCGCAGTACTTCCACCCGTTCTAGTGCGTCAAGATCTGAGTGCAGCCAACGAGCCCTGACGTTTATTTCCGCAAAATATTCGCTCAGATCTTCAGCGCTCTTTTTGGTGAGAGTAGTGACCAGTACCCGATCGCCGATCTTCACCTTTTCTCTGATGCGAGTCAGCAGATCGTCGATTTGGTTTTTGGTGCTCTGGATGTGAATCACCGGATCGACTAGTCCAGTTGGTCTGATCACTTGTTCAACTATCTCTTTGCTGTTTTCTTTCTCAAAATCAGCCGGCGTAGCCGAGACGAAGAGCACTGGCCCACTTCGTCTCCAGAATTCATCAATTTTTAGGGGTCTATTATCGCGAGCAGAAGGAAGGCGAAAGCCAAAGTCGATCAGGGTTTGCTTGCGGCTAGCGTCACCGTTGTACATCCCTTTGATTTGCGAGACTCCGATATGCGATTCATCGATCACGGTCAGCCAACGATCTTCGAAGCGTTTATTGAAATAGTCGATCAGGGTTTGGGGAGGTTCACCGGCTGGGCGTTTTTCGAGGATGGAAGAATAATTTTCGATCCCGTTGCAATAACCGACTTCGCGGAGCATCTCTATGTCGTATTTTGTTCTTTGATAGAGTCTGGCTGCTTCTAGTGGCTTATCCATCGATCGCAGCTCCAAGACTCGAGCGTCTAGTTGCGCTTCGATCAGGGCGCTCGCTTCTTTGATTGCGCTTTCGTTGGCGACATAATGCTTCGCAGGATAGATACGAACTTCATCGAGTGTTTCTAGTACTTCACCGCTGACTGGATTGAGTTTTTGGATGCGTTCGATCTCATCGCCAAAGAACTCGATCCGGAGCAGTTCTTCTTCGTAGGTAGGCAGAATCTCGATGATTTCGCCGCGTACCCGAAAGCGTCCTCGGTCAAGTTGGAAGTCATTGCGCTCAAAATAAATATCGATCAATTCTTGGATCAGCAGATCTCGCCCGAAGGGTAGTCCTTTGCAGAGGGCGATCGAAGCTTCGAAATAACTATCGGGAGCTCCTAGTCCGTAGATGGCACTCACTGAGGCCACTACGATCACATCGTCCCGCTCAAAGATCGCTCTAGTAGCGGCATGTCTAAGCCTGTCTATTTCTTGGTTGATTTTGGCTGTTTTTTCTATGTATGTGTCTGTTGAGGGGATATAGGATTCCGGTTGGTAATAGTCGTAGTAGCTGATAAAAAACTCGACGGCATTATTGGGAAAGAAATCTTTGAATTCGTTGAATAGTTGGGCGGCTAGGGTTTTGTTTGGGGCGATGATGAGGGTTGGCAGGTTTTTGTTTTGGATCAGATTGGCTACCGTGAAAGTCTTGCCTGAGCCGGTCACACCCAGTAGTGTATGAAATTTCCGATCGGCAGCATCTATCGATCTACCTAGGGCTTCTATGGCTTGCGGTTGATCGCCAGCTGGTTGGTATTCAGACTGTAGTTTGAAGTTTGTCACTTATCTTAATATCTTAGCTCTTAGTGAAGAGAGTGAGCTTCGCCCCCCATCAAAACTAACTTCCCCAACCTACAGTGAGAGCCGTCACCCCTCAGTAGCTCTCTCCTTGTGTAAAATTAGCTGTTATGCTTCAATTCATCGAAAGACTACTAGGTATCTCCCCCGATAGCTTGATCAAAAAGCTCTCGCCTATGGTCGATAGAATAAACCATCAAGATCTCGCTCTCAGAGACAAAGCAGACCTAGAGCTAACAGCACGCATCGGTGAACTGAAAGTCCATCTGTCTCAAAATTACCAAAACCAAAAAGAACAACAAGCAGCCCTCGATGAAGTGCTGATCGAAGTCTTTGCGATTGTCAGAGAAGCCTCCAGACGCGTACTCAATATGCGCCACTTCGACGTGCAGCTGCTAGGTGGCATGGTCTTGCATCAAGGAAAAATCGCCGAAATGAAAACCGGTGAAGGAAAAACACTAGTAGCTACACTCCCTGCCGTCCTAAATGCCCTCACCGGTAAAGGCGTACACATAGTCACAGTCAACGATTATCTCGCTAAGCGTGACGAAGAATGGATGGGTAGGCTCTTTCGCTCACTAGGACTGAGCACAGGGGTGATAGTACCCCAGCAAAGCACCTCGGATAAACGCAAAGCCTATGCTTCCGATATCTTGTACGCCACCAACAACGAGCTCGGTTTCGATTATTTGCGGGACAATATGGCCGACTCAATCGAAAGGCAAGTACGTCGTGATTTTAACTTCGCGATCATCGATGAAGTCGATAGCGTCCTAGTAGACGAAGCCCGTACTCCGCTCATCATCAGCGGTGCCCCCGAACAGTCCAAGTTTCAGCTCTATCCCCTCATGAAACAGCTAGCGGGCAGACTGAGCAAAGCCAAAGACAAAGAAGACGAAAACGGTGACTATTATCTCGAAGAGAAAAGCAAAAACGTTGTGCTCACCGATCGAGGAATAGACCAAGCCGAAAAACTGCTAGGCGTAGACGATCTCTGGTCAATGCAGGCGAACTTTGCTCACCATCTGCTCCAAGGGATCAGAGCCAAGGAGTATTACCGTTGTGATGTCGACTATATCGTGACGATAAACCCCCAGAGCGGCAAAAAAGAAGTGGTGATCGTCGACGAATTCACCGGTAGACTGATGCACGGCAGACGTTGGTCAGATGGCCTGCATCAAGCAGTAGAAGCAAAAGAAGCAGTACCCATTCAAGAAGAGACGCTGACGCTTGCTAGCATCACTTTCCAGAATTTCTTTAGGCTTTATCCAAAGATAGGCGGCATGACCGGTACAGCCCTCACGGAAGCGGAAGAGCTAAAAACTATCTATAACCTGAACGTGATCCCCGTCCCAACGAACAAAACCAATATCAGATTCGATGTCGAAGACCAGATCTACAAAGACCACAAACGCAAAACGCATGCCATAGTCGAAGAGATCGTAAAAGTCCATAAGCAAGGCCGGCCCGTTCTAGTGGGTACGACCAGCATAGAAGGCTCAGAAGAGATTTCGCAGATGCTCTCTCAGACATCTGAAATGGCTAAGCTAGTTCAAGAACGGGGACAGAGACTGGTAACTGGTTTGAAAGCACTTAAGGGTGAAGGAGTAGAGGCCCTAACCCAGCAGCTGAAGCGCTATTTAGATAAGCCAGTGAGCGTTACACTCGATATGCTCCTAGAAATTTTCAAGCACCACAAAGACAAAAACACTCTCCCAGATAAGCTGAACAAAATACTTGCCAAATGCCTTGATGAAGAAGCACGGCAGCAAATAGGCGACGATGACCTAGAGCATTTTGCAATCACGTTGCTGAACGCTGTCGAAACGGTAGAAGAGATTCGGAAAGGGATAACTCATAGCGTCCTTAACGCCAAATACCACAAGCAAGAAGCGGAGATCATCGCGCAAGCCGGCAGACTGGGAGGAGTGACGATCGCCACCAACATGGCCGGTCGGGGAACAGATATCTTGCTCGGTGGAAATGCCGAATTCATGGCCAAAGAAAAGCTCAGTAGCCAGAAAGTGCAGCTCTCACCGGAAGAAGAAGCCTACGAACTCCAAAAGCTAAAAGCAGAACTGGAGCCGGTATTAGCTGAAAAGCAAAAGAAAGTGCAAAGCATCGGTGGCTTGCATGTGATAGGCACTGAACGCCATGAATCGAGACGCATCGACAATCAGCTCCGCGGACGAGCCGCCAGACAAGGAGACCCAGGCAGCACGCACTTCTTTCTGTCGCTAGACGACAGTCTGATGCGCATCTTTGGGGGCGACAAGCTAAATGACGCCATGGACTTTCTAAAAGCGGAAGAAGACTTAGCGATCGAAAGTCCATTGGTCACGAAATTCATCCAAAACGCTCAGAAGAAAGTGGAAGCGCACAACTATGAGATCCGGAAACGTCTGCTCGAATACGATGATGTTCAAGATACTCAGCGGAAGGTGATTTATCGGGAGCGGCAAAGAATACTAGAGGGGCAAGATCTAGACGGGGCTTTCAAGGAGATGTATCTGGAGCGATTGGAGGAGCTGCTTTACACTTACCTCGATCCCAGTAAGCCCACTGAGTCATGGCTAGAGCCGATGGCACAAGCTGAGGTGCTAGTAGGTGAAGAAGACTCAGAGCAAGAGTCTGAGCAAGAAGCGGAGAAAGCGCCTAGTTGTCTTGATTTGCTGATGGCAAATCTGGTTGCCAATTTTCCTGGTTTAGCGAGCAAACTGGAGTTCAATAGTCAAGATCTGAGCGAGCATTCTTTTATTGGTTTGCAGGAGAAGCTAGCTGAGTTAGTTTCTTTGGTTTATGAAGAGAAGGGAGCTGAGCTTGGGGGAGAGCTTTTGGTTCAGGCACAGCGCCAGATTTTTCTGCGTTCCGTTGACGAGCATTGGGTAGAGCATTTGCAGGCACTAGATAGTCTCAAAGAGGGCATTCATTTGCGCGGTTACGGCAATAAGCAGCCTTTGATCGAATATAAGACTGAAGCACTTGGATTATTTGACCGGATGATCGGCTCTATTCGTCGGCAGGCTATTGCGTGGCTTTTTCATACAGTGCCCGTTGCTCAGGAGAGTTAAGCGCTAGGAGATCAGCCTTGCTTTTACATCCGATGAGGCCTAGAAATGCCAAGCAGCTCAAGACCAAGTCCAAGCACCTTCCGGTAAGCACTCACTAGATTTAAACGCAATAGACTCAAATCTTTATTAGTCCGGTCAATCACCCGACATCGACTGTAAAAAGTATGAAACTCAGTAGCAAGAGCGATCAGTTCATGCGCGATAGCGCTCGGATTGTTGTGAAGAGCCGCCTCAGAGACACTCTCAGCAAAAAGACTGAGCGCGATCAATGAATCCACAGTCGCCCCGTAAGCTTCTTGGTCTTGACTCTGAGAGAGGCTAAGCTGACCCTCGATCAGATCTAGATCACCGGCAAAAGCCTCAATCTCAGTCTGAGCGCAAAAAGCGGCATTTCCTTCATGATCGACGCTACAAGCATTATCGAGAATACTTCCAGCCCTGGCATAAGCGTACTGAACATAAAAGACTGGATTTTTATCGTCAGCACGCCGTGCTAAGTCGACATCGAAGACAAAACGATTGTTGGGGTGCGAGAGGAGCATATTGAAGCGGAAAGCATCTGCTCCCACTTCGTCTAGCAGGTCTTCCACTGAGACCACTGTGCCAGCTCTTTTTGACATTTTGAGCTCGCTCCCGTCTTGAGAGAGGCTTACCAGCTGGAGATAGAGAATCTTGAGCTTTTCGGCTGGTTCGCCAAGTCCCCTGAGGGCGTTATGAAGACTGACTTCTTGGCCTTGCTGATCTGCTCCCCAGACATTCACTAGCTCGCCAGCTCGCTCAAATTTGTATCTGTGATAGGCGATATCAACGGCCAAATAGGTCGCTGCGCGGCTCTCAGATTTGAGCAGCACCCGATCTCGTTCTTCTCCGGCTGATTGCGATTTCAGCCAGAGAGCCCCGTCTTTTTCGTAGGTGAGGTTCTGGGCTGCTAGATCTTTGAGGGTCTGCTCGAAACGTCCACTGGCTCTCACTTCGCTAGTCTCGCTGATCCATTCGTCGAATTCCACTCCAAGGCGGCTCAAGACTGTTTTTTGTTTGGCTAATATTCTGGCTTGGATCTCTTGGCGTAGCTCTTGGATGGTGAGAGAGATCAAGTATTCACGGTCTAAGAGATAAGGCTCAAGCAGGTTTGCGGGATAGTCTTCTTCTTCTGGGGCTTGCTTTCTGAGGATGCGATCAGCTGATCCGGCCAGTCTGTTCATCTGTTCGCCGGCGTCATTTATATAGAACTCGGCTATTACTTTGCGCCCTAGAGCGCGGTGCAGGTTCACTAGAGCGCTGCCTAGCACGGCTCCCCGTCCATGTCCTAGGTGCAGGTCACCGGTTGGGTTGGCTGAGACGTACTCGACTAGGAGAGTTTCTGTGTTGGTGCTTTGGGGGAGTATATTTGCTTGGAGCAGCAATGCTTGCAGGTCTTGGGCTAGCGCTTTGGGTTCCAGCCTGAAGTTGATGAAGCCAGGCCCAGCAATGCTGGTTTCGGTGAAGTCTAGGAGATTTGGGTTTGTTTGTATTAGTTTTTGCAGTATTTCTGTTGCCAGTTCTTGGGGTTTGCGTTTTTGCGATTTAGCTAGAGAGAGGGCGGCTGTGCAGGCAAAATGGCCTAGGGTTTTATTGGTAGCTTTTTCTAGTGGTTTGTTAGTGGGCTCTGGGAGGGCAGAGTTGATGAGGTCTGAGAGAGCTTGATAATAGAACATTTTGATGATTATACTCCCCCGTAGGGCAAGTGCTGCGACTAGCAGGCGAGTGTACCGGTAGGGTAAGTGCCCCCCCCAAGGCTGAGCCCTGACCCTTTTGGAATGTCACATTTATTTAGAACCTAGGATGATCTTTTCCTGTCCCTCAAAATTCCGAGGGTTTGCAGCCCAAAACTCCCTATAACCTTCGCTAAATATTGGCCTTTGCCCTGTAAAGTAAAAACATGCTCAAAATAGCTCTACTCGGCAGCACCGGATCAATAGGCCAACAAACAATAGACTTAGCGCTCAAAGCGCCTGAGCTCTATCAAATACGCGCACTTGCCGCCTACGGCAATAATCCCCTCGCTCTGGCCGAGCAAGCCAAAGCCTTGAAAGTAAAAACCCTCTCAGTGCAAACAGAAAAAGCCGCCAAAGAGTTGAGGGAAATACTAGGCTCAAACTATGACTTGCGCTCAGGCACAGAGGGACTACTCAGTCTAATAGACGAGCCTGATATAAACACAGTAGTGCTAGGCGTTGTCGGTTGGGCAGGCATAGAGCCGACTTTAGCTAGTCTGAAAGCCGGTAAAAAGCTGATCACAGCCAACAAAGAAGCGCTAGCCGCCGGAGGCGCACTCTTGAAGGGGCTGATCACCGCTCAAAACCTGATCCCCGCCGACAGTGAACAAGTAGCCCTGCACCAGTGCCTCCATGAACAAGACAAAAGCAAAGTAAAACGTGTGCTGTTGACCGCCTCCGGAGGGCCTTTCTGGAATAGAACAGACGATCTGAGCAAAGTGAGCGTCGAAGAAGCCCTCAAGCACCCAACGTGGAAGATGGGCCCAAAGGTCAGCATAGACTCGGCCACCATGCTCAATAAAGGCATAGAGATTTTGGAAACGCAAACCCTCTTTGGCCTTGAAGCTAGTCAAATTGAAGCGGTAATTCACCCGCAAAGTCTAGTTCACTCAATGGTGGAATACATAGACGGAAATATACTCGCGCAACTAGGGGCTAACGATATGCGCTTAGCGCTCCAGTACGCCCTCGATTATCCGGAACGCAAACAAAATCTTTCTGGCAAATTCTTGGACTTTGGGGCTAAGACTGAGCTCACTTTCTTGCCTCCCGATCTAAAACGTTTTCCCTGTCTGAGCTTAGCAATGCAAGTGGCCAAGCAAGGCTTGAGCTATCCGGCTACGCTGATCGCCGCTGGTGAAGTGGCCGTTGAGGCTTTTCTGGCCGGTCATTTGGTTTTTACAGACATTGCGCAGATAGTCGCTAGAGCGCTTGTTGAGCATAAGGCTGTAGCAGTCGAGAGCTGTGAGAGCCTGCTGGAAATTTGCGCTCAGGTTAGAGCTGATACTCTTCAGGGACTACAGAAAGCTCACTAGGAAAATAAATACTATAATTCAAAGCCAAAAAAGACCAAAAGGACCTTGACCGAGTTTCTGGTTTGAGGCGTGGTGCTGCTGGTGAGCTGATTTGATCCGGTCTAAAAGAGCAAACTTCAGGCGCGGTAAACCGAGCCCAAAGCGCCGGTGAATGTGCTGGTCATGCGCGACGAAATAGAGCAGACCATAAAGATTGATCCCGAAACAAAAAGCGAAAAAAGACCATTGAAGGTTTTGGTAAGCCCAACTGGTCAGGGAAATAGCGACCAAAGAAAAACCAAAACTGAATAGATCGTTCCACTCTAGAAGATGAAGACGTTTCTCATGGTGACTGCGGTGAATGAACCACAAAGGCCCGTGAAAGAGAAAACGATGGACGAAATAAGAAAAAAACTCCATAAAAACAAACCCAAAAATTAAAAACAAAAACTCGATCATTTTAGGCTAGCCTCCGGCAGCTTCCACCAAGGCAAATGAGGCTTTAAGTGATGCTCGCGGTGATAAGAAAAATGAAAACAAGCCAAAAAAGAAAGCCAATGCGGCAAATAGAGCGAAGTGGCCGGCTGACTGTCTGGGCCACTCTGGCGATGCGGCAAATAAGTACCGAAAAAGAAAAGCTGCAAACAACTGAGCAGTGAAGGCAAAATCCAAAACAGGCAAATATTGAGCCAAGTAAAACCAAAACCAAGATGCAAAACCTGAGCAATCAAAGACATCCCAAGAATCTGCCAGAGGCTGGTGTGCTGACCAAGAAAAACCCCAAACCAAACCAAAAACCTTCGATCTTCAGAAAAATCCGGATCGCTCTTCCCAGCCGGATCGCTGTGGTGGAGCAGATGTGCGGCCATCAGTTTGGGATAGGAAAAGAGCGCGTAACATCCGACAAAAAATAGACCAATAGCTCTGTTCAGTTTGGGGAAGCTGGGGGTTAGATTGTTGTGCATGGCATCGTGAGCGTGCACGAAGAGCCCCGTGTAGCTGAGCGTTATGGGGAAAATCAGCAGAGAATAGAGGGGCAAGCTATGGCTGCTGAGAGGAAGAGCTAGAGCGAAACAAAGTAGCAAAAACCAACAAGAAAAGTTGAGTAGTGCATAGGAAAATCCAAGAAAATCTCGATTTGTTAGTACGTGATTCATATCAAAATATTGATTGTTTTTCTGTTAGGAAATAGTTTTTTTTGCTTATTAAAGTATAATTTACGTTGAGAAAACCACTACAAGGAGAAGCTTTATGGATCAAATTGCTTTGCTAAAAAGCGGCGATGCTGTCGGTTTCACATTCTTTACAGGCTACATGGCCATGCTCGCCGCCTCAATTTTTTTCTGGTTCGAGCGCAGTAGAGTAAGTGAAAAATGGAAATTGTCCCTCTTGATTTCGGGACTAATCACCTTCATTGCAGCTGTTCACTACTACTACATGCGTGACGTTTGGGTTACCCAAGGCGTTTCACCAACAGAATTTCGCTACATAGATTGGACTTTGACTGTGCCTTTGATGTGCACAGAGTTCTATTTGTTACTTAGACCAGCTGGAGCCAGCGTTGGCATGTTGTGGCGTTTAATTGCCGCTTCTGTTTTGATGCTTGTAGCCGGTTATTTGGGCGAAGGTATCTTCCGTGACCAAACCATTCTCTGGGGATGTATTTCCACAGTTGGTTGGGCCATCATCGTTGCCGAAATCTTCTTCGGTGAAGCTCGCAAGCTAGCAGACAATTCCAAAGATCCAGCCGTCAAAGGTGCCTTCAATCTGCTCTGCGGATTTGTGTTCATCGGCTGGGCCATCTACCCTATCGGTTACATGTTCATGCCAGGAAATCTTTTCAATATGGGCGGCGAAACCATTCCTCCAATGTTGGATTTGATTTACAACATCGGTGACGCTGTAAACAAAATTGGTTTTGGTCTAGTGATTTACACTATGGCTGCTACCACTATTAAAGAAACTGCCGTTTAATTTTTACTCTAAATAAATTGAATTCTATAAACTTAAGGCCCTTGGAGAATAAAACTCCTCGGGTCTTTTTCATGAGAAGTTATGAACTAAAATCGCTAGTGCCTGTTTGGCTGCTCTTTGCTGTTTTGAGCTTGCTCTTTGCCCTCAAAATAACCCCCAATGAGCCAGTCTTAAACCTGCTCATGCTCTTTTCGGCTTTACTGGTCGGGCTTCCCCATGGGGCCACCGATCATTTTATCCCTTTCGATCTGAGCGCTAGCCCTGTCAGCCTGAGAGAGATGATTTTGGTTTTCGCTGTCTACATCGGGCTTTTGGGTGTTTATTGCTGTTTCTGGTTTTGGCAACCGGCTTGGGCTTTTTTCGGTTTTTTGCTGATCACGTGGTTTCATTGGGGGCAGACAGAGCTTGAATGCCTGCTCAGTAGTCTCAGTGAAAGCCAAAGCCTGCCTAGCTTGCTTGAACGAGTTTGTTTTGCTCTGTTGCGTGGTGGCCTGCCGATAGTCTGTAGTGCTTGGGCTTTTCCGCAGGACTTTGAGCGTTTTGCTCAGACTATTACCGGTCTTTTTGGTTTGCAGGCGAGCCAGTCTGCTCTGGTCGAGACTTTACCTGCGCTGATGGCTTCACTGTTGCCTTTGCTTGTGCTGGCGGCTCTGGTTTATCACCTTGGTTCTTGGGGGAAGTTTTCACTTTCACATAGCTACTTTGTGCTCGCTGAGAGTATTTTGCTCATTCTTTTTTTCTGTTTGGTTCCGCCTCAGTTTTCCATTCCGCTCTATTTGTTCACACAACATGCCCTCAAACATATTTTTCGCTTGATGCGCACCGATCCGGTCTCTGAGGCTCTCTGCCAGCAAGGGCAAGTGCCAAAGGCTTGGGTGCGTTTCTTTTGGCGGGCTCTACCGACTTCGCTACTCGCTTATAGTTTTTTGGGGTTGTTTTATTTGGCTCTTCCCAGTAAGCCGGCTGAGAGCTATGGATTGTTTGCGCTTTATTTGGCTTTCATCTCTTCACTCACTTTTCCGCACACAATCACGGTGCTTTGGATGGATTGGAGGCAGAGGGTGTGGCATGCTTGACGGTGCGTTTAGACCTTGGCTTGAGAAGAGACTAGAGCCTTTGGCTTGGCTTTGGAAGCTTCTAGGCTGGAGCCCTCAGGTCTATACTGGGTTGGGTTTACTCTCTGCTTTGATTGCTAGCTTCTTGCTCGCGTTTGGACACCAATACTGGGCGCTCGCTCTTTGGCTTCTAGGACGTCTTTTCGATGGGCTTGATGGCATTGTCGCTCGCCAACTTGGTCAAGCTTCTCAGTGGGGCGCTTATCTCGACATCTTGGCTGACATGAGCGCTTATGGTTGTTTTCTTTTAGGCTTTGCCGTCTGGAAGCCAGAATATAGCCTGCTTTGGTTGGCGTTGGCGGTGAGCTACACAGCTTGCATCACCGGTGTGCTCGCTTTCACCAGTATCCAAAAGACAGAAGAAGCTGATCTAAAAAGCCAAAAACGCAAACTCTTTCTCAGCCCTGGTCTAGCGGAAGCCGGTGAGACCAGTGTCGCTTACAGTGTTTTCATTTTATTCCCGCAAAGCCTGCCCTATGCGCTCTGGGTCTGGCTCAGTATTGTTTTGTATACGACGATCATGAGAGCTATTGAGGTTGCCAGAGCATTAGGCCCAGTAGATCGGTGACGGGTTTCGATCCAGCTTTTGATCGACCATTGGCTTGATCTAAGAGATATTTCAAGATAGCATGCTGATTTTCCCCGCTCAGTCTTCTTCCCAGCGCTGCGATCAACCCCATTGGTAAAAAACGCTGCTGGCCGATGGCCGCCACATAATCGCCTTCACGATCCCAGATCAAGAGATTTTTGAGAGTTGGTTTCAGTCTACTCAGGGCTCGGTGATTCTCGGGGCTGCCCCAGAACTGGACGCTCAGATTTTTCTTCAGATGGTCTAAAGCAGCTTTGTTGTTCGTGTATTCGTTTTTTAGTTCTAGTAAAGCTTGGTAGAGAGCGCTGCTCGCTGCACTATGGGCTATTGCTTCTGTTGGCTGATTTTCTTCAATTACGCGTCGCCTAATTAGCTCTTTCCAAGCTTGACTTGCTTTGGGATTGCCGTAACCCAAGACTCCCCAATGCAGTCTAGCAAGAGCTGCTCGCAACCAATCCAAGAGTGCAGAGCTGGAGCCGGTGTAAACCAGAGCAGTCTTTTCACCTCTTAGCTTGCTTTCGATCTGAGCGCCTAGGATCGAGTTCTGCAAGGAGACCAATGCACCGAAGCCGATGAAACTATTCGGCTCACCGGTAGGCGGCGGGGGAAGGAAAATATTGCCAGCTAGAGCCGGAGCAGTATGGGAAAGACGCTGAGAGCCAGCGATTCCCGACAAAGCAGCAAAAGCCGAAATCCCAAATAAGCTAGTTGCCTTCACCGAATCCAGCCGTAGCATTGAGGATCAGCCCTTGGCCGCGCAGATTTGAAGTGTTGATTTTAGTGACTAAAGCGCGTTCTTGGGCCAGCGGCAAAGCCGACCAAGCAATAGTACCAACACCCAACACGTTTGCTTGAGCGAGCAAGCTCTGGTCTAGGCTCTGCAAGGGAGGCAAGAAATAATCGAAAGCGAGTAAACGGGCCCCCAACAGATAGCCAAAATTGCTCTGAGCTTCTCTGACATCGAGCCCCGTCAGCAAATACTTACCCTTGCTAGCCGCAATCGCCTTTGCGACAGTAGGAGCTAGCGGGTGAAAAGAGATAACAGTGAAATCTTCATATAAATTATTTTTAGCGATAAAAGCCTCAGCAGCCTCGGCGTATTTATAAACTTGGCCCAATGAAGCGCCTTCGGCTAGTTTGAGCTCCAAAAAAGCCCTCTTGCCGCTTGGCCAAGGCAAGAGCTCGGTCAAAGCAGCAGGATGAGCGGGGATATTTTCTGGCCTATAGGTTAAATCTGCTAGCCCTAGGCCTTTGCCTAAAAAAGCCAAACTGCCCTCTCTGTCAAAAGAAAGCGCCATAATCTTTGCTAAATCCAGCTCCTCTATGGCTCCAGAGCCAACAAACGGATAACCCAAGACATCGTCATGATGGAGAACCAGATGACCGTCTGAGCTCAGCTTGACATCGAACTCCACTCCGTGAGCTTCTTTGAGGGCGGCGAAGAGCGATTTTGGGTTGTTTTCGGGATTGATCTGTTTGCCATTGAGGGCAAAGCCACGGTGCGCAATCAGGCAAAAGTCTCTCTTGATCGGGCTTTGCGTCTTTTCGTCTCTTAGACCATGCACGCTAAAGAGCAAACAAGCCCACAAAAAAATAAAACTCCAAAAGATCGAAGCAAATCCCTTCATTGCTTAGACCCAGCAGACTGCTCAAGAACAAAGCCACAAGCCTTAGCCAAAGCCACTATCTTGGCCACTACTTCCGCAACGCTGAGTTTGTCTGTGTTGATCTCAAGGGCATCGCTAGCCTTGCGCAAGGGGGCATGCTCCCGCTCCGAATCGAGTTTGTCCCGTTGTTCGATATCACGCAGAGTCTCTTCAAAGCTATGCAAGATTCCCTTCTCTTGTTGTTCGGCATGGCGACGAGTGGCTCTTTCGGCTGCGCTAGCCACCAAAAAAATCTTCAAGTTAGCTTGCGGAAAGACATTTGTGCCAACATCTCGTCCATCGGCTATCACTCTGCCACCGGAGCCCATTTGGCGTTGTTTTTGGATCAAGAGCTCGCGAATAGGCAAACGAGCACTGATCTTGCTCACCAGAGCATTTACTTCTGGCAGACGAATTTCATTTGTCACTTCGCGACCGCCGAGAAAGACCCGCTGCATTGTGTCTATATTTAGCGGCGTTTCGCTGGCGACTTTTAGCAGTGCATCGGCTTGATTGTCTTCTGTGAGCCTGAGGTCAAGAGCCAGTCTCGTAACAGCACGGTACATAGCACCAGTGTCTATATAAGCGAGGTTCAACGCTTTGGCCACTTGCTTGCAAGTAGTACTTTTGCCGGAACCGGCCGGTCCATCCACTGCTATGATAAAAGCCATACCTCAATATCATAAAACATGTCTGCCATTTTAGTGACGGGAGCTTCTAGGGGGCTTGGTCTAGAGTTCACTAGACAGTACTTGCATTCGGGGGAAAGCGTGATTGCGACGGCTAGAAAGCTCAATGAAGCAAAAGCGCTCTTGGAACTGAAAGCGAACTTTCCCTCAACACTTGAGCTGAGGGAGCTAGATCTCAGCAACGAAAAAAGCTTAAATCTTTTCTTCCAAAATCTCGAAGACCTCAAGATAGCCAAACTAATCAATAATGCCGGTTTCTGGGGCGGCAATGACCAAGGCCTCAGTGGCTGTAGCGCCGAGCAGTGGATGAAGACTATGCAAGTGAATGTCTTTGCTCCTTTCTTTCTGGTCCAACGCCTCGCCCAGCGCTGCGAGCAAATAATCAATATCACCAGCAAAATGGGCAGTATCACAGACAATAGCTCTGGTGGAAATTATATTTATCGCTCCACCAAAGCAGCCCTAAACATGGTCACCAAGAGCATGGCCATAGACTTACAAGCAAAAGGAATCACAGTCATAGCCCTTCATCCAGGCTGGGTGCAAACTGACATGGGCGGTAAACGTGCCCCCCTGAGCGTGGAAGAGAGTGTCAGCGGCATGCTTGCGGTGATCGGGGGATTGACTATAGGAGACACCGGTAAGTTCTTTGCCTATGATGGCTCTGAGATAGCTTGGTGATGGATCAAAATCACCCTCAAAATCGAGCAGAACGCGAATGCCTGACCCTGCAAGCGCAAATCAAAGATTTCCATGCCGCCCAAGCCCTGCTCAGCTGGGATCTGGAGACCCTCATGCCTCCGGCCGGTTATCAGGCCCGAGCAGAGGTAACGGCAACTCTAGCCGAAACGGCCCATACTCTTCTAGTGGGACCCAAAGCGCAAGAACTGGCAAGCTCACTATTGGCTTCCCAAGATCCGGTGACAAAAGTCTTCTTGCGCGATCATGCCCGCGCGCTTCGATTGCCCGCTAGTCTGGTCGCCAAGCAAGCAAGAGTGGCTGGTCTCGCTCATGAAGCTTGGCTTGCCGCTCGCGACAACAATAGCTGGGCTCTTTTTGCTCCTCATCTGGAAGAGACTCTTCAGCTAAAAAGGGAAGAAGCTGAGCTTTTGGGATATGAGGGAAATCGCTATGACGCTCTCTTGGAGGGCTATGAACCCGGTCTGACCGTAGCTGCTCTTCAGGAGCTCTTTGGGGCCTTGAGGGTGGCTAGTCTTGCTTTGATTGCTGAGTTTGGGATTGAAGCGGCCAGCACAAAAACTTCTGCTCCAGTCTCTTCACTCGCTCAAATCGATCAAGTAGTTCAGCTCGCTCTCGCCCGCAAAGTATTGGCGCTATTGGGACTTGACCAGAGCAACTCTAGGCTCGATTTGTCTGTGCATCCTTTTTGTTCTAGCATTCATCAGGGAGATATCAGAGTCACTACGCGCATTCAGAGTGCTGATTGGCGGGTGTGTTTTTATAGTGTCTTGCATGAAGCCGGACATGCCCTCTATGAGAGTGGCTTTGCGCCTGATCTGTACCGAACTTTGGCTGCTGATGGGGCTTCTTATGGAATGCATGAGTCTCAGGCTTTATTTTGGGAAAATTGTTTGGGTCGTTCTTTGCCTTTTTGCCAGTATCTTTCCCAAGCTCTCCCCGCTTTGGGTGATGGTTTTACTCTTTTTAGACAAACTAATACTTTCGCCAAATCGTTGATTCGCACTGAGGCTGATGAGCTCACCTACAACCTGCATATCATTTTGCGTTTCGAGCTTGAGCTAGCTCTTCTAGACGGAAGCTTGAGTGTGAAAGATTTGCCTGAAGCTTGGAATGAGGGAATGCAGAGCGCTCTGGGCCTCACGCCTCCAGATCATTTGCATGGCTGCCTACAAGATATACATTGGGCCCATGGAAGCTTCGGTTATTTCCCTTCTTATACTTTGGGGAGGCTTTATGCTGCTTCGCTTTGGGAGAGTATTCCTGATTTTAGCGAGGGTATTTTGGGTGGAGATCTCACCGCTGTCAAGGCATGGCTTGCGGAACATATACATAGGCATGGCCGAACAATGCTTCCCGCCCAATTGATGGGGGGTCTTGGTTTGAGTTTATCTGCTGAGCCATTTTTAGGTCAGGTTAGAGAGAAGCTGGTCACTATTAATTCTTAGAAGTCCCTCTGGCTTGAAGAAGTCTAAGGCTGAACTGGCAGGTCCAGCTTGAATTCTGGCAGAACAAAATCATCTTTCTTATTTCGCTTCAATAAAAACTTCTCCAACAAAGCACTGAAAAGGACAGCCCTCAAAGCATCAAAAGTCAAATTCGAAGCGTATTTGATGAACACCTTGATCCCCACTTCGTTCACTGCATAGTCCACAGCACTATTTTTGAGTGGATTGAAGTCCTTAATCAAACCCCTCACCCCAACATCACGCAAACGATGCATCCCAAAGGCTTTATTGAGCCATTTCATCAAGGGATCATTGCCTTTACCGATCTTAGGCGGCCCACCCTCTAAAATGTCACGGGTGAAACGCGAAAGATAAGTCATCAAAGCGTTGCAGGCGAAACTACTAAAAGGAAAAGCATAGTCGATGTATTTGAAGGAACGAGAAAAGACTTTCTTGAAAAGATTCATCGACTGAGCCAGCCCCTGAGACTGCTGGAAAGCATGCATCACCTTGGGATCGCTAAAACGCTTAGCGAACTTAGCCGTATCGTCAACATCGGTAAAAAGCCCATTGACGATAAACGGAGCCATAAAGGCAATGAAAACAGACAATAGATTTTGCCGACTGTCTTGCTGTAAAACATCATCACGGACGTTCCAACAACGAATGGCCGAGATAGTCCCAACGATGGAAGCGATCAACCAACGCCCAAGATTATATTTAGAAAAGAGCATCAGGTGAGCCAAGGGCAAGATGTTTCTAGCCGCCTGCGGCAAATGCTTCTTTGGGCCAAGGATCTCTCTTTTTATCTCACAATTTGGGCCGCTTTCTTCTTTGACGTCAAAGAGATATTTCTCGACATATTGTTGCTTGAAGTTGTGATAGGGGAGCTTATCGTTTTCTAGTTCCTCAAGGTGCTTCTCGAAGTCACGCAAGGTGCGCCCAGAGGGATCTTTGCGCCCTATCTCGCCGCGAATCAAGTCAGAGATAGTCTCGCGCTTGCCTTCACGAAAGTTGACGGGCATCAGGTGGTAAGCCAAGCGCTTACGCGCAAACAGATCGGTCACCAGCCAAGTGGCAATGGTAAACAAAATATCGGAGCAAAGCCGCAATGGATGCCGGAAAAGCCCCAAACTACCCGTGTTAACTTTCGGTTTTTTCTTGTCTTCGTCATTGCCGGCAGCAGAGGGCTGAGCCTTTGAGGAGGCAATGGGAAGCAAACCCGTATTGAGGTTTGAGGGAAAAACAGTTAAATTATTTGGATAGGCTGAGTTTTTGGCCGAATCGTTTATCGCGAATAATGGCAAATTATTTTTTGAACTAAAAATATTTATCGGTTGAAGCATCAGAAAGCAACTCCCTTAGAAATATTTAATCCTTGGTACTTGCAAATCACGATCAACTGACGTATCATAGACCCAACGCTAAAAGACACAGGTAATCGACTGTCGAATTTGCAAAACTCAACTAAAGGATAGCAGAATTGTAGAGAATTTTTCTCGCTTTTCTCTATCCTTTTTTTCTTAGTATTATTTGTGTTTTTCAGGCAATCCATAGCAGCTAGTTGGTTGTATGTATTGGCAGGCATTAATCGCTCTACTCTAGCACGTCCTTAATGTTAAAAATAGTTTAAGTTTGCTTCAGTTACCAGTTGCTTTTCAACGGGGAATTGCTCCCCCTACTGGCTGACTCACCCCATAGGGCACTATATTGTTTGCTGCTGGTTGCTGTTGTCTGGTGAAGGGCACTGCGTTGTTTGCGGCTGGGGCAGCTGGTGGAAGATAACTGCTGTCGTCATCGCTCGTTTGGGTGGAGGGACTGCTGTTATTTTCTTTAGTTATATCGCCGCCGTTTTTGTTCCAAGTGTAATAGTAATTTATGGGCTGGGGGGTGACGCTGGCTTGTGAGCTATTACAGCCTCTACCACAACCACAAGGTCCTCCAGTGCATTGTGCTGCTGCGTTGCCTCCGTAGGCGTTTATGTTGGGCATTCCGTTACCGGCACCGCCGCCTGTTCCCGTGTTTGGCATTGGGGCTTCTGCTGCTGGGGCGGCTTGGCTTGGGGCTTGTTGGGCTGGGTTATTGTCTATTGGTGGAGCTGAGCTTTCTTTTTCGGCAGCGGAGTTATAGATTTGGGGTAAGCGCAGTACTTCTGTTTTGTTGGGGTCTATGCCGAGCAGGTTCTTTAGTTGGCCACGCATAAAGTTGAGGGCAGCATTGAAGGGGAGCAATAAGAAGACTTGGGCTAGGGGGTTTTTCCTGTTGGCCCAGAGGGCACCTAAGCTAACGGCTCCTGCTGTCATGTCGATCATTCCGGCATAGAAATGCTCCCAGGAGATTCCGTTTAGAACTGCTCTTGGAATTGGGTTTTCGTCGTCGCTCATTGCACTGGAGAGGCTTCCGGCTTCTTTCTTTTTGAGGGCATTGTTGATTCCGTCGGTGAACATTCCTAGAGACAAGAAAGCATTAAGGGCTAAAGGGGCATTTTTCAGACTTAGGGCATTTCCTAAGAATGAATTAGACTGGCCCGTCCCGTTACTGGTGGCTGTCCTTACGGCATTATTGATAAATGAGTTTTGGACGAATAACATATTCTTCTATTGATCGTTATATTAAAGTGTTTATAATTTCTTAATACAAGTATAAGCTAAGCGAGACTGATTTGTAAAGTGGAGCTTTAGAAAAACACTGCAAAATTGATTCTGGTGTGAGTTTGAGGGCGCCAGCCCTCAAGGAAAATAACTTCCCTAACCTACAGTAATTCATTGAGTTTTTTAGCTTCTCCTCAAAGAGGTTGTCACGAGACCTGCATAGCTTTCACTTCTAGTTGTTATAGGCTAAACTTATAGTTGATTTGTGGTTATAAAGAAAAAACTGAGCGAAACTAAGCAACCCCAAATTTAAAAGTAAAATAGAACCCATAAATATGAACGCAATCTCCTCCCACAAAAATCTCGACGAAACCAGCATCTCAGCCGAAAGCAACGAATGTTTCCTAGAAGGAGTAGCCATCAAAGTCCCCGGCTTCGACGAAGCGACCTTTGATGTGATCACTCGCTCCAAACGCGAAATAATAGTAGAAGTACCAATCCGCCTTGACAATGGCGCCATGTCAGTCTTTCGCGGCTATCGCGTTCAACACAACAACTCCCGTGGTGGCCCCTTCAAAGGAGGGATCCGCTATCACCAAGATGTCAACCTAGCCGAAGTGCGGGCGCTGGCAGTCTTGATGACTTGGAAAGCCGCACTTGTCAGAATCCCCTTTGGGGGAGCAAAAGGCGGTATCTCCTGTGACCCCAAAAAACTATCTAGGACTGAGTTGGAGCGCCTAACGAGAGCATACACCGAACATCTAGGCGAAAACCTCGGCCCCTACAACGATGTGCCAGCCCCTGACGTCAACACCAACGCCCAAGTGATGACTTGGATCTTTGATGAATACGCCAAAAGCCACAATAACTGCTCCTTGGCAGTGGTCACCGGCAAACCGATCGAAATAGGCGGCTCTCAAGGACGAGAAGAAGCGACCGGAAGAGGAGTGGTGATCGTTACCCGCGAGTTGATGAAAGATCTTAAGCTCGATCCGACCAAACAAAGCGTGATCATTCAAGGCTTCGGCAATGTCGGCTCAAACGCTGCCCGCATCTTCCAAGAAGAACTGCAAACACCAATAGTTGGCATCTCCAATGTGGAAGGGGGGCTCTACAATCCTTCTGGTCTCGATGTGGCCGCGCTCACGCGCTTTCAGGCAGAAAGAGGAACGCTGAAGGGCTTTCCGGGAGCCGAGTGGATGACCAACGATGAGCTTTTGTTGCAACCCTGCGAGGTCTTGATTCCGGCTGCTCTGGCTGGCTCAATCGTCGACAAGGTGGCGGAAGTGACCACGGCCAAGATCATAGTTGAAGCCGCCAACGCTCCAGTGACGCTCAGTGCTGACTATATCCTCAATCAAAGAGGAATTCAGGTGATCCCCGGAGTGCTCGCCAATCCTGGTGGGGTTATAGTCTCTTATTTTGAGTGGGTCCAAAACCTCCAACAGTTCTATTGGTCGCGGGAAGAAGTGCTTGAAAAACTTGAAAAACTTTTGGTCGACGCCTACAGAAGAACCTATAAGGCCAGTCAGGAGTGGCATTGTCCGCTGCGCGAGGCTGCTTTGCGCTTAGCTCTCACCGAAGTCTTCAAGTCCGTAAACTTGCGTGGCTGCTGAGTCTGAGCTTGACTTTGCTTCTGCTCTAGTTGGGCTTTTGGCGCAAGATTTAGCCACAAACTCCCCTCAGCTCTTTGCTTGGCGTGAGCGTTTTTTTCTAGTATTGGGGGTCAATCCTGAGCTTGGCACTATCGATAGTCAGTCAGCTCTCTTGGGGGGGCAAGAGAGGGCTTTGCTTTCCACTTTGGCGGCGGTTTTGCTTTGCGTGGAGCCTGAGCGTTTTAGTTTTTCTCAGGCACAGGCTTTAGCCTCTAAGGCGCTCAAAGGTTCACAGGAAATGCGTGCTAGGCAGCAAAAAAAGCCGGTCATAGCTCATTCGGGCAAGCTTATTTTGCGCAGTGATGGAGCCAGTCGAGGCAATCCGGGGCAGGCTGCTATTGCTTTTGTTTTGTTGAGTGAGGATGAGGCTGTGACCTTGGGGTCTGGGAGTGAGTATCTTGGGGTGAGCACCAACAATCAAGCCGAGTATAAGGGGCTTATTTTGGGTTTAGAGTTTGTGAGCAGCTTAAGCGCTAAACCGAGTGCTTTGCTCATTCAGGCTGATAGTGAGCTGATGATCAAGCAGTTGCGGGGTGAATACAAGGTGAAAGATCTTACTTTGGCTAATCTCAAGAACAAGGCTTCTGGGCTTTTGGGTGGGTTGGGTTTTCCGTACAAATTGGAGCACATTAGGCGGGAGAAAAACAAATTGGCCGATGCTTTGTGCAATGAGTGTTTGGATGGGCGGGGCTAGATCTATTTTCTCACTGTAGGTTAATAGAGATTTTTTATGGGGGACTGGCGCCCCCAAACCCCCCTTGAGTTTGAGGGGCTGCGTTGCGTGAGTGTTTGGATGGTCAAGGATAGATCTAATTTTTTTCACTGTAGGTTAAAAGAGATTTTTTTATGGGGGACTGGCGCCCCCAGACCTCCCTTGAGTTTGAGGGGCTGCGTTGCGTGAGTGTTTGGATGGGCAAGGATAGATCTATTTTTTCACTGTAGGTTAATAGAGATTTTTTTATGGGGGACTGGCGCCCCCACACCCCCCTTGAGTTTGAAGATAATGCTTTCATGCTCTCTCAGAGGGGAGTTTGAGGGGGCCGAAGGTCCCCTCATAGTATTAATTCCCCAAACCTTAAGTGAGTTTCAAGTTTAAAAGATTGACGTTAGCCCTCAAGCGCTCCTTGAGTTTGAAGATAATGCTTTCATGCTCTCTCAGAGGGGAGTTTGAGGGGGCCGAAGGTCCCCTCATAGTATTAATTCCCCCTAACCTTAAGTGAGTTTCAAGTTTAAAAGATGGACGTCAGCCCTCAAGCTCTCCTCGATTCTTAGACGGAAACTAAGAAATTCTCTTCAAAACAGCCACAGACTCAAAATGCTGTGTCCGCGGAAACAAATCAAATAAAACTAGCTGAGTAAGCTCATACCTCCCCTCAGCCAAAATCAAATCCAAATCTCGCCTCTGCGTGCTGGCATTACAACTCACATAAAATAAAAATTCCGGAGCAATCAGTAAAAGCTCCCCAATAGTCCTTGTGCTAAGCCCAGCCCGCGGTGGATCGACCACCAGAGCAGTCTTCTGTCCAGAAGAAGCACCAACGGCAAAGCTCGCCCCCCAACCCTTTCTGTATAGATCGCGGACTTCTGATCTGTAAGTTTTGACCTCGTTCAGTTCAGCATTGAAAGTAGAAAGCGCAACAGCCTTAGAGTCAGTCTCTAGAGCCAAAAGTTCGCTAATCTGAGGAAGATGCTTGGCCAAATAGAGCCCAATGGTTCCCACCCCCGAAAATAAATCGATCAGACGTGTGCAGTCAGTCTTCCGGATCTCTAAGAGCAAGAAAGTCAGTAATTTCTCGAACATAAAACAGTTCACCTGAAAAAAATTCTCAATCCCACAAACCAAGCGCAAATCCCCAAAACGGTAAAGCAATTGTTCGCGCCCCCAATGAAGCTTGCTCTCCCCTCGCCCCGGCTTTGCTAGCTTGATCCCGATGATCCTAGAAAATTCCGCCCTCAAAGTCTGTAAAAACTCTCTGAAAGCCGGATGAGTGGGCTCAGCCACCCGAAAAAGTAATACCAACTCGCTTTCATTCCAGCGAGCAGTGAGCAAAGCAAAAAAACCACTAGAGTCAGCCTCCCGAAAAGCACCCAAACCAGTTTGGCGAGCAAGAGCACCAATACGCCCAAAGATATTCCAAATCCAAGGCGGAAACAGATGACACTCCGCTAAATCAAGTACCCGAAAAAACTGACCGGGTGGGTGAAAGCCTAAATTCAGCTCTTCACTATCATCATGGCCAAAAGCAAGTTCTGCTTTGTTGCGATAGTAAAGTGGGTTTTCTTCCGCTCCAATGGACTGATCAAGGGTAGCTGTTCCCGTAAAAATTTCACCCAAAATGGCGCTCTTAGCCGCTAGCTCGGCCTTGTACTGCAGGTGCTGAAAAGCGCAACCGCCACAAACCCCAAAATGCCGACAAACAGGTTCTTGGCGCTCGGCGCTGAGCGGTGGGATAATGCTGAAATCTCGCGCCCAATGAATGCCCTTGCGCTTGACTGTCTTAGTCGGATCAAGCAAAATTCGCTCGCCAAGAGCTACACCAGCGGCCAAGACCGTTTTGTTTTCCAGTCTCAAAAGACCGAAACCACCATTGACTAGCTTCTCTACCAATACTTCCTTGGGCGAAGAGAGACTCGAACTCTCACACCTTACGGCACATGATCCTAAGTCATGCGCGTCTACCAATTCCGCCATACGCCCATTAGAATGATGATTATAGTGCACTTGACCGGTGAGATAATGAAATTTGTATGATTTTTTTGGCAAAGCTCACCCTGAAAGACTTCAAATGCTACGAAAATAAATGCTATCAGTTCGCCCATGGCGTGAATTGGCTCTGTGGCCCAAATGGCGCCGGCAAAAGTAGCATCCTCGAAGCTATCTCTTGGGCCCTCTTCAATTTTTTGCCTTATACCAGCCAAGCGAGTGTGATCAAAAGAGGAGCGAAGGTAGCCGAAGTGGAGGTGACGCTCAAACAAGGAGAACGGACCTTTCTGCTTAGGCGTCGCACCGGCGGACAGAGCGCCTCAGTAACCGATCTCGATAGAGGAGTCTTGCTCGCTGAGGGGGTGAGCGGACTAGAGAGCTGGGTAAAAGGGGCTTTTGGGCTGCGCCCGAGAGAAAATTTGCAAGCGCTTTGCCGCAATGCCATTGCCCCGCCACAGGGTACTTTGACCCAAGACTTTTTGAAGACACCCCAAGAAAGGCGCAAGACCTTTGATGCTTTGCTTGGGCTCGATGACTATGAGCTCCTAGACGTCAAGATGAAGCAAACGATCGATATCGTCGAAAAAGAAATGATCGAAGCACGGATACACCTAGCCGAAAACAAACTAGAAGAAGGGGTAGAAGAGCAAATAGCAGCTCAAGTCAGTGAGCTTAATCTCGCTCTAGAACAAGCCCTCCTCGATCAAAAAAAACTACAAAGCGAAATCCAAAACCAATCAAGTGCCCTCAAGCAAGCCGCCGAAAAAAGAAAAGCAGCTGAGCTGTTGGGAAGCAAAATACTCCTCCTAGAAGCCAAACTAAGCGATCTGGCAGTCAGTCTTGCAAGTCTAGACCAAGTGCAAACAAGAGAAAGCGAGCTGGCTCCCCAAGCGAAACGCTTTGAAGAGATCAGACTACAACTAACAAAGCTCGCTTCGACTAGAGCAGAACTGAAGTTGAGCGAAGAAAAAAGCCATGCCCTCAACGCCCTCAGTCAAAAGATGACCTTTAGCGCCCAGAGGGCGAATGCGGAGCTAGCTGCCCTCAGGCCGAAACTGGCCGGTTTTGCTTCGCTGGCGAGAGATTATCAGCTCTATCAAGAGCGGGAAAGTGAGGAGCGCGGTCTCTTCTTTGCGGAAGCTGAGTTGCTGACTTCGCTGAGCGAGCTGCCTGAGCTAGAAGCCAGTTTCGAGACCCTGCGCAAAAGTCTCGCTGATCGCAACATAGAACTGAGCAAAGAAGAGACAGAGAGGGTCTCGGCTGAGCTCTTGCCGCAACTAAAGAAGGAAATAGAAGATCTGCGCTTCGAATACAAACAAGTACATGATCTGGAGATCGAGCTAGAAAAACTAGGCTCTCTGCCAGCAAGCTTCAAGCTTCAAGCGAGCCTAGGCCAAACCGAGCAGTCTCTAGAGCGAGCGCGCGAAACGCTGCAAGGGCATCTGGCCGAACAGAGAGTGAGAGCAGAGTTCTTGCCTAAGCTCTATGAAAGCCAGTTTTGTCCATTACTCGGTAGCCCTTGCCAAAACCTACTGGCCACCAATGGCGCTCTGGCAGTTCCAGCCCTAGAGAGCCCAGAAGAGAGTATAAACAAACAACAAAGCCTGCAAGCCAATATACAAACACTCGAAGCGCATCACCAAGAACTGAAGCAAACGCTAAGCCAAGCCGAGCGCAGCGAAGAGCTAAGCGCAAAGCTAGCGCGAAGAGAAAGCCAGAAGCTAGCCCAGCAAGGAAAAAGCTGGAGGGAAAAACTGGAGATAGCCGAAAAAAGTGCTCTCTGGCTGGCTGGATTGCTGTCGCTAAAAGCGCAGCAAGAAAAAGATCGATTGGAAGAAACAAGATTGCTCAATAAGCTAGCCACTAAACAAGAAGAAAAAAGCAAACTCAATAGCCTGCAAGCGAGCCTAGCTGAGCTGAGAGCTTATTTGCTTGAGCATGAAACTTTGAAAAGCAATTTTCTTGAACAAAATCTCCTAGCCAGCAAAGAACAAGAATATTTGGCTGAAGAGCAGCGTTGCTTGAACGCCCTGCAGAGCTTGAAGCCGGAGCTCGATTCGCTCAGCCAAAGTACTTTAGAGCTCCAAGAAAAGCTGATTTTGCTCGAAAGTCTGGAACAAGAAGCGCACCAACTAGCTGAGCCAGCAAACATCTGGCGGGAAGCCAAAACTGAACTGGAAAGACTGCTTGCCCTGCAAAAGACAGCCCAAAGCACAGCTGAAAATCTACACCAACTCAAAACTGACCTAGATCTCTTAGGTGAGCTGCTAGACCCAAAGACAACGGAAAGCTGGCAAAACGAGCTCGCAAATAAACAGACAGAGCTAGGATCGCTGACCGAAAGAGTGCAAAACAAGACAGAGGCGAAAACCCAAGCCCAAGCTCAGCTCAGCAAAATTCAGGCCCAAAAAGCGCAGCAAGCGGCAAGCCAACAAAAATACCAAAAATTGGAAAAAGAAAGCCAACAAGCCCAAAAAATGCGTGCTCTATTCAAGGAAATGTCTCTTCGTCTGGCCAAAAGGCTCACTGAGGGAATTTCCCAAAAAGCAAGCAGTCTTTACGCTGAGATCTTGCAAGACGGCTCCAATGAGCTGAAATGGTCAGATAGTTATGCGATCAAAGCTGTTCGGCTTGGGCAAGAGTTGAGCTTTGAGGGGCTTTCTGGTGGTCAGCAGGTGGCGGCGAGTATAGCGGTGCGTTTGGCTTTGATCCAAGAGGTTTCTGGTTTGGGTTTTGCTTTTTTTGATGAGCCCACAGCGCATTTAGACCAAGCTCGTCGGGAGCAATTAGCCTTGCAGATCGGCAATATCGAATCTTTTAGTCAGCTTTTTGTGATCACTCATGATGAAAGTTTTGCTGGTCAGGCGAATAATTTAATTCAGGTTTTGCCTTAGGTTGCTCTAGGAAGCGCGCGAGCACAAGGTTTCTAGTAACAGCAATCCCAAAATTCTAGAAGAGAGTATTTCCCCAATGCTTCTTAAAAGGGGAGTTTGAGGGGGTGCAACCCCTCATAAAGCAAAATCTTTTGACCTCCAGTAAATATCAAACCTTCTTTCTTGCTGTAGGTCGGGGAAGTAGTCTAGATAAGGACTAACGCCCCCCTGAAACTCCCCCTAGATCTTGAATCGAACAATTCTTTGGGGGGTGGGGCTTAGAAAGAGTGAAGTCAAAAGCCCTTGAAAAAACAGGAAACATTAGTTATTCAAAATGACCTTTAGGCTATGATCTAACTGACAATCTCGGTGAACTCCATTGTCTGAAGATTTCGACAGTATTAGATTCAAGAAAAGAGCCTATAGTCTCGACGAATTAACTCTCGTGCCCGGCGCTAGGACAGTTGATCCCGATCTCTGCTCGGTTACATTTACCCTTGGGGAGAAGCTTTTGCCTACCCCCATTCTGGCTAGCGCCATGGATAGCGTCGTCTCACCCCAAAGTGCCGCTAGTCTTAGTAGGCAAGGTGTGCTTGCTGTCTTGAACCTGCAAGGGCTCTGGACCAGATACTTGCGTGCTGAAGACCAGCTGGCCGCAATCGCTTCGTCGCCCGATACTGATTATATTTCCCTAATGCAGAGGCTCTATGCAGAGCCTGTTAAGGCTGAGCTGGTCGAAAAAAGAATTGCTGAAATGAAAGCTAGTTGCTCGCTGGTGGCTGTCTCTTCCGTCCCGCAAGATGTTTTAGGTCTTTTACCCATCATCGAAAAGGGTGGGGTGGATTTTCTCTTTGTGCAATCCACTGTCACTTCGACTGTGCACGTTGGGGTGCATAAACCGTTGCAGTTAGCAGAGCTTTGCGCTCAGACCAGCATTCCGGTGATTGCCGGAAACTGCTCAAACTATCAGGTGGCTCGTGAGCTCCTTAAATCCGGTATAGCTGGTCTTTTGATCGGCATTGGGCCTGGGGCAGCTTGCACCAGTAGAGGGGTTTTGGGCATTGGGGTGCCTATGGGTACAGCGATCATCGATGGGGCTAGGGCACGCGACGATCATTTTGCTGAGACCGGTGAGCGGATTGCGGTGATTGCTGATGGTGGCATTCTGAATTCCGGTGATATATGTAAGGCTTTGGCTTGTGGGGCTGATGGTGTGATGTTGGGTTCTGTCTTTTCGCGGGCTGAGGGAGCTCCTGGTTTGGGTTTCCATTGGGGGATGGCTACTCCTAGTCCTGTTTTGCCGCGGGGTACGCGGATCAAGGTTAGGTCACTTGGTTCTTATGAGAAGATCGTTCATGGTCCTGCTAGTCTCGACAATGGTTTGCATAATCTGATTGGGGCGCTGAAGACTTCTATGGGTACTTTGGGGGCTCAGAACATTGGGGAGTTACAGGGGGTTGATATTTATGTTGCTCCTAGTATTTTGGCTGAGGGAAAGGCTTATCAGAGTGCGCAGAGGCTTGGTATGGGTAGTTTGTAACAAGGCTGACAAGGCTGAGCCTTGACCCAATTGAGAGGAAACATTGATCTGATTATTGAGACCGTAGGTCGAATCGTAGGGGTCGAGGGGCATTCGGAATGCCCCCGTGGGGTTCGGGGCAAAGCCCAGAGAGGGGGTTCAAAGGGGCTCCGGTGAGCTCCTTTGCCGGGGCTTGGGGGCGGAGCGCCCCAGCTAGTATTGGTTCTAATGATTAATCGATGGAACCTGTGCAGTTCACTGCAAGTTACTTGAGATTATTTACTAAAAAAGCTGACTACCTTCAGCTAGAAGCAACATCCAAACTCTCCCCTCTGGGAAAGCATAGAGTTGTTTTTTCAAACTCAAGCGGGAGTTCGAGGGCGCCAGCCCTCAAGGGAAATAACTTCCCTAACCTTAAGTGCAAAGGGAATATTGCAATCACTGCAAATTACTTGAGATTATTTACTAAAAAAAGGCTGACTACCTTCAGCTAGACGCAGCAATCACGCAACGCGTTTAGCCTTGCTCTTGAGCGACAGCAAGCCAAATCAGCTCCCGAATAGAATCTTTATCGATAATCAAACCGGTAAGAGTGTCTCCATCAGGCAAGCTATCAAAAGCAACCCCGTCTATTTCGATGTCTAAGCAGGATTGAAGCGATTCTTCGACCTCAGACCACTGGGCAATGTACCAGTTAGTCGGGACTTTGAATTGATTGACCGCCTCAATGGCAACTTTCAGATTCGAAAACAATAAAGCCAAGGTAATCTCAGAATTGCTCTGACGATTGAAAACCTGAATACAAAAAATCTTACTCTGTGTCTGGAAAATCCCATAAACACAGGGCAAGCTCAAAATTTGCTCAGTGATCTCATCTTGCGATGTCTCACCTTTATCAAGCTGATCGGAGGCAGAGCGAAAATCCATAAATGTCATTCAATCGGTTTCTGGTAAGTAAATGCCCACTTGAGCCACCGAGTTCACGTAGCTCATTAGATAGGATTGAAGTGAAAAAACCGTTAGTAGTTCCCTCAGATTTTCGGAGCCACAGCCAAAACCTCTCCAGAAACCTGTGCTGCATATTGCTCAAAGTTGGCCAGAAAAGCCTCAGCTAACTCTTTTTGGTATTTCTTAAAAGCCGCCTTGTCGCTCCAGCAGGCCTCCGGTGAAAGCAACTTGGAATCCACACCAGCGCAACTCATAGGCGAAGCCAAGCCAAAAACAGGGTCATTACTGAAGCTCACTTTTTCCAGAGAACCATTGAGAATAGCCGTAACAATAGATCTGGTATCTTTGAGCGAAATACGCTTGCCAACGCCGTAGTTGCCACCGGTCCAGCCGGTATTGACGAGCCAGACTGTAGCTTGTTGGTCTAAAAGTTTTTGCTTGAGCAGCTCAGCATATTTCATCGGATGCCAAACCATAAAAGCCGCCCCAAAACAGGCCGAAAAAGTAGCCTCTGGCTCAGTGATACCCATCTCAGTGCCGGCCACCTTAGCTGTGTAGCCACTGATGAAATGATACATAGCCTGAGCAGGGCTGAGCTTGCTGACCGGAGGAAGCACGCCGTAGGCGTCACAGGTCAAGAAGATCACATTCTTGGGATGAGTCCCTAGACAAGGGATCTTGGCATTTTCGATGAATTCGATCGGGTAAGATGCCCTCGTGTTTTCGGTGATCGAAATATCGTTGAAATCCACCTGATGACTGTCTGGATGATAGACGACATTTTCGAGCACTGTCCCAAAGCGAATCGCTTTCCAGATATCCGGTTCATTGCTGGCGCTCAGCTTGACAGTCTTGGCGTAGCAACCACCTTCGAAGTTGAAAATACCGTCTGCGTCCCAGCCATGCTCGTCATCACCGATCAGTTGGCGGGCTGGATCGGCCGAAAGAGTGGTCTTGCCCGTGCCAGAGAGTCCAAAGAAAAGAGCTGTACTGCCATCAGGCGCTTCGTTGGCCGAACAGTGCATCGGCAAAATCCCCTTGAGCGGTAGCTCATAGTTCATTACGGTAAAGAAAGCTTTTTTCATACAGCCAGCGTACTCGCTCCCCAAAATCACCCCTTCTTTACTGGCAAAATCTAGGCAAACACTGGTCTCAGAAGTGACACCGGGGACACTTGTGGAGGCCGCTTGTTGGCCAGCATTGTAGATGATCCAGTCCGGATTACCGAAGGTGGCTAGTTCTGCTTCTGTCGGCCTGATCATCATATTGTTCATGAACAGAGCGTGGTAAGGTCTGGCGCAGATGATGCGTCCTTTGATCCGGCTTTTTGGGTTCCAGCCTATGTAGCCATCGATTTGAAAGAGTTGCTCACAACCGTTGAGGTATTTTAGGGCTATTTCTTTGTTTAGCTTGAAGGAGGCTTCTGGTAGCGGGATATTCACTTTTCCCCAGTCGATATTGTCTTTGCTCGCAGCTTCTTCTACTATGCGCTTGTCTGCTGGACTGCGGCCAGTCTTGGCTCCCGAGTAGGCTATTAGGGCTCCTGATGAGGCTATTGAGCTCATTTTGCCTTGATAGTCTTCCTTGAGCGCCAGTTCATACAGAAAAGCGGCTGAAGGATTGCGGAAAACTGTTTGTACTTGTATCTCTTTTTCTTTCAAGCTGCTTTTGGTCATTGGATTTGTTTTACCAGTATATATTCAGTTCATTTTAGCGTCACCTTCTGGGTTGTTTGGGGGAAGTGAGCGAGAAATTCTCAGAGTAAGCCTTGGCTAACTGGGCATATAAATCATGTATCTTGGTTCATACGACTTTGGCAAACGGACGCATTCTCAGCTCTATCAAATCTAGATTATTACTGAGCTGGCTGGTGATGACAGCCTCTGTGATAGCCATTTTGGTCATAAATTCGCTCAGCTACCAGTACTCGCTCGGTATAGAACAGTTTGTCACTTCAATCAGTGAAGTGAAGACTGGACTGCATGGAGTGGGGAATTCGCTGACCTATTTTATGGGCGGAAAACTCTCCAAAAAAGAGTTCGATGAAGAGGTCTTTCGAGTTTCAAGAGCGCTAGAAGGAGTCAAGTTGTTAGAAAGGCAAAAAGGCTTACTAAAAAGTGATTTGCTGGTGATCGAGACTGACTGGAGTGCTTTTCAGCAGATTTACAAAAACCTTGACACCACAAATTTATCAAACCTCACCCCCGATCAGACTTCTAGTACTTTTGGTGCTTTTGCGGCCACTCTCAAAAAAGTGGATCGGCTTTTGGGTTCTCTTTCGGCTAAAAACATCGCTCAAAAAGAACAGAACAATAATATTCAGCTGCTTACTGCTCTAGCGGCGATTTTGATCAACATTGGAACAATGTTTTTGCTGAGCCGCAGTATCCTCAAGCCTTTCTCTGAGTTACGGATAGTTTTAAACAATCTGGCAGATCTAGACGGCGATCTCAAGCAAAGACTGCCCGAATACGATCTAGACGAAGCGACAGATCTCTCGCGTGGTTTCAACCGGATGATCGAGCAAGTGAGTTTTATAGTCAGACAAGTGAAAGCGGAATCTCATCAGCTAGCAATGAAAGCGGAAATATTAGCAGCCTCTACTCAGCAGACTTCCAGTAGCGTTGAGATGATCGCGCAGACTATCGGAGAAGTGTCCAACCGAACAAATAACCAAAAAATACTGGTTGACCGCACCTCAGACTCAATAAGCAGACTTGACACCTTGATCAATGAATCGAAAGTGCAAGCAAACAAAGCCGTAGGCGAATCGGCTGCCGTGCAGCTCTTCATTGACACTGGCTCAAAGATGGTCTCAGAAATTCGCCTTGCCATCTCGATCAGCCGTAGCAAGATAGCCGAACTCTCGATCACGATGAGCACGCTCGGTGACGAATCGCAACGAATCAATCAAATCGTCGATCTGATCAGTTCAATAGCGGCCCAAACAAATCTGCTAGCCCTAAACGCCGCCATTGAAGCGGCTCGAGCTGGTGAACATGGACGTGGCTTCGCTGTCGTTGCTGAAGAAGTGCGCAAGCTGGCCGAGGAGTCAGCCGATGCAGCGAAGAATATAGCCAAGATCATCAGCCAAATCCAAGAAAGAATCAAAGAAGTAAGAAATCAAATGATTGTCAGCTCAGACAGTGTGGCTTCCGGTAACGAATCATCGATCAAGACAGAAGAAGTCTTCAAGATGATCGAAGAAGCGGTGCGCAAAGCCCAAGAGGCGGTGAAGCGCGTCGAGAAGGTGATAGACGAGGAAGTGAACACTTCCGGGAATATTCTCAACCTCACTCAGTCTGTGGCCCATGAGGCAAATCTGGTTCAGCAAGACGCTGAGCTGGTTACGGCCAGTATTGGAGACCACACGCTGGCTAGTGAAGAGGTGGCGGCAACGGCCATTGACTTCTCAACGATAGCCACTAGGCTCGATCAAGCTATTAGCAAACTAAAGGTCTAACATCCGGAAAACCTAAACATGAACAACAAAGAAATTTACCTCAAAGAAAATCTCAGCCAGCTTTCTGAGCTAAATGAAGAACTGATCCTTCAGTTACGGGTTCGCGATCAGCAAAAACTAACGCAACTAATGCGCATTCGCGCAGAGCTCAGTGAGAGCATCTACACTGTCTTCGGCGACCTGAATGACCGTTTTAAAGACTTAGACCTTCCGACCCAGGAGCTAGCGCAGAAAGTCCTTGAGCAAGATCAACAGATACTTCTTTCGCTAGAACGAGAAGTCCAGAAGCTGAAGGGTCGTTATAAGCAGTTGACTATGGTTGTTCAGGGACGTTTCACTAAGTCAAATTTATTAGAAACCCCTTCACAAAGCTGAGAAGCTTGAAGCTTCACCCAATTAAGACGAAACATTCCTTTGATTCTTGGAATGATTTTTCAGCCTTCCCATACTCTCAAGGGGGTTCTGAAGGGCCGCTAATTCCTTCCCTAGTAAACCACCAGTGAGCTAGGGTTTTTCGAGTTCGCTTGCGGTTAGGGAGATCTTTAACCGAGAGCTTTGCCTTACTTGCCACTTCGTGGACTCGCCCTACGGGGATCCCAGCCCCCCAAAAAAGAGGGAAAGCGAAAAATCACCCCAAGAACCAAAGCAATGCACGTTCAAACTGGGTAAATCTCGGCCTTCGGCACTCGCGCTACGCGATCAAGCTCAGCCTTGGAATTATTCAGCATTTCCTTAAACCTCTCTCATAAAGCGTTCAGGGAAAGCCCCATTTAACCTTCCATGATCAGAATACTGTACGAGAATCTGGATTCACATATGGCTGGCGAAAATTCATCATCAATCAACCCAACTCTTCCAGGGCTAATCCCCAAAACAGCGGGAACTCAAGCCCAAGCAAAGCTGCCTCAGGTCACTCTCAAGAAACTAGGCAAAGACTCAGCCAGCCTCACCCTGCCTAGCGGCGACAGCATCGAGATCAACGGAATAGACCCAGAAAAAATCAGCTTTACAACAGGTTTCCAAACACCAACCCAAACCCAGCAAAACGCCACAGGCGTAACAAGCAGCAACACGCCATATGTACAAACAGAAGAAGATATCCGGATCGGCTACGTACCGGATCCATCGCTAGGAGCAGATCCGGAATTGATGAAACAGTTTCCGATAGAACTCCAATCGGTAGAATCAGTGAGCGCTAGAGTGATCGAACTGCTGCAAAGCCTGCCCGTAAATAGACTGCAAAGTTTAGTCGCTACTGGACTGGAAGTCCTCAGGAGAAATGGCGTGGTCAGTAGCTTCTCTTTGCTCGACCCGATCAAGACCAATGGGAATTTTAGCGGCGAAGCAGAAACCCTAGAAATATACAAAGCCTTTGTCTTAGATGGACTCTCCCAAAGATTCCAGCAAATAGCTTTCTTCACCAATAAGAAAAATAATTTCGTCTCAGGGCCAAAAGCAGACCTAGTAGCTCTCTTCAAGGGTTCTTCCGAGGTCTTTGACTTTGAAACGCTTTCTAGAATCACTGAAAAATGGAAAGATAATAGCGAACAAACGCCGGAATTAAAGTTATTCAGTGAACTCTTGGCAGGCTATCCATTGGACAAACGAAGTGGCGCCAAACTCGGTACAGTAAAAAACTTCTTAGTTGACAAACTTTCTAAGATAATTGACGATTATACTGTCTCAGAAGATCAAAGGCGCACAGCCCAACAGAGCCTAGAGATCTTAGATGCTGACGCTGAGATTTACCGGATTCAAGAATTCATCAGTCGCTTTACTTTGCCCGTCGATCTCGCTATAGAAAGACTGAAGGGTATGAACGAAACCTACAAAAAAAGAGACACAGCTATTTCCAAAGATATTGATACACTCGCTAATCTTGGTACAGGCTCCGGTTCTGGAAACTAAGATTGAGTCTTAACCACCTTTAGAAGCGCCAAAACCGTTGAGAGATTCGCCTAATTGTGATTTTAGATTGCCGCTTTGGGTTTTGATGAAATCAGAATTCTGCTTGTCTGAGTTTATTTGCTCAGAAACGCGCGCCGTGATAGCCGTTGTGACGGCAGAGATAGAAGCACCGCCATTGGCCAGTACTTTGTCATAAATCTGCTTTGATTGTTGTTTGAAATTCTCTTGTGGTTGGCCAGTAGACTGCGAGAGTAAGACTGCTACATAGTCTGGATTTCTGATGATTGTTCGAATTAGATCGACCCAGACTTGGCCTTTTGAGCGCAAAAGTTCATTCTTGAAATCTAAATCGATAGAAGCAGAAAAAACGTCAGTGTATCTATTTCCCAGAGGAATACCCCCAAACTGCGTTCCCTGAAAATTGGATACTGCGGTGTAGTTGGAGTCTAGGTAGCTGCCCTGTACTTGAGAAAGCACGAACTGAGTAGCTCCCTCTATGTCTCCTGCCGCTAGTAGTTCGACTAGTTTTAGAGCTGTTTGAGCAAAGCTGCGGCTACCAGCCGGTGCATTGCCGTTTAGACCAGAAGAATTGAAGCTATCTGAGGGAGGAGGGTTAATGCCAGCCTCAATTTGTTTGCGGACAAACGAATTTGCTGGCGGATTTGTTGAGGGAATGCGCGAGAAGTCGCTTGAGCCAAATGATGCAGGGTTTGTTGTGGCCATGAGGAAAGTTCTCAGTTGAGCGTTAAATAGATTTCATTCCCCGAAGATGAGCGATTAAAACTTACCTAGTTACCAAGAACCCTCTGCTTATTTTGTGTATATCCTAAATTATGGAGCTAGAGAAGACCCGTTAAGGGGCTCCACCACCGCCAGCACCAGCACCACCACCACCACCAGCACCGCCGCCACTACCGCCTGACTGGCCTAGTGTGGTGATGTTCTGGCCGAGCGCCTGACCGACCTGAGTTCCTCTTTGGTCACTTTGAGTGAACTTCTGCTGAATCTGCTGAGAAAGGTTTGTGATCGTTGCTGATTCAGCTTGAATACTGGCTAAATTTCTTGTGACACGTTGCACATCAGCTGCTGTTAGATTCGGTAACCCGGAAGCACTACGCAAAGATTGTAAAGCTTGATTTGCTCCAGCTCCTCCTCTTGAAAGTGGTGCAATGTTGCGCAACAGGGTCTGTATTCCTTGGATCAAGCTAGATAGCTTTCTAAGTGGGTCGGCTGCTGACTGTGCTCCACCGTTGGCTTGTTGGGCATAGGTCTGAGCATCGTTACCGATAATACTCCCACCTGTTGTAGTGGCTGCTTGGTCAACGCCATTTACCCGGAGATTTTTGATGCTACTGAAGCCAGCATCCCAGCGGGCTAAATTTTCTCTGACGCTAGAGAAGATGGTCTTGCCGCCATCGGCTGCTGACAGAATCTGCCTCAATAATTGCTGTTGGCCGGTTTGAGCATCTTCAATGTTTACCTCTACCTGACTATCTGTGACGTTCAAAAAAGGATTGCCGGCAGCTGCGCCGGTAATATTAGTTGAATCATTGCCAGCGCTAGGTGTTCTGGTAGTTGGCTGAGCGCCGATTGCTCCTGTTGTGCCAGTTCTGCCCGTTGCTCCAGCTAAGCCAGATGCGCCAGCTCTGCCTAATGTGCTTCCTAAAGGAAAAGTTCCGCCGCCCATAATGTTTACCTACCTGTTTACCTTAGTTAGTTGTATTGCTTACAGTATTCAATTTAAGACATAGAAATTAAGTTTCTTTTAGGCTTCTATCTAGTTCTGCTTAAGCTGTTCTATTGAGCTCCCTAATCCAGCAAAAACGCCAACCCTTGTCAGCTAAGCTCAAGCCGCGCGAAGATAAAGCTCATCAAATTAAGAACATAAAGGATTATGAATAGATGAGCAAGTTAGTACTGGTTCGCCACGGCCAATCCCAATGGAACCTTGAAAACCGCTTCACCGGCTGGGTAGACGTCGATCTGACCCCAAAAGGTATAGAGGAAGCCAAAGAAGCGGGTCAAGCGCTCAAAGCCGGAGGATACAAATTCGACCTAGCCTATACCTCAGAGCTCAAGCGCGCCCAAGAAACCCTCAAGTTGATCCTCGAAAAGCTCGGCCAGCAAGATCTGACAACGATCAAACATAAAGCCCTCAACGAACGCCACTACGGCGACCTGCAAGGCAAAGACAAAGCGCAAACAGCCCTCGAATTCGGCGCGGAACAAGTGCGGATCTGGCGACGCAGCTTCGATATACCACCCCCTAACGGTGAAAGCCTCAAAGACACTGCCGCCCGGACTATTCCATACTTTGAAGAAAAAATCTATCCGGATCTGGTGAACGGCAAAAACCTGATCGTCGCCGCCCACGGCAATAGCCTCCGCTCGATCGTGATGAAACTAGACAATCTGACCGAAGAACAAGTACTGGCACTAGAAATCCCCACCGGCAAGCCGCTAGTCTATGAACTCACCGCCAGCAAAGAAATCAAGAAACTCGGTTATCTCCAAGATCTGCTACCGGTCACCCCATGATCCAAAACGACAACTGGATAGCCCAAGCCGCCGCAAACTTAGCCCTAATCGAGCCCTTTACGCCTAGCCTAGTGAATGTAAGCGTTTCGGGTGAAAGGCTCTTGAGCTATGGACTGAGTTCTTTTGGTTATGATATCCGTCTCTCAGAGCGCGAGTTCTGGATTTTCAAGCACATACCTGGCACAGTAGTAGATCCGAAGAATTTCAACCCCGATAATTTGGAACGAGCAGAGTTACATACTGACGCTGAGACTGGCGCCCAGTTCTTCATTTTGCCAGCAAATAGCTACGGATTAGGCGTCTCAGTGGAGCATCTGAAGATCCCCAACAATATCTCCTGTCTCGCCATCGGCAAAAGCACCTATGCCCGTTGTGGGATCATCGCTAATACAACACCTGCTGAGCCTGGTTGGCAGGGGCATTTGACGCTTGAGTTCAGCAATTCTTCCAAGGCTGATTGTCGGATCTATGCTCTAGAAGGCGTTGTTCAGCTTCTTTTCTTTGAGGGTGAGCCCTGTGCCATCGACTACTCGCAGCGAGCAGGCAAATACCAAGACCAGACTGAGCAGGTGACAGTGGCCAAGGCTTAGGTGTTCTCGGAGCATAGACAAGATCATTTCTTGGTTCATAGACAGGGCGCTCTAGGAGACTTAGTTCATACTATCCCCCTGCTAGCCACCATCAAGCAACACATTCCGCTGGCGCGAATCGTCTATCTGACCAGCACAGTGAATGAAGAACTGCTCCGCTCCTGCTCTTGGGTGGATGAGGTGGTGGGTATTGAGGGGAAGCTAAATCTCTTCAATTTTTTTGCGATCAAAGACCAACTGCAGAAAAACTTAGAAGGCGAAAAATTTTATGCCGGAATCATTGACTTGCAGTCTAGCTGGCGGAGTAAGCTGCTTTTTGATGGCTTAGTAACTTCTGTTAATAAGTACGATTACGCTAAAAACCCCCAGTCAGCCCATGTCTGGCTCAATTTTGCGGAAACATACAGACCACTAGCGCCTTATCTTCTAGAGCAAAAACTAGCACCAAGACCTTACTTCACTCTGCCTGAGCCACTGGTAGAGCGAGCGCTGCTTCGGGTCAAATTCAATCCCTACAAACAAAACATAGCCCTGATCCCCGGCGTCGGCAAACATAGACCGCATCGGGCTTGGCCAGCCAAAAACTGGCTAAATTTGATCCGCATCTTCAATTCTCGCGAATCACCGACCCCGGATCTCTATCTGATCGGCGGCGAAGAAGAGCGCCTGCTCTGCCAAGAGCTGCAAAGCTCCATGCCCCGCGAAGCGATCGTGCGCGTCGTCAATCTAGCCGGTGAACTGAGCTTGCTGGAACTAGCAGGTCTACTAGGCAAATGCGACACCGTCATCGGCGGCGATACTGGCCCCACTCATCTGGCTGGCGCCATGGGCACTAACACTCTTGGGCTCTTTGGGCCTACTTCAGCGAAGCGGCATTTGCCTTTTGGTGGTCTGGGCTTGCGTGCTGACGAATATCAGTGTGCCCAGAGCTGTACTGAGAAGCTTTGCGCGCGCAATGTGGCCAACTGTATGGAAGCGCTGACTCCTGAGCAGGTTTGGTTGGTGCTCAAAGAAGATCAAAACCGAATTCAGGTCGATGATAGCTCTTCTGGTCAGGCTTTTGAGTTATATTAGGATATTTACTAATCCATGCCAAATCACGATATAGATAGCCTGCTCATCGGTGTCAAAGAAATCTTGCCGGGAGGCGCTGAAGCTCTCGCCGCTAGGCTCGCCAGTGGAAAAAAACTGCGGGTAAAACTCGGCATAGACCCCACAGCCCCCGATCTGCATCTGGGCCATACTGTTTGTTTGAATATTCTTCAGCGCTTTGCCGAGGCCGGCCATCAGCCAGTCTTGCTGATCGGAGGCTTCACGGCTCAGCTAGGCGATCCTAGTGGCCGCAATGAAGCCCGCCCGCCGCTCAGCCCAGAGGAGGTGGTCTCTCATGCCAGTCATTTTCTCGAACAAGCTTCTTCGGTGGTCGATCTAGAGCGCTGTGAGGTGGTAAATAATGCCGATTGGCTCTCAAAACTCTCTTCTAGTGCGCTGATCACTCTTGCTTCTAGTTTTACCGTAAACCAGATGATTGCCAAAGAAGCATTTGGGGAGCGTCTGGAGAAAGGCCAGCCGCTATATCTTCACGAAATGCTCTATCCGCTCTTGCAGGGTTATGATTCGGTGCAAATTCGTGCTGACTTGGAGCTCGGCGGCAGCGATCAGCGCTTTAATGTGCTGGCTGGACGTGATCTGCAGCGGCAAGCCGGTCAAGAGCCTCAACTCGTTGCTCTACTCCCTCTTCTAATCGGCCTTGATGGTCAAAAAAAGATGTCTAAGACTGCCGGAAACCATATAGCACTGCGCGATACGGCCAGTGATTTTTTCGGGAAGACCATGAGTCTGCCTGACGCCCAGATGTTGGCTTGGTTTGAATTGCTTTTGGGCGTTTCAGCAAGAGAAGTGCAGGCTTATCCGGAAGTTGCCAACCCTCGGGATCTGAAGATGCGCCTTGCTCGCGAGCTCACCAGCAAATTTAAGGGAGCTCAAGCTGCTCAGGAGGCTCAAGAAGACTTTGTGCAGCGCTTTCAGCGCCGAGAGCTACCCAGTGAGATTCCTCTCCATTCTTTCCAGCTTGGGCAAAGTCTGGTGCAAGTGCTCAATAATTCTGGATCGGTGAGTTCCAATGGCGAAGCGAGAAGACTGATTGCTGGCGGCGGAGTGAAGGTGAACGAAAAGAAAGCTGACGAACAGATAGTCCTCAAGGCCGGTGATGTGCTTCAGGTCGGAAAACGAAAATTTCTGAAACTCCAAGCCGGTGAAAGCTAAAACATGCGCTTCGATATTATCAGTATTTTTCCGGAAGTCTTTGCCCCCTATCTGAGCGCCAGTATCTTGGGGCGAGCCAGCCAAGAAGGCGTTGTTGAATATAAGTTGCACGACCTCAAAGAGCATGGACTAGGCAACTACAACAAACTAGACGATCAGCCCTATGGTGGTGGCACAGGGCAAGTACTGCGCCTTGAGCCCATCGTAGAAGCCCTTGAAAGCATAGAGCTTCTGCCCAAAGCCCTCAAAATTATCTTCTCGCCACGTGGTCAAAAACTGACTCAGAGCCTAGCCCGCGAAAAGCTCAGTAAAGTGGATCAGCTAATCTTGGTCTGCCCGCGCTATGAAGGCTTTGACGAAAGAATCATGAACTTCGTCGATCTCAGTATCTCGATCGGTGATTATGTGCTCACCGGTGGCGAACTGCCGGCAATGGTCTTGCTCGATACTGTCACCCGCTTGCTGCCCGGTACTTTCCGAAAAGGCGAATTGGTCACCGCCCTTGATAGCTTCAGCGATCAAGAAAATCTTCGCTTGGAAGCTCCGCAATACACCAAGCCACGCGAATTCAGAGGCCACAAAGTGCCAGAAGTGCTGCTCTCCGGCGACCACAAGCGGATAGAGCAATGGCGCCATTATCACTCCCAGTGAAGCGTGCTAGCGTGCTAAAATATCAGTTCAAATTTAGGAATACTTGACCCAAAATCTATGCTAGCTAAAGAAAAAAAGAGAGAAGTAATAGCCAAATATCAAAATCAGACCTTCGATACAGGCTCCTGTGAAGTGCAAATTGCTCTTACAACCGCTAGAATCCAAGAAATAATGGAGCATTTGCGGAAAAATAAAAAAGACAACTCAGCCAAGCGTGGCCTGCAGCAGTTAGTCTCTACCCGCAAAAAATTGATGCGCTACCTGAAAGCCAGCAATATCGCTTCCTATGCCAGCACTATCGCTTCTTTGGGTATTCGTGGCTAAGAGATTTTCAGGCTTGAACTCCCTCATAAACCCTCAGGTGAAACTTTGAAGCACATAAAAACCACAGAAATAAATCTAGCCCCAGACAAGAAAATCATTCTTGAAACGGGTCGCCTAGCCAATGAAGCCAATGCCTCAGTCTTGGTCACCTGTGGAGAGACGATGATCTTGGTCACCTGCTGTGTCGCCAAGCAAGCCCGCCCAGACATTGATTTTTTTCCACTCACCGTCGATTTTGAAGAAAAGCTCTATGCCGTAGGTCGCATACCCGGTAGCTATAACAGACGTGAAGGAAGACCAAATGACAAAGCTATTCTTGCTGGCCGTCTGATCGATAGACCGCTCCGCCCGCTCTTTCCAGACGGTTTCCGGAACGATGTGAATATCGTGGCCACGATCATCAGTGCCGATCAAGAGCATCCCACTGACGTTCTCGCTGTGCTCGGTGCTTCTGTTGCTGTTAGCCTTAGTGGTGCCCCTTTTCTCGGTCCAGTCGGCGCTGTGCGCGTTGCTCTAGTCAAGGGTCAGTTCATCGTCAATCCAACTTACGCCGAACAGACAGATTCGATGTTGGATCTTATTGTGGCAGGCACCGAAAAGAGCTTTTTGATGATCGAAGCTGGTGCAGATTTTGTCAAAGAAGAGACTTTGCTTGCCGGAATAGCTTTTGCCCAAGAGCACATCAAGCAACAAGTGAGTTCTCAGAAAGAATTTTTTGCTCAACACGAAATAAAACACATTTCTTTTGAGCCGCCAGTGGTCGATGAAGGGATCAGCTCCTTTGTCTCTGAAGTTTGCAGCGAAAAACTGAACCAAGTGATCCAAGCTGCTCACACCGACAAAAGAGAGCGCGAAGCGCAAACAGATTTAGTTCAAGCCGCTTTGATCGAGTCTCTCGCAGCTTTAGAAGACGAAAATCCGCTCAAGAGCCAAGGTTCTAAAGCGAAAGCATGTTTTCGCAAGCTCGAGAAAAAGCTGATGCGCGATCAGATCCTGCACTCTGGTGTCCGAATCGATGGCCGTAAATGCAATGAAGTACGCCAAATCTCTTCGGAAGTTGGGCTCGTAAAACGCGGACATGGTAGTGGCCTTTTCAATAGAGGCTCTACACAGGTGCTTTCGACTATCACACTCGGCACAGTCTCTGACTCAAAGCCTATCGATGGTACTTGGCCAGAACGCGAGCAGGCTTTTTATCACAATTATAATTTTCCGGCTTATTCTGTCGGTGAAGCCCGTGGCATGAGACCACCAGGTCGCAGGGAAGTCGGTCATGGAGCCCTAGCGGAAAGAGCGCTGATTCCATCACTCCCGCCTAAAGATATCTTTCCATATACTATACGTGTTGTTTCAGACGTACTCGGCTCAAATGGCTCGACCAGCATGGCTTCTACCTGTGCTAGCTCGCTTGCGCTCATGGACGGTGGTGTTCCAGTCAAAGAATTGATTTCTGGCATAGCGATGGGCTTGATCCTTGAAGGTGGCCAATGTGCCATCCTTACCGACATCCAAGGAGTCGAAGATTTTTTAGGTGATATGGACTTCAAGGTGGCCGGTGGACGCGACGGGATTACGGCCATTCAGCTTGACCTGAAGCTTCCTCAGGGGATTTCGATGCAAGTCTTGAAGCTTGCTCTCGATCATTCTTTAGTAGGCCGCCAGTTTATCCTAGACAAGATGTATGAGACCATCTCTGCTCCTCGGGAGAGCATCTCGCCGCATGCTCCTTCACTCCTCACCATCAATATCAGCGTTGAAGACATCGGTGGAATCATCGGTCCTAGCGGCAAAAACATCAAAAAGCTAATTGAAGAAACAGGCGTCGAAAAGATAGACATAGACCAAACCGGTCTAGTGATGATCTCCGGTAGAGCCGGTTCAGCTGAGCTAGCGCGCGAGAAGATCAAACAGCTCACTTTGCGCCTTGAGCCAGGTTGTGAGTATCTCGGGACAGTTTGCAGACGTCTAGACTTTGGCTTACTAGTGGAGTTTGGACCCGGCAAGGTCGGCCTAGTGCGTAGTTCAGCCCGCGAACCGCGGCGCAGTGGCCCTCCAGGTAGAAGTGGTGGCAATTCCCGTTATGGCTCCAGAGATCGCCAATCTGGCAGCGCCGTTGAAGAGAATAGCGCTCCTGCTTCGACTGAGATTTCTCCTGAAATCACTGAACTGCTCAATTCCTTTGAGATTGGGGATCTTGTGCTCGGTCTAGTGAAAGAAATAGACCCCAAGGGTCGGATCAACCTTGAGAGCATCAGAAGGCCAGATCAAGACTAGTCTTCGGTCAGGATTTTCAGCTCGTCTAGAGAAATGATAGTGACTTTCTTTGCTTGCGCTTGAGCGAGCTTTGAGCCTGCATTTTCGCCAGCTAGCAGATAGTCAGTCTTAGCCGAAACGCTGTTTGAGATTTGTGCGCCATGGTCTTCTAGAAAACTTTCCAGCTCTTTCCGGCTCTGAGCGAATGTACCGGTGATTACTATTCTTTTCCCATTAATGGCTGAATTTTTGGCAGATTTTCGTTCAGCGCTCTCTTCTGGGCTGAGACCAGCTGCTAACAAGCGTTCTAGGCTGCTGATTGCTCGCTCATCACGAAAATAAGCATAGACTTCGGCGGCGATCTTTGGGCCTAGCCCATCTATGCTCTCTAGCTCACTCAATTCAGCGGCTCTCAAAGCTTCCAAAGAGCGAAATTTAGCTGCCAATAATTTTGCGACATTTTCACCGACATGCTTGACTCCGAGCGCTAGTAAGAACTGCGCCAAAGGTTTGCTCTTATTGCTCGCTAGGGCGTCCAATAGCTTCTGGGCAGATTTTTCCTGAAAGCCTTCTAGAGCTAGTATTTGGCTGAGACTTAGTTTATATAAATCAGCTGGTTCTTGGACTAGTGAGAGCTGTGTCAGCTTGGCGATGATCGCAGTGCCAAGACCCTTGATGTCCATTTGCTTGGCCCAATGCTCAAGGCGGGAATTGCGCTGAGCAGGACAGGCAAGCGCATTTGGGCAACGAAGAGCCACTTCACCTTCTACCTTCTCGAGCAAAGACTGACAACTAGGACAATGCGTGGGCTGGCTATAGAGGGCACTAGTGGGCTCGCGCTTTTCCGTTTTTACTGCAACAATCTCTGGAATGATCTCGCCAGCCTTGCGCACCAGCACATAGTCACCTAAACGGACGTCTAGTTCAGCGATTCGGTCAAAGTTATGCAGCGAAGCCCGTGCCACCACCGAGCCAGAGAGCCGCACCGGCTCAAGCTCAGCTACTGGAGTCACCGCTCCTGTTCGCCCCACTTCCAGCAAGATATTCTTGAGATGAGTTTCGGCCTCTTCAGGAGGGTACTTGTAAGCGATCGCCCAACGGGGGGCTTTGGATGTGGCACCCAACTCTTCTTGAAGTCTGAGATCGTCGACTTTCACCACTAGGCCGTCTGTGACATAACCGACAGATTCTCTTTGTTCTTCCCAACGATTGACCAGAGCCCAGACAGCCTCGATATCGGGGCTGAGAGTATTGTTTTTCCCGAGTACAAAGCCCAGTTTAGCTAGAGCCGCTAGGCTCTCTGAGTGACTATCAGCCATTAAGTCAGTCCAATACGCGATAAAACTGAGCTGGCGGCTAGCGCAGATAGCTTTGTCCAATAACTTCAAAGATCCAGCCGCCGCATTGCGTGGGTTGGCGAACTGTGGAAACTGCGCAAAGACAGCTTGGCTCATATAGACTTCGCCCCTCACCTCAAAATTTCTGCTTTCGCTGATAGCAAGAGGGATATCGCCGATCGTACTGGCATTGGCTGTTACCTCTTCGCCTTGCTGGCCGTCTCCGCGTGTGAGAGCATAGAGTAGCTTGCCGCCTTCATAGACCAGCGAAAGAGACACTCCGTCTATTTTGGGTTCTACCGAAAAAGGCCCAGTCAGCTGGTTGCGGCTGGCCCAAGCGCGCAGATCGCTCTCGCTATACGCATTGTCGAGGCTGAGCATAGGCTTGCTGTGTGCTCGCTTCTGGAAGCCGCTTTGAAGCACCGGCGCTCCGACAGTTTTAGAGGGTGATTGCGGCTGGTTGGCGAGCAGGGGGGTTTTCGCCTCAATGTCTTTTAGCTCCAACATAGCAGCGTCATAGACTTCGTCAGATACTGACGGCCTGGCGTTCAGGTAATATTCCTCGTTCCATCGTCTGAGCTTGGCTTTCAGCTCTTCGGCTCGTTCTAGGTCGTTAATCACTTGATTGGAATGAAGTTTAACCCAGTTCCCGCCGTGGCCTCCCTAACCGCCTGAGGGTATTTGTCGAAGTCACCGCCACTGCCTTGGGCAAACTGCTTGTTCCCGCCTCCTCTTGAGCCTGTCATGGTGTTGAAAGTTTTAGCGAGATCACTGGCCGAGGTCTTCACCTCAGACCCTAGCGCGAAACAGTATTTGGGATTGCTTTGGTCTGGCGAATACAAAAAGAAATTCGTGTTGGATTGACTCTTCTGGAGAAGCTTAACGAGTGCCCCAAGGTCTATTCCAGATTCATCGATTCTTAGCGTATAGGCATTCTCCGCTCCTAGAGTAGAGCTCAAACCTTTCGCTAAATCCTGCAGTTTCTGCTCTCCAAGATCTTTGATCTGACGCTCTAAAGCCGCTTTCTGCTCCAGAATTTGTTCGATTTTCTCATCTAGCTTGTCTGGTGCAACCTTGAATTCTCCTGCCAGCTTCTTACTGAGACTAGCCAAAGAACGTAACTCCTCCAGCATAGAAGCGCCAGCCAAAAAAGAAATGCGCCGTTTGCCTGCCGAGATAGCAGTCTCAGAAAGCAGACTCACACCCTGTATCTCCCCAGTGCCGCTGACATGAGTTCCCCCACAAAGCTCAACGCTGACCGGTTTCTTGCCCGCTGAGCCGATTGAGAGTACTCGCACTTGCGCTTCGTATTTTTCCCCAAAGAGAGCGAGCGCCCCCTGTGCGAGAGCCTGCTCATAGTTCATCACTTTCGTTTCTACCAATAAATCTTCTTCGATCCAAGCATTCACTTGTTTTTCGACTTGCTCGAGTTCATTTGGCTTCAGGCCGCGCGGAAAGCTGAAATCAAAACGGAGTTTGTTGCTTTCGACCAGAGAGCCGGCTTGTTGTACTTCTGACCCTACAATGAGCCTTAGAGCGGCTTGCACCAGATGGGTTGCAGTGTGATGTTGTTTGAGTGAGTGCCTGCGTTTAGTGTCGATTTTGGCTTTCAGTTTTTTCCCCTCTAAAACTGCTGACTCAAGGCCTTCAGCAAAGCAGCCAAAGTGCAAAAATTGACCAGCTCTCTTCTGGACGTCTTGGACAGTAAAAAACAGCTCTTCATCCAAATACAAAGCCCCCCGATCGGCGACCTGCCCCCCAGACTCGGCGTAAAAAGGAGTTTTGTCCAGAATCAAGGCTACCTGTTCAGTCTTAGCGTTTGGCTCTAAGACTTCTAGAACAGAGATACCATCTAGCACTTGGCTCTGATAGCCCAGAAACTCTGTCTTAGCTAGGGAGTCAAGCCCAGAGTCTAACCGCAAAGCCACCTTGAATTTGCCTTGATTTGAGGCCTGTGCGTGGTCGTTTTTGGCCTGCTCAAAGCCCAGTTGGTCTATACTCAGTCCCCTCTCAGCAGCCAGATCGAGGCTGATCTCTATTGGAAAACCATAGGTCGCATAGAGATCGAAAGCCGCTGCCCCTGAGATTATATTGTTTTCCGCTTTGCTGGTCAGTTCTTCGAAACGCAGAAACCCCCGCTCAATGGTCTTGGCGAAAGCTTCTTCTTCTGCAAGCAACACTTCAGCAATCTTTGGAAGATTTTCAGCTTCTAGACTAGGATAAATCTGCGGCAAAACGGGTAACAAAGCCGCCAATGAACCAGCCTCGATCCCCAGCTTGCGAGCGAAGCGAGCCGCCCGTCTGATCAACATCCGCAAGACATAGCCCCGACCAAGGTTATTGGGGAGCACACCATCGGCAATCAAAAGAGCAGAACAACGCAGATGGTCTGTCACGATCTTTTGGGCGAGCAGAGCGTCTTCTAAACTGAGCACATTCCCACGACTCAAGGCCTGTACCTTCTCTAGAAGCGGAAACAAGAGATCGCAATGAAAGACATCGGGTTTATCTTGCAAGATGCTGGCTAAGCGCTCTAGACCGGCGCCAGTGTCGACATTTGGCTTTGGGAGCGGCTTGAACTGGCCAGTTTCCAGCTTTTCGTACTGCATGAAGACCAGATTCCAGATCTCTACCGGCTCTGAGCCATCAGCTGGCACAAAATAAATCTCACTACAAGGGCCACAAGGCCCACTGACCCCACCTGGAGGTCCCCAAAAATTGTCAGCTTTGCCTAGCTCCCAAATTCGGCTTTCTGGCAGGCCAATCTTATCAGTCCAGATTTTTTTCGCTTCGCTGTCTGCGCCAAGCAGCTCGTCACCGGCAAAGACAGAGACTAATAGTTGATCGGGGCTAAAGCGATAGACTTCGGTCAGCAGCTCCCAAGCCCAGCAAATTGCTTCTTCTTTGAAATAATCACCGAAAGAAAAATTCCCCAACATCTCAAAACAAGAAAGGTGTCTTGGTGTTCTACCGATGTTTTCGAGATCTGAATCTTTCCCCCCCACTCGCACACAGCGCTGAATGGAAGCCAAGCGCGAGCTAGGAGGGCTCTGCTGGCCAAGAAAATAAGGCACAAAAGGAACCATCCCAGCGTTCGTTAGAAGCAAGGTCGGGTTCTGGGGGATTAGCGAGGCTGAAGGGACTATCTGATGCCCTTTTTGCTCACCGAAAAAACTGAGCCAAAGTGCCCGAATCTCTCTTGAATTCACGACTCTAACCCCAAACCAGTCTGTATTGCAGCTAGTAGCAGCAGCTCGTCGGGATCTTGGACTAAGATGCTCTTAGAAAGCGGCTCTGTAGGCAATACCAAGCGCAAACTCTTTCCTCTGTTTTTTTTGTCTCCACTCATTGCGGCACGTATTTCTAGAGCTGATATTTTAGCAATTGAAGCGATTGGCCATGGGCAGAGAGCGGCTGCCCTGCTCTGGATTTCATCCCGCAAATCACCCCCAATCAAACCTATCGAAGCGCTCAGACTGGCCGCCACACTTATTCCCCAACTGACAGCCTGACCATGGGCAATCTCAAAGCAAAGTAGTTTTTCTAATGCATGCCCAAAGCTATGCCCGAGATTGAGGAGGGCCCTGCGGCCACCGGCTTCAAACTCATCGGCCATCGTGAAAGCCAGCTTAGTGCTCACACAGTGCACCAAAAGTGCTTGGACAGTCACTGGATCGCGGCTAAGCAGCGCTGCTTGGTGAGCCCCCAACCAATTCCAAAAGAGCCCTCCATCTTCGGCAATGAGCGTATATTTGAAGGCTTCCGCTAGGCCGTTGCGCCACTGTGAGTCTGGCAGTGTGGTCAAAAAATCTTGGTCTTGAAAGACAGCTCTAGGCTGATAAAAACTACCGACAGTGTTTTTGCCACTAGCCCCAAAGTTGACGCCAGTCTTCCCCCCAATAGACGAATCGACCATGGCCAGCAGTGTTGTAGGAACCTGCACCAAAGCGATCCCCCGATGATGGAGCGAAGCGACAAAAGCAGCCAGATCGCCAGTTACTCCCCCCCCAGCGGCAACTATGACGCTATGTCTGTCTAGCCCCTGTTCGAGCGAGTAGGTCAGCAGTGTTGTGGCTGTAGACCAGCTTTTTGCCACTTCGCCGCTGGCAACGGTCTTGCTGATGGTCTCTAGGCCAGCTTGGTGGAGCGTTTTGACCAGCATTTCGCCATAATGCTCTGAGACGTTTTGGTCGACTAGAAGCAAAACTTTGCTCGGTTTTAGATTTTCAGCTACCCAAGAGCCAAGCCGATCGATGCAGCCCTGAGCGATCAAGACGGGATGAGAATGTGCTTGGCGGGGATAAAGGGCTTCGAGGATCATGGTTTCTTTTCTAACTGACACACGCTCACCAGCAATGCAAGCACAGTCACAAACATGATACAAGCCTGCGGCCTTAAAATCACCACATCAAAGAAACTAGCCACCAATGCCCCAAACAATGAAACCAGACAAGCCAAAGCCAGCTTTCCCTCAAAACGCTCTAGAGCAGGCAAAGCCGTGAAAGCCAAACGCCCAATGCCAAAGAGTAAAGCCCCAAGCCCAAGCAAACCGAATAGGCCAAGCTCAAAAGCCAGTTCTAGAGGCAGACTATAACAACCGAGCGCCGAGTAAAGTGACTGAGCGTAGAGAGCATAAGCTTGATAGAAGACCTTGGAGCCAACACCTACTCCAAAATAGATATTTTCCTGAAAGCCAGTCAAACAAGCTTCCCAGACATGCAGGCGAAAACTATTGCTGCTATTTTCGTGTCCATCGAGCATGCTCTGCAGTCTATTGACCAGAGACTTGCTTTGGCTAGCAAAGAGAAGGACGCTAGCTCCTAGCCCAAGCATTGCTAAACGCCAACTCATAGCCAAGCGTGAAAACAAAGCAGCCGTAAGCAAAAAGAGCTGAGCTGCCAAACCGAGCCAAGCTGCTCTGCTGCCGCTCTGGAAGACCAAAAAAACAGCGAGCAAAGCCAAGACAAGCAAACCAGAACCCTTAAGAAGTCTCCTAGGCAGGCTCTCCGGTTCAGAAAAAATCTGGGCGACCAAAGCAAAGACCAAAGGAAAAGCCAAAAGCCCATGAATAGCATAAAGATTCGGGTTGAGCAGAGTCGAATAAACTCTATTCATCCGCTCAAAAGAACTGGTCAAAGGATCTTCCCAAGTAGCGAGCGCCTCAGCGCCATGGAGATATTGCCACAGCCCTTCTCCGCTGGTCCAGACTAGCCCAATGGCCACCGCTAGCACTAAAATTAAAAGCTGAGCGCGATTTTTGAGCAGATGACGCAAAGCCAAATAAAAAGCCAAATAAAGCCCATTGAGAGCCAGTCCAGCAGCACTAATCCCCAAAAATGACGAACTGGCCGTAGCCACTAGCCCAGCGCAAAACAAACCCAGCAAACTATAGTCGATTGGGTCTGGGGTAAAGCTGACCTTCTCCCCTCCAAGACTCCTGCGAAGCAGGTGTAAGCCCACCAGAGCGATGATGGCCACCATCCCATAACCGAGACTGGCCGTGCCGCTATCTTGAGCGATCAGGGGACTGAGGGCCAGCAGCAAGCAGACGGCAAGGAGGGCTAGTTTTTGGCTCACTTTAGGGCAAGAGCTTGTAGACCGACTATGTATCCGTCAACGCGCATCATTTTGCCTTCTAGGGCTATCTTGCTGGCTATTTTGAGCTGATTGCCGCGGGCTATATAGCCTTTGCTGGTACTGAGTGCTTTGTCTTCGAGCAGTGAGAGTCTACAGTTCCAGAGGAGGGGAGCTTGGTTTTGGGCTTCGTTTTCCTTGCTTGTCGCGGGAATGCGCTTACTATAATAAGTCTGCAAGTCGAGGGGGAAGCATTGGGCGGCCGTAATAGTCAGCTCTCCATGCGGTCTATTGCGTACTAGAAAGTCTACTTTGTCTCCGGGTTTGAAGAGATTTGGGTCTAGGCTAGCCATCTCGTCGATCCAGACTTCGATCTGCACTTTTTCTTCGCCTTCGATCGCTTTAGAGACTCCGTTTAGCTTGTTTTTGGTTAACCAGTAACCTAGCCCGCTGAGCACTAGTGTAATTCCGAGGATAATTAAGACAGTTCTTTTCATGAATGACAGAGAAGTTTATGTCCTTAAAAATAGCAATAACCTATGGTGAAGCGCTCGGTCTTGGTCCAGAGATCTTGCGGGGGCTTTTTGGGCAGGGGCGTTTTGATCCGGCTGATTTTGTATTGTTCGGCTCTAGGGCTGTCCTCGATCTAGCCGGCTTGGAGACGCGTGAAGTTCCTTCAGAGATAGAAGCAAGCTTCGAGGATCTCAGCGCAGCGACTAGAGCCTGTCTCAGTGGCGAATGTCGGGCTTTAGTCACTGGCCCAATCGATAAGACTCGCTGGCATAGAGCTGGTGTCTTTTATACCGGTCAAACAGAAGTGCTCAGTGCGCTGACTGGGGCTGAGGCAGAAATGCTCTTTGTCGCCTCCAATGAGCTTTGTGAGTGGCGCGTTTTGCTGCTGACCCGTCATATTCCACTGCGGGAAGTTTCGGCTGCTTTAACGGCTGAGCGCATCGAAGCGGCGACTTTGACAGCTAGAGGTTTTCTCAGTAGACAGCTCGGAATAAATAATCCCAAAATAGCGATTGCTGGCATAAATCCTCATGCTGGTGATGGGGGATCTATTGGGGGCGAAGAGATCTTGCTTGAACCAATACTCAGAAAGCTAGAAGTAAGTGGTTGTTTTTCGCCAGATGCGCTTTGGGTGGAGGCGAGTAGGGCTTATCTTGCTGGCAGGGAGCAGGCTTATGACTTGTATTTAGCGCCATACCACGATCAGATCTTGCCATTGATCAAGACTATCAGTGACTTTCGGGCAATAAACGTGAGCATAGGATTGCCATTTATACGCACCTCGCCAGATCATGGAGTCGGCTACAGTCTGGTAGGCACTGGCAAGGCTGACTGGGAGCCTTTTGCCAAAGCAATAGAATATGCTCTGAGAAACTAAGCAGGAATCTTTTGGACGCCTTCGATCTGTTCGTCAGAAATAGCACCCTCAATCGGGCAAGCAGCTAAGCAAGCGCCACAATCGATGCAGATGTCCCATTTGACATAAGCGTAAGTGGTTCCCTTAGCGTTGGGGGAATTTTCTACTAGATCGATGCACTCAACCGGACAGACGGGGATGCAGTCAGTCAAACCTTCGCAAATATCAGTATAAATTGTGTATGGCATCTTCTTTAAGCTCCATTAGGACTTTAACTTCTAGTAGTGTAGCAAGCAAAAAAAAAAGTGCAATTTAATGCGAAATGTTCTCAATAAGCCCCTCTTCAGCGAATACCTCAAAAAGCCTAGCGCTATAACCCCGAATAGCCGCTATAGACGCTTCTTGAGAGCTGAAATCAGCTTGAACGCTCACCAGCACTTTTCTTCCGCCTTGCAGCGAAAAGCAAGCACTATCGCAAACTAGCCAGTCTCGCCAGCCAGCTTTTGCTAGAAAAGTAAAACTTTCAGGAAAGCCAAAGCCAAAGCCTAAAAGCGAAGCTTGAAAATTGGGGGTGTCAGGGATTTCAGGGGCTGAAGTCGCTTTTCTGGTGAGTGCACTCAAAAAAATCTCTCTTTGCTCAGGTTTTAGATTATTCTCGAGCAAAACAAAAGACCAAAGCTTATGGATCTGGGCAAAGCTGATTTTGTTAGGGCCTAGATCTTCTCGCAACCAAGCATCTAGTGCGCTGTATTCTCCCAAAAAAGTCTTGTGCCCCAACCCAATCCCCGCATAGCCGCGCTCCTCCCAAAAGCTAGTCAGTAGCTGTCTTCTGCATTTGGTCTCAGGGTAGTCTTCACTGTCAGTTCCCACCAAAAAATCCACCAGCTCTTGACCGGCTTGGTCTGAGGAATGAGCGAGCAGCCGAAAAATAAGATCTGAGCAGGGAGTGCCAACCAAAAAAGCCTGAACAGCCCAAAAGAGCTTGACCCAGCTAGCCGGATAGAGATCTTTCTGCTCGATTTCTGGCTCAGACCTGCAAAGCGCCTCGCCTCCGAGCTCGCTTAGAAAATAGCTAAGCCTAGGGTCTAAACCCTCAAACCTTAACTTCAGCGTAGTTGATCGCATCGATAGCCTTCTTGCAAGCTTTCAAAGAATCCATCAAAGTTTCGTATTGTGGAAAATTCAAACTCTGTGGACCGTCAGAGAGCGCATTGGCTGGATCTGGATGAACCTCGATCATCAAACCATGAGCGCCAGCGGCTATTGCGGCCATGGCCATGGCAGGCACATAGGCAGTCTTGCCCGTTCCATGGGAAGGATCGACGATGATCGGTAAGTGGGAGAGCTTGCGGACGACGGGCACGGCCGCCAAGTCCAGCACGTTTCTGGTGTATTTTGCGTCGAAAGAACGAATGCCCCGCTCACAGAGAATCACTTTGTGGTTGCCTCCGTCCAAAATCCGTTCAGCAGCCAAGAGCCACTCGTCGATCGTGGCGGCAAAGCCGCGTTTTAGGAGCACGGCTTTCTTGCTTTTGCCCAATTCATCGAGCATCGAAAAATTCTGCATGTTGCGGGCACCTACTTGGTAGATATCAGCAATGTCTTCGAATTTCTCCATGTCTCTGACGTCCATCAATTCTGTGACGATCGCCAAGCCTGTTTCCTCTTTGGCCGCTTTGAGCAGCTTGAGACCGAGTTCGCGCAAGCCTTCAAACTGACGAGGGCCTGTTCTTGGTTTGTAGGCTCCACCGCGGAGTATTTTTGCGCCGGATTTTTTGACTGCTCTAGCAACGGCCATAATTCCTTCTTCCGATTCGACAGAACAAGGGCCGGCCATGATTGCCAGTTCTTCACGGCCACCGATGCGCAGACCGGGTATCACTTCGATCACTGAGTCTTCCGGTTGAACGATGCGGCTCGCTAGGCGAAAAGGAACCTGAATTCTCTCGACGCGGGCTACACCGGGCAATTCTTCTAAAATATCTGTGCTTTCCAATTTACTTTCGTCTCCTATAAGCGCTATGACAGTATGAATTTGGCCTTTATTTAAGATGGCCCGATAACCGTTCGCTTCTACTCTGCCTATCACTGCTTGTATTTCGGCTTCTTTAGCTCCTGCTTCCATGATGATGATCATTTGATTTATGAAGATTGAAAGAGTTATGGGTTTATGCTAACACGCTTAAGAGGCTGAACTGGCTTTTAAAGCCCGCAAAAGCTCAAGATCTTGAGCATAAGTAATTTTTGGATTGGGGTGAGAGCTCCGAACAACAGCTACAGGCAAATCAAAAAGCTCAAACAAACTCGCATCGTCAGTAAGCTCAAGGTCTTGATCCAACTGGTCATATAGATTCCAAGTCTCTCTGTAGAGATCGCTAGAGAAAGCCTGTGGCGTCTGAGCTGCCCAGAGACTCTTGCGACTGATAGTGGTTTCAATGAAACCATCAGAGTTTACGCGCTTGAGCGTATCTGAGACCGGTGTAGCCAAGATCGCTGCTGTTTGGTTTCGATCGAGAGCTGTGAGCAAGGCTTCTAAGTCACCAGAATGCACACACGGTCTAGCAGCGTCGTGTATCAGCAAAAAATCTGCCTCCACAAAACCAAGCGCATTTCTAACCGAGTCTTTGCGCGTTTTGCCGCCAGCCAGTATCTGCAAAGCTAGTTTGTGCTCTTCAGCTCTCCTAATTAGCGCAGATCGTTGGCTGCTATTCAGTAAGTCATCAGGGGGTAGAGCAAGCAGGATCTTGCCGCAAAAGCCAGCAAGAGCAATGACGCTTGTCTCAAGCACAGAGACAGCCCCTAGCTTCTCGTTGAGCTTGGATTTTTCGCCACCAGAATAGCGATGTGACGAACCGGCGGCTAGCAATATACCGGTTAGCTCAGACCTGTAAAGCATTAGTTTTTTTCTGTCTTCCGCTTGTAAAAAGCTATCTTAGCGATGTAAGTTTGTAAGCAGGATAAATAGCAAAGTAGCGGGGAATAAATAATCTTGCGTATTTTAATGTTCGGATGGGAATTCCCACCATATTCTTCAGGCGGTCTTGGGATGGCCTGTTTTGGCATTGTACGCTCGCTTCTTCGTTCTGGCCACCAAGTTTCTCTAGTTTTACCTCGCAGTATCGGCAAGTCTTCTACTCCTGGCTTTAGTGTGATTGGGACTGATGTTTGGGAAAATCATCTCGCCAAAGAAGAACAACTAGCCAATAGCGCCAATCTTCAGACTTTTTACCTCGATGCTGACCTGCAGCCCTATTCGTCCGTCACTTCCCCTCTTACTGTTAGCGTGCTCGGTCAGACGACGCTCAATGCTCTTCACGCCGAACAAGACCAATTAGAAGCGCCCACCAGCAATACTGTCTATGGCCCCGATCTTTTTTATCAAGTCGAAAAGTACGCTCGTTTAGCGGCTTCGATCGCTGCCACGCTTGAGTTCGATTTGATTCATTGTCATGATTGGATGACTTTTAGTGCTGGAATCGTCGCCAAGCAAGTGAGCGGCAAGCCTTTGCTCTGCCACGTTCATGCCACCGAATTCGATCGGGCACCCGGCCATGGTAGCGAGCACGTTTCCCGCCTTGAGCGCAATGGCTGCGAAGTAGCAGACCGAGTGATCGCCGTCAGCAACTACACCAAAGAGATTTTGGCCAAGCATTACGGCATTATCAAAGACAAAATTGACGTGGTTCATAACGGAATAGAAATGCAAGCCGGCAACAGCCCAGCTAACCCTCTCGAAGTAACCCACGAAGACCCGCTGACGCCAGAACGTCAAAACCCACGCGTGCTTTTCTTGGGTCGGATCACTTACCAAAAAGGCCCCAATTATTTCTTAGAAGCCGCTCATAAAGTCCTTCAGATCAGACCGGAGATTCGTTTTATCATCGCAGGTGCCGGAGACATGCTCGAGTATTTGCGGGGACGTAGCCATGAGCTCGGTATGGCTAACCGTGTTAAGTTCATGGGTCTTTTGAGCGAAGAAAAAGTACAAGAAGTTTATAGGAGCGTCGATTGTTTTGTGCTCTCTTCGGTTTCTGAGCCCTTTGGGCTGACGGTTTTGGAGGCTCTTTCTCATCGCTTGCCCGTGATCATCTCCAAACAATCCGGCGTCTCTGAGGTGCTCAAGCACGTTTTGCGCTACGACTACTGGGATGTCGAAAGACTGGCTTCGCTAATCCTTTCGGTGGTCTCTTACAAGCCGCTCTCTGACGAGCTAAAAGAGCATGCTGTCGAAGACATTTCGCCTATCACCTGGGATCAAGCAGCCAGCAAAATAACGGATATTTACCACCGAGTCTGCCAATACTGAGTCTATGGTCAATCTTTGCCCCTATTTCCAAGTTCATCAACCGGATCGTCTACGCGACTACAAGATTCTCGAAGTTGGGCGTTCGCCTTTTTATCTGGATGAGGTAGCCAATGCCAAGATCTTGCAACGGATCGCTTCGCTTTGCTATCGGCCTATGACGGCGCTGCTGAAAAAGCTAATCGATCAGACTGGGGGACGTTTCAAGTGCGCTTTTAGTTTGACCGGAAATTTCATTGAGCAATGTGAGCGTTTCGATCCGACTTTGCTCGACTCTTTTAGAGAGCTCTTTCAGACTGGCTCTGTAGAGCTTTTGGCTGAGACTTATCATCATAGTCTTGCTTTCTTGTTCTCAAAGGGCGAATGGTTAGAGCAGATTGAGTTGCACAAGATCAAAGTCCAGCAGACCTTTGGGATTACGCCTACAGTCTTTCGCAACACTGAGCTCGTTTATGCTGACTGGTTGGGAACTGAGATCAATGCTCTCGGCTACAAGGGAACGCTTTGTGAAGGTGTCGATAGGCTCTTGGAGGGTCGTTCCCCAAACAATCTCTACCAGCATCCTCAAGAGCAAAACTTCAAGCTGCTTCTCAGAAACTACAATCTCACTGACGATATCGCTTTTCGTTTCACGGACCAGTCTTGGACAGAGTGGCCATTATCTGCGCAAAAATACCAAACTTGGATTGAGAAATCGGCTGAGAGCGGTTCTTTGATCAATCTTTTCATGGATTTTGAGACTTTTGGGGAGCATCAGAAAGAAGAAAGCGGCATCTTTACTTTCTTTGAGGAGCTAGTCCAAAACCTTCTAGCAGAGGGCAAGCATCACTTTGTAACTCCTTCAGAAGCTATAGAAAAGCTGGTTTCAGTTGGGCCATATAGCTCTCCTGAGCTGACCTCATGGGCTGATACTGAGCGGGATATTTCGGCTTGGAAGATGAACAGAATGCAAGAAGATGCTTTTGCGAGGCTTCAGAAGCTTGAGCTTTCGGTGAAAGAGATCGGTCATCCCGATATTCTTGCAGTTTGGCGGAAGCTTACCAGCTCGGATCATTTCTATTATATGAGCACCAAATATTACACTGACGGTGATGTTCATCAGTACTTTAGTCCTTATGAGACACCTTATGACGCTTATATCAACTTTGTTAATGTGGTGACTGATTTAGAGAGGCGAGTAGAGGAGGCTTCTGAGCTGAAAGATCGGGCTGATCGGCAGTCTTTGCGTGAGGGGAAGATGCTTGGTGAGCAGTCGGCAATTTAGTTTTATTTGGTGGCTAGCGCCCCAAGCCTGAGCCTTCACCCAAATAAACTGACTAGAAAATGGCAAGATTTTTAACTTCCCCTCAAACTTCAAGGGGTTGTTAAGGGGCTTCATTCTGTTTTTACTGTAGGTTGGGGAAGTAGTCTAGTTGGGGGCTGGCGCCCCAAGCCTGAGCCTTGACCCAAATAAACTGACTAGAAAATGGCAAGATTTTTATTTTCCCTCAAACTTCAAGGGGTTGTTAAGGGGCGCAGCCCCTTAAAGTGAATACTTCCCCAAACCTTAAGTGAGCTCCAAATCTTCTTTTTTTGCTGGAGGTTACACGCTTTTTATTTGGGGCTGGCGCCCCAAGCCTGAGCCTTGACCCAAATAAGCTGACTAGAAAATGGCAAGATTTTTAACTTCCCCTCAAACTTCAAGGGGTTGTTAAGGGGCGAAGCCCCTTAAAGTGAAGATCTCCCAAAACCTTAAGTGAGCTCATACTCTTGCAAGCCAAGGCAATACCCAACTATCATTGAAAACTATTCAGCAATTACCCAAATAAGCCCAAAATGCATAAGCTCTATATATACACAGACCCAAAGGAAATAGAAGCCTTTCGGAAAGCTGGCAGACTAGCAGCCACAGTCCTAGACGAAGTCTGTAAGCGCGCTAAGCCCGGAGTGAGCACAGCCGAACTAGACGCCTTCGCCGAAGAGTGGATCGTCTCTAGGGGCGCAACACCGACCTTCAAGGGATACTTGGGCTTTCCCGCTTCCCTCTGCACTTCACTTAACCACGAAGTGGTACACGGCATCCCCGCCAGCTCTTGTATCCTCAAAGACGGCGATATCTTGAGCGTTGACGTAGGAGTGACACTATTGGTCGAAATAAATGGCCAAGCCAAAAAATTCATCGGCGATAATGCCAAAACAGTTCCAATAGGCTCGCAGCACAACAGCAAAACACTCAAGTTGATCGAGGATATCCAGCTCGGCCTGATGGCCGGTATAGCCCAATGCCACCCCAATAAAACAGTAAGAGACATAGCCGAAGCCATAGAAGCAGTCTCGCGGGCGAAAAACTATGGATCAGTAGAAGAGTTCGGTGGGCACGGCATAGGCCCTGAATACCACTGCGCCCCGTTTATCCCAAATTACACTGGCTATTTCAAAGAATTTCCTGACCAAAAAATCCAAGAAGGGATGATTCTAGCCGTAGAGCCGATGTTCAACCTCGGCCTCAGCGCCATCCGCAAACTTAAAGACGGTTGGACTATAGTGACCAAAGACGGCAAGCTGTCAGCGCACTACGAGCATTCAGTCTACGTTTCTGCTGAGGGCCCAGAAATTCTTACCGTTGTCGATCCGTCATTGGTTTGAGTTTCTCAGTGTGCGCAGGGCATCCTCGGATTTAGCAAGATCGACACTGTTGTTACTGAGGTATTGGCGTTTGAGGTTGAAAGCATTTTGGTGGAGCTCATAGGCGCGCTGTTTATTCCCGATCAGCTCATAGGTCAAAGCGGCGTCATAGTAAGTCTCGGCTATCTTCAAATCTAAGCCCTTTTGGGCTGAGGGGAAAGTGAGGTAACTCCTCACCTGTTGCCGGATTTCTAGGGCCGCTTTGTAGTTTTGGAGAGCAATCTCATAGTTTCCGCGGCGTCTGTAGACATTTCCCATCATCTCTAAAGAATCAGAGTATTTGAGGTTTTGGTCGCGTGAAGTTTCTCTGGTTCCATTTGCCAGTTGTTGGCGTAACTGGAGACTGTTGCGATGACTGATTAGGGCTTCATCGGTTCGTCCTTGAGAGTATTGGCAGCAGCCTATCTGGTAATAGGTGTCTGCTATTGCTGATTGGTCTCCTTGTTGTTGTCTGATCGAGAGGGCTGTTTGGAAGGCGGAGAGTGCTTGACTGTATTGTCCTACTTCTCTGAAGGTCAAGCCTTCCCGAAAATAAGCATCGGCTCTGGTCTCTGGGTTTTGGCTCTGGGAGACGGCCGCTGAGAGACTTTTGAACATATGTTTTTGAGCCATTGTTTTGCACTCTATCCGCATAATAATCAAATCTTAAACATGTATAAACCAAGTATAGCAAGACTATCTAACAGAGACAAGAAAGCCTAGAGCTGGTATATTAGAGGGGTGACTATGATCAATAGAAACTCAGCATATCAAATTGGAAATCTACGCGATTCCTGTGGTGGAGACGCCGATAGCAGCATTTTTTCGCTTACATTGGATGTGATTCAGTGGGCAAAAAACATCAAAGAAAGTTATAATTCTCCTTCCACGAGCGAGATTCGTTTCGAGGATATGAGTATTTCTTCTCCCATTGCTTTGAGTTATGCTATTTGGCATTCTTACAGTAAGCTCGCCCCTGAAGCGACGGTTTGAGATACTGCTACAAGCGCTTGTAGCTCAGCTGGTAGAGCACTCGGCTTTTAACCGATTGGTCGCGCGTTCGAATCGCGCCGAGCGCAATCTTTTTTTCTTTTCTTTAGATTCTTATGTCTACAATTCTTTAGAGTATCTAGAGTTATTGAAATCTTGTCCCAAAAGTCTTTCATGCACGAAATCACCCATTGCTTTTTGGTCCAATGGATTGTAGCCATCAAAATGCCTCTGATTGCTTAGGTTCTCCAAATAGATTCTGGTTGATTTCTGGACACTTACTAAAAAATCCTTTGTAGTCATTCCATCTAAGTTTTCTAGTTGTTTGGCGTATTTACTTTTGTCTAGTCTATACTCCTCGAAAATCGCTTGCGCTTTGCTCTCTAGGGCCTGCTTGGCTGAGACCAAATGTTTGTTTGGCATTAAGAGAACTTCAAAAGAATTGATCGCTATCAAAAAGTTTCTTAGCTCGCCCAAGCTCTCCACCGAAGAAGCGGCATGTTTTAGCCTCTGGAAATAAGCTTGTAGCAAATGATCTTCGTACTTTTGCACTTTTGCTGAGGGTTCTTTGCCACTCAGTTTGTACTGGTTCAAGGCTCCAAAGAGCAAGTAAATATCCCCCATCCCATTTGTGAAGAGATCATGGCCATCAATATGACTCATGGCGTGTAGGAGATGGTTCTTGAAGGCTGGCAATATCTCTTTTAGGGTAAACATTTCCGGCCACTGTGAAGGAACAATGCCGGAATTACCCTCACGGCTAAAGAGTAGAGGATTGAGCTGATAGGCTAGAAAAGAGCGATTATAGATAGATTCTGTATTTTCGCGGACCTGAGGTCTATTACTTATTAGATAACTGTTGACATCTTTAAGTGCATAGTTGTATTTTTTTGTCGGTGAGAGCAGCTTTCTGGGCATCTTCAAGACAGTGGGAACAGCAAGATCCCCTTCTTTGTAGTCGGCGAACAAACCGACAGTATTGTTGATACTAGCTCCGGTGAAATCAGTCTCAGAGTCTAGCTGAGCATTGTTAAAGTTTGTGATCGCTAAGTGAGCGTTTTTGAAGCTAGCTCCTCTGACATCAGATCCATCCAGTTTCAGAAATGATGCGTCTGAGTCTTCGAAAGAACTGTCTTTAAGGTTCAAGCCGGCCAAGCTAAGACCTTGAAGATTCAATTTAGACAAATTTGTTTGACTAAAATCTTTAGTTCCAAGCAAGATCCGCTCTTTCAGCGCTTCTAGAGCCATCGGCTTCAATGAACGGAGAGTTTGTGCAGCATTAGTGCCGCTTCTGGGCTCACCGACAAAAGGTTTAGTGGAGTATTTCGCCGGAAGCCCTTTGGGGCTAGGATGAATATAAAAAGCCATTATTTTATTGACATATTAGCTCGTTGTGAAGAAAACGATCATTTCTAAAACGCTCTCTCAAAAAGTTTTCTAGCTGAGAGCCTCTTCAAGAATCCTGGGTGTAAGTGCAGTCACTTTTTCTCAGTTCAAGGGGGGAGAATGCTGAAAAGCTTGACGCCCTCAAACTCCCCCTAAATTTAGTTGGAAAACTTCGAATCACATTTGGTTAAAGCTTTCTCCACGGGGGCTTGAATGAATCTAAAAACCCCCAAAGACAATAAAAAAACTGAAACTCAGAGCAAACGAAAAACACAAAAAAAGCCAACCCGAAGGTCAGCCAGTTTTGTAAAGTGTTGAGTGAGCCGAAGCTTAACGACGTCTTTCGTAACCGCCGCCACCGCCGCCGCCACCGCCGCTTCCACCGCCGCCGCCACGATAGCCACCGCCACCGCCGCCGCCGCCTCCACCACCGCCACCGCGATAGCCACCACCACCGCCACCACCAGAGTGGGAACGAGGAGCAGATTCGCTGCGTTCACGGGCTTCGTTAACGCGAAGGTTACGTCCACCATAGACAGCGCCATTGAGTTCATTGACGGCTGTGTCGGCTGATGCGCCTTCCATTTCCACGAAAGCAAAACCACGCGAGCGGCCTGTTTCAGGGTCAGTGATCACTTTGATCGAAACGACTTCGCCGTAGCTGGCAAAGAGTTCAGTCAAATCTTCTTTAGTTGCATTGAATGGTAGGTTACCTACGAAAATTGTCTTGTTCATTTGAAATTTTATCCTTCCTAAAAACGTTACACATTGTTTGGTATGCCTCAATCTGCTGAGGCCTAAATTCTATCTATCTAACTGTTCGAGTTGCTTGGGATCCGGTCTTAGCTCCTTTCTTACTTGTCTTACCTCGAACTGATCTATGAATTGATCGCTGCACATTAGGAAAGACTCTTCACTTATTCTATTATAATCACAAAATTGCGGTAAAATCCTATTTCTTACTTAAAGTATGAATGAACGCGGATGTAATTCAGTGGTAGAATGTCAGCCTTCCAAGCTGAACGTCGTGGGTTCGAATCCCATCGTCCGCTCATTTTTTAGCCTAAAAAAGAGAAAAACCTTGACAAAAAAACTACTGCTTTTGACCTGTTTTTTTTCTGCACTACTTTTTTTTCAGGGCTATCCCTCGAATGCCCTTGAAGAGGTACCGCTTTATGGCCAAGTAGAAGACTTCCGCCTGCCCTTGCCCGATAGACCAGTCATTGAGAGCGACTGGCGGCTGGAAGAGAAAAAAGGAAAGACAGTCTCAGCGACTGAACTGAGCACTGCCGAAGTGAAAAAACAAGATGAAATCACTCTGCGGGCTCAAGAACGCGAAAAGCTGGAAGCGGACAAAAGCGCGATCAGGCAAAAACGGACGGCTCTGCTTGAGTGCATGAACGAAAAGGATGTAACGTTGTTTTGCTATGAGGGCGAAGAGCTTTGCAAGCAACAGATCGAGATGTTTGAGGAGGATTTTTCGAAGGTGAAGTATGTTGATTGTGCCAAGTCCAAGTTCGATTGTCCTTTGCGCAATATTTCTGAGTATCCCACTTGGTATCTTGGGAAGTATCTTGGGATCAAGAAAGCTGGCTTGAAGGAGCTACCTAGATTGGCACGGATGACTCAGTGCCCTTGGTGACAAGGCTGAGCCTAACTCTTTTTCTTTTTTCACACAGTAAAGAGTGTCTCCTGAGAAAACCTCTTGAATTCTAAGGGAAATCAGTTTTTCAGCGTTTCTTTGTGAGGGTCCAAAGCCAAGAAACCCTCATCAGCAATCAAAACACCAGCTTTCTTTCCCTCGATGAATGTTTGAAACTGAACAATCTCCTCTTTTTCCCCATTACTCAGGCTCTGAGCGAAAATCTTCACCTCGCTACTCTTGATCTCCATCCCCGACCCGTCATAAACAGCCAAAATCTTCACCCCAGGCTTGAGTGAACCGAGCGAAACATACCCGATCCCGCCAGCAATCTTGGAGACAGCAGAGGTCATCTCAATGTTCGAATTCACCAGCAAAGCCCTCAGCGATATCTCAGAGAGGTTTGTTTGTGCTAAAAAATTCCGCTCAAAAGATTCTCGCGTGCTGGAACCCGATTCCCGCGCCAAAACCTGAATCTCAGCTCTAGTTCCCCCTAAATCCGCCCAATTCAAACGCTTACCCGTAAAAATACTGGCCAGCTGCTCTTGGCTGATTTGAGTGAGTGGATTGCGGGCGTTGACGATCAGCACTGTCTTGTCGATCGCAAAGCAGCGCGAAGAAATGCCCTCACTAGAAGAGCTTTCGGTAGTGATCACTATATCGGTCAGTCCTTTTCTCAATAGTTCTTCTTCTTTGCCGAGAGTGCCTTTGACGCTCACTCTGTGCCCTGTCTCTTCCTGAAAAGCATTGGCGAGGACTTCGGCCAAAGGCAAAAGCTGGGTGGAGCTAGTAATGCTCAGCCTAGGTTTACGCTCAGCCGAAGATCCCCCTTCGCAACCGAAGAGCACAAACACGAGCAAAATCGAAAAGAATTTTCTCATCAACCCAATAGTCCAGCCTTGAGCCAACTGGCGTATTCTTTGGCGTGATAGCTGATGATCCCGCTCGCTCCTGCTCGTCTGAGCGACACAAAAGCTTCAGAGACCACTTTCTTTTTGTCCAAACAACCGGCCTGAGCAGCAAACTCGATCATGCTGTATTCGCCAGAGACTGAATAGGCCAGTATCGGTTTCTTTTGAGTCTTTTTGGCACGGGCAATGATATCCAGATAAAAAAGCCCAGGTTTGACCAGCAATAGATCGGCTCCTTCCGCTGAGTCGAGATCGAGCTCCAGTTCTGCTTCGAGCGAGTTGGCGGGGTCTAGTTGGTAGCTTTTTTTGTCTCCCTGACCTGGCGCTGAGCTGAGGGCGTCCCGAAAAGGCCCATAGAGCGCTGAGGCGAATTTGGCAGCATAAGCGAGGATCAGCTTATCCTGCAAACCAGCCAGATCTAGACTCTGCCGAATAAAACCGACTCTGCCGTCCATCATGTCTGAGGGAGCCAAAATATCGGCGCCAGCCTGCGCGAGCATTACTGCCATCCTGCCTAGCACTCGCACAGTTGGATCGTTAAAAATCACTCCGGTCTGGGGATCGAGCAAGCCATCATGTCCATGTGAAGTATAGGGATCGAGGGCCAGATCGGCTATGAACTGGGCTTGTGGGAAGCGAGCTTTAAGCTGGCTCAGTACCCGTGGAATCAATCCTTCTGGATTTAGGCTCTCTTTACCGCTCGAGTCTTTCAAGTCAGCTGAGATGACCGGAAAAAGGGCAAAGAGCCCAATTCCCAGACTAAGGCATGCTTCTATTTCTCTAAACAAAGAATCTCGGTCATGACGCCAAATTCCCGGCATTTGGTCGATCTGACTGCTTGGCTCAGCGCAAACAAATAGAGGCTGAATGAGCTGACTGACGCTGACAGAATGCTCGCGTACTAAAGATCTCAGCATTTCGTTCTGGCGCAGGCGACGTGGTCTTTGAGTGAGAGTCAGCGGAGCGCTAGAATCTGAGTGTGCCTCAGTTTGCATATATTCATATTCCATTTTGTGAGCGGAAATGCTCTTATTGTGATTTTGCCATCTGGCTGACAAAAGAGGATAGCGACCTTGAGTTATACACTAGAGCTCTAATTAGAGAGATTGAGGCTAGAGAGCTAGATACTGGCAGCCAACAAACTCTTGGGGGGCTTTTTTGTGGTGGCGGCACTCCATCGCTGCTTCCTCTCGCTCTTTGGAATCAGATCTTCGTTGCGCTTCGCGCTCGTTTTTGTTTTGCACCAGATGCTGAGATCAGCCTAGAAGCCAATCCCGGCAAACTAACTATCGAGTATCTTCAGGGTTTACGAAAACTCGGCTTCAACAGACTAAGTCTGGGGGCACAGAGCTTCAATGCCGAAATCTTGAAAGTCTTAAATCGAACACATACACCAGCTCAGATCTCAGAAACGCTCAGCTTGGCTCATCAGGCTGGTTTTCGAGATATTAGTCTCGATCTGATTTACGGCCTGCCCGCCCAAAGCCCAGAGTCCTTTGGGGAAGAGACGAGAGCGTTCTTGGAGAAGCACCCTGAGATCACGCACTTATCGCTCTATAACCTAACCATTGAGCCAAATACGGCCTTTGGTCGTGTTTATAGGCCTCAAGACGATCCTAGCTTGCCCAGTGAAGACCAGCAGGTGAGCATGTATGAGCTTGCGCTGACTCTCTTTGCTGAGTTCGGTTTTGAGCAATATGAAGTCAGTAATTTTTGCAAGCCGGACTTTCAGTCTAAGCACAACCAGAACTATTGGCGGGGGGGTGAGTATTGGGGTTTTGGCGTCTCGGCTCATGAGTACAGAGCTGGTCAGCGTTGGGCGCATAACCGCGAGATGGGCGAATATATTTGCAATCCACTTATGCTAGAAGCTCTGGAGACAGACAGAAAGCTAGAAGACTTTATGCTTGCTTTGCGCACCAGTGAGGGGCTAGACCTAGAGGCTTACGAAAGAAAGCACGGCTACGATCCTCTAGCAGGCAAAGCCGAGTTTATTAATAAGCTTGAGGCGGCTGGTTTTATTGTGTTTGTTGGCGGGAGATTAGCTTTGACTGGCAGTGGCCATTTGCGCTCCAACGGGATAATTGGGGGGTTGTGGGGCTAGGTTTTGGGCTATCGCTTGCATTTGGGCTGAGGCCATTTCGGGGTTACGGAGGTTTTTGGTTGCTTCCATCTGCTTGAGGGCGTCGTCTTGTTTTTTTGCGGCTTTGCTATTGAACATGTTGCTAAAGAGACCTTTGACCAGACCAGATCCTACGAAGCTGTAGGCCATAGTGGCAACTGTCCCGGCCCAGCCACCGAAGACTGAGTAGGCCAAGAGCGATATTCCACTATCTAATGCATTGCCTATGTGATCGCCTCTTCTGTCGCCGTCGAAGATACCCAATACCGCTTCTTTGCCAATGTTGGCTACTTGGAAGAGGTTTTGGAAGGCAAAGAAGCTATTCATGCGGGCTGCGCCGATCGTTGCTTCGGCCGCTTTGTGATTGAGGATTATTTCTTTGTGTTTCTTATTAAACGTGCCATCAGGCTGTTTTGTAACACCGAGCTTTTTCATCAAGTCAGGCTCGATGTTAAAGGTATTATCTGTAGTTCCTAAACGTGCTACTTCTTTGTTAAAGTGCGACTGGAGCCAATCATGACCAGCTTGGAAGAAGTTTTTCTGATTTGCGTTTTTTTTCTTTTCGGCTTGATTGAGCACTAACTTGTACCATTCGTGTGCAGACTGTTTTCCATTGTCATGCGATCCCAATGCCTTACGGTTGAAAAGATGCTTCCAAAGATAAGAAGGCGTGTCCTTAATCGTGTGGAAAGTATTGGGAATGACTACCTTAGGCCCAATCTGGCTCAAAGCCTCAGGAGTATAGCCCCCTTTCAGATTGCCCCAGAAATTACTTGCCTGACTTTGTATAAATCCGATGAACATATTAATACTCTCTTATAAATTTAACTTTATCTTTATATTCTTATTCTGAAACAAAAAAGAAATTCTGTCAAGGGGCAGAAACAGAAACAGGAGAAGGACTCGCTAAAGACTTGGTCTGCGACTTGCTAACAGCTAAATACTCTCCCGGACGCCACTTGGCTTTCAAAAAATAACCCTCATTACAAACTCCCCCGCATTCAAGCGGATAACATCTGCTACCTGACTTGGGGCACTCCGGCTTCAAGCATTTGTATTTGAGCGGACAACAAAAGTCTTGTGCAAATACAGGAAAGACCAAACTAAAACAAACTAATAAATAAAACCAGTATTTCATCGAAAGAGCCTACAGAAAGACAGTACGCTATGGGCATCATAACTCCTAGCTAGTCAAAAAAAGAAGCCCTTTGCTAATGTTTAATTCAATGCTCACCTCTAAACCCCTCTTCATTTCCTTGCTTTGTTCTGCTCTCCTAGGGGTAGTCGGAGAGTCATTGGCAGCAGGCTTACCTCAAAACGCCCAACCCGGCGCCCTGCAAAACTATGAAATCCAACAGCGGAAAATAGACCCAAATAAAAAATTCAAAACGCCAAAGCCAATAGAGCTGAAAGAAGAAGAGCAGCAAACAGAACAAACGCCTGAGCCACAAGAAGATCTCCAAAAAAATCTGGAAAAAGATAAAAGCATCTACGTCCAACAAATACGCCTAGAAGGCAATACGCTGATCCCCAAGTATCGCGTCGATCTGGTTACCAAAAAATACACAGCCAGAGAGCTAAAATTCGATGATCTCTTAGAGCTAAACAAAGAACTGACAGCACTCTACAGAGACCAAGGCTATATCACCAGTCGTGTCTATTTGCCACCACAAAAAGTAGAACTGGGTATCTTGAGAATGGAAGCTCTAGAAGGCGAGCTGAGACCAATAGCCCTCGAGGAAGGTACTTTCTTCAAAAGCAGAGCGATCTTGCCTCGTCTTCGCATTGATGACTTTGAGAAACTGAATGTCAAAAGAATCAAAAACGATCTGGCTCGTCTGAACGAAAATCCCGATCTTGGCTTGAGCGCTGTACTTAGCCCCGGCAAAGATCCAGGCCAAACTGAGCTCCGTTTGAAAGTCGATGATCGTGTGCCTTTTCACATCACTCCTTTCTTTGACAACCTTGGGCGAGATGTGATCGGGAAAGAGCGCCTGGGTGTCAGCATTGCGGCCAATAATCTACTGGGCTTCGGTGACCGGAACACCACTACTCTTTCTTGGACAGATTCTTCTTTCGGCGTCTCCAATAATTACGATTTCCCGATTGGGCCTTTCGGTACTAGGCTGGGTTTCAGCTATGCACGGAGTCAGTTTCGGATTAGGGATTCTTTTTCGGCGCTCGATCTGAGAAGCTCAGCGGAGATTTATACGCCCTATATTTCTCAAGAGTTTTTCCGGAATGAAAATTTGATTTTGTCTGGAGATTTGAACTTCGATTTCAAGAATATCGGTACAACGGCTTCTGGGATAGACGTCAGCAAAGATAGATTGCGTATTTTGCGTTTCGGCTTCAACTTTGATGAACAAGATCCCTATGGTTTGAGTTCTATGCGTCATGAATTCGCTTTTGGTTTTGATGTGTTGGGCGCCACCGGTGATCGTTACGATGTACTTCGCAGTCGGATCGGTTCTGGGGGGGATTTCTTTCGCTACACTGGCTTTGGCAATCGCGTGCAGTATTTGCCTAAGGGGATTGTTTCTCTCACTAGGGTGATCGGTCAGATTTCGCCTAGTTTGCTCAATTCAGCTGAACAGTTGCAGATCGGTGGTGCTTTTACTGTTCGCGGTTTTCAAGAGGGCCAGTTCATCGGTGATAGTGGTTTTATGCTCAGTGAAGAGTTGCGTTTTCCACTTTTCTTTATCCCTTACTATTGGCGGGTTCCTCTCAACAAATACGGCTTGCCTACTCGTTTTGGGATTGGCGGTCGTGAGACTATTTCTGTTTATTCTGTGCGGGACAATATCAAGCTTGTTGCTTTTGCCGATATGGGTGGAGTCTTCTCTGTGCCTAGATCGATCAATGGAGGCCTAAACATCAGTTCTTTTGCCCTTGGTGTTGGTGCTGGTTTGCGGGTAAATCTTTTCAAGTTCTTGGTGGCTCGGGTTGATTTGGGTATTCCGGTTCTTTATACTGAGACGCCCGGTGCTACTAATGATTTGGTTTTACATTTTGGGCTTAGCAGCGAACTGTTTTAGTTAGGCTAGCCTCTGAGCAGCTCAAAAGCCTCTTCACCAGAACGCAAAGCCTCTTCCAAACTAATTCCCCGCAAATAATTTCCCGCAAGGGCAAGCTTTGACCCTAGTGCGCTTCTAACTGAAGCGATGAGTTTGTCATGACCGACAGCAAAGACCGGTATAGCCTCAGGCCACGGAGTCTGTCTGAGCACCCTGAAGCCAGACATCCCGAAGTCGCTTTCTAGAATTCTTTTGGCTAAATTCACCGAATCACCTGTCTCAGTGCCCCCCACAAAAAGCGTCCCCCCACAAAGACCAGTAAAAATACTCTCGTCAAAACGAATCCCCAATAAATTTCCAGCGCTCGCCAAAACCCCAAAGGATTGTGAATATTTCTGGTTTTTGCTTGTAATAGCATCTAGCGCAAAACTAACTGTAGTGAGCTTGTTGTATTTGATCTGAGCGAGCGCTGAAAGCTGGCTAGGAAAGAGCCTAGCTGCCTGACTGGCATTGGTGGCTACTATCACTTTGCTGGCTTCTAGCTCTTCACCAGAAGAAAGCTGAACCCGATAACTTTCACTAGCAGATTCGATCACTTGCACCCCAACCCCTAGCCTGACTCTTGCTGGGTTCAAACGAGCAAGTAAAGCCTGCACCAGATCGCTCATGCCGCCAGCAAAAGACAAGAGCAAACGCTTTTGGGGAGGCTTACCAAACATTGCCCCGATCAGACTGCCATGCTTCAAGACAGTCTCTTTTAGTTTGGGGAAGCAAGCCTGAAGCGACAAGTCATAAATATTTGAGGCGTGAATGCCGTTCAGCACAGCCTGCACCAGTTTTTGCGCTAGCTCGGGATGAAAACGTCGGGCAAAGAAAGCCCCGACACTCTCATCAGTTAAAGGGGGATTTGGCTCAGGTCGAAAAAACTCGCCCAAGCAAGCAAATTTCGCTTCCCACGAAAGTAAATTCCCCAAGATTAAATTTTGCGGGCTGACTTCATGGACCTGACCAGCATGCAAGATGAATTTTTTCTGAGCGAGATTATTAGCTAAGACAGGCTTTAAGCCAAGCTCAGCGCAAAGCGCCAAAAAATACTGAGAAGCGAGAAAACCCAAAGGCCCCGGTTCGACTAAAGAGCCCTCGATTTGGCTAGTCTGAACATTGCCGCCAGCTTTGGTCGCTCTTTCCAGCAAAAGATAATCGCAACCGGCTTTCTCCGCCGAATAGGCGGCCATCAGTCCGGCCAGACCAGCACCGACTATTACTATTTGGGGGTTTTTCATAGAAAGAGCTATCATCGCCCAAGTATGCCAACTGTACAAGCCAAGATCACAATCAAAAGATCACTAGAAGATGTCTTCGCCTATCACATCGATCTGGGTAGTCTAGTCGCTATGGCTCCGTTCTTTGCCAGAATCAGCCTTGAACGCGTTCCTAGTCGTTTTGAGGTGGGGGCGCGCTTCGCGCTGAGAGGTTCACTGTTTGGTTTGGTCACTATTCTCGATTGGCAAGGAGAAATAGTCGAATATGCCCAGAACCAGTATTTTATCGATACTGAGCGCGGAGGTATCTTCAAGCTTTTCAAGCATAGACACGGTTTTAGCGCCACTGACTCTGGGGATTGTTTGTTGCATGATGAATTGAGCTTTCAGACCAAGCTAGGGCCAGTAGTCGATGAGCTCTTGGCTCCGATAGTCGGTTTAGCGCTCAAGCAAAAACTGATCATGACCAAAGCGACCATGGAGAAAGCCTAAGCAGCATGAATATGCACCTTGACAATATTTTCATTTCAGCTGGTGAGCTCTCAGGAGATAAATACGCTGTTGAGTTGATTGAGGCTATGCGTGAGACCAAATTCAAGAACTATCATTTTTGGGGTATGGGTGGCTTTGGTTGCCTTGAAGCTGGGGTGGAAATTCTGCAAGATTCCACTTATCTGGGGTCTATGGGGGCGGATTTTCTCAAAAGTCTCTTTTTTTTCTGGCAGTTAGAGCGTCGTTTATTGGCTGAAGTTTTGAAGCGAAAGCCGAAGCTGGCGATCTTTGTCGACTATCCCGGCCTAAACCTACGTCTAGCTGAGCAGATCAAAGCACAGCTCCCCCAGTGCCGGACAGTCTTTCTGGTCGCTCCGCAGGTTTGGGCGTGGAATGAAGGCCGAAAATATAAGCTGCGAAAATTCATCGATCTCTTGCTTTGTTTGTTGCCCTTTGAAGAGCCTCTGCACCGCGTGACGGGAACCAATGCTCACTTTATCGGCAATCCTCCCGCTTATCGGGCTAAGCACAAGCAAAAAGATCCGATCGAGAGAAGAGCCTTGCTGCAAGCTTTAGGTCTCGATCCTGCTCGGAAGACTATTATCATTGCCCCGGGCTCTAGAAAGCGAGAGTTGGATTTGATGTTGCCTATTCTTTTGCGCTCGGCGCGCGCTTTGAAGGCTTTGCAGCCCGATTGGCAGTTCTTTTTGCTGCAAGCGCCTTCTGTGACTCCAGAGATGCTCGTGCAATATGCCGGTTCTGAGAGCATTGAGATGCCCATTGCTTCCGGCTATGAGGCTTTGGCTTATATGGCTGCGGCCGATTTAGCTTGGCTCACTTCGGGGACTGTGACTTTGGAGTGTGCGTGTTTGGGGACGCCATTGATTTTAGGTTATCGGGAGTTTCCTTTCTTCTTCTGGGTTTTTGAGCAGATTCGTTTGGTGCCGTGGATTGGTTTACCGAATATTGTTTTGGGGCGGCAGGTTTGTGTTGAGTTGTTGCAAGATGATTGTGTGCCGGAGAATTGGGTGGCAGGTTCAATAGAGCTTTTGGCTGAAGGGTCTATGGCCTTGGAGCACTTTTCTAGAGATAGAGAGGCTTTGCTTAAGGTTTTGGAGGCTGAGGTCGATCCTTTTGAGTGGGCGGCTGGGTTGATTGAGCAGCAAGTCTGAGTTTCGTCTCAATTGGGTGAAGCTTCAAGCTTCCCTCAAAAGATCTGCTCCCATCAGCCAAAACCGAAATCTTCACTAGCAAAAATCCCCTCAAAAGCTCCATAAACAATGTCCTCCACTCAGTCTCACCCAAAAGTAAATCCCCCCACTCAATCACAATTAAATCCCCTTCACTAGCAAGCTCCCGAAACTGAATGAAACTAGGCTGCTTCAAATGCACATCGAGATGAAAAAAAAGCCCCTGCTCGCTCTCGTATTCGTGCAACATCGAAAAAGTAGGACTCAAAACTTCTCCAGCCCTCACCCCACAATGCCTAAACAAAGCTTGGCAAAAAGCCGTCTTGCCACTGCCAAGAGTGCCCTCTAGAAGAACTAGTCTGCAACCATTCGCTAGCAAACTCGCTTTCAGATCAGCCGCAAACAAATCCAGCTCACTGAGCGTGCAGAGCTCCCTAGCGAAGTACCTCAAGTCCATAATCTTCCAGTATAGTCCCCCGCGCGCTGGCAAGCTGCAAAAGCGCCCGCTGCCTGTCAAGTTTCGCAGACACCAAGCGCAAACCCGATTCTATGAGAGCGTTCAGCCGCACAATCACAAAATAATTTGAGGAAAGCCCGATCTCAAATTTTTTCTGCTCAGCTTCTAGCTGCTTCTGGGCGATCAGTTGCGCTTGTTCGGCCATGAAAATACGCTCCTCAGCTACCTGCAATTGACTCTTAGCACTCGCTAGATCCCGCTCCAGATCACGCAAGAAAGCTGTAGAAGTTAGCCTAACGCTATCGAGTTGACGGTCAAGAGCCTTCAGACGCTTTAGGGCACTACCGGGAGCAATGGGCCAAGTGATGTTTAGCCCGAGCTTGACAGCGCTAAAATCACGACTGACCAGATTTGAGAGGGCATCGGGCAAAGCCCCTATGAAACGATCAGGCACTGTACCTGTGAAAAAAGGACTGGAAATCCCAGTTCCAGAGAGGCCGCGAAGAGTGTATGATCCCTCTAGATCGACTTGTGGCAGGCCTTGATTGATTAGAAAAGTCCGCTCAACTAGTAGCTTGCCCACTTCTTCGGCAAACTTTCGGAATTCAGGACGATTAGATGCAGCATCATCCAGAGTCAGATCAGGACGATCGAGTCCAGTCTGCGTCGTCTCTTGCACCTCAAAAACTGTCTTGGAGAGAGCCTCTTCGTCACCTGAACCGTAGAGTTGAGCCTTGAAGCTATTTTCGGCCACCTGCTCATCTCCGATCGCTTTTAAAAGATTGTCTTTGCGTAGAGCAAATTCGTTTTCGGCAGCAAGCACTTCTATGGGAGCAGTAAGTCCAAGTGCCTGCAACTTCACCAAGCGCAAAAGTTGCTCGAATGAGAGCTCAAAGCCGCTTCGCGCGACGCTTGTATTTTCTTGCGCAAAAAATTTGATGTAATAACTATCAAGTGCTTTTCTGGCCGAGCCTTGCAGTTGCGTCTCAAAGTCCAGCTGGCTGATAGTGCGGTCACGCTTGCCTAGCTTGATCTGGCGGCGCCTATCGTCGATCCAGAGGTTTTTGAGCAGCGGCTGAGTGAGCTCAAGCGAGAGACTATTGTCGTATTGGGGTGATAGGAGCTGAAAGAGACTATTGGTTCTGGTTCGCGAATTGTTAAAAGATAGCTTGTAGCCTGTTCCAGTCGGCAAATAACCACTGAGTGAGCTCTCAAAGTTCCAGCTCTCAGTACGGACACTTCCGGAGTCGGCAAAGATGCCAGCCTGCGGCAAGTCTTCACGGCCATAATTGCCTTTTAGATTGATCGTCGGGGCATAGAGGCCATAAAGTGACTGAGCGTTGTAATAGACGCTGTCCATGCGGGCTCTTTGCGCTTCTATTTCCAGATTTTCGCTGAAAGCTCGGCGCAGATAACTGTTAAGGTCAAGTTTTTGGCTGAGCGGTTTTGAGTTTGAGGGGGTGATTATAGACTGGAGTTCGTTTGGAGTCAGTGACTGGCTCGGTTCAGCAGACAATGACTCGATGATTATTTTCGGCGCTTTGGAGCCCACAGACCAGACAGCAAGGCCGCGTTTGAGATCAACTAGCGCTAATGGTTTGCTGTTGGAGACTTCACTCGGACATTCAAAGACTCTGAGCGGGCGTGTCAGAGGACTAGAATACTGGCTTTCTAGGCAAGCATTCAGGTCTATATCTTGCTCCTGAGCCAGAGCGGCCGAGGAGAGGAGGAGAGGGGGCAGAAACCCTAGGATAGTCTTCAGTACTTTTTTCACCGATTAATAGTATAAGCCGCGCTGGGTTAGGCGGGTTGTTTAGCTTCCAGCTGATCGCCACGGAGTTGGAGAGTTGGGAGCTGAGCTGTCAAATCAGCCTTGATCTGAGCGATTAAATCATTGGCTTCCTCGTTGGTGGCTGCTTCCAGCTCTAGCCTATAGGAAAGAGCTACTGAGCCAGTTTGTGATACGTACTGGTTTATGAGCACTTTGCTCAAGATCTTTTGTGTGTGATTCTGGCCTAAGAGCTCGAAAATTTGAGCTTGATTGAGGGGGGAACTTGGGAGCAAATCTATGGTGATCTCTCTTTGGATGCTCGATCGTTGATAGGTATCTAACTTCTTTAGAAGCGTTTTGGCGGTGAGCGGGGGCAATTCTAGCTCAGCTAAATAAGTCTCTTCCGGTAGTCCCAATTCTTTGGCGTATCGGGGGTCTATCTTCCCGAGAAAACCGAGGGATTTTCCCTCAGCAGTGTTTATGGTCTGTGTGTAGTTTGGGTGCAGTGAGAGAGCACTCTCGACCGAGCCAGAACTAAAGACCAAAGCACAAGCTAAAAGCACGCTGAGTGACTCCAGAGAGCCCTTTAGATCGTAAAAATCCCCCGCAAAAGAATCAACTCCCTGCCAGCTCTTTACCGGGTCGCGAACAGAAATGATGATTGCCAGCTTTTCTGTCTCAGTTGGTTTGTGATTTTTTTGTGTATAAATCCGCCCCAGTTCAAAGAAACGGATAGACTTGGCGCCACGATTGAAGTTGTAGCTGGCACTTTCAAGCAAGCAATCTAACAAGCTGGTTCTAAGCTCTTCCGCTTCGCTGGAGACTGGATTCAATGTTCTGATCGGTGTGAAGGTGCTTGTTTCGCCGTTTTTTGGCCTGAGACTGCTCCCGATCACTTCTTGAAAGCCTTGGCTCACTAAGAGTTTCTTTAAGCTCAAATGTCCGCTCGCTTCGATCTTTCGGGGAGTATTCACTTGCAGCGCCAAAGAGGGAAAATTATTGAGGCCAGAAAGCCGCGCAATCTCTTCGTATAAATCTATTGGTCTAGTGAGATCGCGTGTCCGGAAAGAAGGAATAGAACAGTGAAAGCCCTCTAGTCCAGCAGAGACAGGTGCACAACCCAAGCGCTCCAAATACTTTCTAGCTTGCTCCGGTTCTATCGATTGTCCAAGTAACTTTGTGTATTCGGTCAGAGAAAATTTGACCGGAAGCGCTAAAGAGCCCCAAGCCTCGCCCTCAGCTTCCCCAAAAGCAACAGGCTTAGCGCCAGCCAGCTCGCTCATCAGTTGATTCAGTCGAGCTAAAACAGACTCAAGCGCCCCGACATCTACTCCCCGCTCAAAACGACGACTAGAATCACTGCCAAAGCCGAGTTTACGACTGGACAGACGAATCGTTTCTGGTTTGAAGAGAGCAAGCTCAAAGATCACACTGGTGCTATCGGCCAAGATCTTAGACTCTTCACCGCCGATCACTCCCGCTACTGAGAGCGCTTTTTTGCTGTCAGCGATCACTAGATTTTCCGGCTTCAAGTCATATTCTTTCCCGTTCAGCGCCAAAAGCTTCTCTCCTTCCTGAGCGAAGCGACATTGCAGGCCAGAGCTGAGATCGAGTTTGTCGGCCGCAAAAGCATGCATAGGCTGGCCGAGCTCTAGCATCAGATAGTTTCCGATGTCGACGATATTATTTATGCTTGCAATGCCGGCGCCCTCAAGCAGGCGACTAAGCCAAGCAGGACTGGGAGCGACTGTCACTTTGTCGTACTGAATAGAAAGCAAGCGCTGACAACTCTCAGGAGCCAAAATACTGATAGGCAAAGCCGGGAGTTTGGCTAGTTCAGCCGAGAAGGCAACTAAATCAGAGGCAGGTTTCAAAATAGGCCTATCGAGGATCGCACTCAGTTCACGGGCTATCCCAAGCACACTCATGCTATCGCCTCGATTGGAGAGGACACCGACCTCAAAACAACTGACCCCCACTAGTCCCAGATATTCGAGCAAGGGTGTTTCGAGAGGCAAGTCAAGCGGCAACTGCACTATGCCTTCACCGTCACTGCTCAGACCTAGCTCGCTAGCCGCGCAGAGCATACCAGCCGAGGGAAGCCCCCGAATGACACTTTCGGCTATCGTGAAGGTCTTGCCGGTTCTTCGGTCAAGGACACAAGCACCGGGCAAAGCTAAAGGGACTATTTGACCTACCGCAATGTTTTTGGCGCCACAGACTATTTCGGGTAGAGCTTGGCTGGTAGCTGTCTCTAAGGTTACTAAGTTCAGCTTTTCGGCATTGGGGTGAGGGCGCAGCGAAAGTATCCGCGCCGCAACGAGAGGGCCAGTGACCGGTGAATCTGTGCGTTTGGGACCTTCCACCTCAAAAGAATGAGCGTTCAGAAGCTCGCAGATTTTTGCTTCAGGTAGACCATTGAGATCGATCAGTCGTTCAAGCCAACTAAAAGGAATGAGCATCTTTTTTGTCTAAGAGAGCACTACGCCGTTTTCGGTCAACCATTCTTCCATTTCGTCTAGCTTGATGATCAGTCGGCCGTCTTCGCGTCTATTTTTGATAAAGCCACTTTTTCTGATATTGCCCATCGCTTTGATTGCATAGCTGAGCGATACTTCGGCTTGTTTGGCGATCAGATTGGCGTTGAGGGCGTCTGGTAGGAGCGCGCCGATCTCAGTCATCACTCCTTCGCTCAGTACGTGCATATATATTGCCATACCAACTCGCACTTCTGGCTCTAGGTTCACTACCGGCTCATCAGGTTCTGGGAGAATCTGCTCTGAGACAGTTTCAATCAACTCTTCAGTCTCTTCGGGCGTTTGGATGGCGACATCTTCCGTCAGCTCTTCGGTTTCGAGTGGGGGGATATCTTGGTCTGTTGTATCCATTACAGAGTTTATAATTTCAGAATCTTTTCATACTAGCACGGCTTAAAACTATGTCTATCTTGGTTGCACCTTCTATCCTAGCGGCTGATTTCAGCGATTTGAGGTCTTCAATTGCCAGCGTAATAGCGCCTAACGGCGCCGATCGTTTGCATCTTGACTTGATGGACGGTGTTTATGTCCCAAACCTCTCTTATGGACCGGTGGTGATTGAGGCTATTCGCTCGCTGACTTCTTTGCCTCTGGAAGCTCACCTGATGGTCTCTCAGCCCGAGATTCTTTTGCCGGCTCTCTTTGCTTGTGGCGTCAACTCGCTCATCTTTCACCCTGAGACTTGCCAGCATCTAGAGAAGACGCTCAGTGCTGTCTGCGAGGGGGGGGTAGCGGCCGGATTAGCGCTCAATCCCGCTCAGCCGATCTCGCTACTGGCTCTAGAAGAGATCGGTCATCTACTGACCACGATCACGGTGATGAGCGTCAATCCCGGCTTCGGTGGCCAGAAATTTCTTGAGCGAAGCGTGGCAAAAGTCGCTCGGCTCAAGCAAGAACTGAAGAGACTAAAGCTTGAGCATATCGAAATAGAAGTAGACGGTGGCGTCGGAGCGCAAAACGCCAAAGCATTGGCTCAGGCTGGGGCAACAGTCTTGGTAGCCGGAAATTCTGTCTTTAGAACCCCCAATCCCCTTCAGGCTATCTTGGAGATAAAAGCACAAGCTGAAATGCTAGTATGAGCAAAAACTCAATCTAAGAGAAACCTAAAAAAGCATGTCTGGAACAACCTCCAAGCCCAAGTTTGCCGCTAAAAGACTAGATGCCATCCCACCTTATCTTTTTGCCGAAATAGACAAAAAAAGACAAGCGGCTATAGCCAGAGGCGTAGACGTCGTGAATCTCGGAATCGGCGACCCAGACCAGCCCACTCCCCGTTTCATCGTCGATAGCATGCACGCGGCTATCGATGATCCCAGCACCCACAACTATCCCCCCTATCAAGGAACAGCTGAGCTGCGTAAAGCAAGCGTCTCTTGGTTTGCTCGTCGTTTTCCCAAGGTCAACAAAAAATTTGACATAGATACCGAATGCCTAGTGACGATCGGGATGAAAGAAGCCCTTCACAACCTCTTTTTGGCCACTGTCGATCCTGGTGACTACACCCTCATTCCAGACCCTGGCTATCCTGTATACAGAACTTCTACAGTGCTTTGTGGTGGAATCGCTCATTTGCTGCCGCTTACTGCAGAGAATAATTTTTTGCCCGATCTAAAAGCAATCCCCGAAGAGGTCGCTCAGAAAGCCAAGCTTTTAGTCTTGAATTATCCAAATAATCCCACCGGCGCTTTTGCTACGCTCGAGTTTTTTGCTGAGGCCGTCGCTTTCGCCAAAAAATATAATATATTGCTCGTTCACGATAATTCCTACAGTGAGCTTTATTTTGACCGCCTAGACCCGCCTCCCAGTATTTTTGAAGTGCCCGGTGCTGAAGAGATTGCTTTAGAGATGTTCTCCTTGAGCAAAGGTTTCAATATGACTGGCTGGCGAGTGGGCTTTACAGTCGGTTGCGCTGAGGGGATCAAGGCGCTCGGTACAGTCAAAACTAATGTCGATTCAGGTGTCTTCAAAGCAATTCAAAGAGCTGCTTGTGTGGCCTTGGACTCTGACCAAGCGCATCTCACCTCGCTTTGCTCGCTCTACGAGAGCCGTTCGAAGGTCCTTGAAGCTGGCATGAAAGAGCTAGGCTGGACTGCTCCTGTTCCCTGCAAAGGCACTCTTTATGCTTGGTATCAGATTCCCCGCAAATACACCAGCTCCATTGAGTTTGCTTCTGCAATGCTCGATCAGCTTGGGATTGTCGTTCCTCCCGGTGTCGGTTATGGCTTGCATGGCGAAGGTTATTTTCGGATAGCGCTTAGCGCAAGTGAAGAAAAAATCAGAGAAGCGCTGAAACGGATGAAAGACGCCGGCTTCAACTATTGATGGAAGAGCTTTCTCCCCAAAAACTAGAAGAATCCGGTGGCCTAAAACGAACTCTTGGCCGCTTTGATTTGGTGATGATGGGTGTCGGTTGTATTATCGGCGTTGGGATCTATATACTCAGCGGTGTCGCTTCCGCCCAATACGCTGGACCTGCCGTCATCCTTTCATTTATCTTGGCTGGCACACTCTGTGGCGTGGTGGCTCTCGCTTATGGTGAGCTAGCCTCGATGTTTCCTAGTGCTGGCAGCGCTTATACCTATTCTTATGTTGCTTTTGGGAAGAAAGCCGGTTGGTTTTTGGGCTGGACACTCTTACTCGAATACGCTGTGGCCTGTAGCGCCGTGGCTTCCGGTTGGTCATCGTATTTTCGTGCTTTTTTGCGCGATGCGCTCGGTATTCAGTGGCCTAAAATGCTCGGAAGTGCTATTGGGTCTCTCGAAGGCCAATTTAGCGTTGATTTGCCGGCTATTTTGATCATGGTCTTGGTGACAGCGATCAGTATCAGGGGGATCAAGGAATCGGCCGTCTTCAACAATGTGATGGCTGTCATTAAAATTTGTGTTTTGCTCTTTTTTATCGGCTTTGGCTTAGCGCACATCAACCCTGCCAATTGGCAGCCTTTTATTCCAGAACGCGTTTTTACGATCAGAGAAGCGAATTTCGGTTCAGGGTTTTGGGAGCTTCCGATCTGGGATGTGCTCACCGGTCTTTTCTCGAAAGAAGGGCTGGCTGGGCTTTTGACTGACAATAAATTCTGGCACTTTGGGGTGCAAGGCATTCTTTCGGGGGCGGCAGTGGTCTTCTTCACCTATGTCGGTTTCGATATGGTCTCAGCGACGGCTGAAGAGAGCAAAAATCCCCAAAGAGACATTCCGATTGGGATCATCGGAAGCCTAATCGTGGCCACAGTGCTCTATATCCTAGTAGCCCTAGTGCTCACTGGGATCATGCCGCCGGTAGTGAATGGCCTCCCCAATGACGCTCTTTTGAATGGGGAGGCAGGTGCACCCTTGGCTATAGCGCTATCGAGTCTTGGGGCTAAGTGGGCTTCGACGCTGATCTCGGTGGGCGCTTTGGCTGGGGTCACCACCACTTTGCTCACTTTATCTTTGGGGCTTTCGAGGGTCTTTTTGGCTATATCGCGTGACGGTTTTTTACCGAAGATTTTCTCGCAGATTCACCCGAAGTTCCAGACTCCTCATGTGGCCACTTTTACCGCTAACACGCTCATTGCGATCATCGCTGCTAGCCTTCCTATCGGTAAACTGGCTGAGCTTTGTAATCTTGGTACTTTGGCTGCTTTTGCTTTTGTTTGTTTGGCTGTGATTTATTTGCGGAAAACTCATCCAGAGTTCACTCGTAGTTTTCAGTGCCCGTGGATTCCTTGGTTGCCATTGGTTGGTTTTGTGGCTTGTTTGCTTTTAATGTGTAGTTTGCCTCTTTTGACTTGGTTATGGTTTTCGGTTTGGCTTTTGATTGGGGTGGTGATTTATCGGGTTTATGGACGGGTGCATGCTGCTGCTTATCCTGCTTGTTCGCAAAGACAAGAAATTATTTCCTGAACCCCTTTTTTTTACGGAGAAAAAATCCTAAGAGACGCTAAAGCAGTTATTCGCTCTATTTGGGTCAAGGCTCAGCCTTGCTAGCGAGTGAAAACCCGAGGCAAACGACCACGCAAAGCACAACAGACTTCGTATTCGATCGTTCCGGTCAGCTCAGCCCAATGACGAACAGTAAGTTCTGCATGACCAGACTCACCCCCAATCAAAGTGACAGTGTCGCCCAGCTCAGCCTCAAGGCAAGCAGAAAGATCGAAACTGGCAAGATCCATAGAAATGCGTCCGACTTGAGGAATTAATTTGCCTCGACATAAAGCAAAAACGCGACCAGAAAGCCCCCGAACAAAGCCATCAGCGTAACCGAGCGGAATCAAACCAATTCGACTCTCACCACCAGCAAGCCAAGTCAGATCATAACCGACACCCTCACCAGCCGAAAGCTGCTGCAGCTGAATCAAGCGCGCTTTGACACTCAGAGCTGGTTTCAAGGCAACTCCCTCAGGAGCTTCACCCAACCCAAAAAGCCCCAAACCACAGCGAACCATATCAAACTGAAAACGCCGATCGGCCAAAGCACCACTAGCCGCTAGATGCCTGATCCCAAGCTGCTCTGGCGGGATCGCTTCCTGAAAACGATGAAAGAGCGCCAATTGCTCAGCCGCAAAAGCCTCTTGGCCAGCAGTCGCGAGATGACTGAAAACGCCGGTGAGCGTATAGAGCTCTGGAGCCTCGCGAATGGCACTGAAGAGACGAAACGCTTCGCTCAGACTGGTGATTCCGCTTCTGTTCATGCCCGTGTTCAGCTCGATTTGGAGCTTGAAGCTGCCACCTGCTTCTACCAGACTAGCCAAGGCCTCTAGTTGAGCTAAGGCTGTCACGGTCAGCTCTAGATCGTATTCTTGAGCTTTAGTCAAAGATCTGGTAGGCGGAAAAGTAAGTACTAAAACCGGTACAGTGATTCCCGCTTCTCTGAGTTGCACCCCTTCATCCAAAGAAGCTACAGCAAAATAATCCACCCCAGCAGCTTCCAGCACAGGCGCTACCACGCTGGCACCATGACCGTAGGCGTCGCTCTTCAAAACAGCACAGAATTTCACTTCTGCGGCTAGAAGCTGCCGGAGAGATCTATAGTTCTCTTCGATTGCCCTTAGATTCACTTCGATCCATGAATCGCGATTAATTGATTGGCGGCTGGGAGCTCTGTGCACTTGGCTCATCGCTAGAGACTCCGTGAAAAGAGTCTGTTGTTCTTGGCCAGATAAGCGTCAAAACGAGCAGCGACATTGCGCAAGAATATTCTTCCTAGCGCTTTCACCTTGAAGCCTGTTTCAGTGAGCTCTAAAAGACCGTCTGTTTCCAGATCTTTCATTCCGGCCAGTTCAAGAGCAAAGTACTGCTCAAAATCGAGCTTGTATTTGTCGGAAGCCAGCTTATAATGCAGCTCCCCATGACAGAGTATCTCGCCTATCAGCTCTCGCCGAATAAGATCTTCGGGAGTGAGCTTGCAGCCTTTCTCAAAGGGCGGAATCAGCTTCCCGGGCAGCTTATAATAATCGAGATAGGGTCCGAGCTTTTTCTCGTTTTGCGTATAAATCCCCCCAAAAGAGCTGATTGAGCTGAGCCCAAAGCCCAAGAGATCGCAGCCAGCTTCAGTGGTATATCCCTGAAAATTGCGGTGGAGGCGACCGGCTTTCTGGGCTAGACAAAGCTCATCAGCAGGCTTAGCGAAATGATCGAGTCCAATATATTCGTAACCGGCGGCCGTTAGGCTCTCTAGGGCAGCGACGAAGATTGCAAACTTCAAAGCACCGGCTGGCAGAGCGCTTTCATCGATATGCGCTTTCTGAAATGGTCTGAGCGAGGGAAGGTGGGCATAGTTGAAGAGTGCTATGCGATCGGGAGAAAGGGCGATCACCTCTTTGATCGTCTGCTGGAAGCTCTCTAGGCTTTGACCAGGTAAGCCATAAATCAAATCAAAATTGACGCTAGCATACCCCAGCTGACGGGCAACACCAAGTAAACTACCGATCATTTCTACTGACTGGATTCTATTGACGGCTTGCTGGACAGCCGGATCGAAGTCTTGCACCCCGAGACTAAGTCTGTTGAAGCCGAGCGATCGGAGTAAAGTGAGCTGTTCAGGACTGGTGACACGAGGATCTACCTCTATGCCGAGCTCAGCTTGTTCGCTGAAGCTAAAATGCCTTTTTAGAATATCCCAAAGGTTTTGAATTTGCTGGCAGGTCAGAAAAGTCGGTGTACCTCCACCAAGATGAAGCTGCCTAACTTTCTGGCCAGCTCTTAGTCGTTTGCTCACAAAGCCGAATTCTTGATCGAGAGCCTGCAAGTACTCGTCCACTCGCAAACCGCGCGGATTGACCACAAAGTTGCAGGCACAGTAATAACAAGCAGCCTGACAGAAAGGAATATGAATATAAATCGACAGCTCTTCCGTGCTCTCAGCGAGCGCCTGTTCCCATTGACTGGTCGGAAAAGTGCTTTGCCACTCTGGCGCTGTTGGGTAGCTCGTATAGCGGGGGATCATTTGGTCGTATTTGCGCAAAAAATCTTCGCTGACGCTCACCGGCTCTCCTCTAAGGCTGAAGTTGAGATTTTCGTTCATTTTATTTCCTCCCGAAAACAGCGCACCAAAGCTTCCACAGTCTCAACTCGAGCGGCTGGGACTATACCGTGGCCGAGATTGATGATCTGGGCGCAAGGCAAATCTTGCCAAGCCTCTCGCTGTGCCTGAAAGACTGGAATCGCTTGTTCAGGCCTGAATGTCATCAAGAGAGGGTCTATATTTCCCTGTAAACACTGCACTGTGCTTTTGGGGTTCTGGCTCAGGAGCTGCCAAGCTTCGCTTAAAGAAACTCTGTGATCTAAGCTGAGCACATCAAAGCCCAAGCCGGCCAGTTCGGCTAGCAAGTGGGCGCAACCACCAAAGTAGAGTATCTTAGGGCAGTCGGCTGGAAGAGCCTGAGTTAAGACTTTCAGCTCAGGAAAAATAAAAGCACGAACGAAGTCAACGGGCAGCTCGCCGAGATGAGTCTCAAAGATTTGGACTGCGGCGGCGCCAGCAGCGATTTGCGCTTTCAAGTACTCTATTGTGCTTGTGGTCAGTAACTTGAGCAGTTCTTGCGTTTCTTTGGGGTTTATTTGAGCTATCACTCTCGCTAGACCTCCGTCGGTGCCTCTAGTAGATCCCCCGTTTAGGATATAGTGAGCGAGCGTCCAAGGCCCGCCAGCGAAGCCGAGTGGACTAGCGCTGTAACCTTCGTCGCTTAAAGTGTTTTTGAGTAGAGAAATAGCTTCTATAGTCGCTTTCTGATAATCGAAGGCTGGCAAATCGGAGTTTTTTTCCACACTAATGCCACCCTTGTTAGGGAAAGAGACGCTGTAGCCGAGGCTCACTAGTGGAGTGAGAATATCGGAGAAGATCACAGCACCATCAAACCCATAGCGTCTGATCGGTTGCATGGAAACTTCCACGGCCAGTTCTGGGTTTGCTATAAGCTCTAGAAAGCTATGTTTTTCACGCAAAGCTCTGTATTCAGGCAAGTAGCGACCAGCTTGGCGCATGATCCAAATAGGCTTTGCTTGGCTTTTATACCCGAAGGCCGTCTGAACGATATTGGCAATGGGTTTTGCTTGGCTTTGCACTCTTCAGTTGATTATGCCTTAAGAGCTAGGCCATAGGCTCAATTGTAATAATGGTAGTGATGGTGAATGATAGGAGCTCCACCGCCGCCAGCACCCATGGGAGGATACATAGGGGCTTGATAAGAATTCCCGACAGGCATAGGAGCGGCATAGGGATTAGTGATGGCACTGGGAGGAGCGTAGTAGCCGTATTGTTGCATTGCTCCATAGCCTCTGGCATTGGGCGTCAATAGCTGTCCGTAGTTTGGTCCGCCGCCACCACCGCCCATTTGGCAGTTACCTTGGCAGGCTCCGCCACCGGCTAGAGGGAGGCCTGCATAAGATCCTTGGAGGCGTTGTTGTTTTCTTAGTTGATAGGCATTCCAAGCGCCGAGCGCTAGCGAGGTTCCACCGAGGGCTGTACCGATGATGCCTAGAGTGAGCCCTGCATCAGCTTTGGCTGGTTTAGCTAGTGTTAGTGGGGTCAGTACTAGCAAGGCCATTAGAAAAACTGAGCTTAATTTTTTCATCTTTATTCTCTTTTAGAAATCACTAGTATGTTATTGCCGCATTTGGTTAAATTTCTATTACTTTTCGGGGGATTACCCTTTGGGTCGATGTTTTGATTGTGAATCAAATTGTGAGCAAAGAAATCACCTAAAGCGATCGGAGAAATTATTCCTTCTAAATTAATCCAGTTAAGTACTTTGTGCCCTTGCTCTAAGCGATCAGGCTCTGGCACTGGGAGTTTGAGGGCGCTAGCCCTCAAGTAATAGCACTCTTAAACCTACAGTAAAAAAAGAGTTTCTAAAACTCACTTAAGGTTTTGGAGGTATTTACTATGAGGGGGCGGAGCCCCCTCAAGCTCCCCTTAATTCTTGAGGGCAAAAACACAAGTACCGCACTCATTCAGTTTTCTTTTTTTGAGTGGAGCTTGGGAGTAGCCCTTAAACACCCCCCTCAATAGAACCCAAGCTAAAACGAGAAATATTCGAGAATCCGTGTAAGAATCCCCCCAACCCCAAAACCCAAAACCCATGACCCAAACCAAATCCCCAAGGATAAACCCCAGCCCCGCTCCCGAATCATCACCGCCAAAGTAGCGATGCACGGCAAAAAAAGCGTGAGCGTAGTGGCAGCAACCACAGCCTGCACCTTGCTAAGAGGCAAATCCAAAAGCCCAAATGCCCCAAAGTCACGCCGAATCATCCCCAAAAGAAATGAAACACTGACACTCTCAGGCAAATGCAAAAGCCCAACGATGAGCGGATTGAAAGCCTCTATGATCCCCCCCAAAAGACCAGTAACCTGAAAGAGTGCAACGACCAAGGCCGCCCAGAAAAAAGCCACACCCGATTCCAGTAAGAAAAACCAAGTTCGATGAGTGCTTTTGCGCAAAACATTGTTAGGGTTAGGCCAACGTAAACGCGGTAACTCAATAAAAAGAGGCGCCGCTTTCCCCGGAATCAAAGCCTGAGCAATATTGCCCGTGATTAGCAAAGTGGCCACTATGATCCCACACCAAATAAGCCATCCCTCAAGCCCCCCCAGCCGAACAAGCAATCCCTGAATAATCCCCAAAACAGCCGAACAAGGTATAGCAAAAGCCAAAAGGATCATCGCAATGGTCTGCTCGCGCCTAGTGGGGAGCATTCTAGTAGTAACCATCGCCATCGTAACGCACCCAAAACCGATGGTAAGCGGAATAACCCCGCGGCCATTTAGGCCGAGAGAAACCATAAAACGATCGGCCAAAAGCGCTAAACGCGGCAAATAACCACTGTCTTCCAACAATGACCAGCTGAGATAAAAGAAAAAAACTAAAGGCATCAAGACCCCCAAAAGATAGGTGACCGTGATTGTCAGTACTCCATATTGGCCGAGCAAGACAGTAATCAAGCCTGTAGCCCAAGTAAGAGCGGGCAAGAGCGATCCGGCAGCCAGTTTCATACCCAGCCCGTCGGCCGCACTGAAGAGATAGTTTTGGCTGCAAGCAGGGTTTGACTGCAGAGCCTGAAGATTAGTGAGCATTTCTGGACTGGCGGCATTTAGACCGGCCGGAAAGTGCAGCGCAAAAGGAGCAAGGGCAGCTGGATTCCCTCCACAGTCCCAGACCAAACTAACTGGCAAAAAACCAGCGAAAAAAGCTCTCAGATTATTAGTCCAGAGCGGTTCTAGGATGCTTTTCTCCAACAAATTCACCAGATCGCCAGCGATCCAAACTCCTAAAAACTGATAGAGCACCATGGCAAAGAACAAACCGGCAATCAATACTCCCCAGACCGGATGAATCAACAAGTCTGAGAGCCATTGCTCGCTCGCTTGCTCGCTAGTATTGCTTGCATTGCTCGTTTTTTGGGAAGCTCTGAAGTGTCTATCCGCTTCGCTTCTCAGTTCTTTGACCGTTGCCAGTCTTGTGCCTGTTGGGACTGTTCTAGGAGTAGTTTTGGCCAAAATGAGCTCGCTTAGCTTGCTCTTGAGCTCCACTATATGGGCGCCCGTGAGGGCAGAGACGGCAATCACCGGTAGGCCAAGGCTTTTAGAAAGCGCCACTAGATCGAGGGTCAGGCCCTGTTTTTCGCATTCGTCGATCTGGTTGATGATGATGAGAGCCGGCTTTAGGCCAGCTTCTATTAGGGCGCTCGTCAAAAAAAGATCCCGAACCAGACTGCCAGCCGCCAAGACGTTCAACAGCAAATCACCCTCAGCCAAAGCGCTCAAAATCTCTCTGGTTGCCCGCTCTTCGTCACTGGGCCCCCGCAAAGAATAGCAACCAGGTGTATCGATTACTAAAAAACTAGGATCTTCAATATAGGCCCCCCGCGAACAATCGAGGGTGGTACCGGCATAATTGCTCACCTCGGCATAACTGGGACTGAGCGCATTGAAAAGCAGTGATTTCCCTACATTGGGGTTGCCGACCAGAATAAGCCTGCGCTCTGAGCCAGACATCCTCAGGAACTGACTACTAAAGTGCTGGCCAGCTCAGCTCCTAACGCAAAGCTCACACCGATAGAAGATTCTACAATCAAAGAATTCCAGGGACCGGCTTTCAGTTTGGCTGCCTGTCCGCTCACCCCAAGCCTCAAGAGCTGTTCAGCTAGCTCTGGATCGTTTGAGCCAAGCAGCAGGTATTGGTGGCTAGTGTGGGTCTTTTCGGGAAGAGTGAGCGCTAGATAGTTCATCTTATTGGCCTGATTTATTGCGAATGATTATCAATAACAGTCTCCAAATTATAGCTCTTCTTGACCAGCCAAATCAGCCACAAAGGGGCTATTACGGAAGAGGCAATCACTGCTATGAGCAAGCTCGAATAAAGAGGCTCGCTCAAAAGCCCCTGACTGGCCGCAATGGCCATCACCACTAGACCCACTTCCCCGCGGGGCATCATCCCAACGCCAACAAGCCATGGATTAGCTTCTTTGCCCAACACAGAGCAAACAAAGCCAGAGACCAGCTTGCTCACTATAGCGATGCCTGTCAGCAGAAACGCTAAATAGAAATTTGGGGCAGCAAGATCGAGACTGAGCCCGATCCCGAAGAAAAAAAGTGGAGCAAATAAAGCTCTCAAAGGAGCAATCAGTCGCTCTAATTGGGGAAAAGCTTCTTTCTGGAGACTCAAGCCAGCCACAAAAGCACCGATGATTGGAGCAAGTCCAGCCAGCTGACCTAGAGCAGCCAAAGCCAAGCCATAGGTGCTGAGCAAAACCCCCAAAGCCAAATCATCTTGCTTTCCCTCCCGCTGGCAAAGCGGCGCCAGATAGCTCGAAAAGAGCCTAGGAGCGAGCAATAATGCAAAACCTAAAAACAAAACAATCTTGAACAAGACAGAAAAAACACTACCCAGATCGAATGCCCCACCGAGCAAAACAGGCAAACTGCAAGCGAGCAAAAGTAAACCTAAAATATCATCGAGCACAGCCGCCCCCAACACCACCTGAGCACTAACAGTCTGCAAAAGATTCATAGACTGAAAGACACTAGCTGTGATCCCAATGGACGTGGCCGCTAAAGTGAGCCCGCAAACCCAGAAAGCATTGATAGACCATGCGAGCCCTGTCACTGGCCAAAGCAAGAGAACCAAAACAAATGGCGCAATCACCCCCACCAAAGCAACAGCGCTAGCAGGCAAAAAACGCAAACGAAGCTCAGCAAAATCGAGCTGCAAACCAACCTCAAAAAGCAAAAAAACCAAACCAAGCTCAGCTAAAAGCTGTAAAGCCTCTGACTCCCTGAGCGCAGTGACATTCGGGGAGAGAGCGGGGAAGCCTAGCGCGATCAAGCCGATAGCGATACCAGCCACTAGTTCACCGATCACAGCCGGCAAGCTGAAGCGAAGAGCAAGAGCAGCAAAAAGCTGAGTAGCTAGCAAAACAAAGCCGAGTTCAGCCAGAAAGGTGGTGGGTACAGCGCTCACTGCAAGCCGAATTCAGCATAGGCAAAACCTACTACCTTCTCGACCCAATCAGGCAGATTTGGGTGTTGCTTCACGCCAGCTGTAGGCAAAAAACCATGCAGCAAAAACTCTAAATTCCCCGAAGCCCCCAATATGGGCGAATGTTTGATCTTGCGGATCTCTAATCCGGCTCTGTAGGCCCCCTCAATGAAGCTAGTGAGGACAGCGATATGAACATTGGGATTGCGGATCAGCCCTCCACGGGCTACATCATTTTTACCCGCTTCAAACTGCGGTTTCATCAGGATCACCAGCTCGCCTTTTTCTCGATTCAAGAGCCTTTGGATGCTAGGAATGAGCGTAATCACCGAAATAAAAGAGACATCGATCACCGCTAAGCTGGCCTGAGGGGCTTCGCTGAAAGCATAGAGGGTCTCTGGAAGCAGGTAGCGAACATTGGTGCGTTCGAGGCATTTTACCTTTGGATCTGTGCGCAGCTTCCACGCTAGCTGCCCGTAACCGGTGTCTATTGCATAGACTAGCTGAGCGCCTCTTTGCAACAAACAATCGGTAAAGCCTCCAGTCGATGAGCCTATATCCAAACAAATCCGATTTTTCACATCCACTTCAAAGCTCTCGAGCGCCTCAAGCAGTTTGTAGCCACCGCGGCTGACATAGAGTTTGCCTTTGCCTACGACTTTTATTTTGTCTGTCTCTTCACTGAAGTCTATGCCGGGGCGTTTGATCGTTTTGCCGTTTAGGGTCACAACGCCGAGTTTGACTGCTTCGCTGGCTTCTTCGATAGTGCGAAAGTATTCTTCTTGCAAAAACTGAAGGAGATTTCGTTTTTTTGGCAAAGGCTGGCTGGCATGCAGTTGATAACAGGGTCATTATAATATGAAGGGTCTATGACTAGGCTTTTTTTGGGGATTGGGGCATCTCTTTGTCAGCTCACCGACCTTGCCACTATTCACCAATTGACTGTTGTGTTGAGGCTAAAGGCCGGTGATAGCGTCGTTTTAGTGCAGGCTGGACGCGAATACAGGGCCAAGCTGGGTGCTTGCTCGAAGACGGCTTTAGCTCTTGAAGGTCTTTGTGAAATTTTTGATCCTCGCCAGAGGCGTGAACTAGCTTGTCCTTTGCGTCTTTTTATGCCTTTTTTGAAGAGTGACAAGACCGAGTGGGTTTTGCAGAAGTGCACTGAGCTTGGGGTTTCGAGCTTTCATTTTTTAGAATTGCGGCGTTCGGTTCGCCAAGCTGGCGAGTTTGAGCGGAAGCGAGCTAGGTGGGAGCGGATTATTCTTGAGGCTGTTGAGCAGTCTGAGCGTCTCGCTTGTCCGAGCATTGGGGGGGTTATTGCTTTTGCCGATTTGAAAAATCTGAATGGAGACAAATTCGTTTTTCTAGAGCGCAGCGAGGAGGCTTTGGATTTGACTGTACTCTCACCGCCGAGGGAAACAAATCTTCTCTTTGGGCCTGAGGGGGGCTTTGCGCCAGAGGAAAGGGAGGCGCTTTTGGGGATGGGTTTTAGGGGGGTCAGTCTTGGGGAGCGGGTTTTGAGATCTGAGACGGCCATTGTGGTCGGTGTTGGTCTTTTTAGTTGCAAGGCTGAGCCTAGAGAGCCTGCCTAGCAGTCTGTCTCGGGATAGCCCTAAGTTTTTTGTTAGAACAAAGACAAACGAAGGTATAAATAATTCAGGTGAAGCTTCCGATGATAAAAAATCAGAAGTTCAGCGAGGTGAAGTAAAGCTCATCTGTTAGCAAAGTTCGGTTCAGCTAAATTCATTTATTCCTTAAACAAGAAGATCTGGAGGTGGGTGAAGTAGAGCTAGATGGTGGATGTAGAAAGAAAAGCCCAGCCAAGCTAGATATTAGTATTCCTTGAACAAGAAGAAAGTAGATGGTCTGAGCTGCTTCGATTAGCGAGCTTTTTTAAGAGCTTTTGGTATGTTGAGTGAGTTTTTTGCTCTTCCGTAAAAACGAGGAGGATTAGACAGGCTCAGCAAACTAGGTAGCTTGGTGAAAGCAGTGAAAGAAAAGTAAATCGCTGAAATCACAAATCCAAGGTCAAGACTGGGAACGGGGCTATCATGGCTTCGTATCCTAGCCCGGCCAGGAGTTTTTTAGAAATATATGAGCCAGTGCTTTCTTAGCAGCTGGTTTTTTTGCTTTTGGGGGATGAAAATATCAGGCCTTAATCACGATAAATCAAACTAAATAGTCACCAAAATGCCAAAATCTCAAAATCAAAGACTAACTGAGACATTTTGTTCAAATATCGCCTACAAAGAGTCCTTGAGCTGAGAGAAGACGAACTGGAAACTGCCAAAAGCAAATTCCAGAAGGCAATGGAAAGAGTGCTGACCCTCGAAAAAAAGCTGGCCTCCAACAGAACAGAACAGATGACCAATAAAACAACTCTGATCGAACGTGTATCGAGGGAGTCCCCCAAAATCTATTTTAATAGGCTGAAAAGCCTGAAGACCCAAGAAGAAAAATTGGAAAAAGACCTTAAGAGCGCTTTTCAATATCTAGAAGAAGCACGTCAAGGAATGGTAACAGCTCAACAAAAAACCGAAATGCTTCGCAAACATAAAACCAAAAGCGAAGAGCTTTTCAAACTAGATGAAAAGAAAAAAGAAGAATATCTCTTGAATGAAATGGGACTGATGATGAAAATCCGGCGAGACAGAGAGGAGGCTGAGGATAAAGATGACATATGAAGTAAATCGATATAGACGCTCTCCCAAAGGTGGCGAAGACTCGGGAGCTAGCCAAATCCTCTCGCCCCTTGAAGCCAAATTTTTGCAGCGAGAAGTGTTGGGCGCCCGCAAACGCAGTGGGATCTTTGCCGAAGAACTCAAAAGTGCACTCGAAGCAGCCGAAAAGAAAGAATCAGCAATAAATCAACTAGAAGTATCAGAATTTGCTTCGAGGGTTCAAAACAATCAAACTAGAATTCAAGCGCAATTTCAGTTCTGGCAAGCCGAAGAAGCTAACGAAAGTAAAAGCGATCTGGCTAGCTCAGCCAAAAGAAGAAATACTCTCCCGCAAGAAGCTCTAGCAGATAGCTTAGCCACAGACCCCAAGCTCGTGATCGGCGAAGACAAGCTCTCGATCACCGTGAAGCTGAAAGGCAGTCCAGATTTGCCGGAGATCAAAGTCACTTTAGATCCTCAAGCAAGGGAAATAGTCGCTCAGATCGCTGCTTCGCAGCAGGTGATGGCTCTTCTAAACGCTCAGGTAGGTATGTTGGAGCGGAGTTTGGCTGGGCAGGGTTTGAAGCTAAAAGAACTGAGGCTTTCTGCATTGCCTAGTTCCTCAGAAGATAGCGCTGATTCTTCATCTGAAGACGATTATGAAGGTGACTCTAAGCAAGGAAGATACAAGCCTGATTATCTGGGCAATGGCGCATAAGGTAAAGGCGCCGAAAAACTCCTAGCCTGATCCGGAAAGCGATAATAAGCCGCCCCCAATGAATCTTTTTCCGCTTCGCGGCGGCGAAATTCCAGCTGGCGTTTTTCTAGCTCAGCGTCCACCAAAACAGACCCCAACCCGATCCCTGCTCCTAGCCATTGGTTGGCGACAACTGCCGCTGAAGCTGTCGATCGCGAGTCAAACTGAATGGCTGGAAATGAGTTCACCGAGGCTGCCCCTGGAGCAAAGCCAGCTTGCAGGGCGGCATTGGTGGTGAAAAAACTATTGAACCAGAAAGGATAAGTATTGTTTTGGGCTAAGCCAAAGCCTTGCTTGAGGGCTGTGCGGGTCAGGCTCAGTCTGTCTGCTTGTCTGTTGTCACCTTCACCGGCTAGGTAGCTGTAGCGAGACTCTCCGGGGAAAGCTTCGTTTGGAAAGTTTCCTCCAGGGAAGGGTCTTTCATTGGAGTAGTTGTCTGCTTCATTGCCCATCTGATTTAGCGGAACTGCTTCTTGTTGGTAGTTCATATTCATCGAGTTAGCTTGTCCTTGAGCTAGACCTTGGGGCTGTTGTTGTTGAGAGAGAGGAAAAAAATAGGGTGGCCCTTGGTTGTTTGGGTTCTGTGGGTAGCCTCCTTGTTGGGGGATAGCCATTTGGGGTTGGTTGGGGTAATAGTAGGGTGCTTGGTTTTGGGGGCTAAACTGCCTTCTTTGAGGGTTTGGGTCTCTTTGCATCATGAAGTGATAGTTTATTTGCTGCTGCGATCCTTGTTGCTGCATATACTCTTGGTATTGTTGTTGGTTTCGTTCTGCTTGCTGGGCTTGATAGGGGGGGAAGTTGGGTTGGTAAGGTTGTTGCTGTTGTTGGTTGTCACGTCTTTGCTGCGTTTGCTGAGTTTGCTTGCTTTGCTTTGATCTATCCTCGGCGTAATAATTTGGGACTTGGCTTTTTTCGGCAGCTATTGCTTCAGCTCTGATGTCGCTTGTTTCGAGTTTTTTTAGCAAGATACCGTCAGCCGAATATTCATAAATCCCTCCAGAAGATTGTCTGATTATCACTGTGTCAGGTGAAGTTTGTTGTACTAGAAGCTTTACTGCGTCGCTTTGGAGGGCTGGTCTGGTAATGAATTCGTAGCCTTCGAAGCGGGCTCTTTCGGATTTGGCTAAGTTTTGTAGTTCAGTGCCAATCAATAGCACCATTTTCTTTTGTGCTAGGGCTGGAAGTATAGCTAGGCTCAGCAGAATGAGGAGCGAGCAATAGCGAGTGAGAGTAAAAGACATAGCATTTACTTTCCCTTTTTACTGTATGTTACTTGGAGTATTTTCCTTGAGTGGTCTAGCGCCCCCTCAACCTCTTCCTGCAAAAGGGGGATTGGGGGCGAAGCCCCCATAGAAAAAAACTCCCCAACCTGCAGTGACAAAAAATTCTCGAGCTGACTGTATGTTACTTGGAGTATTTTCCTTGAGGGGTCTAGCGCCCCCTCAAACTCCCCCTTGACTTAGAAAAGGAATGAAAAGTTTTTTCAGGAGAGTCAAAGAATGACTAGTCGATAATTAGGTTCAAAGCTCAGCTTTGCGCCCCCTCACACTCCCCTTGACTTAGAAAAGGAATGAAAAGTTTTCCAAAGAGAACTAAAGAATAATCACTCAACAGGGATAAACCCCTCCTGCCGCATGATCTCCATCGCCTCAGGAGTCTTGATAAAAGCCAAAAAATCATTCAAATCAGGAGAAGAAGTGAGCTTAGTCTCTTTCACCATGTAATAAAGACTTCTGGTAAGCGGATATTTGTGATTGATAATATTCTCTTCAGTAGGCACAATCTCATCAATAGCCAAAGGCTTGACCGAATCATCCACCAAACCAAAAGAAATATAACCGATCGAATCATGAATCAACTGCACCGATCGCTTAACCTCTGAGTTTGAATTCAAGACCACGCTAGCAAGCGAATTGACCGCACAATCTTTGCCAGGACAAGGACAAATAACAAGCTCCTCAAAAGTGGTCCTAGTGCCAGACCCCGATTCGCGGTTTATGATCTGAATGTCTCGATCTGGCCCCCCAAAAGCCTTCCAGTTCTTGATCTGACCGGAAAAGATAAGCTTCAGTTGCTCAGCCGTCAAACCCTTAGTCATATTTGTCGGATGAACGATGATCACCAAAGCGTCTTTGCCGATCGTGATCGTCTTCATTCCTTCGCTCTCTTCGGCGCTAGGCTCACGAGAACTGGCTGCTATATCGACTTTATCTTCGCGCAGCGAGTTGATGCCAGTGGAAGACCCACCGCCTTGGACGTTTACGATCACTCCTTTACTTTTCTGAAAAGCCGAAGCGATCCGCTCTGAGATGGGCAGTATTGTCGTTGAGCCAGCTATTGTTATTTTTCTTTCATTGCTGACAAATAGATTCGAGCAAGCACTGAGAGCGAAGCTGAGCGATACAGCGGCAATCAAGAATAGATATTTGAATTTATTGGCTTTCATCTACTGTCAAGTTTACTTTTAAGGGGCTATTTCTGGGAAAAATCAAGATCTATCAAGCGCTTGACATGCTTTTCATAGACGGCTATTTTGTGCACCCCAAGCTCTTTCATGCTCTGAGCTAGCTTGTCATAGTCTTTGGCTAGATTGTTGGGGGCGTGCGAGTCTGAAGAGATGGTGATCGAGATATTCAGCTTTAGGGCCAGTTCTATGATCCAGTTTTCCGGATAAAGCTCACCTACGGGCTTGCTCCAGCCGGCCGTGTTTAGCTCTATCGACAAATCATGCTTTTTCACTTCTTCCAGCACTTCTGTCACTTCTGAGACCATGGGGGCGCTCGGTCTATGTCCGAAAATTTTAATTAAATCAAGATGTGAGAGCGAATCTACCAGTCCGCGGGCGGGAATCTTTTTCAATTCAGCAAAATATTGCTTGTAGACCAAATCGATATTGCGCTTATCGAATTCGGCTTTGTGGGCTGGATGATCGAAAGGCCAATCTCCGATGAAATGCACTGAACCCAAAACAAAATCGAGTTGATCGTAGTTTTTCTCAGTCCAATGGTGACCGGCCACTGAAGTTTCCGGATCGTTATCGAGTTCTATACCGATCTTGAAGTTTATCTCTGAGGGCAAAGTTTCTTTGAAGCGTCTAAATACTTCAAGGTCCACCCCTTCGTGATAACGGTCATGGTCGGTGAGGGCAATGTCACTGAGTCCGCGAGCTTGGGCTACGGTCAGCCACTGATTGAGAATTTCTGGCGTATAGACTCGGTTTGGATCGTGACCGAGGGGGTGATTGTGATAGTCGGCGATAAGGGGCATTTGTTTTGGCTTTCAGAGACGCTTTACCAAATCCTAATCGCTCTTGGCTTATTTTGTGTTTAAGATCTCTTTCATGAATTTATGCTCTCGCTATTTCGCTGTATTTCTTTTACTTTACTCGTTCTGCTTGACTTCTCTTGCCAGCAGAGCCGCCATGGATCCGAGTTTTTCAGTGGCAGATATAGTAGACAAAGCAGCTCCTTCGGTGGTTGGTTTGGAGGTTTCAGTACTGGGCAGACGGGCTGTGCCTCATTTGACCGAAGGGAAGAGCATCACTGGTCGTCAGTTCTTTCGGGTTGAGCCGCGTTTTGAGTCAGTAGAGAGCAAGGTAGGAGACGGTTCTGGGTTCATTATCTCGCCTGAGGGACACATTGTCACCAACTACCATGTGATCAATCCCACCATCAATGGCAGGCGCGCTGTCGCATCGAAGATTGAGGCAGTCTTATTCGATGGTCGGAAGTTTCCGGTGAAGGTGATAGGCGAAGACGAGGCCTCTGATATAGCGGTGATACAGGTAGAGACTAAGGGCTTGAGGCCTATTGCTTGGGGAAACTCGATGGTGGTGAGGCCGGGTGATTTTGCTATCACTATTGGGAGTTCGCTTGGGGCTGATAATACTGTCGGCTTTGGGATCATCAGTGGAGTTTCCCGCAAGCAACCGGGGGGAAGTCTAGAGGCGCGTCTCGGTGATCTCGATTACATTCAGACCTATGCTCAGATCAATCCCGGCAATTCTGGCGGTCCACTGATCAATGCTGAAGGTGAAGTGATTGGGATTACTAGTTTTATTCAGCAGGCTCCACATAGCCCGGGTTTTGCTATTCCCTCGAACTATGCTAAGCCACTTGTTGAGACTTTACTCAAAGACGGCAAGGTAAGAAGACCGGCTGTGGGGATATCGATCACAAGCTTGATTGGGTCTAGTGGGATGGCAGAGAAGGTATTGGTTCAAGAGCTTTTGGCTGGTGGCCCTTCTGCGAAGGCTGGTATTAGAGTTGGTGATTTGATTTTGGCTGTGAACGATAAGCTCTGCACTGCTTCTGAGCAATTTACGCATGAGATTCGTACTAAGCCTGTGGGTAGTGTCTTTGCGCTTGATCTACAGCGTGGTCGGGAGAGATTGAGTTTGACTGTTAGGAGCGAATATTTGGATTAGGGTTTCTTTCTAAGGAAATCAGTTTTCAGCGTTTACTTGAGTAAGCACTGGATAATTCGAAAAACAGCAGCGCAAAAATTAGCAAAGGCTAAAATAATAAGCAAATGAAAGATACTCAGCTAAAAACAAACCTAGAACAAAAAGCCCAAGAAATTAGAAAATGGGCCCTCAAAGCAATAACCAAAGCCCAATCCGGACATCCCGGAGGATCTCTCTCCATAGCCGAGATCCTGAGTGTGCTCTACTTTGGCGACATACTCAAACACAATCCCCAAAACCCCAAAGACCCAAACAGAGACCATCTGATAGTGAGCAAAGGTCACTCTTCACCAGCAGTCTATGCTGCACTGGGACTAGCAGAGTACTTTTCGCTAGAGGACTTCGTCAATACCTTCAGGCAAACCGGTACTCTCTTTCAAGGTCATATCGATAGTACAAGGGTCTCAGGTATAGAAATGTCAACGGGCTCACTGGGACAAGGCCAGTCCATGGCCAATGGCTTCGCCCTCGCTGCCCGCCAACTGAAAAAAAATTCGCACATCTTTTGCCTGCTCAGTGACGGAGAGCTGCAAGAAGGACAAAGCTGGGAAGCCCTGATGGCCGCCAGTCACTTCAAACTCGGAAATCTGACCAGCATCATAGACAGAAACAGACTACAGCTAGACGGCACAACAGAACAGACCATGGCCCTAGAGCCGCTAGCGGATAAACTAATAGCCTTCGGCTGGCAAGTCCAAGAACTAGACGGGCATAGCGTGAGCGAGCTACACGCTCATCTAGCAGCGGCTAAGCTAAGAGATCCCCAAAGCAAACCGCTGATGCTCATTGCTCACACAGTGAAGGGCAAAGGGGTCAGTTTCATGGAAAATCAAGTCAAATGGCATGGCGTAGCCCCCAAACCGGAAGAGTTGGCGCTGGCTTTAGCTGAGCTTCAAAGATAACCGACGATTTGTTTGTAGCCATCTACCGGTCTATGCAGAGCAACCTCAAAGCCTTCAGCTTGCAGGCGATTGATGAGCGGGTTGGGGTCAAGGCGCTCGATCGGGGCAAAGACAGTAGGGCCTGAACCGGAAACTAAGCCCTGTAGGCCGATAGCCTCAAGGCTACTAAGAGCATGCTCAGCCCAATGGTTCAGGGAAATGGCCGCCTCTTGGAGAGCATTGAAACAATGACAAGCCAGCTCAGAGTCAGCGTCCATCAGCTCTCTGATAAAAGAACTTCCCTCTCTGGAGGGTTCTTTGCGGGGGATCTGATCGAAACGCTGATAGACTTCTTGTGCCGTTAGAAGCTCAGAGGCCGGTGGCAACAAAAGTAAAAAACTCAAATCGCGTCGCATCGGCAAGCGCAAGAGCTCATCACCGCGTCCACGCCCTAGCATGCAGCCCTGCAAGAGACAAAAAGGGACATCTGCCCCTAGCTGGCGGCAAAGAGCCAGTCTGTCGGTTTCATTGAGGGGCTCGTTGAGCAAATAATTTAGGCCATAGATGGTGGCCGCTGCGTCAGTGCTTCCACCGGCTAGACCGGCTGCTATGGGGATCTTTTTTTTGAGCGAAAAGCTGACAGCCAGAGGGCCTAGTCCTTGAGCTGACTGGAAAAACAGTGCTGCTGCCCGCAAAATTAAATTGTCAGTATTACTGAGACCGACAGACCTCTCACTAGCGGGTAGCTCCAAAGAAAAGCTAGTCTGAGCGCCAGCTGGCAGTGGACTGATCGCAATGGTCAGTTCATCGCAGAGATCGATAGTCTGAAAGATGCTCTCTAGGTCGTGATAGCCGTCTGAGCGTTGGGCTTGTACTTCTAGAAACAGATTTAGTTTAGCTGGGGCAAAGAGTGTGAGTTTTTTGGTCGCTTTCATCGGTCATTTTGATTCATCAGTTGGCTGTACCAGCCGGATTTGGTTTGCAGCTCAGCCAGCGTTCCACTTTCGATGATTTTAGCGCGCGCCAGCACAAAAAGCCTATCTGAGAGAGCGTGCAGCTCGGGATTGTTTGCGGTAAAAAGCAAACTTGCTTTAGGGAATGTCGCTATCAGCCGCTCAAAGATTCGCTTCGCTGCCCTTGGGTCAAGTAGATCGAATATTCCATCCAGCAAAAAGAGCTCAGGCTCCCAGAGGATAGCTCTAGCCAGACTGAGACGGGCTCTTTGGCTAGCAGAAAGCTCTGGACCTCCAGCGCTCAGCCCTTGTTCTAGACCTTGCCCTTTGTCTCTCTGCAGGTCTGCTAGTTCACAGATCATGAAAGCTCTCACTAGCTTGCCTGTGCCGGGGTGATCTTGGCCTAAAATCAAATTTTCTTCTAGACTTCCTGCGACGATCAAGGGCTCAGAGCTAGCCAGTCCATAATGGATAGACTGACTGAATGGCTGAACGGCTTTGAGGGCCAGTTGGCCGGCAGCAAGTGGCACTTGGGCGGTGAGCAAGCTGAAAAAACTTGATTTCCCCGCTCCTGAAGAGCCAAGCAGGCAGATCCGCTCTCCTCGAGCCAAGCTGAAGCCAAGATCCTCAAAGATTTGGCTTTCCCCTGCCCCAGTAGTGACAGTTATATCTTTTCCGAGTGCTAGGAGATCTTCGCCTTGGAGAGTGATCAGGCCCTCACTAGGCATAGGTTTAGTGACACTAAAAGAAAAAGCCCCAAGCTTGGCCCCGCGCTTCGCGAGCGCATAAGATAAAGGCACAAGTAGGGCAAAGCTAAGACTGAAAACCCCTCGCCAAAAACCAAGACCATTGACGGCGAATAGCTCAGCCCCCAAAAAGATACTGGCGAGCAGTCCGGTGAAGATCAAACCAAAGTCAACTGGAAGTTTGGACTGAGCTAGCTTCTGCAGAAAATGTGCTTCAAGGGCAAAGAGATTTTCGGTATTAAGTTTTGGTAGTGACTCTTTGGAGCTGGGATTTGCCACAAAAAAACAAAGCCCCAAAGAACAAGCTAGCAAGCTCATAAAAATATAAGTCTTCAAGGTGATCAGCAAAAAGAGACCAGACAGCAATAAAACCGGCAACAAACTAAAAACCTGATGGTAAAAGACAGGTAAAGCGAAACCGCCAGCTCTGACCCCCACCTGCAACCAGCTAGATCGATCTGGGCGAAAAAGAGTGGCAAAAACAGAAAGCAAAGATACACCAGCAAAAACTGAAGCTAAATATGGAGAAACAGTGAGCTCAGCCGGAAAGCTGCTCCAAAAGCTAAACAAAGGAGCCTGCCCAAGCCCTAGAAGGATCGGGTTTGCCCAAAGCAAGCAAACAAGTGCAGCAGAAAGCCCAAGATAAGCCAAAAACTTGAAAGCAAAAGACTTGTTCGGGCGCAAAAGATGAGCTAGCACATCGGCTTTCCCCACAAAGCTTCTGAACAAAGGAATGAACTCGGTTGCACTGAACTCTTCGCCAGTGGCTAGAGGTGAGAAACGATCGAGGCCATGGAGATCTTTCCAAAGAAAGTTTGTTTTTGGTCTTAGGCTAGTCTTAGGCTGGTGGCAAAGACCGATTTCTTTTAGCAGCAGTAAGAGCTGAGCGAGGTTTTTGGGTGAGCTTTGGTCATGGGTCGGTTCTATCGAAAAAGTCGCTTTGATTTCTCTATATAAGACGGCGTAGCGTTCTGTATTGGGGTTGAGGATTGGTTGTATTACTTTTACGGCCCGAATTGCTTCTTCAGATTGGAAGATGCGGGCTGCTTCTTTTTTTAGTTCGCTGATTTCTGGAATTGGTGCTTTCGGTTTTTCTGGATCTGGCGGAAAGAGGGAGAGGCTTAGATCTTCTAGCTTCTGTTTGGTGTCTGATAAAAGCAGTTTGTTTTGGGCTTGTTGGAGTTCTTTGAGGGTATTAGCTAGTCTTTCTTCGATGAAATCGAGCTTGCCGCTTTCGTTGGGGAGGGGCAAGAGCAGGTTTCCTTCCCCGAAACCGTGCCACTGGTCATTGCTTTCTAGCCAGAACACTGCTCCCGCCTCGAGGATCAGGCGGGTTTTGTGGTTGAGGATGGAGCCTCTCAACATCAATAATTTGCGGGGATAGATATTGCTTTCGAGTTTTTGTTTGAGGCTAAGGTTTTGGGCCTCTTCGGGTATAGAGGCTATGAGTGTACTGAGGAGAGCGGCTGGACGTCCGGGAAAGACATCGCTTAGCAGTTCTAGGATTTTTGTGTCATTTAGGTCGCGCAAAGTCCAAAATCTCGATTACTGACAAGCAAAGACAGCTTAATTTCAATTATTCCACTCATCTGCTTTCTCGTGGAAATTCTCCTAGGCTGAGAGCTTAAAGCGCGAGTCTAAATCAGTAAGAAATAGGCTCAGGTTGCTCTAAATTCACCCGATCGTTCATTGGAGGTAAAAGCCTCCCTCTGACAGCAAAGTTTGGATCGATAGAAATGTACTCGAGCTGCACCTCCACTTTCTGACCGGCCTCAAGGCGCAACTTAGCTCCTCGGTCAAACAAGAGCGATCCAGTAGCTGCTGCCGCCCCAACCGGTCCACCGAGCAAAGTACCTACTCCAATTTTTCCCAGCCGAAAGACTTTCTCCCTAAAATTTGCTTTAGCTTTTAGCTCACCATCTTGAGGATTCCGCAGAGGATTGAAGCGGCTGCCCGAATCTTTTAGGTAACCGCGGGTTTGAAGCATATAGCCATTTGGGTAATGCAAGCTTCTGAAGACAATCTGGAGGCTTCCGGATTTGAGGCCTCTTTCGGCTTCACTGACACCTTCTACTCGGCCGGAGATGATCGCTCCGACGGGCACAAAGATCCTTTCGGCGGGAAGGTTTAACGGTTCAAAGAGGCGCACTTCCACTCTGTCACCTACTAGGGCGGTTTCGCTGGAGATTGCGGCTACTATTTCTCCGCGAGCGAGGATAGGGGCTTCTTGGGCTTGGGTTTTTTGGCAGCAGAGTGAGAGTACTAATAGCAGGATTGAGACCAAGGGCTTCATAGAATTCATGATCGCAGGTCTTTTGATTTTCGGGTTTGATTTTTGAGGAGAAGAGGTGTGTTTTGTTCAAGGGTGAGTTTGAGGGGGCGAAGCCCCTTAAGGAAGCACTGAAAAACTGATTTCCTGAAGATTTCAAAATGTTTTCTTGCAGAAGGCTTTCTTCAAGAATTAAAGGGGGTTTGGGGGCGTTAGCCCCCATGGAAAGACTCTTTAACCTCAAGTGATCCAAGATTTCTAAGCTTACTGGAGGCTACTTGAAATATTAGTGATGAGGGCTAAATATCGGCTCCTAGTAGGAGCACTCACGCTACGCGATTGGCCCCCTCAAACTCCCCCTAAATTGAATTATTCAGAGTTTCCTTTGATTCTGGAAGGGGACATATTTCGCTTAGCCTTACCAATACCGAACAGCGCCACCTGGCTGATAAGGCGCAAAACCATGACTCTGCTGAATGCGTGAACAAAATGCCGGAATGCAGTTTCCATCAGCAAAGCACTTCATCGGGGGGCTCTGGAAATTGTGAATGATTTCGGGAGCCTGCTCTTGCCTGTAGGTCGGAATAGCGGGGTGACCGATCACAATTGGGCTTGAGGGGGCATTGATGTAGACAGGCACTTGCTGGATTATTACTTGAGGCTGAGTTTGTTGTAAGAACTGGGGCTGAGGTGCTTGCTGCAGGCTTAGTTGCTGAAAATCTTGCGGGGATATCTGAGTGATCTGAGCTTGTTGAGGCTGGAAAGCGGGAGGCTGTGTTTGTTGCAAGAACTGGGGCTGAGGCGCTTGCTGAAGGCTGAGTTGCTGAAAATCTTGTGGGGAGATCTGAGTGATCTGAGCCTGCTGAGGCTGGAAAGCGGGAGCCTGTGTTTGTTGTAAGAACTGGGGCTGAGGTGCTTGCTGAAGGCTTAGTTGCTGAAAATCTTGCGGGGATATCTGAGTGATCTGAGCCTGCTGAGGCTGCATTCCCGCAAAAACCTCAGGTTGATATTGAGCTTGACTGACAGACGAAGGAGAATTTACATCCCCAAAATCAACAACCTGCACACCACTGAGCGTACTCATCGAATTCAAACCACTCTGGTCCAGAATCTCTCCACTCTGTGCTTTCCGGTAATAGAGACTATTTAGATCGATGCTGCCATTTTGCAGTCCAGTCATCTCCTCTTGAGTGAGTATGAGCCCCATGCTTTGAGGTGTATTTGGCGCAGCAGGGGTGCTAGGAGCTACCTGAGCGGCGAATGTTTGTGCCTGGCTGAGATCGGTTTGTGGAAAATACACTGGCGCCACTGCCGTTTCATTGTTGGCTGTTTGCTCAGTTTGTATTTCTTGAGCGAGCGAGACAGGGTCAGCGCTAGTCTGGATTTGTTTGCCGGCTTCTTGAACCAGAGCGCGCTCTACTTCTTGGCTGACCTCTGAGGCTATGTCTCGCTTGAGCGCTTCTTTCTGGCTTGCCGTAATTGTCATTTGAGGGGCTTGACTTTTAACCCGCTTGACGGGCTTAGCCATTGCTCCTAGTGAAAAAGCAAATCCTGTAAGCACCAAGGAAGTCAGTAAAATGTGATGTTGCCCAGTCATAGAAATATAAAGAATCCAGTAAAAGATACAAGCCCATTTTTGCTGCTTTACTTATAGGTCAGTTGACCGAAGAACTGGCAAAGATTCCTCGTCCGATCCGGATCATAGTCGAGCCTGCGCGAAGCGCTTCTCGATAATCCTCACTCATCCCGATTGAGAGTTCTGTTAAATTTGGGCTCAGTTTTGCTTTTAGCTCAGCTAGTCTCAAGAATGCCTGAAAAGCCTGCTCGCCTCTTAGTCCTTGGGGCAATATACTCATCAAACCAGCAAAATCTAGATTTTGGAGAGTATCTTCTTTTTGCAAAATAGCCCAGATTTGCTCTTCTTCCAATCCTCCTTTGCTCGGGTCGGGGAGCAGCTTTACTTGCCAGAGGACTTTGAGGGTTTTGTTGAGGGCTTGGCTGTAAGTGTTGAGCTTGACGGCTTTATTCCAGTCATCTAGCGAGTGCACCCAAGCAAAGTGGGCGGCAATCAGTTTCAGTTTATTGCTTTGCAGCTCACCTAGATAGTGCCAGCAGATAGCTAGATCTTTGAGTGCTTCTTGTTTTTCGAGAGTTTCTTGCACTCGATTTTCCCCAAAGTCACGGCAGCCAAGCGCGTAAAGCTCTCTGATGCTGGCAACGCTCTGGTTTTTGCTGACGACGATCAGTTTTGCTGTGGGGGGCAGTTCGCTCAGAATGTGTCTGTATTTTTCGCAGAGAGTCATAAATCTAGCCTATCTGTTTTTTGAACATTTTGACACTGAAAAACATGAAGACCAACCCAAAGAGAAGCAGCATCCCGAAGGGGAAAAGCAAATCACCGAAAGCCGCTCCCCTTAAAATGATCCCCCTTGAGATCCGAATGAAATAAGTCATCGGAATCAAATAACCGATACCTTGAAACAACGGCGCCATCGACTCAAAGGGAAATATATAACCCGAAAGAAAAATCGACGGCAACAAGACAGCGGGCGTAAGCTGAAGCGCTTGGGCTTGGTTTTGGGCAATGGTCGAGATGATCAGGCTGATTCCCAGAACTGTGAGCATAAACACGAAGATCGCCAATTCCAGCACAAAAATATTGCCCCGAACCGGTATCCCAAACAATAAATAACCGACGAGCAAACTGAAGTTGAAATCAAAAATCCCAATACAAATATAAGGAATAATTTTCCCGATCGATAAACCCAAAGCGCTGAGTGGCGTCACCAGAAGCTGTTCAAGCGTTCCCAGTTCACGCTCCTTGACAATGGCCAGCGAGCAAAGCGAGCTAGTGACGAGAAAGACGATGATCCCCAAAAGTCCCGGCAAAATGAAAAAAGAGGTCTCAAGATTTGGGTTAAAGAGAAAGCGGGTGCGGATCTCTAGGGGCAAAATGCTTGCCGGCAGGCTTCCTTGGCGTTTATCGGCTAGAAGCTCCAAGGAAACGTTCCGCGATAGCTCTTGAATTGCTGCTGCCGCTTCGCTTGCTACTGTCGAATCGGAGCCATCTACTAGCACTTGGACTTTTGCGCCTGAGCTTTTTAGGTCTTGGGCATAGCCTTCGGGGATGATGATGCCTACTTGGGCTTGGCCTTTGACTAGAGAGCTCAGCACTTGGTCGCGAGACTGGGCTGGTTCTAGTATTTTGAAGTAGGTGGTGGCTTCTAGTCTTTTGGCGAAATCGCGCGCTGGGGCGCTATGGTCTTGGTCAAGGATCATTGTGGGGACATTGCGGACTTCGCGGCTGATGCCGTAGCCGAAGACAATTAATTGAAATACTGGTAAAAAGAGGGCGATCCGGAAGGTGGCTGGATCGTTGAGGACTTGGATCCATTCTTTGTGCAGGACTGGTTGTATTTCGTATTTCCAGAGTCTGATTAGGGCTTGTATGCTTTCGGGCATTGGTATTGGGCTTAGCTTTTGAGACTTTGGTTCGTTTCAAATCATACAGTGAGAAGTAAATCTCTCGGCTCACTGGAGGTTAGAGGAAGTGTTCTTCATGGAGGACTGACGTCCCCCCCCCAAGTTTATAGCTTGAAAAAAAGCATCCTAATGTCATTGAAAAAGACCAATGCAGCCAACCCCAACATCAAAAACAATCCAAATTGCGCCACCATATCCCGAAAAAAGAACAGTTTCTTGTTCTTCCCAGATACCATCTCTATGCTTTGAAAAAGTATATGTCCACCATCAAGAGGCATAATCGGCAACAAATTGAAAATAGCAAGCTCAAGTGAGATCAGCGCCGAAAGATTGATGATAGTGTCAAGCCCCTCAGCAAAGGATTTGGCGATAATGTCAGTAGCCACAATGATCCCATGCACATCACCAAGCTTGGGAGCACCAGCCTCGTTTTGCCGAAAAGGCGCACTGAACAGAAACCCTAAAACGCGAAAACAAACCTCAACCCAACGCGCAAAATAATCCCAGCCAGCCTTCAGCTGCGCTAAAACCGGTATCCCTTCAGCCGGTATGTATTTGAGCTCGGCTATGCTCTCTTGCAGGCCAATGCCCAGTTTGCCTTCGGCATTTGTGGGGAGAATCAAGCTTGCACAATAAGCCCCAGACTCAGCAAATTGTCTTTGGATATCGACATTGATTTGCGTATTTGGTTTCTTGCCCAGTTCGTCTCTAAGCTGAGTAGCTTCCGTTATTTCGCTCTTTTCTACTCTCAAGATGCGATCGCCTTGTTTTAGTTCTTCTTTGACAATCGGATCACTGCCCTCAGAAACAGATGCGACGAGGACAGCCTTGCCCAGCTCTTGCGGCACTCCAACAAAGGTGGCCAGAATCACGCCAAGTACCAGAGCAAAGAGAATGTTGGCCGCAGGGCCAGCAAAAGAGACCAGCAAACGTTGCCATGCCGGAAAAGCTCTTTTTGGCTGAGCTAGCGGCATTTCATCATCTGATTCATCTTCCATCTCCGGTATCGAAACGTAAGCGCCGATCAGAAGCGGGTGCAGGCGAAACTCGACATCTGCTATACGTCCAAGGCTGAGATAACCCCCAAAGAAAGGCAACCCAAGCCCTACTAGTGGCGTCTGCATCCCAAAGTAACGAGCCACAAAGAAGTGACCAGCCTCATGCACGATCACCAAGACCAAAAGAATACCGATAGCTCCAGCAATGCTCAAATAGTTCATATAGAAATCCCTCCAAATACGCGTTCGTCAAAAGTCTTTATTAGATCTTTTTGTGTTCGAGTTGGCTTGCCGCTAGCATCTGAGAGTATATGAATGGTGAAGCCTTCGGCTAAAAGACTTTCCCCACAAAAAACTCTACAAATCATACGGTAACGCATCCGCCAATTATGCTCTTTTTCAACGTGACTTTTGATGGTCAATAAATCATCATAACGAGCAGGTTTATAGTATTTGAGATGGCATTCTGTGATCGGCAAATAAGCTCCTCGCTCTTCCATGGAACGGTAAGTCAGTTTTATCTCACGCAAAAGTTCATTGCGGGCTACCTCGAAGTATTCCAAGTAACGGGCATGATAGACGATACCCATCTGGTCTGTGTCAGCGTAGATGACCCTCAGTTCAGTCTCAAATTGGCGGGAGGCTATGATCCTAGGCTCTAACACTTGACAAACCATGAATATGCTGTATTGTTATCTTCTTTCGCTTCGTTAAATCAACTATAACAGAAATTGAATTCACGTTCAGCCGGTAGAGAATTAGCTTTTTTAGCCCTAGGACAGATCACCGGTAAAACGGAACTGGTTCCGGCAGCGATGATCATTGCCGCTGTGCGCAGTTTGCGCAGTGTAGCGAAAAGCGACCTAAAGGAAGTGCAGGGCCTGCTAAAAACCTGTGGTGAGTATTTTTTCAGTACTGGCCTAGACCAACAAGAACACGAATCAGTCAGACCAGAAATAGACCTAAAAGCGCTTCAAGAGCAGGTGATGAAGCTAGAAGAAGCCAGCTTTATCTTGCTTGAATCGCTAGAACTACCGGAATTGTTGGCTCATGGGGAAGAGGCCAGCATGTTTGCCCGCCAAATCATCGAATCCTATCGCGACAACAAAGAACAGATCAACGAAGAGCTCAGCTTGGTGCTTGAAAGCGTGCAGAGGCGTGACCGCAAGCATTGGAGCTCAGAGCGTTTGCTAACGCTGGAAAAGAATATATTGCGCTTGGCCACAGCAGAGCTTCTGGGCTTTCCTGGCACTCACGGCAAAATAATCATCGATGAGGCCGTCAATGCTGCCGAGAAATACTCTGGCGACGAAGGAGCAAAGTTCGTTAACGGAGTACTTGCTGACCTAGTGGAGCGTTTGCGTCCTGGGCATTTGCAGCCGCCGCAATTATCCCCTGAAATTCGCTGATGATCAGGCTAGCTCCACCGACCAAAACTCCGCCGATACTCTGTTGAGCGAGTAGTTCTGGGGCATTGTTGGCTTTGACGCTTCCACCATAGAGCACACTAAAGCCAAAGGAAGCCTCTATTTTTTCTGTCCAAAAACGCTCAATCAAAGCGCAGACTCTGTTTGCTTCCTCTGCGGAACAAGTCTTGCCAGTCCCTATAGCCCAGACCGGTTCATAGGCAAAGCAGATATTTTCGGTGCAACCTGCTAGCACTGCTTTGAGGGCTGTGAGCTGGCTTTGGATCACTTCATCGGTCTGGTGTGCTGTGCGTTCAGCTTCCGTTTCCCCAACACAGATAATCGGGGTGATCTTTTGTTCTAGGGCGGCTTTCACTTTCTCGCTGACTATGTCGTTTGATTCGGCAAAGAGCGAGCGTCTCTCGCTGTGGCCTATTAGGGTGTGGGTGATTTTGGCGTTGGCGAGCATGGCCGCTGAGATTTCGCCGGTATAGGCTCCTGCATTGTATTGGGAGAGATTTTGGGCACAGAGCTGTGGACTATTTGATTTTTGGTTGTGCTGCAAATCGCTCAGATAGATGGCTGGCGGGCAGATGAATATTTGGCCCTTGAGTTTTTCTGGTACTTGGATTGCTTGGTAGAGGGATGAGGCTTCTTGGGTTGAGTTTGGGTTGAGCTTCCAGTTGCCGATAACGAAGTGAGATTTATTTTTCATGCTTCACTTCTAACATGTTTTTGGGGCTGAAAGAAACTTTTCGCGAGCTTAGAGATTTACTTTTAATGGGGCTCCGCCCCAAACCCCGTATTTATTTGAGTTTATAAATGACGTTTTTCAATGCTCTTGATCTCACTCCCAAGCATTGAAACTAGGCTGAGCAAAAATCCTCTCCCTAAAAGTCCTCTTAGCTAAAGGCCTAAAAGCTACCGGTAAACCCAAATCTTGCCGCCAAATAATAGACCCCAAAGCCCCCCCCTGCAAAGCCAAACTATGCGCCAAGCCCGGAAACCTAACCGCAAAATCCAAACTACCAGACACACTCTCCCCAACTCCCAAACGCCTCGCAATAAGACTGTCTTCTCTAGGACTACCGGAAGCAGTACCAGCATAGAGCCGCTCACCATTGGGAGCTAAAAGAATCAGATCGCTAAGACTAAGACTCTGGGAACTGAGATTTGTCAGAGTGAGCTCCAGTCTGACTCCAGTACCGAAAAAGCCCTCCGGCAATAGACTCTTTGAGTGGACAACACAAGCTAAGACCGGTCTTGGGGCCAGTGGGGCCGTGGAAGCTGGGCTTGCTGGTAGCGTTTTTTGACTGAAAGCTAAACTTTCTCCTAGAGCTTCTAGGCTAGTTTCTGGAATGGAAAAAGAAAGCTCATCACCGGGTTTTAGTTGGCCAGCTTTTCCCTTTTGAGCAACAGCAACCACTACCCCCACCAAAAGTCCAACACCAGCTCCAGAAGCGAGAATGTATTGGGGCGCAGCTGTCACCCCCAAAAGGCCTGCTCCAGCAATAGCTACCAGTCCTCCAGCCGCCGCTCCACCCAGAGCGTGTGAGGCAAGACGCTTGCTGCCTGTGCTGATTGTGCTGCTTCTTTTGGCTGCAAGCTGGGCACTAACGGGCTGAGCTTTTTCGGGATTGTTGAGCAAAATGGTCTCTCCAGAAGGCAACAACAGCCGATCGAAGCTGAGCTCTAGCTGGCCGGCTTTCCCGAAACGAGCAGGCGCTATCACTTTACTGACCCTACCCAAAAAGAGACTGCCGCGAGGCAAGATCAAATTCCCCTCCAGAAAGATATCTTCCTGCAAATCAGCACTGAGCGGATCGCCAAGCTTGGGAGCAATGAAATCTCCTTCCTCATCAAAGTTTCCCAAATAAAGAGCCGCAGGCATAGGAGCAGAACGCAGGCGCATTTTTAGTTCTCGGCGTTTTTCGGGACCAAAAATCAAACCACCACGCAAAACCGGAAAAGAATCCGGCTCCTCAGCCAGAACAGGGATAACCATAAAGACAACCAAAAAGCTGAGAAAAAAGGCAATCCACCCCCGCTTAAGGGAAAACGCTGAAGATCTTTTGTCCCAACGAGGAATCTCAATAATAGGTCTTCTATTTAGGAGTTCAGTCATTTTTAGATACGTCTATTTTTTCTTGCTTTACTCTCTGGTGATTAGTTTGCAGGCGCAGGCGCTCAGCCCAAAGCAAATTTATCGTGACTCCAAAGATTCTGTCTTCATTGTGCTGACCTCCGAAGGTACAGGTACAGCCTTTGCTGTCAGTGAAGAAGGTCTTTTTATCACGGCTGCCCATGTGGTGAACCAAAGAGAGAATTTGAAGTTAGTCAATGTAACTAAAGGCGTTTTTGAGGTGGAAAAAGTTCTCTGGATCGATTTAGATCAAGATTTGGCGCTCATTCAAGGCAAAGCTCAGGGCGAAAAATTTAAGCCTCTCCCCCTAAAGTCAGCCCAAAAGATGGAAACTGGCGATGAGATCACTGTTATCTCTTATCCGGGAGCTGGTGAGATCTCTGAGTTTGCCGGTCTTGAGAGTACTCTGTCACCGGGCATGGTCAGTTCTATTAGACAAAACTTTGTCTCTACAAGAGAGCCTACTATGGAAGAGCTTGACCCAGTCTACGATCTAGAGCATCCAGTCAAACATAAAGCAGACGAATACTACGATAAACTGCTTGAAACCTGCACAGTAGCAGATGACAGTCACAAGGCTTCTCATATAGTTTTGGCTTGTCCTGATGGTCATACTTTCATGGTGGATAGTCAAGATGGGAGTATGTTGCGCGATGATTTGGATTTGGCTTATCGTCAAGACGAGCAGATTTTATATTATGAAAACAAAAACCGGAAAGTGTCAGCAGAAGCGCTCAAGCTAAAGAGCAGCAGTGGAACTATGTTGCAATTCACTGCTCCTGTTTCACCGGGGAGCAGTGGGGCTCCTGTCTTTAACGATGCTGGTGAGGTGATTGCTGTGGTGAACTCGATTTATACTAGCGGTCAAAATTTCAATCTTGGGAGACCTGTGGATTATTTGCCGGAAGATTATCGGAGGAGATTTGGGTTGGATGGGACTTACAATGCGTCTGTTCCAGTTGACCGAGAGTTAGTTGATTTGGCTGAGCTCAAGAAAGAGTATCCGAGTTTCTTTGCGCAGGCATTGGGGAAGTAAGTTTGTCGTTTTTTCTGTTTCAACTAAAAAAAGTTTTTTGAAACGCACTTAAGGTTTAGGAAATGTTTCTTTTAAGGGGGCGTAGCCCCCTTAAGCTCCCCCATGGATTTGATTCTTTGCGCAGGCCTTGGGGAAGTAGGCTGGTCGTCTCTGATTTGAACGGGAACCCTGAAAAACTTGAAGTAAATAAATTCGTTTATAGAGCCCACCCTACCCCCTCCTCAGCCTTGCTATCCTTAGACCCATGAAATTATGGAAATGGTCAATCATCTTGCTAGCTACAGCCCTAGCCTCCTATGCCCTCTTCAGCAATGGCCTAGAAAACAATAATCTAAAACTCGGCCTAGACCTAGTAGGAGGTGCTCAGCTGGTCTTCCAAGCCAAAAACCCCACAGGTCAAGCCTTAGACAAAACAACCATGCAAGGACTGATCAAAGTCTTTGAAAATCGCGTCAATGCCTCAGGTACTGCCGAAGCGACCATCCAACAAGTTGGTTCAGATAGAGTCCTAGTCGAAATCCCTGGCGTCAAGCCAGATCTCGTCAAACGTCGCCTGCTCAAAACAGCTCAGCTCGAATTCCGTGAACCGGATCCCCTGACAGAAGGCTGGAAATCAAGTGGCATCACCGGAGCAGATCTCAAACGCGCTCAAGCAGGCCTAGACCAGAAAGGGAGCTGGGCAATATTTTTCGAGATGAAACCGGAAGGAGGAGTGAAATTTGGGGAGCTAACTGAACGCCTAGCCCTCAACCAAAGCCCCTTGGGGATCTTCCTCGATGGCAAGATGCTCTCTGCTCCCCGTGTGCAGACTCGGATAGGGGCAGATGGGCAGATCACCGGTCAGTTTTCGCCCGAAGAAGCGCAGGATTTGGCCGTTCAGCTGAACGCTGGCGCCTTGCCTGTGCCGGTTGAGTTGATCTCTGAGCGCACTGTCGGGGCTACTCTGGGCAAGCTGTCTCTGGAAAAGAGCATGCAGGCTGGCCTTTTTGGGCTTGGTTTGGTGGCTTTGTTTATGATCGTCATTTATCGGGTGCCGGGGGTGATTGCCACTGTTGCTTTGCTTCTTTATACGCTCTTGTCTTTGGGTTTGTTCACTCAGGGCATTGTGCTTACACTGGCTGGCATTGCTGGTTTTATTCTTTCGATCGGAATGGCTGTTGATGCAAATGTTTTGGTTTTTGAGCGGATCAAAGAAGAGTTTCGTTCTGGCAAGCCTATTTATAAAGTGGTTGAGGAGGGATTCAATAAAGCCTTTCCTAGTATTTTTGATAGCAACCTGAATACTTTATTGGTTTGTAGTATTTTGTTTTTCTTCGGTAGTGGTTTGGTGCGGGGTTTTGCTGTGACTTTGGCTTTGGGAGTGATTGTTAGTTTCTTTACGGCTATTTTCATTACGCGTGAACTGATGGAATTGGCTTTGAAATTTGGTTGGATCAACAAGCCTGAGTTGATTGGTGCTAGTAAGCCAAGTTGAATTTTTCGCACTCACTGTAGGTTACTTGAAGTCTGAATGATGAGGGGCTTAGCCCCTCAAACTCCCCTTGAAGGGGAAAGAGCTAAGTTTTAATCTCAAGCTCTAGCAGGAGTTTGAGGGCTGCAAGCCCCTCAAAATATTTCGTTCTAATAACTTACAGTGCAAAAAAACTATAAAACTTGACACACAGCACAAAAATGTGTACCCCGACCAACAACACGAGTTTTAATAATAGGACTAGCACAGACAAAACAAGCCTCTCCCTTCCGTCCATAAACCCTCAGCTTATTAGCGAAATACCCAGGCTTCCCATCTAGTTTCAAATGGTCTTTGATAGTTGTCCCCCCGAGCTCAATTGCTTCACTGAGCGTCTCTAAAATACATCGATAAAGTAATTTAACTTGATTTGCTTTGAGCGTATTTACCACAGTGAGCGGATGCAAACCGGCTCTATGTAAGCTCTCATCGACATAGATATTCCCAAGCCCAACCACTACTCTACGTTGATCCAAAAGCAGCGGCTTGAGCGCAGCATCACTGGCAAGCAAACTCTTCTTGAAATAACTCTCAGTAAATTCAGCCGAAAAAGGCTCAAGAGCCAAACCAACAAACTTAGAATCTTGGGCTAGTAACTTAGAGCTAGCAAAAAGCCAAATCTTGCCAAAAACACGCATATCATCAAACAGTAGCTGGCTACCATCGGTGAAAACCCAAGCAAAACGAGCAAAGCGACTGTGAGCTTCTTCTCCAGCCCCAAAGAAATAAAAAGTCCCAGACATCTTAAGGTGCACCAAAAGCACCCGCCCGCTGGCAAGCTCAAGCAAAAGATATTTTGCGCGACGGGTAACGCTCAAGAAACTATCACCGACTAGACTCTCTAGAAGAGCCTCACCCGCATCAGGGAAAGTCGCAGGGCGAAGTAAAGTGACACCAGCTATCTGTTTGCCGGGGAGCACTCTATCTAGGCCACTCCTGATCGTCTCTACTTCGGGGAGTTCGGGCACAGAGAGAGCCTAGCTACTGAGGGAGAGATAGACTTTACCTTTGCCTTGGAATTCGAGAAAGTTTGGGTCTTCAGCCTTCACCGCAACCTGCATTTTACCGGTCCAATAGACCAACTGTTGGGCGTCAAAGGCCGTTGAACCTGCCTCTTCACCGGTCAATTCATGCTCGTAAAAAGCCCCAACCTCAAAGAGCACAAGGGTTTTGTCCATGCGAATCTCGACAGTATTTAGGTTTGGGTTGCATTTTAGGGTGTGGGGCGTCTCAACTACGAAGTTTCCAATCAGCGCTTGCAGGATATGAGCGTTTGTATTGGGGATGAAGAGCGATTCGTCGCTGAAGAGTTTCGGTAAGACTGGGCTAGCATTTGGGGTCAGCCTAATGATTCCTTTTCCTCCCACTTGGATCATCTCAAAGTTTTCGCCTGTCACTCTACCGGTAATAAAATTGCTGCCTTTTCCTTGCCCCACCCGAAAGTCATCTAGGTAGAGATCTTCTTCGGTTGATTGGAGTAAGGCTGGGGCTTCTGCTAGCAAGATCTTAGTGGAGTTCACTTTCTCGATCTCGGTGACATAGGCTTCGCGTCCCATGGTGAGGATGAAGCGATAGACGCGGATTAGATTTTCGCCCATACGGGCTTCGGCTACTGTCTCGCTTCCGGCTGGGGCTTTGGAGGTGATATTTAAGGTCATTTTATTATTATTATCAATCCCCTATTTGTTGTTTCTCTTATAGCATTCGGGGTAAACCCTTAGTTGGAAGCTTGAAGACTCTGGGGCGGAGCGCCCCCTGAAATGCATTGATTCTTATAACCTAGAGTAAAAGCCACAAAGCGAAAACCCTTCTATAATGTTTTTTTATAAATGCTCAGCAACTCTCAAAAACTGCCCGAAAGGCAAAATATCACTCCTTGGCAAGGTTGCCCCTCAGAGCAGCTTCTTTACAGAATCCAAGCTGTCTGCCAGTTTGAAAGCGCTGACCCAAAAGCTGTTCTCGGTTTACACCGGTCATCGGATAATTCTGGACAAATCATCAATGCTTTCATCCCGAAAGCTAAATCTTGCACAGTCATTTTGGCTGACGGCCAAGAGCTCGCTCCAAGCGAAATTTTACCGGGATTTTTCCAGCTAGAACTCCCCACAAAGCTCAATGTTCAAGCAAATGACTATAAGATCCGCTACCAGCTAGAAGGTGACGAGAGAATATTTACCAGACATGATCCCTATAGCTTTGGCAGTATTATCGGCGATCTAGACAAGCATCTTTTTGGTGAAGGAAATCACCTGAAAATATATGAAAAACTAGGCGCTCAGCTCTGTGAAATTGACGGCATTCAGGGCGTGCACTTTGCCACTTGGGCCCCAAACGCCAAAGCTGTCAGCGTAACTGCTGATTTCAACCATTGGGATCAAGCCGCTCACCCGATGCAGAGACTGGGCGAGTCTGGGCTTTGGGCTCTATTTATCCCCAATCTTCAAGCGGGCGAAGTATACAAATACGCAATCAGAGCCCATGACGGCGAGAGAGTTTTGATCAAAACAGACCCCTATGGCTTTCAGTCTGAGTTGAGGCCGAAGACAGCTTCGATAGTGGCCGATCTGAGCTTGCACACTTGGCGTGACGATGCTTGGCTCCAGAAACGCAAAGAAAACAAACAAATCGACACACCAATGAGCGTCTATGAAGTGCATCTAGGCTCATGGCGTAGACCGGAAGGCGTCCCCCAAGAGATCGAACATCCCCAGTTTCTTTCGTATACAGAGCTAGCCCCCCCGCTGATCGCTTATGTCAAAGAGATGGGCTTTACGCATATAGAGCTGATGCCAGTGATGGAGCACCCACTCGATATGTCTTGGGGCTATCAGGTGACAGGCTATTACGCGCCTAGCAGTCGCTTTGGAAAACCTGATGAATTCATGGCTTTCGTCGATCTCTGTCACCAGAACGATATCGGCGTCATTTTGGACTGGGTGCCGGCGCATTTTCCCCGCGATGGTCATTCTTTGGGTTGGTTTGACGGAAAACACATCTATGCCTACGAAGACACGCTTAAGGGCGAACATAAAGAATGGGGCACGCTGGTCTTTGATTTTGGCCGAAATGAAGTGGTCAATTTTCTGGCCGGAAATGCTTTCTATTGGTTCGACAAATATCACATTGATGGCCTGAGAGTGGACGCTGTCTCAGCTATGCTTTACCAGAGTTATGGTCGGGAAGACGCCGAGTGGACGCCCAATGCTTTTGGGGGTTGTGAAAACCTTGAGGCGCTCGCTTTCATCAAAAAACTAAACACCCAAATCAAGGAAAATTTCCCCGATGTCTTGATGATCGCGGAAGAAGCAACGGCTTGGCCGCAAATTAGCGGCGACATAGAACATGGAGGACTGGGTTTTGATCTGAAGTGGAACATGGGCTGGATGCACGATAGCCTGTTTTACATAAATCAAGATCCGATTTACCGGAAATTTCACCACGATTCGATCACTTTCCCGATCAGCTATGCGTTTAGCGAAAAGTATGTTTTGCCTATTTCACACGATGAGGTCGTTTATGGCAAAAAGTCTTTGCTGCAAAAAATGCCCGGTGATACTTGGCAAAAATTCGCTAACCTGAGGCTCTTTCTCGCTCTGATGTTCGGTTATCCCGGCAAAAAGCTTCTATTTATGGGCTCTGAGTTCGGCCAGTCCAATGAATGGTATTATGCCCGTGAGCTTGACTGGTGGCTGTTGGAGCATGTGCCTCACCAGCAGATCCAGAGTTTAGTCAAGTTCTTGAATTCTTTCTATCGCCGCGACGCGCGTTTGTTTGATGGTGATTTTTCTTGGGATCATTTTGAATGGATAGACTGCTCAGACCGAGACAATAGCGTTCTCACTTTCACCCGCTGGAATGCAGCCAAGACAGATTATTTGCTTTTTGTGGCCAATATGACTCCGCTTCCCAGATACAACTATCGAATCGGTTTGCCGCATCCTGGCGCTTACCGTGAGATCTTGAGCACTGATTCGGGCGAATATGGAGGTAGTGGTTTTCATTTTCCGGTCAACCAGCCCTCTGAGCCAGTGCCTTGGCAGAGCCGTGAGCATTCGCTAGTCTGCGATCTGCCGCCTTTGGGTGTTTATATCTTAGAAAAAATAAAAGATCATGGTTGAAGACTACGATGATGACTCTGCACCAGTGCAGAAAGTTTTAGTCAGGCAAGCGAATATCCTAGTTTGGGGGCCGATTTTCGTCACGCTAGCTCTCTCATCGTCACAGCCGAGCAAGGTCGAACCGGTAGCGGCCAGCACCGAAGAGCCACAAGACGAAGCTTTAGTTCCGGCTGGAAGCACAGAGTGCAAGGGCACAAGCACCCCGATCAAGCAAGCAGTAGTCGAAGAGCAAAAGCCAGCGGCCGAGACGGCCGGTCACAAAAAAATTACTTATATCTATCACATAGTCGATCACGGCCTGGACTGTGAATGCATAGACATCAAGAGTGAGCTACTGATCAGAAGTGCCCTGCCGACTTATAGAAAAATCTCACAAGGCATAGAATTCGAGCAAGTCACAAACAATCAAGTAAAACTAATAATCACTAGCCGTGTAATAGAAAACTATCAAGAGGTCTTTCAGGGTTTTTCGCAACCAAAAGCTACTTTTAGGATTTGGCTATTTGGTTATCGTTTTTTCTCTGGGCAATAGTCCAAAGAGTTTGCTGAAAATATCTGGGCTAGCTGAGTTTGCTTGTAGAATTTTGGTTTTCTTGGTGACTGGGCTTTGTTGGTAGCTATCATTGCTTTGTCCTTCGACGAAGGCGGCGACGGCTTGCAGTACTACGCGTGATTCCAGTTCTGACTGAGGGAGAATCATTGCCCCTACAGTCTGGGCATTATCGAGATAGCTTCCTCCTAGGCGCACTATGCGGCACATTAGCTTGGGGAGATCTGGGGAGATACTATTGAAGGCGAGTGTGCAGACTTCACCTATGTGCAGATCGTTATTTCGAGAGATCTGGAGGCCCATGCCCCACTCGGAGATATCGAGGCAAATCGCTTCACCACTCCAGCCGCCATTTTCGGCTACTACTTGGACGGGAAGCAGGGTGAAGATTCTCTGATATTTGCGGAGATCGCGGGAGAGTTGGTTGGTTTTTTCTAGTTGGACTTGGTAGATGCAGTGATCTTCTTTGGGGAGGGTTTCCAAGATTGTTCCTTGCCAGAGTATTTCGGTGGCAGCGGGGTTATTTGTTATTGCAAATTCCATGCCCCTATTGAGTTTTGGGGGAGTGATGATCAATTTGAATTCCCATTCGGCTGGAGGTTTAGCTGGTAGCTTCATAAAGAAGGAGTTATTCTTTTCCCGAAACAGCACTGGGACTTTGATTTTCTCTTCGGGCAGATAGCGGAAGCTGGCGATCATTGGTCTTCCGCAGAGTTCGTTTGTTTGGGTTTCGAGGGTGATTTCATCTTCCAGCATATTGCTTTTATACCCACCCCGTTGACTCGCGCTCTTTTGTTTTCTAGGGGGAGTTTGAGGGGGCCGCAGGTCCCCCTAATAGCAAATACTTCCCTAACCGCAAGTGAGCCTAAAACTTTCTTGTTTTTTAGGAGAATGAGCCGGATCAAAACCCCTGCTAGAGGGGAGAAGCACTGAGGATTTTCTAGCGCTCTTTTGTTTTCTGGGGGAGTTTGAGGGGGCCGAAGGTCCCCTAATAGTAAATACTTCCCTAACCTCCAGTGAGCCTAAAAAACTTCTTTTTTGAGGAGAATGAGCCGAATCAAACTCCCGCTAGAGGGGAGAAGCACTGAGGATTTTCTAGCGCTCTCTTGTTTTCTAGGGGGAGTTTGAGGGGGCCGCAGGTCCCCTAATAGCAAATACTTCCCTAACCGCAAGTGAGCCTAAAAAACCCCCTTGTTTTTTGAGGGCAAAAAAACGGCCTTCCATTTCTGGGGCGCTCCGCCCCCAGACCCCGACAAAGGGGCTTGCCGCCAGCCCCTTTGAACCCCGCTCTCAGGGCTTCCAGCGTAGCAAGAGTCTAGCGACTAGCTAGCGTTACGCAGCCCGAACCCCACGGGGGCATTCCCAGCCGGAAGGCGGGAGCTCATACTCATCCCGGCTGTGCCCCTCGACCCCTGCGATTCGCCCTTCGGGCTCAATTAGTGGATCTTTTTTGTTTTATTACTTGCTAACCCCTTCAAGCTCCCGCTAGAGGGGAAAGAACAACAAAAAATCGCTCCAAGCATTGAATCATCCTTGCGTTACAGTCAGGTCAATATCGCCACTTCGTGAACTTACGCTACGCGATCAGCTTTCTATTGCGAACTATTCTCAATAGTGGCATAATACTCATCTTCTCTTATTGCAAAAGATTCTCAATAAAGAACACCAGTGCAAATCTCGCCCCTCAACCAATACCCCAACCAAATCTTCCCCGTCCGCTCTGACACAGCCAGCGCGCTGAATAGTTTCTATAATACCCAAGCAAATAACTCAACTGCACTCCGCAACAATGGCCTAGCCTGCTCATCAATAGCTGCCCTCTGGGAAATCCCCCTCAGTCTAGGAGAGTTCCGCCGCGGCCTGAGCCCAATCATCTATGCTCTCACCAGCTTGATCGAAGTAGTACAAGAAGCACTCTTTGCCAAAAATGCTGCACTCGATAAACGCGATAAACGATTTTCAGCCAACCAAACCCAAGCCCTCCTTCATCCAAGAGCAGGCCAAAAGCTAAACCAAAATGACTTTGCCCTGATCCAAAGACTAGGAAAGCCGCCTACAGTAGCCCTCAACGAAGCTCTTCAAGAGTCGACACCCCCCAAGATGGACAGCATAGACAAGATGATCGGGGTCTGTCAGCTCGCTCTAGGAACAGTAATAGCTGTGCTCTTTGGCCTGAAAGTGAGTGGTCACGGTGAGCTACCCCTAAAATGGCTCGAGAAAATACCTGTCTTGGGTCACCTCGCTGAGCTGAAAGAAAAGCTCTTCGGTTGGGCTGGGAAGAGATGGGGAGCAGTGCTAGAGGCTTCCCTGCTCGCTGGCCCGATGATCATCTCCAGCACCCACAAAAACAAACATGCCGCCCAAACCGCCAATGACAAGCTCAAGCAAGAAGCGCATGCGCTCAGTACCAGCAATCTGATCTGTGCTTTCGAGGCTTTGATGCAGTTTGTGCCGGAATGGAAGCTTTTGGGCTATTCGTTGCGTGGGGTGACAGAAGCCGTCTATTCGCTCAGTTCGTCTTTGCAGCTCTGGAAAAATGGGCTTGGCTTGGTGCAGAAAAAAGACTGAGAGCAAATAGTTAAGATTTCAATATGCCCAGGGGGTACTTGCTAAAGAGAGGGTAGCTTGCGTAATATTATTAATAGAGAAGTAACAAACCCCTTTCACTTATAAGCTCTTGTCAACTAAAAAATCCTATAAAGACCATCTCAGTGGTCAATTATTTTTTGAGGAAGTTAAGCATTCGCTCCTGATCGACAAGCTCCCTTCATCCAGTGAGGGATTTGATGAGCTGTGGCAGGTAGAAGACAGTAAGCCTCCACAAATGGAGCAGAGTTCTATTGAGCGGTATATAGACGAGCAGCGTGAGCAGGTGTTTATGCTCACTGATGAGGTGAACTTTTTGCGCGAGGAAAATACTGGTTTGCGTCGTGAGCTGAATGATATCTCTGTGAAGATCGAGTCTTATGAGAAGATCTTCCAAGACTACAGTTCTTTGGTGGAGTTGAACCGGGCTCTTACTAAGCAATTAAACGGGCTGATGCGGGCTAAGGAGAAAGAATCTTTTCAGCTTAGATCCATCAAAGCTATTTTGAATAATTGAGCTGTGGGTTTTAATTTGGAGTTGGCGGAAGCGATGCCTCTAATGCTTTGTCAATCGATTCGAACTCCCTCTCCATTAAGTAGGCTTGAGTTTTGCAGAAACCCTCTAGTCCCGGAAATAGTGACTGGTGTGTGATGTTCATGCTGTAGAGCTCTTCCATGAGATTATCACTAGCTTTGATTTCTACTGTCTCAAATAGGCTGGGAGTATGCTCAAAGTAAAAGTTATCCAGAATTCTGTAGAGCGCCTCCGGATAAACTACCTGTGTTTTGGTGAAGAAAGACTGTTGTGGTGAGAGGCGCTCCATCGAGAGCGGGCTAATGGTCTGATCTTGGTCTATCTTTCTTGCAAGCGAAGCTAGCCAAGCGTCACGATGATTCGGTGATTTTGTTAGATTTGTAAGCTTGACAGAATTTAGTATGAAAATTTTTGCAGGTTGATCGTAATTTGGATATTTATTGGCTAAAGCGAAGAAGAGGGCTACATAAGGGGAACTTGACCAATCCAAATAATGAGTGGGAAAGCCAAAATGCTGCAATACAGCACAGACTCTGCTTTCTTCTCCAAGTTTCGCTTGCAGTGAATACTTAAACTTGTTATCTGTATCATTTCGAGTCGTTTCTTTATCTTCTGACGGTGCCTCATCTTTAGCTTCTTTCTTTTCTATAGATTTACGGCGATCTTCCAAAAAGTCCATGCTAGTAAAAATGTTGTTGTCGAATTCAAAAGCGGGGAATGCGGCTTTGAGATAAAGGCCAATTTTCCCCAAGCGGTCTCTTAGAAATCCCTGTGAGCTGTTCTTGAGACTCATCTCCCCCCCATCAAGAGCATTAATTCCAAGCATTCGATTCCGGAGATGCTTGAAGCGACGATGAAAAGTTGAGATCAGAGGCCAGCGGTGGTCGCTTTGTCCTCGGTAAAAGAAGGCATTTGGCTGATCTGCAATAGCTAGTCCATCTCTACGAAATTCTTTAAATTGATCTTTCATTTTCTTTTCGTTCTCTTTTATTCGTTTAACAAGTTCAGGGATTTCAGCAAGTTCATTTATAACTTTTTGTTTATCTATTTCCTTACCGAATTCAAATTTGATATTTGAGAATTCTAATGAGCCTATGCTTGAAAAAGAAGAGTCAATAAAAATAGATTTATTTACCGAGAAACCAGTATTTGTAAACTTTAAGGTATAAAGTTGATCGCTAATCAAAAAAGAATCACAATTAGTTATAGCTTCAGCTGAGAAAACGCCCCCAGAAAATAGAAGGTTGATAAACTTACAAGCCAAAGTTTCATCTTCTCGCCTTATGATTTCTAATTCTAGATAAAATGCATAACGACAGAGGTTCGTGGAAGGGACATCAGGAACTTGAATATAGATCCCACCGTAAGCGGCAGTTTTATTATTAGGATTAGGATCTTCATGCTCGATCAAGCAAGCAACAGTCTCAGGGGAGATAGGGTTCTCGTCCTTAATAGTAAGATCAAGAGATACTTTCCAGTGCCCCTCTTTTATTGTTTGTTCGGATTGATTCATCACAAGCCTTAATTTTACAAAGATCCTAGCGCAAAGACAAAACATAGTCCAAAATAAAATCATGTACTCGGAACCGCAAAGCGAACTAATAGAATACGGAAGCCCAGACTATGAAGCCTGCCTAGTCCTCCGCGAAGAAGTATTACGGAAACCACTAGGATTGAGCTTCGATCTCCCCCAAATCCGCCAAGATGACAAGAGCTACAGCTTTCTGGTCTTAAAACCTCAAAATAGTCAAGAGCTGATAGCTTGTTGCTTGCTCGGAAAGATTTCAGATAATACGCTCCGGATCAGACAAGTAGCTGTCAGTGAAAACTATCAAAGACAAGGTTTCGGAAAGTTGCTGATGAAAAATGCAGAAGAAATTGCCAAAAACCAAAACTACAAAATAGTGACTTTGTTGGCCCGTGAAGCGGCCTTTGATTTCTACCAAAAACTAGGCTATGTCTTTACGGGCGAAGAAGAGGTAACGCTAGGCATTCTGCATCACTGGATGAGTAAACAAATAAAATAGTTCTCAGACAAGCTAAACTTTCTAGATATATCAGCTTTTTTCTGCAATCAGTCAATAATTATTACTCCTTGTGTGGAAAGCCCCTTTGGCCCATAATCAAAGGGTTGTGAATTTAAGGGTAAAGAAGCCAGCTTTTGCTAAATGATCGGCTGAAAAAATACCTTTTGGGGGAGTACTGCTCTGAATCAGTGCATGCTCCTCTTTTCCATCTATAATACTGAGAGAGGCTAAAGTCTGATGCAGATCAACCAATTCAACCGCGAAAAAGTATTAGATATCCTGAACCAGCTCATAGAAGGCGAACTGGCTGGAGTTGTCCGTTACACGCACTATTCGCTGATGGTCTCTGGGCCTTATCGTTTGCCAATAGTACAGTTTTTGCAGGCTCAGGCTACCGAGTCATTGCAGCATGCCCAAGAGGTCGGGGAGATTTTGACTGGTCTCGATGGACATCCAAGCTTGAAGATTAGTCCGATGAATGAGAGCAATAGGCATTCTATCCGCGACATTTTGGAGGAGAGTTTAGCTCATGAAGAGCTGAATTTGGGTGTTTATATTCATCTTTTGCACGAAGTGGAAGGCAAGAGCATCATGTTGGAAGAGTTTGCAAGAACAATGATCGGCACTGAGGAGAGACATTCCTTGGAACTGAGAAAGATGTTGAGAGATTTCTCGCAAGACGCCTAGAGCCAGGCTGAGTTTTTGCTCTTTCTTGTTCTCAAAGGGAGTTTGAGGGCGCTAGCTTTCATCATAAAACCTTCCCTAAACCCCCTATAAACAGAGTGTGATCTTGCTCTATAATGTGATCTCGTAGCCTGTAAAAATAAAAATCCCGATCTTCCCTCTAGTCCATTGGTCAGGATCGAGTTCGGCCTTCTGGCAAAGTCTATTCATGAATTCGATCTTGTTGCTGCAGGTCTTCCATGCTTCCGGTAAGAAAGCGGCTTGCTTTTGCCCCTGAACGACGATCACCCCATGTTTACTCGGATCGATCTTCGCTAAAAGCTGATAAGGCGAACGACTACGCAATAACTGTGGTCTATTCAAGATAAATACTTTGAAGGTCAGATCGGCTAGCTCTTCTGCTTTGACCGGTGGAAAGCGCTTGTCTTCATAGGCCGCCCCAATCACATTCAAGGATAAATCCTGACAAAGACTACGGCTAGCCACCAAGCTTCCTGTCGAACCCCTAAGTTTCCCGCCTAGCTCCAAGGTGACATAAGTTGCGGCCGGATGATTGCTTTGTGGGTATTTTTTCGCCAACCAATTCAGGTCAGTGTCGGCGTCAGCCACAAGACAATCTCTTAGATAAGCTAGGCAGTCCCGTCTGAAGCTTGGATCTTGGGCTAGTGCGGCAAGATTTGGTTCTAGGCTGACCGTCTGAACAGTGCTGGCGTTTTTACTTTGTCCTTGGTTTGGGTCTAGATAGGCTATTGCTGCTTGACCTAGCGCTTTTTCGTGTAGAGGTGAATTGGCGTACTCGAGCAGCTCTGGGTCTAGGTTTCGCCCGAATTTGCTCTGGAGAAGAGCCAGAATAGCGGTTTTGCCATTGGCTTGCATTTTCTTTTGGCTGGCCAATTCGCGGTTCATGATTGCTTCTAGGCTGAGTGTGTCAAGCTGTTCGGCTTCTGCGCTCGGGTGATCGTGGCTCAGATCGCTTGCTAACACTAGAAATGTCCGTGGGTGTTCGGTCAGGAAATGATCGATTTTTCGGGCTAGTTTCTCGGGGTTCACGTCTCCATATAGAAGTAGAGCGATCGGGTAGTTTTCTAGTTTCAGTTCTTCTTCTAGAATCCGCGCTTGGAGCAGGGTGATGATCTCTGTGGGGGCTGTTTCGTCTTGGAGGGTCTCATTGCTGGCTATGACGCCGTAGCTTGTCGGTATTTTCAGGACTGGGCTGGAGCCTATATTTGTTGTGAGGGAGTTTTGTTTGGGCGACTGAAAGCCTGAACTAGACTGGGTGGGAGCGAGTATCAGCACCTGCTCAAAGTGTTGGGGTTGGAAGAGCACTAGACCGTGGGCGGCGATGCGGGTGCTTTCTTGGCTGGGTGTGAGCGGGATCAAGATCGCTTGGACGGCGTGGCCTAGTCCCTCGTAGTGCTCGGCTTGGCGCACTGACTGGAAGGTGGTTAGCAGGTCTGTGAGCTGCTGGTTTGAGTTGGCTTTCTGTTTTGGGGCTGTACGGCTCATAATAATTTCTTGTACCCAGATTTTGGTGAATGATTTATGCGTTATTGGTTGATGAAGACTGAGCCATCTGTTTTTTCGATGGGGGATTTGGAGCGTTTGGGGCAGAGTGAGTGGGAGGGTGTGAGAAATTATCAGGCGAGAAATTTTATGCGGGAGATGAGTCTGGGTGATCGGGTGTTCATTTATCACAGTAATACTGCTGTGATTGGGATTTATGGGATTGGGGTGATAGTTGGTGAAGCTAAGCCCGATCCATTTCAGTTTGATCCTCAGAGTGATTATTTTGAGCCTAGGGCTAGTAAAGAGAAGCCTATCTGGGATTTAGTGACTGTAGGATTTGAGAGATTATTTATTGAGCCAATTACTTTAAATGCTTTGAAATCGGAGATTGGTTTAGGGGATTTTGCTTTGGTGCAGCGGGGGAATAGGCTTTCGGTGATGCCTGTGACTGCTGGTCAGTGGGGGATTATTAGCGGGCTTGGGGGGACTGTATAATCAGTTTATGAGTGAGGAGAAGGAATATGATCCCAGAGATATCTTGAATTGTGATGAAGATGTAGAAGGCGACATTGATAAGATAGGTGAATATCTTGAGTTAGTTGATAGGGTTTACAGCCTTCCCCTCTCTGAGAGAAAACCAGAAGATATCGCCCAAACTAGAGGGGCCTTTAAAAGTTTTGAAGATTTCTTTGAAGACTACCTTCTAATGAGGGGAGAGGTTGTCTTGTATAATGGATTAATTGAAGGCTGGTTTTTTGATGAGGAACTTTCTGAGAGAGGATTTTTTAGACTAATCAACCAATTAGAGCTATGTTTTATAGGATGCACGTTCGAGAAACAACTTTATATCAAAGATTACGTTTCTAAACACAAAGTTAGTTTTAGGTATAGTACATTTAATAAAAAAGTCATTGTTACGTCATGTATTTTTCAACAAAGTTGGGCATTTAATAATTGTACATTTAGTGAAGAGATTGATATTACCTCATGTATTTTTCAAGATAATTCGGCATTCAATGATTGTACATTCAATAAAGAATTCCATATCTCCTCATGTACTTTTCAGCAAGATTTCAAATGTAACCATTCTTCGTTTAAGGAAATAGTTGATATTTATAGATGTGTTTTCATTCGATCAACTTCAGTGCGAGAATGTACGTTTTTCGGTAAAGTGGAACTGCAATCTTGTCAATTTGTCGAAGGGCTATGGGCTAACAATGCAGATTTTCACGCTGGATTTGATTTCACTAGCTTAGAGTTTTTGCATGAAGGTGGAGCTTCTTTCTATAATGCTACTTTTCAAAGGGAATGTAGATTCGAGAATCTGCTTTATATCAATAATCTTTATTTTGTTGACGTCACTATACTAGGTCAGCTAGAAATCATTTTTTCTGATTTTGAGGAAGTCGATGATATAGGGGCTGATCTTAGTGATCTGAGTGATCTCTTGCTATGTCGCACGTTAAATCAGATGGAAATAAAGGTGGAATGGTATTGTTCTAAAAAACAGAAAGCTCTTATTGAGAAAAAAGTAATACATGATGCTAGCCTATTACGCTTTCTATCAACTAGCAGGGGATACATCTACTTTAACAACATTAAAATAAAAAACACTGGAAAGCTAGAGATCTCTGCAAGTAAGAATTTCGCCAATTCAGAGCCACTATTTGTATTCACGAAATGCTACATCAGTCATAGTAGAGTCGATATCCTAGAATGCAAGCTAAATCATTTTCTTTTTGTCGATACCAGCCTAGCAAACTTCAACTTCCTCAATTGCACTAACTATCCAGAGCTCGAACCGGAAATGCGCTTTGAACCATTGAGTATTCCGGTTCTATATATGTCTGAGAAGGAAGACAAAATCACCTCGCTAAAAGCCGGAAAGCGTGGAGACAATCCGACTCTCAAAGAGAACTACCAACGCCTAAAGAAAAATGCCGCAGACAACGGTAACTCTACTCTGTCAGAGCAATTCAACTTTTGGGAGCTCTACTATAGTAAGCAAAGCTGGGTTCATGAGCTCTACTTTCTGACATGTGCTTATGGCCATAGCATTTGGAGGCCACTAGTGAGCATGATTTTATTAAGTTTCCTTGTTTTCATAATTTACATGTCACCTGTCTTGATTTGTAATGATGCGCTATTCCAAGAAAAGATTCGTGCTATTTCTTTTGATTTGGTACTAGACGGAGCTTTCTTTTTTGACTTCGATTCCTTGAAAAAAATTATAGAAGAACTTAAGCAGTTCTCTGATTCCTCGGAGGGACTGAGCTTGTTCTTCGGTTTCGTTTTTTTCGTCCACAAATCGATTTCAGTGTTCTTATCTTTTGAAATCATTCAGGCAATCAGGAAGAAGGTTAAAGCGAGGTAGGAAACTAACCTCCCTTGACAGGTAAGACATAGCTTGCTAACCTGTAATCAGGCGTATTTATTATTCTTTAAGATTCAAGATGTCAAGCATAGAAAGAACAGGGCGAAACGAGAGATTGCTTAGAACCATAGCAGCCTTCGGCGTAGCCGCGATCACCTTCTCTAACCATCCAAATATTCCCCAAGAACATAAAGGCTGGGATCTAGATAGCGGCGCCATCCCCGGCAAATTGCTCTCGGATCTAGAAGAACCCCGCAACCGCCTAAGCTCCTATATGAAGACCAAAGCCCACAACAAGCCTCTCTGATAGAAAGAAAAAAACGAGCCCAGAGAAGCGATCTGAAGGCAAAGAGCATAGCTCCAGAAAGATATTGAGAAGAAGGGCTTGACAAAAAGAAAAAAATTCTCTATCATAGTCAATCGTCGTACTAAACCAACGGCACCGAAATCTGAAAGCTACGTGTTAATGTGTGATAAAGGATGTTCTCCTTCCAAGGGGGATATCCCGTGGGCGTTCTTCTTCCAAGAGGAGCGCTCGAGCATCAAACACAGAGTTAAGAGTGTTAGATACTCACCGAGAAGCGTGATTAAGCTACCAAGAGCGCATAGGGGATACCTTGGCGTCAATGGCCGATGAAGGACGCATTAAGCTGCGATAAGCTGCGGGAAGTTGCTAAATAACGTCGATCCGCAGATTTCCGAATGGGGCAACCCGGCTGAGTTAATCCTCAGTCATCTCATACTGAATACATAGGTATGCGAAGGTAAGCCGGCGAACTGAAACATCTTAGTAACCGGAGGAAAATAAATCGAAGAGATTCCGTCAGTAGCGGCGAGCGAACGCGGAACAGCCTAAACCGAGCAATCGGGGTTGTAGGACCACAACGTAGTACGTTTTGATTTAATCGAATGAGTTGGAAAGCTCAACCATAGAAGGTGATAGTCCTGTAAATGAAAAGTTAAAACGACTTAGTGGCACCTGAGTAACACGGGACACGAGAAATCCTGTGTGAAGCTACGGAAACCATTCCGTAAGGCTAAATACCATTGATGACCGATAGCGAACGAGTACCGTGAGGGAAAGGTGAAAAGAACCCCGGGAGGGGAGTGAAATAGACTATGAAACTGTGCGCTTACAAGCTGTCAGAGCACTATTAAATAAGGTGTGATGACGTTCCTGTTGAAGAATGAGCCGGCGAGTTATATTTTGTGGCAAGGTTAAGTCGTAACAGACGGAGCCGTAGGGAAACCGAGTGTTAACAGCGCGCAAGTCACAGGGTATAGACCCGAACCCGCGTGATCTAACCATGGGCAGGTTGAAGCTCGAGTAACATCGAGTGGAGGACCGAACTGACGGAAGTTGAAAATTCCGCAGATGACTTGTGGTTAGGGGTGAAATGCCAATCGAACGCGGAGCTAGCTGGTTCTCCCCGAAATGTATTGAGGTACAGCATTAGGCAAAAGCTTACTGGAGGTAGAGCACTGATTCAATGAGGGCGGAGAAATCCGTACCGATTTGAGATAAACTCCGAATGCCAGTTTAAGTGTTACCTAGTTAGTGAGACAGTGGGGGATAAGCTTCATTGTCAAAAGGGAAACAGCCCAGACCATCGAATAAGGTCCCCAAATGACCGCTAAGTGATAAAGGAGGTGGAGTTGCATTGACAACCAAGAGGTTTGCTTAGAAGCAGCCATCCTTGAGAGAGTGCGTAATAGCTCACTGGTCGAGCGACTCTGCGCCGATAATTTATGGGACTATGCGGTATACCGAATTCGTGGATTTACATTTTATGTGAGTGGTAGGGGAGCGTTCTGTTGTAGGCTGAAGCGGTACCGTGAGGAGCCGTGGACGAAGCAGAAGTGAGAATGTCGGCATGAGTAGCGAAAACGAAGGTGAGAATCCTTTGCACCGAAAACCTAAGGGTTCCCATGGCAGGTTCGTCCGCGTGGGGTAAGTCGGGTCCTAAGGCGAGGCCGAAAGGCGTAGTCGATGGATAACAGGTTAATATTCCTGTACCAGCGTAAACCGTTTGAACATAGTCGGGACGCAGGAGGTTAATTCATGAGTGCCCATTGGACATGGCACTTCTAAGCGCGTAGATAATCTTGATAGGCAAATCCGTCAGGGTGTTTAATTGAGGCGTTATGGGAAGCAACTACGGTTGCAACATGGATGACACCACGCTGCCAAGAAAATCGGCGATGTGAGGTTGAAGCTGCCCGTACCGTAAACCGACACAGGTGGGTAAGTAGAGAATACTAAGGTGCGCGAGATAACACTCTCCAAGGAACTCGGCAAAATATATCCGTAACTTCGGGAGAAGGATAGCCCTTTTGGGTGATTGAGCTTCGCGCTCATGAGCTTGAGAGGGTCGCAGATAGCAGTTCCAGGCGACTGTTTAACAAAAACACAGGTACGTGCTAACACGAAAGTGGATGTATACGTGCTGACGCCTGCCCAGTGCTGGAAGGTCACGGAAGTTGGTTAGCGCAAGCGAAGCTAGCGACCTAAGCCCCAGTGAACGGCGGCCGTAACTATAACGGTCCTAAGGTAGCGAAATTCCTTGTCAGGTAAGTTCTGACCCGCATGAATGGCGTAACGATCTGGAAACTGTCTCGGAGAGTGACTCGGCGAAATTGACGTGACTGTGAAGATGCGGTCTTGGTGTGCCAGGACAGAAAGACCCTATTGAGCTTTACTGTAGGCTGGAATTGGGCGCGGATTCAAAATGCGCAGAATAGGTGGGACCCTTTGATATCTTGCTTTCGGGTGAGATGGAGGGATCGGTGAGATACCACTCTTTTTGAATCTTCGTTCTAACTTCGTCCCATGAATCTGGGCGAAAGACATTTCCTGTCGGGCAGTTTGACTGGGGCGGTCGCCTCCCAAAGAGTAACGGAGGCGCGCAAAGGTTCCCTCAGGCTGTATGGAAACCAGCTGTTGAGTGCAAAAGCATAAGGGAGCTTGACTGTGAGAGAGACATCTCGAGCAGGTACGAAAGTAGGTTTTAGTGATCCGACGGTTCCGCATGGAAAGGCCGTCGCTCATCGGATAAAAGTTACCATAGGGATAACAGGCTAGTCTCCCCCGAGAGTCCACATCGACGGGGAGGTTCGGCACCTCGATGTCGGCTCATCGCATCCTGGGGGGGTAGTACCTCCCAAGGGTTTGGCTGTTCGCCAATTAAAGCGGTACGTGAGCTGGGTTCAGAACGTCGTGAGACAGTTCGGTCCATATCCGGCACATCCGTTAGAGATTTGAGAGGATACTTCCTTAGTACGAGAGGACCGGGAAGTACATACCGCTGGTGTACCAGTTGTTCCGCCAGGAGCAAACGCTGGGTAGCTAAGTATGGAGTGGATAAACGCTGAAAGCATCTAAGCGTGAAGCCCACCTCAAGATTAGATCTCTTAGGTCTCGGGTAGATTACCCGTTTGATAGGCTACAAGTGTAAGTCCAGTAATGGATTCAGCTGAGTAGTACTAATAGACCATATGCTTATCATCTTCGCTTCTCAGTGCAGTATCAACACAACACGTAGCTTTCAGCTTTCCTTCTTTTAGTCAGAGTTTTAGGTATAAATTTTTTTATGCTTAGTAGTTTTATTTCTTCTCTCAAATTTCCAGCTCTCATTCCTGTCGGATTTGTTCTTATAATTTATCTTTCATATTTTATTTGTAAATTTATTAGTAATTGGGAAGAAAAAAAATCAAAGAACTAAAGTCTTCTTGAATTTATTTGGGTTTGGGTGCTTTCTCAAATTCTTTTTTTTGGATTTTGTCTTGGTGTTAGTTGTTATTTTGCTTGCTGTGTTCTTTGGTAAGTCTCTTCCTGAGTCTTTTTCATCATCTAATTTTTTTCAACACTTTTATCTGCTTTCTTGGGTTCATACGTCTCGATTCGTTTTGCTGCTTGGTATAAGGTGGAAGAGGAGAGAGGTAGGACAACGCAAGGAAGCTGTCCAATTAACTAGTGCTTATCATCTTCGCTTCTCAGTGCAGTATCAACACAACACGTAGCTTTCAGTTTTCCTTCCTTCATTTTTCATGCTAGCCTTCTAATGTTATTTGGAGATTTGTTTATGAACGATAAGTGGTTGATTTATCGGGATGCTAACGGTGAATGGAGGTGGACAAGAACCGCACCTAACGGAAAGGTTGTTGGAGCTTCTACCGAAAGTTACGTAAATAAAACTAATTGTTTAGCGAACGCTCGGCGCCACGGTTATACTGGAAATTGATTCTTGATCTTTAGACTAGTATTTCATGCCTTCCAGATCGAAACAAAGAGTTCTAATCGAGCCAAGTCATTTTTCTTTTAGTGATGAGTCTGGTACAGATTCTAAGTCTTCTTTTGCTTCAATTTGTTCTGTTTCAACTACTACTCTTCAGAATCGTTATAATTCTCATGTCTCAACAATTGTTGAAAAAGCTGGTTTAAGCGAATTCAAATTTACGAGTCTTAATAGTATAAAAAAGTTTTTGGCAGCGAAAGAGCTTCTTGATTTTGTAAAGCTTGTTGAAGGTAATTTACGAGTAAAAGTTATTATATGGGATAAAAGTGATTCTAGACATAGTGGAGTTATTGGAATAGATCATGTCGCAAATACAGAGCGAATGTACTGGCATCTTCATAAAAATGTGATACTAGATAGTTGGTCGGATGTAAGAAATTATTCTGAAACTTCGAAATGGTGTCTTGTTTGCGACAAAGACTCTAAGATGAATTTGCCGCAATTAAAGAAAATCTTTAATAATGAATTTTACAAACACTCTGAATTTAACGGTTACTATAGACATCTATTTTCTAAAGTTGTTGGTATTCAAGAAGAATGTTCTAAAGCTTGTAATTTGATACAGCTTGCTGATTTGTTTGCAGGTCTTGCTTGTTTTCAAAAAAAATATGAGAGTGGAGATTTTCTTGAAAGCAGTAGCAATAAGTTCAAGGTTCAGCTTTTAAAATATTTTGAAACAGTATTTCCGAATTGTAAATACAAATCAAAAGGTCGTTATGTAAATATTTGGAATTATAAGGCTCAGAGTTCCTTCGATAAAGCACCTACTAGGAAATAGCCCTCTTATTGAAGGCATTTTCTTCGCCGCATGAGATCGGATAGGTTTTGCACTTGGGGTTATGGGAAGTCCATGCCATGAGGGGGACTTCGCCCCCCTCAAACTCCCCCTTGAGTCGAACGCGCAAATGAAAGCTTCCCGATGTGAGTATAGTAACGTGAAGCTTCTTCATCTTCTTTTCTAGGGGTTGTTAAGGGGCGTCAGCCCCTTAAGATAAATAATTCCCTAACCTCAAGTGAGCTTAAGTAATGTTTTTTTTGCTTGTAGCTTACTTGATCTTTATAGGTGGCGAAGCTCCCAACCCCCCTTTAATCTTTGAAGAGCATGAAGGATCGCTAAAGAGACCAAGGCAAGGTTTAGGTTCTAAATAGGTCAAGGCTTAGCCTTGTCAGTGATTCTCGCTCTTCAACTTAAACTCAATGATCTCCTCCAAATACTTACTCTCCATCATATCTACCCCATCCCCCATCGCTCGCCTAAAGTTCTCAACTCGCTCTTTTTCGGCAAGATACCACTGAAGCTCCCGCAAAGACATCTTAAGTGCTTTTATCTTGCAGATTATTTCCTGAGGATGTGTACTGGTCGCAAAAGAAAAATTATAAGTGCTAAGCCGTTTAATGCCCTCTTCAAAAGCGCCCCGATTTGCCTCGACATAGTATTTGGCATCACCAATCATAAACTCAGCCAAAAGACCAAGATCCGCCTCGTTCGGTTTATAGCCCCCCTTCAGCTTCCTCAGGAGTTCACGGATAGTCGCAGCATTATCTTTTTGGTGCTTCTCCCGCACAGAATCGACCATTGAGTCGAGCAATGCATTCAGTTTATCGATTTGCATTGGGTTCTGAGAGTTATCCTGATCGCTCAGTTGGCTGACCAGAGCAGAGAATTTTGAGCCGATTTGCGTCAAGTCTGTAGCGAAGGCGGTGGAGTTCTGATCGTTCATAAACTTTTTGGAATGACTAAATCTTACATGCCCAAATCTTGCTTCTATCTAAGAACACCCAGTCATACTTGAGCCTCGGGAGCATGTTAGTATTCAAAGAGCTTTGACTCTTCTAGAGAGCCCTCCCCAATGACCCCGAAGTTTGTCCTTTTTGAATACAGCCCCCTGTCATCCTATTCATTTATCAATATGGGTGACTATATCCAAACTATTGCCGTCAAAAACCTCCTGCTAAATCTCGGATACTCAGAAGAGAATTTCGATTATTTTAACCGTGACTCGCTCGGTTATTATCGGAGCACCGAAAAAGCGCTCTGTGTGATGCAGGGCTGGTTTTCCCACCATACAGACTGGCTACCCAGCCAAGACATAGAGCCAGTTTTCATCGGGACGCATCTGATAAGCGCTATTAGGGCTTCTTTTGCGTTACCAGAAAACCAAGATAGACTTCTGGAAATTGGCCAGAACCGGAATTTCGGTTGTCGCGATCGCTCTACTCTTGACTTTGTTCAGTCCTTGGGGCTCAAGACGGCCTATTACACGCGATGTTTGACTATGACTTTGCCTAAGAGGTCAGAGCGTATTGTTGGGATGCAGCCTTATGTGGTCGATTTGCCTGATAGTCTTCTCGGTAGTGTCCCTGAATCTATTTTGCATCAAGCGAAGTTCCTGACCCAAAGAGAAGCCTTTGCTGGCCGGATCAAAGCGCAGCGTTCTAGCGAGTATTTGCCACGGGCTGAAGAGCTGCTTGCAGAGTATCGAGAGAATGCCAGTTTGATCATTACGTCTGCATTACATTGTGCTTTGCCGGCGGCGGCTATGGGTATTCCTATTGTATTGATTAGTCCTTATCAGGATCTACCTGCCGAAAACGACCGTTTAGCAGTAGCAGCTGATACTATACGCGTTTATTCCAGTGATGAGCTGAAAGCGGGGGCTGTCGATTGGCAGCCTAGGAGCATTGATTTTGAGAGTGAAAAAGAGCAGATGCGGACAAATTTTAAGGATGAAATCGCTCTTGCTCTCGATCGAATGCAGGTTTTTTCTGGCTCAACGCTGAGCTTCCGCTCACAGACTGAAGAGAGCAGGTCGACTTTCTTAGCCGAAGCGGTTAGTGTCATCCCGCCTAGCTGTGGGTTGGTGCGAAGATCTCGGTTAGCTGCTTTGCTCGGCAAATGCCGGACTTTTGCGTCATTACTTTTTGCTGGTGATTTTCGGGGGATACTCAATGCTGCTTTGATGCGGCTGTCGCCAGCTGTTCAGCTTTTTATTGGGGTGCCGACTATAATACCCGGCAGTACTCTTTTTCTCTCACAGACTTGCCTAGATGAAGATTTGCAGCAGCGATCGCAGCATTTGGCGCGAGCTCTAGCGAGGCTAGGAGAGATCGTCTATTTTGCTGAACCAACAACTTTTTGGCTGAAAGAACATGACAAAAATCTGTATTCTGTTCCGTTTAACCCTTTAGAGCTTGTCCGGAGAGGCGATTTTGCTAATATCATTCTCTTCTCTCCCAACGATCATCCGCAAGCGCTTTCGCCAGAAATCATCGAGTTAGCTCAGGTAAAAGGCAGCCAGATCATTTATGAGCATATCGATGATCTTTCACTTGATTTGAATTTGACGAAGCAAAAACAATTAGCACATGAGATGCTCTTGAGTAATCCTGATGTCGTGGTGATCTGTTCTGCTCGCTTGCTCTATGAGGAGGCTGTAGAGGTCAGGGGCTCTAGTAAAAACATTCATTTAATCTTAAACGCTTGTGATCCGAAGCACTGGCAGTTAGCGAAAAAGACCGATAAAAAAAGAAAAGTAATTGGATTTTTTGGTTGTCTTGAACATTGGGTCGATCTAGATTTGTTGGAATATATAGCGACAAGCCTTCCAGAATATGATCTTTGTCTTGTTGGTCCTGCTCGTATAGCGCTCGATAATCTGAAGCAACAGCCAAATTGTCAATTACTTGGACTGGTGAATTATTCTGAATTACCTCAAATTGCTGCTACTTTCGACGTTGCAATTTTGCCTTTTAAAGTGAATAAACTGACTGATGCCGTTTCTCCGGTCAAGCTTTTTGAGTATGCTTGCCTTGATATCCCGATCGTCTCGACAGCCTTTCAAGAAATTCGGCAGTATGCTGGTCTTGTGCGGATCGCTGAAGATCGAGAGACTTTTGTTTCATTGTTGCGTGTTGCTTTGACTGAGAGTCAATCTATTGATAATTCTCGTTTTATTTTGGAGAATTCTTGGGATAGGCGGGCTGTAGATTTTCTGGGGGCTATGCGCGGGCAAAGCTGAGCCTTAACCTAATTGAGACTAAACATTGATTTTGTTCTTGGGATGATTTTTGCCTTTTCCCTCAAAACATAAAGGTGTAGGGTAGGCTTGACGCCCCCAAGACCTTTTTAGTTCTTTAGAAGGCGAAGCGAGGATCGCAGGGGTCTCGGGTAGATTACCGGTTTGATAGGCTACAAGTGTAAGTCCAGTAATGGATTCAGCTGAGTAGTACTAATAGACCATTTGCTTATCATCTTCGCTTCTCAGTGCAGTATCAACACAATCAACACACGTAGCTTTCAGTTTTCCTTCTTTCAGTTAGACCTTTAGGTATAATTTCGTTTATGCCTAATAGTTTTATTTCTTCTCTTGAGTTTTCAGCTCTTATTCCTGTTGGATTTGTTATTTTAATTTATCTTTCATCTTTTATTTGTCAATTTATTAGTAATTGGGAAGAAGAAAAAAATAAAAAAAACTAAAGTCTTCTTGGGTTTGTTTTGGTTTGGAGGTTTCTATGATTTCCTCAAGTTTGATTTGGCGTTAGTGTTATTTGTTATTTTGCCTGCTGTGTTTTCTGGTAAGTCTCTTCCTGAGTCTTTTTCTTCATCAAATTTATCTAATATTTTGTTTTTAGATTCTTTTTCATTGCTTGTTTTCCCCAGAGTTTCTATGTTGATTCTTATGTTCAGACACAGGAATAATACGAATGCAAAAGTTAATATCTCAAAATTAACACTTTTGTTATTCCCTTTTGCAGTAATGTTTAATCTCTGATAGTAATCCTGTCTTTTGTAACAGTTTATAAGTAAGACTATTTGTGTGGAGATTTGAATAAAATTGCTGCACAACAGTGTAGCGTTTAGAAATAAAGGTATTTGCATCTTTTGCCATGTTGCTAAGCCGATTATTGTCATTGGAATAAAAGAAAAAATGAGAAATTCACTCCATATTGTTATTGTATCGTCAATGTTTTCCAGTTTTTCTTTTTTAATTATTTCTTGATTTGTAAAACTATATAATACGCAAATTACTAAATTTGATATATTTAACGCCATGAAAACACTAGGGTTCCATTTCTTTATGTTTATTATTTCTGGATCGATTCCCATAGCCGAAATAAAGAAAATAAAATGAATGAATAAATTGAGGAAGATTAGATAGTCACTATTTTTCTTTTTTCTACTCAGATCCATATCTTCATTAGTTTTATTGCTTTCTTTAAGCTCTTCTGTCTGTTCTGTTGTTTTATTCACTAATCTTTTATATAGGTATCTTCATTTTATATTGCGTTTCTACTTTCTGTTATTTTTTACTATTATTCTTTGCTCTTGTCTTTCTTGGTCGGGTCTGGTAAAATATACATTCATAATATTAAAAATCAGATTTACTTATCTTGGCTAAAAAAAACAGGATGTTTTTAGTTCTTTTAACAAAAAGAAGTTTCTTTATTTCATTGAGCCCTTAGTGCGAATCGCAAGGGTCGAGGGGCGTACTGTACGCCCCTGTGGGGCTTGGGGCAAAGCCCCAAACGGGGATTAAAGGGGCTGGTTCTAAGCCCCTTTGCCGGGGGTGGGGGGCGGAGCGCCCCAGATGATCAGTTTTTAGATTACTTGTGGTTTTGAGAACCAAAATTAATGAGGACCTGCGGCCCTCAAACTCCCGCTTGAGCTTGAAGAGGAAGTGAGAAAATCGCCAACGAGACCAAGCAAAAGTATTCATAAACAATAGGGTCAAGGCTCAGCCTTGCTTACTGGCTTTCCAAGGAGTAGAAGCCTTAGTCAGATTGCCCGTTGCAAGCATATATTTTCCCTCCAGAGGAGCACAAATATCAACCTCTTTGCTGACATCAAGCCCAATGTGCCCCATCTTGAGCTCAGCAAGACCTCGACGAAGAGCCTCAGTCTTAGCCGGATCGCTGACCAAGAAGAATGTCCCTACCCGCTCAGCGTCATTGTTGCGAGAAATAGCCCCCGCTTCCTCTGGATCCAATCCAGCTGAATCACTGAGAGCCTTCTCCATCGCCTTCTTCCGCTGATAAGCATTCCCGTAAATGTTGTCAATTAGATCTAATACTTTCGTTGAAAAAACATCGAGCCGCTCACCCGGCCTAGGCGTAGCAATTAGCGCAAGCGCTTCAGTCTCACCAGCAAAGCGTAATTGCTTACCGTCTTGGAGCGATTCTACCCGCGCTTGCATTTCAGAGTTTCGGGCAAAAAGCTTGTGCAGTCTATTTGTGGGAGCAAGTGAAGGATCGGCCTTGATCTGTTTTTCTTCTACCCCCAGTTCTAGGTGAGGCTGCAAGCTTCCCTCGGAATTACGAATGAAACTGAGTTTCCCCTTGTTCTCCAGATCGCTAGGGCTCAAGACGCGGTCATAGAGATTGATTTGGTGCGTTTCTTTGAGTCGCTGTACCCACCAGCTCAGCTTTGGCTGGATTTTCGCCAAGATCGAGCGCGGCAAAAGAGCAGCAAAGCCATCACCACCATGTACACCCAAAAAATGTTTTGCTGTATCGATCCCATTGGCTTTCAGCTCCTCATGAATGATCGAGAGGAACTCACGATTTAGACTAGTCAAAAAATTAGCCCCTTTATCTTGAATGAGCTTCGTAGAACCAGAAATATCCAGATAATAGACTACGCAGGAGCTCGGAATAGCAGCAGAATGCCTGTCCCTAGAGACGTCTTCAAGAGATCCGGCCTTCCTCGATTCGAGGAAGTTTTGGAGCTCAGCTACTTGTGTTTTCTCGATAGCAGCGTTTAGCTTGGATACACCATAGCGAGCAAGCCCATAGACAGCGCCAGTCCCTAGCACAGCCCCCCCGATCGGAGCAGCTGCCACCATGCCCGTTGCCCCAAGGCCAGCCATGATCGCCCCTGCCACTCCACCGGCTTTCAAAGAACTGCTGATCGCTTGCGGGACGCTGCGGCCTAAACTGGTTTCTACTTGCTGGAGGCCTGTTTGAGCTAGCTGAGCTAGTTCTTTAAATCCGGACAAAAGCCCCCCTGCTTCTTTGTCAGCCTGTTGCTTGCCTTGTCTTTCCAGTGCTGGCGCCTGAGCCGAGGAGCGGAGATAGCCTTGGGCTAGGCCTACTGCTTGCTCAAAACGATTTTGGCTTGGCTTGGAGCTGTTTGTCGGGCTTTTGATTACCGAAAATTCTCTTTCCGGAATCGCTCTTAGATGATTTGGTCCAAGGGCAGCCGCTCTCAGCTCTGAGATACGCATGAATGAATATTCTAGCGTGCTAACAAAATCTTAATCAACCCTTGACTATCTTCGGCTGAGGTGGCATCATGATTAATAAGAGAAAAAAAAGTACCCCAACAAGTTCTGACCTTGCTGGGGTGATTATTGATATAACTTGAATTTTTGTGCTGCTCTATTATTTTTCTTTTGTCTAAATTTGTTTGCTCTAAAAGTTATCTTAAAAATATTTGGCTTTTCTTATGTTTCACTCTCAATCGGTCTTTAAATTAGGAGGCTTGGGAGATAGTGATGTCTTATACCCCTATGTAAGTCAGCACCCCCCAAAAGTTGACCAAATACTTAAGTTTTTTTTATGTGCGAAAAACACTTGTATAAAAAATACTTTATTGCTATAGTTCCCAACAAGGTATCAAAGCAGTAGCTGGTGCCCCGCAAACATCTTATTCTTTGGAAGGTATTCACAATGTTCATCAATAAATTTTCAGTTCACGCTCGTCTTTTTTCGTCCAGATCGCTTAATTCAGCTTTGATTAGAGAGCAGAAAGGCGGAAAACTGGGAGCTCCTTTTAAGGCTTCCGAGATCAAGAAGCTAATACCAGCTAAAAGCTCAAAGTTTGAAGAAGCCATCTATTCTTCTGCCATACAGGAGCCTTCGCTAGCTACGCTAAACTATGCCCTGCAAACACTAGCGATCAAGCAGGGTTTGAATGAGAAAACAAAGCCTCTTTTTCATGGTTTTTTCGGAATAGGTATAGATCTGACCAGCTTAGACCATGCAGGCAATATGAAGCCTAGCAAAGATTCTCCGCTAACTCGGACGGCTTTGCATTATGAATTTTTTAGATTGATCGATTTCTACGGTCTCAAATTAGCTTTTGAGCTTTACAAAAAAAGCTAGAGATTTGTTGTTAGTTCGATTCAAAATTCTTGTCTTGTAAATAATCCCCAAAATCTTTAAAAGGAAAAAAACATGCAAATAAATAAAATTTCTCAAAACCGTTTTCCAACTCTTTTCTCCTCCAGTCATTCAAATTCACTTATTCCGAAAAGCGCATCCCCCGAAGAAAAATATCTCTACAATACAACCCTACAGCAGGCTTGCAATTCCCCTTCGAAATATCCCCCACTAGCCAAGCTGACTCTAGCCCTGCGGACACTCTGCAGCAAGCAAGGACTCGCTTTGGAGAGCGAAGCGCTCATTGAAAGATTTTTGCATGACGGTTTTCAGTTTCTGAATGTCCCTCATAGCCATCCATCTCGCCTCGCTAACCCAGAGCTATTTGCGGCTCTCAGAGACGAATATTTCCGGATCGTCAAGCAGTTTGGGCTTCAAGCTAAGCTCGATCAAGTAAGAATGCGCCACCAGACCATCCCCGTCTTTGTCGAGTCAAGCAGTCGGCCATAATATAAAGCTAAATAGTCCAATTAAACCTTACTCTTATCCCTCCAGCGCTTTGCGGATCTCTGCCTCAGTAATGCCAGTTTCACCGGGCTCTAGCTTCACGCAATTTCTATGTTCTCCCGGAAACTTTTCTGCCAGAGTCTTTAGTTCTTGGACGCTTATTGGAGAAAATTTAAAAGTGTTCAGGAGTGGATTGAGCGAGATTGTTCCGATGCTTACTGCCTCTTTATCTTTTCCGAGCTTGATGTAGAGTCTAGATAGCATATTGTTTTCGATCACAGCATTAGGTCCTGAGTATTCATATTTGGTGAGATTGGCGGAGGCTAGAAGCTTTTGGAGGAAAGGGCTTTTTTGCTCTATTGCTAGCATATGCCTCGTCGACAGTATTTCTTCTCTATCTCTGGGGTTTCCATTTTGGACCTTTCCTCTAATGGATCCTGGTAATCCTTGTAGATTGAAGTGTTGAGTAGAGCTGATGTTTCTCTCCCGAAGCTTTTGAATGGCATTCGTTAAAATTTTCATTTTTTCATTATTAAATTAGGATTATCAATCTTACCTTTTTTCGTCATGACGAGTCAAGCTTTAGCTTGGAGCCTTAACTATTCTTAATATTGCATTGCCTGCTTGGTTAAGGCTAGCTGAAGTTCAGCCAATCAAGCCTTCGGCTATAATGCACCTCTATATAGTTCTTTCAAAGCTCTTGACCATCAAATATAAAAAAATAATCTCTCTAGCTTTTTTCATCCTTGCATCTGCTGGAGTAAGTGTGCAGGCCAAAAGCGAAGCAACGGTAAATGCGAGTTCAGGCTTGATGCTCCGCAAAACAGCTGCTGTAACGAAAGACAACTCAATTTCCCGTATTCCCTACCAAGAAAAAGTACAGGTTCTCGCAAGATCAAAGAAGCAAGAGACCATTGAGGGGAAAACCAGTTCATGGGTGAAGGTGAAATGGAAAGAAGGAACTGAGGGTTGGGTTTTCGGCGCTTTCCTAAGCGAACCAGAGAGCTTGGCCAGTAGTCCTTCCCCCTCTCCTACAGCCAAACCAAGCAAAGCTCCGGAGGCCGTAGCCATTCCTTCTCCTACCATAACAAGTCTGCCAGCTAGTGCCAGTCCTTCTGTCCAAAAGCTAGAAAGCGCAAATCTCGATCAGCAAAGCTCGCTAGAAGTAGTGAACCCAGACGAGGCCCGTGAGTTGCCAGCCATAGCCGAACCTTCTGGTTTTCCTTGGTTTTTGTGGGTTGGCTTGGCGTCGCTCGCCCTCTTGGGTTTGGCCGCTTTGTTTCCTTTTGGTTCTCGAGTTATCGCCGGCTGGTTGAAAGCAAAAAACTCACAAACGGCAAATCAAGCCGGAGAACTAGAAGAAGAATGCATTGGTCGGGGGATCAAAGCTCTTACCCTCCAAAATTACGCCGAAGCACTGCAGATCTTCAATCAAGCCTTGGAGGTAAACCCTAGAAACGGTAGGGCTTATTTTTATCGTGGTTGCTTGAGACGTGGGATGAGCGATCTAGATGGGGCCCTGAGCGATCTGCAGTCGGCTCGGATTTTCTTTGAGGCTTCCGGCGATAGAACAAATCAACAAGAAACCCAAAGGGTGATCGATCAAATTCGGGAGCAAGTCTAGCGCTTTTTTAGCCTTCTTTTTTGAGCTTAGTTGGTTAGTTCAGTCTGCAGTGGGGAATGAAAAACTAGTAAAAATTTCATAACTATGAATTTATCTGTTTTTCGTTATTTTTTAGCTTTGGCTCTTTTGGTCGCCACCGGACTAAGCTCACTAGCTCTAGATACTGAGGCCGCCAAAGACATGCTAGGAGAGGCTAAAGACATGGATTTTGTTATTTTGTCACCGAATTCCCCCCAACCTTCAGAAGACACCCCGGCTATGCTGTCCATGAATCCAGCCAGCAACTCTCCCAGTCCGGCTGGAGCTAGCAAGCCTGCTTCTGTTTGCGCAAAGCTACCGATTGCGGTCAAAGATCTAAACAATGGCGATGTTAGAATCTTGCAAACGGCTAGCAATATAGTCAGTTCGATACCAGCAGCCACTGATGCCAGGATTTTGGCTAGCATCAAGGCTGACCTGAACGACAGCTGTGTCTCAAATAAAGACGCTGCCGCTTGTTTGGCTGAAAAGCGAACTGATGAGCAGATTGTTGCTCTTTACAAATATGACTGGAGCGGCTTTGGTGCAGTGGTCAGCATTGCTGATTTTGGAACGGTAAATGCTCTGATCTACGGAAAGAAAAGCAAAGAAGAAATCCAACAATCCTTAAATAATTTAGCTGCCTCCACTCCCGGCTTAACATTGCCTTTCAACAATGACTGTTTGATCCAGCAAGTTAACCCCGAGGCCTGCGCAGATCTACCGAAGCCCCTCGCTGAAGTAAACGAATCGGATGCAGCGCTCACTATGGCTTATGCACTCTGGAATAAAGAATTTGAGGCCGGTGAAATCGACTATAACTTTCTTATAGACCAAGCAAATGTCTTTTTTCAGGGTTCCGGCTCTATAGACAAAAATATTTATACTGACTCCGTTGTCCGCAAAACAATAAGCTATGACTGGGACGGTGATAGTCGCTTAACGGACAAAGACGCGGCCTTGGTTTCGGCTGTCTGGTGGGTAAAAGACGTTTTGAATGAACCTCTTACCAAAGAAAACATCGGGCGAATAGCCGGTGAGGACTTGAATTGTCCTGTCGTGATCAAAAACCCCTGCCTAGGATTAGATGAACCTTCGCCAAGCCCAAGTATTGGCCCATCTGGTTCAGTGAATCCTAGCGCTTCAGTATTGCCAAGCTTGAAACCAAATTGTCCTTGTCCAAGCGATCCTCCCTGTGAAGGTGGAACTCTAGTGGTGAAGAGACAGGCTTTCTCCTCTATCCCTCCTTGCCCATCAAGCAAGCCGGAAGACATTTTGACCTCTAACGAATGCTTTAACGATTGTCTGCCTATTCGTTGTCGAATCAAAGAATGCGAAGGCGTCAGCCCGAGTGCGCAGCCAAGTGTGAGCGTCAGCCCGAGTGCGATGCCCAGCGTTATGCCGAGTATGAGCGTCAGCCCAAGTGCGATGCCGAGTATGAGCGCTTCGCCAAGTGTGATGCCGAGCATGAGCGCTTCGCCAAGTGCAGGGCCGAGTATTTTGCCGAGCATGATGCCAAACCCTTTGGGCTGTGGAGAAGTCTGCAAGCCGGGAGCTAACTCTGCCCCAATTGCTGTTAGTACAGAAGGCCCAGATGAATTCAATCTTGACGCGAAATCTACTGGTTTTCTCGATGGGGGAGCAGGCGACGATGTCTTCATCTATTCTGGAGCTAGTATTGGCGCTCTAAATACATTTCTAATCGGTGGAGCAGGTGCTGATAGCTTGTTTGTGCCAGATGCAACGGCCGCTGAGGCGATAACGGCTCTCAAAGGAGCGGGCTACTCGATCGAACTCAGGAAAAATGGCTTTGCGTTAGTAACAAAAGATGGCCAGAAAGTTGTTTTTTCAGAAGTAGAGAAGATTTCTTTCAAAGACGCTAGTTTCGATATCACCGTCAAGGCTGAGCTCGATGCGTTTTTGGCTGCTGTGACTGGAGGCGGCATTGAGGCGAGAGCTGAGCTTGAGCAGAGCTTCGAGAATATTTTCGCGAACACAGCTAGCTGTGGCATGGGTTTATTTTGTAGTCCGACTGAGAACATTTGTCGTAACCCAATAAATCCAATAGATCCAAGCTGTGGTGGTGTCACCCCAAGTACGATGCCCAGCATGATGCCAAGTGTGCAGCCTAGTGTTAGCGCTCTACCAAGTGCGATGCCGAGTATGGTGCCTGTATTGGATGCTACTTGCGGAGAGGTCTGTAGTGATTTGAGCGATCCTATCACTATGGTCTTTCCTCCAGCTCCTCGGGCTCCGAACTGTCAAATAGGTTTTTTCTGTAGTCCGGTCGAAAAGCTTTGCAGAAATCCCAAAAATCCCACATCGATTACTTGTGCAAGTGAAGATGCTCCCTCACCCACACCAACTCAGATTGTCCCGACCATCAGACCCTCTCAGCCTATTCCCCCGATCACTGGCGTTGGTCCGATTATTATTCCTGTTCCTAGTGAAAGACCACCTCAGCTCGTCCCAGCTGCACCCGCGCTAGTAATATGTCCACCACAGGGCACAACACAATGCGCTAGCGGTTTTGTCCCCGATAAGAGCACAGGCCTCTTTGATCGCAATGGTTGTTTGATTTGGGAAAGTCAACCTTGTCCATCGCGACCTGTAACGGGTGCTCCAAAAGTGGATGTGGATTGCGCCCCTCAGCCACCAATTAAACAGTGTTCTGGAGGGCCTACTGGCGCTAGAGAATCTGAAGTTGCTGCCGCAAACACAGGCTTAGACCGCAATGGTTGCCCAATTTGGGCTTACCCAGCCTGTCCTGTTTATGCTCCTAACCCAAACAATCCTTCTATTATCCAGCCTGTAATAGCGCCTACTATAAACACTGGTGTTGCTCCGATAAACACATCTTCTGGTGGTGGTGGGGTTTCTCAACCAATTCCGGCCGGTCCACCCAAAGCCTGTGCCCCTCAGCCACCAATCAAACAATGTTCTGGAGGGCCTATCGGAGCTAGAGAGTCTACTGTCGCTGCTGAAAATACTGGCTTGGGTGGAGACGGTTGCCCGATTTGGGCTTATCCCGCTTGTCCTATTTATGCTCCAAGATAACTGATTAGTGAACCGCTTTATCAATAACTTCGATAAACCCCAAATTCTGCCTACTAGCTTCTACCAAAGAACAGATACGCTAGAACTAGCCAAAGAATTACTCGGTAAAAAGCTCTGCTCTTTATCTTCAGAGGGCCTTTTGACTACTGGCCTGATTATCGAGACGGAAGCCTACTATGGAGCCGAAGACAAAGCCTGCCACGCTCATGCTAACAAAAAAACAAAACGTAACGCTCCGATGTTTGCCGCTGGTGGTATTGCCTACGTTTATCTTTGTTATGGTCTGCATTGTTTGCTAAACGTAGTCACTCACTCGGAAGGAGAGCCGCATGCTGTTTTGATTCGAGCCATAGAGCCGGTGGCAGGTATAGAGGAAATGCTTGCTAGGCGTTCCAAAAGCAAGCTGGACAAGACTCTCTCCGCTGGACCGGGTACTCTCACTCGGTCTTTGGGGGTGAATTTGGCTGATTCTGGTTGTGACTTAACAAGCGGCGCTAGGCTCTGGATCGAAGATGCGCCAGTTATTCCTGCAGAGAGAATCTGGGCTGGCCCTCGGATTGGCATAGCCAACTATGCTCAGGAAGATACTGACAAACCTTGGCGTTTTCGGGTTTTATGAGTTTTAGAGCAGTTAGACTTTATTTACTTGTGATTGCGAACATCTAAATCTTTTAGAAAAGAACGATAAGCGATTAAATATTTGTTGGAATAGTCGTTGAGTTTTTGTTTCAAGGGATCATTGAGAGTAAGCCAGCGCTTTTTGATTTGGTTAGTTTCTGGATCGCGATAAGAAACTTTCGCTTTAGCTCTTGGGTGGTTCTTTTCCACGAACGGAAAAGCATTCTGTGGTAAATAAGAGAATATTGCGGTACTAATGTGAAATCTCAGTGCCTCGGATAAAGGTAGACCCTGTTGAGGCTTTGGTAATCCTTTCTTAGGAACATAGTTGTGGAATCTGATCACTTGGCCTTCAGGTGAAAATGAAATACTGAAGATTTTTGAGGAGTTTGGGGTGTGAGGCGGTTCATGATCGGCATAATGAATAGTCATCTCCTCCTCTTCCATAAAGAAACCAGAAGTGTGTTTGTGAAAATTATTATTCGCTAGGTCAAGTTTAGATCCTGTGGAGGAGACACCAGAACCGATTTGCTGATCAACGGATATACCGAGCAAATCTTTTGGGAAATCTTTCTTCAAAGACTCAAGAATCTCCCGACAAAGCAAGACAACTCCACTGTTTAAACTCATCATGATCTTATTATCCGGACTGCTAGGATGATCGACTTGATGATGGCTCTTATGCGGTTGTATTGTCTTCAGGCTCTCAGCAAATAATTTGGGAAGGCTTTGATATAATTGAGAGTCAAAATGTAGAGGAAGTTGCTGGGCAAAATCTCGTAGTGTATTCCGAAATTTAGTGTCTTTGGCATTAATACTAAATGTTGACAAGGGATAAGCTGCAAGATAGATCCGAGACATTTCCCTTTGTAAACTTTTCTTCTCGAAATTTCTCAGAGCAAAGACATAAGAGGCTCTCGGGAAAATACTATAGAGTTTTTCTAGTTCTATTCTGGAAAAAGGCAGACCGATTCGATCCCAGTAGATACTAGAGACTTTCTCAAACATCGCTGGTATGTCATCTCGGGAGATATTAAGTAGGGTTGAGCGGTTTAGTTCGCTTTCTAAAATAGCGAGATCTTCTAGCCCACCCCGAGTAGACTTGAGGAATTCGTTTATACCCTGTATTTTCGAGTTTTCGTAAGTGCTGTTTCTTGTGGGGGCTGTTAGTGCTGCGAGATATTGTGCTGAGAGTTGTTTCGAGTTTGGCGAAGAAGCATTATTGTTTCTCTGAGTTTCAGCGGTCATCTTCTTTCTATTCTTAGAAGCGAATAAACTGAAGTCAGTGGCAGAAGAAAGGGGTCTAATTTGCATGCAGGCACTCGAAAAAAGCCAGATTTATAGACGCTAATATAGCACTTAGTTTTTGCATTGGAGATTAAGACTTAATAAACCTTAAAAGAGATATTGAACTACTCTAAATAAGTCTCAGTTATCTCGAGTTATGGTTTTGTTTTTCACTTTATTTACTTGTGATTGCGAACATCTAAATCTTCTAGAAAAGAACGATAAGCGATTGAATGTTTTTTGGAATAGTCCTTTAGTTCTTGTTGCTGGGGATCATTGGGAGTAAGCCAGCGCGTTTTGACTTTGTCAGTTTCTGGATCGCAATATGAAATTTTCGTTCTGATTATTGGAAAGTTTGTTTCGTTTCCCCAGTTCGAAAGAACAGAGTGTGGTAAATAAGTCGATATTGCGCTACTGAGCTTTGTCCTAAGCAAGGCAGTGTTCGCTATGCTCTGCTCGGTCTTGGGTTTTCCTTGCTTGGGGTCATAGTCTTTTATTCTTGTCACTTGGCCTTCCGGTGAGAGGGATATTTCAAAGATTGTTGAGGGGTTGGGCCCGTGTGGTGGTTCATGATCGATGTAGGTAATAGTGACATTGCCTGCTTTCATTTCTAAACCGCGTGTGTGTTTGTGAAAATTACTTTTTTCAGGATCTGGTTTAGATCCGGTAGAGGAGACACCAGAACCGATGACCTGTTCGACGGTGAAGCCCCTTAGGTCTTTAGGGAAATCTTTGGTCAAAGACTCAAGAATCTCCCGACAAAGCAATACGGTGCCATCTTTGAGGCTCGTCATGATTTGATTTCTTGGATTGGAAGGATGATCAAAATGATTTTGATTGTCTTTTAAGAGAGTGGAGAGGCTATCAGCGAAGAGTCTAGAAATACTCTGTCTTAGTTCAGTATCAAGATGCTTGGGAAGTTGCCTGACAAATGCTTGTAGATTCTGTTGAAATTTAATGTTTTTAGGCTTATTGCTAAGCGTTGAGAGGGGATAAGCTTCTTGGTATATTCGTGACATTTCCCGTTTTATTTCTGCTATTTCGAAGTTATTCAGGGCGAAAATAAAAGAAGCTCTCGGGAATACCTCATAGAGTTTATTTAGTTTTATTCTCGAAAAAGGCATCCCTATCTGCTCCCAATAGATTTCCGAGACCTTCTTAAATATTTCTTTTGTAGTGGAAGCAGAAGTTCCAAACATGAGTGAGGCGTTTAGTGCGCTTTCTAAAATAACTAAATCTTCCAGCCCACCGCGAGTTGACTCGAGGAATTCGTTAATACTGTTGACTTTCGAGGTTTCATAATTGCTGTTTTTTGTTGGAGGTATAAGTGCTGCGAGATATTTTTCTGAGAGCTGTTTCGAATTTGCCGAAGAAGCATTATTTTTTTCTTGAAATTTCTCGCGTTCAGCTAAATTCAGAGAGCTTTTCCGTTGATTTTTCTTTTTAGCTTGATTACTGGCCTTGGACGCGAATAAACTTAAGTCAGGGGCAGAAGAAAAGGGTCTAATTTGCATGCAGGCACTCGAAAAAAGCCAGATTTATAACCGCTAATATAGCATTTAGCTTTTGCTCTTGAGATAAAGACTTAATGAGCTCTCAAAGCTAACCCGATCTTAATGAGGGATCTCCATAGTGTGTGGGTAAATACAAACCATTCGGAGAGAGTAAAAATCATGGGCGGAGAAGTCATAATTCCAGCAATTATTAAAACAGTTGCACCAGTAGTGACAAAAACGGTTATTCCAGCAGCAGCTTCTTCAGTGCCTGCCGCCGCTGGAGGTATTCCTTGGTTGGCCGTCGGTGGCTTTTTGCTAGCTGGTGTCTTGATCGGAGTTTATTCTAGACAAGGAGAGCCCACTTTCAGCAATCTCAAGGCGGCCAAAGGCCATGTTCTTTACACCAGTCAAGAAAAATGTCGAGGTCAGCATCTTAGACGCACAAGTCTCCTTATTAGAATCAAGGGCTCAGCCGAGGGCGTAACAGATTTAGTTCATAGATCGGAAATCGGCCAAAGCCGCAATATCATTGACGGTATGCCCACTATGGTCAAAAATCTGGGCGAATCGATGATAGAGTCTGGTGTATTGCCTGTGCCAGACGAAAACAATCCTGGAAAATATACCTTTGGTGAGCTTGAAGATACTACCAAAAATGAAAAAGGCGAACTGATCTATATATTTTCTGGCGGCAAAAGCGTTGGCGAAAAAGACTATGTTAAATACATAAATGCAGTAGTTCAGGGAGGACAAGATCCCAAGCTTCCCGGCTTGACTAGTACGACTCAATATGCTGATTTTGTAAATCAACTGAGTAGCGCCTTCTCTGGACCTAAAGTCTATGATGGGGTAAACGTCGATGGCCAAAACGAATTTACCAACGTTGACAGTCTTAAGCTCAGTGAAGAAGTACATGACTTCAAAGTTTCTCCTTTTGCCGATCATTGCTATGTCAAGCCTGAATCACAATATGTTCCATTACCTCCAGCTACTCCTCAAGAGCCCCCACAGTATCACCCAGAGCCTCCCAGCAATCCTCAGGCCAAAGACGGAAGAACTCAGCCTCCAGTGCAAGCACTTTGGTGATCTGACAGGCGCTCTGCGCATTAAAATAGAAACATGAATAGAAGAGTCTTTTTGGTAGTGCTTGACGCTTGTGGAATAGGCGCCACCCCCGACTATCAGTCCTACGGTGACGCCCCAGGCGCAAATACGATAGCCAATGTTGCCCTAGTCTGCGGCGGCCTCAAGCTCCCAAACATGCAAGCGCTAGGTCTCGGCAATATCTGGGATATCACGGGAGTGAAGGTGAATACTCAAGCTAAAGCCTCTTGGGGCAAAGCCTTTCCGCTCTCACCGGGCAAAGATACAACTACCGGTCACTGGGAGATCGCTGGTCTAGTGCTCGATCAGCCTTTCCCTCTTTACCCAAAGGGCTTTCCGGAAGAAATTATTCAGGCTTTTTTGGCTGAGTCCGGTTGCTCTGGTGTGCTGGGAAATTGCGCTGCTTCCGGCACGGAAATTCTAGATCGGCTCGGTGCAGAGCACTTGGCGTCCGGCAAGCCTATTCTTTATACTTCCGCCGATAGTGTTTTTCAGCTGGCGGCGCATGTTGATCTCATGCCTCTAGACGAGCTCTACCGGATCTGTAAGATTGCTCGGTCGCTTCTAGTGGGTGAACATGAGGTGAGTAGAGTGATTGCTAGACCTTTTTCCGGACCAGTTGGTGCTTTCAAGCGCCTTTCAGAAGCGCGGAAAGACTATGCTATCTTGCCGCCTGCTGAGACTTTACCTGATAAGCTTTTGGCTGCTTGCATTGAGACTACTTCGATCGGGAAAATTGCCGATATTTTTTGTCAGAGAGGTTTTAGCGAGATCATGCCTGGCAAATCGAATAAAGAATGTTTGTTGAATATCTCGAAGAAGATTGGAGAGGAGCCGAGCAAACCAGAATTCATTTTTGCGAATTTAGTTGAGACCGATTCGCACTATGGACACCGAAATGATCCGCTCGGTTTTGGGGCTTGCTTGGAGGAGATCGATAGATCTCTTGGGTCTTGGCTTGAAAACCTCAGAGAGGGCGATCTGTTGATCCTGACTGCCGATCATGGCTGCGACCCCACTGCTCCCGGTACAGATCACACGCGCGAGTATGTCCCTGTTTTGGCCTATTCGCCTAGTGCGCCAGCAAGAGTCTTAGGGACTTTGGCTAGTTTTGGGGTGATGGCTGAGATCAGTGAACAGTGGCTCTTGACGTTGTAGCTTAACTGGCATATACTGTTTTGCTACTTTCCAGTTTGATGTAATAAATAATGCGTATTGTTCGAAATCTTTTGAAGAATTTTATTCCCAGTTTTGTTACTAAGCCAGAACTCAATAAAGCGGATCCTTTAAATTCTAAAACCAATATTCCCCTCTTTCGAGCTTGGACAGATTCTAAGAATAGAGACGTTCTTTATTCTAAAAAGATCTTAAAAGAATTCAAAGATCTTTCAATCAGTTCAAACGGTGAATTTCGTCCGCGCTTGCAAGCATGGCCAAGTGATATTGGGGATAATACTTTTCGTTTTAAGGATTTAAGGGGCTTGAATCTCCAAAGACTCTTAAAAGATGTAGACTATCCCGATCTGACGGGCGCTGACCTACGGGGAGCTATTTTGCCTAATGATCTTTCCAAGTATTTGCTGAATTCTACAGATTTGCGCGGTCAAGATCTTAGAGCAAAAAAATTGCCGAGATTCATTGAATATACTGATCTTAGAGATACTCTTTTGCCCGAATCTTGTGAAGTGACTTTGAAATTTTGTAATTTAGCTGGTCTGGATCTTCGCAAAAAAAAGATGTGGGGAAATCTTGGGCTAAATCTTACTGGCGCTATTTTACCGGCTGATTGTGGCGGGGTCTTTTATGCACGGGCGAATTTAGCTGGGGTTGATTTGCGGTCAGTGCGGGGCTTTAACACTGAAACGTCTAATCTGGTAGGTGCTCTTCTTTCCAAAGATCTCAGAGCACTGGGCAGTCTAAATTATTGTGATTTATCCGGTCAAGATCTGAGTGAAAGTATCGGTTTTGGTATTGTCCCGATGAGACAAATAAAGCTCATAAAAGCCAAAATGACCGAAGAACAGGTGAGATTATTGGGGAAATTAAAATATTCCGAAAATAAAGAATTTGATTCTTCGATATCTCTCTTGGATTCGAGATTCATTGCCTTAATCGAAGCGAGGATCCCAAAAGAAATAGGAAGCAAAGTGATCTTTCGTAGACCCCGAGATAGCAAGCCTCCCCACGCTCATATCCTTGAAGTCACCAGAAAAGAAGCAGATGTTTTTAGTCTCAAATATCAAGACAACGAAATGAATTGCAATCGTCTAATTATTAGCTTCGATTACGAATTAGACACAAAAGAGCTTTCAGGTAAACTCGGTTATTTCAACGTGTATGGTCTTCCCACCCTTTCGGCGAATAAGGCAATATCAGAAATGCAAAAAGAAGGAAAGGGCCTTTTGGCTAGTAATCTCTTAGAAGACTGGAATCACTTTTTGTCAGGGGACTCTCATCCCCGCACAAACATAGAAACTTTTGACCCTCAAGGCAAAAGCATCTCCAAAATCTATACAGCCCTCGAACCAAGCAAAATGCCCCAAAAAGATTTTTTGCAATGGGTAAAAAAAGAAGGAATAATACTGGTCTAAAACCTATCCCTCTTCCCCAAAATAAATCGAAATCGGTCCTTGAATCACAATCTTTTCTAACTGACCACTAAAACTACTGCCAGTCAAAGAACGTTGAATATTTGCAGGAAGAGAATTCAATAAATAATCGCTATCCCCAGCCCCCAAAAAACCATCAGGAAATAAACGCTCAAAGCCCTGTGTAGCCGAACCCTGATTTCCCAAAGAACCACTATCATAGTCGCTTCCATAGTCCGAAGAGGAACTGCTAGACGCCGAACTGAAAGCCGAGGAAAGAGCGCTACCTCCATCACTGGCCAAACTGCTCGCATACGATGATGCACGGGCATAATTATTTGCACCACTGCCGCCAGTAAAGGGATTGTTGTAGCTGCTTGCTGAACTGGCGAAGGGATAATCGAAACCAGAAGAAACGGGCTCTTCGCTGGGGCGATCTATATAACTGACCGGTCTATCCTCAAAGGGCGCAGTAGGCTTCAAGCCATCGGGGGAGAAAGTAAAAGGAACGCCATTATCGAAGAGTCCCAGAAAAAAACGCCTAAGTTGTTTGGGATCAGTCAGATCGATATTGGCGTCTGAGAAGCGGAGGTTTTCCACGCCTTCCAGTACTACTTTCTCGCCATTGGCGGCGACTAGCGCAAAGCTCTCATCGCTGAATTCAAAGGAATAACCATCGGCTTTGAGCTTAGCGAGAGCCTGCCTGACTGTAGCGTCCGGTACAGCCAAAGTATCTCTACCGGGTCCACCTCTGAGGATAGTTGACTTGGCGCCTAGGCTGTTGGCGCTATAGACAAAGCTGTCTTGTCCTCTGCCGGCTGCTAGTTCTAGGCTTGAGTTTTTGTCTAGGAAGAAGGTATCGTTTCGTTTGCCTGTTTTGAGGCCATTGGTTTGTTGGACGCCTTTCAGGTTGAAGAAGGGATTGAAGGAGCTGCCTCCGCCGCTTACATTTGATGGTGCCATGGGCTTTTTTCTCTATTTAATAAACAAATCTGTGTTTAGTAAATTCCCTTAGATGGCTTTTCTTGTTCCAAGACAGCGGCAATCCCCGAGGCTAATCTTGACAAAGTCGTTCATACGCATTAGGATTGATTTTCTTCTGCTTGGAACCTAAGTATGCTTCGCGTCGCTCCTTTGAGACTTTTTGCTTCCAGACAACTGGAAAGAAAAGAAAAGACTGTAGTTGCTCCATATTCTGATGCCACGAAAGAAGAACTAGTTGCTTTTTTCAAAAAATACCCTGGCAGTGATTTTAGCTACCACTTTGGAGCATGTACTCTAGGTCTAGATAATCTTGATTTGAGTACACTGGATCTGCAAGGCTTCAAATTTGGTCGTTTCTGGACTGTAAGCAATTCAAATTTAAGCGGGGCAAATTTGATCGGTGCGGATTTTTTTAGGGTGAATATCTCAGATGCAAAATTTCAAAGAGCTAATCTATCCTTAGCCGATTTAAGAGCTTTCACACTGCGGGGGGCTAATTTCAATGGCGCTAATTTAAGCGGGGCAAATTTGTCTGGTATGGAATTGACTGGCGCTAGTTTCCGCAATGCAAATTTATCCGGCGCAAATTTACGCTTTGCAAGAATGATTGATATGGATTTGAGCGGAGTGAATCTGCAGAATGCAAATTTAAGCGGGGCAACGCTGCTTGGTACAAATTTAAGTAGGGCAAACCTCGCCGGTGCGAACCTGCTGCGCGCTGATTTGAGGAAAGTTGACCTGACTGGCGCTCTGCTTTCAGGGATAATTTTACTTAATAACACTGATTTCTATGGCACGACCTTAAGGGGCGCAAGGGGCCTGACCACTAGTCAGATCCAATATGCTAGACATAAAGGCGCTCTCGATACTTATACCTGCAAGAAAAAATAAATTTTAGAAATCTCTTGGATTGCAAGCTCTAAGAAGCTGCCTTGAAAGTACTTTCAGGTACCATGTTCTTTTGTCTCTCTTCAGTACGATCCAACCAAGACGAAAAACCTTTCGCAAAACCCGGTGTGTTTGACCTCCGCTCGACATTTTTCAATTCATCATTTTGCTGCACTTCTTTTTCTTCCTTAGCGCCAGGCATCTTGATCCCAAAGGCACCGAGCAGTTTACCCACTAGATCAGTCCCAACCGAGACGGCAAGCTGGCTGACTACATACAAGATCATGCTAACGGCAATGGTCGGGATGATCACCGGCGCACCGGTGGCGGCAGCAATACCGGCTACTAAGCCCACTGCCGGTCCGGTGGCCATAGCGCCCGTCACCAAGCCTTGAGTGAGGCCAGTCTGCAAGAAGAGTTTGCCTAGGCCTCCCCAAGAGGCGGGATTGAAATCGAGTTGGTCTATTTCGCGGGCGGCTCCTTGGCCATAGAGTGTATCGGCTAAACCGCGGCAGGCGCCATTGAAGAGCCAACCGATCACGGGGACACGCCAAGCGAATTTGATGCCCATCAGTAAGAGTGGGAAGAGCACAGGGCTGAGCACGCTGCCCATACCGCGTGTAAAAGAAGACTTGAGGACTTTTGTGCCGCCAGCCAATCGCTCTAGCCATTTGGCGTCTTTGCTCACCCCAAAGAGCCCAGCTATATTCTTCACCAGAAAATTCGGTGCTCCTAGGACAAAGTGACCGGACTGCTCAAAGCCTTTAGCCGCCCACCCAATGGGGCCTTTGCCGCTAAGGTGCTTTGGAAGCGTCGCCCCTTCATGCATCCAAGCCCAGTAGGCTTTTTGGGTGGCTTCTGACATCGGTTTTCCGAGAGAGTCTTTGAGCGATTTTGTGGCTTGGCCGGGCTTTAGCTTTGCTGCTGCCTCATAGGCTTTCAAGATTCCCTCTTTGCTTTCCTTGAGGGCTGTATCGTGGAGGGTTTTGGCTAGGTCTGCTCCCGGTGTTTGGGTTGCTGCTTTGCCGAGTTTTTCTAAGACTAGATCGTCGATGACGCTGCTGGCTGCCGTGTCGCCACCGATTACTTTCTTGGCCATGCGATTGGGGATCGAGTCTGGAAGTGCGTCTATCTTTTTGGAGGAATATGAATCGAGGTGAGCTCCGACAGAAGCTTTGCCGTCTGCGATCTTTGTATCGGCCATGCCTTGAATTTTGTCCCCGAGCTTAGTGACATTGCCCCAGATCGAGCCCCAAGCTTGTTCGCCTCTTGATATTGTGCTTTGAATAAAAGTGGGATCTGACATGGTTTATATACCTAGCTAAATAAAAAGACTTTTTTATATTTCTATAGACTGAAGATACTTGGAGCGGAAAGATGAATGAAGCCTGAGAGGGATTTAATGTTGCTGATATCCAGAAGTTCTTGTGGAAGCAGTAACTCAATCGTTCGCGTTGGGAGCTGACCCATGCTCAAGCATGAGGGGGAGTTTGAGGGGGCCGAAGGTCCCCTCATGGCAAACATCTCAGGTAACCTCCAGTGATCTCGACATTGCTTTTTCACTTGTTGTCACTAGAAGTAATAATTATGGGGCTCCGCCCCAATCCCCGTTGATTTTTGATACTAGAATCTTTCCACTTCTTTGGATCGGGGTATCTAGGAAGCACTTAAGAGCGCCAGCTGGAGGGGGAGTTTGAGGGGGCCGAAGGTCCCCTCATGGTAAACATCTCAAGTAAACTCAAGTGATCTCGGCCCTACTGACCAGAAGCAAGTTCAGTAGCAGTCTGATTGACGTCTTGTTGTGCCTGCGAATAAAACTCATCAACAAGCTTCCCCTGAGTCTTCAACTGGTCAAGAGTATAAAAATTAATGAGCTGCTGGTAACGCTGCTCGGAGACAACCTGATTTAGTTTCCCTAAAGTCTTTCCATAAACCCGATTTCCCAAATAATCACCAACCCCGCGCCCGATCCCACCAGAGATAGCCGAGATAGTAGCTGCGCCAACAGGTCCACCCAAGATCACCCCCGCTCCTAGACCAAGCGAACGAAGCAATGACTCGAAGGTTGAACCGATCCGATTCCGCTCAGTAGTGTATTTGATCGATTGGTCAGTAGCCTCGATCAGTATTTTGTTGTTTTGCCTGATGATGTTTTTGAAATCATCTTGATTTCTAGGCCCATCAAATTTGTTCTGGGCATAAAGTGACGGAAATGAATCTAAATCGAGCACAGCAAGCTAAACCTCATAGTCTATTTGCACAGAAAGACTCTAGACAGCAGATGACTCTATGGTTTTCCCCCAAGCAGATCTGGCCAGCAAAAAGAAAAGCGCAAAACCTAAAACAACCATCAACTTCACCAGCTCGTTTCCGAGCAGCGTAGAAGGAAGCGCAAAGAAATCGTAGACTGCATGAAAAGAAACCCCCGCAAGCAATCCCAAAATCCAATTTTGCCTCTGGCCGTAAAAATACCCAAAAAGCGCACAAGTGATCATGTGGAGGGGCAAAGCGGTGAAGACTCGATTTAAGAGCATAAAACCATGGCTGAAAGCCGCCTCAGAGAAGAAACTAGCTTCACCTTTGTATCTTTCCCAATCAAAATTGAGCGCATAATGCAAATTTTCAAGCAAAGCAAACCCCAGCCCAGTGTATGCCGCAAGCCACAATAACTCGTAAGCGCTAAATTTTTGACTCGGTTTCCGAAATAACCCCAACAAAAGCAAAAGCCCCAAAAAAGCCAGATCTTTGAAGGTCTCTTCAAGCAAGCCAGCCTCCAGAAAAGAGACGAAGAGCGTTGCCGTGAAAATTTCTTTGCTGGGCACTTGCGCTGTATCGGCGAAAAAAAATATTTTTAAAGTCAAAATAGCGACACCGGCTAATATCCCCGCTCCTATAGCAGGCCAGCGCAAGCTAGCGTCAAGGTTGAAGGGTGTCTTGGCGAGCAGACCAGTCCAAAAGAGCCCCGGCAAAACAGCAATGCAAGCAAAGAGGATCACCATCAGTCCTTTCATTGTTGCCCTCGACTTTCCCGCAACAAAGCGGCCCCATCAAATAACACCGGCAAGCCCCGCACTAAACAAAAAATGGTCGCCAAATAAACGCAAGCAATGGCATAAGGCAAAACCAAAGCATCGATCTGCCCCCAAATCACCAAGCAAAAAGCAAAAGCCTTGACCACAGCATAAGCAGTGCGGCTCAGATTGGAGCTGACCAGAAACTTGCTCAGTGGGCTCTGCATCAAGGTCTTCTCCCCAAAAGCAGTAAAACCCTGCTCAAGCGCAAAAGCTCTAATGCCATCGACAAAAATACCCCGAACAGTGAAAATCACCGCCACCCACGGACTGACCCACTGCAAGGAAGCAAAGACAATCCAAAAACCTATCTCGATCGAACGATCGGCTGCTATGTCATACCAAGCCCCAAACTTTGAGCTTTCATGAAAAAGGCGAGCTAAAAGCCCATCAAAAAAATCAGCGACGATCACCAGAGCCGTCAGCCCAAAAACAAGCCAAAGCACCCTAACGCTTGGCCTAGCAAGCAAAAGCCCATAACAGCCAAAAGCCACTAAAAGTCTCAAGCTAGTGACAGCATTGGCGTAGCCCATCACTCAGTCCCTGCCCTCGTTTTGCTGAATGCCTACCCAGTCTTCTCTTAGGCTTGCCGCTTGACCGAGATAGACATGCCTTACGGGGACTGCCATTGGCATCTGTGCCAGCACAAGCGCCCTGACGCAGAGCGGCAAAGTGTCTTCTATCAGTGCTTCTTGGGAGCAGATCATCGCTACTTCGTTGAAGTGGAGTTTCTGGCGGGCGGCTGTGGCTGGGTTTAGGCTGGTTAGATCGGCTGTCAGCGTAAAGTGAATGCTCAGCAGATCTTTTTCGCTCAAATCATTGGCTTCCAGCAAAGCGCCAAGCATCTCTGAGACGGCGAGCGAGATCAGTTCAGGTCTGTTAGCAGTGACTGTATTGGCGGCACGAAGTGCTTTGGTCTGCATGCGAGAATTTTATTAGCTTGGAACCATTATCTAACCTAACTGAAAAATTTCTCGCTCAAGGTGAATATGACCTTCACCGTTCAGTTTTCGCTTCTTTGCGTCTGTTGTTGCCGGATTTGGCTCTTAGAGAGCTACAAATTAGAGAAAATACTTTGCGATTGACTTTAGAAGAACCGGCTCAGAGAAATGATTTGATTTTTTGCACAGAAAATTTACTGAGAGATCTAAATGATTGTTTGGCCAAACAAGGCTTTCAGCGGCGTTTTGCGTCTTTGATTTGGGCTTAGATTAATTATAATTTAGCTAAAAACTGAACAAAGTCACCAGCGAAGCATGCTATTTTTCTTGGGCTTAGAGGTTACTCAACAAATTATGAAGTTCAATTTTTCACTCGCCTTGACTGTTCTTGCTGGTCTTTCCCTCGTCGGTTGCGCTCAGCAACAACTCCCAGCAACACCAACCGAAACCGCTCCTATGGAAGAAAAAGCCATGGGTATGGAAGACAAAGCTATGGGAATGGAAGACAAAGCCATGGGCATGTAAGACAAAGCCATGGACATGAAAGACAAAGCTATGGATATGAAAGACAAATCTATGGACATGAAAGATAATTCCATGGACATGAAAGACAAAGCCATGGATATGAAAGACAAGCCAGCTCAGTAATTTTTAGTTTTTAACTTGTAAAAATCTTTTAAACCTTCCCGGGAGGAAAAAAAATTCTTCCCGGTTTTTTTATGTCAAAAAAACTCATAGGTCAGGTCAAGCTGCCTGGCGATAAATCGATTGCCCAGAGAGCTGTGATCTTTGCCGCTTTGGCTGAAGGCACTTCCCTCATTCGCTCTTTCCCGCAAGCTGGAGACCCACTCTCCACGCTCAATGCGCTTAAGCCACTTGGTGTCGAGTACAGTTTTTCTGAAATAGGCGATCTCACCATCAAGAGTCATGGTCAGAGCGCTTGGGTTAGTCCTGATCGGGTCTTGGATCTCAATAATTCCGGTACAGGCTTTCGGCTTCTGCTCGGGGCTTTGGCTGGCACGCCAAATGTCGACTTTGCCGTTCTGGCTGGAGACCAGTCTCTTAGCGTGAGACCGATGCGCCGCTTGACAGAGAGGCTTCAGAATACTGGGGCTAAGCTTTCTGGTCGGGGGCAAGCAAACTTTGCGCCCATAGCTTGTGAAGGGCAGCAGTTGCAAGGAGGTGATTTTGCTTTGCCAGTGGCTAGCGCTCAGCTAAAGACGGCCTTGCTCCTCTCTGGACTTATGGCTGATGGTGAGACGGCTGTTTCTGAACCACATGCTTCCCGTAACCATACTGAGCTCTTGTTGCCTGCTTTTGGCGGTCAACTGAGCCTCTCTGATAATGCTCTTCGCCTCAAGCCTTCGAGGCTCAAAGCTACTGAGGTATTGGTTCCGGGGGACTTTTCGGCTGCTGCTTTCTTTCTGGTGGCAGGCAGTCTTTTGGAGGGAAGCCGTATTGAGATCCCCAACTGTGGATTGAACCCAACCAGAACGGCTATGCTCACGGTGCTTCAAGAGATGGGCGCGAAGATTGATCTAGGAGAGCAGCTTTCGGTGGCTGGAGAGCCTATCGCAAATTTGCTCGTTCAAGCTAGTCCCCTCAGGGGATTGGTTTTGGCACCGGAACTGATCAGCAATTTAATTGATGAAATTCCCATTCTTGCCCTTGCCATGGCCAGAGCAAAGGGTAGCTCTTCAGTGAGCGGAGCGGCTGAGCTGAAGATCAAAGAATCGGATCGTTTGGCTGAGATCGCTCGTCTCTTGAGCTTTTTGGGGATAAAAAACGAGCTGACTACCGACGGTTTTAGGCTTGAAGGCAATGCTGGAGCTCTTTTCAAAGCCCAAGCAGAAACATACACAGTCCCCCACGATCACCGGATAGCGATGATGGCGATGATCGCTTCGCTTTGCTCGGAAAAGCCCTTTGAGGTGATAGGGCGAGAATATGCGGCAGTTTCTTTTCCTGATTTTGAGCTGATATTGCGGGAACTGAGCGCATAAGATGAAATTTACGCTGCAAGCGAAAAGCAAAAAGAGCAATGCTCGAGCTGGTCTGATCGAGACGGCTCACGGCACCATTCAGACACCAGTCTTTATGCCTGTGGCCACCAAAGGATCTGTCCGCGGTGTGACTTGGTGGGATTTAGAGCGTTTTCAGACCGAAATAGTGCTAGCCAATACCTATCACTTGCATATCAGACCGGGCGAAGAATCCATCGAGAAAGCCGGAGGTTTGCAGCGTTGGAGTGCTTTCCCAAAGCCATTTTTGACTGACTCGGGAGGCTATCAAGTCTTTAGCTTTGCTCGTCGTGGTCAAGCCAAGATCGATGCTGATGGCGTCAATTTCAAAGACGATCTGGCTGGTGACCTGCACCGAATAGGACCAGTAGAATCGATGAATATTCAGCGCCGCCTTGGAGCAGACATTGTGATGGCTTTCGATCATTGTCCTCCGGCCACCGCTTCTGAAGCAGAGCTTTTGCAGGCCGTTGAGACAACCACCAGATGGGGACAAATTTGTCTTGAGCAGCCTTTGGCTAGCCATCAGAGCATGTTTTTGATACTCCAAGGTGGAGGAGACTTTGCTTTGCGCGAGAAAAGTCTGCGGGAGTTAGTGGCCTTGGATTCACCCGGCTACGCTCTTGGTGGCGTCAGTGTCGGTGAGACCCGTGAGGACGTCTACAAGATCGTGAGAGCCTTTGCGCCTGAGTTACCGGAAAACAAACCGCGCTATCTTATGGGGGTAGGCACGCCAAAAGATCTGGAGGTGGCTATGGATGCTGGGATCGATATGTTCGATTGCATTTTGCCGACCAGAATTGCCCGCCATGGTAGTTTCTTTGCCGCTGATGGCAGCACGAAGAGCGTCACTCAGAAGAGCTTCAGCGGCGATCATGATACGGCTTTGGTGCCTGGGTGCGCTTGTCCAGTTTGTTTGCGTTTTTCGAGGGCTTATCTCAAGCACCTTTTTCAGCGCTCAGAGCTTACTGTCTATTATTATTTGAGCTTGCACAATGTCTATGCTCTCTTGGAGACTGCTCGCCGCAAGAGGGCCTCGATCTTAGCCGAGCAAGGCTAATTCCGCCCGAAAAACAATGGTCTAAGAGAGAGGATGGAACAAATTTTTGTCCTGCACTTGAATAAATGAACAAACTTAGATAGAATTTAAAGTCTTGTATATTCAACAATATGGCCGTAACTAGCAAAAAGAAAAAAGTCAGGCAAAAAGTCCAATCGGGCAACGCCTATATAGTCTCATCTTTCAATAACACCATTGTCTCGCTCACAGATCCAACCGGCGCTGTGCTCACTTGGTCTAGTGCCGGTGCTTGTGGCTTCAAAGGCTCGCGTAAAGGAACACCCTTCGCCGCCCAGTCAGCAGCCGGTAAGGCCGCCAAAGAAGCTTACAACACCTATGGTTTGCGCTCAGTCTCAGTTTATGTTTCAGGTCCCGGTTCAGGTAGAGAACAGGCCGTCAGGGCGCTGCAAGCTGCAGGCATTGAGATAAATGTAATCAGAGATATTACCCCTGTTCCCCACAATGGTTGCCGCCCCCCTAAACGCCGTCGCGTTTAAGTTCGAGCAGTGTTTTTGAGGAGTTCATCACTAAATAAATAAAAAATGGAAATCAAATTAAAATGCCTTGAGACCAACACAAACGACGATGGAAGCATACTTTCCACCTTCGAGATTGAGCCCTTAGAGCGAGGATTTGGCATTACGCTCGGCAATGCTCTCCGCCGTATTTGCCTTTCGCACATTGAAGGAACAGCACTAACAGCGATCAGAATCGAAGGCGCTTTGCACGAATTCACCGTAATCAAGGGCGTTGTCCAAGATGTGGTTGAAATCGTCTTGAACTTGAAAACCCTTGTCTTTAGGGCTGAGCAAAATGAAGCGATTAACCTTACGCTCAACTTCAAAGGCCCCGGTGAAGTTTATGGCGAGCACATAGACCTTCCAGCAGGCGTAGAGTTAGTGAACCCCAAGCAACACATAGCTACTGTCACAGAAGCTACAGACCTGAATATTTCGGCTATTTTGGGCAAAGGTTGCGGTTACGTTTTGGCAGACGAGCAAAATATAGTCGGTCAAGCCGTTGATTTCATTCCGATTGACTCGTCTTTCATGCCGATCAAGCGCTTTTCTTATAAAGTCGATCAGATTCGCATTGGTGAGTCGAGCGAAGCTTCTACCCGTAAGTTTGAGAAGCTAATCTTTGAGGTGCTCTCCAATGGTTCAATTTTGCCTGAAGAAGCGATTAAAGTAGCTGCTCGCTTAATGCTTCATAAGATTCAGCCTATTCTGAACCTATCGGGTGAAGCTTTCTTGCCTCTGTCTCCTTCTTACAGCCAAGCGGCGTCGCCTACTGTGGTCAGAGAAGCGGCAAAAGATAGCAAGGATTTCTCCGATGTCGGGATCGAGTCCTTGAATTTATCGGTGAGAGCTTATAATTGTTTGAAGCGCGCCAATAAAAATCACCTTCAAGATCTTCTAGATATGACAACTGAAGAACTGATGGGTATTAAAAATTTCGGTAAGAAATCGGCCGAAGAAGTGATCAAAACCCTCAATGACAAGGGCTTTTTCTTGATCGATGATCCTCGTAGTAAAGAACCCCAACCCGCCTAAAGTGCCAAAATGAAACATCTTCAAAAACGCAGCCAAAATAACCTCAATCTCGCCTATGACCAAAGGCTTGCACTGCTTCGCTCGCTCAGTAGAGCTTTAGTTGAAAACAAGACAATCAAGACAACTCATTCGAAAGCAAAGACCTTCCGTCCTTTCTTTGAGGGTCGGATCATGACCAGAGCAATCAAGTCTCTACTTGCAACTGAGCCCGGCGAAAAGCTTCATCATATCCGGATGATCAGGCGCTATTTGGCTGCTGATATGATCAAGCCTGTCTTAGCTATTGCTGAAAAGCTAAAAGAAAGACCAGGTGGTTATTTGCGGATAGTCAAAGCGGGCAAAAGACGTGGAGACAATACGGAAACAGCTTACATTTTCATTCTCGACCAACAGTAGATGGAAGACGGCAAATTCACCAAGAAAAATCAGCAGATAGCTGGGCCTAATACAGCGCCTAGTTTAAATTATAAAGATTTTGCCACTAAGAAAAACAATGGTTTAGTTGGGCAAATTATCAATTCTGCTTCGCCTGCTGCTCAGCCCAGTTCTCAAGTTTCTCGTGAATTCAAGGCTTTTTGGGGGGCACAGCTGCAGGCTCAGTGGTTTGAGCGAGGAAAGCTTCCATCTCTTCCTTCGGTGATTTTGGCTTTACTTAGTTTGGTTGTTGTTTTTTGTAGCGTGCGATTGTTATTTTCGCCGGAAGAATTTCAGGATATTTTCTTTACTCCTCCTGATTTAGAGCAGCAAGTGCGCGAGGCTGAGAAGCTTGGTTTGATCAATGTCAATAAGGCTGAGCTTTAGATTTTTGGCTAGAATTTTTTTGTTGGGATGGGGCAGTAGCTTCATTAATTTTCATTTGATTCTCAAAAGCTCACGACCACTCTAGATCAGAGCAAAGAGTGACCAAGCCTCTTTACCTCGTGGGGGTTCGGGGCGCAGCCCTGTTATCATAAATTCTTAGAACCTACAGTGAAGAGCCATTAATGAACTGAATGTCGCCATTATAACGATTGGTGGTGTTGCTCGGAGCCGGAACAAGATCGCCAAAAAGATTGACGCGACCGAAAGTCCCCAACCAAAGAGCCCCCTTACCGACAGTCACCAGATCTTTGCCAGCCCCAACCAGTACTTTTCCTGAGCTCAGAGCCAAAAGATGGACAAGACCTCTGTTTTTTGTATTCCAGTCTAGTTTGGCTTCCACTTGACTGAGCTGTGTTTTCATCTGGTCTTGATCGTTACGCAAAGCACTCACTTCTCCTTGGAGGAGATTTAGCTCAAGGCGAAGTTCGCCCATCATTTGATTGATTCTTTGCAAGTCTTCGACAGCAACAGCATTGGGGTGGTTTTCGACCCAGCGCACCAGTTGATTCAACTCAGCGGCCGCCTCTTCTCTAGTAATGTTTTTTTTGGGCCTAAAGCTTCCATCGGGATAGCCGGCGATGATCCCATATTTGCCTGATAGCTCTTGAATGGCCGAGTAGGACCAGTCACCTCGCTCGACATCACTGAAAGCGTGAGAAACTGTCCCAGTGAGGCAAGCGAGCAAAGTGGAAATCAAAAAGGCTTTTTGCAGTGACTGGAAAGGCATCAGGGTTTGGTGTAGTTTTCAGGGAAGATGCTATGAATGGAATATGGAGCAATTTTCATGGCTTTCTTGGGCCTTCGATAAACATGTTATCAATTCTCTGCTTGCAGGGGCTATGGGTTTTACGATCGGGATGGAAAGAGCCTTTCGGGATAAAGGCGCCGGAATTCGAACTCACTCGCTGGTGGCTATGGGATCGGCTTTTTTTACCAGTGTTTACTTGGAAGGGATGATTCTTTTTCCCGATGACAAGATTGGCTTGCCGCCGATCGTCAGTGCCATTGGCTTTTTGGGTGCTGGTGCAATATTGAAAGAACAAAACAGAATAGTAGGGCTGACAACAGCTGCTACGATCTGGGTCACTTCGGGAATTGGGATGATTTGCGGTTTGGGGTTGCACTTTGTGGCGGCCAAGTGGACAGTGATCGTTTTGCTTTTTATGTTTTTATCGCGTGATTTCGTTGATTGGTTTCGACCAAAGCGGAAGAGATGGGTGCTGAAAGCACAGACAACACTAGCCGAAGAGGAGCATCAGGCCCTAAACGGCGTCATTGCTTTGCTGAAAGCCCGAAAGCTCGACATAAAATCAATTTCCCATCTGCAGGAGCCTGATAAGCATGGTTTTGAGATCGAGTTTCGTTCTTTGGGTGTTTTTGAGATCAGTTCATTTACTGAGGCTGTTTTTGCCGCAGTTGGTGAGATTGATCTAAGCGTGAAGGAGAGGACTAATTAAGAATTGGTGTATTGTTTTTGTACTTTGTCTTTCTGGCCAAAAAAGCGTTCTTGAAGCTCAGCAATGAGCCTGCTAAAGATCGGCTGATCGAGAATGGTTTCATTTCCCTCAATGTTTGCCATGCGATTTTTGTTGAAAGCTTCAAAAGCCTGTAACGATTCTTTCAGTTGACTCAATTCTGAACTGGTGAATTTATCTGCTGATAGTTTGTAAGCTTCGGAAATCAATAGACTCTGAGTATTTATAGTTCGATCAATTATAGCGGTCGGGTCATATTTAACCTGAGCAGATATCGCTTTTTCTAGCGCTCTCGGTAGATTCTGCGCTATTGACTTGCGATTATTTTCCTCAGCCCAAACTTTATTCTGGAAGGCTTCGTCAAAGAGGGCCCTAAGGGAAGTGACACCATCAAAACGAGAATCAGTTTGCGAGAGCAAGTCCAAGAATTTGCGACCTGACTCACCTTTCATATCGTTGGAGCTAACACCGCTCATCAAAAAAAGAGTAGTGAGGCTTTGAGCCATTTCTTCTCTTTGAAGATCGCTTAATCTAGACTGAGAAAAATCGTCGCTGGTCTGGTCGTTATAGAGGTTTCTTGTGTCGAGAAAGCTGCTCAAAAGTAAATTATTGAATTCTTGAGGGGATTTTGTACTGCCTTCTTCACTGCTTTTCCGGCTGACTTTTGATGCTTTTTGCAGGCTTGCTTTCAACTCTGGTTGAGCGACGTCTCCCAATAGCGCTTTGGCCATCGCTAATCTCGAAACGCGTTCTTGGCGCCAGTTGTTTTGTTCTTCTGTGGGTGGCTGGGCAAAGTGCGTTTTCTTGGTTGAGGTTTTTGGTGTGACAGCAGCAGGTGCTTGAAGATCTTGAAGCTTGTAGCTAAAAAATGTTTCTAATAATTTGGCGTCGTTGGCTTCTGGAGTTTTCCGGACTAACTGAAGAGCCGCTTCTAGCTGGGCTTGCTCTCTCAATGCCGGAAAAGAGCTAAGTTCGTCGATTTCTTGTTGAAGAGAGGCTTTTTTCTCGGGGGTTTTAGTTTTATTGTTTGTTGTTGCTTGCTTAGCCGTTTCTAGCTTGATGATCTCTCTTGCTAGCTTGATTGGTTGTTGGCGGAGGGCTTGCTTTCTTTCTAGTTCACGGAGCTCTAGAGCTAGCTGTTTGATTTTTTGTTGATTGTTTAACCTTGTTGCGCTGGCTATTTGGTTTTTCAAAGCTTGTTTAGCTTTTAAGAACTGCTGATTAGTCTTGCTTTCTGAGTTTCTGCTGGATTCTTCAAGTTCTAGCTCTGAAAAATCTTCAGCGCTTGGCACAGAATTATTTTCGGTGTTTGACCAGCCACTGATGGGCTTGCGTCTGACCAATTCTGCCACCACTTCTTGATATTGCTGAAGAGCTATTGCGGCTTGTCCTCTTAGGTTGGCATTGAGGTTTTGCTCTTCTTTGATCACAAGGTTTTGCCTGCTTGAATTTGTGCTGAGCAATTCTTCTTGATTTTGGGTGTATGCGACCAGTCCGGAGAGCAACTCGGCTGTGCGGGGATCATTTGCTAGCTCTTGTTCATTTAGGAGATTGCCCCAAGCTTTGGGGTTTAGATTTGCTAGCTGGGCTGCCCTCAAGACATCTTGAAATCCATCGGCTAGTTCTAGCAATTGAACATTGCTCAGTCTTCTCAAATCAACCGTATCAACTGCTGCTTTAAGGGCTTGAAACTTGATCGCTTTTTGTTGAAGTTTTTTAGAAGGGATTTGTTGGGAAAGTTCGTCACTGCGCTTGATGATCGAGCTGAGTGAAGCAAGGATTTCTTCAGGAGATATTGCGCTGACCGGCACTGGGGGCTTTTTAGGAAGCTTGCCTGGGGGTGCATTGGTGGGCTTGGCTGCAAGAGGAGTGAGAGTTTTGAGAGCCTCTTGTGTTTGGCCGATCCACATTCCAAGGGATTTGACAGCCTCTTGAGTTAGGCTGGCAAGTCTAGAATCCATTGCAGATGAGATTGAGTCCAGCTGCGCTTGCAAGGGATTGATGCTTTGTTTCTTCTGAGCTAAGCGTAAGAGACTTTGGAGCTGAGAGGTGCTTGAACCACTTATTTTGTCTAGCTGAGCATCTATTTCTTCAAGCTCAGCTGGATTGAGGGCATTGAGCTCACGCAAAAGAGAGACTCTATTGGTGCTTGCAAGGGCTGAACTGAGATTTTCGTTTTCATTTGCACTGAGCAGACCCTGAAGCAGCTCTTTTGCTATTTTGGCTGGGACTTCTTTTGCTTTAAGAGCTTGGGATTCTTTGATTTGCCTATTTGAAGTAGCTTGAGCATTCTGGGTGATGGCTAGACTCTCCAAGACATTGCTCAGTTCTATGGCAAGCGCTTTGCCGTCGCTAGGTCTTGCTTCGCTGAGAGAGAAACCGGGTTGCCTTGAGCTCGTGAGCTTGAGGTTTCTTTCTACTTGGTTTCCAGAAGCGAAGATTTTATAATTCATTTGTGATGTCTAGTTTGCTGTAACTGCGAAAAATTGTAGTTCAAGGTGAGCTTGTTTGGCAAAGATTAATTTATTTGGAAGTTTTGATGTATTAGCTGGTTTTTACTGCTTACTTCGCTTGACTGTCTATTCTTGAGCTGGTATATTGTTTGATGTTGGTTTGCATCTATTCACTATTTTGAAGATCAATTTATTTGCCTCAAAGCAAAAGGAAAGAGATTCTAAACCTCTTAGTCCACTACAAAGGGCAAGGAAAGTTCTTGCAAATGAATTCGACAATTCTCTTACCAAACAAATCTTGCCATCGCAAGTCAGCAAGGCACTCGAAGGAGCTTTAGGTCCAACTTCCTCGCAGGTGAAGCATCAACCTGTTTTGAGTGGTCTGCTAAAAGTTCTTGCTTCTTTTCTTAATAATGAGAAAAAACTCAACACGGATGCCTTTATCCTTACTCCTCCCGAATCTGCCGTCTTTGAGTTGAAGAAAAAAACGCAAGCCGACGTTTCTATTATTGAAGTGAAGGAAGCCCTAAAAGGTTTTGCTGATTTGATGGTCATCGAACCAGAGCTTTTAAGAGAAGATTTGATTGAAGAGCTGTTTGGGATCGAAAACAATCCCAGTCGTTTGAGGGTTGTCGATGAAATCAAGCCTATCAGTGCCGCGGTCAACGGTTACTTTGCTATTCATTTGCATTCGTTGAATGAAATTGCTCAAGACTATGATGGAAATAGTTTGAGTCGGTTTGCCAAAACGAACAAAATGATCTCAGTCGTTGCCAAAAACGAAACTGAAGCTGTCGACTATGCTCCCCTAGAGCTCGGTGATCCAGATAATCTCAAGTTGAAAACAGAAGTCGATTCTCTAAATGAAAGAGAGATATTCCTCTTAAGTCTTTTCAATAGGATGCTGGGAAAGATGTCTGATTTGTCTCAGGCAAAAAAACAAGCTCAGCTTGCTGTCTTTTTAGAATTTCCGGTGATGGAAGTGCTGAATGCTAGTCACCACTTTTTTATAGAAACCATGGTTGCCGAGAAGAATTTAGAGACGACGTTCAATTTATTGAAAGATATTCAAAATAGTACTGATTTCCCATTATCTCCTGAAAAATACCAAGAATCTGAAAAAAAATTGGATGCTTTGAAGGTTGATAACTTCAAACTTATACAGGCCAAATCCGACCTCCTAGAGCTCTTGCGCCCTGTGATTCTGTCTCCTAAGTTTTCCCCTGGGCATGTGCTCGAGATTCTTAAGCTTATAGAACTTCAAGATACCCAAAAAAAATACTTTAGCGGAGAACTGCTTACCCCGCTCACCAATAAACTCACTTTTTTGTATGGCGATATTGTGAGATCTTCTCAGGAAAATTTCAAAATATTTAGGGAGCAAATAAAAAATACTATTCTGTCTCGGACAGTTAGTTAATTTTTTTGTTTTAGTGAACAAAGGGGGCAATTGAGTCTTTTTACTTCAACTCCCCCCTCCGGTCATTTCCAAAGATTCTCTTTTATCATAGCGGGATTTTCTGTTCAAAAAAATTAGTACTTTATTGCTATAAACAGCAACTCTTTTGCTCAGAGTTTTTTACTAGTCACTTTTTTGATAATCACGAATTGAAAAATATAGAAAAAACGGTCTTTTACTGGAAGCCCAGCTTGAGAATAATTTCTGACATTGTGAGTAGTTTTAAGTAAAACTTAGAGAGCACAAAGCTTTTACTGCAGTAAAGTCTTATTATCTTTGTTCTTGTCCAAAAAGAGCTTCTTGAAAGCGAACAATAGTAAAAGTGGAACCAGAGTCCAGTTGAGTTGTTTTAGACGAAAGTACTTGAGCAGCTTGGCCAAAAAAGTGAAAGCCAGCACTATTGTCTGCAGTACTCTTAAAATCTTAAGTAGGTTGTGAATCATAGGTTTGGTCCAGTTTTGCTAGAAAGCTCAGCCAAAGCAGAACTGTTTGGATACTTGGCCAGAGCAGACTCTAGAATCTCTGAGGCCTTAAGCGGTTCATTGAGAGCCAAAAAAGTCTCAATGGCCATATAACTCAGCTCTTCACTAGCCAAATATTCTTGTTTAGTGGCATTCATTTCGATCATGGCCGCCGAACGGGCGAATTGGCCTGACCAGAAGGCAGTGGTGAAATCTTCTGCTTGAAAGCTGATTGGCTTGATCTCAGGTTTCGAGAAAAGCTGAGGGATCATAGCTCCTAGACCAGAGATCAGAAAAAAACTGAGGAGAGCAATTGAGATGAATTTCTTCATTTAATCAATTTTACCCCAGCCTTGATGCAGAAGATGCGGGAGTATGCGTTAGGATATATTTTAGTCAACTATTTCCTCATTTATGAACCTTCAACGAAAGATCAGTTTTTTGACTACGCTGCTGTTTTTGAGCTCTTCAGTCAAAGCTGATGTCTCGGAGATCCTCTATGAGGGCGCTGCTTTCGTTGACAATGCGATCACATATACTGCTGTTCAAGATGGTCTATTGCGCGCTGAACCAAATCAAAAAGCTAAAGTGGTAGAGAAACTTAATATTGGTTACCCGATTGTTGTCCAGTCTAAGAAAGAACAGACTTTGACCGTTGGAGGCTATCAAGACAGTTGGTACAAAGTAAAGGGGGAAGAGGGGCTGAAAGGGTATATGTGGGGAGGCTTGTTAGCAAAATCTTGGGCGTATTTACCTTCTGGTCGCTTGTTTTTACTTGCTCCATTGGATAGTAAGACTTGGAAAGCAACTATATTGATGGAAGGAGCCGTTGAAAGCGAGTTTGTTTTCGATGATGGTTTGGGTGCTATTGATTCTGAGGGCATTTTAAATTATTCAGTAGCCAAAACAGAGCTTTATTCCAGTGCTGGTTTTGAACCTAATATAGATTTGGTTGGAGTTGAGCTCAGCTACGCTGCTTGCGATTATGCTAGTGGTGAATTGATGTTTTACTATTCAGCCGATACTAAAAAGCTTGGTCTTGCCGCTAAGCGCACGTTCAGCGTCGGTGAAGCCGGTTACGAAGAGAGTCGTTTTGTTTTGCCCAGCGGTGAAGGTGGTTTGAAGAACGAATTATCGATCATCAGTAAAATAGTGAACCTAGATGAAAACGACCCTGAAAAAGTGAAGTCAGAAGAAACGACTAAGACCAAATATCTCTGGACGGGAAAAGAATTTCAAGAAAAGCGCTAGATTTTTCCTAACATAGTTATCTTGGTGTAAAAACTCCGCATTGGGTGAGTCATTTGCTTTTATTTGTTTTATATTTGAAAAGTAAATCCCCGAAAAGACAAGAGATAATTAGAAGATGAAAAATATAATGGTCCTAGGTTTGAGTTTTGCTTTCTTTACACTTTTTGCTACAAGTCAAGCTGACGCAGCCCTAATGTGCTGCCCACCCCAAGATAAATGCAGTGGCGAAAAAGTAGATAAATGTAATCCCCAAGAAAAATGCCAAGTGAAAGATAAATGCAGTGGTTGCCCTGAAGGATGGTCTGAAAAAAACCAATGGTGGAAAGTCGGTAACTAAATCTAATTGACGAATTCAGGTTGCGAAAATGCTTTTTTAATTTCGCTCAGGGTATAAATAAACAAGTACTCGGCTCGGGGAAATTAATATGATTGACGTAACCTGGATTTTTGTTCTTGCGCTAGGTTTTTTGGCTCTAGTTGGTCTCTTGATTTACTTTTCGATTTATAACAATCTGATTGCGAAAAGAAACCAAGTCGAAAATATCGAGTCCAGTATAGACGTCACGCTCACCAAAAGACACGATCTGATCCCCAATCTGATCGGAGCTGTGAGAGCCTACATGCAGCATGAGTCTGAGACGCTGACCGCCATTGTCGATCTCCGCAACAGAGCAGCCAATCACGCTCTAGATCCGGCAGAACGGATGAAACTAGAAGATAAACTGACCAGTTCGCTAGGTAAGATCATGGTCAGCGTAGAAGCTTATCCGGAGCTGAAAGCCAGCCAGAATTTCTTGCAACTACAAGCCAGCCTTAATGAAATCGAAGAGCAGATCTCAGCAGCCAGAAGAGCCTTCAATGCTGCCGTGACAGCCCTCAATAATGCCATCGAAATGTTTCCGAGTAGTCTAGTGGCTTCTGGAATGAACCTTGAGCGCCGGTCAGTTTTTGAGATCGCTTCGCCAGCGTATCGGGAGAACGTAAACGTCGCTTCGTCTTTTGGGCTCTAAACTAAGATGTACTTGAAAGAATGCGATCTCGATACTTTATTGGCTGAGCTGGAGCCATTATTGCTTGAGCTGGAGGAGAAGAGAATAGCGGCGCTTTGGCCTTCTCTTGGCTTGACCGCGCTTTTTTGCTTTGGTGCCCTTGGTTTTATTCTTTTAGTTGCGGTGACTCCTGCTTTCTTTCTTGCTGGTGAAAGTCCGGTGATGGTTGATTCGATAGGTCTTTGGCAAGCTTCTATTGGGGTTTTAGTCTCGTCTTCCGCTTTGTTTGTATTTTTATGGCGTTTCTTCAGTAAAGACTATGTTCATGTTTTCAAACAAAACGTGATCCAAAAGATGATCGCTTCTTTGGTCGATGGAGCTCTCTTTTGGCCTTCGGGGCATATTGAGTCGGTTGAATTTGAGCAAAGCTTATTGTTTCGGGATGACTTCAACAGATATGAAGGTGATGATCTGGTGGAAGTAATGCTGGACAAAACGAAAGTACGCTTTTCAGAATTGCACGTCAAGAAAGTGACTGGATCGGGCAAAAACAAAGAAACGATAGAAATCTTTGATGGACTTTTCTTCATAGCCGACTTCAATAAAAACTTTGACTTTCAATTAAGCACCAGTGATTTTCATGGGGGTGAGCGGGTAGAGCTAGATAATCCGGCATTCAATGATTTATTTGATATTTACACGACAGACACAGTCCAGGCTTTTTATGTGCTTTCGCCGAGTTTTATTGAGCGTTTGACTTTGTTGGCACAGAAGGCTGATTTTACTTTTTCGCTGATTCAAGGCCAGCTTTATATAGCAATTTCTATGAATAAAAAATTATTGGAGCCGACGATTTTTCGAAGTTTATTGGAGTTTAGAGTTTATGAAGAGTATCTAGATGATCTTTTGTTGGTTTTCGGGATTGTGGAGGATTTGAGCTTGAATACGCGTATTTGGGGCGAGAAAGCTTCCTGATTTATTAATACGAGTTAATTTTTGGTTTAGAAATAGAGAGCAGCTGAGTTTCTCTTCTAAAGACTTATTTTTTATAATATAGATGCAGTCCGGTCTAGCCGACTAATAACCCGAGCTTTAGAGAACGGGAAGCAAAAGCCAGAGACCATAAAATCACAAGAGCTAACAAGCAGAGATTCATGGGTAGGAAATCTAGCTGGCTCCTTGGCCCTAAATACCGGTTTTGGAGTTGGAGGTGTGGCTGCTGGATCTTTTATCGGGAATCTTGTTTTCCCCGTTTTTGGGGCAGCCATTGGTGGGGCTGTTGGTGGTTTTGTGGGCGGCGCTCTAGGGGACTATTCAACGCAAAGATTGGTTGAGAAAAAAGAAAATGCTCAAGTGAAATGGGCTAATGTTGCTTTCAATGGCCTCTTTGGTGGGCTGACAGCTGGAGCCGGAGGCTATTTGCAGGTCGCCAGAAATCTAATTCAAAAAGGAGCGCAAAAGACGGGCGAGGCACTGCAAGCAAATCTTCTCGGTAGAGTTGCACAGTTTTTGATACCCACAACTCAGCTGACTTGGAAGGGTTTTTATAAAAGAGCCACGGTCAACGCCTTGTTAGGGGCTGCTGAGGGGGGCGCTACTATGGTCTTTGATAAGGACGCCAAGGCCGAAGATGTTTTGAAAGAAATGCTTGCATCCGTCATTCTTGGGGAGAGTATAGATTTGGGTGTGAAGGCTTTTTCTAAAATGAACTTGAACCGAGCGCTCAAAGAAGGGACAGAGAGCATTGATGAGGCTATCGGTAAGTTAAAACCTGAGGAAAACCTTACTATTAGCGTAAACCAAAATGGACAGGTAATTCTGGCAAGCACCGAAGGTAGGTTAAAAGAAATGACAGAGTCAAAATTGTTGGCAACGGTAAGGCGAAACGGAGACAATAAAATCGAAATAGCGACTACGGAGCTGGCAAATAAAATCCAAGAACCTCAAGCAACTAAAGCTCATCTTTCATCTGAGCAAAATAAGTACAGATCGGAAACTATATAGCTCACCCTGATACTCTACAAAAGAGAGCACCAGTCTTAGCTCCCCCTAGAACTTATTATCATCCTCTCACGCCTCAACAAATGGCTCAGTTTTCTTTAAAAAATCAAGATGTGGTGCGGTTCTCAACTTCAACAATTGACTCTAACAAAGAAACTAAGCCAAAAGAGTTAGTCCCCATTCCTGTAAGAGTGAGTACACCTTGACTAAAAGGGGCATAAATACTCTAGGTAACCCCCAGAGTGCCATGGAAATCCCCGTAGCAAGACCCTTCAATTCCAGTACCGGATCAGAGCAGAGGCGCTTTGGGCCAGCCGCTAATCCTTTTTTAGGAGACACTGAGGGTAAAACGACCAGCCGAAAGCCCTTCGATGCGCGGGCGGCGGCTTTGAGCCTCGGCGGCACTAAGGGCCTAACCAATGCTACTGGCGTCAATCGGGCTGGATTCACTTTTTCGGCTGGTCAGGGAGTCGGAAGACTTCTCGATATAGTGGTCTAGGCGCTAATCTTTTTGGTGTGAGTGACATTTGGCATTATCTTTGTGAGATTTCGCTGGTTCCTAGTGAGGGGGCTTGTTTTTCTGTGCTTTGTGCTGGTGAGCTTTTGGCTGTGACTAGGCTGGCTGATGGCACTCTCAAAGTGTTTGAGGATTCTTGTCCACATATGGGGGCGCCGATGAACAATGGGATTGTGGAGGGAAGTGAGATCACTTGTTTGTGGCATTGTTGGCGTTTTAGTTTGTTGGATGGGTCTTGTTCGAATTTCCCGGGATTTATTTTGCGAGTTTTTTCGGTGAAAGAGGAGTTTGGGAAGGTCTTTGTTCGGCTCGGTTGAAGAATCGCTGAATAGTGCGAAATCTCTCTCAGCTTCCGTTAGCCAATAGTTTTTTTTTAATTCAAGGGGGTGTTAGGGATCCCCGTAGGGCGAGTCCACGAAGTGGCGAGTAAGGCGAAGCCCCTTATTGAAAATAACTTCCCCAATCTACAGTGATGAAAAGATCTTGAGCTCACTTGCGGTTACTTGAAATATTGACTATGGGGGCTGGCGACCCCAAACCCCCACTTTCTTGAAGTGAATCTTTCTATTCAAGGGGGTGTTAGGGGGCGAAGCCCCTTATTGAAAATAACTTCCCTAACCTATGATGGTGAAAGGATCTTGAGCTCACTTGCGGTTACTTGAAATATCGACCATAGGGGCTGGCGCCCCCAAACCCCCACTTTCTTGAAGTGAATCCTTCTCTTTAGGGGGTGTTAGGGGGGTAAGCCCCTTATTGAAAATAACTTCCCTAACCTACAGTGATGAAAAGCTCTTGAGCTCACTTGCGGTTACTTGAAATATTGACCATGGGGGCTGGCGCCCCCAAACCCCACTTTTGATTGTTTACGCCCCAAAAGACTATGGTTAGATTTAAGCGTGAAGAGAGTAGTTTGATTAATTTTTTTAATACCAAATTGGTTTTTTAAAAACCCAGATTTTGCTGACTTCTAGGGTTTTAACGCGTTCTTAATGTGCAAGCTAGATTTAAATGAAGAAAAAGAACCATCGCATGGTCGGTTGTTTCTTTAGCTCTTCATTCCTAATAAAAAATTTTTTATGAAAAAAATAAAAAAAAGACAAGTTAAACAAAGTATGTCTTCAGGAGAGAAGTTGAGCGACAGGTTAAAAAAACTATTTATCGGATTTTGTTTAAAAAGGGCGATAGAAGAATTGGGACCTTACTTTTCCCAAATTTGGAATCAGATAGAAGGATTCTTTGATTGTTGTATCACTAGTTTTCTTTAAATGGGGGTGTTAGGGGGCGAAGCCCCTCAAATATATTTGGTTCTCATGACCGCAAGTGAGTTCTGAAAACCTACGTCGCCCTCACCCAACTCCCATCACCAAGCCGCCTAATAAGCTTATGCTTCACAAAAAGACCCATCAAACAATAGTTGAGCTCACTGACCGGCAAAGCCAACAAAACAACCAGATCATCAAAAGTAATACTGCCAAGACTAGGAATCTTCTCTAAAACAAACCTCTCGCTATCGCTTAGATTTGCCGTGAATAGAGGCTTAACCGGCTCAGCAGGCTGGGAGGGCACAGTAGGAGGGCTGTAATGCACCTGCTTTTCTTCCTGTGGATTAGAATGAGAGGCTCTTTGTGCTTGTGAGCGTTCTAAAGGAGTGAATTCAGCGAACTCCTCCAAGACGTCAGTATAGCTAGTGATGAGCCTAGCCAAGCCCTTCTTGATCCATTGGTGTGATCCAGCGTTCCCCTCATGGTCAGCCCGCCCAGCCAAGCAAAAGACCGGAATATCTAGTTCGAGCGCATACTCTCCGGTGATGAGCGATCCACTGGCCGGTTTGGCTTCTGAGACGATCACTATCTTACTGAGAGCGGCAATGATCCGGTTGCGGTCAGGGAAAAAGCTCTTCTGCGGAACTGTACCGGGAAAATGCTCGCTCAAGATACAGCCAGAACGCTCTAAGACTTGATAGATCAGCTTGCTGCTGATTGGGGTGATCTGGTCGACACCACCCGGCAAAACGGCTACAGATTGATTGTGTGGGCAGCGAAAAGCCCCTTTGTGCGCCGCCGAATCGATCCCATAAGCCAAACCACTGATGATCGTATAGCCACGCTCCGCTAGCTGAAAACTGAGCTCGGCTGTGTGAGACATAGCGTATTCGCTAGCTGTGCGCGAGCCAACTATGCTCACCGGCTTGCCGGCAAACCAAGCACTGTCCCAAATCCCCTTGTAAAAGAGAATGAAAGGAGGATTTTTGAGCTTGAGGAGAGCTTGGGGGTATTCTGGCTCTGAGCGCAAGATCACTGAGGCTTTGTGTTTATCAAGAATTTCTAAGCCTTCTTCCAAGCTAATTTGATAACGATTGCTGGCCAGCTTCAAGGCTACATCGGCAGGCAAGTCAGGCACTTGCAAGAGTTCATCTTTGCTGGCTAGCCAAGCTGTCTTCAGCGATCCAAAGTGCTCTAAGATTGCTCTCAATCGCTTATGCCCCATTCCGATCCCCGAGATTCGGCTGAAGGCCACCCAATAGGCTTTCTCGATCATTGGCTGAGCTCCCAGAGCAGGAGAGTGAAGACGTTTTGCGCTTTACAGTTGTTCTGGAGCATTTCTGCGGCTCTATTCAGGGCGTCTCTCTTCTGAACGGCTAGCTGGGGTGAGGCTAGTAGCTCTCTCTCTAGGCTGTCTAGCTCTTGCCTGAAGATAGACTGGTCTTTTACCGCGCAGATTTCGCGCAGGGCGAGCAGGTTTTGGCTGTGGGATTTACTGACGCTCAATCTTCCTTGAAGGTTTACTTGGGGTCTTGCTGCCAGTCCCTCCGAGAGCTTCAAGCTCAAACAACGGCTTCTGACTGTGGGAAGCACAGCATCTTCATCTTCGCAGAGAAAGAAAAAGGTAGTGTTTCCACGCGGTTCTTCCAGCTCTTTGAGCAAAGTATTGGCGCTTTCTTTGTGTAGAAAATCCACCTCTGAGCGGCTGAAGACAATGAAGCGATGCGCGCCGCGCGAGACATTTAGGAGCGCTAAGGTCTGGCGAATGAGCTCAACGGGCAACACACCGCTCAGTGAACCCTCTTTCTCAGAAACGATCACGGGTGTGTCTGGGTGAGTGCCAGCTGCAATCCAGAGACAGTTCCGGCAGTTCCCGCATGCTCTTTGTTCTGACTTTGTGTTTGGTTTCAGGCAGTTTGTGGCGGCATTGATTTCTTGAATCAGATCTAGTTTGGCTTTTTGAGTGCCTCCAGAGAGAATATAGGCATGAAAGAGCTTGTTTTCTCCCACTGCTTTGAGGAGATAGGGTTTGGGTTCAAGCTTTTCGGTGGGGTTCAGACTAGTATTTATGTTCAGAATAATTGTTTCATTTTTCAAATTATCTTAACTGATGAATGGGTCTTTTTCTTGGTATCCAGGGCATATAGCCAAAGCCAAGCGCCAGTTTAGCGAGCGTTGGATGCCTCTATTGGATCTGATCATCGAGGTGGTTGATGCTCGTTTGCCCATCACTTCTTGTCTGGTGAATAGAGAGCTAATTGCTGGCAAGCCTCATTTTCCGGTCTACAACAAAGCTGATGTCGCCGATCTGAAAGCACTGGCCAAGATCTCTAAAGACGCTATCGTGATCGAAGCGCGGCGCAATACCAGCACCAAGAAAGCGCTAGAAAAGAGGGTCTTGCAACTGGGGGCACCCTGTATAGAAGCGCTCAGACTGCAAGGAAGGCAACGCAAGCTTCGGGTGGGTATTTGTGGTCTGCCCAATGTAGGCAAATCAACCTTGATCAATGCGCTCTTGGGCAAAGCAAAGACTAAGACTGGCGATAAACCGGGTGTTACGAGGCAGATGCAGTTTGTCGGTTCACCTAGTTTGGCTTTTGATTTATTGGATAGTCCGGGGTTATTGCCGCTCAGCTTTGAGCCGGAGGGGGCTTTGAAGTTGGCTTTGGTGGGGGTTTTACCGCAGGAGCGCTTCGCCGAAGAGGTTTTAGCCATTGCTTTGTTGGCGCTTTTGGAGGCTCGCGGCATTGCTGGTTTGGATGTTATCGCTAAGCGGCCGTTTACTCAGTTATTGCGTTCTTTTCAGGCTGGCCAATTTGGGCTTTTTTGTTTGGATGATTCTGGGCTTTGGGAAAACGTCCGGACTAGGCTTGCTGAGGAAGGCCACGGCTTTTCACCAAATAAAGCCGAGCAGGCTTAGAGCTTTGTGTATGATTTAGAGATGTATAAATTTGCCCTCAAAGCGCTAATCATAAATTTTTTATTGCAACTGAGTGTCCTAGCTGCCCCAGAGCTTCTCTCAAGTCCCATGCTCGGCTATGTAGAACACCGCGAAGCCATGATCTGGCTGCAAACAAAAGGCGCCAAAAACCTCACCGTAAAATTCACTCCAAAAAACTTAGCGGGTGAAACCAAAAACCTAGAGCTGAAATTCCCCGAAACAGACCAAGCCCAAGCCAAAACCAGCAAAGCTATTCTCGAAAATCTCAAACCAAATACCCTCTATTCTTATGAGATTTATCTAGATGGCCTTCAGCAAAAACACCCAGAACAAGCTTGGCTCTTCAAAACCAAAAGATCGACTTATCCTGGCTTAGCACCAGCGGATTTTAGCTTTTTGACCGGATCTTGTGCTTACTTGAAAGACGATGAAGACTTAACGCTCAATGCCCCCGGTTATGGCGAAAATCTGGGCGTATATGGGCAGATGGCCTCTACTCCAGCTGATTTTATGCTTTGGCTAGGAGATAATGTTTATTTTCGGAGTGCTGATTATTCTTCGGCGAGCGGTATGGATAGGCGTTACGCAAAGCTTCGCCAGCACCCAGACCTCGCTAAGCTTTGGCCTAGTAAATCTCATTATGCGATTTGGGATGATCATGATTATGGGCCCAATGACTCTAATTCTTCTTTTGAGCTGAAAGAACGTAGCCGCAATATCTTTGTGAAATATTGGGGAAATCCTAGCTATGGTGAGGGCGGCAAGGGGATTTATACAAAGTTTAGTTTTGAAGATGCTGATTTTTTCCTATTAGACGATCGCTATTTTCGCGATGCATCTCAGGCTAAAAAGATCGATTCACCGGACAGACAATTTCTTGGTAAACAGCAGCTCGCTTGGCTCAAGAATGGCCTTCTAGGCTCCAATGCTAGCTTCAAGTTCATTGTGGTCGGCAGCACTTTTCTAAATGACTTCTCGACTTACAAAGAAGCGGCGGCTTTTTATCCGGAAGAGCGGAAAGATCTGCTTGCTTTTCTCGATGCTGAAAAGATACCTGGTGTGATGTTTCTGAGCGGGGATAGACATTACACGGAGATGATTGAGCTGAAAAGACCGGGGAATTATGCGCTGAAAGAACTGGTCTGCTCGCCTCTCAGCAGCATGGTTTATAAAGATTTGGGTAAAGATGAAAATGAAATGAACAATCCACTGCGCATAGCTGGTACTTTAGTTTTTGAGAATAATTTTTGCAAGCTATCTTTGGTTACAGAGTCAAATCAACGTTTTCTGGAGATAAAAGTTATTGGGAGTAACGGCGCTGAGCAGTGGAGCAAGCGGTTTAAGAAAGAGGATTTTTCCGCTAATAAATAAAAAAACCCCTTTTGATGAAGGGGTTGAATATTTGAACAATAATATATTTTTTAAAAAATACTATTTCTTTTTCTTTACGCTAGTGGCCATGTTTGCGTCTTGGTCCATTCTATCCATTCTGTCGTTCATGTTTGCTTTGTCCATTTTGGCTTGCTTGTCCATCATGTCCATTCTTTCGTTCATTTTCATTTTGTCATTTCTGTATTCATTGCTCATGCTGCTTGCTGGACAATTAGAGCAGTTGCATGATTCGCCCATTCCTTCAGCCATGGCGGCTGTACTTACTAGACCTAAAAACAAAGCTGAAATGGTGAGTATTTTATTTGTCATGTTGTTTCTCGAGTTTGGGAGTTCTGCGCAAGCTAAAAAAAATCCTAACTACACAGAAAAACATTCTATATAGAGAACCAGCTTTTTCACCGTAAGCTATCTGGTCTCAGTTTGTTAACTTTTCGCTTTTGTTAATAATTTGCTTTAATTAGGAACCGAGGCAAAAACTCACACTCAAAATAATTCTGCCAGCTTGCTTTGCTCACTGAGGCTAATCAGTGTTTTTTAGAGATCAAGGTACTCGGAAGTAACGGCGCTGAGCAGTGGAGGAAGGGTTTTAAGAGAGAGGATTTTTCCGCTAATAAATAAAAAACCCCTCACTGGGAGGGGTAGATATATCAAGTTTAATATTTCAAAATAATACTATTTCATTTTCTTTTCCATCATTTCCATCTTATTCATCATGTTCATATTGGCTTGTTTGTCCATCATTTCCATCTTGTCCATTTTGTCCATTTTGTTCATCATGTTTCCGGCGATCATTTTGTTGGTTGAACAGCTAGCGCCTTGACATGATTCGCCAGTATTGCTTGCCATGGTGGCTGTGCTGACTAGGCCTAAGAACAAAGCAGAAATTTTTAGTAATTTATTTGTCATTTTGTTTCTCGAGTTTGGGAATTATGTGCAAGCTAAAAAATAAAAATATTTTCCTAACCACACAGGACAATATTGTAAGCAACAAACAGATTCTAGTTTGTTAGCTCTTTGCTTTTTCTAATAATTTGCTTTAATTAGGAACCGATGCAAAAACTCACACTCAAAATAATTCTTCAAGCCCTAGAGCCAATCTTGATAAGCGAGCAGGGACAAGTGCTAGATCCCAAGCAAACTTTCCCAAGGATCTGTACAGATACGCGCTCCATTCAGCCTGGAGATTGGTTCTTGGCACTGGTTGGGCTAAACCATGACGGACACGATTACCTAGAGCTCGCTATCGCTGCTGGGGCTGGCGGCGCAATAGTCTCCAAGCTAGACGCTGCTCAGCAAGCCAAGCCCTGTCTGCTGGTCTCAGACACGCTCAAAGCTTATCAGTTGATCGCTCAGGCCTATAGACGCCAGCTGAAGGCTAAAGTGATAGCGGTGACCGGTAGCAACGGCAAAACAACGGTCAAAGAACTATTGCGTGACACGCTAAAAGCAGCCGGCAAAAGCATTCATTGCACGCAAGCCAACGAAAACAACGAAATAGGCCTTCCGAAGAGCATTCTGGCTTGCCCCCACGATAGCGATTATTTGGTCTTGGAGCTAGGAATGAGAGGTCTGGGCCAAATCGATGAGCTCACAAGGATTGCTGAGCCAGATTTGGTCGCCATCACCAATATCGGCTTTGCCCATGTCGGACTTCTCGGGTCGAGAGAGAAGATCGCTCAGGCCAAGGCAGAGATCTTACTGGCTGCTCCGCTAAACGCTAAATGTTTTATTCCCGAAGAGCCATTGCTCCAAAAATGGGCAGAACAGTCTAGGGCCGAAGGCCGCACAGTTAGCACTTTTCCAAAAGCGAAGATTGAGATCGACTCTGGTTTGGAGAGTCTGAGTGCTAGTTTTGCCGGTAGGGAGTTTTTGGCGCCGCTTCATTCTTATGCTCTGCTTGAGAACATGCCTCTGCTCGCTAGCATTTTGACTGCTGAGAAAATTGATTTGAATTATTTGCGAAAAGTGCTGGAGATCACTGAGCCAGTGGTCGGTCGTGGAGCTGTTTCGGAAATTTCTACTGGAGTGCTTCTAGCCGATGATAGCTATAATGCTAGCCCTGATTCCTTGCTACTCGCTGGCAAAAAGCTGAGCTGTTATAGAGCCGCCGGCTATAGAAGTGTTTTTGTATTGGGGGAAATCGCCGAGCTAGGTGACTGGCAAGCTAGTCTATTGGAAGAGACTGTTGCTTCACTTAGCCTGCTCTGCGACGACGTCTTCTGTTTGGGTTTATCTTATACAGGGTTTTCTGCACCAAACCTCACCGTTTTCACCGATCAGGAGAGTCTTTTGGCCGAGCTAAAGGATTTGATTCTAGCGGAGTTTAGTTCAGTGATTCTCTGTTTTAAGGCTTCTCGGGCGGCCAAGTTGGAAGTTCTGATCTCCAAGCTAAAAAGCACATTGCCCCAAAACTAATCTTTGCTCGACGAAGAAAAAGACTTCAAACCAGCGGCCAAAGCTTGCTTGAGAGCCTCAAATTTCTTCCCAAAGTTATCGCCAAGGTCTTTCACCCCGTCAACAGTACTAGCCAAAGTGAAAAGACGTGGTAACAGCTGCTCCCTGCAGGAAAGTAAAATATCCTCGAGCAAAGCGAGCAAACGCACCGCCTGAGCCAAAGCCCCCACCAAGCTGGAAACCAAGATGATCACGGCTACGGCAAGGAGAGCCAGAGAGAAGACGGCAATGAGTTGAAGAGTGTCCATCTATTCTTTGAGGGTGGTCTTGAAGGCTTTTTCCGCTTCTTGGACTGCTTTGCCGAGGCGTTGGCCTTGCTCAGCAGAGATCACTTTGAGTAACTTTGTGATGCTGGTGTAAAAATCTTGTACTTCAGAGATCAGACCAGAAAATTCACGGGGGATTTCTTCTGATTGTTGTTTGATATCTTCTTGTAATTCTTTGCCGGATTTAGGGGCATTGAGCATGGCCACGAGAGCGCCAGTGCAGACTCCTAGAACTAAACCAAGAAGAAGATTGCTGTCTTTGTTATCGTTGTTAGCCATGATGATAAATTTTCCAGTTCCGCTGTTTTTCTACCTCTAATTATAGTCACCATATACATCTAATTTCCATGAGGTTCTTGTAAGGGTATTTTTCGGTTTGTAGCTCAGATAATATTCTTGTCCGTTTTGAGCTTGGATCGAAAAGACACTGCTTCCACCTTCGTCATAGGCGTTTATTCTTTCGTAACTGGCTGCCTTTGTGCCAGAGAGGCTTTTCAACAATCTTTGTGCCATGGCGCGAGCTTTGTCAGGCGATAGATAGGTTGTTTCCCCTTCGAGTGTCAGGCTGGGCAATACATTGCGGGGAGTAGAATCTGCTGCTGAATATCTGGTTTCGTTGAATGAATCTTGCGACACTCCTAGCAGCTCAGTAAAAGTACTTTCTAGATTGCCATTCCCTGCTGCTCCTTCTTTTCTCCTGATGGGTTTAGGAGCTGAGAGACTGCCATTGGCTTGCAGTTCTGGTTGGGGAGCTTTGCGCTCGATACCGTTCACGAATTCAAAGTCTTTGCTAGCTGTAGAGTTCTTAGATGCAGCTTTCGGTCTGGGGGCGGGCTTTGAATCTTGATTTAAAACTAGACTACTCTTCGAGACCTCATCTTTTGCTGAGGAGGGCGAAAGCTGAACTTTGTTTTTTGGGGGAGTCGGTTTAGGTGCTTCGTTCTTGTTTTGAAACCAAGGAAAGTTGAAGGGAAACTGAAAGCCTTTTTCTGCTGCTTTGAAGGGTGGCGCAGTTTGAGGTGCTTTTTTGTCTGTTGGTTTAGCGCTTGGCGCTGATGGCGGAGTGATCTTTGGGAATGCTTTCATCTTCTCGGCGATAAAAGCGCGAACTGGAGCGATAGTCTTTCCGACCAGTTCCGGTAATGGTTTTTTGAGGTAAATAAAGTAATAGCCGAGCCCAGCTACCAAGAGCAAAAGGATGAGGCCGCCAATATTGAAACCATTAGCCTTACTTTTATTTGGCTTACGGCTAGAACGAGCTTCTTGCTTCGTATTCGTTGTCTCTGTGTTTTCTGCCTCTTCGTTCATTGGCGCCTCAGTACTAAGTTACTCAAAGTTGATCTTGCCCATCTTAGACTGATTTTCTCTGCTCCAAGCGGGGGAGATTTTATTTCGACCAAGTGAAGCTATACTGTTGCTTGTCAACCCATCTTGAGGAGACAAAAAAATATGAAACATATCAAATTCAAAGGTACCGATCTAGAGCTAGAAGGCAACGAAATCAAAGTAGGACAACAAGCTCCAGACTGCAAACTGATCAACTCAGCCTTGCAAGAAGTAAGCATTTCCGACTTTAAGGGTAAACCCTGCTTGCTAAATATCGTTCCTTCATTGGACACTCCTGTTTGCATGAAGCAGAGCAAAGAATTTTACCATTCGCTCTCTAGCTTGCCTTGCCAACTGGTAACGATCAGCATGGACTTGCCTTTTGCCCAAGCTCGTTTTTGTGGCGCAGAAAATCTGACCATGACTACGCTCAGCGACCACAAAGAAGCTTCTTTCGGTAAGCATTACGGTTGTTTGATCAAGCCTTTGCGCTTGCTCGCCCGCGCCGTGATCGTTCTCGATGCGGACCAAAAGATCTGCTATTGCGAAATAGTAGAGGAAATGACCTCAGAGCCCAACTACAAAGCTGCCATGGATGCACTTGACAGCTTGATCAAAGCACAGGTCTAAGCTCAAATAAGTAAATATAATTAATTTTTGAGGGGGACTGCAAACAGAGTCCCTTTTTTTTATGACTGAAAAGCTGGAGTATTATTTGCAAAAAAAACTGGCCGTTTTAGAAAAAGCCGGACTGACCAGAATCCTTCAGACTTGCTCTCCTTTGGGGGGCCCGTTAGTTGAGCTTGCTGGAAAGAAATTGATCGATTTTGCCAGTCACGATTATCTGGGGCTTGGAAGTGATTCACGGGTGATCCAAGCTGCCATCGATGCACTTAGCTCAGGGGTTTCTCTGGGTGCTGGGGGATCGCGTTTGGTGAGCGGCTCTAGTCCCATGCATCAGTCTATTGAGGCACAGGTGGCAAAGTTTCTCGGATCTGAAAGGGCTTTGTATTTTTCCAGTGGATTTGCGGCCAACTTTGGCGTGATTGGGTCTTTGATGGGCTCTCGGGGCATTATATTTTCTGACCAATCAAATCATTCTAGTATCATCCAAGGGCAACGTTCCTCTGGGGCTACTGTATGCATTTATCCTCATCTAGATTATGCGGCGCTTCGCACTTTACTTGAGGAGAAACGATCACAGTATCAAAATGCTCTTCTGGTCAGCGAATCGCTCTATAGTATGCAAGGAGACTTGGCTGACTTGAAAATACTACAAGCTCTAGCCGCTGAATTTGGGGTATGGTTGATGCTCGATGAGGCTCACTCTTTTGGGCTTTATGGCTCTGGGGGCAGGGGGCTGGCGGCGCAGGCTGGAATAGTCCCCGATATCTCGGTGATCACCGCTTCCAAGGCGCTTGGAGTGCAGGGGGCTTTTGTTTGTGGCTCTGCGCGCCTCTGTGCTTTTCTGGCTCAGCGAGCTAGTAGTTTCATGTATTCGACTAGTTCACCCAGTCATCTTTTGGCGGCTATTGGGATGTCTTTGGTTTTATTGGCTGAGGGTGATTTGCTCCGCGAAAGGCTTATGGCTTCTTGCGCTGATCTTCAAGGATTTTTGCAGTCGAGGGGGATGATTGGTGAGCGGGCTTTATCACCGATTTTTCCCATTCTTTGTGCGAGTAACGAAGAGGCGCTAGAACGGGCAGCTTTTTTGCGTTCACGTAGTATTTATGTTGTTCCTATTCGTCGCCCAACTGTGCCACAGGCTCAGCTGCGGATCGTGCTTTCTGCTCTTCATGATCCCGAACAGCTTTCCTTGCTGAAAGAGTCACTGGGCGAGATGCTATTTGAGAAAGAGAAGGATAACGTTTAAGACTTTGCGCTTTCTCTTGCTCTCAACTGGGATTTGGGGCGTTAGCCCCCATGGAACATACTTCCCAGCCTCAATTGTGTTGAAAATCTTGGACTCAGGGTCATTCCGCGCTTCGTAAATTTTATTCGGGGAGTTTACCTGTCGTATCTTGGAACTCCTGAATCGTCAGTGTTGGCAGGAGGTTCGGGAGTTGGAGCAGGAGGTTCGGGAGTTGGAGCAGGAGGTTCGGGAGTTGGAGCAGGAGGTTCGGGAGTTGGAGCAGGAGGTTCGGGAGTTGGAGCAGGAGGTTCGGGAGTTGAAGCAGGAGGTTCGGGAGTTGAAGCAGGAGGTTCGGGAGTTGTACTTTGCTGAGAAGCATCATTAGCGGGGGAATTCAAGAGATCATCCACCAAATCCTTAGCAGCTATAACCTCCGGGACTTGGGCAAAAGCAGGACCAGTAGCATTCTGAAGCTGATGGTGCAGATCATCGCTGGTCTGACCGGTTAAGTCTTTGTCAAGGATGATCGAAGCTCTCCCCACCGCGACGTTTTCCAAAGCCTGAGCTTTTTGGGCATCGGTGCAGTTGCTGTTACAGATCGTTTGAAGCTCTTGATTTGCTTGAATGCCTATTGCTCTTTGGGTTTGTCCTTCGAGTTCACTTAAAAAATTGTCTCTTTCTCCAGAACTTATGGTGTGAGTTAGATGGCCTAAGCTCAATTCATTGAGTCCATTCGGTTTATTAAGGCCAGTGTTAACGCCTTGAGCAATTATTAAAAGATCGTCGTCGTTTCCATTATTGACGGCATTGCTGAGGCTATCTATGTATTGGTTGTAGCGAGGATCTGACCCAATTCCCGCTAGGGCAGCTTTAGCATTTGTTCTTACTGTGGCATTGTCGCTTTGAGCTAGCAATTGCAATTGTTCTCTGGAGATGCTGTTTTGTGGGTCAACTAGATCGCCCAAATCGCCGGGATCGGAGACTGTTTCTCGATGGTTTATGCTCTGAAATTTCAGACCCAAACCGACACCATCATAGTAGCTCAGCGAAGTTTCTTTGGGAGCAAAGAACATCGGTTCTTCTTTTTCAAGAATAGCTTTAGATCTTTCTGAGAGCGTATTGGCCAAGGCAAATTCACCGGGATGAGTAACGGCTCCTTTCAGATTTGCGCCGTCTTGATCGCTCAAATAATTCCGGTTTTCGATGATTGAGCTAAAAAGTTCTTGTATTGGCAAAATCTTTTCGGCAGCAGCAGGTACTAGAGCACCCTGCTTGCTACTATCCCAGAATTCCGGAAACTGTTCTTTCATTGCTGCATCGATCGAGATTGCAGAACCGCCTTCACCACCACCAAGGTCTGGATTGTAGCCCAGAGTGGAGAGCTGAGCGACTAATTTCTGGTCTGTAGTAGCAGGTATTTGATTACCTTCAGAGTCTGTTGAAAAATTCAACTTATCTTGATTTGTTTTTTGAATATCCAAAAGATCGACAGGAGGCTCGAATTGGAATTTTGGGGTAAATGCATCGAAGAGCAGATTTACGATTGGGCTCACTAAAAAACTCGCAAGCCCTACACCAGGCACAAAACTGAGCGCTAAATTTATGCCGCTTTTGACAATGTCGCGGGGATTTCCACTAGCAAATGCGCCAAAAAGATTTAGACCAGCAGAAATAGGCCCTCCAAACTCAGGCAATATAGCGCTTCCGATCGCTCCAGCACAACCGAAGCTAATTCCCTTGCTGCATTCACTGACTACTCCTCCGATGCCACCGAGACCAAACTGGCCTAAAATACCACCAACTCCACCAGCAATGTCTCCTCTAGCAAAGGCCGAACCTATCCCAAAAACACCGCTGGCAAGGGATACATCTTTTTGATTGATTCCTAAATCAACCCCTAAGGCATTTGCATTTGGGTTGGTTTGCCCTGTAAAAACGGCATTAGTTAAATTATCTTCTGCCGAGGAAAGTTTGTCTTCGCCTCCTGTGCTTGCGAGAAAATCATTACCGCTGTTGTCATTTAGTGAGTCGTCATCACTGATTTTTGTAGCCGTTTTTTCTCTATTTACAAAAATGGCATTATCGAAATTCGGAATATTTTTTCCGTCTAAGATTACATTTCTTGAGTCATCAGTGAAAAGATAACCAGTATCATTTTTTTGAGTAACAGGCTTAATAATAGGATTTTGTAGATCGATTAAGAGCTGCTCGTCATTTTCGATTCCCGCTACTGGGATACTGGGGATACGAGGTTTTAAGTTAACTTTTGGTTCTAGAGCGCTGTTGAGATCTGGTGGCTCAGCTAGTTTAACTAGAGGTAGTCTTTGATTGTCTTCAAGAATATCTCTTAGACCCTCTGCTGGCACACTAGGGATACGAAGTTTTGAATTGACTTTTGGTACGACAGCACTGGTGGGGATTGTTGGTGCCGCTATGCCTAATAAATTTTTTAGTTCATCATTGGAAAGAAGCCTACCTGCTTCCACTGTGTCAATGATGCTTTGGAATTCTTCGTCTGTTAGAGGATCGTTGCTGTCTGTTGCTGGTTTTACCGATGTAGTTTTTTTGGCGAGGGCAGCCGCTTCTTGAGCCGCTTTCTGGGTCGCTGCAGCCGTTTCTTGAGCGGCTTCTCTTGCCGCTTTTTGTTGATTGATTTTCATGGCTGCTGCATCTTTGGAAGCTTGCTCGGCCACTTGATCGTTATAAATTTTATCTACTAAATCTCTTACATCTTCTTGTTGCGATAAGTTTAAGCAGCTTATACCGTTACCAGAGGCAGCGCAATCCCATAATCTATTTTTTTTAATTAACTCTTGAGCAATCTGTTCTTTGGTCAGAGGCGCAGCCTGAGAGATGATCACCGGCAAGCTATTAGGACCGAGATTGAGAGTTCTAGTACCGTAGCCATCGGTATCAGAGACTATCTCCGGTAAATCTTGTTTGCTCCCGTTACCATTGGCTAGTGGACCATTGATATTAGGATTGAAGACTAAATCTTTGACGATTTTATTGATCCCAGCACCAGTAAGAATACCGAGGGGGCCTGTTTCGGCAATGACTTTACCATCTATATCTATTGGTCTGACTAATGTTCTTGGATTGGTGATAGGCTCAGCTTGATTTGGAAGTCTTGTATTTGAGTTCGGAGGGATCGATCCAGTTTCTAGAGAGGTCTTCCAAGTAGCCTCAATATCTTTAATAAAAGTCTCCCCTTTAAGACTAATACAAGCTCTCCAATCAGTACAGTTTTTGTATTGAGGATTAGTTTTGATTAAGTATTCACCAATTTCTAATTGTCTATCGGAAATGCGTTTTGCTTCACTTGATTGAAAACTGCCGAAGGAAAAGTTACTCAATCTTCTTCCAGAGATTACTGCTTGGTAGTCAAAAACATCTTGCAACTCACTTAAATTCCTTGGTGCTGGAATTCCTGCTGGAATACCATCAAAACGTCTTTGATACATCTCGTATTCATTTTGAAAGGAAGGAGTAGTGTCGGGATTGCTACATTGACCAGTTTGGGCTGAACAGCCTTGAAATTTCGGCAATTCCTCCACTAACATCTTTCTTATTTCTACAGGATTAATTCGTGCTGAGGTTTTTCGACTTAAAGTCTGTGTAGGTTCGCTTAGGCCTGCCAGAGGCTGGAATAAAATGAGTAAAGCCAAAATTAAATTTGTGCTAGCCGAAAGAAGCTTTTTAAGTTTTTTCATTGATAGACCTATCAAAAATACATACTCTTAATTTTTTTCCCGTAAAAACCCTCATCTTTCTTGGCAAAAAGAGCGCTTGCCTTGGATCTATAGTGATTGCCCTAAAGAGGCGTGATCTTTCACTGCTTTCGCTATTCATTAGCTCGCTTGCTCAAAGGGGGGTTGGGGGCGAAGGCCCTATGAAAAATACTTTTGTTTACTGTAGGTTTGGAAAGTATATTCTATGAGGGGTTTCACCCCTCAAACTCCCCTGTTGCAAAATCAAGTTATTTCTCTAAAGTAGTAGAAGCTGAAATCTTGATCTTCTAAAAATAAAATGGTTTGGGGGCGAAGGCGCTATGAAAAATACTTTTGTTTACTGTAGGTTTGGAGAGTATATTCTATGAGGGGTGAAACTCCTCAAACTCCCCTTGAAAATAAGAAGTGAAATTTAGACTTTCTTCAGTCGAAGCACTAAGAGAACGCTCAAACTCACCATTGAAAAAAGGAGTAAAGGCCTAAGGCTCAGTCTTGTTTAGCTTAGTCTTCAAGGCCAATGCCAGCTGTTCATCAGATGAAATCTTGCTCAGCTTGCCTTTTTCAATCAGAGAAATACTACCCGTCTCCTCAGAGACAACAATGCAAAATGCAGTAGGACTCAACTCAGATATTCCCAATGCTGCCCTATGTCTAGTGCCATATTGCCAAGGGTTGAGTTTAGAGTTCTCCGTGATAGGTAAGATGACGGAGGCGGAGTGAATGCGAAAATCGCAGATCAGCACCGCACCGTCATGAAGAGGAGATTTAGGGTAGAAGATATTCAGGAGTAACTCAGTACTTAAGATCGCATCAACTCTGCAACCAGAATTAATAAACAACCTTTCAGACCAAGCACTATCAAAGATGAGCAGCGCACCCGTTTTGTTCCGCGAAAAGATCCGAACAGCTTCAATTAAACCAAGCACAGATTTTGCCCGATCTTCAGCGCTGATAGTTGCATCGTCTTGGAATGACAGACCCTGTTTGGCCAAGAGAGCGCCCCAAGAGCTTAGGTTGCGGCCACCAAGATCACCTAAAAATCGTCTTAGTTCTGGCGCAAAGACCACAGCCATCACCACAAAAAGCGCTGGTAAAAACAATTCAAATAATTTGGTGAAAATACTGAGCTTGAAGGCGTAAGAGAGTACAACCGGTGCTACAAGTAAAAAGAAACCATTGATGATCCGATGGCTTTGCGTTCCCCAGTTCGAAACGTATAAATAAACCAAAACCAAAGCAATACTCAAAAACTGAAACAAATACAACCAAAAAGTCCCACTTTCCATCAGTCCAGCCGAAAACAAAGATGCCCGAAAAAGATCTAATGCAGCCAAGATTTGACCGAAAAGATCTTTCATTCTCGATTCGTGGACTGTAAAAGAGCTAGTCTCGGTGGCATCAGATCGTTGCGCAGTAGTTCTTCATCGGTTTCTCGCTTGAGGATTATTTCGGCTTCGCCGTTTTGCACTAAGACCATAGCTGCTTTAGGGACACGGTTATAATTCGACGACATCGCGAAGTTATAAGCGCCTGTGGTGAAAATCGCCACGAGGTCTTTGGCTTTAGTCTCAGCAGGTAAGAGTGCCGCCTCGATCAAGATATCCCCGGATTCGCAAAAACGACCGGCCAAACAAAAAGTCTTGTTGTGTTCAGCTTGAGCGCGAGTGACAGAATGAGCAATGTATTTGGCGCCATAAGTGATACTGCGGGGATTGTCGGCCATCCCACCGTCGACGGAAATATAATGCTTGCCGGTAGATACTAGCTTTTCTGAGCCTACTTCATAGAGAGTGAGTCCGGCTTTGGCTACTAGGCTGCGTCCCGGTTCGATAATCAGTCTGGGTAAAGCCAAACCTAGTGCTTGGCAGGTGTCTTTGATTCTCTTAGCTAAACCAGCTATGCTCTCTTCAATGCTCGGCGGGTCGTCAGAGTTTGTGTAGTGCACGCCTAGTCCGCCGCCGGCGTTTAGTTCAGGTAGAGTGATCCCGAAACGATCTTTAATTAATTTGTATTTTTGCAAGGCTATCTCGGCAGCATCGGCAAAGCTTTCTTTTTCAAAGATCTGGGAGCCAATATGCAGGTGCAGGCCTAGCAGTTCTAGTTTGGGGTTTTGGAGGGTAAGTTCTATCGCTTTTTCTAGTTCATTTAGGTCAAAGCCAAATTTGCTGTCGATTTGGCCTGTCTTGATGTAATCATGGGTGTGGCATTCTATGCCCGGCGTAAAGCGAATAAGCACTTTGGCTGCTAAGTCTAAAGAACTCAACAACTCTAGATCGTGAAAGTTATCGAGGACTATTTTGGTGCCATAGTGGCAGGCGGCTTGGATTTCTTGGGCAGATTTGTTGTTGCCGTGCAGATAGATTTTAGCGGCGGGGAAGTCTATGCTTTGGGCTGTAAGCAGTTCTCCGGAGGAGACTACGTCTAGACCAAAGCCTTCTTGGGCGAGTATAGCGAAGACGGCTTGCACGCAGAGAGCTTTGCTGGCAAAAATCGGGAGCGAATCGGGGTAATGTTCGGCTAGGGCTTGTTTGTAAGCGCGGGCGGCATTTCTGAGACTGACTTCATCGAGGACATAGAGTGGTGTTTGGAAGCGACTGGCTAGCTCTACTAGGTCATAGTCTGCTAGGGTGAGATGGCCTTGGGCGTTTATGGAACAGGTGTCAGGAGCGTAGGGATACATGGCAAAAGTTAAATATATATTTAGTTCAATGATAGAGCATTTTGCTTGGTTTATCTTTAATTATATTTAATGCGAAAACAGGTATTAGCTTGACAGGCCTTTGACCAAGTGCTAATCTGTTATTGCTTTTTAGGGATGTTCTAGTTATGCTCAAATCTATTAGTCTATTTAGGAGTGGTAAGAATCATTCATTTGAGAAACTTGTTTTACAGCCTAGGCCTGAGCGAGCAGACTTAATCGACAAACCTGCGAGCTTTGCCGAGGCTCAAAGAGTTATCAGTTCTAAACCCACTAAGCCACAGCAGAAGAAAAGTGAGCCTCTAAACCTGGAAAGCAAATCTTCAACAGAGCTGACTAAAAAGCTAAACACAGAACTCGGCAAGGCAAGGAATGTCAAAAACTATGGAAAGGTCATTGTTGCTTTGCTCGCTGAAGCGGAGAGAAAGCCTAAGCAGTTTGATTTGGTTCATCTTTCGTGCTTCTTTAATAAATTGGCTAAAGCTCTTCGTCCGGGTTGTGACTTTACAAAGCTCAATCAGGTAGAAAAAGAGGCTTTGGCTGGACTGAGTCGGAAGGCCATTGATTTTCTGGCTGGGAATGATCGTACGAATGGTCAGACTATAGCTTGCTTGATGTATGGATTTGAGGTGCTTCCGGCTGAACTCAGGCCTGATTTTTTAGTTGCATTGCAAAAGAAGATTCCCAGTATTGCAGACTTCACCGGACAGGGAATGGGAAATGCCCTCTATGGTTTGCAAGGGATGAGCGAAGTGCCGCCAGAGCTTTTAAGAGCTTTAGCCGCCAAGATCCCCAGTATTCAAGATTTTACCGGACAGGGAATAGGAAATGCTCTCTATGGCTTGAAAAGCATGAAAGAGGTTCCTCAGGAATTATTGAGGGCTTTGGCGGCCAAGGTTCCCGCTATTGTTGATTTCAAGGAACAAGAAATAGGAAATATGCTTATTGGAATCAGAAATTTGGAAAAAATTCCTCTTGTTTTGATCAGAGCACTACAAAGCAAAATAAAAGCGATGGACCAGCTGAGCGGCCAAGACACAGCAAAATATCTCAGTTTGCTCAAATCAATTGAGAGAAAAAATAAACCTGACCAAGCTCAAAGATCTCTCTTTTTCCCTGACTAAAACTTAAGAATTACTAAGATTGTACTTTGGAAGCAGAACATGTGTAATAATAAAATACTGTTTTGCGAAAAATAAAGTCAATGACTGTCATAGCTATACCCCCCCAAAGACCTGAAGGCCTTATTTGCTCACTGATAACAAGATGTCTTGTTGTGCCAGCTGGTTTCGGTTCAAATTATCAGCCAGAAGAAAAATTAGCAATCAAAGCTTTCTGGAAAAAAGATGAAAATTGGACAGGACTTCCAAGCGGTCACAAAAAAGCCTTATTAGTCGAGTTGAAAAAAGCAAATCTCTATGAAGAAGTCGACCAAATCCCTTCAGATCCTCCACTCTGTTTGAAGAGCTATACCCCTTTTAGCCTCAATGAAAAACTGAAATTGCGCCTGAAAGAAACTACTACGCCAGAAGCCTATGAGTTGCTTGCAAAAGACTTGTTAGATGAAGCAAAAAGAAAACCAGATAACGTGAACGTTACTAATATTGGGGTCTTTTTCAAAGATTTAGCCGGTAAACAAATATTCAATCCTAAATTACGTTCTATTACTTCACAGGCCTCCCTTTACTACGAGCATTTGGTCAATAAAGTAATAGAGCCGCTCAAAATAGAAAAATATAAAGTAAATGCTCAAATAGTCAGAGTTTTGGTTAGTGGTATCAAAAATATGCCAGTGGCGCAAAGAAACGAAATGCTGACGCTACTCAGTCCAAAGCTTGACCCGATTCTTGATTTTCACGAACAAGGCCTCAGAAAAATGATCGAAAAATTTTCGGACATCTCCAATATTCCTCCCGTTTTTTTGCGGTCTATTCAAAAAAAGCTCGAAGAAACAGCAGGTTTGACAGCTGAAACACGGCAAGAACTCACAGCTAAACTCAATGCACTTATTTCTTCCGAGTCTTAACGCTCAAAGCCGCTGCTGGCAAGAGACGCGTCAGGTATTTGCCGGTATAAGACTCACTACAAGCGGCTATCTTCTCCGGTTCGCCTTCGGCGACGATTCGTCCACCATGTTCGCCTCCCTCTGGTCCCATATCGATCACCCAGTCTGCCTGTTTGATCACATCGAGGTTATGCTCGATCACCAAGACAGTATTTCCGTGGTCTACTAGCTCATTCAAAACAGCCAGCAGTTTTTCAATGTCGTACCAATGCAAACCAGTGGTCGGCTCATCTAGCAGATAAATAGTCCGGCCAGTTTGGCGCTTTGATAGTTCTGTCGCCAGTTTGACCCGCTGTGCTTCGCCGCCAGAGAGGGTCGTGGCCGATTGGCCGAGACTGATATAGCCCAAACCAACCTGAGCAAGTGTATTGATCCGATTTGCGATCGAGGGGATATTGGCGAAGACCTCACAGGCCTGCTCCACAGTCATCTCAAGCACGTCGGCTATCGAAAAGCCCTTGTATTCGACTGATAGTACTTCTTTGGTGTAGCGCCTACCTTGGCAGACTTCGCATTTGACGAAGACAGAGGGCAAAAAATTCATCTCGATTTCTAGGTGTCCCTGACCGTTGCAGGCTTCACAGCGACCGCCGCGGACATTGAAGGAAAAATGCCCCGGTCCATAACCGCGCATCTTAGCGTCAGGCATACAGGCAAAAAGCTCTCGAATAGGGGTGAAAGCGCCAGTATAGGTGGCCGGATTGGAGTGAGGTGTGCGCCCGATCGGGCTCTGGTCTATTTCGATCACTTTGTCTAGTTCTTCTAGCCCCAATACTTCCTGTAGTCCGGTCGGTTTGCGTTTTTGCTTGAGGGTATGCGCTTTGAGCTGAGGCAACAATAAATCCATGATCAAGCTCGACTTGCCCGATCCGGAGACGCCGGTGACGCAGACAAACTTAGCGAGCGGGATCTCGATCCTGACGTCTTGGAGATTATTTAGACAAGCTCCTGAAGCGGTGATACTCTTGCCGCTGCCAGCTCTTCTTTTGCTTGGTACGGCGATCGAGCGTCTGCCGCTCATGAATTGGCCGGTCAGTGATTCTTCGATCGCACAAATATGCTCTAGGCTGCCTGACCCGACAATATTTCCACCTAGTTTGCCGGCTAGTGGCCCAACGTCTACTATCCAGTCTGCTTGCCGAATAGTATCTTCATCATGTTCTACTACTAGGACGGTATTGCCGAGCGCTTTGAGTTTGTGCAGGGTACCGATTAATTTATCGTTGTCGCGTTGATGTAATCCTATACTCGGCTCGTCTAAAACATACAGTACGCCAGCTAGCCCAGAGCCGATCTGGGTCGCCAGTCTGATCCGTTGTGCTTCGCCCCCAGATAGCGATCCAGCCGTGCGACTGAGACTGAGATAGCCCAAACCGAGATCGTTTAGACAACAGAGCCTATCAGAGATTTCTTGTAAGAGACGTTCAGCGATAGCAAACTCGTAGGGGCTCAGTTTGCTTTTCAGATCGCCAAAATACTGCTGGAGGCGTTCTAGGGAGGAGAGTGTCAGTTCGGCTATGTTTTTTTCGCCGACTTTTACCGCTATTGCCTCTGGTCTAATGCGTGCCCCATTGCAGGTAGCACAGACGCGCTGCGACATAAACTCTTCAAGATCGGCTTTTAGTTTGTCGTTTTTGCTTTCGCGATATTTCTTTTTTAGTTTATTTAAGACACCCTCAAAGGGCATGAAAAAGCTCATCAGATCGTTGCCATCATAGGAATCGTAGCTGAGCTCGATCGCCTCATCGCTGCCATTTAAGATTATTTCCCGAAAAGCATCAGGTAGATCTTTCCATCTGGTGCCGGGTTTGACGGCATTGGCTTTGGCTACAGAGTTCAAGAGCTGCACATAGTAGCTGGTTGTCGATTTACTCCAAGGCAAGATGGCCTGAACCAAAGGCAGATTGGGGTCTGGGACCACTTTGTCTGGGTCAAATTCTTTATGATTTCCCAGTCCATGACAGTCAGCGCAAGCCCCGTCAGGACTATTGAAGGAAAAGAGTCTGGGGCTAGGGGTGATCAAGCTTCCATGCCCATTGGGACAGGCTAATGATTGTGAGAAAAAAAGTAAACGCTCTTCTTCGCCTTCTTTCGGTATAGTCAAAAATTTGGCCACACCGGAGCCCTTTGCTAGAGCAAGTGTTAGGCTGTCGGCTAGTCTAGTTCGATTTTCCGCTTTCACCGAGACGCGGTCGATCACAACGTCTATATCGTGTTTGCGGTTTTTAACTAGTTTCAGTTCTTCTTCTTCGAGGTTGAAGATTTGGCCATTGACGCGGACGCGCATATAGCCTTCTTTCTTGAGGCCAGCGATCAAAGAAATATGTTCACCTTTTTTGCTTTCGGTGATGGGCGCGAGGATCATGCCTTTTTCGCCTTCGGCTTGTTCAAGGATCTCGGCTAGCATTTGGTCTAAGCTTTGTTTGCTCACCGCTACGCCACATTTTGGGCAGTGCACGCGCCCTACTCGGCCATAGAGCAGTCTGAGGTGATCGTAGATTTCGGTGATCGTCCCAACTGTGGAGCGAGGGTTATTGTGGGTGGATTTTTGGTCTATGGCTATGGCTGGGCTGAGGCCTTCTATTGAGTCGACGTCTGGTTTGTCTAGTTGTCCCAAAAACTGCCTAGCATAGGCTGAGAGAGACTCTACGTAGCGCCTTTGTCCTTCGGAGAAGATGGTATCGAAGGCGAGCGAGCTCTTTCCTGAGCCAGAGACTCCGGTGATCACTACTAAGCTATTTTTGGGGAGGCTTACTTCGACGCTTTTTAGGTTATGTTCTCTGGCGCCGTGGACACGGATCCACTCTTCGGTTGGCATGTTCTTATTTTAGCGGGCAAGGTTGAGGCTTGACGCAATTAGACTGAATCATTCATTTATAGTCTCTTTTGAGATTAGGGGCTTTGCCCCTAATACCCCTTGACGGGAAGGGCAAGATAAGAAATTCCTCAAGAAAATATATGGGTTTGGGGCGAAGCCCCAAGGAAAATACCTCCATAACCTACAGTGAGAAAAAACTCACTTGAGGTTATTTGAAATGTTTAATTTAAGGGGCTTTGCCCCTAATACCCCCTTGACGGGAAGGGTAAGACAAGAAATTCCTCAAGAAAATAAAGGGGTTTGGGGCGAAGCCCCAAGGAAAATACCTCCATAACCTACAGTGAGAAAAAACTCACTTGAGGTTATTTGAAATGTTTAATTTAAGGGGCTTCGCCCCCTAATACCCCCTGACGAGAAGGGGAAGATGAGAAATTCCTCAAGAAAATAAAGGGGTTTGGGGCGAAGCCCCAAGGAATGTACTTCCCTAACCTACAGCGAGAAAAAACTCACTTGAGGTTAATTGAAATGTTTAATTTAAGGGGCTTCGCCCCCTAATACCCCCTGACGAGAAGGGGAAGATGAGAAATTCCTCAAGAAAATAAAGGGGTTTGGGGCGCAGCCCCCTCATCGTAATTACTTCTCACAACCTTCAGTGAGCATAAAAGAATTTAATGATTTGAAACCTGCATCACATTAGTAGCCTGCTGAAAATCATGCCTAGCAGCCTCCTCGCTAATACTCGACCAAGAATATGTCCTAGTCAAGTAACTGCTCAGATCTTGTTGGTCTTTCATCGCCGTCTCGATCTTCGCCAAACCTTTGCTGACCTGCATCTCAAGCTGCACCTCAAGCGCATAACTGAGACCAGTCCCAAACATCACAAACAAACAAACCAATACTAAGCGCGCATTGAGCGTAGCAAGCCTATCGGTTAGACGGCGAGCGGGCGAAGCAGAAGAGGCTCTAAGACGGCGGCGCTGAGCAGAAGGTCTAGGCGCAGAGACCGGCTCGTGAAGATACTGGGGGGTTTTATAGTTTTTCAATTGCACGTAGTTTAGCGCTCCGAGAACGGGGGTTTGACTTGATTTCAGCGAGAGTGGGAGAGAGGGGTTTTGGTGTGAGCAGTGATAGATCAGTATATTTTTTAAAGATATTTTTGACTAAGCGATCTTCACCCGAATGAAAGGATATGACGACTAGCCGTGCTCCCGGTTCCATCCAATTCAGGATTTTTTCTAGACCGAGGGCCAATTCTTCCAGTTCTTGATTCACTTCTAGTCTAAGCGCCATCAGGGGGAGAGTGCTGGCATTCAGTTTTCCTTTGTAGAGATTGTCGGCGCAGATTTTTACAAATTCCGGAATGCTCTCCAGCGGTCTGGCGGCGATGATCGCTTGTACTAGTTTTTTCGCTCGCGGCAAGTCTCCTTTTTCTTCAAAGAGTTCAATCAGTTTTTTTTCTGACCAATCATTTAAAATCTCAGCTGCCGTGAACTGACACTCGGGGTCTAGACGCATATCGAGGGGGCCTGTCGATTTGAAGGAAATCCCAAAATCCGGTTCGTCTAGTTGCCAAGAAGAAATCCCAAGGTCTAGAAGAATAGATCCTTTCTTGTTGCCCATCAAAGCTGGAATCTGCGAATAGCGAGCTTGTATTAGCTCAACGCAAGGAGGCAAGCTATGGCGGGCTAAGTCTATTGCGCGCTCGTTCCGGTCAAAGCCATAGAACTGCCCTTTGCCTTCTAGACTTCCATAGACAGCCTTTAGGTGTCCGCCTAGTCCGAGTGTGCCATCTATATAGCTGTGTCCAGGCTTAAGGTTCAGAAAGTGCAAGACCTCGGCTATCATCACCGGTATATGACTGGGTTGCATGGATTGGAGGAAGCTTTGGGCGAGTATGACAGGCGAGTCGACGAAGCGCTAAGCCCAGCTTACCAGAGCATCGAGCTGAAAAGCAGGGCACTGGCTGCTAGTTTGCGCCGTTGTTTTCGGGAGGCTAGGGCTTCTGAGCGCTTTCTTTGGCTTTACCAGAGGGGCTTGGCTGCTGAGTTTACGGATCTGTCTATGAGCGAATTGGCTGATAGAGCTGAGCAAAAATTTAGCGAAAGTGATTTTATGGTTTTTCGCGAATTTGTGCGTTTATTGCGGGCCTGTTCTTTGCACATAGGCGGCGAGATATCGGGAGTAGTGAAGGAAAAATATAGAGAGATCTTTTTTGGGGAGAGAATCTCGATCGCTCATCGCTTCGGTTTAGTTGAGGGGGGCTTTTTGTGAGCAAGCTTTTCACTGGTCTTTTCGAGCAGATTAGCTCTGCGGACGGTGATCTCGGTGAGATTTCTTTTTGCCGGTTACTGCTAGAGGCTTTTTCTGGCTATCAGCTGAGCGATTATGAGTTGGCGGCGCTGGCCTCGGCGCTTAAACTAAGAGGACTCAGTGCTAGATTTTTGTTTGCTTTCACTGAAGAGTTGCGCTGCTTGCTGCCCAAAGTCGAGCTACAAAGCACTGAACCAATTCTTGACTGTTGTGGCACTGGTGGGGCTGCTAGCTTCAATATCTCAACCAGTGCCGCTTTTCTGGCCGCTAGTGTCGGGGTAAAACTGGTCAAGCATGGGGGTAGAGCGAACCTCAGTGCCGCTGGCAGTGTTGATTTTTTGGAGGCTTTAGGGGTGCAGGCTTGTGCAGAGCCTCAGGAAATAAAAGATCGTTTTCAGTCTTTTGGCTTGGTCTTCATCAGCTCACCAGCCACCCAGAGAGTGCTAGGTAGGCTAAAAGCGATCTGCAAACGGATCGAGCTAGTTGGGTTAGTTGGCCAGATAGGGGTCTTAAGTAGTCCTGTAAAGCTTGACGCTCAGTTGATTGGGGTCAGTCAGCTCACTCAAGGGCCTGTTCTTAGAGAAGTACTTGCCTTGCAGGGCCTAAAAAAAGCGCTTGTGATTCATGGAGAGCCGAAGCTCGATGAATTTAGTCTTTGTGGAGCAAATCATCTCTTTGAGCTCAATGCAGGGATCAGCAGTGACCGAAAGCTCACCCCCGAAGATTTGGGTTTAAAACGCTTTGCTCGACACGAGCTAGAAGGGGGGAATGCAACCCAAAATGCTGAGGAGTTTTTGGCTATTCTCTCTGGCGGCGGCCGAGAAGCGCTGAGAGAGACTATTTTGGCCAATGCTGCTTGGCTTTTGTTTTTAGCGAAGCCGGATCTGGGTTTTCGGGCTGGCTACGAGTTGCTTGCTGAGAGTCTCAAAACCGGCCAAGCAAAAAAGTTCTTCGAGGCTTATCGGAGTGTCAAGCTGCTTTGAAAAGAATAGAACTGGATTTGCTCTACCGAGAGACTGAGCCAATTCGACTGGACAGCTATTTGACGGAAATCTACCCCGAGCTCTCTCGCAGCCAAATCAGACTGGAAATCGAAAAACAAAGCGTGACAGTAAACGATCAGCCAGCCAAAAAAGCGGGCCAAGCGCTGAGAACCGGTGACAGAGTAGGCGGATTTCTGACCAGTGATAGCCCACTGCCCAGTAACCCAGAAGCGGAAGACATAGCCCTCGAAATAGTCCACGACGATCCGGTCTTTGCCGTGATCGATAAGCCAGCTGGTCTAAGCGTCCACCCCTCGAGTAGCGAGCCTAGGGGGACTTTGGTCAATGCACTACTCGGTCACTATAAAAGCTCTGAGCTATCAGACCTAAATGCCGATCCGCTCCGTCCCGGTATAGTGCACAGGCTCGATAAAGACACCAGTGGCCTATTGGTGATCGCCAAGACCAGCGAAGCGCATCGGAATCTCAGTGAGCAGCTTGCTAAAAGAGACTTGAAGCGAGTTTATCTGGCTTGTGTCTATGGCAGGCTAAAAGAAGTCGGTGGACGGATTGAAGCCGCTCTAGCCCGCAATCCCAAAGACAGACTGAAGATGGCCGTTTCCAGCTCGCCTCAGGCGAGACAAGCTATCACTTATTGGCAGCTCTTGGCTCAGCTCGATAAATTTGCCCTGCTCCGTGTAGAGCTCGATACAGGGCGTACTCACCAAATACGGGTGCATTTTGCCTCGCTCGGGAGACCACTGATAGGCGATAAGCTCTATGGCAATAAAGCGACTATGAGTAGATATATAGCTCGCCAAGCGCTCCATGCCTATCAGCTCCGTTTTCAGCATCCGCTGACCGGTGAGCCGCTGCGCTTTCAGGCTAGGCCCCCAGCAGATATACTTAAGCTTCTAAGTGAGGCCGGCTATGACTGCACAGATCTCTGAAGAATTACGGGCACTAGTAATCAGTGAGGCTTTGCCTTACATTCGCCAGTTTCACGGTGAGGTGATCTTGATCAAGTTTGGTGGATCTTGTTTGAAGCTTCCAGAGCTCAGAAGTTCATTGGCTCACGATTTGGCGCTGCTCAGTTATCTTGGGCTGAAGCCTATCTTGGTGCACGGAGGGGGGGCCGAAATAGACGAGCATCTCGGTAAGCTAGGGTTGGTGCGGCGTTTCGTGGATGGACTGCGTGTCACCGACGAACCGACTATGGAGATAGTCGAGATGGTCCTAGCCGGTAAAGTGCAAAAAGAGCTGGTCAGTCTCTTGAACGCCGCAGGCGCCAAAGCTGTCGGGCTCACTGGCAAAGATGGCCGTCTGGTCGATTGCGTTTCGCTCGGTGAGCAGTGGGGCATGACTGGGCGAGTAGAGGCCGTTGACCCCACTTTGCTCCAGACCTTGGTGGCGGCTCAGTTTTTGCCGGTGATCTCTTCTGTTGGTGGTGACGGAGCTGGTCAGTCTTTTAATGTGAACGCCGATCCCTTTGCGACAGCCATAGCGCTTGCAATCAAGGCCAAAAAACTGATTGCGCTCACCGATACACCGGGTTTGCTCGCCGATCCGAGCGATCCTAGCTCACTGATCAGCAGGCTCAGCGTGCGCGAAGCGCGAGAAGCTTTGGCTGGCGATTCGATCCGTGGCGGGATGCGTCCTAAGCTAGAAGGAGCGATAGAAGCGATCGACGGTGGGGTAAATGCTTTTCATATCTTGGATGGGCGTGTGCCGCATTGCTTGCTGCTTGAACTTTTTACGGAAAGAGGCGTGGGGACTATGATCGAGGCCTAAAAGTATTTCTGCTCAGCCTCTATGGGCGTTTATGCCTTAGTATTTATTTACTATAAAAAATGACTAGCCCCCAAACGAACAATACAAAATCCAATCTTGAGAGCACTTTGCTGCTGCGTATTCCCAGTTTGAAGGTAGATCTAGGGGAGCTGGAACGGAGGCTGCTTGAAGATTTAGCTCCAGAAGCCGGTGCGCTAAGCGACATGTTGCGCTTTGTGCTCGGTTCTGGCGGGAAGCGTTTTCGGGCTGGTCTATGTTTCGCTGTGGCCCGTGTGCTTTTGCCTGTTGGGTCAAATATTTTGTCTGAGCGCTTTTTCTTGTTAGCGGAGATCGCTGAATTAATTCATACTGCTAGTTTGGTTCATGATGATTTTTTGGATGAAGCGAAGACCAGACGGGGTCTTGAGACTCTGCATCTGAAATGGAATCCCAAATATGCCGTGATCGGTGGGGATTTTCTCTTTGCACAGGCTTCTTTGAGACTTGGTTTGCTGGAAAACTGTGCTGTGGTGAAGATCTTTGCTCAGGTGCTCTGCTCTCTCTGCAAGGGCGAAATCAAACAGGCTGAAGACAAATACAAATCCCGCGAGCTCAACCTTGAAGCCTACATTGGACGTTGTCACCTGAAGACTGCATCGCTCTTTGAGGCTTGCACTGAGAGTGCGGCTTTATTGGCTGAACTGGAGACCGATCGGGTGGCGCTTTTCGGGCACTTTGGGATGAATTTGGGCTTGGCTTTTCAGGTGATCGACGATCTCTTGGATTTCACTTCTACTGAGCAGACTTTGGGCAAAGATTCGCAGAGTGATCTGCCTAGTGGGATTTTTACGGCGCCGGTTATTTTTGCTTGTGAGGAAGATCTCAGTATTGCGGGGAGTTTGTTGGAGGCTTCTGAGCTTGGTTTTACCGCTGAACGGACGGCCTCCATCATGACTAAGATTAAGGCTACTGGCGCTTTGGGAAGGACTTTGGGGCTTGCTCAGAGTTATATTGCTCGTTCTAAGGCTTGTCTTGAGGATTTAGGGCTCAGTGCTAGCTCTGGTGGAGTTCTGGTCGAAATTTGTGATTTAGTGCTAAATAGAGCTACTGTCTAAAGTAGTGGCTTAGCTATCTCGTAAACGCTCTGCCAGTTTGATGGTTTGAGGCTAGGGTGATTTAGTTCAGCAAAGATAGGTCCATAGACGCTCGGCTCAGTCGACTGGTAAATGCAAACTGAGTTTGTGCCGAGGAGATTGGCTAGATGCAAAGGCCCACTATCGTTACCAACAAAGAGCTTGGCGCACTGCAGTAGTCTTGAGAGCTGCAAGATCGTCAGTTTTTTGCGTAGATCGAGAAAGTTTTTGTGCTTAGGAAGGGCAAAGCTCGGGTCTAGACCGACAAAAACCACTGTCTCTCTTTCGGCTAGCTTCTCGGCAAGCGCCAAAAACAAACTCTCGTCCCAGCGTCTCTTTTGTTCGCGGGCGCTTCCATAGGCAGCCTCTAGACAGATCACGACATAGGATTTGTGGGCTATAGTCGGGGTCCAATTGTTGAAGCTTGCTTTGAACTGGAAGTCAGAGAGCGAAAACTGACTGGCTTCGATGATTTGAGCAGAACTGAAGCCCAAATCTAAAAGCGGCGCAAAATATCTGATACTGGCCACCGAGAGCTGCTTTTCATGGTGCAGAAAACCAAAAAGACTGGGATCGAGCTTGGCTTGGCACTGTTCGAGCGGCAAAGCTTCCAAGCTTCTGTCATAGGTCAAAAAAGGCTTTTGGGGGGCATAGCGACCAATGCGCTCGCGAGCCTGCAAGAAGAGATTATTGGAGGTGGTATCGAGAAAATAAGCCCTCAGAGCTGGTTCCAAGAAAGAAGAAAGCTTCACTAGCTCGTCTAGGATCACCGTCTCAAAGAGACCAAGCGACCAGATCAGCTCAAACAAACTAGGCGGAGTGAGGGCGCGGAGGTCTTGCCCACGGGCAGCCAGCAATCTTTGAGCCGATAAAATAGCTGGCAAGCTCATCACACAGTCGCCGATCCGGTCAGGTAAGACAAAATCAATTCTTTCTTTTTTGATATTTTGGTTCATATAACTTGCACTCCCTCGATCCAAACCGCTTGCAGTTGATCGCTATCCAAGCATTGCAAGAGAGCCTCGTATGGGTCAAGGGCATTTTTGAGAAAAGCCAGATCGCTGGCTGCTAGGTCGAAATGCAAAAAATCAGCGCTCATCATCGGTTTCAGCGCGCCCACCCGATCTTCTACACCCATACACAAAGCGGCTTTTGAGGTGATGCTTTCAAAAAGTTTTTCGGCTGATATTCTCTCTCCGCGCGCTCTTAAGATCAGATCGGCTGTTTTGATTTCGGCTAATAGATCGAGATCGAGGTTGCTCGATAGGCCGTCTGTGGCTATGCACCAGTCTATCCCCCGCTCTTCGAGCGCTTGCAGTGAGCAAAAACCGGCCTGCAAGAAAGCATTGCTGCGCGGGCAGGAGATTATTTTTGCTTTGCTTCTCTGAACTAGCTCCAAGCATGTCTCAGTGAGCTCCAGAGCATGGACGAGTAGTGTCTTATTGCTGAGAAGTCCCAGAGAGTCAAGAAAGCCGACAGGCGAATTAGCAGCAGAAAGATCTAACTGAGGTGTACTGAAGCCTAGTTTTTGGTGAAAGTCTTTGAGAGCTTGAGGCCAAGAGCCACTAGCCAAGCTTTCTCGCTCGAAGGGGAATTCAGAGACATGGATGGTGAGCAGAATCTTTTTAGTCTGAGCATGGTCGCTCAGGGCTCTCAAGGTTTCGGCCTCAGTACTGTAAAGCGAGTGGGGGGCTAGGGCTTGGATCTTGGTGATTTCACTTTTCAGCTCAGCTAGTTTTAGTTCTGGGTCTTGGTTTTCTCCAGCAAAGATCTCTTGGGCAAGTAGGATTTTTAGCGGTGAGTCGCAGAGTGCTTGCTGGGTGAGGCTTGACCAAGGTGTGTTTTCTAGGATAGTCGTTGTGCCTTGTCTTAGGGAATCTTGGGCATTTTTTTTGATAATGATCGATGTTTCAGCTTCGCTGAGTGAGCGTGAATGCTGGGTGAGGCTTTCTAGCCAACTGATCGGATCTGGGCTCCTTTCGGTTCGCCCATAGGACAGGTGACAGTGGGCGTTCAAAAAACCCGGCAAAATCACTCCAGAATGCTCGTAGCAGCTTATATCCTGAAAATTCCTCAAATCTCTTACATTCAGGTTGGATCTAGCTCCTAGTCTGCTTATTCTTCCATCATCAAGCTCTAGAAAAGCGTCTTTGATGGGAGTCTGACCGCCCATCGGAAAGAGATAATCGCAGTAGTGCAGACTTTTGGGCATTTGGGGGATTATAATTCATTTGTTCAAACCAGTGTCTTTGACCTTTGCAGCCTTTAAGCCGTGACTTCTTAATCTCTTTTTCGCTCTCTTTGGCTGCTTTGCTAGGCTTCCAGCTTTTTTGTTTTGCTCCCACTCAGGCCGCCAGCAAGCCCAATTTCGAAAAGATCGATCTCCTTGAAAGTAAAGCCAGTAACGAAGAAGAGCGGATATTCTTCGATGGAGACGATGTCTCCTATGATGACGCCAGCAAGTCTTTCAAGATCAAAGGCCACGCCGTGATTCGCATCCCGAGCAAAGAGCTAGAAATCAGAGCCGACGAAGTCGATTATCTCGAAGCCGAATCGACAATCACCGCCAACGGCAATGTCGTCCTCAAAGACAAAGACCAGATCGGCATATCCGATAGTTTTACGCTAAACGTCGAGACGACTACAGCCAATTTTCAAGAGCTGGAGGCTTATTCTGATTCTGGCTATGTTGAAGCGGAAGAAGGCTCTTTTCACAAAGACAGTTCAGGTACTTTTGCGAGCTTTCAGGTCGGTTCTACCAAGCTTCCAGCAATTGTCAGTCTAAGAACTCCTCTGGTGGGAAGTTTTGCGTCACCCGGTCTTTTGAGGGGCAGTGCTAACGATCTGTCCACAATTTTGCAAAAAGGGCAAAGCTTTTCGATTCGCGCTAACCAGATCATCTATGATCAGCAAAAAATCCAAAACAATCTCACCGTCAAAGGACTGAAGCTCAAATTTCGCGATTTACCGATCACTGTGCCTATACCTTATGCGCTCTTGACGGCAGGTGATAGCAGCCAGCAGATGTTTGGCTTTGTGCTCGGAAATACTCCCCGCACTGGAGCTGGTGATTTCAACCTCGGTCCAAAACTGAGCTTTGTGCTCGGTGATCCGGCTAAAGAGCGGGCGATCAGTTTTGCTCCTTTTGGTCAGTTCAATAGTGCCCTCGGGCTAGGCGCCATGCTTCAATATACAGATCCTAGAGGCAGTGCGCTTTTGGGCTATGGTTCCGCCAAGCGGCGAGGAGTGGCCGAAGTGCAGGTTCACCTGAACAAACACACCAACTTCATCTATGGCTGGAACAGTTATTTCAATGGAGGGATCACTAAGCAGCTCGCTCAGCTCAATTTCAATTATTTGGTTCCACTGCCTTTTCTGGGAGCAGCGCTTGAGGGTAGCGGGGTGCAGATTTTCTCGAATGTCTCTTATATTCTCGACTCACAAGGCCTTAGAGACCGCGAAAACAACAGGCTGAGTGATTTGCAGCGAAATGCACTTGGTACACAATCTGACGCGCCTGATAGAGGGGCTTTGCGGGTGGAGCAGTCTTTTGCTCTTACATCTAGGCCATTGCTTGATTTTGGTACTGATCGATATAACGCTAAACTGCGGCTTTCTTCTTTCAGCACTTTGCGGGGATATAGCACGGGCAATCTCAATGCTTTCACTACTTTTGGTCCGGCCATTGAGGTGAATCTCGATCGTTTTGCCAATATAGATTTTGGGGTAAATCGTCTATTGATTGGTGGGCGTTCGCCTTTAGGCTTTGATCAGGTGATTCAGGGGAACACAAGCTTTTTTGCTAATGGTGATTTTCGGCTTTCAAAGTGGCTCTCAATCGGTGGTGGGGCTGTTTATAGTGTGAACCGCAAGGATTTTATTGATCAGCAGATTCGTTTGACTTTTGGGGCTGATGATTTTCGTTTGATTGCGGCTTATAATCCTGTTCGACGTCAATTCAATTTTGGTTTTAGTATTTTACTTGCTGACAAGTTGGAGTTCAATCGTTTTGATTATAGGCAGCCTAGTGGGCGCAAAAAACGTTTTTAAGCTTCAGTGGTGCTCGGTTTTGGTTGGATTTCAAGGTAAAACTTCTGAACTCACTTAAGGTTAGGGAAGTTAGTTAATTTAAGGGGCAAGCCCCTTAACAACCCCATGAAGCTAGAGGAGAAGCGAAAAATCGTCCCAAGAACCAAACCAGTGTTTCCTCTCAATTGGATTAATTTCAGGGAAGAAGCCCCTTAACAACCCCATGAAGCTAGAGAAGAGGCGAAAAATCGTCCCAAGAACCAAATCACTTTTCCTCTCAATTGGGTTAATTTCAGGGAAGAAGCCCCTTAACAACCCCTTGAAGCGAGGGAAGAAGCGAAAAATCACCCCAAGAACCAAGCCAATGTTTCCTCTCAATTGGATTAAAGCTCAGCTTTACTCCCCTAACCTTAAGTGAGAGCCCCAAAGATAACCCCATTCAATCTAAGCTCTTGGCTTATCAAGCCAGCCACCAAGCACACTGACAAACTCCACAACACAAGACTCAAGATCACCAAGCTCATAAACCCTCTCCTCAAGAGTCACTCGACCCGCAGGATCTTGCACACGCATGCGGTAACAGAGAGGAGCCCGAAAAGTCTTCTCTAAAGTAACCAGAGGATTTTGTTGACCATGAAGAGTGACCTGCGAATCGCTCACAGCCACAAAAGGCAAATCACCCTGCATCTTATCCAGCACGTCTCTGTAGTGATGAGGCCAATGGTCTCTAAAGCGCTCTTCCCAAGCTGCAAATACTTCACTCATAGCTTAGAGCTGATCCGCTATGGTCAGTTTTTCGGCAAAACCGATCTCGCGAAGCGATTTATAAGCCTTTTCCCCGAGCTCAGTGGTGCGCTGCGATTCGATCACATTCACTAAGTGTTTGGCCGCTTCGAGGTGGTTTCCTTGTTTGACCGAGATGACTCCGGAAATATAGTTCGCTCTATCTCTGAGTTTTGCGTATTCGATAGTAGCTATCTTTTCTTTTTCCGCAGTTGCTTTCGCAAAGTTGTCGTCTTTCAATGACTGAAAAAGCTGAGAGTGAAGCTCTGTTAGCTCTTTTAGGATTGGTCTCAGTCTGTAGGCGATATTGTAGGCTTCAGTGACATTGCCACTGGCAAGAGCGCTTTCTGCTTGGCTGAGCTGAACACCAGCACTTTTTAGGCTAATTATTGGCTGTACTTCGGCTTGCGCGGATGAAGTCAAGAAGGTTGAAAAAAGAAGTACTGGGGCGATAGCGATAATCGCCGCATTGAACGAAAATTTAGTCAAGAGAGTTAAAACGGTTTAGAGAGAAGTAATGATACTTCAGTCACCCTTAGGAGTCCAGAAGCTAAGCTTGGAATCTTTGGCTTCTTTTTGGATGGTGTTGATGTTCACATTGCTCGGAACAAGCAAGAAAACACCTTCGCCAACGCGACGCTGGGAGCCATCGATAGCATAAATACCACCACAGACAAAATCAATTAGTCTTTGTGATTGTTCTTCGTCAAGTTTGTAAAGATTTAAAACTACCGAAGAACCGCGACGAAGATATTGGATCACTTCGGGGGCTTGACTGAAGTTTGTCGGTTCAAGGACAACTACTTCATTGGTGGCAGAATAGGGATTAGCCTGATCTAACACTTTCAGGTGGGCTGGAGAGCTGAATTCTTTCACTTTGCTGCTCTTAGTGCTTATGGGTGTTGGATCTGTCACTGTTTGCTGATTTTTGGGCGAACTGTTTTCTACGCTGAAAAGCTCATCGAAGCCGTCTTCGTAAGTCTCTTCAGAACCTAACCAGAAATTTTTGATTTTTTCGACAATGCTCATCTGCGAAATTTATTAGCCTTAACATTTTTAGGCTAGCAATAAACATTAATAAATAGCAATGATTGCGTAAGAAAATAAGAAAAAGAAAATTTATGGAACTCTTTTATCTTAGCAATTAGAAAGCGTCTATTCGTGTTGAGAGAAATTTAATCATCCAATGATTCCGGCTTAATAAAAATGATTTTATTCGTGTACCGATTTATACTCAGATGTGCTTTGGCTCTTGAGGCTTGTAATTGCTGGTTTTTCTTTGATAGGTAAAATTTGACTTTTCAGTGAAGACTATTTACAATTTATGGATGAATTTAAAAATAGGTACATCAAAACAGCAAGCAGCAATTCTTTCTGTAAGCCAAATTAGCCGACAAACCAAAATCAAAGCCCAAAAAGTTGTGGGTAAGCTAATTCAAGAAATGAAAACCCAAATTTCACCTCAGCAAATAAAACAGCTGGAAGTCTTGCTCCAAAACTATGGCACTCAAATTGAGCTCACTAGTGAAGAGCTCTTTTTCTGCAAGCAGTTTGGTCTAATACGTAAAGAGTAAAAAAGTTTATGCTAGTGCTATGCTTTTTAGCAAATCAGTAATTACTATTCATGACCCTGTCCCCAATCGATCACACTCTCAAACACAACAGTTACTACCAAAAAGTTAGCTTTACTCAAAAAATTCTCCTCAAATTTTTCAAAGCTGAAGGTCAAGCTGAAAATATTTTAGGCACAAAACCGACAAAACTAGCCTTAAGTGGGCTCGCTTCTTGGAGAGCTCTAAAACCACGAGGGGAAAGAGCTTCGAATCGCCAGTTACACTTTGAAGAATTTCTGAATTGCCTCCGTGGTTTGCCTGTAGTGAAGAGCAAGCTTGAAGACTTTCAAGCAATAACAGCGGAACCATTGGAAGATCTTAGGTTTTGGTTGAGTGAGCAGGCAAGCCCCATTGAGCCGGACATAGAGAAAACCATCGATCAAATCAAGAATACAGCTGGTCTCATAGAACAGGTCTTACTTTTTTTGGAGCAAGAGCCCGAAAGACTAGTTCAAGCCAACGTCCAAAAAGAGCATCAAGAAAAAGCCCACCATTAGGCCAAAGGTCGCCTCACTATCAAAGCCCTTACGGTGCGATTCAGGGATGATTTCGTGACTGATCACGTACAACATAGCCCCTGCTGCAAAAGAGAGCCCCCAAGGCAAGAGAGCGGCCACAAAAGAGACTGCTAGATAGCCGATCAGGCTACCGATCGGTTCGACTATACCGGTGGTTGCGGCAATCGCTATAGCCTGCCATTTTGGGTAACGTTCTGCCAGCAGAGCTAGGGCGACTACTAGTCCTTCCGGTATGTTTTGCAGCCCAATGCCGATCGCTAGAGGAATTGCTTCCGTGAGATCGCCGCTGCCAAAGCCGACACCAACGGCCAGACCTTCGGGGAAATTGTGGATGGTGATCGCAATGATAAAAAGCCAGACTCGGCTCATGTTGCGGAGCTGGAGGCCTTCATAGCCTTTCAGAAAATGCTCGTGGGGGGCATAGCGATCGCAAAGAAAAATGAACAGATAGCCGATCGCCATTCCGGCGCAGATTATTCCGGCCGCTTGCATCTGTAGGATATTTCGGGCATGAAGGCTATCAATGGCTGGTACTAGCAGCGAAAAACAGGTAGCGGCGAGCATCACTCCTGCCCCGAAGCCAAGCAAGATCGCTTGCAGTTTGTCAGAAATCTTTTCGGTGAGTAAGACTGGGAGGGCGCCGAGTCCGGTGGCATTTGCTGAGGCTAGGCATCCGAGCAGCGCTACTTGCCAGTAGGGCCAATTGAGATTTGTGATCCAGTCGGGCATTGGGATTTGGGGTTTTTATAGAGTGCTTGCATTGTAGCTTCTTTGACCTCTTAGAACTGGACTGAAGGCAGGGGAAGTGAGCTATAATCTGCATTTCTTGGTGGTACGGTAGCTCAGCTGGTTAGAGCGGAGGATTCATAACCCTCAGGTCGGGAGTTCGAGTCTCCCTCGTGCCAAGTTTTCTTTCTTAATTTGTCGGATTGGTTGAGATTTTTTTCACCAGTCATCTAGACTTTTGGTCTTACAATGGGGCTTCCTGAGTAGCATAAGTCTAGAGACTAGCTAGCGCTACGCAGCCCCAAACCCCCTTGGATTGGGGTTGTTAAGGGGCGTTTGGCCCCTTAAAGTAAATAATCCCGTAACCTACAGTGAGTTACACGCATCAAAAACGAATATCAACCAGCTTGTAACGCGCCTCAATCGCTTTCTTGATCTTTCTAGAAACAGAATTCACCGGCATCTGCCACTTGAAAGGCTTGAAGACAACCCCAGTTCCGCATTTAGGACCCAAAGAAACCAAAATCCCCTTGTTGTCGATAACCGGCGCATTCATCGGGCGATCATGTTGATCGGCAATGATATTGTCAGCCGTCTCTTTCCCCTGCTGATAAGCGAGTTGACCGTTCAAGGGGACAGGATTGCCGGTTTTAAGATCGATGATCAGTGCATTATCCCCAACAGCAAAAGTCTTGGCAAGCCCCTTCACCCGAAAGAACTCATCAACCTCAAGGCGAAATCCACGACCACGAGGCCAAGCCTGCTCGCTGCCGTCTTCGGCTATGTATGATTTATCGAAAAACTGACTACCTCTGATCCCACCAGTCCACAAAATATTCTTTGCTCTGATCGTCTGACCGTCAGCTAGCGAAACGCTCCCAGAAGCTGCTTCTTTGATCGCCGTGCTCAGAACCAGTTCCACGTTTGGGTGAGCTCGAAAATAATCAGTCACCTTTTGGCCGAGCTCAGTCTCTCCACCGGGCATCAGAGTTGGCATCGCTTCGATCATGATAATTTTCACATCATTCAGCGGCAAGTCATATTCTTTGCACCAGCCTGCTAGTTCGTGCAGTAGCTCTCCAGCTACCTCTACACCAGTCAATCCACCACCACCGATCACTATGCTCAGTGCTTCTTTGTATTCGGGGCTCTTTGGTTTGAGGTTCTTGGCGGCGGCAAAAGTGTCTTTGATACTTTGAATTAAAGCTTTAGCTTGGGCCGTATTGATGAAGGCGGCGCTGTTTTCACGCAGGCCAGGAATATTGAAATAATTGGTTTGACTTCCTAGAGCGAGAATCAGATATTCAAAATGCAACTCACGCTTGGAGGCGAGGATAATTTTCTTACGTTTATAGTCGACCAGCTCAACGCTGTCTTTCACAAAATGAATTTGTTTGGAAGCAATCAGCTCACCGAAGGGGATCTGAGTCTTCAGCTTTGGAGCAGTGATGCAATGGGGAAGTTCTGGAAGTAGTTCGTGATAATCGTTTTGATCGATCAGGGTGCATTCGCCTCCCCGTCTTTTGAATTGGAGAGCGGCTTGGAGACCAGCATAGCCGCCACCTAAGATGACAATATCGGATTCGTTCATGAGTATAAGTAAGAAATTAAAATTTTACTGGATCAGTCTCGCACAGCCCAAGCTAAATTGCGATCTTGAGCAACTATCGCTTCAGCCGCCCTGTTACCGCTGCGTACAGCCCCTTCCATACTGTCATAGAATTTTTGGAGCGTATAGCCGCCAGCCAGAGCCAGATTTTTGATCGGCGATTTTTGCGGCACACGGTATTTGTCAGTGTTGGGGGCAGGCCAATAGACTGACTGCGGAACGCGGACGATCGCGTGCTTGACTATCACCGCTTTGGCTGTGCCCTCAGGGAAGAGGCTTTTTAGCGAGGTCCAGATCCGATCGACCAGCTGCTCGTCAGTGAGCTCCATCAGACCAAAAGCTGGTGCCACCACAAACTGAAAGCGGGATTTCCCATCAAACCGATACTCGGCTGTGGTCTGACCCATGTCGGCGTAGACGGGTAGATCGCCGTCTGGACAGAAGAGAATATTGTCGATCTGGCAGGCCGCTTCGCTTAGCCAGAGCTGCATGGTGATCACCGGTACTGAGCCGATTTTTTTCAGACCAGAAAAATACTCCATATGATCCCAGCTATCAGGCAAGACTTTCTTCAGATTGTGGATCGGCAAAGCAAGCACATAAAAGTCCGCTTTGACTTGCTCGGGGTTTGAGCCGTCAGCTTGGCCAAAATGCAGCGCTTCGATTTCTTGATTAGCGGTGGTCTCAATTTGCGCTAAGCGTTTGCCAAGATGGATTTTCCCGCCCAAACGAAGCACTTCTTGGCGCATCGGGTCAGTGAGATGAGTTTCGGGCGAGCCTTTCAGAAAACCAATCTTGCTGGCTGTATTTTCTCGCAAAAAAGTGCCCGTGACATCGAGGACGATTTTGGCCGAAATATGCTCAGGAGTAAGGAACTTGAGAGCAAGAGTCATAGGCACAAACATCTTCTTGAGCATCTTGTCGGCAATCCCGAAGCTTCTATGCCAATCACGGTAACTGAAGGCGTCTTGTGAGGCTATATATTCTTTGCTACCGAAGAGCATTGGGAAGAGTGCTTTCCAGAGTGAAAGCTTTTCGAGCCAATTGAAATAATGATTTTTGAAGACGGCTGGCAGCAGGTGAAAAGGGCTAGGGAGGTTTACTGTTTTGAATTCGAAGCGTTCGCCTTCATTGAGCGTGTAGGTGAGGACATGCTCTTTCCAGTCGATCCGGTCATAGATTTTCAGTTCTTTCATCAGGGTGAAGATCTCTTCGTAGGCACCGAAGAAGACGTGGAGGCCAGTTTCGATCCAGTCGCCGCTTTTGTCTTGCCAGGCTGACCATTTGCCGCCTAGCAGATCGCGTTTTTCATAGAGTTCGACTTCGTAGCCTTCTTTGAGGAGTTTTATTGAGGCGCTCAGTCCGGCAAAGCCTCCGCCTACTACTATTACTTTCTTTTTATTCATTAGAAAAATTCTAGCTTCAAGCTGTCTTAGTGGCTTTGGAAATTTTTTTACTGTCGGTTCTTGAGATTGTTTCCATGAGGGTGCTGGGGAAGGGTAAAAATCCTGCAAAAAATACTCCCTAAGGAATAACCCGTTTCTTCATCGGCACAGACCCCGAACTTTGGCGGTTAGAACCAGCAGTCAGCTTCTGAGTCCCGAAATCAAGCCGAATAAAATCTCCAAATAAACGCTCGTCTTTACTCAGATCAGTGACACTAGCCTCACCGGTCAGCACCAAATAATCACCCTGCTTTTCCGGAATGCTGGAATCTTGATAAATGAGCAGATTGTGCCCCAAGCCTCGCTTAGTCTCCAGCTCCAGCAAAACTAACTCTGAGCCAAGCTCTTCAGCCTGCAAGATACTTTTACTTTCCCGCTCTTGATAATCGATATCCCGAGCTGTCACCGTCATCTCGCTGGGGGGCTTACCAGTGCCGTTTTGAAAGGGGACTTTGAGGATTGAGGCTTTTTTCAGGGAGCTCAGTTTGAGGTTCTTGGCAAGCAGCCCGTAGTCTATCTGTTCGGCTTGTCCCTTGACGCCGTTTGTGGTGATCAGCTTGGCGTTTTGCTTGAAGATTAGATTTTGCGCTTGGCCAGCTAGCGAAAAGAGCTCGGCTAGATCGGAGGTGACTGTTGCCCCTTCGTATATAGCCTGCACAGTCCCGATAGCCGTCAGCTGCTTGCTGAGGGTTTTGACTGTCTCATCGAGGTCTATGACCTGCTCGTTTGAGCTGATTCGGGCTATTGAGCCCTGTTCGCCTATTTTTTGTTCTGTGACAACTTGCTTTGTGGCATAGAGTTTTTTCTCTTTCAGCTTGACTAGGATAGCGGGGGCCACTAGTACTGTACTGTCGTCTTTAGAGGTGACTCGAGATTCACCGAGCGTCTCCAAGCTATCAAACTGAGCTGAGCCTGGGCTTTTCGTGAAGAAAAATTTCGGAGCAGTGAGCAAAAAACGATCGGTCTCAATGGAACTAGCCCCAAAAGTTTCGATCCGTGAAAAATCGTCGCTGCCATCTGCCTTAGTGGCCACCAGCTTTTCGGTAGAAAGGGCAAAGATCTGCTCGCCAGAAGCTCGCACGCGCACCGATCCGCTCAGAGTGATCTGCTCGTCAGTCAGTTCCAGTGAGTCAGCATGGTCGATTGAAATTCCTGAGCTAGTGCCCTCAGCACTCAGAGCCGGAAGAGAGCTGAGAAAGCCTAAACAAAGCATAAGGAGCGAGCAAATTAGCGCCAAAGCTCGGTAGAAAGCGCCGCTTAGAATAAAAAAAGCGCTCTTTGACCTGAAAATCGTTTTTGTGGCAAAAAGCATCGAAATCAGCAATGGTGACAAGGTGAATATTGGGCGTATCGTACCATTCATAGGGCAAGTCAGCGTTTTTTGGCATATGGCCAAGCATTGCTAGCTGAAAGGGATTGAGCCAATGTCCGAAGTTCGAGAAACTCACCAGCACTTCTTTGCCTACCCGAGCGGCTTCTTTCAGGACTAGCAGCGGCTTGTGGGTGGCTTGGAGCGTTTTGTTCAGGATCACTTTATCGAAGCTTTGGTCTTTATAGCCTTGGATTCCTTCGTCTAGATCTTCTTGCAGCACGCCTAGACCAGAGGCAATGCAGGCTTCAACTAATTCTGATTCTATTTCTATGCCTTGAACCAGAGCGCCTTTGGCTCGCAGTAATCTCATCAGCGATCCGTCACCGCAACCCAAATCAAGCACTCGCTCGTCAGGAGATATTAGGGTATTCACTAGGTTATGGTCAAATCTCATAAACCAAATATAAACCTTGGTCTTCAGCATAAATATGCAGATATAGCTCACTCGCCCTAAAACCTGAAAATAATCATGAAAACTAATTTTCGCCGTGAAGCAGTTTCCGATTTTCGTAATGTTCGTCTCGATCAGCCGCTAGAGCTCAAGACAGGCAAAGCCGCCGACAAAGTCTTGCTCGACGCAAGCTCGAAAGTGCAGCTCAGCACCGGTAAAGGCGACGATCAGTTCGTTTACAGTGGCAAAAGTATCGCCAATACAGACGGTTTTTTCTATGGTGGCAGCGGCACAGACAAGCTTTCGATCTCAGACACTAATGCCGGTGACGCTCTAAAAGCGCTCAAAAACGGTGGCTATTCATTGGAGCTGGGCAAAAATGGCTTTGCGCTTGTCACCAAAGAAGGCAAGAAAGCGGTATTTTCCAGCGTTGAGGTGATTGCTTTCAAGGATAAATCTTTTGACCTGACTGACAAAAAACAACTGAAAGAATTTGTTAGCGCTTTGAAAGGGGCCTCAATTCCTGTAAACATCAAGAAAGAAGATAACTGCGGCTGCCCTAAAGAGCAAGGAAGATGATTTAGAATGGGGGCTCAGTCTCTCACTTCTCTATTCACTTGAAAGACCAAAGATTTTTGATACTCAGTTTGACGCTCTCAGCACTAATCGGTGCTGCCTTGCAGGTCAAAGCCGAAGATCAGCCACCAGCAGCCAAGTCGCTTAACGCATCGCCAAAGCCTATAACCCCCGATAAAACGAGCGCAAAGCTTTTCCCTGAAGCTAAGAAAAAACCAGTAACCATCATTCAAAACCCAAAGCAAAAAGATATTGCCACCAAAAATCAACCTAAAAAAGAACAAACAACCGAAGAAAAAGCCGACTCAGAACTGAAACCACTAACCCTAGAAGGCGAACCAAAAGAAGAAAAACCAAGTCAAGAGCTGAGCTCGATCACCAAAAAAAGCAAAAACAAAGCCAACGAAAATATAGACGTCTTAAACTTCGTCCAGCCCTCAGTGAGCGTCTCACCGGAAGAGCAAGCCACTGTCGATATGATCTTGTCGCGGGCGGAACAAGAACAGCTGATCTTGCTCTGGCGATCGACTCTGGAAAGAAATAAAACAATCCGTTTCATAGTCCAAAAACTGACACCCGAAGGCAATGGCAAAAAGAAAAACCAAGCGCTCAGCCAAATTCTGAATACGGCAATCTTTTTGCCGCTCTATGCTCTTCAAAGCGTTGCACCAGCCGATGTCACTTCTATGGCCAGTATCTTAGGAGCAGGTGTAGCGAGCGATCTAATAAATGGCCACAATTCTCGGAACGCTGACAAAATGGTGCTCTCGCAAACAGAAATGGTGATCATGTTCATGATGATCGATCAGGTGGCTGAGCGAGTGAGAGAGAGCTTCCGGACTTTCAAGCAAGAAAAAGTCGATGCAGCGCTCGTTCAAGATGAGTTCGAGTCAGCAAGGCAAGAAGCGGCCGCTTCGCTCGATTTGACTAGCCCAGAATCGCGTTTTTTGACCCAGATTCGCCTTCGCCAGCTGGAGCGCGAGATGAGAAGAATAAATATCCGCCTGCGTTCAAGTAGAATCACCCTGATCGATTTAGCTGGACCGGAACCGGTGAGCATGGTTGAGGCTAAAATAGACCAAGAAGTACAGGCGATCATCAATACGCCTAGCGTCATAGAAGTAAAATCCCGTAGATGAGAAAAAAATGCCAAATAGCCTAGCCGAAGAGAAAAGCCCTTATTTGCTCCAGCACAAAGACAATCCCGTCAATTGGTTGCCTTGGTGTGATCTGGCCTTTGAGCGGGCCCGTTACGAAGATAAGCCCATTTTTCTTTCGATAGGCTATTCCACCTGTCACTGGTGTCATGTGATGGCTCATGAGAGCTTCGAAGACAGCCAAGTAGCGGCAATCTTGAACAGTGATTTTATCTGTATCAAAGTCGATCGCGAGGAGAGACCGGATATAGATGCCAGCTATATGCGCGCTGTGCAGTTGATGCAAGGACGAGGCGGTTGGCCTTTGAGTGTCTTTCTGGACGCTGAGAAGAGGCCTTTTTTCGGGGGTACTTATTTCCCCAAAAACTCTTATTCCGGCGGAGTTGGTTTTCTCGATCTGCTCGCTCGCCTCACTGAGCTCTGGCAAACTCGCCGCCAAGACGTGCTCACTTCCGGCCAAAAGCTCCTAGAAGCCGTGATCGCCTCTGGTCGCATCGAGGAGATAAGAGGAGGAGCTGCTCCTTCGCCATTAGCGCTCAGCCTCAAAGCTTCCCAAGAACTGACGCAGAGCTTCGACGCTCAGAATGGCGGCTTTGGCGTTGCTCCGAAGTTTCCTAGCCTGCACAATCTGGTCTTTTTATTCCGTTACCAAAAACTGAGCTCTGAAGCCCAAGCCGGACTAATGGCCGAAAAGACCCTCAATAATATTCTTAAAGGGGGCATATACGATCAGCTCGGTTTTGGGATTCATCGCTACTCTACTGACGGCCAATGGCTTTTGCCGCATTTCGAAAAGATGCTCTATGACCAAGCCAGTCTGTTACTGGCGCTCAGCGAAGCCTATGCCAGCACCAAAAAAGCTGAATACAAGCTAGCTGCAAGCGCTCTTGCCCAGTACCTGAAGCGTGATTTGCTTTGCACTGAGACCGGTGCTTTCTTTGCCGCCGAAGACGCCGATACCGAAGGCGAAGAGGGTAAGTTCTATGTTTGGACGGCAGACGAACTAAAGAGCGCTTTGGGCGAGGAATACGAAGAGTTTAAGCGTGTTTTCTCGATCGAAGAAGCGGGGAATTTTAGAGAAGAAGCGACACGTAAGCTCACCGGCCAGAACGTGCTGGCCATTAAACCAAAAATCCCTCTGGCCGAGCTCTTTGCCCCAGAAGGCAAGCTAGCCGAGATCCGCGCCAAGCTGCTGGCTCTAAGAGCTACCCGTGAGCGCCCAATGCGTGACGAGAAGATCTTGCTGGACTGGAACGCCTACATGATCGCCGCTTTGGCTAAGGCTTCCCGCGTTTTTGAGGAGCCGGAGTACTTAAAGCTGGCCGAAAATGCTTTTGCTTTCCTAGAAACTTCGATGCTTGCCTCCTCTGGTGAGCTCCGGCATTGTTACAAAGACAAGCTGCTGCGCGAGAGCGCTTATGCTGACGACTATGCTTACACGATCTGGGCTTGCTTGGAGCTTCAGCAGAGCAGCTTCAAGCCTGAGTATTTAGAGCGTGCTCAGGCACTGCAAGAGATTTTCACCCGTGATTTTCTCAGTCCAGAACAAAACGCTTTCCTCAATACAGCTCTTGGTGATGATGATGCTCCTTCTAGGCACATAGACTTGCACGATGGGGCTATGCCTTCGGCCAATTCTGTCGCTGTTGGAAATTTGCTCAAGCTCTTTTTGCTGACTGGCCAAGAAAAATATGCAGCACTTGGTGAAAATATCTTCCTCAATCTTTCGCCGCGCATAGTAGGCAATCCCAGTAACTTCACTCATCTTTTGAGCTCGTCGCTGCTACTTGATTTTCGTTGCCAGCAGGTCTTTGCTTTGCCGTCAGAGGCCCAGAACAATGCTTTAGTCACTCAGCTCAAGGAAAAATATCTTCCGTTCGCTCTCTTCAAGCCAGCTCTTGACGAAAAGTGTGAAGGCTTGCAGCTTTGTCGTGGCACCGAATGCTTGGCCCCAATACTCGATAGCGAGACTCTCACTGAGCTTTTGAACGGACTATGAGCGCAGCTCCCCCACAAGAAAGACTAACCCTTTCCCTTCTGATGAAAGATGAGGCAGGCGTTTTGACGCGGATCGCTGGTCTTTTCAGTAGACGCGGTTACAATATTTTGTCTTTGGCCGTTGGAAGCTCTGAGCAGCCCGGGCTCTCGCGGATGACAGTGGTGATCTCCTGTGAACCGGACGATATAGACCAGATCAAAAAACAGCTGGAGAAGCTAGTAGACGTTCTTTCAGTGGATTGTTTGAACGAAGTGCCTTTTGTCGATCGAGAGCTACTGATGTTGAAGGTGAAAGCCGACTCGCAGACTAGAACGGAGATCGCCCAAATCGTCGATCTGTTTCGGGGCAGGGTGGTCGATGTGAGCGAAAAATCGCTAATAGTCGAAGTGACAGGCGATCAAGGCAAGCTAAAAGCCATACTGGAGCTCTTACAGCGTTTTGAGATTTTGACACTTTGCCGCACTGGGCAGATTGCGGTGATGAGGGGCGATTTGTGAGTGATTTTGGGTCTGGGGGCTTTGCTTTCAAGCGACCGAAAAAACTCAGTAGCGACGCGCCCTTACCTCGTTTCCGCAAAAATCCTTTAGAGCAGTTTTTCAGTTTTTTAGCCGGTCTAGGATCTGGATTTGTTCGCTCTTTGGGTGGGTTTTTGCTTTTTGTTTTTGCTCAGCGCGATTTTCATTTGCTCACGGCGAGCGCGTTTTTGGCTGCTCTTTCTATGCCTGGATGGGGTTTTGATTTTGGTTTCTTGGCTTGGTTTGCTCTAGTACCGGCTTTTACGGTGATTTTGCAGCGGGAGCGTCTTTTGCCTGCTTTCGGTTCTGCTTTTTGGTGTGGTTTTGTCTTCAATGCGCTTGGTTTTCGTTTTTTATTGGGGATAAATCCGCTCGCTTGGCTTGGTTTAGGCGCTACCGAAAGTTTGCTGGCCAGTGTGTTTGCTTTGCTTTTTGCTGGCTGTGTGAGCGCTTTAGTGTGGGGGGTCTTTGCTCTTCTGGTGGTCCTAGCTCAGCGTGTGCAGTCCACCAATTTTTTTACCCCATGGCAGTTGGCTTTGCTTTGGGTGCTTCTTGCTTTTTTTCTGGGGACAGAGCTTTTACCTTGGAATCCGCTTCATCTCAGCCAAGCAAGCAATATAACTTTGATTCAGGTCAGTGATGTCTTGGGGGCAAGTGCTATTGACTTTGTGCTTATTTTTTCTAATCTTTGTCTGGCTCTTTTGTGTCGGGAGTTATTGCAAAGAGAGGGACAGGCGCGTTTTTTTAGTGCTGTGCCGGTCAAAACCAAAAACATCATCGCCCTCACCAGCCTGAACGGCGGGGCTTTGCTGGTACTTTTAGTTTTCTTTCACGCTTATGGTTTTATCAGCTTGGCCACGCAGCGAGCGCTTCTAGCTGGGTCAGCTTCGCTCCAGCTCACTGCTTTTCAGATCAATCTCACCCCAAACGCGATCAGACTAAAATCGGAGGGAGCCAATCTTTATGAGCCCTTGATCGTCAGAGAACTAAACCGCTCAGAGCCAAGACTCTTTGTGATGCCCGAAGGGGCTTTACGCTTAGAGCAATTGCCTTTGCTGGTCAGCAAGTTTCCCGCTCAGAGTTTTTTGCTTGGTAGCTATCCAGAAGAGGGCAATAAATCCTACAATGCGGCAGTTTTGCTGAAGGGCAATGAGCCAGCTCAGTATTATCAAAAGCGCAAGCTTGTTCCTTTTGGGGAGAGTTATCCGGCTGCCTGGCTCTATGGAGGGCTCTTGAAGTCTTTGGGGCTTAGTTTTCTTACCGAAAATGCATTTACGGCAGGCCACCCTAATCCGCTTTTGCTTTATGGTTCTCGGCAGCTGGGTGGCGCTATTTGTTTTGAGGCGGCTTTTCCAGGTATTTTTGCTGGCCAGAGTAAGCGGGGGGCAGAGGCTTTTGTTTTGCTGGGTGATATCTCTTGGTTTCAGCGGGCTTCTCTTTTGCCACTGGTTCAGATGAGGGCTCATGGGATCTTTCGGGCTATTGAAAACAGGCGGGCCGTGGTGATGGTGGTGAATGGGGCTAGGAGCATCAATATTTCTTCGCTTGGTTTTGCGTCTGAGGCTCAGCTTAGTCTTTTGCCTTCTAGTGAGGATGTGAGTTTAGGTTTGAGTCAGAGTTCTAGTATTTTTGTGAATAATCCTTTGCTGTATTGAGAGCTTGTACTTACTGTTTCAAACTCTCTCTTGAAAGTGAATCTTGCAGCCTTCAAAAAAATCGCTGGGTTGGTACGTTAGCCCCCTAATTAACCCGTCTAAGCTCTTCTTCTCGACTCAAAATATCCTGAAATTCATAAAGCTCTTCCTCACTGCTTCTCTTAAGCCGAACAGGCTCATTGTGGACAGCAAGCTCTAAAACACGCGAACTCACCCCCTCAGCCTCCCACGTACCCTTCATCAGATCAGCCAAACGAGTAACCCGCTCCGCTCCACTCCCCTCAAATAAAACCAACACGCAAGGCCCAGAGCCACTGAGCACAGTCCCAATAGCCTCAGAACCCCTTAGCGCCCCAAAAAGTGCCTTCGAGCCAGGGATCAGTTTCATTCTTGCCCCCTGATGAAGCCTATCGTTGAGCGCAAAGGAAAGACTTGCCCAGTCTCTCTGGTAAAGCGAGTTAACAACTAGTGCCGAACGTTGCAGGTTATAGACGGCGTCTTCCAGATTCACTCTTTTGGGCAAACAATTGCGGGCAGCCTGTGTGCGTACTTGTAGCTCTGGCACGCCTACGAGCACGCTCAAACCTTCTGGCCAAGGGACTTTTTGGGCGAGCACAGTCGATTCATCTTGAATTGCTAGGGTGAAACCACCAAAAATAGCGGCAGCGACATTGTCGGGGTGTCCTTCGATCTCGGTAGCCATGGCCAAGAGCTCGCTCAGTTTGAGGTTCTTGTCGGTGAGAGCAGCCGCCATCAAGATCCCCGCAATTACAGCCGTGGCGCTCGATCCTAATCCTCGTGAAGTTGGAATCCGGTTAAGCGCCCAAACCTCCAGCCCTGGAGGGGTTTTCAGATTGGAAAATTGTCTGATGCTTTGCTGAAAGGCCATATAGACCAGATTGCTCTTTGGATGATTGTTGAGCGATAGGTTTGAGTGAAAGCTCAGTTCGCCGGGGTGGCCTGAGGTGCGAAAATAAAAGGAATTGAATAAGTTGAAGGCAATCCCAAAACAATCGAAACCGGGGCCGAAATTGGCCGTGGTAGCCGGTATGTCCATCCGATAAATTTTTTCTGTATAACCTACCATTTAGTCTCGTTTTGTCCCCAATGAATAGCCTGCAAGCAGCCCTAAAAACAACTATTACTCTAGCAGATGTGATTGTCTGCCAAGGACTTGGGGGGCCGATGAACAGACTCTATAGCTATATTCTCCCGCCAGAGCTGATGGGCGCTCAGGTGGGCAGTTTGGTGGAAGTCCCCTTCGGGCGCGAGCAGAAGACTGGCCTGATTTTTGCTCTCTCGGTGAAAGATCTAGGTGACGAAGCAAGCCAAATCAAGCTCAAAGAAATCTCCGCGCTCAGACTGTTGCCAGCATTGCCTGCTAGCTATCTCGCTTTCATCGACGCCGCCGCCAAGCATTATGGCCTGAATGCCGCCCAAGCAGCCAAGAGCATAGTCCCTTTCACGCTTTTAGCTAAGCTCCAACCGGCACTTTGTTTGAGTGAAGATCTTGAGGGGCTGAAAGCGTCGGCAAAAACAGGAAAAAATATCACCGAAAAGAAGCTCCGGAAGCTGATCGGTGAGAAACAGGGATTCTTAGAAAAACTGTGGGCTGAAAGAAAAATCACACACTCACTCGCTGAGCCAAGACAAGCTCAAAAACAAACCCCAAAAATAACCCTCAACCCCGAACAAGCCCAAGCAAACACGGCGATCCAGAGAGCTTTAGGCGAAGAGCAGAGTAAAGAGATCTTGCTCTTTGGAGTAACAGGCTCAGGTAAGACGGAAGTCTATCTAGAAGCGATAGCCACAGTCCTCGCCCAAGGCAAACAAGCGCTGCTCTTGATGCCGGAAATAAACCTCACCGAGCATCTCTATGAGCGGCTAGCAGCTCGTCTAGGCGAAGGTCATGTCTGCAAATGGCATAGTGGACTTGGCGAAAAAGAAAGGAGCGATACTTGTCTGAAAATACTGCAAGGTGAGCCATTGTTGGTGGTGGGAGCTCGCTCAGCTATATTGTTGCCCTTTGTAGCTTTAGCAGTCACGATCATCGATGAAGAGCATGATCAGTCTTTTAAGAGCCACCAAGCGCCATATTTTGATGCGCGGATTTTGGCTGGGCTGGCCAGAAACTCTGGCTCTGTTTTGCTCTATGGAAGCGCAACTCCGAGCGTTGCGCTCTTTGAGCGGGCTCAGCGGGCAGAAGTGGATTTGCTTGAGCTGAAAGCCAGACATGGCGCTATGGCTTTGCCGAGCGTGCAGATAGTCGATTTGCGCGAGGAGCTTGCTTGCGGCAACCGATCGATTTTTTCGCGTAGTTTGCAGGCGGCCCTCAAAAAAATCATTGCTGAAAAGAAACAGGCCATACTGCTCTTGAACAGAAGAGGCTTTTCCACTTATGTTTTTTGTCGTGATTGTGGTCAAGCTATCGAGTGTGCCTCTTGTAGTGTGACGATGGTCTATCACGCCCGTGAAGAGCTGCTTAGGTGTCATCAGTGCGATAGTGTCACCATCCAGCCGAAAACCTGTCCTAGCTGCAATAGTGCTCGGATCAAATATGCCGGTCTAGGTACTCAAAAACTAGAAGAAGAGGTGAAAAAGACTTTCCCTGAGGCTGATGTCTTGAGGCTGGACAGAGATTCTTTGCGTCTGAAAGGAGAGATCGAGCGGGTGTGGTCTTGGCTACAAGATGGCGAGCGGGAGAGTAGAGCGCAGATCTTGGTCGGCACGCAGCTGCTAGCGAAGGGGCTTGATTTACCGCGGGTAGAGCTAGTCTGTGTTTTGCAGGCTGAGAGCGGTTTGCATTTTCCAGACTATCGGGCGCGGGAGCGTTGTTACCAGCTCTTGGTGCAGGCGGCTGGGCGGGCAGGGCGGCGGGAGCGGCAGGGGATGGCTATCTTTCAGACCTTTGAGCCGGAGCAGGTGGCCATCACTTTGGCGGCTAGGCAGGATTATTTGGCATTCTTTGAGCAGGAGATTGTCGCTCGTCAGCGTTTTGGCTATCCACCTTTTGCTAGTCTTTTACGTTTTGTTTTTTCTGCTCCTAAGCTTGAGACTTCCAAAAATGACGCTCAGCTGGTTGCTGAGGCTTTGGGGGCTGAGTGGGGGGATAGTATTCAGATCTTAGGGCCTGCTATTTGTCCGGTTGCTCGTCGCAAGGATCAGTATCGTCATCATCTTTTGCTGAAGATGGGGGTGTCTTCTGTTTTGAGTTTGGAGGCTTTGGGAAGGCTGGTGGAGGGATTGGGGTTGAGATCTCAGCTTAGTTTCGAGTTGGATCCGACAGATTTTTTATAGTTTGAGAGATCAGGGGTTTAAGGAGGTAATCTACATGGGGGCTAACGCCCCAAATCCCCCAGTTTTGTTGATACTGAGGAGAAGGTTAAAACCAAAAAGAAACAGGAATCAGGGGTTTGGGGCTGAGCCCCATAAAAAACACTCTTTTAACAACAAGTGAAGAGGGCAATGTTGAGATCGCTGTAGGTTGGGGAGGTAATCTAGATGGGGGCTAACGCCCTAAATCCCCCAGTTTTGTTGATAATGAGGAGAAGGTTAAAACAAAAAAAGAAACAGGAATTAGGGGTTTGGGGCGTAGCCCCATAAAAAAAAACTCTTTTAACAGCAAGTGAAGAGGGCAAAGTTGAGATCGCTTTAGGTTGGGGAGGTAATCTAGATGGGGGCTAACGCCCCCAAGCCCCCAGTTTTGTTGATACTGAGGAGAAGGTTAAAACCAAAAAGAAAGGTGAAAGCTCAACCTTCTAGAACTCTTGTATATACCTGCCATCAGGATAAGCGACCAATTGTTGCTGCAAACTAGAACTGCTCTGCAGACCAGTCTCATCACGCTCATCCCAAGACCAAAACAATTCAGTCACTTGCAAACTCTTTCCACCAGGCGGCTTGGTGAGCGGATTCATCGACTCAATAACCGCCAGCATAAGAGCGTCATGCTCAGTGTTGCCGGAAGACTCAACCAGCTCAATCTTGGAAACAGTCCCATCAGCCAGTACTCGGTAGCGCACTACAGCCGAAAAAGGCTCATCAAGACTATCCCAGAGCCGCTTATCGCGTCCATGTTCGCGCACTTTGGCCGTCAGGTACTCCGAAAAGCTTTTGGTTTTACGGCTGTATTTTTTGGCGTATTGCTCTAGCTCAGGCAGCTTTTCACTGTCTCCGAGACCAATGGCGCTTTCTTTATAGGGCTTCTCCGGTTCAGGTGCATAGGGCTTAGCCGCAAAGTCATTCAGTCCCTCGATTTTGTCAGTGACAGCCAAATCAAAATCCATCAAAAGCTCTCTTTGACTCTCTGGCGGCGGAATAGACTCAGAACTGGTCTTTTGCTTTGCTAGCGCTTTTTGCTTGGCGAGCTCAGCTTCCAGCTTTTGGGCGATTTCTGCTTGACGCTTAGTGATGCTTTGCTGGATCTCAGCTGTAGCAAAGGTGATCGGGATCAAGAGCACAGAACAGATCAGACCATAATGCAGCAAATAAGAGTAAGAGAGAGCACTGACAACGCCCCGCCCTTGCTTATCTAGAAGCCTATGACTGACCCAGAGATAAGCCAAGAAGTGATGCCCAAGAATTAGCACCCCTAAAAGCGAGAGCCATTTCCAGTCAGCAGCGTAGCTGGCAAAGATCTCAGGTTTGAGCCTGAGCTGAAAGCCCACAAAGAGCACTAGATCTTGAAATCTCTCGAAGTCAAATTTGGCCAGTAAAAGAGCCGCTAAGCCCAAAGCCGTAAAAAAACTACTGAAAAGCAAAAAATAACTGAAAAACCCCCGCTTGCTATAGACCACCCCCAGACCAGGCCAGAATATATTTAGCTGATGAGCGCGCTCCAAGCGTTTTACAGCCCAGAAGCTTTGTATTTGACCGGCTAGTCCAGAAAGAAGTGGCAGCTGAAGAGAGCCCTTGGTCTTAAGCGTCGAAAGCAAAATCCCCACTAAAAGAAAAACGCCGACATTTAGGCCGACGGCCACCCCGTTCCAGCCCTGACTGACTGAGGCAAAATTGTTTTTATCAGCATGAAAGCTCTCAAAAGCCTGCACCCCAAGCGCTAAATAAATCACCCACAAACAAAAACAAAACAAGGCACTAGTTAAAAGTTGCCGCGAGACAAACCCCGATCCCCGCAAAATCGCCGCTGCAAGCAGAGGAAAGAGAAAGCCAAGACCAAGTGGGAAAGCCAAATAACAACAACTGACAAGGGTGAGCTGACCAGCGTCGAGCCTCTCTTCACCGAGTACAAGAGCCGGCTTGGGTGGAGTGGAAGGCTTAGCGCGAATATAGCGCTTCATTCCGGTTTGCCTTTAAGCGTGCCTCCTAGCAGTCTTTGAGCGACCATCAAGGGCGTTGCGTCGTCGCTGAGTGCTAGAGGCGGGGGGCTAAGTTTAGGCTTTTGGGCTTTTTTTGCATAGGGATTTGGGGTGTAGGCAGGCTTTACGCTGTTCTCTGCTTTAGGAGCTGGCTGAGGCTTTGGGCTTGTTTCTTGTCGTTGACGTGGAAAGTCTTCTTCTTCTTCTTTGGGAGAGATCGGTGCTCTGACTGCTTCGGCTGTGCTGCTTTCTTGGTGGGGGGCTGTTCTTTCGATTATTTCTAATTTGTTTGCGTCATAGAGCTCAGCTAGACAGGTCTTAAGTAGTTTGAAGTAGCTCTCTTCCCTCAGTCTATTGGCGAAGTTCCCTAGGGCGCTGATCGTGAATTCTTTGCTTTCTGGCTTTTTGCTAAATTGAGCTTGTCCTTGATTTAGAAAAGCTTTTAGAGGAATCTTGCCACGTGCTTGGAGCCAGTCAGTGACTTCGGCTAGCATCTCATCGTTTGTCTCTTCGGCAGGAGCGATCGGTGCTTGTTGCTGGCTGAGAGCAGGGGCTACTGGGACTAGTGCCGTTTCAGCTTGAATTTTTTCTGTCAGCACTGGACTGGCTTTAGAGACTGGAGCTTTCTGGTTAGTCTGAGGGATCTGTGTTTGCGTCAATACTGGAGCATTTAGTTTGCCAGCTACCCCAAGCAAGATGCCTTTTAGTCTGGTTTCTGGATCTTGGGTGAACTTTAGATATCTTTCATTGCTCATCAGCTTGCTAGCTAAGTCTATCCAAGGCAGCGCTAGGCTAGGATTTGCTATGTGTTTTTCGGCTGAAGTCACTGCAAAGCCCAATAATTGTTTTAGAATCGCTTGTGCGTCTAGGCCTCGACTGAGCGCTTCTTTGCTTTGCTCCAAGACCATCGCTAGATCTCCTTGCATGATTGCTTCGCTCAGGCCTAGTAGTTCTGCTTCTGGTAATCCACCAAAGATCGACTGGACTGTCTGATCGTCTATATGTCCGAGTAAACTAACCTGCTCTAGCAGTCCTAGGGCGTCACGAAAGCCTCCTCTACTCAGCTCAGCAATTTGTTTGAGAGCTGTTGTCTCGTAAGAAAAACCTTCAAGCTTACAAATCGCTTCAAGCCTGCTTGCTAGTAGAGTCTTTTCGATCGGGTGAAAGGTGAAGCGTTGGCAGCGGCTCAAGATGGTGCTGGGGACTTTGTCTTCCTCGGTGGTAGCCAAGATGAAGACTACGCCTGGTGGTGGTTCTTCGATTGTCTTCAAGAGCGCATTGAAGGCGTGGCCGGTGAGCATATGGACTTCGTCCAGTATATAGATTTTGCGTTTGGCGGTTTGGGGGGCAAGGTGGCAGCGTTCGATCAGTTCGCTGATTTCGTCTACTTTCCGGTTGCTGGCGGCGTCCAGCTCTGTCACGTCCGGTGAGATGCTTTTAGCTATTTCGATGCAGTTCAAGCATTGGCCGCAGGGATCTGGGCTTTGGCCAGCTTTACAGTTCAGTGATTTTGCCAATATACGGGCGGCAGAGGTTTTGCCGCAGCCACGGGGGCCTGTGAGCAAATAGGCGTGAGAGACTCTATCTAGTTCTAGGGCTATTGTGAGTGTTTTTACGATGAACTCTTGGCCTGCTAATTCGCTGAGTTTATTTGGTCTATATTTTGAGTAGAGGGCTATCACTTCCTAAATTTTACTGCAGGACTTGTTTTTATTTGATGAAATTTTCGCTCACAGCAAGGGGTGATATGGGACTCAAGCGAAAAAAAATGCATAGCGAAAAAGACTCTAAACCAATAAATAGCCATAAGTGAAAAAAACTATTTAGGTAGATTTCTTCCGACGACGATCCCGACGCTTGCCACCCTTGTTTCTGGTCTTCTGACCACGAACAGGTAAACCCTCGCGATGTCTGATCCCACGATAACAACTGATGCTGACTAAGCGTTGAATGTGCGAATTGACATCTCGTCTAAGATCCCCCTCAACAATCAAATTGTCAGAAATATACTTTTGGACGGCATTGACTTCCTCAGGAGTCAAATCTTTCGCCTTGCGGTTACCGTCTATTTCGAGCGAACCGAGTAGGGCTTTGGCAGTATTGCGGCCAATACCGAAAACATATGTAAGAGAAATTTCGATTCTCTTGTCGGCAGGAACATCTATGCTGGCAAATCTTGGCATATTTTATTTTTCTTCCTCTATCCTTGTCTTTGTTTGTGTTTTGGTTCTTCGCAAAGTATACGTAGTACGCCCTTGCGGCGAACGAACTTGCATTTGGAGCAGATTTTTTTGACTGAGCTACGACGTTTCATTGATTTAGGTGCTTGTGAGCAATTGGCAATAAAGAATATATACTAACGCAAATCACAAGATTTTTCCAAACTTTTATGATCCTTCCCGATAGCGAACTGCTACTTCTAGCGCAAAACCAAAAAGCCAAACGAGAGTTAGGGCAAAACTTTCTGGTCTCCAGTCACTGGCTCAACTCGATAGCCTCTAGTCTCTCTGCTGAAACCAAACTAGTAGTGGAAATAGGCCCAGGGCTGGGTTTTTTGACTGCTTGCTTACTGGGAAATGAGCTAGAGGTGATGGCCGTCGATCTGGACGAGCGCCTTCTCGCCAAGCTTCCCCGCCACCCGAAGCTCAGTACCATGTACGCTGATGCCTGTCAGCTTAGCTTCGAGGAGATGAGAGAACCTTTTAGCCTGATCGGGAATTTGCCCTTCAATGCTGGCACCAAGATTTTGCTGAATATCATCGGAGACTATGCGAGCGATTTTTGGAATGCTAGAGAAGCCAGAGAAGTTGTTTTTATGTTTCAGCTAGAAGTGGCGGAGCGGATGGTCGCTCAGCCCAGATCGAAGGCTTTTGGCCCGCTGAGTATGCTCGTTCAAGCTAAAGCGGAAGTAGAATTACTTTTCGAGGTCAAGCGAAAGTTTTTTCATCCAGAGCCACGAGTCGATACAGGCGTAGTGCGCTTTAGGCCACGGGTTCATGCAGGGCTTGCTGGACTGAGTAAAGATAAAAGAGATACTCTCCAGAAGGTGCTTAGGCAAGCTTTCATCCATCGTCGAAAAAAGATCAAAAATAATTTATTGGGTGTGCTTACCCTAGAAGACTTTACTAGTCTGCAGATATCACCCGATTCACGCGCTGAAGATTTATCATTTGATGATTACCTGACCATAGCCAAATATCTCCCATGAGTTCCAAAGAAATATTGACAGCGGCCGAAGAGAAGATGACCAAGACGCTTGAGGCCCTTACCGAAGAGCTGAAGACTTTTCGGACAGGCAGACCAAACCCAGAGATTTTCAAGAAAGTGAAAGTCGATTGCTACGGCTCCCCAATGAATCTGAGCGATATAGCCGGTATCACCGTTCCCGATGGGCGTACTTTGCAGATTCAGCCTTTTGATAAAACCAACCTAAAAGCGATCGAGCAAGCGATCAGCAACTCAGATCTAGGGCTCAATCCCACCAATGACGGTAATCTGATCCGAATCAATGTCCCCGCACTAACCGAAGATAGACGCAAAGAACTATCGAAACAAGTAGGAAAAGCAGGCGAAGAGCGCGGCAAAATCCCCGTCCGCAATATTAGACGCGACGGTAACGATGCCATTAAGAAGCTCAAGGGCTCTGGGATCTCCGAAGATGAGGTGACTAAAGCTTTAGAGACGCTCGAAAAGTCGACCAATAAATTCATTGAAAAGATCGACGAGCTGGTGGAAAAGAAAGAAAAAGAGCTGAAGACCGTCTAGGAGAGCCGAGAAGCTAAAATTCACAGCACCTATGCCAAGCGATAACACTCAAAGACGCTTTCGAGCCGGTGCACTGATCATCATCATCTTTTTGCTCGCTATCTTTGCTGGTCGCTGGCCCTATGCCCTCTTCAGTGCTTTTGTTTTCACAGTAGCCGCTCGGGAATTATTGACGCTCGCTGAGCTTTCAGGTGCCAGGCCTCCGGTGTGGTTGCTGCTGACTCTAGTACCCCTTGGGCACATTGCGGCTGCTTGTTCTCGTGACGCGCTGGGCGCTTGGCTGACCTTCTCGACGGTTGCGGTATTGTGCGTTTTTGTGATCAAATCTTGGATCGGCCAAAAGATCAAGGGTACTTTTGGCGATATTGCGGCCAGTTTTCTTTGTTTGGTTTATACGGGCTGGTTTCCGGCTCATGGTGTGTTGATTCGTTCGCTCAGCGATGAGCGCAGTCGGGCTTTTTGGGCTGCTCTTTTTCGGGGTGAGTTTTTGCCTTTCGATTTTGGCGATACAGGTACTTTCTATTTGATTTTGATCTTTTTGAGCGTCGCCTTCAATGACATGGCCGCTTTCTATTTGGGGCGCTATTTTGGGCGGGAAAAGCTAGTAGAGGCAATCAGTCCCAGTAAGACTGTGCAGGGGGCTTTGGGGGGGATGATCGTGGGGGTTTTAGTCGGACTCTTCTTTGCCGCCACGGCTGGCCAGTACTTGTATAAGCTCGATGTGCCTTGGTTTGTCTTGTTGCCGATCTTACTTTTGCTGAATGCGCTCGCTGTGATCGGTGATTTGGCCGAATCGATGATCAAACGCTTAGCTGGCGCCAAAGATGCAAGCGACTTGATTGAGGGGCATGGAGGCGTCTTAGATCGTTTCGATAGTCATTTATTGGCGCTGACGTGTGGCTATTACTGCTTTTATGGTTTAGGCTATTTGATCGATAGGTGAATTTTCTTAAAATCTTATGAATTCAGTACATAACAAAGAAGTCAAAGGGGTTATTCTCGCGGCTGGCTATGGAACCCGTTTTCTCCCAGCTTCGAAGACAGTCCCTAAGGAGCTTTTTCCTTTGGTTGACGTTCCGGCTATCGATTTTATTGTCAAAGAGTTCATCGCTTCGGGCATTGACGATATCTTGATCATCACTTCTCGTCGCAAAAAAGTGCTGGAAGACTACCTAGATCACGAGCTAGAGCTTGAGACTATCCTCCAAAACGAGAACGCTCTCGAGAAGCTAGCCAAGATTGCTCCACTCAAAGCCAATTTTCACTTTATTCGGCAGCGAGAGATGAAGGGGACTGCTGACGCCTTATTATTAAGCGAGCCTTTTTGTGGTGATTCGCCTTTTGTGGTGGCTTATCCAGACGATTTGATCTTTAGTGAGAAGCCTTGTACGCAGCAAATGATCGAAGTCTATAAAGAGACAGGCAAGATCATTCTTTCCGCTTGTGAGATTTTAGATGAAGACATTTCGCGATATGGGGTGATTGAGCATGGTCCAAAAACCGGTCGGATCTATCCGGTCAAGTCACTAGTCGAGAAGCCCAAAGTTGGCACTGAGCCTAGCCGTTTGGTTTCTTTTGGCAGATACCTCTATACTTCCGATATCTTTCCGGCTTTGCGTGAGCTCACCTTTGCCCCGCACCAAGAGACTTCGCAGACTGACCCGATCAATCAATTGGCTGCTCAGGGCAAAGTGCTGGCTTATGAGTTTGAGGGTGAGCGCTATGATGTCGGGGCACCGCTCGGCTATCTCACTACGATCGTCAAATACGCTATGACTAGACCGGACCTTGCGCCTGCTTTTCGGAAGTTTCTTTGCAAGGAGTATGGTGATTTGCTTTCTGGGGCTACGTTTTAGATTTTTTTAACTACTGTTTTTGATGAGGCATTTAAGAAAAGTAGCTTCATAAAAAAATTGCTCCTCGAGAATTTTTTGGGTTTTTAACTCACTTGCGGTTGGGGAAATTGTTTGTAATGAGGGGACCTTCATGCGTAGCAGCAGTCTAGCGAAACGTTCTCAACCTCATCAAAAACCAAAAAGTTTAGCAACAGGATTTCCACCCCCAAAAAGACCACCAAGAAAATTTCCAGCCCCCTGAATCAAACCAGAAATAGGATTCCCGCCACCAACTAGACCGGATAGAAAACCGGAACCAGCACCAACGAGCAGCCCTGCAAGTGGATTTGTGATACCAAGTATACCGGCCAGAGCTTTTCCACCTCCCTGCAGCAGCCTTGCAAGAAAATTATTTTTTTTTGAGTTTTCTCCTTTTTTGCTTGAGCTACTCCCCAAAAAACTATCACCAGCAAGTAGTTCAGGAAGAGTGGTACTTTGGCCAACAATGAGCGGCTTAGAAGATTTGAGGCCCATGTCTTTGAGCTTGTCAATGATCGCTTCAGTCAGTTTGAAGCTTTCCGCCTTTGGAACTGGACCACCGGTGCGAGCAAGTCCAGACCTGCTGCTATTGGGATTAACTGAATTCATGAAACCTTGCCTGCCTTAAACCTTCTTCAGTCTGAAACAGTAGGGTTAACCCTCAATTGTATAGCCCAATTAAATTGAAAAAATCACTCGCTCTCACCGGCTAAACTGAGCACTTGGATTTGCGAAGGCTGAAGACGCACTTTTCGCTTCACGCGATAAGCCTGAGAACCGAAACTCTGTTCAATGCTGAGAGTCTTGGATCCATCTGAGTTACTTAGATTCCACAGAGTTAGTTCTTCAGCGCGAGTATGATTTGATTCGCGGTAATAAGTTGCTGTCCCGACTTCAGTGACATTGTAGACAATCTCTTGGAAGCTAAAAGAGCCACTAGCCGAACTCCGCATCCGCTGCAGCATCTGACCATCAAGCCTCAGTTCCTGCAAGCTCAAAGAACCAGTCTGCAGATAAAGCGAGCGATCGGCGTCTTGATGTAGCTCCAAAAAAACCTTCTTGGCTTCGCCACTATCACACTCGAACTCATACCAAGTCCTAGAGCCCAAACGGACAGTATGAATAGCTATCACCTGAGCGGAAAAATCCCTCAGCTCTTCACCGATCCGAGAGAGATTTAGCATAGCGCCCAAAGAAGCGTTGCTGAGAGCCAGCTCGCCCGAAAGGCTTTTTCGCTTCAAACTACCAATGGCTTTGCTTTCAAGCTGCCACCTCGTGTAAGACCAATAGCCGAAAAGACCTAAAGTGATGAGCGCCGGAAAAAGAAATAGTTCCACTAGACTAGCTCACAGAGCTCGGCAATTCTTTCAATCCCATGCGCTGCTTCAATTCTTTTAGGCCTTCTGAAGAAGAGGGCGAAGGATTGAGGAGAGCACGGTTGATTTGCTTATCGAGATCGTCGCTGGTGTCTGAGAGTTCGCCGTAGGCTGTTGCTAGACTTTCTTCTTCGTTTACTTTGGTCTTCATTCTCTCTAGCAGCGCAATGGTGCTGTTGGAGTCTACTAGGGCCAATTGTTTATTGATTTTCTTGCTGGCTTGGGCTACTTTAGCGCGGGCTTTGAGCGTGATCATCTCATTTGACCAGCTGGAGAGCTGTTGGCGGAGCTGACCGATTTTGCTTTCCAATTGGCCGGTGAGCGCTTCATTGGAGTTCACGTTCTGGGAGAGTCCAGCTGCGCTCTGAAGGGCTTGATCGCGCTTTGCCACCGCTTCAGCGGCTAATCTTTCGCCTTCATTGGCGTCCAGTTCGCCGGATTGTACTTTACCCAAAAGCAACATCGCTTTCTTCTCATAGTCAGAAGAGATTTGTTTTTGCTCTTCTAGTTGGCGGCGCATCGAGATGGTGATCGCTTTGGCTTGGGCCAGATTTTGCAGGCTATCGTTGAGGTCTTTCTTGAGATCGCGCATCGCTTGCTCGCTCATCTTGATTGGGTCTTCGATCTCTTCGATGATCGAGTGGCCTTCGGCTTCCGCTAGTTTAAAGAGTCTTTTGAAAAAATCGAACATATTTGTATTATCTCCGTGCTATTTGCATTAGGGTATTGAAGTTTTCAGCTAAAGCTAAGCTCAGCGAGTGAACCGAGGATTCTACTTCGTTTCTGTCTAGATTTTCGAGAGCCAATGTATCTCTGAAGACTAGCTTCTTGCCTTCTTCATCGATCGCAAAAGCGCCGTGGACGAGAGTTCTATTCATTTTCATCAGGCTCAAAAGTTCTTGTTGGTTGAGATCTGCTTTCAGTTCGCAGATTTGTTGTTCCATCACGAGGATAGGGTCTTCGCAGCTGAGGACCATGTTTTCCATGCCGAAGTTCTTGTCTTCGATCATGAGCATGCCTTCTTTGGCGTCTTCCATCTTGATTACGTAGCCAATATCGAGAACATAGTCTTTTACTTTGTTGAACTGTTCTTGCATAGTTTCACCCCACTTTTCAAACTCTAATCGTCTATTCAATGGCTTGTCAAGCTGGGCTGATTTTTTTGGGGATTTGCCTAGGCTCGTTAGGAGGAAGTAATGAGTCCGTTTTTAGGTGGTAATAACTAAGCCCAAAGCAAGCAGAAGCGCTTCATAATATTTTTCACATATGCAAAATCCAGCACAAACGACAAACACCCAACAGCACAGCATTTTGATCGTCGATGACGAGAGAGACATCATTGAGGGTTTAGAATTTTCGCTCAGGCAAGAGGGCTACAAGGTGATGAGTGCCCTCGATGGGATCAATGCACTTGAGATGATTCGCACCCACAAACCAGACTTGGTGCTTCTAGACGTTCTTTTGCCTGGCTTGAACGGCTACGATGTCTGTAAGGCGCTCAGAGCCGAAGGCAACGAGATACCGGTAATAATGCTGACGGCCAAGAGTACTGAGCTCGATACTGTGATCGGTCTTGAAATCGGGGCTGACGATTATATTGCTAAGCCTGCACGGGTACAAGAATTGATTGCGCGTATTCGTAAGCGTCTCCAGAAGAGTGTGGTCAGCAATCCAGCCGATCCTGATTTCGAGCCGGTGATTCGGGTTAGTGGGCTTGAGATTGACGCTAATACCCACGAAGTGAAGCAGAACGGGGTGGAGATTGATTTGACTCAGCGTGAGTTTGAGCTTCTGAAGCGTTTAGCCAGTAACCCAAATCGGGTTTTCACTCGTGAGCAGCTTTTGGAGCAGGTTTGGGGCTGGTCATTTATTGGTGAATCTCGTACTGTCGATGTTCATATTCGTTATTTGCGGGAGAAGCTGGAAAAAGATCCGGCCAATCCAGAATTGATCAAGACAGTGCGTGGGTTGGGTTATAAGCTGGTTCCTTTGGCTTAATTGGGGTGTAAATTCTAAGGAGGTACTTTGTGAGATTACTGTAGGTTGAGAAGTCTTCTCAATGGGGGCTGCAGACCCCTAAAACTCCCCCTTTGGAAGTAAGAGAAAGCCAAAAATCATCCCAAGAACTAAATCAGTATTTCGTCTCCATTGGGTGAATCTCGGCCTTCCAGCTTATCGGCTTCCAGCACTCAAGCTACGCGATCAGCCTTGCTCTTGTTTCTTGGTCAAAGCAACAAAGACATCTTCTAAGCTAGGCTCAGAAGGGCGAATCACCGGTCTGCTTATAGAAAGCGCAACCCCAATCGATTCCTCCAAAGCACCCAACGAAGTGCCAAGAGCAGCCTGACAATGCACAGACCGCCCAAAAATAGTCGGATTGCGCAAATCAGCGCGAGTCTTCAAATAGCCATAAACTTCATTCGATTTCTCGCAATCTATAGTCAAATTCACCCAGCCCTCTTCTAAGACCCCCGGCAAAACCAAAAGATCTTTCAATTGACCAAGCGCAATCAGCTTGCTCAGATAGATATAACCTAGTCGCTGACATCGTTCAGCCTCATCCATATAATGCGTAGTGACCAGCATAGTGATCCCTTCTGCCGAAAAATCAAAAAGCAAATCCCAAACCTCACGCCTAGCAACCGGATCGATCCCAGCCGTAGGCTCGTCGAGAAAGAGCACAGCCGGTTTGTGGAGCAGAGCACAAGCTAGAGCCATCCGCTGCTTCCAGCCACCAGAGAGAGTTCCCGCCTTGTAGCTCATATAGGGGGTGAGCTTGACTTGGCCAGTGAGCTCAATGATCCGGTTAGTGAGCATCGGCTCATCTAGACCGTAGATCCGCCCAAAGAAACGTAAATTCTCTTCAACGGTCAGATCGCTATAGAGCCCAAATTTCTGAGACATATAGCCGATCAAGCGCCTTACTTCCTCGCCAGAGCTACTCACGTCTCGCCCGAGAATAAAGCCCTTTCCTGCACTAGGCGCCAATAGTCCACAGAGCATCCGGATCACAGTCGATTTGCCGGAGCCGTTAGGGCCGAGAAAGCCAAAAATCTCACCTTTTTGAATGGCAAAAGAGACATCGTGAACAGCCCTCTTTTCCCCAAAATCTTTGCTGAGACCAGCAGCGACAATCACCCCCGAAGAGCCGTCCATCATGAAGGGAAATGCACCTCAAAGTCTGTACCGGGCAACAGTCTTGCTTTGCTGGTGTTTTTCACAGCAACTTTCACCTTGAAAACTTGCTGGCGGCGCCCTTCGATGGTTTGGATATTACGGGGGGTGAATTCTGCTTTTTTGGCGATAAAACGCACCTGCCCCATAAAGTCTTGGTTTGGGTAAGAGATGCTGGTCAGTTTTAGTTTGTCGCCTACTTGTAGCTTGGAGTAGCGCTCGATCGGCAAGTATATATCGATCCAAGTATCACTCAGATCGATCAGTAGGCCGGTGATTTGGCCAGCATTGAGTAGTGAACCCGGTTCGATCTCAAACTCTGTTAGCAGGCAAGCACAACTGGAGCGGACATTGAGTTCTTCAAGACGGCTCTCGATTTCCGCTAGCTGAGCGCTAAGAGCCGCTAGTTTGGCTTCTTCGGCTTTCAGCCTTTCTGGTCTAGTGCCATTGGCTAGATCTTGGTAGTTGGCGGCTTGGCTGAGCATTTGGCTTTGTGCTTTTTGTTGTTCTTCTGGTCTGTAGCCGGACTGGAGAAGATCCAATTGGGCTTGACCGGCTTCAAATTGGGCTTGGGCATTTTTAGCATTGGTTTCGTATTCTTCTAGATTGTCACGTGAGACTAGCTGGTCGGCGAAGAGTGCTTTTCGTCTGGCTAAAGCGCTAGCGCTTCGCTCTTTTAGTGCTTGAAGACGCTCTAGTTCTGCTTCCGCTTTTGCTTTGTCTTCTTGGCGGTAGCCATTTTGGCTTTGGGCATAGTCGGCTTTGGCTGCTTGGTAGTTTTGCTGGGCCGCTTGTATTTGTTGAGGGCGAGTTCCGTTGCGCAGCTCTTCTAGGAGGGCTTTTTGCGCTTCTATAGTGGCGTTGATGTTGTCTCTTTGGGCGTATAGTTCGGGGGCATCGAGGGTCAGAATTATTTGACCGGCTTCTAGGTTCTCGCCTTCTTTTACTAGGACTTGTTTCACGCGTCCGGCTTGTCTGGAACCAAAATAGACTTCGGCTGCTTCTAGGGTGCCTGAGACTGAGGTTTTATCTCTATGTTCTTGCATTAGGCGCCAAGCGAGTAGACCCAGTGCTCCTAGGGCGAGCAGGGAGAAGATAATTGGTTTGGGGTTGAAGCTTTTGGCTTCTGGCTTAGCTTGGTCTGACACTGATTATTATTTTAGTCTTAAAGAGCTTTGTATATTTTTGATTCAATAGTATGGGGTTTGGGGCGAAGCCCCATAAATACCCCCGCTCTCTTCAGGGAGGGGGCAGGGGGTGGGTACAGAAAATCATTTATTACTGTTTCTTTAAGAACCGTTGATAAATCGTTAAAGTTCGGTTATTGTGGTGACAGTTTAATTTATTCTTTATAGCTATGGCCCTCCAAAAAATCTTCGGATTAGCTCCATCTCAGTTTCAGCTGGTGCCAGTGCAGGCCGTTCAGATTAGCCCTGTTGCTCAGCAGCAGCCACAAGTGATCGTCGTCAATGCTCAGCCCCCACAAGCAAAATCTTCCGAGAATAATGACTCAGATGGAGCTGGCGGGAAAAATTGGGGGGCGATTTTAGGCAGTGTAGCTTTTGTTCTTGGTTTACTCGGCTTATCAGGTCACAGAATGTTGAAAAATGACCAGTTATCTAGGTCTGTTTTGACTGAGGTCTTGAAAGAAAAATTCGGAGCTGTTGGAATGACAGAATCTCATCTCTATAATCTTGTCCACGGAGAAGAAACATATAACACTCAGAGCATGATAGATAGTGCCCCAAAAAGATATAACTTCTCCTCTGAGGAAGCTTTTAAAAAAGCCCTCGCGGATCACTTTAGAAACTGCACAGACTCTAATGGCTTTCTAAGGAGAATAGGGGCTAAAAGAGTAGATCCTGCCAAACCAGAAACCACTAAAACTGCCCAGTCAAACCCCGCTTCACCCGAATAGAGCTCACTCACTCCCCCCAAGCCTCACTATCCATGCCAATAATATTTGGTAGATGGAAGATATAAACGCAAACTGCCTCCAAGAACTAAATAAAATTGTGAAAGCCAGTCTCTCAGACCTCCTCTGCTGGGACGGCGACAAAATAGACCTAAAAAGTCCCAAAGATATACCAATGGAAGCTTGGGCTGCAGTCGAAAGCATCCAAAGAACAGTGAGCGCAAACGGTGAACCGACAGTCAAGCTCAAGCTCTACGACAAAGCCGAAGCGATCAAGCTGATCCTGCAAACCCAAAGCAAAAGCCGAGAAAACAAAAATCCAACCATCTATGAGCTCGAGAAACTAGCTCAAAACTACGAAACACGCCAATCCAGTCGAGAAAATGACTCTAATCGAAAAACTGAAAAAAGCGAATGAGCAAAATCCCTATGCTCTCCTAGCACAGCTCTGGCAACTGACAGACACAGAACAAACCACAGTCTATGAACACTTCAAATACAACCTAGCCGACTGGATCGACCTGACCGTGATGGCCGAAGATCCGGACTATCCAGGAAACCTGAGGCGCTTCGCGCTCTTTCCGGCTCAGCGGGAGCAGTTGATAGCCCAGATCGAACCGCTCACCCAAGCCGATAGTCCCCCCAGCACTGTCTTTGCTTGGGAGAAGGCGCGCCGTGTAGGCTGGACAAACACTATATTGGCCTGTCTGCTACATGCTGCTATTTTCTGGAATAGATCCAGTTTGATTGCTTGCAAGAACATGGACGGAGTGGATAGACCAGGTGATCTCCAAAACTCACTTCTACCTCGGGTGCGTTTGATGCTCGAATATCAGCCGCCCTTTTTGCTGGACGAACATAGGTCCAAAGAAGGCTCAATCGAGATCAACGGAGCGATCTTGCGGGGCCTGCCTGTTGGGTCTGTGGCTGCTGCCACCAAGCTGGGACGGGGTGGACGAGTGCGCTTTGCTTTTTTTGATGAAGCTGGCTTCTGGGATTCACGGGCGCTTGAGCTGGCTTACGCTTCGGTCTCGGCCACGGCCAAGGTGCGTTTGGTGGTGTCTACATCGCCGCTCAGTTCTCAGCATTTTTTTGCACGCTTAGTTGATGGCTCGGTTGCCCCATCGGTACAGGGAAGTTTCATTCCTTTTTCCGCTAACCCGAGCAATGACCAAAAATATTTGAATGAATTAATCGCTACAAACGATTCTGAAGTGATAGACCGAGAGATCTTCGGCAAGCGCGGCTTAAAGAGCCAGTCGATTATCAAAGAATATAATTCCTCTTGCTTTTTCAATCCTCAGGGCAATCAGTGGAGCATGGAAGATGCGCTCATTAAAGAGCACATAATAAAACCCGGTTTTTTATTTGTCAGTTATGACGGGGGAGCTGGGTCAAATCATATAGCAGCAATTGTGGGCTATCGCTCTCTGGATGGTTCGAGAGATCTCTTGTTGTGGGAAGAGAGCGCTAGCGGCAAAAGCTTGGTGCTGATGGCCGAAGAGTTAGAATTGAGGCTCACCAAACTAGCTCTTGCCTTTCCGGCGCTGGAAGAGATGCGCCTTTACGGCGATCCGGCTCTGCTCATCTATGGCGATCACAGGGAGCTGGAGCGCGTACACGGTTTGCCGGTGAATCTGCTTGATAGTTTGAAGGCCGGTGATCCGAATGCTTACAAAAACCGGAAGATGAGGCGTTTAAGGATCTTGCAGCGTAAGTTTCGGGCTCAGGGAGAGCCTAACGTTTATGTGCTGGGAAACTGCGAGCTCACAAAATCTGGCATTGCTGAGGGATCTTATCGTTGGCTTGCTTTGCCGGGGGGGATCATTACTCAAGAGATCGAGCAAGTGCATCCTGTCACGGATCTTATTGACGCTTATAGTTATTTTCTTTTAGAAAACGACTGGTGGCAAAGCTGAGCTTTGAGCCAGGTGGGCTTGAAACGATTGTTTTTCGCCTAGACCGCTTATCAATCTCCCTCAGGATTCAAGGGAGTTTCCCTCAGGGGCGCTTCCCACTCTTCCTCAAAGGGGGTTTGGGGGACGGGACTAGACAAACCAACACCTCCTCTACCTCACCCCTCTTCCCCCCATCGCTATTGATCGCTCTCCTAGCCCTGATTTTTTGAATCTCAAAGCCAGCATACAAATCCAAAATAAAATCGGCCGAAGAATTGGAGATGAAGACCAAAGCCCCCCGACTATGCGCTCTGAGACAAGCTTCTTTCAGCCTGATTTGATCGACCTGACTAAAACCCCTTGCCTGATAAGCCGTAAAAGACGAAGTCTGATCCAGAGGCTCATACGGAGGATCGCAATAAACTAAGTCCCCTTCCTGAGCCTCCTCCAGAATCTCTTCGAAGTCTTGATTCTTGAGATCAGCACTCTGAAGGCGAGAAGAAATAGCCAAAATATTTGTAGTTTGGTACAGAGCAGGACAGGTCAGTCTTTTCCCGAAAGGAACATTGAACTGACCACTGGCGTTTTGCCTGTAAAGCCCATTGAAGCCGGTTTTGTTCAGAAAGATCGTGCGAGCTGCTTGCTGGAGACAAGTCTCGGGCTTGCTTTGCCTGAGCGAATAATAGAAATTTTCAGAATACTGAGGCTTAAACTTGTCTAGCTCAGTCATTAGCGCTTGAGGCTGGTCACGAATGATGCTGTAAAGATTGAAGATCTCAGGGTTTGAGTCATTGATCAGGCTCACGGTACCCGAGCCTAAAGCCAAAAAGACTGCTCCCCCACCCAAAAAAGGCTCAATGTAAACCTTGCAGCCAGCGGGGAAATGACTGGCTAGTTGGGGAAGTAGAGCAGACTTCCCCCCAGCCCATTTGAGGGCCGGTTTCGCTCTAGATGGCAAATCAAAAATCACCAGATCAAGGAATCAAAGCCGGATCGAGACTAGGAGCGCTCCCTAGAGCATTGGGCTCAGCGCTAGCACTCTCAAGTGTCTTCACTACTTCCACCTTGAAGTCTGGAACCAGCTCTTCATAAGACATCACCGGAATCTGCGAATCAAAAGACTCGATCAGACGTGATAGTGGTAAACGCAAACCAGCGCTACAAAGCACCACCGGCCTACGGCCTATCTTGGCGAAGAGCTGGTTGGAAGCGTCAGTCAAATCACCCATCAAACTGCGCACAAGCTGAGGGTCAGGGGTGAGAATGTATTTGTCTTCGACTTTCTGGAGCGATTCTTCAAGCAGTTGTTCGATCTCAGGACCGACAGTGATAGCCAAGAGCTTCTTGTCGCTAGCGTGATGCGTGCAGATCTGCCTTGAGAGATAAAGCCTGAGCTTTTCTGTGATCAGATCCGGCTCACGAGTCAAGCCTGAGGCGTTGATGTCTTCGATCCGCTCCAAGATATAGTGAATGTCTCTGATACTGACTTTTTCCTTGAGTAGATTTACTAAGACCTTCCGGAGCTCGCCTACACCGATGATAGCCGGTACAATGCCGTCGACAAGAGCTGGATCCATGCTGCGGACTTTGTCGAGGATACGTCTGACGTCTACCTTGGTGAGCATCTCGTCGATCTGAGCAAAGACTGTCTCAGATAGGTTGAAGGTGATCACTTGGATCGGGGTAGCATAGGGCTTATTCCAGCGCCCTTCGCGGATCAGTGACTCGATCAGTTCTGGCTGCACCCAATAGGCTGGCTCTTTTTGCACTGGTTCCCAACCGTTCAGGGCATTTGGTGGGGGTTCACGGTAGAGCTGCTCCCAGTGAGACTTCAAGATCATATAGCGCTGCGGATAAATCTCAGAGCCAGCCACCACATTTCCCCGCACCAGTATTCTGTACTCGTAGGGCCCTACGTGCCTTGAGTCACAAATACGAACTGGCGGCAAAATATAACCGAGCGTCAGGGTGAGATGCTGGCGCAGCGACCCGACATCATCGATTAACCTGCCGCCATTGGCGGGGTCAGCGAGTGGGATCAGATTGTTGCCGACATGGATGGCGAGTGCGTCGACGCCGAGCAGATTGTACATTTGGTCGGGTGACTTCGGTGGTTCCGTCTGTTGTTGGATTTGTTCTTCGACATTCATGTTCTCTTTCACTTGAGCGGCCTGAATCGCTTGATAACCGGACCAAATGAAGAAAGCGCCGATCGGGAAAAAGAAATACCAAGGCATACCGGGCATCAAGCCCATCATCGAAAAGAGAATACCGCCGACGATGATCGCCATCGGGTTACTCAAAAACTGCTCGATCACGTCAGTACTGAGACTTTGGCCTGAGCTAGTGGAGCGAGTGACGATCAGCGCTGTAGCCACAGAAGAGATCAGGGCCGGAACCTGCGCGCCCAGTGCGTCCCCGATCGAGAGAATCATATAGACTTTAGCGGCATAACCGAGCTCTAGACCTCTTTGGAGCACACCGATAGCCAAACCAGCAATCATGTTGACGATGGTGATGATGATCCCAGCGATGGCGTCGCCCTTGACGAATTTGCTGGCTCCGTCCATCGATCCAAAGAGAGCACTTTCTCTTTCGAGGTCTTTTCGTCTGGTTTGGGCTACTTCGGGGGTGATCATGCCCATGTTTAGCTCAGCGTCTATGGCCATCTGTTTGCCGGGCATGGCATCGAGGGTGAAGCGGGCTGAGACTTCGGCTATACGTTCTGCTCCTTTGGTGATCACCAAAAACTGAACAATAGTGATCACGACAAACAAGATGAAGCCTACGATCGGATTGCCTGAGGCTACTGTTTCTCCAAAGGTGGCGATGATTTGCCCCGCTTCTCCATGGGAGAGGATCATCCGTGTAGAGGCAATGTTTAGCGATAGGCGAAAGAGGGTGGTGGCGAGGATCACGGTGGGCAGGATAGCCAAATCGATCGGTCTATTCAAGAAGAGGGCTGTGCCTAGCAGCAAGACGGCGATAGAAATATTGATCGCCATGAACATGTCTAGAATAAATGGCGGCAATGGCACAATGATGATCGCGAGCACCGCGAAGATCGAGACGGCCATGATGATGTCATTTATTTTGATCATCTTGTTCATATTGTCCATCGTGGAGCATGGACGTTTGGGATACCTTATGTCATCCCCTATAGACATTATCCCCATTTTCTGTAGGGTTATCACTGAAAGCTGACAATGCTAGCTTGATCCAATTAAAACGAGTTCTTAGCTGGATTTTACTTGTGATTTTTCTCTCCCCTTCTTTGCTAGGGGAGTTTGAGGGCGCCAGCCCTCATTGTTTACTTCTCACTAACCTTAAGTAAGCAAAAGCAATCTTGAGTTCACTGGAGGTTGTGAGAACCAAATGTAATGGGGGACCTTCGGCCCCCCAAACCCCCCCCTTCTTTGCTAGGGGAGTTTGAGGGCGCCAGCCCTCATTGTTTACTTTTTCCCTAACCTAAAGTGAGCAAAAGCAATCTTGAGATCACTGGAGGTTGTGAGACTTAAATGTTATGGGGGACCTTCGGCCCCCCAAACCCCCTATAAAGAAAAAACTTCTCTAAGGAATGTGGTGGGGAAAACTGAGTCAAGTGTCAAAGTCTCTTTGTCTCTTTGAAAAAGTCTTCTGTCTTTCTGGGGCGCTCCGCCCCCAAACCCCGGCAAAGGGACTCGCCGGAGCCCCTTTGAACCCCCTCTCGGGGCTTAGCCCCGAACCCCACGGGGGCATTCCCAGCCGGAAGGCGGGAGCTCATGCTCATCCCGGCTGTGCCCCTCGACCCCTGCGATTCGCCCTACGGGCTCAATTATCAGAAAGGTTTTTTAATAACGGTGGGGAAAAGACCAAAGCTAAGCCCCCAAACCCCCCTTCTTTGCTAAGGGAGTATTGAGTCCTAACGGGGATGAAAAAAATCATAGAAGCTTCCCGACTAATGTGACGTTTCAATTGGGTCAAGGCTCAGCCTTGGGGATGAAAAAAATCATAGAAGCTTCCCGACTAATGTGACGTTCCCATTGGGTCAAAGCTCAGCCTTGGGGGTGGGGTGAAAAACAGAATTTACTCAGTCTCATAAACGGTTATGATCTACCCCATGAATATCCGCAAATCTGAACTAGAGCGCATCACCAAAGAAACAAATATCTTTGTCTCCCTAAGTCTAGACGAAATAGCACCCCCCCAAATCCAAACCTCAGTGCCATTCTTGACCCATATGCTCGAACAGCTGGCATTTCATGGAAAAATTGGTCTGATAGTAAGAGCCGCCGGTGATACGGATATAGACGATCATCACTTGGTCGAAGACCTAGGCATTACCCTGGGCCAAGTCTTAGATAAAGCTCTAGGCGAGCGAATCGGACTAACGCGCTATGGCTCCCAACGCCTGCCCATGGACGAGACGCTGATCGAAGCTGATATAGACTTGAGTACCAGAATATATTTGCATTATGACTTGCCGGTTGGGACGGCTCGACTGGGGACTTTCGATCCGCAACTTTTTAAAGAATTCTGGCGGGCACTAGCCACCAATGCCAGATTAAACTTGCACTTGTCTTATATTCGTGGCGAAAACGTCCATCATATAGTCGAAGCCAGTTTCAAGGCTTTCGCAAGAGCACTCCAGAAAGCTTCGCGAGTTCAGGGAACGGAGATCAGTTCAACGAAGGGAATGCTTTAGGTGAGCTCGCAGCTTCAAGGAAACTATGGATTTTGGGGCAGAGCTCTGCATTATGGAGTGATTTATGGGCTTTTATTTCCGAGATATCACAACCAATACCGCTTTGAGGTTCTTGGGCGCGAAAATCTGGAGAGGACTAAGGGGTCTTTTATCTTAGTCTCCAATCATTTTTCCTATGAAGACCCGACTATTCTGTCATTGGCTCTAGGTAGGCCTATTGCTTATATTGCCAAGGCTGAGTTGTTTGCAGATCCGAGTTTGGCTTGGAAGATCGAGGCGCTAGGCGCAATCCCCATCAATAGGGAGAAGGTGGGAAGCAGCACGATCAAGCAAGTGAAAGTCGCACTGGGAGCAGGCTGGCCAGTGGGGGTTTTCATTGAGGGTACCAGAAACCCGTCAAGGGAATATTTGGGTGCTTTGCAGCAGGGGGCGGCTTTCTTGGCTAGGTTGGCTGGCGGGGTTTCAGTTTTGCCGGTGGGGATTTATGGGGGCGAAACGAAGGGAGATTTGTTGCGGGTGAGCATTGGGGGGCTGATTTCTTATGATTCAAGTAAAAGTCTGGGTGAAATGACTGCGCTTTATGGGGAAGCTGTGGCTCAGCTTGCGGGGTTGAAACAGCAAGGTTGAGATCGCTCTTTCAATGGGGAGTTTTAGGGGCTGCGCAGACTCAAGCTCCCGCTTTAGGGGTTTGGGGCGCTAGCCCCATTAAATATATTCACCAAACCTACAGTGAACAAAAAACTAAACTTTCACCAATAGATCACAAAGACTCTCCAGAGCGTTCAGCTGCAGCCTAGGCTCAGCATCAACCTTCAGTAAAAGACTAGAACCAAGCTCAGTAGTAGAGCGAAAAGCCAATTTGTCGAGAAGCCACTTGGGAAGCCGTAAACGCAGATCTTTCCATTCGGCAAAAGTCAAATCCAAACGCAAATCGACCATCCCCTTCAGCGCCCGAATAGTACCGCGAATGCCCGCGCTGGTTGCCTGCAAACGTACCCGCACAGCCTGCAAAAGAGTGAGCACAGTATCGTTCAGCTCCCCAAAACGGTCAACCCATTCGTCTTGTAGACCAGTCAGCTCCAGTAGACTCTTCACCTCAGCTAGGCGCCTGTACTCGCGCAGCTTGGCGCTCTCATCATCAAACCAGCTACTAGGCAAGTGAGCTTCCAGCTTGAGGTCAATTACCGGCTTGTCTTCAAGCTTAGTCACACGCTTTTTGTTTTCAGCCTGCACGTCGATATTTCGTTCGAGTTTGAGCCGCTCGACAGTCTCACGGAGCATATCGCTGTAGAGCTCAAAACCAATTGCCTCTACCTTACCGTGCTGAGCTGTCCCGAGTAGATTCCCGACACCACGAATTTCCATGTCACGGAGCGAAATCTGATAGCCAGCGCCTAGATTCCCGTAGCGTGCTATCGCTTCTAGACGCGCTTTGGCTTGTGGGGTCAGTTTATCGGCTGAAGGAGCGAGCAGCAGGGCATAGCCCGGTTTAGTGGGGTCATTGGCGCGACCTACTCGTCCTCTGAGCTGGTAGAGCTGGGAAAGCCCAAAGTTCTGGGCGTCTTCGACGATGAGCGTATTGGCGTTCGGAATATCTAAACCGTTTTCGATGATCGAGGTGCAAAGCAAAACGTCGTATTTTCTGTCCACAAAGTCTTCCATGGACTGGTCTATTTCCCCTTCGCTCATCTGGCCGTGCACTATCCGAAAAGAGGCTTCCGGCACTAGCTGCATGAGCTGGGTTGCACGTTGATTGATGCTTTCGACACGGTTATGCAGGTGAAAGACTTGGCCACCCCGCTCTAGCTCGCGCAAGATGGCTGCCCGTATTACTTTGTCTTCATTTTCGACTATCTGCGTCTTGACCGGCACCCGCCCGGGAGGAGCGGTAGCGATGATCGACATATCGTGAATGCCCGAGAGCGCTATGTGCATGGAACGCGGAATAGGCGTAGCTGAGACGGTCAGGACAGAGACATCGCTTTTCAGTTGTTTTAGTTTTTCTTTGTGCTTTACCCCAAACTTTTGCTCTTCGTCTATCACCAGCAGGCCTAGGTCCTTGAAGGCTAGCTCTTTGCCGAGTAGCGTGTGCGTGCCGATGATCAGATCGAGCTCTCCGGCTTTCAGTTGCTCGCAGATTCTTTTGCGATCGGCTGTACTTTTCGCTCTGGTCAGGTATTCCACTTTCAGGGGGAATTTGCGGTAACGGTCTTGGAAAGAGCGAAAATGCTGATGAGCCAAAATAGTAGTCGGGGCGAGCAAGGCCACCTGTTTGCCGCTCAAGATAGCCTTGAAAGCGACCCGCAAAACCACTTCAGTCTTGCCGAAACCGACGTCACCGCACAAGAGTCTGTCCATGATTTTGCCGGCTTCCATGTCCGCTTTGATCTCGGCTACTGCCCGCAACTGATCGGGGGTTTCATTGTAGGGGAAAGCGTCTTCTAGTTCACGTTGCCAAGGCGAATCGGCTTCAAAGACAAAGCCTTCTTTGAGCGAGCGCTCGGCGTAGAGGGCGATCAGCTCTTCCGCTATCTCCTCTATTTTTTTGCGGGCACGGGTTTTGGCCTTCTCCCAGTCTTGTCCGCCTAGTTTGGAGAGCTGAGGGGCGCTATTGTCCGGTGAGCGAAACTGAGAGATATTGTTCATTTGCTCTACGGGGACATTGAGCTGGTCACCGTTACGATACTCAATGCTCAGATATTCTCTTCTGGTACCGGCAAGCTCAATGCTCCTCAGTCCCAAAAAACGCCCAATGCCATGCTTGAGATGCACCAAATGGTCGCCTACGGCGATGGCGTCAAGATCGATCGGAATAAAGCGTTCGGGAGCCACCAGTCCTTTTTTGCGAGCGCCTAGCACAGGCTTGCGGCCAAATAGCTCAAAATCCGTAAAAAGACAAGCCGAACTGAGCGCAAAGCCCCGATCGATGCTGGCACTGAGCCTAGTCAAACCAAAAGACTCGCCCTCAGCCTCGCTCAGCAGATATTTCTCGCGCCTTTCGCCAGCCAAATAATCCTCGATGAGCGCAGCATTAGCCCGAAACTGCGGCAATAATTCCAAACCCAAACTAAGCGCTGACTCGCGTTCGGCAAAACAAAGCCCAATGCTTCTGGTGCTCGCAAAGCTGGGTGGAATCTGATAGAGCTTCTCGGCGAAAGCCTCTAGCAGAGCAGTCTGACTTTGAGGCAATTGTTTTTTGGCTAGCTTGCGGCTGAGATCTTCGAGCATCAAGGCTTTTTCGCGTGCGAGCGAGGCGATTAGCCCATTGCGTTCAGGCATCACCAAAAGCGCCGAAGGGGGAATATAGTGAAAGAGATTATTCAAGTTTTCTGGCTCAATGAGCCAAGGCAAAAAAGAAACACCGGCATTTTCCGCTGGACTAGCTAGCTCGCTCAGCCAAAAAGCCCGCTGCCCATCTTCTAATTCCTGAGCGAGCGCGCGCAGTTTATCTCTGTTTTTGTCCACCAAAGTCCCCAAAGACAAACCATAGGGGCTGATTGGTGGAATGTAAACCTCATCAAGCTCTAGGTGGGTCAGGCTGCGCTGGTTCCAAGGCTCAAAGACTCTGATCCGTTCCAGTTTGTCACTGTCAAAAGTGATCCGCCACGGTAGCTGAGCGGCATAGAGATCGAGCAGTTCGCCTTTTAGGGCAAATTCACCGACGGCGTTTACTGTGCTCACCCGCTGGTAGCCGAGTGCCAAGAGCTTTCTCAACAAAACGCTCAGATCGTACTCAGTGCCAAGCTCTAAGCTAAGTGAAAAATCAATGAAAGCTTGGGGGGAAATGATCGGGTGTAGTAGCGCTTTGAGCGAACAGAGCAGCGGCTTGTTGTAGCTTTTGGCCTGAGTGAGAGCTGCCCCAAAGTTTATCAGCTGAAACTGACTGTCGCTGGACTCGACTAAATCGGCGAAGGGATTGGCGTTGGAGGAGTTCAGGCATAGTAGCTTATCGCCGCGCAGGCGCTCTAGTTGGTGCTGGAAAGTGCTAAGAGCAGTCAGATCGCTCCCAGCGCTCAGATAGATGATTTGGTTTTTTGGGAAGTCGTGGCTGAGCTGCTCGAGCAGAGGGGCCATTGCTGTCTGGACTAGGCCAGTCACTTCTGTGTAGTTTTTGGAACGAACTGAGCCCAATAAAGCGCAATAGGCGGCGTCTGATCGCCAGATTTCTTGGAGATTTTTTGGCAAAAAAGTTTTATCTTAGATTAATAAAAGGTTACAATCAAATATAGATAAGCAAATCATTAAACAAAATACATAAATTGAATGCATGGATAGTCCAATGAATAATCCAAAGCGTGAATACACCGGATCTGCTGCTCTGCTCCAATCACTGAAAGCGCACGGAGTGGAAACTATCTTCGGCTATCCCGGTGGAGTGCTGCTGGGCCTCTACGATCACATCTATGCCCAAAACGAGATCAGGCACGTCCTAGTCCGTCACGAGCAAGGAGCGGCTCACGCCGCCGATGGATACGCCCGTGTAGCCAAAAAACCCGGTGTGTGTCTGGCCACCTCTGGACCCGGCGCTACAAACTTACTCACCGGTATTTGTTCAGCGATGATGGATTCGATACCGCTAATCGCCCTCACCGGCCAAGTACCCTCAAACATGATCGGGAAAGATGCCTTCCAAGAAGCCGATCTCTATAATCTTTCGCTGCCGATCACCAAACATAACTTTCTGGTGCGCCAAAGCGCCGATATCCCCAGAATCATCGGCGAAGCTTTTGCCATTGCTACCACCGGTAGACCGGGGCCAGTGCTGGTCGATTTGCCAAAAGATATCCTCAATAATAAATTTCTCTGGGATGGTTTGATGCCAACTATCGATCTTCCCGGTCTGCAAAAGCAAAGCCGCAAACTAAATCCAAGTGATTTGCTGTTGGCGATCGAAATGATCAGAAAAGCGAAAAAACCGGTCTTATATGTCGGTGGTGGGGCTGTTTTGTCTGGAGCAGGTGATCTGGTATTGCAACTAGCCGAACAGACGCAGATCCCGCTTGCATGGACTTTGATGGGCAAGGGAATCATTCCTGACGATCATCCGCTCAATCTAGGCATGCTCGGTATGCACGGGACACCAACGGCCAACTATGCTATCTATGAGAGCGATTTGCTGATTGCGATCGGGGTGAGATTCGATGATCGGGCTACCGGCAGGCTAGAGACTTTCGCGCCCAATGCGCGCATTCTGCACATAGACATCGATCCGGCCGAAATCGGCAAAAACCGAAAACTAAAAGCAGGCCTCGATCTCAGTCTAGTGGCTGACGCTAGCCAAGCCCTACTTGCTCTGCTAAATATGCTCGGAGCGCATCAAATTCAGACTACTCCTTGGCTTGAATGCACGCGCGATTGGCAGCTAGACTATCCTCTAGACGCTGAAGTGAGTGAAGAGCAAATAACCCCAGCCGGTCTCTTTGCCCTCCTCAATGAGCTCGCCCCCAATGCCATCTATTCGACAGACGTCGGGCAGCATCAGATGTGGGCCGCCCAATACCTGAACGTTCAAGCCCCCAATCGCTGGGTGACCAGTGGCGGGCTAGGCACTATGGGTTTTGGTTTGCCGGCTGGCATTGGTGCTGAGGCTGCTGTCCAAGATCTAGGGCTAGAAAACAGCCCAGTAGTCTGTATCAGCGGCGATGGAAGCTTTCAGATGTGCCAGCAAGAGATTGGGACTATGGTCGCTCATGGCTTGCCTGTGGTCTGCATCATCCTCAACAACCGCAACCTCGGTATGGTCAGACAATGGCAAGAGCTTTTCTTTGACCGGAATTATAGTTTCTCTGACCTGAAAGATGGCTCTCCTGATTTTTGCAAGCTTGCTGGCGCCTATGGGGTGGAGTCATTGCGGGTAGAAAGACCGGAAGAGTTTCGGGCAGCTCTAAAAGAGGCGCTTGGGGCAAAGAAGCCTTTCATCATCGATCTGGTGCTTCATCCAGAGGCAAACGTTTATCCGATCGTGCCACCAGGTGGTTCAAACCATCGTACGGAAGGGGTTGGGCTGAACTCTGTCCCCAAGACGCGCAACGAAGAAGATTATGAGCGTGACGTCGATCGGGCGCCCGTGAACGCTAACAACAAACGTGCTATTCGGCTCAGTAAGCCTTCCTCCACCCCTGCAAAAATAAAAATATGAAAGATTCAGAAGAAGAGTTTGACTTTGATAGACAAGCCTCAAAAATAAAGTTCATAGGCTTAGACGTTGACGGGACGCTCACAGACGGCAAAGTGTTTTTTGGTGCTCAAGGTGAAGCGCTGAAAGTCTTCAATGCCAAAGACGGTTATGGCATTCGGCTTTGTGAGAGAGCAGGGATCAAGGTGATTTTCATTACTGGCCGAAAGTCGAGCGAAGGGCTCTTGCGTCGTTTAGAAGACTGGAAGCTAGATCCGGCGACTAGGCTCTTTCACTCTATAGAAGACAAGCTCAGTTGCGCTAGTAAATATTTGGCTGGTCAGCAGTCTTCACTCGCGGAGTTTGCTTATATGGGTGACGATACGCCAGATGCTGAGCTACTTGCTGCTTGTGGGCTTGGGGCTTGTCCTAGCGACGCTCATCAGAGTGTGCTTGAGTCTGTTCATTTTGTGTCTACCTTTGCTGGTGGTGATGGGGCTGTGCGGGAGTTTCTCGATGCTGTTTTGGCTTCAAAGAGTTAGGTTTGATCTTTACTTTCGAAATCAAGGAGGAGTTCAGAACCTTGGATTACTGGAGGACAAAAGTTTTTTGCATGTGGGCTAGGCTGCGTCTCGGCTTAGCGGCTCTCTCAAACTCCCGCTTGCAAAAAAATAAAAACAAAAACTCCCCCAAAGAGAATCACAACACCCTGAATTGAAGCTAAAACCCAAACGATCTTTGTCTCAGACCAGCCAGAAAGTTCAAGGTGATGATGAAAAGGTGTCATCAAAAAAGGCCTCCAATCTACCCCAAGATAGCGACGAGAAAGCTGAGAGCTGAGCACCTGCAAAATCACACTGACTGTCTCCCAAATAGGCACAAGCATCAAAACAAGCAAAAACCATTCGAGATTGGCCAGCAAGGCAATAGCCCCAATCCCCCCACCAAGAGCCAAACTCCCTGTGTCGCCCATGAAAACGCGCGCTGGATGAGCGTTTAGTCGCAAGAAACCCAATAAAACCCCAGCAATCGAAAAGCAAAATAAAGCCAAATCCTCCCTAAAAGGCGAAGCCGGCAATAAAACCCCCTGCAAAAGAAGCAAAAAACCCAAGCCAAGACAAGAACATAAAAGTACCCCCGAAGCCAAACCATCTAAACCATCAGTGAGGTTGGATGCATTCATCGAGCCAGCAAGTACGCAAAAAACCCACCCACAAAACAAAACAAGTAAAGCAATCCCAGCAAAACTCAAACCAAAAATAGCCAAACTCTGGCGCTGAGGGTCAAGCAAAAAAAGAGTGAGAGCAGAAACTAGTGAAAGCAAAATCTGTAAAGCGAGCTTCTGGCGAGGCTGCAAGCCCTCGTTTACCCGACGGACTTTTTTTAGATAATCATCGAGAAAACCAATAGCTAAACAACTGACAAAAACAAAACCAACAAACAAAAAAACTAAAAAATTCCCCCTACCAGCCAAGCACCACAGCAAAGGCGGAATCAGCGCCAGTAAAAAGATTAGCCCGCCAGCCGTAGGAGTGTTGGCCTTAGCCGAGTGACGACTAGGAGCGTCTTCTCTGATACTCTGGCGAAAGCCAAAATAAGTGAGTAGCTCAAGCAATGGTCTCTCTAAGCAAGCCACAAGCAAAGCCAAACCGAAAAACGCGATCAAAAATGCTGGCCTAGCGAGCAAAGCTCCCCATGACTGGTTTACTAGCGAAAAAAGACTTAAAATGACACTCACGGAGACTAAATATATCTCAAGCCGCACCGTTCTATCTTATATAGCCTTTGGGAGCAACATAGCCCCTCGCCAGCATTTTATCGAGAAGGCGCTTCAGCTCCTGCAAGCCAGAGCCGGAACTTTGCTCGCTCTCTCTAGGCTGATCGAAACTGAAGCTGAGGGTTTCTTTGCTGAGCAGTTCCCCCCCCACTTTCTAAACGGAGTCTGCAAGCTAGAAACTAAGCTCAACTCTCAAGATTTACTAGAAGTCTGCCAAGTGATAGAAGCAGAGCTGGGTCGAAAAAAAGCTGGCAAGCAGGGCTATCAGAGCCGGACTATAGACCTCGATCTGATTTTGCACGGAAATACAGTCCTCGAGAGCCAAAGTCTCACTCTCCCTCATCAGCGCTACCGGCAGAGGGGTTTTGTCTTGTTGCCGCTCAGTGAAGTGCTAGAGCCAAACTGGCAAGATCCAGAGACTGGCGAAAACATCGATCAGTTGCTAGCCGGTCTCAGTCGGATCGAAAGCTCAGCCAATTGGTCTTCATGGACACTAGCAGGCGCTTGAGTGAGCGGACAGGTGGAAGATTGTACTTTCGGGAAAGCGATCACTTCTCTGAGTGAGCTAGCCCCAGCCAAAAGCATCACTAGCCTGTCTAGACCGAGCGCTATTCCGCCGTGTGGTGGCGCCCCAAAGCTGAGCGCGTCCAAGAGAAAACCGAATTTTTCGCGCGCCTCGGCTTCGCTCACCCCAATCAGCTCTAAGGCTTTCAGCTGATCGGCTAGGCGATGGTTGCGGATGCTTCCCCCCCCGAGCTCCACGCCGTTATAGACCACATCATAGGCTAGCGCCGTTGCTTGTTCTGGTTTGCTGTCTAGAAGAGCTCTGTCACTATCTTTGATCGCCGTAAACGGGTGATGGAGGAAAGTGAGCTCGCCACTCTCTTCATTCTTTTCGACTAGCGGCCAGTCTGTCACCCAGAGTAGGGAGTCTTTGTGGGGATCGATCAACCCGAGCTGATTCCCTAGGTGCAGGCGAAGCTTAGAGAGAACGTGATTGACGCGATTTGGTTTGTCGGCCACAAAGAAGAGCGCTGAGCCTGTCTCAGCCGAGGCAATCTCTTTGATCAAAGCTAACTCTTCTTTGGTGAAGAATTTGGCTATTGGGGAGACTCCTAGATTTTCTTGTTCTTTGTAGCTGATCCAAGCCAAGCCCTTGGCGCCGTATTCGGGGGTGCAGACCAGATCTCTCAGCTCATCAAACTCTTTACGGGACTTTTCGGCAAAACTCGGCACACAGATGCCCTTTACCACTCCTCCCTCTGAGACGACTTTTGAGAAAGCCTCAAAGCGACAAGAGTCCATCAGTTCAGTGAAATCACAGAGCTCAAGGCCAAAACGAGTATCCGGTTTATCGCAACCATAGCGGCTGATCGCTTGCTGGTAGCTGAGACGGGGAAAAGGAGTCTTCAACTCACGCCCAACCAAGGCAAAAACACGTTGTAAGAGAGTCTCAGTAGTGCTCATCACCTCTTCGGCTCCACAAAACGACTGCTCTATATCGATCTGAGTGAACTCCGGTTGTCTGTCTGCCCGCAGATCTTCATCGCGAAAACAGCGCACTATCTGGAAATAACGCGGAAAGCCGGAGGCCATCAGCATTTGTTTGAAGAGCTGGGGGCTTTGGGGCAGAGCAAAGAAGTGGCCTGCTTGCACTCTACTGGGCACCAAATAATCTCTTGCTCCTTCGGGTGTTGAACGAGTGAGATAGGGCGTTTCTATTTCTAGGTGGCCGTCTTGGGTTAGAAATTCGCGGACTGTTTGGGCTATTTCGTGTCTGAGCCGGAATACTTTCTGTTGTTCAGGGCGACGGAGATCGAGGCAACGGTTTGCTAGTCTAAAGGATTCGTCGGCTTCGCCGAATTGTTTGAGGGGCAAAGGTAGCGGGGCGCTGGAGTTGAGGATAGTGACTGACTGGGCTACTATCTCCACTGCTCCTGTGCGTAGGTCTTGGTTTTGGGTGCCTGTTGGTCTTTTTTGCACTAGGCCGGTGACGCTCAGGCAAAATTCTGGCTTAAGGCTCTCAAAGCTCTGGTGAATCTCGGGGCTAGTGGTGAGCGGGTCTGAGACCAACTGCACTTTGCCGCTGTGGTCACGTAGCTCGATGAAGATCACACCACCTAGATCGCGCCTAACGTCGACCCAGCCAGCGATTTTTATCTCTTGGCCACAGTCGGCTTCGCTTAAAGTCCCGCAAAGATGAGTACGATAGATCATTTCGAAAATAATAACTACTCAGCTATACTAGGTAAGATCAGCATATTTTGCAAAAAACCTGAGCTGATGCATTTAGCGGCGACGTAGCCAAGTGGTAAGGCGGAGGTCTGCAAAACCTTTACCCGCCGGTTCGAATCCGGCCGTCGCCTCGTTCTTCAAGGCTGAGCCTTGACCCAGTTGGGGTGAAGCATTAATTTGCTTCGTTTAGAAACTTTTGCTTTTCCAATACAAATATCAAAGCTTCTATCCATCCCAATGTCACGACTAATAGCAATAGTAGGCTCAACGGCTAGCGGCAAAACAGCCCTAACCCACGCCCTAGCCAAAGAACTCAGCAGCCAAGCGATTCTAGCAGCCGATTCAAGACAGCTCTACACTGGCTTAGACATTGGTACGGCGAAACCAAGCCCCTCAGAAAGACAAATCTACAATTATCAGCTTCTAGACTTAGCAAGCATAGACAAGCGCTTTTCGCTTGGTGATTTCGTCAAAGAAGCAGATCAAGTCTTGGCCAAGATAGACGGCACAGCGCTCATAGTAGGCGGGACCGGTTTTTATCTTCGAGGTCTCTTAGAGGGACTGCGAGTCGCCAATAGTCCAGCAGATCCTGAGTTGAGAGCGGAGCTCCTCGCACTGAGCCTTGAGGAGCTGAAAATAGAGCTGCAAAAATACAACCCTCAGGCTCTAGAGCGCATTCATTCGGGAGATTATTATCGGTTCTTGAGAGCTTTGGAGATAGCAAAAAGTGGTGAAGAGGAGCGTGAGCTACCGGCGCGCGAGTGTTTGTGGTTGGGTTTGACTTTTAGTGATCGGTCTTTGTTGCAAGCGTCTATTGAGGCTAGAACTGTGTCTATGCTCTCTGCTGGTTTGATTGAGGAGACGCGTGCTTTATCTGAGCTTTATGGGGCTGATAATCCGGTTTTGGTGGGGACAATAGGATACAAGCAGGTTTTAGCTTTTTTGGCTGGTGATTTGGGTCAGTCTGCTTTGGCTGCTGAGATTTCGCTTCGCACTAGGCAATATGCGAGGAGACAGCTTATTTGGTTTAGGCAGAACCGGAAGATTCATTGGATTGAGGCTTCTGATTGTTTGGAGAGTCAGGTTTGTCAGGCGATGGAGCTTATTGGGGGGGCTGTCGCCCCCAAACCCCCAGATCTTGAATTGAAGCGGGAGCCAAAAAGTATTTAACTAAAGTGATTGATGAAATGACTCCTTCCTGAGGATCAAATTCGGCGCTTTGGCTTAAGACTTGGGGGAGTTTGAGGGCGTTAAACCTTATGAAATATATACTTTCCCGAACCCCCAGATCTTGAATCGAAGCAGGAGCCAAAAAATATTTAACTAAAGTGACTGATAAATGACTCCTTCTTGAAGATCAAATTCGGCGATTTGGCTTAAGCCTTGGGGGAGTTTGAGGGCGTTTAACCTGAAGGAAATATATACTTTCCCGAACCCCCAGATCTTGAATTGAAGCGGGAGCCAAAAAGTATTCAACTAGAGTGATTGATGAAATGACTCCTTCCTGAGGATCAAGTTCGGCGCTTTGGCTTACGCCTTGGGGGAGTTTGAGGGCGCTAGCCCTCAAGGAATATACTTTCCTAAACCTTAAGTGAGCTCAAAACCTCAGCCAGATGTGAGGGAAAGCCTTAGTTTGGGCAAAAGATCTCTAGTAACAAAAGTAATTTTTTTAAATACTATGGCTGGCGGAGCAACAAGAAGAACAGCAAGAACTAGAGTCACTCGCCGAGTAGGTGGGGCAGGCAAGAAAAGCCCATTGGCTCAAATGGCCATGGTCGGAGGCGCGATTCTGCTCATCGGCTTCTTCGCCATCTATTTCATCTTGAATTCCAACCCAAAAGTAAAAATACTAGTAGCAGCCAAAAACCTCACCGAAAACCAACAGGTCACAGCCGCAGACATCAAAATCCTTGAAGTCCCCCAAGAAGCTGTCAAACTGACAAAAGTCTATACAAACCCCACCGATCCAGCAGTCCTAGGCCGGAAAGTGAATGCCCCCTTGATGGTCGGCCAAATGTTTACCGAAACTATACTGAAAGAAAAACCGGCCCCCGCTCCAGTAGCTCCACCACCAAAACAAATCGTAAAAGTCGATCCCCCCATTCCCGTGCCAGATAGAATAGACGCCGATCCTGATGAAAAAGAGTTTCGCTTTCTGCTCCCAAAGAGCGAATACCAAGCATATATGAAACCGGGTGCATACGTTAGTCTATACAAGAAAGTGATCACCCCGAAAGGGAACTCAATAAACTCCCCCGTGTCTAAAGGAGCTAGGTTGTTACAGGTCGACGATCGGCCGCTCAACTATCCCCAAAAATTCCCCGAACAAAATATCCCCGTGCTCTTGGGTCTCTCAAAGAAAGATTTCGCCATTCTCACCAATGCTATCGAAGATCCAAAAGGCAATATCAAGTTCATCGAAGGGATCAATGAAGAGCCCCCAGCGAGCACTGCCAGCATTATCCAGTTTTATACGGGTATTCAGGTGGTAGAAAAAGAAATAGCCGGAACAGTAGGCAAGCTAGAACCAGACAAAAAGATTGTGGCCGCCCCCGGTGGTGCTGAAATAGGCGCCCCAGGCGCTAATCAAAATCAACAAGCACCCCTCTCCAATGTCCCCCAAGGCTTCCCAGCAAATTTCTCCGGTCAAGCCAATAACGCCGCAATCAACCCTGCCGCTCTCCCTCAGCTGATCAACCAACTCAACGCCCAAGCCGCTCAAGCCGCCCAATGAAACCAATGAAAAACTCACCACCAAAAAAACGCCAAGCCCTAAACGATTTATTCGCTATATTCGCGATAATCGCTCTCAGTTCTTCGGCTAGCAAAGTATCGGCCCAGCTCGGTCAAGAAGTGCCGGTCAGCGAAAAAATGCAAGTGAGCGTTGGGATCTCCAAGCTGATCAAACTAAAAGAAAGACCAGAGCGGATAGCGCTCAGCAACCCCGCCATTGCTTATGTCTTGATGATAGCCCCCGATGAAATGCAAATAATCGGGAGAAATGTCGGCCGTACAAATCTCTTTTTCTGGATGCCCGGTGAAGATGGCAAACCGTCAAAAGTTGTCGGAACCGAGATCAGTGTAGGCCTGCCACCCCCTGCCCACATCACAAACGTCCCGAGCATGGAGATCTTCAATGGCAATAGCGCTGACATGATCATCTTCGGCAACCCCAATGACAAACTGAATAACATCAAGTCTAGAAGGATTTCTGGTCCATCTAATGATTTGCCTGAAACTTGTTTGACTCCCGGTTGTCTATAATTCCAGTGAAGTAATTTTGCTGGTAGGTAGATGAAGAGCAAACAAATATTTAGGATGATTTTTGGTGCAGCTCTTACGATCTCAGTGATCGGCGGACCTGCCTTAGCCGAAACAGTCTTTTTGAAGGGGACGGCCTATCAGGGCGGCATAAATAATAAAGAAATTTTGGCTGGCTCCAGTGAGCTGCTGATCTCAAATTCGCCAATCAAACGAGTGGCCGTCTCAAATCCTTCTGTAGCCGATATCAGAGTGTTGAGCAACACCTCGGCGATGATTCGGGGCAAGCAGATAGGCAAAACCACTATCTTGGTTTGGGAAGGCGATCAGAAAGCCGAAATAGGTAGACCTTCTCGTTTTGATATCTTGGTCAAACGCGATATCAGCGAACTGGTCAGCACGCTCAAGGTGCTCGATCCAGGTATTGTGGTCGACTACATCATCATTCCTGCTACCCAAATCAACGATCAAGGTAGCAATGCTAGCTTTGCTGGACCAAATACACTCTCTTATAAAACTCAACCGCAGAAAGTCGATGGCCCAGAGCCTTCACTGCTGATCAACCCCAATACAGGCCAACAGCAACAGCAAGGCCAGCAAGCTCAACAGCAACAACAAGACATTGAAAAGATCATTCTCTCGGGCAAAGTGAAAAGTGCCGATGTGATGGCCAAAGCGCTCACCACCACCGCTCTTTATATAGGCGATCAGCCAGACTTTCAGATCAGGACTAGAGAAGGGGGCTTGATCGTCGACAAGATCAATCAGTTGATCACTGCCAGGGGCGCCGCTGGTGGTAATGGAAATAATGTTCTTGATGAGCAGATTCAGTTTACAGCTAACCTCGAATCAAACCTCTCCAACGGTAGTATCGTCTCCACCCAATCAGGCAAAGTGGTGAGCATGCTCGAACTGGATAGCAAATCACAGATAGCGGTCAAAATCCGCTTTTACGAAGTTTCCCGCTCAGCTGGTCAGCTCTTTAGAGCGCAGCTCGGAGCAACCAGTACCGGTAGTCCTCTCGGTAGTCTCTACTCAACAAATATCACTTCGCCGGCTGGCACTGGTGTTGCTGGCGTCCAAGCCGGCGTCGGTCCTCAAGGAGCGGTAGTCCAGCAACAAGCTGGAACAGCTGGATCTATTTTCGGTTTATTTCCGGTAGTAGGACTTTATTTAGCGCTTGAAGCTTTGGAACGAAAGGGTGAAGCGCGCGCTTTGGCCGAACCTACTATCGTTGTTCAGTCAGGCGAAATCGGAACTTTCCGAGTCGGTGGAGAAGTACCAGTGCTCAACGCTGTTGCCGCTGCTGGCGGTGTGGCCAATTCTTTTGATTTTGTCCCTTATGGGATCAGTTTGGCTGTGATTCCTACTATCACCGATAAAGATGGGGTCTTACTGAACGTCAATGCGGTGAGCCGCGATATTGATCCCGATCCACCTGTTGCTCAAAATACGGGCGGCACTATTCCACCTAGTTTTCTGACCAAGAGAGCCACAACTCAAGTTGAGATGGACCCTACTCAAGCTTTGATGTTGGCTGGTCTGATCAACAACAACAGCAATAGAAATTTACAGAAGTTTCCTTTTCTCGGTGATATCCCTATTCTTGGGACTTTCTTTCGGGGCAAGGATGCTAGCAAGAGTGAGAGCGAGCTGATCATAGTGTTGTCTCCTGAGATTATTCGCCCGACAACGCCGATTATTGCTGACAAACCTTCGGCTTACGATGTCAATTCGCCCTATCAGGCTAACTATGATGCAATTCCAACCAGTTTGCCTCCTAGAAATGATCCTGCTTGGGTTGAGCCTACTAAGAGATACCCTTTCACGGCGCCTGATATTAGTCCTGCTGATTTGAGCAAGCCATCTACTGTTAACGACTTAGACAATATTTATCGTTAAGCCCCTTAGGGAGAGAGTTCTGCTATGGGGCCGATAGTGCCGCTAGCCACCATTGAAAAACTCTTTAATCTAATGCGTTCTGAGGTTCTTGAGCTCACTGGAGGTTGTTTGAAGTATTTATGATGAGGGGCCGAAGGCCCCTCAAACTCCCCTTTGAAGGGAAAGGGAGAGCAAAAAATCAACCCAAGAACCAGAACAATGAAGCTTCCAAAGCCATCTCAAAATAAACTCTGCCTAAGCCTAAAATCAAACCCCTCTAGCTCAATAGGCTCCTCAAGGTTCAAATCTATCTGAAACTCAAGGCTCAGAGGAGTCACAGTCAAGTTTCTGTTTTTGATGTCAAATTTATCGACACTGAGAACATAAGACCCCGGCGGCAACTCCGAGATCGTATAAAAACCCCGTGAGTCAGTATAGGTATAAGAGACCTGTTTGCCACTTTTGGCCTCCAATGCAACAAGCACAATGTTGTTCGGGTTCAAGCTATGACCCTCCAGATCCGTCAAATAAAGCCGACCACTGACAGAGCCAGCATTGAGCCCAGAAGTGAAACTGAGGTCAGTGCGCCTCCCTGTCTGCACCAAAAAACTGATATTCTGCTCACGTGGCACCACAGTGATAGGCAAACTGAGCGCGTCCAAGCTAGCCTCATAAACCCCAGCAGGCAAGTCTTTTACCTGAAAAGAGCCGTCCTTACCCGAGATCAGTTTGTTGCCCGCAATGGTCACACTAGCCCCAGTCAGTGGCAAGTCTGCCCCATCAAATTTCCCATCTCCCCCCAAATCAACAAAAACCCTACCCACGGAATAACCGGCACTACTGGAACTAGCCAGATAGGGTTTACCCTGAGCGAAAGCCAGATTTGAGAGCAAAGTAAGACGGACAACGTGGTTTTGTCTATTTATGTCCCCACCAATGAATGTAGTGCTGCCATCACCCGAACTCAGGTTCGAGAAAATATACTCAAGGCCCAGTCTCAGCCCAGTCTGCTGCTCCCAAAAAAGCCCTTGGCTGATCGTGATCCCAGCGTTGCGCCTGTCAGCTGTGCTGAAATAACTGACTGAAGGCTGATAGACCAAATTCTTCCAAGCAAAACGACCCTGCAAAAAAGCATTGCGGCTGTTGTCAGAAAAAAGACTGAGCCCCCCACTGAGCTGATTGCGCTGTTCTCGATCGAAATAGACTGTCAAACCGGGCGTAAGATCGAGCAGATTTAGGGTGCTGTTTTCGGGCTTTAGATTCACTTGTCGAAAGATCCCTGCGCTCATGGTGACGTCAAGACGATCGTTGATTTTGCGTCTAGTCACTGAACGCAGGTTTAGATTGTATTGGGCATTTGTGTCATTGCTCGCTTCGTTTGCTGAGAGAGTATTGCTGACACTGAGCTTGTCACCACCCCGCCAGTTGTGGGTGATCAGCGCGCTGGTAGTCTTCTGAGGCCCCCCTTGAGACTTGCCGTCAGCGTTTTGCACTTCGTGCCGGAAATTTCCGGAAAAAGAATGATTGCCCACTGGTAGCCCAAAGTTGGCGGTCAGTCCATAACGGTTCGAGATCACGCTAGCTGGCGAATAGAAGCCTGGACTATAGTAAAAAGCGGTTGCCTGCCCGAAAAAATCCCCACGCCGAAAGTCAGTATCGAGATAGAGCGCCTGCCCAAAACCGGCTCTATTGTTGGATGAAGAAGGGCTTCTATCTTGGGCAAAGCTAAAGGCCCCGTTTAACCGAAAGCCAAAATCATCTTTAGGCCGAGCATTGAGCCCAAAGCCCACAGTCTGCCCCTGCACTACCCGCGCGTCTTGGAAGAAAGCGGGACCTCCTTGCGTGAGGGCATTGACGTTTCCGGGGACAGAGTAGAGAAAATCTCCGGCCACGCTAGATTCTAGATTCACCCTTGGGCTAAGTCCATAGGTGAGATTTGCGCCAGCTGCTAGCTTGCTGGGAGTCTGATCGCTAAAGCCAGATCCGCTCGTGTTTTTGCCAAGGGTGATCGTGTTGTTGAAGGATGGATGTCCGGCAAAAGCCTGCCAGCGCCTTTCTCCTTCCCCGATCAGATCGGCGTAATAGGGAATGATCTGGTCTCTGAGCACTAGCTCTGTGCCGTCGGTGTTTCTTTGAAGCAATCTGTAGGCGTTGCTTGTGCCTACTAGACGGGGGATATCACCGATCGAGTAGCGTCCAGTTTTGCAGATTTGGCGGGCTAGCAGGTTGCCGTTGTATTCCAGTAAGATCTCACTATTTTCGGTACAGGCTCCCTGCAAGCTGAAGCGAGAGCTATTCCGCCAGTTCAGCTCTTCTGGCGAGCCTATTTTCACTCCCAAAAAACTGGCCGAAGGCAAACTCAATATATCGAATTGAGTGATGCTATCGCCTAGAGCCAGTACCAGATCGGGTTTCAGCTCTTTGATCCAGCTCTGGCGCACTGAGCCAAAGCCGATACTCTCATCGGTCAAAAAGAGACTGGGGCCAACTGAATAGATTCCCCCCAACAAGTCACCAGTGGCGTTCAGCAGTAGCTGGTTGCCGAAACTAAAACTCTTTTGTGCTTGTGGCGAAGCATTGCTAAAAGCTCCCAGCGAAGCCTGCAGGCTATGTATGTTAAAACGTTCTAGCGTTGGCCTGACTGGTGCTAGCTCTTCAGTCTCGGCGCTAAAGCCTTGGCCTGCTAGCGCTTTCACCCGTCGATTGATCGACACATTTAGGGTGTATGTATCATCGTCAAAGGTGATCTCACAATTCATGCTCTCAGCGATCAACCTAGCGCTCACTAGCAGCTCCTCGCGCAGCACAAAGCCTTCAGCTATCACAAAGACGGGGTTTGCTTGTGGGTCTAGGCGTTCTTCCCCTTGGTCAATGCTGCTGTTTAGGCCGTCTACTTTGATTTGCTTGCTCCCAATATAGCTCTTATATTGGGCTGTTTTTTGGGCGCGATCGTAGCTGAGTTCTATATCGAGCAGTTCTGCCAGAGTTCTAAGGGGCAAATAGAGATTGCCGTTTTGGAAGATCACTTCTGTGTTGTCTATGCTTTGGCCATTCAGTTGCAGTTCACTTAAGAGCAGATCCGGTTCTGCTGCTAGAGCGCTACTGGCCAGCAAAAATAAAAACAAAAGAAAGCTGAGGGGTTTTAGGAGCAGAGACAAGGGTTTACCGCACTCTTAGATCTATTAATCCTCAATTTATCAGCCAGCAAACACTTAATAACTTTATCGGGGATTTGCTTATTTATTGAGCTGCACGGCTTGGCATTTTCTATATTTGCCCTGAGCGGTGATCCCTTAAAACTGTTAGTAATACGCTTTTTTGAGTCTATAATAAAAAAGTAACCACCCCTTCGGAGAGAATATGCTTCACAAAACTCGTAATATTATCACAGCTTTAGCTGTTATGATCTTAGGCCAATCTGCTGCCCACGCTGCAGGCGTAACCTACACATCAGGCAACGTAAGCACCACCAATGCTGCTATCGCCACAACCGGCAACGCTGTCGCTAGCGTCACTCTCGATTTAAATATTCCTGGCTTTTTCGGTCTAGGCGTTTACTCGACTGGTGGAACCCAAGCTAATCCCCTTTTCACTACAGCTAACACCACTTTTGCTACCCAGACTTTCACAGCAGCTGAAAGCAGTGGTATCTTGCAAAACGACGAAGTGAATCTTAGCTCTAAACTAGCTCTAGACGGAGTCGGTAACCTTGCTGACGCTCAAATCATCATCAATAAGATCGGACAACCGAACTCTGCAACCGATGATTTTCGGGTCAAAGGTGTGATGTATTCGACTACCACCAACGGAGTGAGCATGCAGCTTAGCGCCAATTCGCTCACCATGACCGGTGGAACGGGCACTGCGCCAGTACTTGACTTCAGAAATATAGTCGGGTTGCCCGGTGGTAACGTCTCGACCAGCACTACTCCAGCTACCGCGCTCAATATTGTCCCTAACCGCTTCAATGCAAACAGCTACTCGCGTTTCATCGTTGTCGGTGACGTTCAGGAGACAACCATTGCGCCTACTACTAGAGGCAACTGGACTGGTCTGTTCACTATCACGCTCACTTCACTTTAGAGAGTATTTGAGGCTTTGCTTTACATAAGACTTCCCCTTTTTGGGGGAATACTTTTTGCTTTGTTTTCAGTAGAAACGCCCATGACTAGCTCAATCAAAAACTTAGATTTTAAATTCAGGCTTTTAACAAAAGTGCTGGTTTTATTTGTCTGCGCTTTTTGCTTTGGCTGGTCGCAAGAAGCAAACTCAGCTGGCGTTGTCTATTCGAGCGGAAATGTCTCAAACACCAATGCCTCATTGGGAACTGGTGGCAGTACAGTGATGACTGTCACGGTTGACCTAAATATGCCTCGCTACTATGGGATGGGGGTTTATGACGTCAATGGAGTGCAAGCAAATCCACTCTTCGCTACGGCCGCCAGTTCTTTTGCCCAACCGACCTTCAATGCTGCCCAAACTAGTGGTGTCCTCTTGACCAATGAATCCACCCTTAACAGCAAGCTTGCTCTAGACGGGATAAACAGTGTTCCAGATTCTGTGATCATCGCTAACGCAATCGTAGTCCCAAACAATGTCAGGACAAATGAATATTTGATCAAAGGAATCTTCTTCAAATCTACTACTGGCAATGTCCAAACCAGCTTAAATGCTACGACATTGACTATGACCGGTGGAACTGGACTGGCTCCTCAAATTCGTTTTCGACGGGTGGTTGGGTTACCGGGTTCTAATAACTTTACCGCTACTAACAATGCTGGCGGTAACCAGACTATCCCAGCATCACGTTTCAATTCCCGTGGTTATTCGCGCTTTGTGATTGCTGGAGATCTAGATGAATCCAGGGTAAATAATACTACTAGGGGAAATTGGACAGCTAATGTGACTATTAGTTTGCTCGCCCTTTGAGGATTCACTAATTGTCAATTCACCTTTGAAATCCTTTCGAATTGCTGATGAATAGTTTAAATACAGATTTTGATTCAAGCTTTAGACTGCTACGAAAAGTACTGGTTTTATTTGTGTGCACTTTTTGCTTTGGCTGGTCACAAGTAACACAAGCCGCTGGAGTGGTCTATTCGAGCGGAAACGTCTCAAACACCAATGCCTCATTGGGAACTGGTGGCAGCACTGTGATGACTGTCACGGTAGACCTAAATATGCCTCGCTATTATGGTTTGGGGGTTTATGACGTCAACGGTGTTCAGGCTAATTCGCTTTTCACCAATGGCGCAAGTACTTTTTTGCAACCGACTTTTAACGTCAATCAAACTGCCGGAGTCTTGCTTGTCAATGAGGGAAATTTAAGAAGCAAGCTTGCTTTAGATGGGATAAATAGTGTTCCAGATTCTGTGATCATTGCTAACGCTGTCATCGCCCCAAATAGCATAAGGACAAATGATTATTTGATCAAAGGAATTTTTTACAAATCCACCACTGACGCTTTCATTACTGGCCTAAACGCTACAACTATTACGATGACTGGGGGAGTTGGGTTGGCTCCACAGATTGGTTTTCGGCGAGTCGTGGGATTGCCCGGTACCAATACTTTCACAGCTACGAACACTCCTGGCGGCAGCCAGACCATACCGCGTACAAGATTTAATGCTAGCGGTTATTCGCGCTTTGTGATTTCTGGGGATCTTGATGAATCTACTGTGAATAACACCACAAGGGGCAACTGGACGGGGAATATGACTATTAGTTTGCTTGCGCTTTGAGGATTCTTTGTTTTCTCTAAATAATAATGAGGGCTTGCAGCCCTCGAACTCCCGCTAGAGGTGAAGGGGAAACGAAAAATATTCCCAACTTTCGTGCACTCACGCTACGCGGTTAGCCTTGCTTGCGGCGCCAGAAGGCGTTGAGTATAAAAAGACTGACAACAAGCAAAACTAAAATCAAATACCGCTTCAATGAACCAGTCATCGCCGAAGCCAAAAACCCCAAAAGACCACAAGTCAAATAAATCACATACATAGTCGCTTTAGTGGAAAGTCCAGCCTTCAAAAAACTATGGTGAATATGCTCAGCATCAGGCTGCATGATCGGTTTCCCCTTTAGAAGACGCCGAAACACCGCTAAAGCCGTGTCGATCAAAGGAAAACTAAAAGCAATCACCACAATAGACCCAATGGTGGCCGTGTTGGGACTATGAGTGAGACCAGCTACAGCGACAGCACCCAAGACAAAACCTAAAAAATATGCCCCACAATCACCCAGAAAAATACGCGCCGGATTATAGTTAGACCGCAAAAAACCCAGTATTGACCCAGCAATGATCGCTACAGTGAGCCCCCCAGCTGGCTCCATGATCTTCTCGTCCAATAAAATAGCCCACAAAGAAAGTGAACAAATCAGCGCTACCCCACCGGCCAAGCCATCAAGCCCATCGATCAAATTGAGCGCATTGGTGATCAGCACCAGCCAAAAAACAGTAACCAAAAAACTTACCAGCGGATCGAGCTCCAAAGCGCGGGTATCAGCCAAACCAAAGAAAAAAAGCGGATTGGCAATGAATTTCACCTGCACCTGACAAAACCAAGCCGTACTGGCCGCCATGATCTGCGCAATCAACTTCACTAGAGCCGGCAACGGTGAGAGATCATCGAGCAAGCCAACGATAAAAATAAGAGTGGAACCTAAAAGTATCCCCAAAAGCTCAAAACGCTTAAAACCAACAGGCGTATAACGCCCATAAAAGACGATGAATAAAATACAAACCAACAGGAAACTGAGAAAAATCGCTATCCCACCCAGTCTAGGCACAGGCACTTTATGGATCCGCCGGTCTGAATCAGGTTGATCGAGAATCTTCATCTGAATCGCTCGCGCAGTGACAAAAGGCGTAAGGATCAAGGAGAAAGCCAAAGCCAAAAAGAAGCCAAGCCATTGGGATTCATAAAGACTGGGCAGGCTGAAATCCAAAGCCCTTAATATTCGTAAAGCGGAAAGCGATCGCAAATAGCCTTCACCCGCTTGGCGCAAGAGGCGAGCACGCTATCTTCATCACGCTGAAACAGCGCTTCCGAGATGATCCCACCCAGCTCCACAAAATCTTCGCGCTGTAGGCCTCGTGTAGTGCAAGCCGGTGTACCAAGGCGCAAACCAGAAGTGATCCAAGGTTTTTCTGGATCGTGCGGGATGGCGTTTTTATTGGCGGTCAGGCCTATTGTATCGAGAAGTATTTCCGCTTCTTTACCGGTCATCTTGCAGGGCCTGAGGTCGATCAGGAGCAGATGATTGTCTGTGCCACCGCTCACTATCTCCAAGCCTCCTTGCTGGCAGCTAGTCGCTAGCGCTTTAGCGTTCTCGATCACTCGCTCTTGGTACAAACGGAAGCTAGGATCGAGGGCTTCTCTGAAGGCGACTGCTTTTGCGGCGATCACGTGCATCAGTGGACCACCTTGAGAACCGGGGAAGACAGCCGAATCGATCGCTTTGGCAAACTCAGCCTTGCACATGATCACACCGCCCCTTGGGCCTCTGAGTGTCTTGTGTGTGGTGGTGGTCACGTACTGAGCGTGAGGAATGGGGCTTGGGTGCAAACCAGCTGCCACTAGACCGGAGATATGCGCCATGTCGACCAATAGTCTTGCGCCCACTTCTTCGGCGATCTCGGCAAATTTATCGAAATGCAGAATTCTAGGATAGGCGCTAGCGCCAGCGATGATCAATTTTGGCTTGCATTCGTGAGCTTTGGCACGCACTTTCTCATAGTCGATCCAGCCATCGGCTTCGACGCCATAGCTTTGGACATTGAACCATTTGCCGGACATATTCACTGGCGAGCCGTGGGTCAGGTGTCCTCCTTGGTCTAGAGCCATGCCGAGGAAAGTATCACCTGGGTTTAGGCAACTCAGGAAGACGGCAATATTGGCTGAAGCACCGGAATGAGGCTGGACATTAGCGTGATCTGCACCAAATAGTTTTTTTAGTCTATCTATAGCCAGATCTTCCACCCGATCCACTTCGGCGCAGCCTCCGTAGTAGCGTTTGCCGGGTAGGCCTTCGGCGTATTTATTGGTCAGTGTCGATCCTTGGGCTTCCATCACGGCTCTGCTGGCTATGTTTTCGCTAGCGATCAGTTCTAGGTGTGTCCGTTGGCGGCTAGTTTCCGCTTCGATGATCTTGGCTACTTCTGGGTCAACCTCTTGCAGTGAGGAATTTAGGCTATAGGTGCGTGTCTCTAGGGTCATATTCACTTTAGATTAATTTATGAATCACTGCTACGATTATAGGCCACTGGAGACAAGCTAGGCGAAGATTATGAATGAGCTTTCCCTTGAAAAAACCAAACTTAAAGATTTGATCGCAAGCAAGGCTCTCTTGCGGGGGGATTTTACGCTGGCCTCCGGCCTAAAGAGTGATTTTTATCTAGATACTCGGCTAATTAGTCTCTCTGCTGAGGGGCTTGGGGCTATTTGCGCCGCACTATGGCCTGATTTATTGGAACTTCGGGAAAAATACAACGCTACTGTCTTGGCTGGTCCAGCTTTGGGCGCTATTCCGATCATCAGTGCACTCAGCTTATATTCTGGTCAACTGGGCTTGCCTTTTGGGGCGGCGATCATCAGACAAACTGCCAAGCAGCACGGGACGGGGAAGATGATCGAGGGGGCTCTTAGCGCTGGCGAGAATGTGATTTTGGTGGAAGACGTGGTCACTAGTGGGAAGTCTTCACTTATGGCGCTTGAGGCTTTGCGGGCTCATGGTTGCATTGTCAAATCTTTTGTTTGTTTAGTGAAACGAGACGATGCTGGTGAGGAGGCTTTGCGCGGGGCAGGGATTGAAGATTTTCGGGGTTTATTTGCTCTTAGTGAGCTGCTTGGCAGTGATTACAACAAATCTTGATCGTTAAGTCCAGCTAGTTTAATGATTGATTTAAGCGTGCCTATCGCTAAATCCCGATTGGCGTGAACAGGAACAGTGAGAGCGATCCGAAAACCTTCTTTTCTGTAAATGTGGTGACTTCCCGCGATTCGTACTAGAATCCAGCCTTTAGCTTCAAGGATTTTGCAGAGTCTCTTCGCCGAAACGCTCTTCATAGATTGAATTCAATAACTTTTGCTTCTTTTCCTAAAGATTCTTCGGGAATGCTCATAGCATCAAGCCAACCTTCTACAGCTTCTTTGAGCATTTCCTTCAGATGCTCCATGCTATCTCCTTCGGTCACACAGCCAGGCAGTGAGGGTACTTCAGCCCAATATCTCCCTTCTTCTGCTTCATGGACTATTACTTGTATTTTCATTTATTTAAACCAATCTCACTAATATTTATTTTATACACATTTGATTTGCTCTTTCAGCCAACGAACCACTAATCTTTAAACTATGAAAATTCTCTTGCTACCCGGCGACGGCATAGGCCCCGAAATAATGAATGAGGCCAAAAAGATCTTAAAAAGCCTCCAAGAAATCAAAAATATCCCCCTAGAACTCGATGAAGCGCTTTTCGGGGGAGCAGCTATAGACGCCACAGGCCAAGCTTATCCAGCTGAAACTAAAACAAAAGTAGCTAACGCAAACGCGATTTTACTAGCTGCCATCGGAGGGCCAAAGTGGGACGCCCTACCCCAAAACCAAAAACCGGAAAAAGGACTTCTAGAATTGCGCAAAGACCTAGAAGCTTTCGCCAATCTTAGACCGGTCAAAACATTCCCCGCCCTAGCGCACAGCTCCACGCTCAAACCGGAGGTGATTCAAGATGTCGATCTTTTGGTGGTAAGAGAGCTAATCGGGGGGATTTATTTCGGCAACCCTCGTGGAGAGCTAATCGGCGCAAAGGAGAGCACTTACGTAAACACGGCCAGCTACGCGCTCAGCGAGATCGAAAGAATCTTGGTGGTGGCCTGCGAGCAAGCGATGAAGCGCAAAAAGATCCTCTGCTCAGTGGACAAAGCCAATGTGCTGGAAGTCTCACAATTCTGGCGGACTATTGCCAGCAAGCTGGTCAAAGAAAGATATCCGGAAATTCAGCTCTTTCATATGTATGTCGACAATGCTGCTATGCAGTTGATCCGCAACCCCAGACAGTTCGATGTGATCGTCACCTCAAATCTCTTTGGGGATATACTCTCAGACGAAGCATCGATGTTGACCGGTAGCATTGGGCTCTTACCTAGTGCTAGTCTAGGTGATGGCAGCAGGCCTTTTCTTTATGAGCCTATTCATGGCAGTGCGCCCGATCTGGCTGGTCAGAATAAAGCCAATCCACTTGCGATGATCTTATCCGTTGCGATGATGCTCAGGCACAGTTTCAAGCTAAAGGATGAGGCTGCTTCTCTGGAACTAGCAGTCGACAGGGTGCTTGAGGCCGGTTACAGGACCGCTGATCTGGGGCTAGCAAGTGTCGAAATGACATTGAGCACTTCACAGATGGGATCACGGGTAGATGAAGAATTTCGGAAGATTTTGGGTGCTTAGAACCTCCCAAGCCCTGCTAATACGGTAGCAAAATAACAAACTAGTAGCAGCTAAAAAACCTAAAGCAACTTCTCCCGAAAAGCTTTATCGTCCCGAACCAGTTTCCGCTCGTTAACAGTAAAAGAAGCTTTCAACTTACTGAGCGCCTTCTGCTCGATTTGCCTGACACGCTCTAGGCTCACTTCCATTCTCTCTGCCAGCTCAGAGAGTGAGAGCGAACCACCGCTTTCATTGAGCCCAAAACGCAAACGCAAGACAACCTCTTCACGTTGAGTCAGTAAAACCCGAATAGCCTGATCGAGAAACTCTAGCAATAGGCGACACTCCACCTCGTCTTCCACCGGTCTACTCTTCTCATCGGGGAGGCTGTCGATCAGAGAACTCTCTTCAAAGCCAATTTGTTGCGTTGGAGCATCTAAAGAGAGAATGCTTTCATCAATGTAAGGCAAAAGTCTTTGGATTTTTTTCAGACTCATGCCCGTCATCTCTGCAAGCTGCTCTGGGCTAGGATCTTGGCCTAAAGATTGTTGGAAACTCTCTCTGAGACGTCTAATTTTGCTTACAGCGTCAGACATCGATGACGGCAGGCGAATTGTCCGTCCTTTATCTCTGATGGCCTTCAAGATCGATTGTTTGATCCACCAAGTGGCATAGGTCGAAAAACGATAACCTCTGTCTGGATCGAATTTTTCTACAGCCTTAAGCAGTCCCAGATTGCCTTCTTGAATGAGCTCAATCAGCTCCAAAGATGACTGCGAGAAACGCTTAGCAATACTTACAACCAGACGTAGATTGGCGACAATTAGCTTTTCCCGCGCTTTTTCCATGGCAAGCTCAGGACATAAGCGGCCTTGTTGAATTGAACGCGATAAAGATAATTCTTCTTGCGCTTTAAGTAATGGCGCCCGCTGGATGCTCCGCAAATAACCCTGCATAGCAGTCAGTGAAGAATTACTGGTCTCTTCAGACTGCACAAGCTCAAATTTGGTCTCTTCAGTTGACTGTTCAAAAGGTAAAATTTTCTTCACAAGCAAATAGCTTCCCTCAACAAGATTTGCCACCAAGTCCGATCTTCTAACCCAATAATTGGGGAAACCTGTGAAAGAGAGACGTATAACCCTCAACCCAAAAGACCAGGCGACCCTAAATCGCCTGCTCAAAAAGCGCCTCTCAGCCGCCGAGCTCATAAGCCTTGAGATGGCCAGCGTCTTAGCTACCCTCGCCCACAAATACAAAACCTCAGTCTCAGTCTTGATCGACAGACGCGGCAAAATCAGACACTCTTATCTAGGCACACTAAATCAAATCACAGACTTAGACGCCCAAGAAGCGCGAGAAGGCTCCACCAAGCTCACCCAACAAAGACTAGTGATAGCTAGCTCCGAAGATCACCCAGACCGCGCTGAGCTGCTAGCGCTCAAAAAATACCAATTCGATTCTTTGGTCTTCATTCACGCTGACCCGAACACTCCTTTCGCTAAAAGCCAAGGTGATACGGTCGAGTTTGCCGACTATGGCCAGCTCTGTTTGCTCCAAAGCGCCGCACCGGGTTATAGCATTGGGCCAATTACTTCAGTGAGAGCGTTAGTGAATGTCGATCCAAACACTCTCACCCAAGACATCGAAGAAGATCTAGCGCAGCTAGAAGGAATGCTCAAGGTCAAAGGCAAAGAAAGAGCAATTCTGGTGAATCTCAACGGTCGCCCTAACTCCGAGGATAGTCTGGCTGAGCTCTATAGACTAGCCGAGACTGCCGGAGCAGAAGTAGTAGCAAACCTGAGCCAAAAACTCGCCCACCCCGATCCGGCGCATTTCATCGGTAAAGGAAAACTAGAAGAACTGCGCTTGCTCTGTGAAGAAGAAGCCAGTGACATTGTTGTGGTAGATGCTGAGCTCAGCCCTGCACAGGCCCGTAACATGGAACGCTTTCTCTCAGGCAAAGTGAAAGTGATCGATAGAACTGAGCTGATTCTCGATATCTTTGCGCAAAGGGCGCGCAGTGATGAAGGAAAGCTGCAAGTAGAACTAGCGCAGCTTCAGTATATGTCTCCAAGGTTGGTGGGGGGCTTTCAGTTTTTGAGTAAGCTCGGCGGCGGGATCGGTACAAGAGGACCGGGAGAGACTAAGCTGGAAGTGCAGCGCCGTAGTATCAAAGACCGCATAAATCTGCTCAAAGAGCGGGTGGCAAAAATCTCAGAGACTCGTCACCTGCAAAGACGCCGTCGTGAAGAGCGCTCAGTGCCTCTGGTTTCTTTGGTGGGTTATACCAATGCTGGAAAATCCAGTCTTTTCAATCAGTTTGCTCGCCAAGATGTCTTTGTCCAAGACAAGCTCTTTGCCACGCTCGACCCGACGATCAGACAGGTGAATACGGTCAATAGTTCTTTTTTGCTCAGTGATACTGTCGGTTTTATTCAGAATTTGCCGACGACTTTGGTCAAAGCTTTTGGTAGTACATTAGAAGAGATTGGGCATGCGGCTTTGCTTTTGATTGTGGTGGATGCTGCTCACCCAAATCGTTTTGAGCATTTGGCTGTGATTCGGGGTATTTTGGCCGATCTGAAAATACAAGAAGTCCCCGAACTTTTAGTTTTCAACAAGGCCGATCTTTTAGATCATTTTGAGCGGGAGAGACTTGCTCAAGCATTCCCTGACGCGCATTTTGTTTCGGCTCATACAAAAGATGGGCTTGTTGGGCTTTTGGCTAGCATTGAGTTGGTTTTAGCTGAGGGGAAAGCGGATTAGGTTTTATTTATTCACTTATTCATTCAGCTATTTGTTTCAGGCGAAGAGTTTTAGATTTTAGCTAAAAAAGACCAGCTAGCGAGCTAGGATGATCTGTGTGATCTTTGGAAAAATCCCCACATGAATGACCCCAGCAAACAAATAGTCTTGAAAATGGATGTGATCGAATATATCAATGATATCAATGAATGGCTCTTTAGTAATAGCAATGAAAGCAAACCAAAACTAACTAAAAGAATACTCGGGGGAATAGAGCGATTCTTCAATTCTCTTCCCCAAAATAGGCAAAACAATAGAGACAAAGCGCAATCTATAGACTACGCGCAAGCTAGGCTGAATGAAATGTTTGAAAGCCCTACCCGCCTTACTGGAGCCGAAAGTCTGAATAAAAGCTTTGAGGCGGAAGAAGCCAATAGACTCACTAGACCACCTATCAAGAAAAGCGAGCGGAGATTTGAAGAGGGCTATCTGGATTCGATTACTGGTGTTGGTTTCTTGGATGACCAGAATAGCAGCTCCAGTCTCAGTCAAAAGGCTGCTTCTGCGCTCAATAACAGAAAGTGGGGGCAGGAGAGGATTGATTTGTAGAGTAACTTTAGGCCTTATTTTTCGCCTAGTGAGAAGATGACGCCGAAGGCGAATGGGCAATTTCAGCCTAGTAAGCAGGCTGTCGACTCTAATTTAAGCTCTGGTCTTTATCAGAGTAGCAGCTACCCTCAGCAGGAGGCTATGCCCTCGCAATTTTCGAGAATGAATCTGCTGGCTAAGATGAGAGGCCAGTCTGAAGAGTATGAACTGGAGGCTCAGGAGCTTAATAGTAGAGAGGAAATACCATTACTTAAACTCGAAGCTATAAAGTTCAATACCGAAGAAGATCTCTCACCTCCAGTTAAACGGAAGCTAGCTCCAGTTAAAAGAATTGAACAAGGACCGCAAAAGTCTCAAGACCCAAAAGAAACTAACAGAGTACGTGAATATCAATTTGTTGAGCAACCAATTACTGTTTTTGAAGAAAATCCCAATCCTTGGAGTAAAGTTGTTTTTCTAAACCACTTCTTGAATGGAAGAGGAAAGAAAATTACACTAAGAGAAACGGGATACTTGGGCAAAGTAATTGCGAAAACTGAATTGAAAATTTTTTAAGAATTAAAACTAGAACTTTCTAAAAAAATCTTAGCCTTAAAACTGAAGCACGGAGAAAGTCGAAAAATATCTTTTCGAGAGACTAAAGGAGAATATTTCGGTGATGTAGAGTATGTTTTCGGTAAGGGAACGGTGTTTTCAACAGTTGAGGGCGAAGCTCTGAACCTCAATGGAGATCTCTATTTTTTAGGGACTATAGATTATCAGTATTATGATGAATTTACTGATCCAGTTAATTTAAGAGAATGGGATTCAAAAATCGGCACATCCTCTCTTTCCATCGGTCGAGAAAGGTACATTGCAAATTATATTTATGACAAAACACAAGTGAAAATAGAAGAATTGACAGACGAAGAATTAGTCTTACTTGTTGAACAAGCTAAACAAGCATGGATGGGACACAGAAAATATACGGATTTGCAAGGTGAGAATTTTTTGATAGAAGATAGCTGGAGATCTGAAATACTGGGAAGAATAGAAATACCCTATGAGAAATAATCCTGAGTGAAAATTTAACTAATTTTCAATTTGATTTTGATAAAAGTAATAAATTGTTCGCAGTTGTTAAAAAAACTGTTTATTTCATAATAAAAAATTAAAGAAACAAAAAATAAAATAATTGAAACAATTAAGATCGTAAGAGGCCAAAATTTGACAATAACTATTAAAACTTTACTCAAATAATCCAAAGAAAAGAAAGCTTCATTATCAAGAAATCGATGATAATTTATCCAAAACATCAGCCATAATCCTACATAATAAAAGGCAACTGGAAAACCGAGTAAAGGATAGAAAAGCATACTAGCTCCATCGGCAATATTAATGCATTCATTTGTCCATGTTGTATTACTGTGATATGAAAAAACATCGTTACGAACCATCCAGTAATAAAAGATCTGCCTCGAAATCGAAAACCAACTAAATAACGCGGCTCCAAGAGTAGTCGTAAAATGTAAGAACCAGTGAGCTCTTGGTTTCAGTGAGAAGATTAATAAAGGTGGCATAACAAACCATATAACAGTCCAAGGGTTAAACTTGCCAGACCAAGGTCTAGCTGACAGAACCCGATAACAATCAACGCCTTTTGAGGATAAATCTTCTTCACTGATAAAGAGCCTAGCTTGTCCAACTGTGGGCGAAAATTCAAAAAACAAAGCTACTACAACTACCAGACCTGCTAAAGTCAAGAGTAACTGGGGAGTTAAAAACTTTTCCAAAGTATTTTTTAATTGATTCATTAGCTTCCTTAAAGTTAAAATGTTACATTAAAAGCAAAGAAAAATCAATAGTAATTCAAGTCATAATCTAAATTAATTTTATTAAGTAAGAATTGAACAAAACTTATCACTATAATTTTTCAACTCAACTTCAATTTTAGCTCATGAAAGTATCTTTAATTTAGCAGAGCATTAATAATCAATAGAGCTCTAATCAAGACAGTACCCACATTCATCTTGACGCTTCTCCAAGTCTATGTTATCGTTATCTTGCTCTTAATGTTTTTCCCTTAGTGATCGCTCAGGGTGATGGAGAGGAGTGGTCTTGGGATAAGACTCGCTGGGAAAGAATTCAATTCAAAAAGACCTTAGGCGACGCTGTGATTGACGGTACTATTTCAGGCGATCCAGAAAGTACTAAAGCAATGGCGACTAGAGCGCACAAAAACCTAGAGCGTTATTTAGTCAGAAGATGAATATTTGTTTGATTTTCTTGACGACGATCTTAGAGCTGAATTAAAAGAAAGTAAATGAAATTTTAACTCTCCCTGACTATATTAGTTTACAAGGGTAAAACTTCGTAAAGAAGTGGGTTAATGTATGCCGGAGAATGGAGTAACAAACGCACCAAGAAATATAAAAACAGCTTCACCTCCTCCAAGAGTGCCTAGCAGAAGAGAGGTTATTCAGCTCCTAAACTCTTATCTGGCCAGTGAGCAAGTCGAATTAGAAGACTCTCTTCCAGAGCTAAAAGCTAGTAAACAAGAAAATATCAAAGAATTGAAAAAGCTAAAACAGAGGCTCAACGGCGAAGGCGCACCGATAGATACAAGTACTGCCTTCAAATTGCTAAAGCTCTAAAATAAAAATATTTCTAGCAACTCGGCAAGGGGAGCTCAGGCTGATCTTCAGGCACAGACTAGGCAAGAGCAACAATCTTTAATCAATCCAGCAGTTGCCGCAGACAATTTAAGCTTAACTTCACTAGGAGCTTTTGAAACGTCTGCTAGAGCAGTAACTGGCACCGCCGCATTGGTCAGAACAGTGCATAAAGTCACAGCCCACGATGCAGCTCTTCGTTCTATTCTGGGCGGACTAACAGGAGGGGTAGATGGCTTCAAAAGGGAAGCAAAAGAAGGAAAAAAAGAATGGGCAGAGGCAGGCAACGATATCAGAAATGCCGGTTCTGCAGCACTTGACCTAGCCTCTAACTTGACTCCTGAAGCAATAGCGAGCAATACGGCTAAGCAGCTGGAAAACAAAGAAAAACTAAGTAAAAACAAATCCTTCAAAGCAGCTGAGACTGTACTTGAAACCTTCACTGGTATCCCTACTGTCGTGAAAAGCGGAGGCGATCCAAAGGCAATCGGATCAGCTCTTTTTGAACTTGGTAGTATGGCTATCCCTTCTGCCAAAAATCCGATTAAGGCGCCTAAGGCAAAGCCCGGCCAGATCTGGAATTCGCGAACTGGTGAAGTGCTCAATCCCCTAGGCCAAAGCTCAATCAATAAAGTACCGAAAAATCTCAATGTTGCAAAAGGCGGTACCCCAGTCACCATCGATGTACCTGCTGTGGAGATAGCGGGTGATGCCTCTGGTTTGGGTAATAAAGCGACAAAGCTCGTTCCCAAAAAGCCCTTTGCTCCTATTCCTTCACTTACCTTGGCTGAAACAAATAAGGTAATCAAACAACAACCTCCAACTCCACAAAAAATAGCTCCTTCACTTCTACCTATAGAACGAAAGATCGCCTCAGGCAAAGCATCAACTCAAGAAATCATCCAGTATCGAAAAGACCTAAACAAAGCGGCAATAGCCAATTTACAAAATTCTGCTAATCTTCCTGGTGCAAAAGACATTGCAAAACTCATTGAGCAGCAACCCGTTACCCTGAATAAAAATCCAGTAGGAGTGCAGGCTATTATGGCTCCCATTAGAGCCCAGATCGTCAACAATGTAATTAGAGGTTACAAGCGGCTAACGGGTAATTTTGGGCGAAATCGCGAGTTTCTCACCCCAAAAGAGGAGCCATTAACCGAAAAAAGTCTTCAGGAACTTTTAAGCGGTAAAAAATTAAAACAAGTTGTAACTTTCACTGCAGAATATCAACTCTCACAAGCTGAAGAGCTTGTTGGTAAAAAAATCCCAGTACGAGGCACAATTAGAGTCGACGGAGTGGAAAAAGCCACCGATACGCTAGGTTACGTTGAATTTGTTCCTGTTGTTGACAGGGCTTTACTGGGTCCACCTGCAAACGGTAGGCTAAATAATCTAGACGGTGGAGAAGGACTAAAGGTTTATCAAGATCTTATACCTCCGAGAATCAATGCCTACAATCTCCGTGGCAATCTTATTGGCACTTTAGACGATGCTCTAGTTCCTTACCATTATGTAGTCAAGCCTGATTTTCCATCTAAGAAAATGAGGGATTTCCAAGATCTAAAAGTGAAAATCCAAAGTAATACAGATGAAAGACTGAAAGCTTTGTTTCCTATCAACTAGGTCTAATCTTCCCCAAATAGGGCTTGACATTTTGAGGTGCTTAAGATAGAATATAAAAGTTCTAAAGTTTTAATTTTAAGTTTATGAAAAATACAGTGAATAGCTTGATAAAGCTTGATTCTAAATATAATTATCAGACTAAAAGTGAACTTCTAATTGATAAAACCACATTAAAAAACTTAAAGTTAATAAGCAATTTATACGGAATTGATTGTAGCGCAAGTCAGCAAACCAACTCAATAAGAGATTATTTTTCAGCTCATTTCTCTTCTATTAAAGCTTTTGGCAAGACCTATCTCCCCAAAGAAGATTCTGCTTTTTCATTGAATCCTGAAGTGATGACTTTGCCAAACTTACTACGTCTATCAATGCTTTCAAAAAAATATAATCCTTCTGGAGAAGAACATTCTGATTACATTACCACTAATGTTTCTAGTTATATGGCAGATTGTCTTAAAGAGCTCAATAGTCCTTTCATAAATATATTAAGTAACGCTGTCGCATACTTTCCTTTTCGATTAAGTGGATTTAAACCGATTTCGTTGGGTACTAATGTTGAAAATTTAATCGGTCAATTTGAAACTATGATTTTTACCGAAAAACAGAAGGCAAATTAAATATTTAATAAAACCCGATATTTTACTCTATCGAAACTATAAAACGAGTAAACTCAATTACTTAAGTTAACTGAGAGGAAAATAAATACAAAAACTTTCGGGACAAAAAACCTCTTGTGATCTAGCAAAGAGCACTTTGTGTCTTAATGTCTGAGAGACTATTGAATTTATCTGGATTCGCATCTAAACATTCCCCATATTACGTAAAAACATATCTTACAGCTTTGACGTCACAATGTGTATTAATTATTTTTAATTCTGGAGGGGAGCGCTCAAAATTTAGATTCTAACCAAACAGTACAGTCAAGTATTTTTTCCCCATCTACTCTTGGAACTCTTTGGAATCTATTAGCTAGCTCTAGTGCAATTACATCCGTTATAGACTCAAGGTCGATCGTATAGCCTAATTTTTTGAGCTCCACAATCACAAAGGTTTTCCACTAGCTAGGGCTCATGTGAAGATGAAGTGCTTTATCTGTTTTGAATTATTCATTTCTCCAGCTCATCAATCAGATACCAGAGTTTTATTAGTGCGTCATTTTTGGCTCTAAATGAGGCAAAGGTGTTTTGTTTTTCGTTGTCCACTATGTGACTCGCAAATACAATTATTCTATTCCCTTTCTCAATATATCCAACAAACCAACCATGCTGTAGATCTGTTTTATTGCCGTCTTTGTCAAACTGTTTTCCGTTGCCAGTTTTCCCATAGAGCTTCCAACCACCAGCCATTTCTTGAATGAAACTGATTTTCTTTGTTTCATTGTAACTAATGCTACTTATAGGAAGTTTGCGATCTACAACCTTTTGCAGAAAATCCACTTGTTCTTCAGGTGATGTTTTTAAGGAACTGGAAATCCAGCTACTGGTTAAGCCACCAGAGAGATCCGTATTTCCATAGGAGAATTTTGTGACGTAATCTTGAAATTTTTGCATACCAAGTTTTGTAGTTAAAGCTTGTGAATACCATAAGCAACTATCTCTCATCCAGGTACGAGGGTCGTGATCACCTTTACAAACGTTAATATAGGGATCTGTGCCCTTGGGCAAAGACCACGAAGGTTTACTCTCTCTTTTTAGAATGCCAGAATCAAATCCTATTAAGCTCAAAGCAATTTTAAATGTAGATTCAGGTGCATAGGGAGTTGCACAATCGCCCTCACTTTTTAAAATCTTACTGTTTTCTTTTGCAAGAAAGCTTTGCTGGTTTGCCCATACAGACCCTGAATATAAATGATAGAGAATAAAAAATAAAATAACTTTTTTCATTCTTGATTTTTCTTTGAATTTTCAACTTGTTCAATTAACTATAGCATTTTCCCCTCACCATCTCATCAATCCTTATCGCTAATAAATCATTTTCATTGAAAGTCATTCGAGTATTGTAGGTATTTTGTAAATATCGAATAGCTCAGGAAAACTTTTGGCAAGCTTTAAAAAAATCGCCAAATGAAAGATTATTGTTAATTGAAGGGTTTGCTTGGTCGAGACAAAATCATTCCGGCCTTTGAGGAAACATTGAATAACAACTCATCTCAAGGGAGAGTTGGGGGATCGCTTTAGCCTGAGTGAGTCTGCGTAGCAAGAGTGCCTAGCTAGGCCGATACGCATAGCCCCGAAAGAAGTTGACAAGCATTCTCAATCTTCAGGCTTTACTTTTTCAATCTCAAAAAGATCGAAGATATTTAGATTTATGGAATCTTCATATTTCAAATCTACATCACTTCGACAATAAATTAATTTATTTGAATTTTCGTAATCCTTAACGAATGCCATGATATTCGCTGGACGGTTGAATGGATACTTGAGATCGTATTCAGGCATTATGAAAAACTTTCTTGCTTTTATTCCATTGTTGAATACTTCAATCATTGTCCATGCTTTAGTTTTTTCTTTTGGTGGTATTGAAAAATTGTTTCCCTCAACAAAAATTTCTTACTCGATCTTGAATTTAAATAATTGATTTGGTTGTGCGGTCTTTACCGCAAAGAATTCTAATTTTCCCCGGTCATTTACTTTATTTATTGAAAGCATTCTTTAACTATAACGAGTAATTTGCATAATGATTTCGAAAGAATTAATTATTTGAACTAGGTAAAAGCAATGAATTCATAATTTTTAAATGCTCTCCTAAATTAGGGTAATTGTGATTGTTTTTATAGAGGAAATATTGTCTTAGAGTTTCAATATATCCTTCAATCCAGCCCATACGATGGAAAGAATCAAATTCTGATCCAATTTTTTCTCCTTCGCACATTATTATTCTTTTGCTACTTCCTTCACCGAGCTCAATTTGATCTGGGGACTGAAAAGCCCAATGAGCACATGCTTTAGTTCCTATCACCGAAATTTCAAAATCATTGCGAGCTCCATGAATTATTTTAGATATTGAACTAATAAATGAGCATTTATTTTCCTTAAATTTCCCAGCAATTAAAACATGTGTATCTCGATGTGCACTCTCAGCAAGTCTGTAGTCTAGATTTCTAAATTCTATAATTGGAGTACTGTATCCCGCTAAAGCACTAGCAAAATCTAGCCAGTGGCATGAAAGATCAGTGAGTGTGTCATATTTCCCAGCCAGCTCAGAATTATCTTTCCAAGTTTCATAAAACACTTTCTCTTTGTTTCTCTTAGCTACGGAAGATTGCCAATAACGTCCTTCAATACTGATCAATTCACCAAGAAAGTTATCTTTGATTAGATTTTTGAGCTTTAAGAAGCCCCAAGTTTGTCTATAACAATGAAGAACAGCAATAGATTCTAGTTTGGAAGATCCAAGTTTATCTAAAATTTCTATTTGTTCAGTGCTTATTGCGCCAGGTTTTTCAGTAACAATCTCCTCCCATCTAGATTGAATTGCTTCTATTATTAAATTAGTGTGAAGTGCAGGTGGATTGGCAATGAATAAGCAATTTTTCTGATTTTGTGAATTTACTTCTGGAAGTTTTTGATTTCGTGAAATTTGAATTGGTTCATTAATATTAATGCCTGGCTCTATCGAGTCAAGTATTTTTAGGGATATTCGGATTGCTTTTGCTGATTTCCCAGATCCAACAATATAAGGCTGAATAATCTCTGTGTTGTGTTTTTCAATACTTTTGTAGCTCATTTGAGAAAAATAACATAAGCGCTGTTTTTTTGCTTGGTTTCTTAATGAAAATTTTAGATTCTCAGAATTCTATTTTTTAATTTGTAAATTAATAACACCTTACTTTCATTATTGCACTAGTTTCGAGCTCTTTGTCTGCATTTGTAGAAAGCTAATAGCCATTGAGATTATTCAAAATCTCTTGATCTTTAATTCTCTCACTATCCCAGCGATGAAAAAGAAGACAAGTATCAGGGCTAAGTTGAGGTTTGTTCTCCAAAACTACAGGGACTTATTTAGGATTATTGACTACTAATGAGTAAAAAAGATAATTTACATAGGAAGATTGTGGTTCATTTACGAAAATTATTTTCTTAGGATTTTGATTGATTGCTGCTTGAAGTGAGCATTGGGCTGAGCTTTGCTGAGCGACTTGCCTGATTTTATTTTTCTCGATTGAGCGTGAGCTTTTCCTCGAACTCGAACTTTTGCCGACTATTGGCCGGAATAGCTTCGACAACATCGATGATATCTAGCACCGGCAACGATCCGCGAAACAAGGGCTGTCCGGCTTGGTCTAAAGCTCGCTCGGTCTCGACCCTGAGATAACGATGAGCGGCAAAATAGCGCTGCTGCGCATAAACAGCTTTTTGCGAGTCGCCCATTCCTTCTGTACTAAGAAAACCACGCAAATAATAATGACCATGATCGGATCCTAGAACTTGAACTAGAGGCTGACTTTTATCTTCTGCACAAAAGGCGTAAACTCCTTCTTCGTGCATTTTGAAGTCGAGGACATTGGGAATTTCGTAGCCGGGTGGATATTTGAAATTTTTCTTAAAGCTTGGCTCAAAAACTTTGGCCCGGATCGCTTGGCTTGAAAAAAGTCTATTGTTTAGAAGAGTACTATTGGTAGCGAGTATTTTAAGCAAAGCAGCATAATCCCCAAATCGTTATAAGAGTTACAGGTTATCATGTTCTAAGGGGAAAATCAAATTTCTAAAAGATGGCATGCGTTATCTGGATTTGTTAGGATCTACTTTATGTTTAAATCTTTGGAAAAAACTTGGCAAGCTTTTAAAAAATGTTCTAATGAAAGACTTGGGTGGATCGATTCGCTAACTTTGTATTATGTTTTTCTACGCCTGCTTGAGCTGATTATCGCTCTTAAAATAGAGAACTATTATTATGTACTCTCTTTTACGCAATCAATAGGTCGGCTAACTGAATTAGCTGCATCATTGGGTGTAATTTTTGGTGGCATAATACCTTTATGTCTTTCTTTTTGTTTTTTCATTCATAGAAAATTATTTTTCTACATTGGTTTACTAAGTTTGCTTTTTGCATGGATTGCTAATACTTTTTTTGTTTTCAGCTCTTTGGAAGTTTTCATTGAATACCTTACTTTTCATCTTAATTTATGTCATGTATGGGTCGATACAGATGAAATAATATTAACATATTTGACCTTATTAACTCGAATCGCTCACTTTCTCTTCACTTCACTATTTATGCTATATCTTTGGTCGACAAGAAAGCATTTTTATAGCTCTAAACAATTTTTTAAATAATTTGTATAGTAATCTACTCATAGAAATCTTCTTTTCTCCTATTGTGCAGGAATTGTAGTCTTTAGACTTTGCAATCTGGTCTACTTTATTCATAAATCTAACTATTTTTCTGCGAGAGGGTCTCAATTCGCTTTATTGAAATCAAACCTATCTTTATAAAGTCAAACCTGTCCATTAAAGATCCATATGTCCTCCTCAACCTGCAAATTCCCCACTAAAACGAATGATTGTCTTCCTATTTGCCCTCCGGGAGTTACATCGTCTACACAGTTCCTCTGATTTTTTTCATCTACCCTTATCTCTAACAAAATATTTTCATCAAAAGTCGTCGGTGTATTCTAGGGATTTCTTAAACTTTGAATAGCTTCTCTAGCAAGCGGCTTTAACCTCACATTTTCTTTGAGAATTTCTCTTGCTTTATCACTAAATGAGGCATAGAATTTATTGACTTGCTCTTTTTCGATCAATATTTTATGAGTAAGCTTTGCTCCTTCTGAAAGTTCTAATGCTCTTTCCAATATTTGAATCGTTGCCTCCCAGTCAAAACCTACTTCTCTCGCTTTTTGTTCTATTGCCCTAAAATAATAGTGTTCTTGTAGAGGTGAAAGATCTCCTCTCTGAGTCACTTGCTCGATTGAAAACAATAAATCACTCATTGCCTTCTCCCTAGTCATATTCGCCGCATTTTCCCTGGCCCTCTTTTCATTTTCTATTCGCTCAAGCTCTAATCGCCTTAGAGTTTCCGGTGACCAATTGATCGGATCATTAGAAATATAGTTCTTTGGCGGGATACTCATCTCCTGAACTGGTAGAATTTGCTGCTCAGTATTTTCGCCCCTCATCTTCGCCACTATATAGCTTCGTGACATCGGGTTCACTGGCGGTTTAGTCGGCTGATAGAGGCCACCCTCCAGAATTTGCCTTGCTTGCTGTGGAAGCTCAGGATCAGTCTTTCTACTTCTGCTTTTAAGCTGATCGAGACTAGTTCTTTCTAATCGCTGGTTAAACTGAAAATTATTTGGCTCTGGATTATTGCTTTGATAGCTCGCCTTCTGACTATTGAGTGACGGCATAATCACTTTAGTTATTGGCTGTCTGCTTTTCTCTGCTAGAAAACTTTCCTCAAATCGGATAGGTGTCTCGCTCTGATTAGCAGTTGCACGGGAATTTATTTTTGATCTGCTTTTGCTACTTGTCTGATCCTCAGCAAAAGATTTCGCTAAAGTCTCTGCTCCCCTGAGCTTAGTACTCTCAAATTCAATGGCCTGAGTTGCATAATCGAGAGTCTCTTGTCTTTGCCTTTCATTGTCTGCTGTATTCGGCAAACTAGAAAAATAGTTATTTATTTCATCTATAAAGACTTTAGTTCTTTTTTTCTTTTCTTGAGAATCGTCTTGAGAAACATATCCATGCAATATTATTCCTTATGGTGACATTGTTATTAGCTTTTGATTTCCGAGGTTTCTAATGATTATTCTTTCAAACAATCAATGTAAAAAGACCACCCAAACAAACAAGTTCACCCGAAATTATATTCAACTAGAAAAGAACTTAGCCCTAACGAGATTCGAACTCGTGCCGCACCCGTGAAAGGGGTGTGTCCTAACCACTAGACGATAGGGCCGCAAGAAATAGAATTATACACACAAGCAGCCCACCCTGCCGCAAAATTTTCAAAAAACCTACAGAGTATCCCGCAAAGCCCGTAAACGCCTTGCCTCTGTCCGGATCTCAACCAAATCAGGCTTGGATGCACTGTCTTTCACCGAAAAAGCCAACAAGAAAGGATTGCTCCTCCTCTGCTCGGCCAGCGTCGTAAAAGGCGCCTCGCCATAATCGTGACCAGCACGTACCAATAGATCCCCGCTCAACGTTGCGTCTTGAGCCAGAAAAGTAAGCGATAAAAGCATCTCCTCAACGTCTCCCCCTACTAGATCAGTGCGGCCAGCCCCCCCGATGAAAAGCGTGTCACCCGTAAAAAGCTCTCCACCCCAAACAAAACACAAAGAACCAGCCTGATGACCGGCTGTGTGAAAGACCTCAATCTTCTCTTTGCCTAAACTCAACTCAGAGCCAGCCTCTAACAGCTCAAAACAAGACCGCTCCAACTTGCTACATTCAATGGCTCTATCAAGCTCAAGAGGATGAACATAGACACTAGCCCCGCTCTGCTCAACACATTGCGCGAGACTGACTATATGGTCTTGGTGCGAGTGAGTGAGCAGTATTTTGGTGAGCTTGGGAAAACCGGCCTCTTTTGCCTTAGCTAGAGCGGCCTCTACTTCCGGCCATGGTAAAGCCGGATCGATCAAGGCCAGCTCGCCTGTCTCGGTGCAGCCGATCAGATAAAGAAAGTTCTGATCGAAGCCACCTTTGTAACTGGCAAAATATTTATGCTCTTTCATGTGAAAATTTTAACTGCTCTGACGGATATAACTGCGTAATACGACCAAAAAGCCTAGAAACCAATGCTTGACAAGCTCAAGACTAAAACGTTTTGGGAAGAATTTTTATATAGACCAGAAAATCCCCACCCTCTAAATCCTCTAGAAAATGTCAGAAAGAAATAGTGCAGGCCTGCTTGAAGTGAGTGATCTCGGAATAGGTAAATGGCTAAGAGGCGCCTTCAGTCTCGATCTGCGCTCACTAGCTCTGATGAGGGTCTTTTTTGCCTTGATTTTGCTCTTTGATTTGGTGGATAGAGCAATAGACATGGAGGCTTTTTATACTGATGAAGGATTGATTCCTCGTTATGCTTCGCTTTGGCTCACGAACCAACAGATGAACTTTTCGCTGCACATGGCAAGTGGCGAGCTCTGGTTTCAGGCTGTTTTGTTTGCTCTTCATGCTTTGGTTTTGCTGGCTTTTTTGTTTGGCTTGAGGACTCGTCTCAGTACTTTTTTGGTTTGGTTTTTTACCCTTTCTTTGCATTATAGGGCTTACCAAATCACTGACAACGGTGATGTGGCGATGCGTTCGCTTCTCTTGGTCTCTATGCTTTTGCCTTTGGGGGCTCGTTGGTCTTTTGACTCTGCGCTGAACGATAATCCTCAAAAAAATCATAGATTGCATCTTGGGGCGGAGAATCTAGCTTTTTTCGCTCAGATCTTTTGTATCTATCTTTTTGCTGGATATTTCAAAGTAGCCAACAACAATCAAGAATGGATTCCTCGCGGAATGGCTGTCTGGTACACGCTTAGTTGGGATCATTATGTGACCCCGATAGGCGTTTGGTTACGGCAATTCTTTAACCTCACTAAGCTGCTTACTTGGTCTACTGTCTTTGTGGAGATGTTCATTCCTCCTCTCTTGCTACTTCCCTTTTGGCCCGTGCGGGTGGCGGTGGCAGCTACTATGATCGGATTACATGTCGGCTTTGGTCTTTTTATAAATCTTTGGGTTTTCCCTCTGGTCAGCATAGTTCCTTGGATTCCTTTGCTGTTTGGTCCTGAGCTTTGGGACAGACTGGAGATCGGCTTGAAAAAGCATAAGGGAATAATCTTCTACGATGGTGATTGTCTTTTTTGCCGCAAGATGGCCAATCTGGTTCAGGTCTTTTTGATCCTGCCCAATGTCAAGTTGCAAGTGGCTCAAGAAGACGAGATCGCTCGCCATGATATGGAGCACTACAATAGCTGGGTTTTTCGCGATAAGAGCGGTAAGCAGACAGTGCGTTTTGAAGCTTTCAGAAAGATTGTTGAGCTTTCGCCGCTTTTGGCTTGGATCGGTCCTTTATTGGCATGCGAGCTGGTCAGCACTGTTGGGGATTTCTGTTATCAGTTTGTTTCAAACAATAGAAAGAGTTTCACTTTTCTCACAAAATCGCTTCATTATGCTCCCTTCAAATTTAATAATGGCCCTATTCTCACTATTTGTTCTTTTTCGCTTACAGTGTTGATCTTTTGCACAAATATCTTTTCTGTTTTGCCAGCTAATATTTCTTCGAAATTTCCGCAAATTTTTCACCAAACAATAAACAATCTAAAAATAGCCCAAAGTTGGTCAGTCTTTGCTCCTATTCCGCGACTGGAAGACGGGCAATATTCTTTTGTGGGGAATCTGACAACCGGTCAAAGGCAAATGGATTTAATAAATCAAAGCTATACAGTGACTGAGCCCAAAGACATGTCAGCACTGCCCAGCATGCACAGAAATCACCGCTGGCGTAAGTACACTTCAGAGTATTATTTCCCCAACTATTCTGATACAAAAGACAAGTACCGTTATCATGGGCAATATTTGTGTCGTCGTTGGAATGAAGATCATCCCAAAGATCCTGTCAGTTCATTCAAGGTTCTCTTTTTCCTTGAAAAGACTCAGACGAATGCTAAGCCTACTGTTTTAGCGGTGCAGAAAGTGGTCTTGGCCGAGAGTATTCCTTGTAGCTGATTGCCGTTTTTAGAACTCCTGACTTTTTGGTAAAATCCCTAAATCAAAAAAAAAGCAAACTTGTATACTTGTTCCTATGAAAGATGAAGAAGATCTCCGCTTGATTGCCCAAGAAGAAGTCTCAGATGAAGCCAGCGATGACGATGAGGATGATGATGACGAAGAAGGCCTCGAGCTCTCTCTTGTAGATGCCATAGACCAGATCAAAGAGGAATTGAGCATTCATTCAGAGCTCCTAGATGAAATGCTCACACTCGGTCGCGAAAGATTAGAAGAAGACAAGCGCTTTCATGCAGAGCTCATAGAAGTATTGAGGAAACAACAATGAACTTAGAAACCCAACAAACAGTCAAATTTCGGATCAAAAGACAAGCTGGCCCCGACCAGACCCCCCACTGGGAAGATTTTGAGGTGCCTTGGAAAGCTAGCTTGAATGTGATCACTCTGCTGATGATGCAGCACGAAAGTCCCAAAACAATCGATGGTCAACAGTCCACCCCAGCCAGCTATGACGCCAATTGTCTCGAAGAGGTCTGTGGCTCTTGCAGCATGATCATCAACGGTAAAGTGCGCCAAGCCTGCACAGCGCTAGTAGACCAGCTAGAACAGCCTATCACGCTAGAACCGATGAGCAAATTCCCTCTCGTTCGCGACCTGCAAGTAGACCGCAAGCGGATGTTTGAGTCGCTGAAGTGGATTAAAGCTTGGATGCCCGTCGACACCTACGCCGCCATGGGCGCTGGGCCACGGATCAGCCCTACTGCCCAAGAAGAAGCCTATAACTATTCGCGTTGTATGACCTGTGGCTGTTGTTTGGAAAGCTGCCCCCAATGGTCTTCTGATGAGGGCTTCATCGGGCCACAAGCAATAGCGCAAGCAATGCTCTTCAATCTGCACCCAACCGGAAAAAGCCTGAGCTCAGAGCGAGTGAATGCCTTGATCGATAATGGCCTCAATGTTTGTGGTAACGCTCAAAACTGTGCCGCCGTTTGTCCAAAAGAGGTGAATTTGCTGCAAGCTATCTCACAAGCAAACTGGGGCGCCACTAAAGAGATGGCGAAGTCGATTTTGGGCAATGTTAGCCGGAATGACTGAGCTCTACTGGGCTTATTCGGGCATTTATAGTATGATAAGAATAACGTCTAAAAATTGGAGTTAGTTTTGATCGAAGTAAACAGAGAAGAACAAGAGCCCATCGATAGCTTGCTGAAACGCTTTCGCCGCCAAGTAACCAAGCACAAAATCTTGCAAGAAGTGAAACTCAGGGCTTTTTTCGTCTCCGAATCGGTCCAACGCAGACTCAAGAAAAGACGGTGCGAGCGCAAGAAAAAAAGACACGCTCAACCAAATACTTAACCCTTAGATTTCATTACCCAAACCAGTCACTAATACGCTTATCACTATGTCTCAGTCTCAAGCCTTAGTCCACGATGTGTCAGATTTAAGCCTTGCTAGCCTCGGCGCAAAGAGAATTTCATGGGCAGGTTTGGAAATGCCAGTACTGAAGAGCATCAAAGAACGTTTTGCTCGCGAAAAGCCTTTAGCTGGAAAGAGACTGTTGGCCTGCTGCCACGTCACCGCCGAAACAGCCAATCTTGCTCTTACCTTGCAAGCTGCTGGCTGCCAGTCAGTCTTGATTGCCAGCAATCCTCTTTCTACACAAGACGATGTAGCCGCTTATCTGGTCAAGGAAGCCGGTATTCCGGTCTTTGCCCGTAAAGGTGAAAGCATTGAGACTTATATCAAACACCTCAACACTGCCCTTGATACTCTTCCAGAGCTAATCATCGATGATGGTGGCGATGTGATAGCGACGCTCATTCAAGAAAGAAAGCAACAAATCAAGCACCTTATCGGTAGCACTGAAGAGACCAGCACTGGCGTGCAAAGGCTGAGAGCAATGAGCAAAGACGGCCTGCTTCCTTTTCCGGCCATTGCGGTGAACGATTCGCAAACAAAATATCTTTTTGACAACCGCTACGGCACTGGTCAGTCCACTCTCGACGGGATTATGCGTGCCACCAATATTTTGTTAGCGGGCAAGACGATCACGATTATCGGCTTTGGTTGGTGTGGTCGAGGTGTTGCTAGTCGCGCCCGAGGACTGGGCGCAAAAGTAATTATTTGTGAGATCGATCCGATCAAGGCTCTTGAAGCTGCCATGGAAGGCTTTATGGTCATGCCCATTGCTGAAGCTTGCCCGCACAGCGACATTGTGATCACGCTTACCGGCAACAAGCACGTTTTGGCTGCTGAGCATTTTACTCTACTCAAAGACGGCTGTATGGTCTGCAATGCTGGTCACTTTGATATTGAGATTGACTTGGTCGCCTTGGCTGAGCAGTCCCTTGGTTGTGAAGAGCTGAGGCCTTTTACTCAATGCTACAAACATAAAAACGGAAAATCAGTGATAGTGCTCGGTGAAGGTCGTCTAATCAATCTAGCGGCGGCCGAAGGTCACCCACCAGCTGTGATGGATCTCAGTTTCGCCAATCAGGCTCTTGCAGCCGAATATTTGGTGAAACAGTATGGATCTTTGGCTGTTGGGATTCAGACTTTGCCGAAGCATCTCGATTATGAGCTTGCGGCTCTGAAACTCATGGCGATGGGAGTCGGTTACGATAGGTTGAGCGCTGATATGGAGAGTTACATTGAGTCTTGGCAGTCTGGGACTTGATCGCTTGCAAAACTTCAGCGAATTCTAAATCAAAAAATTGCTTGGGGGTCACTCTCACTCGAAAATTTTCTTGAAAAAATCGACGTAAATATATTAGATTTCCTTCGCTTAGCGTCAGCGCAATTGCTTTATAAAATTCTTGCGATAAAACTTTAGCACTTTGTCCAGGTAAGTCTTCTAAAGCTTCTACTATATCTAAGATAGGGCCTGTGTACTGAGGATAGCCGTGCTTAGCTCGATAAAGTTCCCGAGCACTTCGGTGCTTGCTAGACTGGCTTAGTCCCTCAAAAATCTTTAAGAGTGTTTTATCCCAAGAAAAGCTCAATGATTTTGCTTGCAGTTTCCGGTGAGTGAGCACCTCGGTCAAAGCTTCATTGAGCGCGCTGGTCTTCATCAAAGATAGCTTAGAGTAGGAAACCTTCACTTTTAAATTTTCATTTAAGACATAGGCAGGCTTGTCCCATGGTGAATTTGCCTGAAGTAAATAATTATAGAGAAGTGATTCGGTTAGAACTTCTATTCCGGTGTAAGGGATATAAGTGACTCGCTTTTGTTTATTGAAAATTGCCTTGAAAGTATCTGGAACCAGCTCTTCGATATGCTCTGAAGTGAGTGTTAGCTCCACTTTACCGAAAAAATTTCTTTCAATGTGTTCTAGCAGTTCTTGTTTGGATAGCCTTTGCTCTTTAGAATTATTGTTATTTAGCAGACTTTCATTGTTTGTAGAAAATTTTTGAATGAAATCATGCAATTCGTCTTCTGATAATTCTGAGTATTTACGCTTGCAATGATTTTCTAGAGCATTTAGATTGAAGTGTGTGTTGATTTTTTGTATTGTTTTGAGAAGATCTCCAAAAAATCCCTTGCCGTTCTCTTGATAGTCGTTTCTCAATGCTTCTGAAATATAGTTGCAAGTGAACTTGTGAAGACTTTGTACCAGTTCATTGTCTGGTAGGGCCTTGTTTCCTAGTGGGCGAAGATTAGAATTGATTAAAATTTTATAGATTGAGTCACTATTCCGCAAACCTTGTTTAGTGAGCCAGTCTTTTGTCGGGGTCCACTTGATCGGTAGCTGATCGTAGTGATTTGCTATCTTCATCAATTGCTTCCAAGAAAAACATTCATTAAAATTCTCGAGATTAGCTACCATCAACAGATCTTCAACGTTGATCTTTTTGGTGTATTTGTTGAGTACAGCAAGCAAATCGGAAAAATTGATTTGGTCACTTTTTTTACTTGTCTCTCTTTCGAAAAAAGAATTGACTGAGTCAAATTGAGCAAGAAGGGTTAAATGCTTTATTTTTCCTATCTCTTGAAAGTCAATCCAAAAAATATAGCTCAAATCGCTTGCCAACCCTGCTCTAACTAAGTCGAGCTGATCAGAATTAGAAGTTTTTCGTTCAATGAAAGAGCTAGCATGGACTAATTCGTGAGCTAGAATCTCAGTGTATTGTCTGATGATGTTTTCATTAGCTTGCTTTGGGCTTGTCTTCACAAATTCATCGATCAATGGTGTTAGAAAGATCGTAATAAAATTTTTTATTGGAGAATAAGTCCCTAAAGTTCGACTGTTGGCTGGTTGATCGGGATTATTGAAAGAGTAATTTACAGGGTTTTCTATTGGTAGTGAACTTTTTAAAGTTGATATATTGTTGTTTTGGTCAAAGCGCCTGAAACGCTGCAAAATATTTCGGTAGGCAATATCAAAATTTAAGAACAGTTCCGGTGGTAAAGAGGCTTTGATTCTCCCTGAAAGTTCTATTGAAGCAGGAGAGCCTTTTCCTAAACTAACTGGTTTAGTGCTTGAAAATTTGTTTTGGGACGAATGAGTGACGACAAAATCTCTCAGCATGCAAACTTGATATAAAAACTCAAAATACATTTTAGCTCTTCTACTCGCAAAATACACCAAAAAAGCTAAATTATCCGAAGAATCGGGCTAACCCTAAAGCTCCTTGAAACGCTAGAGGAAAAACGTAACTATAAAGGCAGCAAAAGAGCTTACTCACATGATCAAATTCATTCAAGAAAATGGCGAAGAAATAATTCTGCAAAGCGAAAACGAGCTCTCAGTCTTGATTGGGCGAAGTGATGAATGTCACGTCTGCATAGCCGAAGCCAGCGTCTCTTCAAGGCATGCTCGCCTCCTTGCCAAAGAAGACAAATACGTTATCTCCGATCTAGGCAGCACAAACGGCACTCTTCTGAATGGCGAAAAACTTACTCCGCTCAAAAACTATTATCTAAAAGACATGGACAAAATCTATATGGGAAAAATTAAACTAGTCTTTCGGGTAGTATCAGACCAGCCGGAAGAAGATCTGATCGCTATCAGTGAAGACTACAGCAATATTTCGCTTTGATTTTGTCTCTTCAACTTTTCAGAACAGGAGTCTAGAAGCGAAACTGTTCTCGCTATACTTGAAGGTCTTCAAACTTAAAAAAACTTGCAAGATCAACAAATCTTCTGGGCTGTCTTAGCGGCTCTTTTTTTGATAACAGAACTTTTGACAGGTAGCTTTGTTTTGCTGTGCTTTAGCTTAGGAGCAGCTGTAGCACTTGGCCTATCTCTTCTAAAGATCGATCTGGTCTTTCAGATGCTCAGCTTTTCTCTTAGTTCGGTTTTCGGTCTGACCATCTTGAAGTTACTGATCAGTAAAATGCAAAAACAAAAAGCAATCGCTTTTGGCGCCGAAAGACTGATAGGACTAGATGGCTTTGTGATCGAGACAATAGATAATAAACGCAACAAAGGCCGTATTCTCGTCAACAAAGAGCAATGGCGAGCGACAGCCGATCAAACAGAAGAAACTATAGAACGTGATAGGGAAATTGTCGTGACGGGCATTGAGGGGACAAGTCTAAGAGTCAAGCCAAAGAGCTAAATTCACTAGATACTAACTGTACGGGTTAGTATTTTCTTAGTAAATTTTTTTAATAACTATGGAAACAGTATTAGCCATTGTCTTAGTTGTAGCCGTTATCATTGCTCTGTCGGTTTGCCTAAAAGTGATCCGGCCCTATGAAAAAGGAGTCCTAGAAAGACTGGGGCGCTACCAAGAAACCCGCGAATCGGGACTGGCTTTTATAGTCCCCTTCACAGACAGGCTAGTGAAAGTAGATATGCGCGAACAGGTGGTCGATATACCTCCTCAAGAAGTGATTACCAAAGACAATGTGGTCGTCACCGTCGATGCTATCGTCTACTACGAACCGACTGACCCAGTCAGGTTGATCTACAATGTGGCTGATTTTTACTATGCTGTCACCAAGCTCGCCCAGACCAACCTGCGCAATGTAATCGGGGAAATGGAACTGGACGCTGCTCTAACTTCACGTGAAGTGATCAATACCAAGCTCAGACAGGTGCTAGATGACGCAACCGATAAATGGGGCGTGCGAGTGGTGCGAGTAGAGATCAAACGAATTGACCCACCGGCCGAAGTAGTCCAAGCCATGCATGGTCAGATGAAAGCCGAAAGAGAAAAGCGGGCAAAAATCTTGGAATCAGAAGGAGCCCGCCAATCGCAAATCCTCCAAGCCGAAGGCTCAGCCGAGTCTGTCAAACTGAAAGCCGACGCCGATCGTTATCAAGTAGAAATAGGCGCCCAAGCTGAAGCCTTAGCAATCAAAACTGTCTATGGGGCGATCCGTGACGCTGCTCCCGACGATAAACTGATCGCGATCAAATATATGGAAACTCTCGAGAAGATGGCTAGCGGTCAAGCGACAAAAATCTTCATGCCCTTGGAGGCTACCGGTGTGCTTGGAGCTTTGGCCGGAGTAAAAGAGATTTTCAGAGACGCTTCTTCACCTAATTCTTAGTGCTCAAACTGACCAATCTAAATAAGCGTCTGGGCGAGCTAAGTTTGCTCAAAGATATTTCCCTTGAAATCCCCAAGGGCGAGATAGTTGCTCTGATGGGCGAAAGTGGCTCGGGTAAGACTTCACTGCTCAAGGCTATTTTGGGTTTGATCAAATGCGATTCCGGTTCTTTGGAAGTGAATGGCATGGCGCTCGAAGAGCAAAATCTAGCTGCTATACGCCTATCAACCGGCTATTTGCCGCAAGGGGGCGTCCTCTTTCCCCATCTGAACGTCGAAGAAAACATCACTTTGCTGGCTGAGACGGCCTCTTTCCCCAAAGCTCTCATCCCCCAGCGTCTAATTGAACTATTGTCTTTAGCTAAACTTGACTCAGGATTGTTGAAGCGCTATCCCTCTGAGCTTTCTGGCGGTCAGGGTCAGCGCGTCGCTCTCCTTAGGGCGCTTTTTTTGAAGCCAAAACTACTATTGCTTGACGAACCTCTTAGCGCGCTAGACCAAGAGACCAAGCTGGCGCTCAAAGAAGATCTCAAAGCGATCTTTCAGGCGCATAGCAAAACAGCACTCATCGTTACACATGACCCTGAGATAGCAAAGGCACTGGCCAGTCGAGTACTGACTATGCGTGAGGGAAAATTACTTTCGTCCGATCAGCTTGGAGGAGAGACTTGATGAGATTTTTTGGACTATTTCTCTTGTTTTGCGCGCTTGTCTGTAGTTCAGTTTCGGCCAAATCATTGGTCATTGGCTCCAAGGAAGACACCAACTCGATCATCGTCGGCGAAATATTAGTGCAAAAAGCCCGCCTAGATGGCCGTAAAGCCGAACATCGTCGGGCGCTTGGAGGCACCCAAATCCTCTGGCAAGCCCTTAAGCGTGGCGACATAGATCTATATCCTGAGTTTACCGGCACGCTTTGCGAAGAGATCTTGAGGTCTGATGATTGTCAGTTAGAAAGCCTGAGAGCGATTTTGGCTGAGCAGGGGCTAGGAGTCAGTGCACCGCTCGGTTTCGATAATTCTTATGCTTTTGGCATGAGACGTTCAGAGGCGCAGCGGCTTGGTATTACAAAAATATCCGATTTGGCTTTCCGTCCCGAGTTGCGTTTCGGCTTCAGTGATGAATTTTATAATAGACAAGATGGCTGGGCCGGTCTTAAGACGCTCTATGGTCTTCCCCAAACGGGAGTTTTAGCCCTAAATCACAACCTAGCTTATAGGGCGCTTGCTGCTGGGAAGATTAACCTAGCCGATCTTTATCTCACCGATCCAGAGATTCAGTCTGGGGATCTGTTGGTGCTAGAAGATGATCGCAGTTATTTTCCCGAATACAAGGCAGTTTTACTTTATAGACTCGCAGACTCCAATCAAAGCTTTTGGCAGACACTGGTGGGTTTGCTTGACCAAGAGAGCATGCGTGCTTTGGTGGCCCGAGTTTCCTTGAAACAAGAATCGGAGAAATCGGTGGCAAGCAGTTTCTTGAGCGGTCTCGGTTATGCTGGCCAAGAGCTTGAACCTTTGAGGCAGGCAGATCTTGCAAGAGCGATTTGGGTGGCAACTGGAGAGCATTTGGGGCTTTGTGCGATTTCTCTTTTGCTCGCTATTTTGTTTGCCATTCCGCTTGGGCTTTTGTGTGTGATTTATCGTTCTTTTGGCCAGTTTGTGCTTTCGGCTGCTAGTTTGGTGCAGACTATTCCGTCTTTGGCTTTATTGGCTTTGCTCATTCCATTTTTTGGGATTGGCTTTTTGCCTGCAGTGATGGCGCTTTTCGTTTATAGTCTTTTGCCTATTTTGCGTGGTGTGGTGCTTGGTTTGCAGGGTTTGCCGCGGGATTATTCGGAGCTGATTGTGGCTTTGGGTTTGCCCCGTAGTGTCAGTTTGTGGCGGATTGAGTTGCCTTTGGCTTCGCCGTCTATTCTTTCTGGGATTCGGGTGGCAGCTGTGATCAATATTGGTACTGCTACTTTGGGTGCTCTAATTGGGGCTGGTGGGTATGGACAGCTCATTATTTCTGGTTTGCGTTTAAATGATTTGTCTTTCATTTTGGCTGGGGGGATACCGGCTGCTTTGATGGCTATCGTTGTCGATCGGCTGTTACATTATTTTGAGAGTTTGTTGGTGAAAAAAATCCGGGTTGCTGGGGTGGGGATTGATTCTGATTTAGGCTATTTGTAGTCTTTTTACTTGTCTGTTGAAGCTAAAATAGCAGCAAGCACGAAAAACACCAATGCGCTACTTCAATAACGTCACAGAACTGATAGGCAATACACCCCTAGTAAAAATAAATTCCTCACCGACCAAAGACCTCACCAACAAAAAACTCTTCGCCAAAATAGAATTCCAAAACCCCGGTGGCTCAGTTAAAGACCGCATCGGCCTCAGTATGATCAGCGCAGCGGAAAAAGCCGGTCTGATTTCCCCACACAAAACTAAAATAATCGAACCGACCTCGGGCAATACCGGAATAGCCCTAGCCATGGTCTGCGCCGCCAAAGGATACGATCTTACCCTCACTATGCCCGAAAGCATGAGCATGGAACGCCGTGTCTTGCTGAAAGCCTATGGAGCCCAGCTAGTGCTTACTCCAGCCAGCCTTGGAATGAAAGGAGCAATAGCAAAAGCACAAGAGCTCCTCGCCAAAACCGAAAATGCCTTCATGCCCCAACAATTTGAAAACGCTGCCAATCCCGCTACCCATGCCGCAAACACGGCTGAAGAGATTTGGGCTGATACAGACGGGTTAGTAGATGTGCTGGTCTCTGGAGTGGGAACAGGTGGCACGATCACCGGCATCAGTAGCGTGATCAAGGCACGTCGTCCTAGTTTTCAGGCCATTGCTGTAGAACCGGCCGAATCACCGGTGCTGGCTGGTGGCAATCCAGGTCCGCATAAAATCCAAGGCATTGGGGCTGGCTTTGTACCCGGTGTACTCGATGTTGGATTGATAGACCAAATAATTGGGGTTTCCGCTGCAAGAGCAGTGGAGATAGCCAGATATATTTCTCGTGCAGAAGGTCTACTGGTTGGTATTTCTTCTGGGGCAGTGCTCAGCGCCGCATATGAGCTTCTAGAAAATCCAGAATACAGTGACTCGCTCATTGTGGCGATTATTCCGTCAAATGGCGAAAGATATCTGAGCTCAATCCTGTACGCCCAAGAGCTAGAAGAGGCAAGAGCTCTCAGTCCCGTATGATAGACCTCCGTCAAGAGCTGGCTTTCATCATGGCCAATGACCCTTCGGCCAAATCCGTCTGGGAGATCTTCTTCTGTTATCCCGGTTTTCATGCGCTGCTTTTGCACAGAGTGGCTCATTGGCTCTATGAAGCCAAGCAATATTTCTGGGCTCGCTGTGTCAGTCAGCTCACTAGACACCTGACCGGTATAGAAATTCACCCTGGGGCGCGTATAGCCGATCGGGTTTTCATCGATCATGGGCTAGGGGTTGTGATCGGGGAGACAGCCGAGATCGAAAGTGAAGTGATCATTTATCAGGGAGTCACTTTGGGTGGTACTAGCCGCAAGCCTGGCAAACGCCATCCCACGATCAAGTCAGGGGCTTTGATTGGGGCACACGCTCAGGTACTGGGCAATATCTCGGTGGGGGAGCGGGCACGGGTTGGGGCTGGGTCAGTGGTCTTTGCCGATGTGCCGGCTGGCTGCACTGTGCTTGGGGTACCGGCGCGGGTGGTGAGCAAGGTCAGTCCGGTGGATCCTCTTTCTCATCATGAGATTCCGGATTTCATTCTTGAAAAGCTGAAGCGTCTGGAGGGGGACCTTGAGCAGCTAAAGGGAAAGGGCAAGACCTCTGGGGAATAGCCTTGGCTCTTTTTGGGTGAAAATGGGCATATTTCAATGCAGAGTGAAGTCTTTTTTGTTGCTATCATCTTCATTGCCGTCGGGAGCGATGAAAGTCTTCCGAACCTGGTCAGGGGGGGAACTCAGCAGCCATAAGGACTGGCTGGCATGTGCCACTGACGGCTTCTTTTAAAATTTATGAACAATCAAAGCAGCACTCAAGAAACTTCATCTTTAATTGGGCAAATTTTACTGGCTTTAGGGAAGCTGACTCGCCAGCAGCTCGATAATGCACTTATTTTGCAGAAGAGTTTGCCGGAAGATGATCGTAAGCCCCTAGGGCAGATGCTTTTGGAGATGGACTTGATTACGGCTAATGACATCATCGACGCTATTAAAGTTCAGATGAAGATGCGCGATAAAGCTGAGGAAGTTTAGGGGGCAAAGCTCTCTGAATCTAAGAACTTCACTGAATTTCAGAAATCAAGGGGAGTTTGAGGGGGCGAAGACCCCCTCATATATAAGAACCTCACTGACCTACAGAAATAAAACCTAACCCTGCTCGTTTTTCTCAATCATTCTCTGATTCAATTCAACCAGTTTATTTAACCCGAGCCAAGCAGCCAGAGCAAAGAAAAGCGCAATCGATGAAATAGCTGTACCGAGGGCAGCCGTATGATCGGAAGGATTCAAAATGAATTCTTTGATGAAAGGAAAGCAAACAAAAGGAATAGCTAAAGCAAAGAAAGGAGCGGCGGTGGCCATCAGACGAAGCGGATCATCGTTTTCGACCTTCACTTTCTGGAAGCGACCAAGGCGATCTTTGATATCTTGATCCCAGCCTTTGCGAAGCGCTTTGTGGGGGGTAGCTCTGACAGAGGAAGCTAGCAGCGCTTTTTGTTGTCTTTCTTCGCCAGCATTGAAGAAACTGGGAAAATCGGGTTGCAGATCTTGTTGAACGTAGCTTTGATTTGGCGTATAGAGAGGCGCTTCTGGGAAGTTTGGGGCGCCTTGATAGCCTCTGGAAGTATTGTGTGGAGGAGCTGGAGGCACTTGGCCCCAAGAAGAGCTCTGAGCTTGAGGGGGTGGGCTAGGGTGATGCTGCTCGGTGATGATCGCCGTTTTTCGGGTGAAAAAAGAAGCAGGTCCCTGATTTCTTTCACCTTCTAGGCCGTGCATAGTGGTGTTTTCAAGCGGAGGCACAATAGCCGGATCGCTTGCCAGCGGACTGAGGCTAGAACTACGCAAGTCTGTATGCAAGACCTTGGAGAGTCCGTCTAGGCGTGAGAGCAACTCTTCAGTGCGAGTGGAGAGTTTCTTCAGCTCTCGCTCTTGCTCATCGTTACTAAAAAATTTGGGGTGACTATCTTTCAAGGGAGATTGTCCTAAGGAGAAATACTCTAGCTGACCAGAGCTTGGACGCTTGAATGGAGAGAAAGTCCACCATCAATTTCCAAGATCTGGCCTGTGACATAGGCTCCTGATTCTTTACCGGCTAACCAACATACTGCTTTGGCAATATCCTCTGGGTTGGCTGCTCTTCCTAGTTTGCTTTGTTCCAGTTCAGCGAGATTGAACTTGGAGGTCATGTCTGTTTTCACAAGACCGGGTGCAATACTATTGACCTGAACTAATGGCATAAGTTCCCGCGCTCTGAGCTTTGTGTATTTATTCAGGGCCGATTTAGCGAAGGCATAGTTTGTTTGGCCAGCATTGCCATGGACGCCGACCACGCTGCTGATATTGATGATTCTACCGGCGCGCTGAGCGAGCATTTTTGGTATACAGGCTTCCGCTAGCAGCAGAGGCGCTAGAAAATTTGTATTTATCACTTGTTCCCACTCGGTTTCACTCATCCGCACCAATAGATTATCGGCTGTGATTCCGGCATTGTTCACCAAGACCATGAACGGAGCTTCCCCTAGCACTTCGGCTAATTCTTGTCGATGGGTTTGGTCGTTTATGTCTCCCTGAAGGGCAGTAGCTTGGACGCCAAGCGATTGGATCTCTGCTTTTAGTGCTAGGGCTGCTTCTTGCGATCGAAAATAAGAAAAGACAATATCAAAACCACAACTGGCGAGAGCCAATGCAGAAGCTCTCCCAATGCCGCGGGCAGCGCCAGTTATGAGGGCTTTTTGGGAGTTCACGCGCTCAGTGAAATTTGCTTTACTAAAACTTTTGTGTAGAGATGTCTTTGGCTCTTGGTACGTCTGTAGCCTTTTTTCGGGCGCTGTTTAAGCACTAGCATCTTCTTCGAACGATAATGGCTAATCACTTCGAGCACTACAGTGGCTTGAGGATTGATCAATACTTCCGATTCGCCCCTGACGATGATCGGAATATCGGTCACGTCAAAGCTGATGCCGGGCTCAACTTGGATTTGGTCTAGTGAAATGGTGCAGCCTTCGATGACTTTGAACTGCTTACCGCTGTGTTTGATGAAAGCGTACATGTAAAATTTATATGAAGGTGAACAATATATCACGAAAGCTTGCGCTTTATTCTGATGGTGAGTCTCATGGCTTTGAGACCGGTTTGGCTTTAAGTTTTTTTGAGAGGACGGGTGAGAGGCAGGGTTATAGCTTAGAGTTTCATCTCCCAGAGGGGCTGAGCAGAGAATACTGCTCAAAACATTTCTTGCTCTATGAGCGCGATTTTGAGCGGATTGCTAGGCTTCTAAAGCTAACTGAAGAAAATTCAAAAAAGATCTTGCTCTTTGAGCCAGTAGAGCCCTGTTTTAGCTTCAAGGTTGAACCATTGGAAGAGGCTGATCGCTATCGTTTTGAGTTTTGGCTCGATGTCGGGTATTTTGCTCCTGAGGGCTTTGCTTGTTGGGACGCGCTAGGTTTGCGTTTCCAATGTTCGAGAGCAAGCCTGAGCGCTTTTTTTGCTTCATTTGCTTGGTAAGCTGAGGCTCTCATAGGTTTTAGTGAGCTGTTTTTGCAGTTCTTTTAGCTGAGCCTTGCTGAGATGAATTCTGAAGACGCGCATGCTTTCCAGTTCATAGTCTTGGAGGGACTGAAGGGCTATGCGAGCTTTTTCACCCCGCAAAATTATTTCTTCATCTTCAATCTCATCACTGAGACAGGCTTGCAAGAATTCACGTTGCTCTTTGAGGGCTATTTTTTGCAGCTCATTGATTTTGACTGAGCGCTTCTTCCAAATATCGCGCATAGTCTTGCCTTGCACAGGAGAGAGATTTAGCTCAACGCTTTTTTTGAGAATCAATCTGAGACTTGGATATTCTGGCAAAGGAACAGCTAAAACTTGTCCGACCCAAAAGAAAGGCAGAGCGAGAAAGAGAACTAAGCGCCCCTTCAAAGCGTGATTTCAGATCTAGTAATCTGAGCGCCTAATGAAAGCAATTTTGCGGTGAAATGACTGTAACCTCTGTCTAGATGACCGAGGCCTTGCACTTCTGTGTAACCATTAGCGACCAGAGCGGCTATAGCCAGACCAGCCGTTGCCCGCAGATCGCTTCCTACCACTTTGGCGCCACTGAGGCTTTCAACGCCTTTCATCACGGCTACCCCATGGGAGACCTGAGCGTCTGCCCCCATTCGTACAAGCTCTTCGATGTGCGAAAACCTGTCTTCGTAGATGCTCTCTTTGATGATGCTCGTTCCTTCCACGATAGTGAGGAGGGCGCTGATTTGCGGCTGCATGTCCGTTGGAAAGCCGGGATACCAGACTGTGCTGATTTCGGCTGGTTTAAGCGGGCCTTGGTAGGAGACTTGCACAGAATCTGGCGTCAGGTCGATCTTGGCATTCATCTCTTTTAGTTTGCTTAGCAGAGCGTTCATGTGCAACGCAGAGATGTTTGTTGCAGTGACAGAGCCTTTGGTGGCCAGTCCAGCTATCAAGAAAGTACCGGCCTCTATTCTGTCTGGAAGGGTGCTGTAGGCCGTTCCATGCAGCTCGTTTACCGAAACCCCATGAATCAGAATTGATGAAGTGCCAGCTCCTTCGATCTTCGCTCCACAAGCTATAAGGAAATTAGCTAGATCTTCTATTTCTGGATCGCGGGCAGCATTGTCGATCACAGTTGTGCCCTCGGCGAGAACAGCGGCCATCATCAAATTTTCTGTGGCGCCATTTGAAGGGATATCGAGGTGGAGTTTGGCCGCTTTGAGCTTACCTCCGCTCACTTCGCCTTCCACGTAGCCGTGATTTATCTCTAATTTGGCTCCCATTTCTTTGAGCCCTTTTTCGTGGAGATCTATTCGCCGAGAGCCGATTTGGCAGCCACCGGGTAGCGATACTTTCGCTTCACCCATCCGAGCGAGCAGAGGTCCTAAAATCACAAAGGAAGCGCGCAATCTGCTCACCAGATCGTAGGGGGCAAAGGTGCTGGATATATGCTTGGCATTTACTTTGAGGGTCTCAGCCTGCTCGTCATAATCGCAGCTTGCCCCCAGAAATTCTAAAATCTCGATCATCTGGCAGACGTCTTGAAGCGGTGGGACATTTGAGAGCAAAATCTCATCCGGTACCAGTAGACAAGCGGCCATCAATTTCAAGACAGAGTTTTTGGCTCCGGAAGTTCTAACAGCACCACTGAGCACTGAGCCGCCTTTGATCACTAATTTGGAATTTTCGGGCTTCATGCCACAGCTTAATTCTTGGCCATCTACTGCTCTGAGGATCGTCTTCAAGTTTTTGCTTTTTTGGTTCAATTTGCTCCAAATTATGACAACTAGTAGCGTTAAATTGCTAGATAATCTTCAATGACAGCGATAATAGAAAAAATGTTCAAAAAAATATTAATAGCAAACCGTGGCGAAATAGCCCTCCGCATAGTCAGAGCCTGCGCCGATCTAGGTATTGCCTCTGTCTTGGTGCATTCACAGGCCGATAGCGAATCTTTGCCAGTCACTCTCGCCGATGAGAGCTACTGTATAGGCCCAGCGGCAGCGGCGCTCAGCTATCTAAACGTGCCGGCAATCATCAATGTTGCGCTCATGACAGGTGCTGAGGCCATTCATCCCGGTTATGGTTTTCTCGCCGAAAACGCTAGCTTTGCTGAGATCTGTAAAGAACATAAAATAAAATTCATCGGGCCAAGTGCTGAGACGATCAGGTTGATGGGCGACAAATCCACGGCCAGAAAAACCATGCAAAAGATCTCCGTGCCCACTGTCCCCGGTTCAGCTGGACTGGTCGAAGACCTCTATGAAGCACGCCGTCTGGCAGAGAAGATCGGCTATCCGGTCTTGATCAAGGCCACTGCTGGCGGCGGTGGTCGTGGTATGCGCGTGGTGGAACGAGAAAACGATTTGGAAAATGCCCTCTTTGCCGCCTCGCAGGAAGCCCTAGCCGCTTTTGGAAATGCTGGCGTTTATTTGGAAAAATACATAGCCAAAATGCGCCACATCGAATTTCAGGTCTTCGGCGATCTCTATGACCACTACGTGCAGCTTGGGGAGCGGGATTGTTCGATTCAAAGACGCCACCAGAAGCTCCTTGAAGAGTCACCCAGCCCAGTACTGAAAGCCAGTGTCAGAAGCAAGATGGCCGATGCCGCGCTAAAAGTGATCAAGCATTGTGAGTATGAAGGTGCTGGGACGATCGAGTTTATCTTCGATCTAGACAGTGAGAATTTTTATTTCATGGAAATGAATACCAGAATTCAAGTCGAGCATCCGGTGACCGAAGAAGTCTATGGAGTCGATCTAGTGGCTGAGCAGATCAAAGTGGCTGCCGGAGAAAAGCTCAGTTTCCAACAAAAAGACCTAAAGCCAGTCGGGCACGCGATCGAGTTTCGGATAAATGCTGAAGATAGCGAGCAGAACTTTAGGCCTTCACCCGGTTTGATTAGTGATTTCATCGTTCCAGGAGGAATAGGAGTGCGCTTTGATTCGCATGCTTACAAGGGTTATCAGATTCCGCCCTATTACGATTCATTGATTGGGAAGCTGATCGTCACTGGCGCCAATAGAGCCGAAGCGCTTGCTCGCTCACGCCGCGCCTTAGGGGAGTTTGCTGTCGGTGGGGTGAAGACTACTATTCCTTTGCATTTACGCTTGTTAGAAGAAGAGGCCTTCCTTTCTGGCAACTACAGCACTCGTTTCCTCGAAAACTTTCTCAAAAGAGCTCAGCTAGTTGGGGTTTAAATTCAACTTCAGTCTATAGGTGGCTGGGTTTTGACTGGTCACTTTCACCGAGTCAGCTATCTCTAGGCCAGGAATCCAGATGATTTGGTCATCTGAGAAGCAGAGCAGAACCGGTTTTGAGAGTTTCTGTTTGGCTTTTCTTTGAATTAGAAAATCTTTGAGCAGAACTGACTGGTGGTTGTTTAGAGGCTGAAAGCGCATTTTTGCTTCTCGTGGAGAAAATACTATGATCTGCTCGTCTCTGAGTGCCAGTAACACCTCATAGTTATCTCCTTGAGGGGCTTCTGAGACTGGCGTTTTGAGTTTTTCGATTTCTAGAATTCCATAGCCAGATAGCTTGTATTTTCCAGTTTGTAGTGGGATCTTAGAGCTCTTGAAGTCTTGCTTTTTGGTGCTACTAGTTGTCTCTAAGAAGCTAAAATCTAGTTCATTTAACACAAAAAATTTTTTTGCTCCAAGTTGTCTCTTTGCCTTCATGCTAGCGAAGACCAGCTCCCGAAGCTCTTCGATCAAACTAAAACTCACAGAGATCTTCAGTTTTTCCAGCTCGCTTTTAAGTAATCTACGCTGAAGGGCGATCGGTTTTGCCAAAAAGTCTGACTTCTTGTACACGCTATCAGCACTGAGCATAGTATTTGCTTGCTCTTGGATAAAATCCCCCTCGGCGACTATGAGCTCACTGGTATTGAGCAGACGCTTCCCAAAATCCGGAAAAGCTTTTTCGATCTCAGGCAAGATTGCCAACCTGAGCAGGTTGCGTTTCAAGCTCAAATCTTGGTTGCTCGGATCTTCCCGCCAAGTGAGAAAATGCTCTGTTGTATATTCTCGAATGAGCTCTCTAGAGAAACTGAGCCAAGGCCTCACTAGCAAAGTCTTTGTGTTTCCTTCCGGTGAAAGCAACCTAGATTCGCGCATAGCACCCAAGCCCTCAGAGCCAGTACCTCTCAATAGACGAAAAAAAATAGTCTCTAGCTGGTCTTCTCTGTGATGCCCTAAAAGTAAACATTGCGCGCCAGTCTGAGCGGCGATACGCTCGAAGTATGAGTATCTAGAGCTACGCGCGGCGTCTTCACTGAATCGGCCAGAGCTCTCAGCTTGTCCCCCGTGATAGGGAATATTCCAACTTAAAGCCAGTTCACGCACAAACAAAGCACAGTCAGTGCTAGTGCTTGACCAACGATGATCGAAATGCACGCACTCCACCCGCTCTGGCGCCAAAGTCTTGGCTGCATGGAGCAGAGCGACTGAATCAGCACCCCCAGAGCAGGCCACAAGTACTAGTCCGCTACCATTCACACAAAGCTTGAGCGAAGCTAAGAGCTCTTCCGGCGCAGAGTTAGGCATGTATTTCCTCCTACTTGCTGAGAATTGATGAGTTGAAAAAGAGCTGAATCAAAGTTCACCCAAGAGCAGTCCTCTTCTCTTGGAGCTTGGAGCAAGGGCGCATAGAATATTTTCAGTTCATCGATCAGATTTGCGTCAAGAAGGGCACTACTGAGCTCAGAGCCAGCTTCCACCAAGACCGATAAATGTCCTGCTTGCGCTAAATCTTCTAGAACGCACACTAGTTCAGTGCCAGAGGTTAGATTCTTTACTTTAATTTCGGGGAGAAACTCAGCTAGTTTCGCGCACTCAGTATAGACCAGCGTATCTTCTGGCTTCTCAAAAACTTTATAGTGTCGCTCTAGTCTTCCTCTTCTATCCAGAATCACTCTCAGCGGCTGTTTGCCTAGTCTATCTCGCAGATTCAGCTGAGGATTGTCGGCTAGGATCGTCCCGCTGCCAGTGAGTACTATATCGTGTTCGGCTCTGAGCGCTTGCACTGCTTGGCGGCCAGCTTCTCCGGTGCTCCAAGTACGGGTCAAAAGGCCGTTGAGGCTTAAAGCAAGCTTGAGCGTTACCCAAGGCAAGCCTGAGACAGTCTTTTTTAGAAAAAAACGATTTAATTGAAGACATTCCCGCTCAAGGCAGCCAGTGACCACTTCTATTCCCGCTGTTTGGAGCTGAGCTATACCAGAACCATTTACTTGAGGCGAAGGATCGAGGACGCCGATCACCACTCGCTTCACGCCTGCCTTCACTATGTCCGGTACACAGGGGGGAGTTTTCCCAAAATGACAACAGGGTTCTAGATTTACATAGAGCGAAGCCCCTCTGGCTCTCTCACCCGCTTCTGCTAATGCAAATATTTCGGCGTGGGCTTGGCCTGCTTTGCGGTGAAAGCCGCTTCCGACAAGCTCACCAGTTGCTGAGACTATCACGCAGCCGACGAGGGGATTGGGGCTGGTCTGACCTAGTGCTTGCTGGGCTAGTTCCAGCGCTTTGCTCATCCAGAGCTGGTCTGGTGTGTTTGTCTCAGTAATCAAGGCCATTTTTGCGCAAATGAATGCTCGGTTCTAGCTCTTCGTGCCTCACTTCACCACTCAAAATTTCCGCTAGGATCAAATCGTGGCAGCCGGGGCTCTCGGCTATGCTCACTACCTTGCATTCGAGGTTGGCGACGGCTTCGGCGATGATCAGGGCGTCGGGAAAGCTGGAGTCAAGGGTCTCTATGCCGGCAAAGCGATCATCACTTGCTTTGTAGAACTTGCTGATGATTGCGCCATTGGCTTTTGACATCACGTTTACGACTAGGCAGCCTGCTTTTTTGATTTGTTCGTAGCCGAAGCGACCTTTTTTGACGGCTATTGCGAGCATTGGCGGTTCGAAGGAGCATTGTTGCACCCAAGACATCAGCATTCCGTCGGGTTTGTTGGCTTCGACGTTATGGAAGGTCACTATGAAGAGACCACTGGCGATGCGGCCTATTGCTTTGCTGGTTTTTTCGGCGATTTGCATTTTTTGCTTTGTTCATAGCTTTGACTTTGTAATTTTAGCTCTTGTTTGAGGCTTAGAAATTTCTGCCCTCTATTCAGGTGAAGCACCTTACAAAGACCTACCCCAGAGCGCTAAGTTGAAAAAGTAAGGATCTTAAGAAAAACAAAAAAGGAAAAAATCATGGGCAGAAAAAACCCCAACTACGGTCCAGCCATCAAGGCCCAAGAACAAGCAACAAACCAAGCCCTAGCCGAACTAGAACGCTCTAGGCAAAGATTACCAAACGACTACAACTTTTCCACCCCTTTTGCTAATGCTTCATCTAGCTATGATCCAGTCGCTAAAACTGTCCGCGGAGACCTGAACCTCGATCCGCGTCTCAAAAAGATATTTTCTGATAACCTCGACCTAGGCAGCGACTTTGAAGAGAAAGCCAAAGCACGCGAAAACCAATACCAAGAAAATTACTTGGCCTCAGCTCGCCGCGATACCCAAAACCAACTCGGTGACGCCTTTGGTCTTTTGGGGCGCAGTGGCCGGAATAATTCAGCCGGTCAGGCCTCTCTCGCTCGTCTAGGCGAAGAGATCTCTTTTCAAGACGCCCAACGCCGCCAACAATTAGGCGAAAAAGCCCGAACTGACTTACTAAAAGAAAGACAAGCGCTCAATACACTCGGAAACGCGAGTACACTGGGGCTCAATGAAGTGACTAGCTCAGCTTTTGGAGGCATAGGCCAAAGCATAGATGCCGATCAACAATCTTCTAAAAACTCAGCCAGTACAGCCTTCAGTGGTGGCCAAAACGTCTCGCAGCTTCTAGCCGACCAAGAAAAACTAAAAGCGCAACAAAGACAAGCAAAATCCCAACAAGCCTTCGGACTAATCCCCAAGCCTAGCTTTGACGATGGCACCTTCCGGATCGGATGAGACTATGACTCAAAATCCATTACCCGAAGAACTGCGAAATACACTAGTACTGGGCGGCGGCATCAATAGAGCAATGCCCAGAGCCGCGCTCAATTGGCGCCAATGCTGGGATCTAGTGAATTTCGAACCGATAGCCGGTGGCTTCACCAACAGAGAAATAGGCCTCACCAAGCTAAATACGGGCTCAGTGACTGGCGGCAAGGTCCAATGTGGCTTTGTTTTTGAGCAATATCATTACTTTGTCTCAGCCGGTGACTTTAAGCGAATCCCCCTCAGTGGTGGCACTGTGCAGTTGATCAAAGCGGGGGCTTTTGCTCTGGGACAGAAAGTCCGATATGCCTCCAATCTCGGCTCCGGATCGGCAAAAGTCTATCTCTGTGACGGCGTCCATGACCCCCAAGTCTTCAACGGTCTAACTCTTGACGTGATGAATTGGGGGGATTTGCTCGGTCGAAACTGGACTGCGCCCCGATCGGTGGTCTCTTGGCGCGATCGGCTAGTCTGGAGCTTTGAGCCTCAGTCAGTTGACCGCAATTTTTTGCTCTTTTCCCGCACAGCTAACGGTGACTCATACTCGGCCAGTGGCTCGATCATCGATGCTTTTTATGAAGAAGTAGAACCGGGTAGCTCTTATATAAACGGCCTTGGGACTATTAAGAAAAATAATGCCAGTGCCAGTGAGGGCGAAATTTTGCTGGCTTTCAAGCCCGATCGCGCCTTCCAAGCCGAAAGCATTGCTCTACCGACCGGTGGAGGAGTTGAGGCGAGCTTTAGTCGTCTCTCGGTGAATTTAGGCTGCGAAAACCCCGATAGCATCGTAAACTTCAGCAATGATGTCTTGGTGCTCTCTAGATCGGGGATTGGGGGCTTTTCCAGTGCTACTGGCTCTGGAGGGATCGACGCGCTCACCTATTCCGCTTCAAACCGGATTCAAGAGCTTTTACGTTTATCTAGCCAGTCTTCGGCTTTTTCTCGGTCTTTTGCGATTCACCATCCGGCCAGACAGATCATTTGGTTTTTCTTGCCAGAGAGCGCCAATAGTTCAGTTAGTCAATATGGCTTTGACTATGATGAAGTACCGATCGATCAGGTCTTAGCCATCAATTATGGCTCCAACTCCGACCCGACAACTGGCCAGCCGGTGCTGGTCTGGTATAGGCGTGGGGGGCCGGGCTGGGCGATCAGTACGGCTTGGATTCATGAAGGGGAGCTTTATCTGGGCAGTCAGAGCGGCAATATCTTTCGAGCTTTCTCCGGTTATGGCCACGAAGCCGATACCCCGATCCAGAGCGTCTATGAGTCTGGCGAATGGCTTTTCGGTGAAGAGAGCAAGCGAATGAGCGAGTTAGTGGCTCATTTGCAGGTGGAAAGTCGTGCTGTCGGTGATTTTCAGTTCACTTATGGTGGCCGAAACCGAGCTGTCACTTACCCGAACAAAGCGAGCCGCGACGCTTCTGGAGATTCTCTCGTCTGGGATCTTGGTCTTTGGGGGAGCGCTAATTGGGGCGGACTCTATAATTCCTCGATCACGGTTAGACCAGCTGGCTCAGGCAAGAGCTTGGCGTTGAAACTGACTGTCAATTCCCGCCTGACTGAAGATGAGATTACCCGCAACAATCCTTTTACTTTGTTGGGGTTTTCGGGGTGGTTGGAGGCGGCTCAATGACTCTTTATTCATCATTCAGCATTACCCACCCCAAACCCGTCTTGAAAGCTTTGAGTTTCTACCTTCTTTGAGTTGGACTGAATACTCACTCAACCTTTCCTCAAATCCCAAAAAGAAACCATGCCATTTCTAAACTACACCCCCCTAACTACCGGAATAGCGAGCGGCAATGTCGCTCAACCCAGTCAAATTCTCGATAATTTCAGCGCCATCCAAAGCTCAATAAACGCTAATAACTTGGAAGGCCTAGAACAAAAGTCCTTTAGATCAGCCCTCGAAGCCGGATCATACATAAGAAGCTTCAGAGCAGATCTAGTCACAACCAGCGCCAATGCCCTCAGTGTCGGTAGTGACGCCGTGATCCTCTACGATCTAGCCCTTGGACCAGAGCAAAAAGGCTGGCCAAGCAGCGGAAGTTTGAATCTAAGCGCTTTTTCGGCCGGTTATCTCTGGGCGATCTATCCCAGTAAAACCTATGCAGTCAGCAACGAAAACCCGACAAATATCCCCGCCAATGCCTTCAAACTCGGTCGCTTCACCAATGTCTCTGGACTAGTCACTTTTAGCAAATCAATCGCTCTTCCCCAAGAGCTCAGACGAAATGACTACAGACAAGACCAAGAGCTACTAGGCAAGCTGAGAGTGTGGGGAGCCAGTGCTTTCCAAGGGTCGGTGAGCTTTGCCGCTCAGCCCTCGGGTTTAGTTTTTCAGTATCCACCACGCTTTTCCCTGCTGGGTCAAGCACTGTGGCTCAACACAACTTCTTTTACGGTATCCCCGACAGCTGCTAGATCTAGTGACAACACGGGCAATATCGATATCACAGCTACCACGACCATCAATATCAACAATATCGGTCTAAATGGCTCAGCTCGAACAAATCAGACCGGAACGATCAGCTACATCAATGACACCAATGTCACCGGCACAGGCACTAGCTTTCTCAGTGTCTTTCAGGTTGGCGATGTGATCAGAGATGCGATCAATGGTAGAGGACGTTTAATAGTGAGCATCACCAGCGATACGGCTATGGTAGTGGCTAGTGCTTGGGGTGCCAGTGCAACGGGCGCCGCTTTTGCGCGCGGCGGCAGAGCGCCAGCAGCCAATACTCACCTCTATGCCATCACCAACGGAAGCACACCAGGCTATATCTGCTCTCAGCGAAATGTTGCTGGTGGCGATATATTGGTTGACTTGCCGGTAGGCTATACGCTCAGCCGTCAGCTTCCTTTTAGCTTTGTCCAGACCGGTGCCGGTGATGTGCCTGCTTTTCTTCATTTTGCTAGCAGCCAATCAATCCTACTGGAGCCTTTGCAGGTCTTAGCTACTGGCCGCTCTTCAACAGCTGTCAGTCTCTCGCTTTCAATTGTGGTGCCGAGCACCAGTAGAAGCGCAAGGCTGCAAGCCAAAATCACCCAAGACGGCCTGACAAACCAAAATCAGACTGACGATTTCAATTTAATCATTCGGGCACCAGCCAGCTCCATCGGTCAGTACCAGCATGATCTCCGCACTGTCTTTGTGGTCAACAATGGCGGCATTTCTGGAGGATCTAGAGGCCCGATCGCCTTTACTCCGACCTCTAGCAGCCAAGCTGTTGAGTATTTGTTTTCAAACAACAGTGCTAATCGTTCTTTTGCCGATATTTTTGTTTCCGGTTACCAAATCACTGAGGTTTTATGAGTATGAATTTAAGAATCATCAGAAGACTAAATGAGCCGCTTACCTTGAAGTCATGGGGCTATACGGAAGCAGGCGGCCTTGGTGAGTTTGATACGAGTATATATGAAGAGCTAGTCCTAGAAAGCTTGCCCGAAGGCTGGAGGCGCGAAGAGCAAGTTCAGACACCTCTCGCTCAGGGTTTAGACCTAGTCAAACACCTTGAAGCAGCTTTTGCGGGAGCAAGTATAGACTTTCGGGTCAGCGTGCAGGCCGCCTTGCTCCCCATTAAAGCGACCCTCGAAAGCGCCACCATGAACCCGCTTAGCAGGGCAGACTTCGAAGGGATCTTGGGATTTGCCCAAAGCTCAGGCACTTTGCCTAAAGAACAGCTAGATCAACTGATCATCCTCGCTCAGGCTTGGGCGGGAACAGTAATTTTCAAAACTACCAACTAACTAATCTGAGACACCAAAAATGACAACAAGAAACTACGCCGACCTGAATTTCATCACCACAAATAATCCAGTAACTTTCACCCTAACCAATAACGAAGCCACTCCGCTGGTGAGCGTCTTGCACAAACAAGACCTAACTGTCCAGTACACTGTCTCCGGCATAGGCACAAACGTGATCTTGCGCTTTGAAGCTTCTCTAGACGGCACCAACTGGTTCACCTTACTAGCCGACCAAACGATCACCGCAAACGGAAGCTACGCTCAGGCTTTCTCTGGGAGAGCCCTGAAATGCATCAGAGTGAGCAGAGTCAGCATTACTGGCGGAACACCTAGCGTGGTGGTTCGTGTGGCTGGAGCGAGCTGAGAGCATGCGCAAAATCGAAAGATTAATTGTGCACTGGTCCGCTTCTGGAAGCGAGACAACTCTCGAAGACATCAGGCGCTGGCATGTAGTCGGCAATGGCTGGCGGGACATCGGTTATCACCTTGTGATCTTGCATCCGGCCGGTTGCCTCAAACCGCCAAAAGCTGCCAGTGAACTGATTGTTGCCGGAAGACCAGATCAGCTGGTAGGGGCGCATACACGTGGTTTCAATACTAATAGTCTGGGTATTTGTTTGGTCTCAGGGCCTGCCTCTCCCCTACATGGCTGGCAAAAAGAAGCGCTGGCTGAGTGCCTCGAAGCGCTCCTCAAGACTCACAAGCTAAGCTGGTCACAAGTATTTGTGCACAGTGACTTTGCCAAGACTGCCTGTCCCGGCGATCAGATCCGAACATTGGTCGAAAACTGGAAGACTAGAGATGCTTCCTAAAGCAATATTGCTAATCGGTGGGATCACGGATTGTATTTATGCCCGCAAGAGTTTTTTTTCTGCTTTTCCAGAGCTGAGTAAATATTATACGCAAGATAAAGCCAATCTAGCTGCTAGAGCCAATAGTCCAGCAGTTCATTATGACTGGATCGTTGAGCTGAACACTGAGGCTTTTTTGCAGCCGATCTTCTGGCAAAGCTCTAGGCTAGTAGACCAATACGGTGACATTTGGCGCTTTTTCAATACTCTTCGTCGTTCTAGGGCTAGAGAAGAGCTAAAGCGAGTCTTTTCCGAGATTTCTCAGACACATAGCGTGGATGTCTTGGCTCATAGCCTAGGCACTGCTTTGCTGGCTGGAGCGCCTATTTCTCCGGAGCGGGCGATTTTCTGTGGATCGCCTTATGGGTTTACAAATACTGTTTGTCGTTGGTTGATGCTGGCTGAAAGGCGTGATTGGTTTGGGTTAGGAGGCTATAGTGCAAATGCTTTGCGGGCAGGGCAGCTGGTCAATGCTTGGTCTCGGGGTGATTTTGTCTCTTCTAGCGAGCTCGATTTTGACTTTGCCCGGTCGATCAGTGTTGCTGAGCCTCTACAGATTGAGACTTGGGGCGATCATAGCCTAGTCAATTATTTACAGGCGCTCAGGAAGAAGGATCTCTTAAAAATCTTTTTACCGACTTTACAAATCAAATGAAAAAAAACAAAAAAATATCTCTAATTCTCTCTAGTTTGATTTTTGCCACGCCTAGCCTAGCAGTAGAGTCTGACTCAAAGACTAGCTGGCTCGAATCAGACCCAACACGCGTACTCACCGTGATTCTGACCGATGAATACGGGGCAAGCAGGCTCTATCAGCGAGAACCTCGGGAGCTCGATTATCGCTATCAGACTGAAAGTCAAAGCCAAAAAGACGCTTACCAACTAGAAAGACGTGGTCTCTGGGAGAGTGTTTTTGGCTCTAAGAGAAGCTGTGGAGGTGAAAGATGATCGAGGATAAGCTCCTAGACTACGGAATCTGGGGTATCTTGAGCTTGCTTTTGTGGCGTGAGGCTTTCCAGCCAGCGATCAAGGCTTGGCTCAGCTCTCAAGAGGCAGCAAAGCAAAGCGAAGAGGCTCTAGAAAAGCGGGCTAAAGAATTGATGTTGAAGTTGTTGGAGGAGGCTTCTAGCAAGCTTCCGCGGATCGAGCAGCTTCTGACCGATCTGGTGACCAAGCTCGATAGTCTGCTGGAGAGTTAGAGGCTTGGAGAAAAGCGCTAGAATTCTTAGTTCTTAGTTCTTTTGGCTTCACAGCTTTGATAAACGAGCAAAAAATTATTTATATAGACGTCACGACCACCTTGATGCAGCCTTTTACAACAGGTATTCAGCGGGTAGTGCGTTGTTTGGCAAAGGAGTGGATGGAGGGGGATTTTCCTAATCTAAAGTTTGTTAGTTTTGACGGTAAGAGATTTAAATTGTTGAAGCAAGCTCAGTTAGACTCTCTAGTAGAAGGAAGAGCTTTCTTTGAGCTAAATGTTTTGACTCGCAAAAAACTTTTGGCAAAACTTTATACCTTGTTTTATGTTCTTTATTTTTCTTTATTGGGAAAAACCTATCTTCATGGATTTCTGAAATACAACTTTTCAACTTGGATCAAGAAATTAAAGAATTATTTGTTTGATGAAGATCATAGTGATGAAGCCTTTTCTTTGTTGCAAGAAGGAGAAGAAAAAACAGAGATTTTTTTACTAGAAATTCCGAGCATTGAACAGATCTGTGTTTACCGAAAAGCAAAGAGTATCAGTTACTCGATGCTCCTCTATGACCTGATCCCGATCATGTTTCCCGATTATTTGCCGAGCTCAAATGTGGCTTGTTTTATGGCCTATGTTAGCCTTCTGCCCGGCGCAAAAAAGCTTCTTTGCATCAGTGATGAGACGAAAAGGCAAGTAAAAGATTATTTTACTTTGATGGGGAGAGAATCTCCTATACTGGAAACTCATTTGCTGGCTGCATCTTCTCTGATCAGTAAGACTTTAGTACCTCCAGAAGCAGAAAGAAAGAAAAAAGTCCTCTGTATCTGCACTATTGAGCCGCGCAAAAATCACCTGAAGCTAATGGAAGCAGCCGAAATACTGTGGGCAAAAGGACTGAGCTTTGACCTAGAACTGATCGGGAGAGATGGCTGGGGCTCAAAAGAGATCTTAGCGAAAATCGAAGAACTAGAAACCGAAAACAAACCAATAGTCTGGAAAGGGAAAGTCAGCAATGAAGAGCTAGTAGAAGCCTATAGCCAATGTCACTTCACCGTCTTCCCATCATTTGTGGAAGGTTTCGGCTTGCCCATACTCGAATCACTGCAAAACGGTAAACCCTGTATCACCAGCAATGTCGGCAGCATGCGCGAAATAGCCGAAAAAGCCGGAGGTTGCCTCCTAGTAAACCCCCATAGCGCCCAAGAGATAGCCCAAGCGATGAAGACCTTGCTCACAGATGACAGCAAATACAAAGAACTGCAAGAACAAGCTCTAGCGCTCAAATGGCCTAGCTGGGCCGATCTAGCCCAAAGCATCTATCAATCACTGCAATCCACCCCTCAACTAGTAAAATAAGATTTACTGTATTTTCTGAGAGAAACAAAAAATGGCAAAACCAAGATTAGGACTATTGGGGTTAGGTGGACTGGGTGGCGAAATGCTCAAGCTTTTGGAGCTTAGACCAAATGTAGACTTGTGGGCTGTTTGCGACAAATCTTCTTTTCTTTTTACTGGTTCGGAAATCAGCAGACCCGCTCTGCTCGAGCATTTTGCACGTGGTTCTAGTCTTAGCTCTTTTCCTGGGGCAGTGAGTTCGACTCAGAGTGTCCAGGATCTGCTCAGAGCAGGCGGCAAAGAACTAGAAGCGCTCTTTCTCGCTCTCCCAAACCTGCCCAACACTTTCTTTCCAGATTTGATCGACCAGATAGCGGCCAGTGGAGACTTTCAGGGGGTGATCGTTGACGCTCTCAAGCGTAGTTCAGCAGTACAGGCTATGCAGGAGCGCGATCAGCTACTGAGACAAGCCCAAATGCTCTATATATCCGGCTGCGGGGCTACACCTGGCATGCTCACCGCCGCCGCTCAGCTAGCGAGCCAGTCTTTTGTGGAAGTTTTGAATGTTGAGATTATCTTTGGGGTCGGTATCCAAAACTGGCAAGCCTATAGAGCGACGATCAGAGAAGACATAGCGCATTTACCGGGCTTCAATCCTGACAAAGCTGCTGCACTGAGCGAAACGGAGATCGAGGCGCTCTTAGACTCTTGTGGTGGCGTCCTAGAGCTAGTGAACATGGAACACGCCGATGATGTGATGCTGGAGCTAGCCGGTGTCTGTCCTGCAGATAGAGTCACCGTGGGCGGACTGGTCGATACACGGAATCCGAAAAAACCTACTTCTACACGGATGACTCTGACCGGCAGAACTTATACGGGAGCGATTTCTGCTCATACTTTTGTGCTCGGTGATGAGACTACTATGGCCGCCAATGTCAACGGCACAGCGCTTGGTTACCTCAATGCTGGCCTTATAGCTTATGAGCAAAACAAGCAGCGCGGATTTTTGACTGCGCTTGATTTGAGCCCCAGATTTGCTTCTTCTGGAACTAGAGTGCCTCAAACGCTTTCTTTGTAAGAGTTGGACTTTTTATAGTTTCACTTGGCTCTTTTCAAACAACTGTTTTTAGTGCTTTTTTTAGTGGTCTTCGCCGCCCAGTTCATTCGAGCTTTGGTGGGGAACGGTTGGCATATAGTGAAGAGTTTCATTCAGCTGCATGAGATCAAGAAAGCCGAAGATTTGATCTTTGCTTCAAGCAAGAGACTAGAAGCGGAAGTGAGACAAATCAAAGAAGGTGGTCGAAACCTAAAGCTTTTGCGCGCTAGTAGCGATCTAAATCTGGTCGGCAATCCAGATCGGGAAACCATAGTCGAGTTCCAAGACTAAGCTTTTTAAGCCTCTAGTCCAAGACGTAAATCACTCAATTCTTTGATTTGACCTTCGTCTTTCAAAGTTGCCAAAAAACCATCGATGAGCTCAATGGCCTTAAATCGATACTCTTCGCGCCTTTCGAACTCACGGAGCTCGTTATAGGTCAAAAGCAAAGCCTTGATCGTATCAAGAGTAAGCCTAGAGAGCTTAGTCGGGGAATCAGCCGAAAAAGCCAATGATTTGTGCAGGCTCTGGATCGCTTTTTTCAAACTATCGATAGCCACTGATCTATGTTTGGCCGTTTTGGCTAGAGCCCGAAGGGTCAGGCCTATTTGTTGTTGCGAAAAACTATAACTGGTCTTTTGGTTGACTGGGTCATAGAATTTGAGTGATTTTTGCAGTGATTCCAAGGATTTATCGAGATTTTCCGTTGCTTGACTAAAACGGCTCAAACCCTCAAAGGCCGTCCCTTGCAGGGCATACCAAAAGCCACGGTCTTTGTTGTTATCGGCGGCCGTGATCGCTTGTGTATAGGCTGGAAGCAGTTTTTGCTCTAGCTCATGGAAGAGACCATATTTGACTAGTGCCTGCTGAGCCAGCACACTCACTCTCGGATTTGAGATGAAAGAAGCTGGATAGTTGTGATTCTCCAGCGAGCTCAGTAGAAGCTCTAGTTGGCTGGAAGCCAGCAGTGGATCTTCCCAGTAAACCTCACTTTCCAGCCGTCTCAAAAGTAGACTGCTAAGCTGCCTGAGATCTTTAGCAGGCAAATGCTTTTTCAGCTGAGACTTAGCCACTAAATTCTTAAACCAGTCGGGGATAAAGATAACTTGGTCTGAAAAATCAAAACCCAAAACTCTTACCAAGAAAAACAAATACTGCTTCAGTTCGGCTCTGCTCGAGTATCTGGGGGCAGTGAGTACAAAAAGATCGTCAGCAGTAAAGCCACTGGTGGGAAGAGCCGAGAAAGTAGCGAGCAAATGAGCCAAAACAGCAGGCAGATCATCGAATAAACTCTCTAGGAGCTTTTGGTAGCTTGTTCTTTGAGCGCCCTCTTTGAACTTAGGCATGGAGGTTTTTAGTGGAAAACCGATCAAAAGAGCGAAAAGCAAAGCAGGGATTTCCCCATCGCAATTTTCTAGAGAAGCCAGCAGCTCGACGCTTTTATCTGGCTTGATCTCGCGCTTAGCCAATAGTTCACGGGCAATCTCTTCAACCAGAGCGATCTCGAGCAATGGCACAAAGAGACAATCCTGCTCAGCCGCCTCATTTACCAGTAAAAGTTGTCGCTTGTAACTTTCTAAACTGACCTCTTGCACTAAAAGCACGGGACAAGCACCAAAGAGTACTAAAAAATCGTTGAACTGCTCGAAGTCCGCTAGATCAGCTGGCAAGTAGAGCACAAAAAGGGTTTCGCCTCTAGCTAAATGCTCCAGAAGAGCACTAGGAGATTGAAGCTGAAGACTGGCTTGAAGAGAGGCTTTGAGGCGAGAGTTGTTTTGGGAGAGCGTCTCGCTGAGTTTGATCTGTACTAGCTTGTCGCAAGCAAACAGCGCTATGTCAAGAGAGCCCAAACTCTGGTAAACAAGTGACCCCTCGAGAGCTATGAGCTGAACTATTCGGTTTTTTGCCAGACAATCATGGATTTGCTCGATTAATGGCCGATAAAACTCACTAAGTTTAACTAAAAGATAAGCGTAAGCTTCATCCATGATGGAGGCTTGATCTTGTTCAAAAAAGTTGAGTATTTTTGGGGCAGAAAAAGAACTCATGAAAGAAGGCAAATACATTAATACGTTTCAATGTTATCACGACTTTCAAGACCCCAAAATAACTAAACTCGAGAAACAGCAGCTACTTCTTCAGCAAAGTCTTCATTTTTCTTTTCTAGACCCTCACCAAGATTGAAGCGAGCGAAACAAAAGAGTTCTGCTTTGCTTTCAGTCAAATAATCCTTGATCTTTTTGCTGGGTTCCTTGATGAATCCTTGCTCCAGAAGAACACGCTCGGCCAGTATTTTATCGACACGACCAGTGACAATCTTGTCTACTATCTCAGGAGGCTTGCCCGCCAAATCGCTCTTGCCAGCTTCAATGCGCTTTTCTTGCTCGATCACCGTGGCGGGGATTTCGCTTCGATCGAGGTACTCGGGCATTGGTTGGACAGCTGCAATGTGCATGGCCATGTCTTTGGCTATCGATTCGTTTTGGGCTTGTAAAGTCAGAAGCACAGAGATCTTCGAGCCAATTGGGTGGGTGTAGCAATAGACTTTGCAGCTTTCATTATTTGCTTCTTGCAGGATATAGCGGCGTAAGTCTAGCTTTTCGCCTATTTCGGCTGTTTTCAATTGCACTAGCTCATCAATGCTTTCACCGGAAGGGGCTTTGCAAGCTTTCAAAGCTTCAAGGCTCTTCGGGCTGTTCTTGAGAGCAATTTGACCGATTGTTTTGATTAGATCCAGAAATTTCTCATTTTTGGCCACAAAGTCTGTTTGGCTATTCAGCTCAAACATCACCCCAACCGAGTTATGTTCATTGACAAAGGTAGCAGTTGCCCCTTCAGCGGCTAGGCGACCGGATTTGTTGGCGGCAGAAGCTATTCCTTTTTGGCGAAGTAGCTCTATTGCTTTGTTCATGTCACCTTCGGCTTCAATCAGAGCTTTTTTGCAGTCGGAAAGTCCAGCACCTGTTCTAGCTCTTAGATCGGCAATGGCGCTTGCATTGATCGTCGTCATTTAGGCATTCTCCTTGTTTTCGATGTCTTTGGTCACTTCTTCTTGCTTATCGACTGCGACGGCTGCTGGCTCACTAGGCTCTGGGCTGACAGGCTGAGCGTCTTTTTGTCTAAAATCTTGGACAACAACTCCACCTAGGCCTTTCGGAGCGCCGAGGTTTAGAGGGGCAGCAGGCTTGCGACGAGCGGCTCCAAGCACAATGTTGCTTTGTTTAGAGTTTTTGCCCATCTCGTAATAGCGCATCAGTTCGTCAAGGATCTGACGGAGCGAGCTCATAGAGCTGACATTGCAAGGAACTACCACGTCGAATGAATCAGGCGAGAAAGTACAGTTTGTGTCAGCAATCGCTATCACTGTGAAGGATTTGTTTTTCTTGAGCGCTTCGAGTGTAGCGTTGATATCGTGCACTGGATCGACGATCACAATGCAATTAATGCTTCCTCTGATATTCTTCAAGCCACCCAAATTACGGCGCAATTTTTTTAGTCTTTTCATCAAGACGCTCTTTTCTTTGGGCGTCATGGAATTCACCAGACCAGACTGCTCCATGCCCTCTAATTCGCGCAAATACTGAATGCGATTACGAGTGACAGGATTGGTGAGAGTGCCTCCCAGCCAGCGAGAAGTGACATGATTCAGATCGTGCTTCTCAGCATACTCGAGCAATACCCGCGAGACAGCGCGCTCGTTTGTGCCTACAAAGAGAATGTTTTTGTCTTCACCGAGCATTCTGGCAATCAGACGACCAGCCTCTTGGAGCTTAGCCCAAGTGGAATTGAGGTCAATAATCTGCATGCCGCTTTCAGTGACGCCATAGACGTAAGGGTCCATCTTAGGGCTTCTTTTGCTTGACAGTTGGCCAAAGTGAACTCCTGACTCCAGAAATTGCTGAACTTTGCCTTCGGGCATGGCCGGAGCCTGATCCTTGATTTTGTTGCTTTCTTCTACGATCATCTAGCTATAATTTTTGCTGAAGAGTTGAATTAAGCCTCAGATCATAGCAAAAAAGTTTCATACATATTTGCAAATTCTATAATAGATGAAGATGCCTAAAAGTAAATACGATGTAATAGTGATCGGTTGTGGTCATGCTGGCTGCGAAGCCGCTCACGCTTCTGCCCGTCTGGGAGCGAAAACTCTACTGGTTGCGCTCAACCTTGACACTATAGCTTGGATGCCCTGCAATCCGGCCATCGGCGGACCAGCAAAATCGCACCTAGTGAAAGAAATCGACGCGCTCGGCGGTCTGATGGGCGAAGCAGCCGACGCTACTTATCTTCAGCTCAAAACGCTCAATGCTTCGCGTGGCTCGGCCGTTCATTCGTTGCGCGCTCAGTCAGACAAATACGCTTACTCACACTGGATGAGGGCCGCTCTTTTTGCTCAGCCCAATCTCAACCTCTACCAAGCACTAGTCAATGAGATCTGGATAGAAGCTGGTGAAGTGAGGGGGGTGGTCACTGCTCTCGGCGAACAAATAGAAGCCAAGGCCGTGGTTTTGACTAGCGGGACATTTCTGCAAGGGAAAGTTTTTTCTGGCAAAAAATTCAGCCAATCGGGACGCTCAGCCGAGCCTGCCGCTATGGGCTTGACCCCTTGTTTGCAGGCTGTCGGTTTTGAGTTCGGTCGCTTGAAGACAGGCACACCGGCCAGACTGGACAAGCGAAGTATTGATTTTTCCCAACTAGAGACCCATGCCGGTGATAGTAATCCCCAATATTTCTCTTTTCTGCCAGATAGACCCAGTCTTGAGCAGATGCCCTGTCACGCGACACGTTCTACTGAGATCACCCACCAAATAATTAGAGACAATATTCACCAATCACCGCTCTATTCGGGGATGATCGAGGGTTTGGGGCCAAGATACTGTCCATCGATCGAAGATAAAGTGCTGCGTTTCCCCGATAAAGACTCTCATCTGTTTTTTTTGGAGCCCGAAAGCAGACAAGGCCAAGAAATATATCTCCAAGGCTGCTCCACCAGTCTGCCTATTGATGTCCAATGGCAAATAGTTCAATCTTTACCTGGCCTAGAGAATGCGCAGATAGTCAGACCAGCCTATGCTGTCGAATATGACTTCCTGAAACCGGCTCAGTTCAACGGCCAGCTCACCAGCAGTCTGCTAGCCGGTTTTTATGCCGCCGGTCAGCTGCTAGGCACTAGTGGCTATGAAGAAGCGGCCGCTCAGGGTTTGGTCGCCGGTCTCAATGCTGCCAAGTTTGCTCTGAGCCAGTCTGGCTATCTCTTCTCGCGCGCTGAGAGTTATATCGGTGTGCTCTTAGACGATCTGACAAACAAAGAGATCAATGAACCCTATAGACTGATGACTTCTCGCTCTGAGCTGAGGCTTCACTTGCGCCAAGACAATGCTGACCGCAGACTCACTCCTTTAGGACGCAAGCTAGGACTGGTCGGCGATCATCGTTGGGAAATATTTAGTTCCAAGCTAAGTGCCTATGAGCTTGAGCTGAAGAAGCTGCAAAACACTCACCTCAATGCAAATCCGCAAACAAACCAAATTCTAGAAGCTCACCAGCAAAAGCCCCTTACAACTGGTCACACGATGAGTTTGGCTGAGCTACTTGCTCGTCCAGAGGTCAACTATGAGCTCATAGACGCTTTGCTGGGTCGCCTTGAAGGTGAAGAGCCAAGCTTACCCCGCCAAGAGCTCGACATAGAGATCAAATATGCTGGCTATGTCAAGCGCCAAAGGGCACAGGTAGACCGTTTCGAGCAAATCAGTGAAAAAAGCATCCCCTCTGGCTTCGACTTTCTCGCCCTCAAGCATCTCTCTGCTGAAGCGCGCGAAAAGCTCACTCGCTATAGGCCGCCCAACATTGCGCAAGCTGCCAGAATTGATGGGGTTAGTCCAGCAGATATAAGCGTTCTTCTGATCGGCCTAGCGGCCAAGGTCAGAGCTTGAGTACGATCTGGGCGCTTTTGCGTTATGGTCGTGCTCATCTAGCGCATCTCTTTGTCGCTTTAGCCGCTATGAGCCTGTCGGGGGCTATGGCTATCTTTCCTACCTGGGCTTTCAAGCTGCTCGCTGACGCTCTGACCGGTGAGGCCGAAGGCCAAGGGTTGGCTAGTCTTAGAGCTGGAGGAAGTTTAGTCGTTGAGCTTGTCCCTAAGCAGCTTTTGCAGGCGGGTTTTGCTTCTCAGTCTTTGACATTGGCTACTGATCAGTTGATTTCTTTGTTGCCGTGGGCCATTTTTGCGGTTTTTGCCATTGATGGGGTCTTTCGTTTTCTCGATATTTATCATACGCGTTATTTTAGTGTGCTAGTTTCTTCTGAACTGCGGCTGAGAGCGCACGAACAACTATTGCGTCTCGATTTTGAACAGATCAAGGCCAAAAATCTCGGCGATCATCTCTCTAGTCTGACCAGTGATTTGATGCTGCTCCAAAATGTTTTCGCCGAAGTACTCACCAGTAGCATCAAAGACAGCATTGGAATCGTTGTTTTGGGTGGATGGTTGCTTGCGACCAATTGGAAGCTCAGCTTGGTGGGGGCGCTTGTTTTGCCTCTGTTCTTTTTCTTTGTCAGTAAGGCTTTTCGGCAGCTCAAACGCTACGCACACAAAGGCCAAGAAGAGATTGCTGAGCTGGCCGCTTTTGTGGCTGATAGCGTGCAAGGAGCTGATACAGTGAGGCTTTACGGTTTGCAAGAGTCACGCCAACTCAGTTTCGCCCAAAAGATAGCCAAGTTCAACGCTACTGCTTCGCGGCTTTTCTTGACTGACGCATCGATCAGTCCTTCGCTAGGTCTGCTTTCAGCTACTGTGATCGGCTTTGTGGTGATCTTCTTTGGGCTCAGAGACGTCTATGAGGCGCGGATGACAGTGGGGGATTTCAGTTCATATTTGTTTGCTTGTGTGCTTCTTTACCAGCCGCTGAAGAGACTAGTACGCGTCCAAGGCCAAGTAAATCAAATAGCGGGAACTTGTCAGCGTCTCTTTGCTCTGCTCGCTCTAGAGCCCAAGATTGAGAAAATTAGTACTCTACAAAACCACCCTCTGGGTGAGAGAGTACAGAATGTCAATATAGCCCTCAAAAATGTCAGCTTCGTTTACCCACATACAGAGAGGCAAGTGCTTTGTGATGTCAGCCTAGAAATCCCACATAGCGCCAAAGTAGCCTTAGTGGGCCATTCTGGAAGCGGTAAAAGCAGTGCCCTAAAACTAATCCCTAGACTTTACGAATGCAGCTCTGGAAGCATAGAGCTAGCTGGGAGAGACATTCGAGACTGGGATTTAGCTTTACTGCGCGCGCAATTTGCTTTTCTCAGTCAAAGTACTTTTCTCTTTGAAGGGAGTCTCCGCGACAATCTACTCTGGGCCAAACCTGAGGCTAGTTCTGTTCAAATACAGGCCGCCTTGGAGCTAGCTGGGGTGGATTTTTTGGCTAATTTGCCCTCAGGACTGGATAGTCAGATCGGGGAAGGAGGATCTAGACTCTCTGGTGGTCAAAGACAACGTTTGGGGATAGCGCTTGCTTTTTTGCGTGACGCTCCTATTTTGATCCTTGATGAGCCTACCAGTGCGCTTGACCGAGTAGCTGAAGAACAAATACTGCATGCTCTCCGCAATCTAATGCAGGGCAAGACAGTGCTCTTGGTGACGCATAAGCTAGATTTATTGGTCGACTTTGATTTGATCTATGTTTTCTCCGAAGGTCAAGTGCTGGAGTGGGGTAAACACCATGAACTGCTCGCTAAAGAGGGTCATTACTATAGGCTTTTCCATGCTGAGCGGGAAAGTAGACTAGAAGATGAAGTTTTCATTGCTAAGAAGTCTTAATGTTTTGTCTGTATTGCTTTTAGCCTCTGGGCAAGTAGTCTTGGCTAGTGACTATTGTGGTGAGCCGGTGGCGCGGGATATCTACTCTGCTTCTAAGCCAGCCCCCAAGTTTGTGAGCGGTGCCTTTGGCGATCCTGCTTCTATGACTGCTGGTGGAGCCAGTTTTAACGGAGGAGCTGATTCTCCGATGCCCGGCGGTGGTGACTATTTGCGTGGGTCTATTGTCTCGATACAGTCTGGAACGGCGCTGGAAGTGATTCTCGATCGAGCGATTAGCTCTGGGACTGCTCAAGTCGGTGATTTGGCTTATGGTCAGCTGGCTAGCCCAGCCCAATACGGTCTCCCTCAAGGTAGTGCAGTGGAGCTCGTGGTGAGCATGGTGGAGCCGGCGCGAAGGGGCTTTGAACGGAATGGTAGAGTTGCAGTTAGCGCTAGGCGCTTGCTGACGCCTCAAGGCCAAGCTATGACTTTGTCTGGGAAGCTACTCGATAGCCAACAGCGAGAACAGATGCAGGGTGGATATCCAGGTAGTCGGGTGGTCAATTCGGCCGGCAAAATCTTGCTTGGGGCTGGTAGCGGGGCTCTGGCTGGGGTTTCTTTGGGCGCTATAGCTGGTGGAGACAGGCTTGGGGTAGCCACGCTGGTCGGTGCTGGGGTTGGTGCTGTGATTGGGGGGATTTGGGCTGCTCTCAAAAAAGGGGAGAATGTCATTTTGCCAGCTGGCATGAATGCCTCAGTGCGTGTCGGGGCTTAGCCTCCTCACGCTAAGCGGTTATTGGTCAAAAATAGCTCCAGTCCGCTCAGCAGTGACTCGCAAATGCCCTTCATCAGGCCGCAAGATCTCTAAAGAGACACTGGTCCCAAAGCTTCCCCTTATTCTTTCGCTGACTTCTGGGGCACTGACGCCTTCGGTAGAAGCGCCATTGACGGCTAAGATGAAATCACCAGCCTTCAGTCCGCTGCGCTCAGCGCTGGTCTTTGGATAAACGTAAATGATAAAAGGCCTAGGTCCACCCTCCAAAAACCGTTCTGATAGCTGCACCCCAATGTAACCCTTACCCTCAGGCTTGGCAATCGGATTTGGGCTCAGATTTTCGCTATTTTGCACACCACGGCTAGCTTCAGTCTCCAAGCCTTCTTCGGTGGAAGTTTTTCGTTTCTCCGTCGGGGAAGTGAGCTCTGGATCGTCGAGTTCGATCTGTCCTTGCCCTTTGCGCTGGTCTGAGTTGGGTTTTGCTTGCTCGTTTTCCACTTCCCAGTTCAGCCCGAGCGGGATCTCTTGAATAGTGCCGAGTTTCTTTTCGCTCTCGTCGCTTTCATAGCGTCCCTTGGCTATCACAGGCAAGAAAATACCGGTCATGATACTGAGCAAAAACAAGGCGCTGAGGGCATAGATGGGCAGCCGGTGACGACGTTGTTTTGCCTCTTTGCTTTCGACTAAACCAAGCTGTGCCTCTTCCCATGCCGCCCAGAACCCAATCGCTAGATGTCCTAAAGCAGCCAGAAAAAGAGTCAAAGCAGCAAAACCAATGATCTCGCTTTGCTCCCAGTTTTGTTTGCTCATGCGCTGAGTGAGCTCTAGGCCGGCCATTGAAAAGATCAAATACAAGGTGACCAGTGACAGCCCGAGAAAAGTCAATCCACGCAAAAAATCCTTCCGCCGCACAAAGAAAGCTAGACCAGGAACGGCTATTGAAGGGAGCCACATGCTCGCTTTGCTTTGATCTGCCTCTAGTGAAGCTCTAGGTGTGGCTTCTGGAGTGGGTGCATTTGATTCGACCAGCGGCTCGGCTTCTTTGAGAGACTCGTTTTGCATGAGGTGAAAGAGCAATACAGCCCCCACCAAAACCAAAGTCATGATCCCAAAGATTACCTTCAGCTCTGGCTTGAGCAGATCCTCGCTCACTAGAGAGTTGTAGAGCAGATGTAAAACAACTGACTCGGCGAAGCCCACTAGCAAAAAGAAAAGTCCAGAGAGTCTGTTTTTGTCAAGCAAAAAACGCTGATAACCGAGACACCAAAAGCTGGCAAAACATAGATGAGCAAAGAGCGGGATTATTCTTGAGACACCTCCCTGACCGTCTATCCCATAAACGAAGTTTTCGGCTGCTGCAAAACCAAGTGCCCCCGAAAAGCCCTGAGCCAACCAGTTAGCACGAAAAGGTTCGTTTAGAGGCGCTTTTGCTTGAGCGTTTTGGTTAAAAAGAAGCTGCCAGAGCCAAAAGACAAACATGCCTCCAAAAGACGAAAAAGATTTTATGCATTCTTCAAAGATGCCCACACTGGCAAAGAAGCTCCAATTTTCCTCGCCTAGATGCAGCTCACTAAAAGAAAATTGATTTAGATAACCGGCCGCCCCAGCCGTGTAAGAGCCCAGTAGCAGACCGATCACTGCTGGCGCTACCCGCGTCGAAGGCTTTGCAAAACAAAGAAAAACCAGCAAAAGCAAAGCCGGAATCCACGAATAGACGATGGCCGGCAAGACCTGCGGCAACATACTCAGATAAACGCCCAGCTGCTCAAAGGGATTCATGGTTTTGACTCCTTGGTCTTTGCGAGGGGGGCTGGAGAGACTGGGACTGGTTTTGGTAAATATTTCTTGAAATAGAGCTCTAACAGCGGTTTGGCGATCGGGGCGGCCACTGCCCCACCGTGACCGGCTGCCTCGGCAAAGACGGCAATGGCCACCTTGGGGTTGTCGGCTGGAGCGTAGCTGATAAACCAACCGTGCGTTTTTTTGTTCGGTGGTGCTTCGGCTGAGCCGGTTTTGCCGGCGATCAGATAGTCTTTGTTTTTTACAACCTGACAGGTGCCGCTCTGGACGCATTCGCTCATGCCTGCTTGAACGATCTTTAGGCTTTCCGCTTTCAGTTCTACTTGTTCGTCTGAGAGTCTTTCGGGGATACTTTCACCGATTGCTTTCACTAGTTTTAGCCTTGGTAGAGTGCCTCCAGAAGCAATCCCTACAGTCATGCGCACAGCTTGGGCTGGCGTCACAGTCAGGTATCCTTGGCCGATCGAGTAGTGGAGAGTGTTGCCCGGATACCAGCTGATTTTGCGCTTCAGCAGCCAATCTTTGCTCGGCAAGTCTCCCTCTTTTTCGCCAGGTATTTCTAGGCCAGTCTTTTGCCCGTAGCCAAACTTTGAGGCAAGGCTAGTGATATCGTCAGCCTTCATCCGAACGGCCATGCGGTAAAAAGCGGTATCTCGCGACCAAGCTAGCGCTTGGGTGAGACCCATGATCCCCGTTTTTGAGGTCCAATCGCCGAAACGAACGCCATTCATAAAATAAGCCCCGCTCACTGCTAGCTTTTCGCCCTTCTTGACAGCTCCGGTCTCTAGGGCGCTCAGCAAGACCAGTGGCTTCCAAATGCTACCGGGAGCATAGGGCGAGATCGCTCTGTTGACGAAGACTTTGTGCAGATTAAGATCTTGCCATTGCTTGGGTTTTACCTGACCGGTGAAGATATTTGGGTCAAAGCTTGGCTTGCTGACCAGCGCTAAAACTTCTCCAGTTGGGATGTCGACCATGATCACCGCTCCTTTTAGCTCTCCGAGCTTTTCGTAGGCGAGCTTTTGCAGGTCAAGGTCTAGAGTCAGTTGGAGGTCACTACCGGATTTTGGTTCATTGGCGGAGATCGAGTTGAAGTTCACTTCTTGCACCGGTTGGCCGCGGTGATCGACGTCTATAAGATGTTTGGCGTCTTGGCCACGGAGGGTGGCGTCATAGGATTTTTCTAGGCCATATTTCCCGATGATGTCGTTGAGAGAACGCTCTGAGCTAGCCCCCAGTTCTTTCTCGTCTATTTGGCCTGTATAGCCGATCACATGGGCAAGCGCTTCGCCGTAGGCGTAGTGTCTATTGGCTTCTTCTTGGACATTGAGGCCTGGTAGTGAGAGCTGATTTTCAAAGATCTGGGCTATTTGGTCTATTGATAGTTTTTTGCGCCAGATCACTGGCTTCAGCCCAAATCTTTTGAGGGCCAGTATTTCTGCTTTGAGCTTTGCCGGTGCTTCGTCCAAGATAGGGGCTAGGCGAGCGGCTATTTCGCCCACGCCATTTTCGATCACGATGGCTGGCAAGACCACTAGTGAGGCTGATTGTTTGTTGCTGGCCAGCACGCGACCTTCCCTGTCATAAATAATTCCTCTAGGAGCGGCTTCAGTCATGATGTAGGTGTAAGTGCTGCGCGCTTGCCTTTCAAAGTCTTCTCCTTGCAAAATTTGGAGGTAAAAAAGACGGCTAGCCAGTCCCCCAAAGCAAAGCAAGAGCACAGAGGCGCTGAAGAGCAAGCTAAAGTTTCTCTTTTTATTTTCGCTATCGCTTGCTTGCTTCCATTCCGCTGAAGTCATTTATTAAAATTTGAGGATTATAATTTTGCTCATAGGAGTCTAATCTAATGATATCGTCAGCTCAAGTTGAACGTATTCTCAAAGAAAGCCTGAAAGCCACTGAAGTGCTAGTCCAAGACGACAGCGCTCTGCATGCTGGCCACCAACCAAATAATCCCGCCTATCTGAGTGTTTTTGTCAGATCGCCATTATTTGCCGGAAAAAGTCTGATCGAGCAGCACAGACTGGTCTACGATAGCCTCAAAGTCGAACTGCAAGAAGCCATTCACGCCATAGCGATCAAAACAGCCCCGAGTGAAAACGCCTAATGCTCAAAGGTCTACTTGCAGCCCTAAATCCGCACAAGCCTAAACTTTGGCCTGGTTTGATCCGCGCCTACAGGCCGCTCTTGTCTGTGGCTGGCGGCACTAAGGTGATCACACTCGGCGAAGGGAATACACCCCTTGTTCGCTCGCTAGCCATAGAAGAAAGACTGAAAGTGTCTGGCTTGCGCGTCTATCTCAAGTTTGAGGGCGCAAACCCAAGCGGTAGCTTCAAAGACAGAGGGATGACAACAGCGATCACTCAGGCCATGCGGCGAGGGCTTTATACTACAATTTGCGCTTCAACCGGCAATACTTCAGCTTCGGCGGCGGCCTATACAGCCTGTGCGCGGGCTGCTGGTTTCGATCAGGCTCGTTGTATAGTCTTGATCCCTGACGGCTATGTCGCTTTAGGCAAGCTTTCTCAAGCTCTGATGTATGGCGCTCAAGTGGTGCAGGTAGCGGGAAACTTCGATAGGGCCCTAAACATTGTTCGTGAACTGAGCGAGACCAGACCGATCGCTCTCGTGAACTCAGTCAATCCTGACCGGATCGAGGGACAAAAGACCGCCGCTTTTGAGCTTTGCGATCAGCTTGGTCAGCCTCCCGATATTCTTTCGCTGCCTGTGGGCAATGCTGGCAACATCAGCGCTTACTGGAAGGGTTTTACGGAATACAGACGACTTGGTTTGATTGCGGCTAGACCGACTGTCTTTGGTTTTCAGGCGGCTGGGGCAGCCCCTATAGTGCTCGGCTATCCGGTGGAAAACCCTGAGACCATCGCGACGGCCATTCGGATCGGCAATCCTGCTAGCTGGAAGACGGCGCTCAAAGCGCTCAGTGAGTCTGGTGGTTTCATTGATTCCGTGACAGATGAAGAGATCTTAGAAGCTTATAGTTTTTTGCATTCGGCTCAGGGACTGGGTTGTGAGCCAGCTAGCGCGGCCTCTGTCGCTGGGTTGTTCAAGGCGGCTCAAATGGGTAAATTATTCAAAGGAGCAACAGTAGTCTGTGTGCTCACCGGTAACGGCCTGAAAGATCCGGAAACTGCGCTGAAGAGTGTCAGTTTTGAACCGCTCAAATGTCCGGCAGATGCTACTTCTGTGGCCGAATGTCTCTCACTTTGAGTATTTAATTTATCAACAAACTCATGCAAACAAGTCTCAAAAAAATACTAGATGGGATGTTTGGGCTGGTCTATTCGGCCAACTGTCCTTTTTTGAAAGACAATCACGCCTGTCTCAGTGAAGCTTTCGGCCGAAAGGTCTGCACTGTTTGTCATAGCATGCTCTCCGAAGATCCTCCCTCTCCGAAAGAACTGGCTTCGCTTGGGGTGAAAGTTTTTAGCGCTACTACTTATCAGGGCTTCGGGAAAGATCTGGTCTTGAGGTTGAAGTTTGAAGAAGAGCAGTTGGCTGAGACTATGGCTGAGGTGCTTGAGCGCTCTCTGAGAGAAGATTTTGCTGGAGAGCTTGGCTCGATAGACTTCATTGTTCCTGTGCCTGGAATAAGCAGTGAGGAGAGATCATGGATACCGAGTTTGCTTTTGGCGCAAAACCTTTCGCTACTGACGGCTAAACCATGTCTAGGTGGCGCTTTGCAAAAACTGAGACAAACCAAGATGTTTGAACTCTCTCTTGCTGAGCGACTTGAGGCAGCTGAGGGGGCTTATTCTTTGGGTGAAGATCGTGGTGCTTTGCTTGAGTTGTCCGGTGAGGCTAAATCTTTCTTGCTGGTTGATGATCTGGTAGCCAGTGGCTCGACATTGATGAAGTGCGCTTCTTTGATCAAGTCTTGCAATGCTGAGCATAGAGTTACTTGTCTGACTTTTGCTTCTTCTGAGCAGGATTAGTTCTTTTCCATTAAGAGTTGTTTGAATACAGGGATCATTTAGCGACTTTGCTTGAGTCTAACAGTGGGCTTTTGGTTCCGAGATTATGCCCTCATCATTGAAACTTTTTCCAAACTACAGTAAATGGATTTACCTTGATTTAATTGTCAGCACAAAGTTAAGATTTTGTTAGAGCTTGCAAAAGTAGCTTTACGTTTGTTATTATATATTTCGTAAGTTCTTGTAACTGGTTTGACTTTTAAGTCCTGGCCATTGTGTCTGAGAGGGTGTTCTAAAGCCGGACTTTCTACTTTTTTCTTTTTTCGCTAGAATGAAAGCCACATGAAAGTTTTATTAACTGGTGGTTGTGGCTACATCGGGGCTCATTGTAGCCATCTACTAGCTGAAGCAGGCCATCAGGTCTCAGTGATCGATAATCTCAGTCTTGGACAAAAAAACAATCTCCTGTTGGGAGAAAAACTGTATATCGGCGATTTCGGTGACCAGAAATTTTTAAACGAGATACTAGCCGAAGGCTTTGATGCTGTGTTGCACTTTGCCGCCAGTACAGACGTCACGGAAGCGACATACGAACCTGCCCGCTATTACGATAATAACGCATTTAAAACCAGACTACTGGTTCAGGCCTGCATAGACCATGGGGTGAAAAATTTTATCCTGTCAAGTACTTGCGCCGTCTACGGCGATGGCCCGCCTGATGGTTTGGTTAGCGAGCATTCACCCTTGAAGCCGGTGGGGGTATATGGTTGGTCTAAGCTTTTTGCCGAACGGCTCTTGATCGATCTAGCTGCCGGTGCTGAGCTCCGCTACTCGATCTTGCGTTACTTCAATGTGGCCGGCAAGCGAGTGGGACTGCCCTTTCAGTTTGTCGGTAAAGACAAAGCGCTCATTCAACGCTGCGCCCTTGTTTCCAAAGATCCTAGCCAAACCTTACTCGTCTATGGTGATAGCTTCGATACCCCTGACGGAACAGCCATTCGCGATTATATTCATGTTCAAGATCTAGTCGAAGTGCATGGACTAATCTTAGATCTGTTGGCTGCCGGCCACAGCAAAGAGCTGATCCTCAATGTCGGTTACGGAAGAGGTTTTTCGGTGAGAGAGGTGATCGCTTGTTTTGAACAAATCACTGGACGGCCCCTAGCTGTCAAGGTTGAGGCCAGAAGATCCGGTGAAGCAGAAAGAGTGATAGCCATTACCGATTTTTTGTCTCGAACGCTCAGCTGGCAGCCTAGATATGCTGATTTAGGCCGGATCGTTGAAGATACTTTGGCTTAGTTTTGTTGGTAGTTTGAGTTATTTGCTTCTGTCTCTTCTTGTTGTCGATCTGGTTTTGGCTTTTCCTCTTTTCTTGTTGTGTTCTTTGTTTTTTTGTTTTCAGGAGTGAGTCGATCGATAAGGCTTCTTGAGTTTTTGTCTTTGTTTTTTGCTTTGTTCTTGCGTGCTTCACGTTTACTCTCTTTGAGTTGCTGGTTTAGCAGTTTTCTTTCCGCTTTTTGCTTTCTTTCCATTTCTTCGATCAGAGCTGTCATCTTTTCTCGCTTAGAATCTTTGACGAAAGGAATCAAGGCAAAAGCTGGTACCGAAATACTGGTTAGGAGAAAAGCGTTTATCGCGAATAAAAGGAATTTTTTTTGCATTTGCTTTTGAACAGTACTACTTATAGTCGCAAAAAAAGGGAGTATGAACCCCCTTAGCTCGAGAAACAGTCAGCAGACTGAAAGAAGAGAAGGCCTATATAGGTAAAGCCAAAAGTTTATCCTGGCTATTGCTAGGTGGATGTCTCCGCTCGAGCCATTTAGTCCATATAGGTTTCTAAACGATCTCGTGCTCTTCTGACTTCCGTACAGGATTTAATTGTCAGAAAAACTTTAGGAACCTCACCTACTAGGTTAGTTCACATTATAGCTTCAAGGAAGCACTCTTGAATGTTACTTTTTTTAGTGGGTTTCAGTGAGCGAATCATTGCTAGTATGTCAGGCATGAGAGTTGCAGATATAGCTTTATTTCGCGCCAAGCAAAGCGCCAGTGTTCCCAAGAGTCAGGGCAAAAAAGCAATCATTCCATCCGAATATTTTCTTAGCCAAAGCACAATAAGCACTCGACTAGCTTTCCTAGCTAACTTTTTGCCTCCTAGCCGCGATCTTGTCTTGCAGTTTTTCTATGTGAATGGTACGCAAAAGACTTATCATCCTCATTCTGAGTACTTTCAACTTGATTTAGCTTCTTATAAAAAGGCTTTGAAACCGGAGTTGAATTTTCTCTACTCTGACTACGAGAGAGAAGAGGGAAGACGTTTCAGTGTTCAGCTGACTGCTGATCTTGCGGGAGACTATAATGAAGTCGAGATCGCCAAACACAACAAGGATCCTGAGCTGGTGAAAGCTTTCCATGAACTTGAGGCCCCTTGCAGGGCTATTCGCTCAACGCGCAATTTTTTCAATAATCTGAGTGCGGAATCTCGGAACCAGCAAGGCTTGGCGCCACTTCATCCAAATTTTTTCGGCTTAGATTTTTTTGTGAAAAACAATCAAACCCCAAGCGAATGTTTTTTCGTCTTGCACGCGGTGGACCCAAAAGCGCGCGGCCTCACTCTCGCCGAAATCTTTCCTCTAACAGGCACAAGAATGACTCAGAGCCAAATCTTCAAGATTGCACAAATCTTAAAGCCAGACTTAAATCCCTCCAAACCCCCCCTCAAGCAAGCCATGCGCCCATATACCGAAGAAATCGCTCACTTCTTAGAGGGCCTAAGAGTAATGGCCGCTAGATACACAAGCAGAGAGCTCTTCGCGGAAATCAAGCAGCAGCATTTCGCAAAATCCCAAGAGCTCTTGAAAAGATCTCAATAGAAAAAAATAAAAGCGTTATCTAGCAATAAAAACTAAAAAAGCGAACTTGGAGGCTCGCTTTAAGAATCTTTGGAAAAATCCAATATTTATGATAACGCCAATCTTGTTTTTTTGCAAGCATTCTATTTTAAAGAAAACTCTAAGCAGGTGGCTTAACCGCCCCCAAGATGTGAAACCCAGAGTCAACGTGAATCAACTCGCCAGTTATCCCTCTAGAAAGATCGGAGACCAAAAACAAGGCTGTATCGCCCACTTCTTGGGGGTCTGTGCTGTGTCTGAGCGGGGCCACTTCGCCCATCTCGCTGATCAGCGCTTGAATGCCGCTCACAGCGCTTGAAGCCAAAGTCTTGATCGGACCAGCAGAAATCGCATTCACTCTGATTCCCGAGGGGCCTAGGTCAGCGGCCAGATATTTTACAGAGTTTTCGAGGGCTGCTTTGGCTACGCCCATCACATTGTAGTTTGGTACTACTCGTTCGCCACCGAGATAGCTCATCGTCACTATGCTGCCGCCGCCATTGGCGACCAGATAGGGCTCAGCGGCCTTGGCCACTGCTGCTAGCGAAAAGGCGCTGATATTGAGGGCTAGGAGAAAGCCATCGCGGCTGGTGTCTACGTAGCGGCCTTCCAATTCTTCTTTTTTGGCGAAAGCGAGACTATGGATAACAAAGTCCAGTTTGCCGCCACAGCTTTGGCCGATCTGACTGAAGGCTTTGTTGATCGATTCGTCGTCTGAGACTTCGCATTCGAGGAGATTTTTGACGTCAAGTTCTGCTGCTAGTTTCTCCACTCGCTCTTTTAGTCTTTCTTGGTAGGTGAAAGTGAGCTCTGCTCCGGCGTCGGAGAGGCATTTTGCTATACCCCAAGCTATGCTCCATTTGTTGGCGAGGCCCATCACAACGCCTTTTTTGCCTTTGAGGAGGCCTGATCTTATTATTTGTTTTTCTTCTATTAGTTCTGTGTTCATTGTTGGGGCTTGTTTTTTGTGAGGATTACATCATAGCAAGGCAAGCGTAATGCTGAGGAAGCTTGAAGCTTCACCCAAATGGGGTGAGTTATTGATCTGATTTCTTTATCTAGGTCGAAGCTCAAACTGATCCAGTCTAGGCTCCTTAGGCAAAGGCAACTCACCCCCAGAAAAATCAACAAAACGAAAAGTATTGCTAGCAGAATCACTGATCCGAGCCGCCTCACTCAAAGGACCCTTCATGCTAAAAGCAAAACTCCGAGGTCTAGGATCGACTAAACCGATCTTCTGCAAAACAAAACTCGGCTGAAGCTTAGAAAGAAAATTGGAAATAGGCGCTACCTGTCCCAGCTCATTCACCCGCACCGGAATACGAGGAATACTACCGATAAAGTTGAACTCCAACCAATCAGTAGCCCGGTTCCAACCACCAGCCGCATTGAGCGTCAACTCACTCACTCCTCTGTATTTCATTCTAGGTAAACGAACCAATTCTTTATCAATCAACCATTCGCCCGATAAACTGCGGTAAAAACCCTCGTTTCGGGGAGCGAAAGTCTCGAGCATGGTGATCGTGTTGAGCGCTAAAGGCCCACCAAGAATCAGATTGCCTAGATTTAGCTGACGCTCAAGTTGATTGACGCTAGCTACATGACCATCGGTGAGCGCAAAAGTCCCAGAAGCGAAAACAGCATCTTGTCTAGTCAGCAAGCTCAAAAGATGTCCGTCTACTAGGAAGGTAAAGTTACCCTTGCCGCTGAAGCCTTTTTCGCCAAAAAGCCCCCTTGCTATCTCCCCGACTTCCAGACCCTGTGCTTTGCCCGAGAAGATTCCATCTTGGGTTTCTAGATTTAGGGCACCGTAAAGATCCAGCGACCCTTGGGCTGACTCTAGACCTAGGCTTTCAAGCGTTAACCTATCTTGCACCAGCTTCAAACTAGCTTTGAGCGCCTTAAAAGGTAGCTCTTTCACTTCTCCTTCCTGCACAAAGAGCGCCGAATAACCTTCACCATCTTTGGACTCAAAATCCCAAGTCAAACCGCGCAAGGTAGCTGCCGCATAGACTAGCGCACGTTCTTTTGGGCTCTGAATACTGGCATGGAGGTTTTTGAGAATGCTCTTCAGGTCACTGAGATCGATATGATCGGATTTCATTTTGCCGAAAAGCTCCCCCGAGATCGGAAAACTGGAATCGGCAAAGAAACGCGTCAAATCGAAACTGGGCGCAGTGTAAGCTTCTAAAGCGAAATTCTCCAGATCACCACGACCTTTTGCTTCAACGTTTAAGCCATTAAACGAAAGCTTCAGTCTGCTCAGATCCAGCACTAGTTCTTCCATATCATAAGAACCGACTAAAGCAATCCGCTCGCCAGAGTCAACCTTTAGCTGCCAATTGGGATCGTTGCTGGCTTTGTTTAAGCTGCTACTGAGCGCCAATCCGCTCGCCATCTCCCGCTTCAAGAGTGGCTTGAGGATAGTCAAAAAGTCCGAAGTCAAAAAGTCTTCATAATGCAAAACACTATCGAGCTCACCACTAAATGAAAGTGCAGTCCCCAGTTCTTCCAAAGGAGCATTCGGTAAGCCGAGTAAGCCTTCCAGCACAAAGCGCGAAGCGAAAGGCAAGCTGAAATCTCCCTGAAGGGCCAAAGCGCTGGTGTCTTGTCCCTCAAGACTGAAATTCCCCTTCAACCCTCGACCAACCTCTTCTAGCTCCTGAACGCTCAAGAAGACATCTTTCAATTTGCCGGCTTCCACTAGTAGACGGGCTTCGACTGCTCCTTTTAGCTCTGGTGGGTTGAAATTTTTGAAGATTTCCTTGAGCGAAGCTAACTCAAAATTAGCGCTCAAAGCCAGATCTTTGACTTGTTTACTGGCTATATCGAAAACACCGGCTAGGTCGATCTGGTTGCCGTTTTCGTCTGAGAGCTTCACTGCTGCCAGCTTCAAGATATTGCCAGTCAGGCTTAGTTTGCCGCTTTGGCTCTGGAAGCGCTGCAACTCACCGGCAAAGAGAGTCTCTAGCGCTAGTTCAGCTCCATCGCTCTGACAACTGACCAGCTTTAGGCCAGTAGTGTTTAGGGCTAGGGTGCAATTTAAATTTTGCAGTTCACCGGCTGGTATTAGCTTGGGGTCGACTCCTGGAAGACCAGTGAGATTTAGCTTGGGGCTTGTTATTTGTATTTGGCCGTTTAGCTTGGGGCTTAGTCGAGCGGTTATATTGGCTAAGGCCGGATTTCCGTTGAGAGAAAAGCTGAGTTTGCTTTTTAGTTTGGCGTGATCGATGAAGGCCTTGCCGGTGATCCCCTGTAGTTCCAGCCCTTCAGCTGCTATTAGTCCGCCTTTAAGATCTATATTGCCGCTCATTTCTGGGAGTGTGATTTGGCCGTTTAGAAGGCCTTGGATCTTTTGGATTTTTGGGGAAGGAGGGACTAGAGTACTAAGTGGCTGATTGCGGAAAGTGAGTTTTAGTCTATATGGCGCAGTGGCATTATCAAAATCAACTTGGAGATCGTTTAGGCTGAGTTGTTGCCAGCTGGCTGCTAGGTTTTCTGAATGAAAATAAACTTGACTTTTTATGAGATCTGACCAGTCTAGGCCTATGCTTCCGGCTATATTTCCTGCTCTTAGTTTTAGGGCTGGCACGAAAATCTGAGTGATTCTATCGGCCACTGGCGCTGGCGCTTTTAGCAAAACCAAATCTGTGCCATTACCGGTAAAAAGCTCTAGGCCTTCGCCGGTTAGCCAGCTTGAGTCGACTTTTTTTAGTTGAAAATCCTTGCCAGCCAGCACGATGCCGTCGCTGATGACTAGCCATGGGGTTTTGTTTAGTTTTTGTCCGGCATAGAACACCTCGCTCAGTTTGGCGCTGAGGTCTTGGACAAAGAGCTCTTTTTTCCCGAAATGATCGCTCCTTAGCTTTGCTCTGAGGGTGAAGGCAAGTTTTAGCTTGGGGAAAGTCCAGCTCTCGGCGGGAGCATAGACTTCTAGATCAAGCGCTTTGCCGATTTTGCCGCTTACTTGGCGCTTGCCGGCTAGGATTGCCCAGAGCTTCCAGTCAAATTCTTTTTCGCCTTCTATTCTTTTCAAAACAAGCCGAGAGACATGATCGAAGCTAGCAATCTTGAGAGCACCGAGATCGAGGCCGGTCAACTCTATTTTTTTGATGAAATCAGGCAGCTCCGGTAAGCCCTCAAAGCGCCCTTTCCCTTTACCGAGTACCATCACTCCACGAAGCCTGAGCGCTCCTTCGGCGAAGTGATAGTTGATTTCTTGTATCAGCAATTTTTCTGCATGACATTCACGGACAGTGACGGCCTCAGCCGTGATCCCATAACTCTGACAATCAAAAGGCAAGCTCTGCAGAAGCCAGCCTAGAGCAAAAAACGAACAGATCTCCAGAAGAGCAAGCGCTAGAACGACCAGCGAAAGCTTTTTCATGCAAAGAGTTTTGTGAAAAAGTCGGCCGGTAGGTTTAGGGCGCCGCGCTTATGGGCTGCCGCAAAATATTTTTCTATACTCTCTGTGCCACGCGCTCCCAGTGAAACAGTCAAATCGTTCACGTACATGCCCACAAACTGCCTTGCTCTATCTCGCTCCAGTCCTCGCCCAAAGCTAAGGGCATAGTCGAGCGCTTCTTCTCTGTTGGCCAGCGCATAGGCGATGCTTTCGGCCAGCATACCTTCTAGTTTTTCTTGGAGATCGTGGCTCAGATCGCGTCTGATCGCGTTTGCTCCGAGCGGCAAAGCCAGCCCGCTTGTCTCCTCGAACCACCATTTGCCGAGATCTTTGAGGCAAGTAAAGCCTTCTTCTTGGTATGTCACTTGGCTTTCGTGGATGATTAGTCCAGCCGCAAATTCGCCGCTCATTACTTTTGGACTGATTTCATCGAAGGGGATCGCTTCTACTTTTGCCTTAGGCGCAAACATCTTAAGGGTGAGATAGGCGCTAGTGAGTAAGCCCGGCACTGCTATCACGTGCTCGCCTGCTTCTAGACTAGCTAGGCTCACTAGTTTGTTTGTGGGACAGACTAGCATTGGGCCATAGTTGTCTCCGAGGCTTGAACCAGAGCGCATAAGTCTATAGTTTTTATATACTTCTGGCGTCGCAAAGCTATGGTAAGAGATAGCGGTGAGCTGATAGGGTGGCTTTTCACTACCGGCGAGCTCACTCAGTGTTTGTATATCTTTGAGTACATGCTCTAGTTCTAGGCCGCGGGGATCTACTTTGCCTTTGGCTAGGCCATAGAACATGAAGGCGTCGTCGGCATCTGGGCTGTGGGCTATTTGGATTTTCATGGTTTATTTCTTGAATTGATTTTAACTGGTCTTTTTCGGGCTGGTCTTTTTATTGCTTGTAGCTTTCATTTTCGGTTTTGGACTAGCTGTTGTCTTCATTGGTTTTTTGACTTCAGTTTGCCAGTTTTCCGGCAGATAGAGACTGATATCGGCCAGTGGCGATCCGAAATTGGCCGATTGGATCTTATAGCTCTTTGCTTTCAGTTCCAGACATTCGCTCAGTTCTGTGGCTTGTTCGGCATTGCCGCGCTGCGCGTAGAGGGTGAAAACCGGCTCATGCGTACTCGAATGCTGACTAAGATCGATAATCGAGGCATTGCAGGCACTCAGTTTTTTCCGTAAATCGCTTAGATCTTTCTTTGCGCCAGCGTATTCGATCCCGATCATCAGTCTTTTGGGTGTGCTTGATGTTGATGTACCCTCAGAATTAAATAACCGAGAAATCACCGCTTTTGCTTGAGCTTGGTCAATCAGCCAATAGCTGACAAAAGGCTTTGCTACTCGGACAGTCTTGGTCACAGTCTCTGTCTCTTCACTACTAGCTTTTTCGCCGTTAGCGCTAGGAGGGGCTTCTACTGTTTCTTCTACAGTCACCTCCTCAAACTCAGGCATAGAAAAATCCCCCGGCAAAGTAGCCTGAATCAGTTCCGGTTGCTTGCGGGCAAACTCAGCAATCTGAAAAATTTGCTTAGCGTCTAGGTCGCTCTGAATCGCCTCCAAAGAAAGCGAAAGTAACTGAGGAAGCTGAGCGTAGATCTTCGGGTCAGAGAGCTTTTGGGGGAGAGCACGCAAGAAGAGCTGTTGTCTTTGGATCCGGCCTATATCCCCAAATTTGTCTTGGCGGTAACGGAGAAAACCCACTGTCTGTCTGCCGTTGAGTGCTTGTAGACCAGGCTCAAGGTTTATCTCTAGGCCATCTGTTTTGTCTTTGTATTTCATCTTGAAGGGCACTGTCAATTCGACACCACCGGCGGCGTCAAGCATTTTGATCACTCCTTCGGCGCTTACCAGTAGGTATTTGTCGATCTTGACGTTCAATAGATCCCCCACCATCGCTTTCAGTTTTTCTGGGTCAGCAAGCAGAGGATTTAGGCTGTTTATTTTGCTCGCTGATTTGCCGTTTAGAAGCACTCTTGTATCGCGAGGGATATTTAGAATAGAAATGGTCTTGCCTTTAGGGTCTAGCTTCACTATCAGCAGCGTGTCTGTGCGGCCATGAAAGGTGTTTTTGACCTTGACGGAGTAGCCATATTTGCTATTGTCGTATTCGGCGTCAACACCCGCCACCAAAATGATCAAGGGTTCTTTTAGCGAGCTGTCGATGAGCTCTGAAGGAAGGTTCAGCAGTTGGCCTGTGCCAGAATCAAGATGTTTTACTTGGCTTCCAGCAGCCAGAGCCAAGCCGGCGATCAGTAAAAAACCTAATATTTTCAGAGTTCCTTTGATCATTGGCGTTTGCCTTCTCCTAAGGCAGCTAAAAAGTCTATTGTGCTAGGATAATCCTTATAGAATACAGCTTGTAGACACTAATTTTCACTTTACATAAATCGATGGACATGAAAAAGGCCATGCTTCCTAGCAAAATACCTAATCGGGTTGAAATGGACTCAAATTCTGTTCACCTTCTTCTTGAACAATACAGAAAAACAAAAGATCCACGTATTCAAGAACAAATAGTCAAGCAGTGCATGGGTCTAGTCAAAAAGATTGCCAGTAGCATAGCTAGAAGAAGTACAGATGCTGTTGATGATTTGATTCAGGTTGGCTATATCGGTTTGATCAAGGCTATTGAGAACTTCGATCCGACAGCAGGCGCCAAGTGCACTACATATTTTACACATCTTATCGCTGGTGAGATGAGGCATTATTGTCGAGACAAATCGATGCTCTTCCGCGCTCCGCGCGAGCTTGTCGAACTTAATTTTCGGATCAATAAGATGATCAATGCCCTCACCTCAGAGTTTGGGCGTGAACCGACTGACTATGAGCTGGCTCAGGCTTTGGAAGTCGACACCAAAAAAATCCATGAGGCCTTTGAGGTTGAAAGGCGTCGGACGCTGATCTCACTCGATCAGAGCATCACTAGCGAAAACAATTCTGACGATCAGATTTTCATGGATACCCTGATCGACTCCAAATATCAGCAGATGATGAGTTTGCAGGAGCATCGTTTCATTTTGCAGGAGGCTTTGGTGAATATCACTCCGCAGTCTAGGGAGATCATTGAGGAGATCTTTTTGCGGGAGCAGACTCAGTCTAGTTATGCCAAGAAATACCGTATTTCGCAGATGCAGACTTCGCGGCGTTTGCGTTCGGCTTTGGCTGAGCTTAGAAGATATTTTTACAAGATAGGCCAGCATAATTCTCCTGTCTAGCTTTGCCTTTACGCATAGCCTCCGATATTTTGCCCCCAAGAAAAAATTCTTGAATTTCCAGTGATCCGAGATTCTCAAACTCCCCAAGCATTGAAGGAATCGCTGAAAAACTCCAAAAAAATAGCAGGGTTTGGGGCGGCAGCCCCATAAAAAAATACATTTTTAACCTTCAGTGATTCGAGATTCTTGAGCTCACTGGAGGTTACTTGAAATACTCACTAAAACCTCAATAACGCTGAGAACCTTGATATCTAACACCGGCCAAAGTAAAAGTGAATTCGATTGCCACCAAATCCGCCGACCCCTCCGGAAGAGGCCTAAAACCCGGAGCAGCATCCATGATCGCCTTGCGGGCCGCTGCCTCAGCTTCAGGTTCACCACCACGAATAATCGCTACTGAACCGGGGATTAGAGAACCGTTTTTGTTTAGCTTGAAGCGAATGGAGACCTCGCCATTTTTAGTACCCGGCTTCCACGCTCCCTGAATGCGTCTCTGTAAATCACGCATAAACGGACCATAATCGACACTCTTTCTAGCAGCCACTGTCACTGGCCCATTGGGGTTTGAGTTCAGCTCAGAGTTTGCCGTCCCTCTACCTGTTGTATTGCTGCCTTCTCGACCTCCTAAAACCGGCGCTACCCCTTTTCTCGACGAAGCTCCCCCACCGCCCCCACCAGATAGTGAAGAGATGCTTTTAGCCGATTGAGCGCTAGCGCTCGCCCCGACTTGACCATTGTCGAGGACTGAGCGCTCATCATCGTTTTGGGGCTTAAAGAGCGGAAGCATCGGTTGCTTCCGTGCTAGCGCTTTGGGTTGCGGGGGAGCGGCTTGGCTTTGTTTGCTCGGTTTTTGCTGATAGGGCGAATTGTTTTGGGAGTTTGCTTGTGATTCTTGGGCAGGCTTGGAGTAGATTGTTTTGCGTTCGGCTTGATTGTTACCGTTTTTACTGGCGTTTTGCGTGTTTAGCGGTAGCTCTTTGGCTGCTTTGCCAGAGTTCTGGGCATTTTGGTCTGAGATTCTTTTGGTGTTTTCAGGGGGATTTTGAACTTTGGTATTGGGTGGGTTCATGATCACATCGACGGGTTCCATTTCCAGCACGTTTTCGATCTCGATCGGAGCTAAACGAAATACTCCTAAAAACAAGAGAGCCAAAAACAAAGCGCAATGAAAGAGCGAAGCGCCACTGAGTGCGGGAGCAAAGAGCGTAGTTTTTCGATCGAGATAGCCTTCATTGAAATGACTAGCTAAATCCTTGGCGCTTTCAGCGTACAGATAAAACAAAAGCAGGCCAAAACAGGCTGAAAGCCCAACCCGCAAAGCAAAAGAAAAAGGAGTGCTATTGAGAAACTCAAGGCCTGTCGGCAAAGATTTCAAAATCCCCTCGCCAAAGGCGGGCAAAATCAGCAAAGCCACCAAAACCTGTATGCAGAGCAAGGCGCCAGCCAACATCACAGCCCCTTTGGTCTTTTGGGGACTGAGGGCGATATGAGCTAGACCAGGCAGGATATTCAGCCATTCTTTGCCAGCACTGGGGTTTGTCTCAAGGCGTCTATAGACGCCACTTATATGATCCACTACTGAGATTTTAGCAAGGACAGTGTTTAAGAGTGCTTAAGGGCTCTGTAAACCAATGAAAAGTAACTCTCTCTGAGCTACAATGTAATACATGAACAGCCGCTCACTGCCAGCTACAACACTATTAATTCTGTCTTTTCTAACTCTAATTCAAGCTCACAAATCCCAAGCACAAGAAAATAACGAAACCAATCCACTATATAGAATAGGCATAATTCAACACTTCGGCAGCAAAGCAAATGACTCTCTAGTCTTGAAAGCCTCTCCCAGTTCGCCTCTGAAAATAAACTGGTATGAAAGCTTTGCCCCAGACGCAACCCCCACTCAGCTCACCTTAAACGAGCTGGCCCTCCAAGCAACAGACCTGACTGGTCAAGAAGCGCAAAGCACAGAAGTGATAGCCGGTTATTATCGTACCTACGAAACAGCTCATGGCGCCTGCGAAAAACTGAGCCAGCTCTCCTCACAATGCTCGTGGGAAGCGGCTTACCAAAAAACTTGGCGGGTAAGATGTCGGCTGACAAGCCCCCAAGAACAAAACCTAGCCCAAAATCTAGTCAATAAACTACTAGCCTTCGGTTATAAACAAGCCACAATCCAAGATCTACCCTCTCGGGGCTCTAGAAGGTTCATCGGCCAAAGTGGACAGGGACTATTGCCAGTCAAGGCCGGAGCTCTGCTGGCTGTCGAATCCGATAGCTCAATCTCTGTCAATGGTGTTCCTTACAAGGGGGTTTTGTATTTATTGCCAGACACTTTCGGCAACTTTACGCTGATCGATGAGTTGAGGCTTGAAGAGTATCTTCGTGGGGTAGTACCGCATGAGATTGGGGCAAAAGTCCCTTTAGCAGCCATTCAAGCGCAAGCCGTTTTAGCTCGTACTTACGCTCTCGCCAATCGTGACCGCTTTTTGGGCGAAGGCTACAATCTCTGCGCTTCCCAGCACTGCCAAGTCTACAAGGGCGAAGCCTACAATAGTCCAATCATCGACACCGGTATACTCTCTACCAGAGGCCAAGTCTTGCTCGATGGTGGAGGCAAGGTGGCCAGTATCTTCTATTATTCGACTGATGGGGGGCATTCGGCGAACTTCGAAGATGTCTGGGGTACTAGTTCTCGTTTCCAGAGCAAGAGTGAGGCTTGTTTCACCTGTTCACAGTTACCGGCGAAGTTTGATTTGCGCGATGAAAAACAGCTCAAAACTTTTCTGACTAGTCCTGAGAGTAAGACTTGGGGTTGTTTTGATGCGGCTTCGCCGCTTTTTCGTTGGCATACAGAGACGTCTTTGGCTAGCTTAAGTAAGACTATGAGTAAAGCTCGGGAGAAGTGGGCATACGATTGGCCAGCTTTTCAGAATATCGAGGCGCTTCAGGTCAGTAAGCGAAGCCCTAGTGGTCGAGTGATCGAGCTTACAGTCAGGCATGATCGAGATCAACAATTTAAGGTGCACCTTGATGATGTGCGAGCTGCTCTTGGGGGATTGAAGAGTAATTTTTTTCTGATAGAAGAACAACAGCCTATCAAAGCGGCTAGTGGCAAGGGGATTGTGATTTACGGGGCTGGTTTTGGCCATGGGGTTGGGCTTAGTCAGTATGGGGCTAGGCAGCTTGCTGAGCGGGGTATTGATTATAAGAGCATTTTGAATACTTACTTTCCGGCTTTGCGTTTAGCTTCTTTGCCTGAGGTTTATTGAGCTCTCGCCCCCACTTTCTCTTTTCGTTTTCCAGAGGGGTAATAGGGGACGCTAGTCCCCTAAGAAATAAAAACTTCCCAACCGACAGCTTCTTTGCCTGAGGTTTATTGAGTTCTTGCCCCACTTTTTTCTTTTCGTCTTCCAGAGGGGTATTAGGGGACGCTAGTCCCCTAAGAAATAAAAACTTCCCTAACCGACAGTGAGTAAAAAGCCTAAGAACCAAAGACAACCAGTAAAGCCCTAGCCTTGGGTATATAAAAAGGAGTAATCCCTAAAGATCATAGGTCTTTCCCAAATATGGCAGCCGGACAGACGCAAACTATAGTAAATAATATCACCAGCAATAGACCGCTCTTGATTGGGATCATAGTCGGAGTGGTCTTGTTGATAGCCGGAATCATTTTATTTGCAGTGAATTCAGGCACCCCAAACGCTGGCAATTATCGATCGCTTGCCAGCAAAATCGAACAAAGTAGAGCCATAGAAATCTCCGCCATGCTCAAAGCAAAAGGGATAGACATAGACATCCAAAGCTCAGAGACAGGTGGAACGAGTCTCCTAGTCAGAGAAAAACAATATGATGAGGCAATTCTTGAACTAGCCAAAAACGATTTATTGAACAACGAAGACTTCAAGCTCTTCGATCAAACCGACTGGGCCGCCTCAGACTACGAACGTCGCGTAAAATACATGCGCGCCGTCAGCGGCGAATTGTCGCGTGTCCTAAGCAGACTAAAGGGCATCAAAAACGCTAAAGCGCAAATCTCCATCCCAGCGATGAAGATGTTCAACTCCCGCTACAACAAAGAAGTCCCAAGCGCTTCGATCATCCTTGAGCTCAGCCCCGGTTATGTTCTAACTGACGAACAAGTGGCCTCGATCTTGAGCATTGTGAGCGGTTATGTGCCAGAAATCCAACCCTCAGAAATTTCCATAGTAGACACCACCAGCAATCAGCTCTTCTCTTCAGCAATCCGCTCTGACGAGAACGATATGGCCGGCGGCGGCATAGCGGGCTTCGATCTCAATAGCAAAGCCAGCAAAGTCAGTAGAAGCATCGAGAAACGGGTCCAAGCCTATCTAGGTGAGCTGATCGGTCCAGGCAAAAGCCAAGTAGCTGTCAGTGTCAGGCTAAATTCTGCCCGCCTAAAGCGCAACACGATCGATTATTACAAAGGAGCAATAGGCAAACATGAATACTCCGAAGAAGCGCTAGGAGACCCAGCCAAAGCCGATGCCTTCCAAGGAATGGCCCAAAGCGGCTCTCCAGCCGGTGAAGCAATAGCAATAGATCCGCGTCTGACCAAAGACCTAGACCCTAGCGAAATGAATAATAAACTAGGCTCTCTTCCTCTCCCCAAGCCTATTCCTCTGGATGGGGTGACCCCACCGATGAAACAAGGCCTAGAGCAAGGAGCCCGCTATACTTGCGCTGACAACGACGAAGCTTGCAAGCGAAACTACAGAAACCACAACTTTGCGATCGAAAGCTACCCCAGCTCAGAACAGACAGTCTTTGAGCGGCCTGCAGGAGATATTATCGGCCTGAAGGTGTCTGTGGTCTTAGAGAGAGGATCTTTGCCAGCCAGTCTGGGCGAACTGAAGCGAGCGATAGCGGCAGCAGCTGACCCAAGCGTCAATCCAGAGGACGTAGAGATCATCTTGAAAGCAGCAACTCCTTCAGAAGAGGAGGTGGCCGCCATTGAGCTCAAGAGTAAAAAAGCGGCTAGCGGTAGTAGTGGTCTGGATCAGGTCTTGGCTTATGAGGTGATTGGCTTTCCGTGGTGGGTTTTGGTGATCGTCTTGCTCGTTGGATTTTTGGCCATTGCTTTGCTCGGTCGGATTATAGATTTCATTGCCAGTCTCACCAAGCGAGTATTGAACCAGAACAATAACAACATGAACTATCAGCCTCAGCCCAATACTGGCTTTCCGCCAGCGCCAGCTGAGACAAATCCTTTCAATGTGCAAGGACCTAGTAGGCAGACTCGGCGTGGAGGTGGCTTCAATCCCAATGCTGGCTTTGGGGGTGCTGGAGGGGGCGAGAGTGGGGTCAGTTTCGGTGATGATGAGGATGATGATTTTGATATTCCGGATGAATTTCCGGTTCGGCCAGCTCCTAGTAGGTCTCCGGTAGCCCAAGCGCCTAGGCCTACTAGGCCGAGGATGAATGTTGATGATCGTTAGATCTCTGCTTTCTTGAAAAAACAATACTCCAAGCTCTAAAGGATAATAGTCAGAGGTTTATTGAGGTTTTATGAGTTTGGTTGCAAGCGATAGCTCCCTTGAAAGTGCACTTTATGTTCTGGCCACTCCAATAGGCAATTTGGAAGATATCAGTGCAAGAGCACTTAGGGTTTTAGCTAAAGCTGATTTGGTCTTAGCCGAAGACACCCGTGTAGTCCAGAAGCTCTTTGCCGCTTATGATCTGCCCCGAAAGACAAGTGCTCCCCTCTCTTGCAACGCCCATAATGAAGAGACTAAGATTCCGGCTGTGCTAGCTAGTCTGGCGGCTGGTCAGATCGTGGCGCTTGTCAGTGACGCAGGTACTCCTTGCCTTGCCGATCCCGGTGATCGTTTGGTGCGGGCTGTTCGAGCGGCTGGGTTTCGAGTGATTCCCTTGCCGGGGGCTTCGGCTATCACCGCTTTGCTTTCTGTTTCGGGGTTCAATTTAGCTCATGGTTTTCATTTTGTTGGGTTCTTCCCACGCACTGAGCATAAGCTTTTGAAATTGATTGAGTTGTCTCAGGGCAAGAAGGCGGCTGCTTTGGTTGGGCTCGAATCACCTCATCGGATTTTGAAGACTTTGGCGATTATTGGGGGTGGCTATCCGGATTTGGTTATTTGCCTTGGTCGTGAGCTCACTAAGTTTTATGAGGAGATTGTTGTTGGGACTGCTTCAGAGATCCTTGCTCGGGGCTTTGTTGTAAAGGGGGAGTTTACTTTGGTTCTTGAGCTTAAGCGGGTTAGCGATCATATCAAAGCTAGTGCAGTTTCATAAAATGGGATTTAAGTGTTAAAATAATTTCATTTACTATGACTCAACCAACAAAAGCTAGACCAGCCAAAAGTTGAAACATACAGGCGAGAGAACTGAAAACAAAGATTCAGCAAAATTCTCCCCCTGGGAACACAGCAGCCTAATCAGAGATGAGCTCTTCGGCCCAGAACGCCTAGAAGAACATGGAGCAAGCCTTGCCCTCGCCCAAACACTAGCAAAACGCACAGATAATTTTCCCTCAGCCGAACACGCTCTCGCCAATAGGCTCAAAAATAACGAAAAAGTAGTGCTCAAAGCCTACCAAAGCATAGCCGCCGTAACCGAAGAAGACAAAAATCTCACCCCAGCCGCCGAATGGCTCCTCGATAACTACCATATAGTAGAAGAACAAATACGGGAAATCCATGACGATCTCCCGCCTGGCTACTATAAGCAACTGCCAAAAGTAGCCGATGGCTACCTCAAAGGCTATCCCCGTGTGCTCGGAATAGCTTGGGCTTTTGTCGCTCACACCGATAGCCGCTTCGATCCGGAGATGCTGCGCAGATTTTTGCTGGCCTATCAAGAAAAAAGCCCGCTCAGTATTGGCGAACTGTGGGCTGTGGCTATCACTCTGCGCATTTTGCTGGTGGAAAATTTGCGGCGAGCCGCCGACTATATCACCTGTGGCCACGAGTCCAGACAACAAGCTGACGCTTTGGCCGCTTCGCTTTTGGCTAGTCCTGATTATTCAAAACCACTGGATAAACTGATTCAAGCTTTCAACCGCGCCTCTTTACCTAAGACTTTCACCGTGCAGTTGGTGCAAAGACTGAGAGACCAAGATCCGCAATTGATGCCAGCGTTGCAATGGCTTGAAGAATATTTTGGTCGTCGCAGTAGCAGCCTAGAAGATATAGTGCGTGAAGAGCACCGCCTACAGGGCTCCACCAATATTACTGTCCGCAATATCATCACCAGCATGCGCCTGATTTCCAGCCTAGACTGGACTGAGTTCTTTGAGCGAGTGAGCTTGGTCGACGATCTTCTAGGCCGTGAGAGTAAATTTAAGCTGATGGATTTCCCTACTAGAAATCTCTACAGAAGTGCCATCGAGGAACTGGCCCAATGCTCAGAGCAAAGCGAACTGGAAATCACCAAACTAGCGCTCGATCTAGCCGCAAATTCTAGCCAAGAGCTAGGACAGAGGACAAAAGACCCAGGCTATTATCTGATTTCCGCCGGTAGAGCCGGTCTGGAAAAACAAATAGACTTCAAGCCCCAACTAAGACGCCTCTTTGTCCGACTGGTGGCCGCTTCTGGCATTTACGGTTATTTGGGGGCTGTTTTTGTCCTCTCGGCTTTGGTGCTTGGGGCCGGTGCTTTGCTTTTGTTTTCTTTTGGTTTGGCGCTTTGGCAGCTGCTTTTGGTGCTTGTACTGGGTAGTTTGCCCGTTTTTGATCTGGTGTTGGCTTTTATCAATCAAATCTTGACCAAAACGCTCAAAGCAACTCTTCTACCCAGTCTTAGCCTCAGTGAGGGTGTTCCGGAAAACTTGAAGACTATGGTCGTCATTCCGACTATGCTCACCTCTCTAGACGGAGTGAAGGCGCAATTGAGGGCTTTAGAGATCCATCATCTAGCTAGCCAAGATGGGCATTTGCATTTTGCGCTGGTCACCGATTGGCTTGACGCTCCCACTGAGAGTCTTCCCACCGATCAGATCTTACTTGAGGCTGCCCAGTCTGGCGTAGCTGAGCTAAATGCCCTCTACGGATCGACTGGCACTAGTCCTTTGTTTTTGATCTTCCAAAGAAAACGAAGATGGAGCGTTGGTGAGAACTGCTGGATGGGCTGGGAAAGAAAAAGAGGAAAGCTGCATGAGCTGAATCAACTGTTGCGTGGAGATACTAAGACCAGCTTTCTGGCCATGGAGGGCGTTTGCGCTCAGTTTTTGGCCAAAATCAAATTCATCATCACTCTAGATAATGACACTCGCCTCCCAATGGAAGCAGCCCGTCGGCTAATCGGCAAGCTTGCTCACCCTCTAAACCGTGCCCTCCACGATCCCCGCACTGGCAAAGTACTGGACGGTTACGCCCTGCTGCAACCACGGGTCAGCTATTCGCTACTTTCTGGTCAAGAGTCATCTCTCTTTCAGCGAGTCTTTTCGAGCGTAGGGGGAGTCGATCCTTATGCTGCCGCTGTCTCTGACGTATATCAAGACTTGTATTGCGAAGGGTCATATGCAGGTAAGGGGATTTACGATATCGATGCTTTTGAGCTGGCACTCAAGGGGAAAGTACCGGAAAACAGCCTGCTCAGCCACGATCTCTTTGAGGGGATCTTTGCCCGCGCTGGTCTGGTTTCCGATATTGAGGTAGTGGAAGAGTTTCCAGCCCGTTACGACGAATCCAGTCTTCGCCAACATCGTTGGACGCGGGGAGATTGGCAGCTATTGCCGTGGATCTTCGGAAGAGACTCTGGTCTCTCGCCTTTGGGAGCGTGGAAGATGCTGGACAATCTACGCCGTTCTCTGCTTGCTCCTTTTTGTCTTTTTGCTTTGCTTTTGGGTTTTACTTTCAGCTTTTGGCCTGCTGTTTGCTGGACTATTTTTATTTTGTTGGCGCTTGCTGTGCCTGTCTTTCTGCCTGTCTTTGTCGTTTTATTTCGGGGCAAAAACAAAATCACCATCTTCAGCCAATTCCGTTCTTTCGGTGAAGATCTCTTACATGCTTCCCAACAACTGCTGCTTTCTGTCGCTTTTTTGGCTTATCAAGCGCATTCGATGCTTGACGCTATACTGCGCACTTTTTGGCGGCTCTTTGTCAGCAGACGGAAGATGCTCGAATGGGTGACGGCGGCCATTGCCAAGGATAGACCGGAGCTCAGTCTGTTTGGTTTTTACAAACTGATGGGTTTGGCTGTCTTGCCTGCCGCTCTGCTGGCTTTATTTGCCGTTTTGTCTGGGCCTGATTTTCGGGTGTGGCTTTTGGGCGCGCCTTTCATTTTGCTTTGGTTGCTTTCGCCCGCTATCGCTTTTTGGGTTAGTTTTTCTCGTTCTACTATTACTGAAGCCAGCAAGCTTTCAATGGCTGAGCGGGCTACTTTGCGTTCCATTGCCCGTAAGACTTGGCGTTTCTTCGAGAGCTTTGTGACCGAGCAGGACAATTGGTTGCCACCGGACAATTTTCAAGAAGATCCCCGTCCCGTCATCGCTCGCCGCACTTCACCGACAAACATTGGGCTCTATTTGCTGGCTACAGCAAGCGCTTATGATTTTGGTTGGACTAGTCTGCTAGAAACCAGCGAAAGGCTTGAAGCTACTCTCGGCACCATGGAGAGCATGGAATTATATCGAGGCCATTTTTACAATTGGTATGCAACAGCCGATCTGCGCCCGCTCGAACCACGTTATATCTCTTCCGTGGACAGCGGAAACCTTGCCGGTCATCTCCTAACCCTAGCCAATAGCTGCAAAGAGTGGCGCGAAGCTCTAGAAAGCAAATCACCGAGCTTTGACCGAAACAAAAGACCACTAGAAGGCCTAAACGACAATCTTTCTCTCACCCGCGAAGCGCTGCTCGCTCTGCCCAAACACCGCCTGAGCTCATCAGTGCAACAACAAGAACTACTCTTTGCCTTGCAGAGCATCGAAAGTCTCTTGAGTCCAGCCGAAGATCTCTCAGCAGAAGGGCCAGTCAATATAGCTCTTTTGCTCGCAGAAATCAGCACGATGACAGACATGGCGCGCGCCTTTGTCGCTGATCGTTATGACATAGCTTCGCTTGAGCTGTTGTTTTGGGCTGAGGCAAGTTTAGGAGCCATTCAGAGCCAATGTCTCGATGAAAATAGAAACGCTGAAAGCCAGCTCGATCTAGCCGCTCATCTGCTGTCACTGGAAAGAAGGGCTAGAAACCTCACCTTGCAGATGGAGTTTGGCTTCTTGCTGAACCCTAGCCGAAAATTGCTCTCGATCGGTTATCTGGTCAACGAAGATGCTCTTGACGAGAGTTGTTACGATCTTTTGGCCTCTGAAGCTCGCCTTGCTAGTTTTATCGCCATCGCCAAAGGAGACATTCCCGCCAAACACTGGTTTAGACTCGGTCGCTCCGTCGTTCCCATTCACCTCGGTTCAGCGCTGATCTCTTGGTCTGGCTCTATGTTTGAGTATCTAATGCCCTCTTTGGTGATGCGCACGCCCATCGGCAGTCTGATCGAGCAAACAAATAGACTGGTAGTAGAACAACAAATAGTCTATGCCCGCAAACTGAATCTCCCTTGGGGCGTTTCGGAATCAGCCTACAATGTCAGAGACAAAGAAATGACTTACCAGTACTCGAACTTTGGTTTGCCGGGTTTGGGTCTAAAACGTGGTCTCGGTCAAGACGCCGTGATCGCTCCTTATGCGACGGGTTTGGCTTGTTTGGTCGATCCGAAAGCTGCTTTGCGCAATTTTAGCCATTTGGCTAGTCTGGGAGCGCTCAGTACTTATGGTTTTTATGAGGCACTCGATTTTACTCGTTCGCGCCTACCTGAGGGCAAGAGCTTTGTTTTGGTTCGTTCTTATATGGCTCACCATCAGGGCATGACTTTGCTTTCGCTAGCCAATACGCTTTTAGAGTGTCTTTACCCAAATCGTTTTCACTCGGAACCGATGGTAGAAGCAGCCGAGTTTTTGCTGGAAGAAAGAAAGCCGCGCGACATAGTGCTCTCCGTGCCTAGAGCGCAAGAGGTGGCGGCGATCAAAGAGCTAGTGCCTCCGCTCGTTCGCAAAGTCCGTTCTGTGGGTTGTGCTACGCCTGAAACGCAGATCTTTTCCAATGGCCGCTACAGTCTGATGCTCACCAATGCTGGCTCCGGCTACAGTGCGTGGAATGATCTGGCCATCACCCGCTGGCAAGAAGATGTCACCCAAGATAACTGTGGTAATTATCATTTCATTCGAGATCTTCAAAGCGGCGAATTTTGGTCAGCGGCCTATCAGCCGACCGGTAGAGAAGCCAGTAACTATGAAATCACCTTCAACGAAGACAGAGCCGAGTTTGCTAGACGTGACGGCAGCCTCAGCAGCAGACTAGAGGTGCTCTTGTCACCAGAAGACGACGCCGAAGTGCGCCGGATCACTCTCAGCAACCATGGTCTAAGCCCCCGTGAGATCGAAGTCAGCTCTTATTCTGAGTTGGTTTTGGCTCCTGGTAGTCTGGATCTGGCTCACCCAGCTTTCTCTAAACTCTTCGTTGAAACTAGCTATGAGTCTCGTTTGGGAGCGCTGATCGCTACTCGCCGCAGGAGGACGCCTACAGAAGCGCCTATCTGGGTCGCTCATCTCTGCGTTGTAGAAGGTCATAGTATCGGCGAGCTGGAGTTTGAGACTGAAAGAGGACGTTTTATCGGTCGTGGTCACGATATCCGCCACCCCATTGCGCTTCTAGAAGACAGGCCTTTGTCGGGGACTGTGGGGGCTACTTTAGATCCGATCTTCTCTATTCGGCGCAAGCTGCACATTCCTGCGGGTAGCACGGCTCGCCTCTCTTATTGGACTATGGTCGCTTCTACCAGAGAGAGTCTGCTTGATTTGGTGGACAAACACAAAGAAGTGAGTGCCTTTGAGCGGGCTTCTATGCTCGCTTGGACTCAGGCCCAAGTACAATTGAGACATTTGGGGATCGATCGCTATGAAGCTAGCCTTTTCCAGCAACTGGCCGGTTGTTTGCTTTACGCTGACCCTCTTTTACGTCCAAGTTCTTCGATTATTGCTCGGGGGGCTGCTAGTCAGCGGGATTTATGGCCAGAGGGCATTTCTGGTGATAGACCGATTGTTTTGATTCGGATTGCTGATATTCTCGATTTGAACCCGATCAGACAAATACTCCGCGCTCAGCAGTATTTGAAAATGAAAAGGGTTGCCTTTGATTTGGTGATCCTAAACGAGCATCTTTCTTCCTATGCTCAAGACCTGCAGGCCAGCTTGCAATCACTGGTCAGTGGAGCCGGTCAACATCGAGAAGAGTTTGGTTTAGGGTCAGTCTTCATCTTGCAAAACAGTCAGCTCTCGCTTGAGACTAGACTGCTGTTACCAGCTGCTGCTCGGGTGGTTTTAGACGCGGCCCTAGGCAATCTAGTCGGCCAGCTAAATCGTTTTCGAGAAAGAGGACCGCTGCCTACACCCTCTCTGCTGCCTGCTTCCTTGAAGCTGAATTCCGTTGTCTCCTCTGCCAGTCTGCCTAAGCTGGAGTTCTATAACGGCACCGGTGGTTTTGCCGAAAATGGCCGCGAATACGAAATAATCCTTGGCCCCGGTCAGAGCACACCGGCCCCCTGGATCAACGTGATCGCCAATCAGCACTTTGGCTTTCAAGTCTCTGCCGAAGGCTCAGGCTATACTTGGGCGGAAAATAGCAGAGAAAACAAACTGACTCCTTGGTCCAACGATCCGGTCAGCGATAGATCTGGCGAAGCTTTTTATCTGCGCGATGAAGACACGGGCAAGCTTTGGAGCCCCACGGCCAGTCCAATCAGGCAAAGCACAGATACTTATGTGGCCAAACATGGGCAAGGATACAGTCAGTTTGAGCTGAAGGCAAATGGCCTCGAGCACGAGCTCTTGCAGTTTGTCCCGCTCCAAGGCTCAGTGAAGATCTCTCGCTTGCGTCTGAAAAACGTCTCTGGAAGAACGAGAAGACTATCTGTGACCGGCTACGCCGAATGGGTCTTAGGCGTGAACAGACCGGCCAATAGTCCTTTTGTGATCACAGAGCTAGACCAAGAGACGGGAGCAGTCTTTGCCAAAAATCTCTGGAACAGCGAGTACGCTTCGCGTGTTGCTTTCTTTGACATGGCTGGAGCGCAAGCGAGCGTTAGCGGTGATAGACGCGAGTTCATCGGCCGAAATGGCACTATGGCTAGACCGCTTGCCCTTGCTGGGAAGTTTTCGCTTGCAGGCAAACTAGGAGCTGGACTCGATCCCTGTGCCGCTTTGCAGGCCGGCTTTGAACTGAGACCAAATGAAAGCAAAGACATCCTTTTTTTTCTCGGCCAAAGCGAAGACCATCAGTCTGCTCGTTCTTGTTTGCAGTATTTCCGGCACGCCAATGTTGACGGTCTGCTCGCTGAGGTAAAAGAGCATTGGGAGGATCTCTTGGGCACAGTGCAGGTGCAAACCCCCGATCGTTCGATGGACATCATGCTCAATGGCTGGCTTCTTTACCAGACAGTAGCTTGTAGACTTTTGGCGCGATCGGCTTTTTACCAGTCCAGTGGTGCTTATGGTTTTCGCGATCAGCTCCAAGACAGCATGGCACTTACCATTGCTCGGCCAACTATCACCCGCGAGCAGCTCTTAAGGGCGGCCGGTAGGCAGTTTGAGACCGGTGACGTTCAGCATTGGTGGCTGCCTCAGGCCGGACAGGGGGTGCGAACCCGTATTTCCGATGATTCGCTTTGGCTTGCTTACGTGCTTATTCATTATCTAGACATTACAGGCGACTATGCTGTTCTGGACGAGCAAGTCTCTTTTTTGCTGGGCGAGGAGCTGAAGGCCGGTGAACATGATAATTTTTTTCAGCCTAGCGTGACCGAAGAGACGGCTTCGCTCTACGAACATTGTGCGCGTGGACTGGAAAGAAGCTTTGATTTTGGCGAGCATGGTTTGCCTCTGATCGGCACTGGTGATTGGAATGACGGCATGAACAGAGTAGGCGAACTTGGCCGTGGAGAGAGCGTTTGGCTCGGTTGGTTCTTGTACAAAAATCTGCTTGGCTTAGCCCCAATAGCGCTTGCCAGAGGAGAGCAAGCTAGAGCAGAAAGTTGGCTCGCTAAAGCTGAAATCCTTCAGATCTCACTCGAACAGGAAGGCTGGGACGGTGCATGGTACAGAAGGGGTTATTTCGATGATGGTAGTCCCCTCGGCTCGGCTCTCAGTAACGAATGCCAAATTGATTCGATAGCTCAGTCTTGGAGTGTGCTCTCTGGAGGAGCCGATCCTGCTCGGGCTCTTGAGGCTATGCATTCGATGAAGAATGCTTTGATTCGGCCTAGTCTCAGGCTCGCTTTGCTTTTCACACCCGCTTTCGATAAGAGCAGCCCCGATCCGGGCTATGTGATGGCTTATCCGCCCGGTATTCGCGAAAATGGTGGTCAGTACACACACGCTGCTACTTGGTCAGTGCTCGCTTTCGCTCAGCTCGGCGACGGCAATGCTGCTCACTCGCTCTTTTCGCTGCTGAACCCGATCAATCAAACCAGCTCTAGGGCAAATGTCAGGCGCTATCGGGTGGAGCCTTATGTGGTGGCGGCTGACGTTTATTCTGTGTCCCCTCATGTTGGTCGAGGGGGCTGGACTTGGTATACGGGGGCGGCTGGTTGGCTTTATCAGTCCGGCTTACAGGGGATTTTGGGTTTTCGCTTGCGGGGCGAGTATCTGGAGTTAGATCCTTGTATTCCCGAAGAGTGGCCGAGCTTTACCATCAAATACAAATACAAAAACTCGCTTTATGAAATATCGGTCTTGAATCCAGCTAGAGTAAGTAGGGGAATAGCTTCGGCCACTTTGGACGGCGAGCAGCTGGTTTTGGGTGCTGCGGATAAAGCAGTGCGCATCAAGCTTATCCCTGATAGTGGCGAACATCGGCTTGAGATTAATTTAGGTTGATTTTTGCTAGTATGTATATTCTGAATTATTGAGTTTTAGATCCCAAAAATGAGAATAGATCAAGTCCTAGCTGGCCGCCAAGTCTTTGTGACAAGAGTCAATCATGAGAAGTTTGAGAGACAAGGCCCCTATGTCTTGAGCTTTCCGCCACCGGCTGATTGCAAGATCACAGCTAGGCTCAGTCAAGCTGATGTCAATAAAAAACTTCCAGAGCGCCTTAGGCGCGATCTTCCGGCTTCTTATGAGCAAGAATCTAACAGTGAGAGTGAAGCTCGGCTAAAATCCATCCTTAAACTTCGCCCCCAAAGAGTCATTGCTAGAAATATCAATCTTCAGGGAGCTCAGCTTAGTCAGGCAAATCTTGATTATTCTGATTTGTCTGGAGCGGATTTTCGCGGATCAGATCTTGTGTGGGCTTGTTTTATGGGAACAAATCTCTCTAGAGCGAATCTTTCGGGGCTGAATCTCACCGGTATCACCTTGTCCTACGCAAAGCTCATAGAAGCAGATCTGACAGACTCTGTTCTAGATCATGCGAGTTTGAGGTATGCAGATCTTACTGGTGCAAAGCTTCCGAGCGATCTGAGCGATGCCTCGCTGACTGCCGCACAAAATCTAAAGGGCCTTGATCTTTATCAGGCTTTAGAGCTTTTTTTGAGTGGAGGAGAGGAGGCAAATTCTGTCACTTTCAAGCTTCCCCAAGCCAGCACACCGAAGAGTCACAACCACTATGCTACGGTAGCAAAAGATTCAGGTGGTGAGAGTCTTACTATTAAGTATCACGATAATGAAACTATTGTCTTTGGGCCAAAAGTAGATGTTTTGTATAAGCTTTATCCCAGTGGAGAGGTGAGCATGTTGGAGAATAAAACAGTCAATTTTGAACGAGTTAAATCGCTAGGTTTTACCAGTGAGAAAGGAGAGATTCCCAGTTTTTTTAGTGACCAAATCATTCAAAGCATTCTCGATACTCTCGCGCAAAAGCTATCTAGGAAACCTGGGCCAACTCCTCCGGCGATCATTTACCAAGATCGAAGTGGTCAGACACCAAAAACGATTAGAAGGCAAATTCCGAGCCAAGATGGTCTAAGCCCTGAGCAGATCGAGGCTAGAAGGATCTTAATTCAGGGTCTCTAAGATTAGAGCCTGCAACGAAACCCCGAACAACTCCAAATATCGCTAATTTTCGCCACCCATGGGTTTGTTTTTTATTCCAAGGGGGTCTGGGGGCGAAGCCCTCAGCAAGACTACTTCTTCTTAAGCCGATTTATTCTCATTGCCGCGAAACATTTTCCCAAAGAAACCAAAAAGATTTTTTCGCTGAACAATAAAAGGCACCAATAGAGTCCCCAATAACCACTTCCAGTTTTCTTGATCTGTTGCTATACCTAATAAATCTTCAGAACTTGAGCCGTTTGATTGTATTTCTTGATCTTTCACACAAATTAATTCTCGGCCTTGGCCAGTTTGGAAGGCATAAACCATAAGCTTCATCTTCAATTTAGCGGCTTTGTTTGGTTTTACTTCCCAAAGCCACTGATTTAGTCTTTTTTCATTGGTGCTCAAAAGCAACTGACCGGAACCGATTACTTTGACTTCTGATTCTTCTACCACTAGGTTTGTTTCGACGTTGATGTCTTGTAGTTCCCCTTTGCCATTGAGCAGTGAGGCTAGTTTTTGAGGGGAAATATTCAAGCCAATGGTGTTTTGTTTCCCTTTACGTAAAACATCGGGAATTTCAAGCTCTAAAAGATGGCAAAAATCAAGATCCTTTATTTTCAATACTTGATTGGGATCTTCGCTTTCTTCAATCAAAATATTCTCTTCTTCGATTGAGGGCATATTCTGCATCCTCATTCTTTCCATGTAAGCGTAAGAATTGGCCTCGTCATAATATTCTTGCGCGTATTGTTCAGGCTGTGGATCTCGAACTTCATTACCTTTCTTTGCCCAGAGTGCTCTACTGGCGGCCTGTTTTGCTTCTTTCGCTAGGAGCGCCTCTTCCCTTCTGAACTGATTTTCTTGGCTATATCCTTGGGGATCTGCTTGTACAGTCTTGGCTGTGAAAAACAAAGCCGCACACAAAACACCTAAATACTTAAGTTGAAATAATTTCATCTACCTAAAAGCCAAAACCATAAGTCTATTGATTATACAGTCAGCTATCGAGCCTTAGGCTTTCTAGAGCTTAATATATATCTATGAAAGTAAAAGCCGCCATAGCCTGGCAAGCAGGCCAAAAACTGAGTGTAGAAACAGTAGATCTGCAAGCCCCTCAAGCAGGCGAAGTGCTGGTCAAAATAGTCGCCTCAGGAGTCTGTCACACTGACGCCTATACTCTCTCCGGCGTCGATCCTGAAGGTGTCTTTCCGGTGATCTTGGGGCATGAAGGTGCTGGCATCGTAGAGGCTCTTGGGGCTGGGGTGAGCACGCTTGCCGTTGGCGATCATGTCATTCCGCTCTATACGCCCGAGTGTGGCGTTTGTAAATATTGTCATTCCCCCAAAACTAATCTTTGCCAAAGTATACGAAACACTCAAGGCCAAGGCCTGATGCCTGACGGTACTAGTCGTTTTTCGGTTGGCGGTCAGCTGATACACCACTATATGGGCGTCTCGACTTTTGCCGAATATACGGTAGTGCCTGAGATCGCCCTCGCCAAGATAGACAAAAGGGCTCCTCTCGAGAAAGTCTGTCTGTTAGGTTGCGGGGTGACTACTGGGATCGGGGCTGTGCTGAAGACAGCCAAGGTAGAGCTTGGTAGTAAAGTTGTGGTCTTTGGTTTGGGAGGGATCGGGCTTTCGGTGATCCAAGGAGCAAAGCTAGCTGGGGCTAGTATGATCGTCGGCATAGATCTCAATGAAAGCAAGAGCGAGCTAGCGCAAAAACTAGGCTGCACGCATTTCGTCAATCCCGAAAAGCTAGAGGGTGATTTGGTCCAGTATCTGATTGAGCTGACGGGCGGAGGAGCTGACTATTCTTTTGAGTGTGTCGGCAATACTAAGCTAATGCGCCAAGCGCTCGAATGCTGTCATAAAGGCTGGGGCGAGTCGATCATCATTGGGGTAGCACCAGCTGGTGCGGAGATCAGCACTAGACCCTTTCAGCTGGTGACCGGTCGGGTTTGGCGGGGATCGGCTTTCGGTGGGGTGAAGGGGCGTTCGGAATTGCCGGGTTACGTGGACAAATATATGGCTGGTCAGATTAATCTTGATGATTTGATCAGCTTTACAATGCCTCTGGAGAAAATCAATGATGCTTTTGATTTGATGAAAGAGGGGAAAAGCATCAGAAGTGTGATTACTTTTTGAGCTAGTCAGGGCAGCCAAAAACAAGAGTAAAGACAGAGGTGATGACTGAGTGGTATAATCTAAATATAATAAATCTGTTTTTAGTCAGTGAAGGTTAAGCCCACTCCACCACCCCTCTTTAAAGCCAATGCGACTCACAGCGCAGAAAAGAAGAATGCCTATCTGAACTTTGAACAGTCTTTAGCCTCAAATCCCCTAGGCGAGAGAGTAGCCATTGACTTAGTCGGTGACGCGACAGTTGGAGCAGGGGTAAATTTACTGGTTGGAAGAGGGATCTTTCCATCTCTCGAACGTTTTGGCGACATTGCCGCTTGGGCTGTCTTTGGGATTTTGATGCCCCTGTTGGTGATCAAACATGGTTTGGTTGCTCCTGGGTCACCTTTCACAAAAGGCCTAAAACGTCTCTTTTCTTTTAGCAACGCCAGCCCTTTAAAAACAAGTTTTTCTATGCTCAATGAAGATTTTTTGCATGGAGGAGTGGCAAACCAGCAAAAATTAATGAAGCATTTGGGTTTAACCGATAAATCAAAACTGCTTCCTTTGGCTCGGGAAATTCGCAAAGGGAAAATGTTTGCAATCTTAGTCGATATGCTTGGTTTGGCTAGTTTTAGCGCTTCTTTCTTTCCATTGCGAAATTGGCTTACCCAAGTTCTTTCCGGCAAAAAAGGCTTTTCTGGCGAATTCAATTATGCCAATGACGATTATATTAAGAAAAAAAGTAGTGAATTTGAAAAAAATGAAAAACAAAGACATCTTTTAGGAATTATTTCTGGGTATGTGGGAAACCTTGCGGTAACTGCGCTCACTTGGTTTACACTCAACAGCAAAGGAAATGACATGTTCAAATCCTTGAGGCGTTTTATTCCTGCTCTCGACTATCACCAAGGTATTTTCATGAGTCCACTGCTGCTTTTTATGCATATATTAGGAAACTACAATATGAAGAGCATCTTTTTCTTTTCACGCGATAAAAACGAGATGATCGAAGAAGGGGTTAGATCTTTAGTATTTGACTTCGTTTCTTTTCTCGGTGACGGGATAGTTTCAGGGCTTTGTGGACAGTATTTTCAGAAAAAACATGCAGCCGAACTAGGAGGTGCTAAGCTCACCAAACCTTGGATTCTCGGGATAGAAAGAGCTAAGCCAATCCAAGATATTCAAGCGGAATTTGCGGGTAATCTCAAAAAACTAGAGATTGGTGAAAAATGTGCACGTACCAGTTTTAGGGCTGGTCTGCTCACTGCGTCAGTCGTCTTGGGTGTTTCTTTGACTTTCATTAGGGCGGCTTTGACTAGGCTAAATATCGCTTCCGAAAATGGCCAGAAAAAATCCCCTGAAAACCCGACTCTAGCTAACAACGACGCGAGCAAAACAAACACTAACTAAAGCATTGGGACTATCGCTGATCTCCTTTTACCACTGGTCTTCACGTGTCTAGATCTCACCACCACGTTCTGTATATTTGTTTTTTCCTGAAAAACAAAGTAAAATATATTTTCTAGAGGAATTAAGATGAATCAACTTAAAAATACTTTGGAGAAAATCTTGAACCCATTGCTGCTCTTGACTTTAGCGGCACTTTTGATCATCGCTGCTTTATTCTTTGAATTTTCTCCGGTCGTTAAAGAAGCGAGACTTTTTATCAGTGATTATGATTTGTATGAGTGGGAACCTGATTGCTTCAATGTTTTGGCTCGTCGACCTTGGTATGGTCAATTCAACCCATGGGATTATGTTTGGTATCTTGTGCCGCCTTTAGTGATATTTTCGCTGAAGCCAAGAGCACATTGGTTATTACATTTTTTCTTTACTCTTAGCTTGGGTTTATTTTGCTGGTATGCGAAGGTACGCGAAAAAGTCCTTTATTGGGAAATACGCAATGATATCTTTTACGGTATTCAATTTACTCTCGACAAATCGGAATGGGCTACTGAGTGTATTAATATTGCTGACGGTGCGAGTTTAGCTTTTGCTTTGTTTTTTGGTTTGCCTTGGAGTTTTTATTATGTAGGATTATGGCTAATGCTTTGGATGAAGTATCATCGATTTCTAGACAAAGATGCTGTTTTTTTTCTCGATTATTTAAGTAACTGTATACTTTTTTGTGTGAGGTTCTGGATCGTTTTACTGGTATTTCTTGTTTTAATAATTGACTTGATAATCAGAAATTAGCTTTTGTATCTGGAGTTTCTATTCTACCAATGATCTCGGTTTTCCACTGGTCTTCGAGTGCAAAGATTTCACCTCCTCGTTCTGTCCATCTTTTGTAAATTTGCTAAGCTAGTTTAGTTTTTAGATTTAGCCACTGGATTTCATCCTTTGTTAACTCTGACTGTGTTTTGAGACTTTCTTTGTCAATATATTTTTCGATAAACCTTTTTTTACCTTCTACTAGTGAAGATGTTTTGATATCTGGGTCGTCTTCTCTCAAATTCACAGGATCAGTGAATTCATCATAATATCTGTAATTTGCTGTTCCTAGAAAGTAGAGATTATCTTTTAGATTTATAACTTCACCTTCAACATTGATGTAAATTGTTCCTTTCCCAAAAGTCACTAACACCAATAGTGCTATGATTTAACTTTGATTATTAGATAAGTTCTATCGGGAGTTAAAAGTGAGAGGTAATGTCATTTCCTACATTGAGATGTCTCAAAAAGAAGGCGCAAGCCTACAGCGGGGCATGAATTTCCGTTTGAAGGGACATCACTCGGTGATCCTCATGTCTGTTCGCCCAAATTCCCCATATCGCGACGAAGTGCAGGAAGACGGGGCTGTGCTTATTTACGAAGGGCATGATGAGCCGAAACGTAAGGGCATTTCTGACCCAAAATCTCTCGACCAACCGGAGAGGCTACCTTCTGGCAAGCTTACCGAGAACGGTAAATTCCATCAGGCTGCACAACAGCTTAAGGCAGGCAAAAAGGGCCCTGACATTGTTCAGGTCTATGAAAAGATCAAAGCCGGTATTTGGACTGATAACGGATTCTTTCACCTTTTAGATTCATGGATTGAAAACGACGGCATTAGAAAAGTTTTCAAATTTAAACTCATCGCAGTGGAAAGTGTGTCGGACGAATCGGCCGCGGAAGAAAATGCCAATCGACTTGTTGAACGTAGTCGTATTATTCCAACATGCGTAAAGCTAGAGGTGTGGGCACGTGATGGCGGCAAGTGCGTGACTTGTGGCGCAACTGACGAACTGCACTTCGATCATATTTTGCCTTTTTCAAAAGGTGGCACGTCCCTAAAAGTTGAGAATGTCCAATTACTCTGTGCTCGCCACAATCTACGCAAAAGGGCGAAGATTCAATGAAAAGCAAATATAACAAGTTGTCCCTGCGGACTGTTTAAAAAAGCATAGCTTTACTCCCTTTAATTTATTGTACAAAGCTCCCAAGCGGCAAAATACTTCTGACTTTCCACTGAGCTTTGTGATCGCATAATCGAGCATTTCTTCTCGTTCTGTTTCGCTAGCTGGTGTTGCCAGTAGACTATCGTAGATTTTATTGATTGTCCCCAGTATTCGCCTAGTCAGTTTATCTTTGCCTTCTTTTGGTGCTCGTATCCCTACTTGTTAATCTATGTTATGAAATATCTCGCTCATTAAATAAACTTCTCCTGAACTTCCTTTACTCATGAGTATTAGCAGTTGCCCTTAGGATCTTAATTTTCATCTTAAGCTAAAAGAGTTTCAATTGAGACTGCTCAAACTAGAGCTTCACCCGAAAAACTACAGCATTGGGCCTATCCCTGAAGCAAACTCTCAAGACAGTGGTAATAACCTCGAAGTGATGGAAACTAGAGGTAAGCAGTGAAACAACAGCCAAAAAGGACTATTGAAAATCTCATCAATAGAAGAAACATCAAATTTAGGGCCTTAGAGCGCGTAGCTCCTGGTTCAATGATGGGTTTTATCCCTTTTATGGTTGAAGGAGTGCTCTTGCTCTCACACCTGCCCCTCTTTGACGATGATCCACTAAGCGCTCCTCCTGAAGCTCAGGGCTTGAATTTTCCGGATTTTACAGACGAACTAGAAGCCCCCGATAGTTCTCTCCTTCCTCTTAGGCAAATAGCAAATATCGAAGATGAACCTTTCGGCTCAGGTTTGCAAGATTTTTCTAGACAGACCAGCAACGATCTCTCCCAAGTAAGAGACACAAACCTACGTGGTCCTGAACAAGACACTCCTTTCGATTCACAGAACCTAGAAGGGGGCTTGCCCTTTCGTGGTGGCACTATTCCGGTGAACCCGAGCATTGCCCCAATCAGTCCGATCCCACCAGCATCGACAACCGATCCCACCGAAGATCCTACCTTGCCCCCAGTTCCTCCGGTTTCTTCTATTGTTTTCTTGACGCCCGGTGACGATCCCTTTGTGACGGCAGGAGTGGTTGACCGTTCTATCCTCAGTGACAGCACAAACATTCAAGACGATCCCCGTACACCATGGGTAGAAGGGCTAATGGACGCTGTGCGAAACGTCAGCGACAATCCCAGTACTACTGCGTTGAATGAAGCCAATAATAGCCTCACCAATGTGATCAATGTTGGCCAGAACTGGTCTTTAGTGGCCAATGCCTTCAATCCTGGCCTGGCAAATGGTGGCATAGTCAGCTATGAGTTTTTTCTCAAGGACGACTCGGGAGTCTTTCAATCTGTAGGTAATGCCAGTAGCGCTCTTGACGGAGAGGTTTTAGTCAACTATGCCAGTTATAAATTTACGGCTGGCGAAAGCTATGAGACCAAAGTACTGGTTCAAGATCTGATAGGCAACAAGGCTCTCTCTTTCAGCAGCTTCAGGGTAAATGAAGCGCCAGCTATTTTGGCTCCCGGTGACACAAACCCCACAGGCACCCCAAATATTCTTGATAATCCTGTCTTGGGAGGCGATCCGACACTAGACGATCCAAGCACTCCCTATATAGAAGGTCAAGTCGATGCTGTCCGCAATGTGAGCGGCCAAGCCAATACTTTCTCAAACCTTGTAGCTGGCAACGCTCCTTGGGAGGCTATCGCTAACGCTTACGATCCCGATGGTTCTATTGCTCGTTATGATTTTTGGGTCAAAGACAACACGGGCAGCTTTGTATCTCTCACTCCTGATGCTGATTCACTGACCAGTGGCGTAATTACCGTCAACAACAAACTACTTTCGCTTTCGGCTGGAGATAGCTATCAACTGAAAGTCTTGGTGACAGACAACAATGGCGCCCAAGCTGAATCTTTCGATCTATTCAAAGTAAATTCTGCTCCCACTGGACTGAGCGACACTCTTAGCGTCAATGAAGACGAAGGTCTCAGCTTTACCAAAGCCGATCTCCTGCTCAATGACCTCGATCCAGACGGTGGGCTTCTCAGTGTTACTAGTTTCACCCAGACCGCAAACGGCAAATTAACTTTCGATGCCCTCAGCCAAAAATTCAATTACACACCAAAAGCGGATTTTAACGGTACAGATAGTTTTTTCTATGAAGTGAAAGATGAGTTTGGAGCTAGCGATCTCGCTGAAGTAACGATCAATATAATCCCTGTCAATGACGCTCCTATTGCTAATCCCGACTTTTTCATTACAAAACAAGACCAAGATCTTAACTCGCTCAGCGTTCTAGGAAATGATTTTGATCCTGAAGGTGATTTTCTAGTAGTCGATACTTTGCTCTCAGACAGCAGCAGCACGCCAGAAGGCGGAATAGTCACTTTCCAGCCCGATGGCACTTTTCTCTATACTCCTAAGCTGGGATTTAGTGGAATAGACAATTTTGAATACACAATACAAGATAATAATGGCGGCTCTTCCACCGCAAAAATAACCGTTCTAGTTTCCAGTGCCACCGGAACTCCACCACTGGCCGTTGATGACATTGTGGTCGTTGATGAGGACAACAGTTTCACAGTCAACATCCTCAATGGTAAATTTATCAATGGCGGACCATTACTTGACGGATCCTTCCTTGGACAAGATTTAGATCCTGATGGTGGAATCTTAGAAATACTGAGCCTCAATGGAATAACGGACTTCACTGTTCCTTTAAATACCACTAATGGAACTATTACTTGGGATAGCAATGGCAGCTTCAACTATGTCCCCAAAGCCGATTTCTCAGGTTCTGAGACCCTCACTTACTCGATTAGCGACGGACAAGGTGGTTTTGACATCGCCCAAGTGACTATCAAAATTCTCCCGACCCAAGATCCTACCCTAGGTGGTATAGATGCCTTCGCCTTCCCCGTCTTAGATCCCGCTGATACAGATACGATCAGTGCCGGCAGCAGTCTATTTTTTGCAAGCGATATCACTGACGCTGACGGAATAGCATCTTATTCTTACAAAATCGGAAGCGGAGCTGAGCAATCATTTACTAACCTTACTGCTCTAACCAATGCAATAAATGCCGAAGGGTCAAGTTTATTGCCAGGTTCATATGAGCTCAATCTAAACGTAACGGACAAACTGGGAGAAATAACTAATTTTACAGATAATATTATTGTCAGTATAGCTCCGCCAGTTGCCGTTTTAAATATCGAAAACAATACAACGGTAGGAAGCTTTTCAGGAATTAATGTAGGCGAACTAACAAACATAGACGCCACTTCTTCTTTTGTTGGTACGAATTTCAATGGAAATACTATTGTTAAATACGAATTTGATTTCGAAAATGACGGAATTATAGATTTTACCGATCTAAATGGCACAACCACAAACACTTTTACAAAAGGGGGACTGCAAGAAGTAAGAGTAGTAGTTTATGACCAGTTTGGCAGTAGCGATCAAGCAATTGTGGCTATAAATGCAAACTCTGGACCAAATGCAATTATTAATACCTCTGGTATTCTCCAGCAAAATCTACCAGTTGGACTCTTGGGGAGCTTATCCAATGATCCAGATGCAAATCTAGCCGAATACGAATTTCAGATTTTCGATTCTTCTGGGTTTTTGATCGACACTATATCTGAGCAGGCAGGACTAGAAGACGGCAATATCAAATTCACTTTCCCTACATCAGGGGACTTCAAGGTCATACTGACAGTAACCGATCAGCTTGGCTTGTCTGATACTGAAGAGAGAATCCTAGCTGTAGGATCAAAAGTAACACTACCTGTAGTCAGCATAGAGCTAACCGGTAGTGAAAACAAAGATCCCTTTAATTTTGTTTTCAACAATACAACCAAGATAGCTCCCAATAAATTAGAGCCTAGCTTTGCATTGTTCAATAATGACGGAAACTACACTAAATCTTTCAATGGAAATATAGGTATATCAGCTAATAAGTTTTTGACTTTTAGCGGAGATTTCAATGGTTTAGATTTCGGGAACGGACCAAATGGAGGCAATTCCCCTTTCAATCCTGGAACAATACCCAGCCTTAACATTCCAACTCCAAATCAAATTGGAAGTGCAAATCTAATAAATCAAGAGATCACTGTCAAAGCAATTCTAACACCTGATCTGCTCGCCAATTCTCAACGCTTAGAATTTGACCTTGACGGTAACGGAAGCATCGATTATGTAGAGGCAAAGATCGATCTAAATAATGATGGAATCGTAGATAGAAATCTTTTCACGTTTCAAGGAAAACAAATCATTGCACCCAATAGCAAATTATTGGTTGATTTAAACGATAATGGTGACGCAACAAAAATAACGGTAAGCATAAATCCAACAGTCAGCTTTAATACTATTCAAGACGCCGAGAACTATATTAACAATTTCGATATAGCAAAAAGTCTAGCTGGCGGCTTTGGCGGAAATCGCCTTGTTGCTGGTACTTTAGAGAATCTGACTTATAGTTATTATAATTCGAGCAATCAACTCATTGACACACAAGTTATCTCCTTCTATGTTGATGACGCCCAAGGGAAATATTTTGGAACAAACAGAGGAGTTGATGGGCTTGTTCGTTTTGAGACTGTAGATTCTGATGGAAAAGGATTGAATTTTTATAATAATATCTTTGAAATCCCCAATTCATTCCAAGCAAATATCAATGTTTTTGATATTGATGGCAATGTTTATTTAGCCGGCACTGGTGAACAAGACAAAACTTCTTTTTTCAACAATTATTCGCCACTCCTAAACGTCAATGCTAACTTTGAAAGTAAGACTGTAACCGGTTCTATAATTAAAAGCACTTTCAATTTTGACTGGGAGGGATTTGACACAGACGGAAGTATAAAAGAAGTATATTTTGACACTGATGGCGACAATGTCTTTGAAAAATTAACATCTGGAATAAGACCAGTAATCACAATAACTTCTTTTGGTGAAGGCATTCAGTATAGAAATGCGCTTGTGATAGATAATGAAGGCAATGCCAACGTAACAAAGCTCAGCTTCACGACCTTTAGCAATGATAAAGGAGCTCTTGAAACACGCTTTGATGATAACCGCAGTAAAGCAGATATAGAACCCATTCAGGCTAGAGCAAATCTGGGAGTTGGCCCAAGCTCTCTAAGTTTACCAAGCCAGGCTTTTGATATTGAATATGGATCAACTCTATTACAATCGGTTGGGATTTCCGATCGAACTATTAATATATCTGTAGGTGAAACATTTGCTTTCAACATCAGTCCTGAAATTGATGAATCGTTGCTATTCAATCCAACAACAGGTGAAAGCAATTTAAGTGTTGAGTTTTTTGCTCCTAAAGCAGAAAGCCTGATTTTTCTTTACGAGTCAGAACAAGCAAATTATTATTCTATCACCAGAGAAGGGGTGTACAATTTTGTCTATCGCTTTGATGGCGGTATTGACTACAATGTAGAGGTCATAGCTCGTGATGAGGGAGATTTCATCCTGAACCCATTCCCCAATCCATTTAGCCCTTCTACAAATTCAATCGAATATTTAGACATTAAAAATCCCATAACTGGGCTTGCTTTATCGAATTTTGGCAGTGGTTCTGTCACTAACTCTGGAGTCCGAGCTTTTACTCTTAAAGATTATGAATACTCAAAAATAGAATTCTTTTTCAATCTAGACAAAACTGGCTACACAGCGGCTGGAGTGGGCTATTGGGAGGATTCAAAAGGACAAGCAGGCGGTAGCTTAGGCTTAGCTTTTGATGGGAATTTTGATGGAATTTTTAGCGGGCAAACTTTTGCCACCAGCACAGGCAACCTCAATCTCGGAGCAAGAGAAACCAGAACAGTAATTAATAATAGTTTCGGTGGTAATAATTATGAGGTAGTGAGAATAGATAGCGAGCAAATTATAGTTTATGATTCAAGCAAAAACATAGCTCCTGATATCAAGTTAAACCTATTCTCTAGAGCAACGAATCCAGCTTTACCAATACCGGGCATAATCGCCGGCGGAGACGACAATTACTTTACAAATTCAGATATTTTGTTTGTAGATGCCCTTGGAAGCAGTGATGATTTTGATTATTTGAATGGACCCAGAGGAAGCGGTATTGAAGTTATCAGTTATAAAGTTTATGAAAATGGTGATAATGACAATGATGGAAATTTAAATGAATGGAATAGCTCAGTATTCGCTTTTTCTAGCACCACAACTAACGGAGTTGGAGGACCCTTCGGAGCTGTAGGAATAAGTAGTCCTGGTGTTGGAAATTGGACGATTAAAGCAGCAGCTACAGATATATTTGGTCTGATCATTGAAAAGAACTTGGACTTTACTGTCGTTGCAGCAAAAGGCTTAAGTCCTTTACTAGATGTCTATGTAGAAGACTCTAGCGGTAGCAAAATCGCTCCCTACACAACGAGGGGGAATTTATATCAAGTTAGCCCAATCCAATTCCCTTTTCTGGCTCCCTATGATACTTTTAGAGAAGCTGAAATATATTCTCTAAATGATAAAAGTAAAATTGTTTTTGATGCTTCGCTTAGCGAAAATAAAAGCGGTTTTATAATTGATTCAATTGGTTATGATCTCAACGATGATCGAGTTTTCGATTTTGAAGAAAAGAGATTAGCTGGTGATGACACAGTTTTTGGGACTGCTGATGATCAATTTATTTTAATCTATAATTCAACCGGTGAACAAGAAACTATCACGCAAGCTCAGTTCGATGACGCTAAGCTAACACTCAGTAGAGATAAACTACCGAAGTTCGGTAATTTCCAATCTAGAGTTACTTTTTCAACGGTTGATAATTATGAATTCACTTCATTCAATGACAATTGGGTAATCAATTCACCTCCAGAAACATTGAATTCCGGCAATCTCGTAGCGCAAGTCTTCCAGCTTGATAATGGTTTATCACCAGCTTTTTCAGACAGAAATGGTATTGAAAGACTTACTTTGCTTTCCATACTAGCAGTTGATGATGATTTAAGCACTAAAGATCTTCTTCTAGATGCCAGTTCACTGGCCGATGATCGTGATAATGATTTTCGCGATGCATTAACAAATACGGCTGCTATAGGCGGAGGAAGAGGAATTGCCAAATACGAATTTGCTTGGGATAGTGACGGAGACGGTAGTTTGGACGCCTTTTATACGGAAAGCGTCGGGCAAGTTGCTGGCGACGGTCTCTTTGATGGTAAGCATGCAATAAACCTTACAGGTAAAGTTACACCTTCTGGCGAGCAGGATATAAGAAGATTTGAGTTTAAAATTTATGATGTTTTCAATGAATTCATTACACTCACAAATTCGATTGCAGTTAATGAAGCTCCCGAAATAGTCTCTTTCGTCGGTGGACAAAATGGCTCTTTGGTCGCTTTTTCAACTGTTGTAAAAGACGATAATGCTCTCGCTAATCCCTTGTTCAAAAGCCCTTTTAATAATATTCTAGCGCCCGATCAAGGAAAAGCAAATGCCTTCAAATATGAATTCGATTTTGACAATGATGGAAGAATAGACTATACCGAATATTCAAAGAATTATCTAGCCTATAGTTTTAATGATGGAAGAAATACTATCTTAATTGATGATAATGCCTTTTCTAGACAGTATTTCCTAGATACAAATAGTAATGGCTATGGAATTAACTTGGCAGATTCAAGTATTGGTGTAACCTATAAAAACATTGTTGAGTTTTCTCAAGATCTACAAGATTATTTGTTTTTCGGAAGCTATGATGGCAGCATAGAATCTTATAAAGATCCTGCAATAACACAAGCTCAGAAAGATTATTTAATTCAAGGTGGACTTATTGGATTTTCATACGGCCTCTCAGACTTTCTATCTCAGGGTGGGTTCGAATCAAAAATAGAATCTTATAAAGACGTAGTGATAAATCAAGAACTAACTGATTATTTAGAATTTAGTTCTAATAAAGAAGAATTCCTTGACTTGGTGGAATCATATAACTCGGATCCAAGTAGTTTTGTTTCCTATTTTGACGAGTTTACAAATCTTGTGAAATTTCCCAATTTACTTGTGACAATAAATGACTATGTCGGTGACGGAAATGTACTCGTAACTTACTCTGAGTCAGGAACCTACGAAACTAAAGTTACTATCACCGATCTATATGGTGCCTCGACCTCAAGAATCGAGACAGTAAATGTTGTCGGTTCAGTCCCTTCCCCTAGTGATGTTGTTCTTGCTCAAAATGATTTCGCCAGCTTTGAGGCAAGTAGTGTTTATAAATTGAATGTCTTTGCTAATGACATGGATCCAAAGTATTTCGATCTCCTTGAACTTAAAATCATATCTCCTTTGAATTCTGCCTACAAAGTCACAAATTTAGGCGGCGGCGATCTCCAGATTACTAAAATTGATGGTCTAAATAACTATCCTCTTTCTGACGCATTAGTTTATGAAATTTTTGACGTCAATGGTACAAGTTATGGCCAAGCTAAAGCTTCCTTTGTTTTTGACAAAAATGGAGTCGTCGTTAATTCTGAAGAGTTTACTGTAGACGAAAATTCTGGTCCTAGCGTTTTGAATTTACTGCAAAATGATTCGAGCCTCAACGGCTCCAAAGTTCGCTTTTCAGCGCTAAACGTAATAGGTGGAAGTGCTGTAATCGATGAAAACCTTCAAGTCATTTTCACGCCAGATAAAAACGTGAATAATGAGACCCTGAGTGATGGCTATGCCAGTATCACCTATACAGTGAAAAATGATATTGGATCTTTTGCAACAACAACGGCTAAAATTTTCATCAATCCTCAAGACAGCCAAATCGATCTAAGAAACCAAAGACTAATATCAGACTCTCAAGACGCTCAATTTTTGCTCAAGAATATAAGTAACGGCGACAGAGAGATTATAAATATCGAGCTTATTGATGGTCCTGACAATGGACAAATAATCTCAGTCACCGGTAATATTGGTAGCCAAAACTTGGGCCCTCTCAGTGAGCTCATAGTGCAAAACAATGTCAAGGGATTAAATGCCACAGATCTTACCAATTTAACGGTCAACTACAGAGCAAATGATGGTTTCTTCGGCGAAGATAAAATCACTTACCGAGTTTCGGATTCAAGCGGTAATTCTGATGAAGTCACTTTGATTTATTTGTCACTACCAAAAGATATAAATCTTGCAGTAAACGACGACAAACAGTCAATAAATCTTGGATTATATGATGATAATGGAACAATATTTGGAAGAGGCGATTTTAGTTTCGGTGAGATCATCAGAAACGACGGCTTTCTACCTTTACTTTTCCCTGACAGAGACTTTGCGAACAATGAATTCAACTATGATAGCAATTTTTCACGTGAAAGATTCAACCGATTAATAGAACATTTTAATTTTTGGAATTTTCAAACTCCCTCAGAACTTAATAACAATAATCCTGAGGTTTTTACAGACGTATTCAACCAATTAAATGAAATAGATTTTGAAAGCACAGCCGAACCCTATGTGTCACTGAATAGAGCTATTATAAGCTTGATTGCAGAAAACAATGCTCCTAAAGAAATATTAGATGCGGCAAATGCCTATCAAGCTCAAACCCAAGCTCTCTTCAATGCCTACAACGCCGTTTATTCTCCTTTAGCAGTGTCAGTAGCTTCTAGTTCTTTCAATAATTTGTTTGGCCTACAGACAAATCTTCAAAATTTCTTAAATATAAATACAGAGCTCAATCGCGATATTCAGAATAATAATTTTAATATTATTTATGAATATATAAATTCTATCCCTTTGCCTGTTTTGAGTTTATTCCCAACAAGCAATACGGGGTTTGATAGTCTAAACGTTGATATAGACATAGCCCAAAATCAGGCCCAAAATCTTTTAGCTGAAATCAATTTTAATGGCTATACACCTGACGACTATCCTCTACTAGAAACTCAGTTCCGTTCATTGCGTGATGCTTTCGTAGAAGTCTACAATGAGCGTGTTACTCAAGATTTCCAAGGTCTCGTGCAAGGAATGGAAATAATCCTCAACAATGACCCTAACCTTCCAGATCCTGTCAGAACAGCAGCAAATTCATACAGAGATTCAATTTTCTCGTTTTATAGCTCTATAGATACAATTTTTAGTCCGCTTTTCCAAGCAGTAGAAAACAGCTCATATTCTGAATTAGTCGATTTTGTAACTTCTGCGGAAGCTTTCTTAAATAATCTTGATGGACGGCAAAGCGATTTAGCAAATAATCTAGCAATCATAAACGATCATCTAAACAACGGTGATGGTAGATCATACCTGAGAATAGACCAAATATTTGTTCCAAGCAGTAGTAATGTTTTTATAGAACCTACTGGTGTTGGCAATTGGTCGTATCGCTTGAATTTAACTCAATATTTGCAAAATCCCGGTTCGCCAGAAGACTATAATTTAAGCTACATCACAAGCAATAATCTCGGTGGCTCTGGCTCTGCAAACGTTGAGATCGACTTTTCTTTGCCACCTCTATTTGCAGAGGACGACTCTTTTAGCGTAACTGAAGAAGCTATCAATGGAATAAAATTTGATTTGATTGAAAACGATTTCTTTAATCCTTATATTGAATTCCTTTCTTTGACTCCAAATTCTAGCTCTCTAATTATTGAGACAGAACAAGGAGGCACTGTGATCTTCAATCCCGGATTGAACGCTGGGGCCGTTTATTTTGCGCCTGCTAATTTCTCAGGTTCAGATTCATTCAATTATACTTTGAACAGCATCTTCCCAACTCAAGCTAACGGCGCAGATAAAATAGGGCGAGTTGAGATATTCGTAAATAATTCAAATGTTGTACCGATCGCAGTAGACGATAATTTTGACTTAAATCGTATTCAAACTGTCTATTTAGATATTCTAGCGAACGATAAAAATTTCAGCCCAAATGCCTCAAATGAAATAACAATAATAGACCAGTCTTTCTTAGGAGATATCCAAGTAGTAGACGGTAAAATAGAATATATTGCTGGCCTTTCTGGAACTGATACCTTTAGCTATACAATAACCAATCAAGCCGGTCAAACATCAGGGATAGCATTTGTAACGGTAAATGTCCCCCTTAAACTAGGTACTGGACCAGACGGAAACGGCGAAACAGCACAAGACGATAGCTACACTATAGACGAAGACAGTTCCGATCTCCTAATCGACACTCTCGATTTACTAACAAACGACATAGGAACAGATCTGAGTTTTGATAGTCTCACCGAAGGTACAAGCAATGGAACTCTAATAAATAATAATGACGGGACATTCAGCTATACTCCTGTCGAGAATTTCTTTGGAACTGATACTTTCCTCTACAAAGTAACTACACCCAGTGGCGATTTTGACTATGGCTTAGTGAATATAATCGTAAATAATATCGATGATACTCCTGAAGCCCAATCCGACAATGTCAGTACAAACAGAAACCAGGATTTATTGATCGATGTGCTAATTAATGATAATTTATTCGGGGAAAACGATCTGCAGAATATATTAGTCTTTGGCAATAGTAGAGTTTCCGTAATAGACAATCAAGTTTTTTATGACGCTGATCCTGATTTCTTTGGATTAGACACTTTTAGCTACAGGCTAGAAGACAATGCAGGCAATCTCTCCGAAGAAGTAACGGTAAGTGTCGACAACGTAAACCAAAATCCAATTGCGGAAACTGATACTTTCTTTATCACAGAAGGGATGCCTCAGATTTTAGATGTCTTAATCAATGACAGTGACAGCGATTCAGGAGATGTCCTCAGTATCATCTCAGTCAGCGATGCTACTCTTGGCACTCTGCTCATAAACGAAGATAATACGCTCACCTATGTACCGAAAACTGGTCTTTCCGGTTCAGAAACTCTCACTTATGTCGTCTCAGACGGCTACGGAGGTCAAACAACTGGCTTTATTGAGATCAATATAAGCGCTGTAAATAACGCCCCCATAGCCAACGACGATCAAGTAAGTACTCTAGAAGATACATCAGTTCAAATAAACGTTCTGACTAATGGCGCAGCAGACTTTGATCCAGATGGCAGCATAATCCTTATCCAGAATCTCAGCAACCCAGCAAATGGAACTGTTGTGATCGATAACGCTGAACTAGGCCTAGTCACCTACACCCCGAATGAAAACTACTCAGGTAGCGATAGTTTCACCTACGAGGTATTAGACAATGAAGGAGCAGTGAGCATAGCTACTGTCACCATAAACGTTGAGGCCGTAGGAGATGATGCCCCTGTCGGAACGGCTGATAGTTATAGCGGGCTCAGTGATGTAAGCTTTAATTTCAGCACCCTAGCCAATGACTCAGACCCAGACGGTGATGGCCTGAGCATCAATACTTTCACTCTTCCCAGCAATGGAACTCTCAGCTTCGATCAGGATAGCCAACAATTTACCTACAAATCTGCTTTAGGCTTCTCCGGAATAGTCGAATTTAGCTATACATCAAAAGATAGCTCGGGACTGATTTCTGAGCCCACCCTCGTTAGCTTGGCGATCAGCAATAGCAATAATGCTCCTCCAGTTCTCAGTGACGACCAAGCCAATACAAACGAAGGCAAAGCAGTTCTAGTGAACGTACTAGACAATGATCTCGATCCTGAGCTAGCTCTTCTTGATATAGTCAGCCTCGGAAAAGCAAGTAACGGTTCTGTTTTCTTGCAAGATGGTCAGGTTCTCTATACTCCAAATGCCGGTTATTTCGGTGATGACGCCTTTAGCTACACGGTCTTTGACGGCGTAAATACACGCAGCGCTCAGGTGAAAATCAGCATTCTTGCCTCAGATGATGCCGTTGACGCTATCAATGATGAGCTTGAAGTAGCAGAAGACTCTGGAGCGGCTTTCATCGATGTTCTAACAAACGATAACGATTTCGGTGATGGGGATGAACTGAGTTTAGTCACAAACAGTCAAGCAAAGTTCGGTACTGTTATTCGCGATGGAAATGGCTTTATCTACACCCCTAACGCTGACTTTTTTGGAGAAGATAGCTTTACTTATCAGATGACAGACGGCAATGGAAATGTCGATACGGCCATGGTGCGGATCCAAATAGCGGCCGTCGATGACATCGTTGACGCAATAGAAGACTATACCAGCGTCTTAGAAGACGGCAATGTCTTAGTCGATGTTCTTGCTAATGACGATCGTTTCAGCGATCTAGATGAGCTCAGCATAGTCTCAGTGCAACCTATCGCTTTTTCCAGTGGGCAGAATATAGAGTTCGATCCAGACGGCAATCCAGTGATCACAAATCAGATTTCTTTCACTACAGGGGCTCTCGAGATCATTGACGGAAAAGTACTTTACACGGCAGCAGAAAACTTCTACGGTATAGACCAGTTCCAATACACAGTCTCTGACGGCATGGGCAACTTTGATACGGCTACAGTTTATGTCGAAGTCTTGCCTGTCGATGATGGAGTCTTGGCTGTCGATGATAATTTCATAACTCTTGAAGATACAGCTTTATCGATAAATGTTTTAGCAAATGATCTCGACTATGGCGACTTAGATAAATTGAGCATAGCTTCTTTCACTCAGGCAAATAATGGCACTCTTGAGCTCAAAAACAATATCTTCACTTTCACCCCAGACGCTAACTATTTTGGTACAGATTCTTTCACTTATAAACTGATCGATAATGAAGGAAATTTCAGCTCAGCTACAGTGAACATCGATGTTCAATCCAGACCAGATGGCGTTCTGGCCCAAGACGACTCTGCTCTTGTGCTCAAAAACAACCCCTCAGCCCCGATCGATGTGCTCGCTAATGACACCGATTTTGGTGATGGAGATGTGCTGAGCGTCAGTCCGGTCTTTCTCCAAAATCCCAGCTCGGGAAGTGCTGTGGTCTTGAATAACAAGATAGTCTTCACGCCAAATAATGACTTCGTCGGAACAGATTTCTTGGTCTATGAGCTCACTGATGACCAAGGAAATGTCTCTTCGGCTAAGCTCACCTTTACCGTAAGAGCCGAAGACAGAGCTGGTGTCGCTAATGGTGATAGTTTCACGGTGAACCGCAATGGCTCTACTCTGCTGAACGTGCTCGCCAATGACTCCGATCCAGATGGCGATCCGCTCAAAGTCCTCAGCTCCAGTCAACCGACCTCAGGGACAGTGGAGCTTCAGTCAGATGGTCAGCTGAAGTACACGGCCAGCAAGGGCTCTTTAGGCCCAGATAGTTTCAGCTATGTGATAGTAGATCAGGCCGGCAATAGCTCCTCTGCGCAAGTAGAGCTCAAGGTGATCGACAACAATCCTCCACTGAGCGCCCAAGACGATCTCTTCTTCGGTTACGAAGATACTGTAAGCAGCTTCAATCCGCTCAGCAATGACAAGCTAGGAGATAGAACTGACTTGAAGATCGAGCTAGTCACAAATCCCAACAATGGCTCAGTACAGATCGACGAAAAAACAGGCCAGTTCACTTACCAGCCCAAAGATGGCTTTACCGGTAGTGAGCTGTTCAGCTACAAAATCACCGATCTAGAAGGCAATAGCAGCAGTGCCAATATCAAACTGAATATACTAGCCGATGGCGATCTAAAGAACGGAAGCACTGAAGAGCAGCCGACTTTGATTCAGGCTATTGATGATAGGTTTAGCGTTTTGGAGGACAAGTCAATTGTCTTGAATGTTTTGGCAAACGATGCACTAGCTGGTTTTGCTGTTAGCCTCTCAGTCACCGACAGCCCCAATAGTGGCTCTTTGTCACTACAACGTGACGGAAATTTACTGTATATCCCAGAACCAAACTTCAGTGGTCAAGATAGCTTTGTCTACAGTATCGCTCTCGCAAATGGCGAAGTGGACTTTGGGCTAGTGACCATAGATGTTTTGGCCGTTGATGATGCTTTTGCCGCTCAAGACGATGATTTCCGTTTTAGGCCGAACGCCATCACCAACTTCCGGATCCTCGATAATGACGGCGATCCAGATCTTGGTCAGTCCGATCAGGGGATCAGGGTGATTGGGGTCAGCGCTCTAGCTGGAGGTAACCCTCTATTAAATAAATTCTTTAGACCGCCGATCTTAACGCTAGAGGCCGATGGTAGCATTACTTTCCGCTCCAGTAACTTCTTTGGCATACGCTCTTACACTTTCAGCTATACCATTGAGAATGCTCTAGGAGAGCGCGATACAGCTAACGTTGTTTTGAGGAGTCAGTTTGGTTTTTCCGTTTGATTCTTTTTGGGGTTGACCTGTTGTTCATTTCTCTGTCTAGTTCATCAAGCATTGTGACTTTTTTCAGAAGGCTTTCTTGCACTCTTTGGAAAGTCGCTCTCGTGGAATGGCTATCGGTTCTTTGAACCATTAATTCTATATAGTCGACCAATTCGTGAGCAGCACACTCTAAATTGCCGAAAGCTCTTTTATCTTTCTCCAGCTTGCCGTATTCAATCAGCTTTTTGATGAGGTGTGCTTGTGAGACTTTTGGTATTTCGTTCATTGTTGACTTGATTTTACTAAATCTTTGGCGAAGATCTAGTCAAACGCTATTGGTTTTTCTTTGACTGGGTTAGGATAGAAGCTGAGTTTTGTTATTGGATTCTTCTTCAAGCTATGTCCTCGACCGGTCGTGTTTTACCAAGAATACTAGTCAGCTCTCAGTCGGCGGATTTAATTGAAAGACAGCTAAGAGACCCAAAACTAATTCCTCGAAGTAGTGCCTTACTACCGATCTTTTTCAAACAGGTGGAGCGGGGCGCAAAAGCCCAAATTGATAGAAAATATAATGACGCTAGAACAGGACTGCAGGGAAGATTCAGAGATTTTTGCCAGAAATTTTTTCCAGAATTAGATTTCAATGCATGTTTGGGTAGCATGCCCGTTCGTGATGACCCCAATGATGAATTGAGCAATGCGCCTAGTTATCATCACATGCTTCCGCGGTCAGGCTCTGCTATTTTCAATCAAGTCAGTAAGCACGTTGAGGACTTAGAAAAATATGGAATTGATTTGCGCTATAACGATAGAGTGATCGAATTGCTAGATTTAGTCAATAGTGATGAAAATTTATATATAGTCGGTAAGAATAACCATAAAGCCTATAGTCATTACCAAAATAAATACTTCCCCTATGATTCATCAAGTGTTATCAAAGGTATAGTCGGCCTTTTTCCTATACCTCGCTTACCGATCGATTCACCAGACTTTCACCCACACCCATTAAGACGTTTCTATTACTTACCGACTGCCTATATTGATGCCTTAAATAGTCTGACTTTAGCTAGAGGAAAAGGCCTTCCTTCTAGTGTGCATGAGGCTATTCTTGGCCTAGAGACTCACTATTTGCTTCGGTCAATAAGAAGAAGAGAGCCACAACCAGAGCAAAAGTGGCTTAGCACAGATACAGCTCCCCAAATGGGTTCCCCGTTTGAAGAAGTTTCTTTTGAGGAACAAGAAGACAAACCTCCTTACATCATAGAAGTCTACAAAGAGCATGTCGACACGCCCGCTTTGCCTGCTGCCTTGCAGACTGCTGGTTCAATCGTTCTTTCTCAGATTACATCAGTAAATCCAAAAAACTTCTCAAACGGAGAAAATACACCCTTTCCGGAAGGAGTTAGTTTCCACCTTGTTCGCCTTGGGGCTGGTTTTCAATGTCGAGTAGCGAACAGCACCCTTGGAATTACCGGTGAAGGTAAAACCATCGAAGAGGCTTACACAGACCTTCAAACTAAATTTGCGCAAAGCTACGAAGATCTCAATAATGTCAATCCAGCAAACCCAAATAATAATAAATTGAAAAAAATTACGGTCAAAGTACCCCCAGGCCGACAATTTGATCAGCTTAAGATGCAAGCTGCCGTTTTAGGTAAAGAACTAGGTGATTATATCTTGGAGCTGGCTTCCGCAAATCCAAAATTTTGGGAGTTCGCTCAGAAAACCAATGATTTCCTTAACCCCGGCCCAAAGCCCCTACCAACTCCCGAAGAAATCCACTGAGCTCTTCCCCTCGCCCCAACTTTTCAACTAGCGCCGATCCGACCACTACGCCATCAGCGCCTAGCGCTAGGGCAGACAGAATATCAGTGCCAGACTTGATCCCAAAACCGATCACCACCGGCAAATTTGGTTTAAGGGATTTTATTTGAGCGATGATCTCTTTGAGCGCGGGATCTTGGCTTTTCCCAGAGCCAGTAACTCCCGTAAAAGAAACCAAATAAATGAATTCTGTACTCAACTCCACCACTCGCTCTATGCGTTCGCGCGAACTGGTCGGTGCCAGCAAGAATATTAATCTCAAATTCCGCTCCAAACAAAGAGCATGTAAATGAGCACATTCTTCAAGAGGCAAATCAGGCACCAAAACCCCTAAACCACCCAGAGCAGCCCAAGCGTCTAAAGCCCGTTCCAGACCATAAGCGAGCAGCGGATTTGAGTAGGTGAAAAGAATACTCTTTTTGTTCTTAAAATCACCTGCCGATCCCAACTGTTCTAACAAGACACTCAAATTCATTCCGTTTTGAAGAGCCTGATGCGAAGCGACCTGAATCACCGGACCATCGGCTAAAGCGTCAGAGTGAGCAAGCCCAATCTCCACATAATCGCTAAAAGGCGCAAGCAAATCCAAAGCTCCGAGCGTTGAGTCCAGCTGAGGATAACCGGCAGTGAAAAAAGAGACCAGAAGTTTTTGGTTTGCACTGTTCATCGTTGAGCTAATATAGCAAAATGCGCTTATCCATGAGCTCCCAGAACCTTTTCTTCTCGCGTGTCATGGATAGCTTGGCTGTCTTGTTGGCTGTGGCTGCTCTCACTTTCTTCTTGATCCGGCTCAATGTCACTATCGAAACAATCAAATGGTTTCCGCTTTTATTTGCTGGGCTGAGCTTGCTTTTCGCTTTCCGTTTTCAGCTATTTGCGCTTTGTTTAGGGTCTTTGCTAGCAATTTTCGGGCTTGGCATGAGCTTATGGCAGCTTCAACCGGGGGCTTTTTCTTTACCAGCTTTTCAGGCTCTTGGGCTAGCTGGTCAGCTCATCGTCGGTCTGGGCTTAGGGGCTTTGGTTTTACTCTATCTGCTGCGTTCTTTTTGCACGAGCGAGAAAGTTTTGCTTAAATTTCTGGCTTTTAGTTTTTTAGCTGGTGCTTCTTTTCAACTGGCTAGCAGTTTGCCTGTGCCTGCCTTGCAGCTCGCTAAGCCGCTAGTAATCAAAACTGGCGATCCCTTAGCTAGTCTGAAATTAAATCCAGTGATCTCCGAAGAAGCGCTGGCTCGCGAAGAAAAACGTTTAGGGCTGGACAAAGCACCTTGGCAACAGTTTGTGCTCTGGCTGGATGGGATCGTTTGTCAGGGGGATTTTGGTTATACGCAAGAAGGCCAAAAAGTCTTGGAGAGCATTGAGAGTCCCCTGCGCAACACAATCATCCTCAATCTGATCGTTGTGCTGGTCACTTGGCTGCTCAGTTTGCCGCTCGGTGCTCTGGCTGCCCTAAAAAAAGGCACTTGGATCGATGCTCTGATCTTAAATCTCTCCTCGGTCAGTCTCAGCTTGCCGGCATATCTGCTCGCTATTTTAGTTTTAGGTTTTGCGGCTCGTCTGGGCTTGGCTGAGATTGGGGGGCTCACTTCGGCCAGTTTTGATAATCTTGATTTCTGGGGCCAGTTGGGCGATTTGGCTCTACATTTGTTTGTGCCTGTGGCAATTTTGACTTTTGTCAGCATTGGGGGCTTGATTCGCCAGATGCGCGCCAATATGCTCGATGTCTTAGGCGAAGACTACATCAAGGCTGCACGGGCTCGTGGTCTTTCGGAGTTTCGGATTTTGTGGTCACATGCCATCCAAAACGCCATCAATCCGCTGATCACTTTACTTGGCTTTGAGTTTGCCGCTTTGCTTTCTGGGGCAGCGATCACGGAGATGGTTTTGGCTTATCCGGGTATTGGTTCGCTGACGCTTGAGGCTGTCTTGCGCCAAGACGTCAATTTGATCCTCTTCAATCTGCTCACTGGAACCGGTATGTTGATGCTTGGAAACGTTCTCAGTGATGGTCTCTTGTGGCTTTCCGATCCACGTCTGAGAGTGGTGGTAGCTACAGGTGAGTGATTTGCTTGCGTGGGATTTGGCTTTAGGTGAGAGCCTGCTTGTTGGCTGCGACGAAGTGGGTCGAGGGGCGCTCGCTGGGCCTGTCTATGCGGCGGCTGTCAGTATTCGTGATCTGAGAGCTCTGCTCAATGAGGCTGATTGGGTTAGTCTCGTCAATGATTCTAAGCAGCTGACGGCCAAGCTGAGGGCTGAGTTGATGCCGAAGATTCAGGCTCATTCCAGTTGGGCTATAGGTGAGGCGAGTGTGGCTGAGATCGATAGTTTGGGTATTTTGGGGGCTTCGCTTTTAGCTATGAATCGGGCTATTGGGGGTCTCAATCTAGCCGGTGCTGCTTTGGCTTTGATCGATGGCAGACAGGTTTTACCTTCAATTTCTTCAAATTACAGGCAGAGAGCTGTTGTGCGAGGTGATAGTTTGTCTTTTCACATCGCTTGTGCGTCGATCATCGCTAAGCAGGCTCGGGATTTATATATGAGTTCGGAGGCTGATTTAGCTCATCCAAATTATTGTTTTTCAAGGCATAAAGGTTACGGGACTAAGCTGCATTGTGAGCGGATAAGAGCCTATGGGGGAAGTGAGATGCATCGGGTGAAGTTTTTGCGGAAGCTTGAAGCTTCACCCAATAGGAGCTAGACATTGATTTAGTATCGTTTCGGGTTTTCAGTTCGCCTCTGTTCTCTTGGGGGAGTTATCCAGTGTTTCCTTAACAACCCCAGCAGGAAAAGGAAAGTAGGAAATCACCCCAAGCATTGAATCAATGTTTAATCACAATCAGGTCAAGGCTTAGCCTTGTCGGCCAAGATCTTCCCAAGCGCCTACACAGACAGGGAAGTATTCTCTAGCCTGCTCCAACATAGCCTTGGCATATCCCCGAATCTCAAACTGAGCCCCCTCAGCATCACGCAAACCAACAAAATGAAATAGACTGCGAAGATTGCAAGTCCAGTAATACTGCGTATAAGAGCTCAAAGGCATCACGGCTCTGGCCTGCTCTCGCGCTACCCCAGCAGCCAAAAGACGCTCATAACTACGATAAGAAGCTTGAAGAGATTCCTCAAAAAGATTTCTGAGACGGCAGTTTTCTTCGGGCTCAAACTCACCTTCGACAGAAGCTTGCCTATTGTTGCCGCTCTGCGCACGGAAATGAGCCGGTATATAAAACTCTTCTTGCACCTCGACATAACGCGCACTGATCTCATTGATCGATATACCAGTTCTGTGTCTGTGCCATTGTCTAGCCACAAAGAGAGGGCATTTGACATGAAAGGTGAGGCTGGTGTGCTCGAGCGGAGTGCCGTGCTTATGCTCCAGCAAATATCGAATTAACTTGCTATCACGCTCCAGAAGCGGAAGAGTCACCTGTTTGCCGAAAGAAACACGGGCACTATTGACTACTGAAGCGTCATCACCAGCATGCTGAATGAGAGCGACAAAACCGATCCCATCACCAAGACAATAATTTGATCCAGGTGGGGCGAGGAGCTCATTTGCTTTGGGGAGAGTTTCAGTCATCTTATTTGGTTTGCGGAGGAGGAGCTATTTGCAAAAAGACTAGCACGCAGAGCGCCAAGACACCAAAGAAAAGCGCTAAACCCTGAGCAGCCGGAAAGCCCATCAACATTAGCGAATCAGTTCTTTGCATCTCTAGAAAAAAACGACCCAGTGAATAAAGCAATACGTAAAGCGCAAAAACACTTCCGGCTTTGAGTTTGATGAAGCGAGGCAGCAGCAGTGAAACTCCAGCCATGAACACTAGGTAGATCGACTCATAAGCGAAAGTAGGATGGAAAAAAGAATCTTTCAGGAATGCCTCAGGTCTCTGGCCAGCTGGTACATAGAGCCCCCAAGGCAGAGAAGTTGGGGAGCCGAAGGCTTCTATGTTGAAAAAATTCCCCCAACGCCCAACGGCTTGGCCTAGCGTGAGGCCAGGAGCGATAGCATCGGCAAAGTCACCAAAGCTCGGTAGATTCTCTTTTTCTTTGAGCCAGAGCAGGAAGCCGGCGATAACGCCCAGAAAGACACCGCCTTGAATTGATTGGCCACCGAGCCAGATCGCTAGAATTTCGCTCGGGTTTTCGGCGAAATAAGTCCAGTTTAGGGCCACAAACCAGAGCCTAGCCCCAATCAGCCCAGCAAGAAAGACTAGGAGCAAATAATCGAAGAGTAACTCGGGCTTTTTCATTTTGCCCTTCAGAAGCTTGGCTATGACTAGATAGGCAACCCAGAAGGCGAGAGCGTAGGCTATCCCGTACCAGCGCAGTTTGAACTCACCGATCAGGGGAAGGTTTAGGGCTAGTAAGATGGGGCCGGGAGAATAGAGCATGAGATTTGAAGATTATCACTTTAGGGTCAAGCCTTGGGGGAGTTTTAGGGGCGAAGCCCTGCAAAAAATTTACTTTATAATTCTCATCGATTGACAGCCTCTCGCACCCTCTTCCAGATACTGTCAAGTGAAGTAACCTCAACCCCGAGAGAAGCATCAGGCTGAGCTGCACTGACCTCCGAAAGCTGAAACTCAATCAATTCAAAACGTAAATGAGCAAAAGCCTCTCGATAGCCCTCAAAAAGCAATCTCTGACTGAGCTTAGCTATCTGATAGGCCAAAATCTTCTTTTTTGGTCTGTCCCAGGCAAGAGGATCATAACCGAACCCAATAATCACCCCGCAGCCTTGATCAGTCAGCTTCTTGGAGCCATAGTGAAGTATTTGTTGAGAGATTATTAGATTGGAATGAATGATGCTCTCAAATTCTTCCGGTGTATTATCCAGAAGAGGCTTGTAAAGAAAATCACCGATGCAATTTACGATCACATCCAGCCCCCCAAGCTCTAAGCAGGCCCGCTCGATCACCTCGACAGTCTCATTACGGTTGAAAAGATTAGCTTGAATCAATATGCCGTGAAGAGCAGCTCTAGTGCGGTATTGAGAGACCAACAAATGCCCCTCCTCAGCCAAACGCCAGCACAGATAAGAGCCAATTTGTCCGGCTGCCCCAAAAACCAATACTCTTTTTGCCAAGCTAGTCATGCTAAAAAATTCCTAACGAAAGAATATAACTCCATGGATTTCGAGAGCATAGCGCAAAAATTCCAAATCCCAAAAATTGAAAACGCAGAGCACCGCAACCTCTTCCAATGCGCTTTCACTCATCGATCTCATTTTCTGCTCGATGGCGAAGACCACAAAGGCCTGCTCGACGATTATGATCGGCTTGAATTCTTGGGCGACGCGATCTTGAAGTTTGTGATCAACGAAAAGCTCTACAAGCTCTTCCCTCGCTACAACTCCGGTAGTCTCACCAAGCTGAGCGCCCATCTGCTCCGTGACAAAGTCCTAGAAAAACTCGGTGAAGAATTGCAACTCACTCCCCTAGTGCTGACTGGCCGCAAAGTTGAAGCGGAATCGGTACTGGACGATGTGATGGAAGCCTGCTTTGGGGCAATCTATCTGAGCTTCGGTTTTCCGGTGATCCATGAGTTGATTTTAAGACTTTATGAGCCGCTGATCGCCGCTTCCGATGCTGATGAGCTGAAAGATAACTACAAAGCGGCCCTCCAAGAGCTCCTGCAAGCAGGCCGCCGTGGGCTCCCTCATTACGAAAACACCAATGTCACTGGCCCCCCGCATCGGTTAGACTTTGAGATGACGGTGAGCGTAGAAGGTTCGCCCTATGGCGTCGGTCATGGCCCTTCCAAGAAAGAAGCCAGTCAACTCGCTGCCAAAGAAGCGCTCTATAAACTGAGAGAAGAAATCGAACTCCTCAAAACCGAAAATCTATGACAAATAAACCGCTCAAAGTATTGGTGACAGGCTGTAGCAAAGGCTTCGGTCTCTCTTTCGCCGCAAGGCTTGCAGCCGAGGGCTATACGGTCATCGCTCATGTCCGGACCAGAGAGAATTCGCAAGAGCTGGAGACGCTCACGCAAAGCCACCAAAATCTCACGATCCTCGAAGCTGATCTGGGCGATCTCGAGCAAATCCAAGCGATGGCCGCTCAAGTCGGCGATCTAGACGTGCTAGTCAACAATGCCGGTTACGGTTTGATGGGGCCTCTGGCAGAACTGACACCGGCTGATGTTTTGGCGCAGTTCCAAACCAATGTCTTTGCTCCCCTAGAGCTAACTCGTTTGCTGTTGCCAGCCCTAAAACGCGCTCCCTTGGGTGGAACAGTCATCAATATCAGTTCAATTGCTTCTTATCTTGGCTTGCCGGTCTATGGAGCTTACTCGGCCACCAAAGTGGCTCTAAACTCGCTCAGCATGTCTCTGGCTGCCGAGAATGAAGAGCTTAGTATTGTGCTGATTCAGCCAGGGCCATTCAAAACGGCTTTTCGGGAGTCAGCTAAGCGGAAGGGTTCGGCGGAAGTTCTAGATAAATTGCGTAGTTCCGCTTTCGGTGGTCAGGAAGATCCTCAGATAGTCGTCGATCTCTTGAGCGAATGTCTGAAAAGAAAACTAGCTGGTACTTTGCCTCGCTTTTCTGAGCTCCCAGTCGGGAAAAATAGTGGCTTTTTGCGCTTAGTATCTCGTTGGTTGCCTGTTGCTTGGATTTTAGCTGGAATGAAACAGGGGAAAATGAAAGATACTTTAGCGAAAGCTTAGCTAGATACTTCTTGTTTGTTTGGCGCTTGCATCTCTTCGGGTTCTAGCATTTGCGCCTCAGAGATGGGGGGATTGTTGTTTTGGGCTGAACGACGCACCCAGCTGTTCATGAAGGTGGTTTGGCCGAGCTTGAATCTTCGCAGGTCATTGTTTTGATCGCCGATTTGCCAGTCTTGGTCTCTCACTTGCTCTTTGTCTTTTTTGATTTCTACCAAACGATAATTCTCTTCTTCAAGGGCTATCTCTGAGACTGTTTCATCGGTTTTGAGCTGAGTGGGAGGGGTCATTTCCCCGATAAAAAATAAATTATTGAAATTGGCGCCTAGCAAAAAACTCCTGTTCCAGAGCTGAACAAGTACCAGGTCTTTCCCCAGTCCTACCGAGAGCTTATCGACAAGCTGCAGGCGGTTTTCGTTTTGTGTAGAAAGAGCGCTTTGATTCTGGGTGGAAGGGACTAGTTGGGTTTTGTTTTGGTTGCTGAGCAAATGAAAAGCAAGTAAAAACAGCGCGCAGAGGGCAATCAGAGAAAAGCCAATGATGGCGGATAGAGCAATTAGTTCGGCTGGAACCATAGAAAAAATTTTAATTCGCTAAACATAATGACTGAATTTGTGCTGTTTTGTTCTGTTTTGCTCTAAATCCCTGCTAGAAAGGAAGACTAGCTAATCCAAAAACGCTGATAAGCCAAGGCCGCGCAAATAAAATCAAAAGCAAATAACTACTGACCGCCAAAGTAACAACAAGGGCGTGAGGCTGCTTGGAAGAAGCTAAATCACTCTTGACTAGCTCCAGTTTACTCTTGAGATCGAGCGTCGATAGTAGAGTGGTGACCAGAAAACTACCAACACGAAGAGGCAGCAAGACCAATGCGTCCCAAAGCCAGATCAAAACTAAAACAAAGATGATCCCCTTCCAGCCAAGACCCATTCCCAGAGCCGTCATCAACTTCAAATCGCCTCCACCGCCACGCCGGTAAAACGCAAAAAAAAGTAAATATAAGCCAAAACAAATACCGGCTCCAGCAAATCCGTTTAGGAGCGAAGAAAGCCAAGCCATCGGCTCAGAGCCAGTGACAAGCAAGGGATAAAGCCTTAGCAAAGTAAAGAGAATCAGGCCAAGCAGATTATAAAGATTCGGGATTTTGCGCGTTCTTAGGTCAAAATAAGCCGCCCCAATGCTAAAGAGCAGAGCGATTATTATTATTCCGCATTCCCAATTTTCAGCTTTCACAAAGTCCATCACATATAGCTGACGACAGCCAAAGCAAAATAGCTCCTAAATCTAGAAACTAGGACTCCAACCGTCACCACTCAACCCTGAGACTTGCTTCCCTTCGATCAATACCAAAATCGGTTTTTTCAAAGCAAAACGCCCAAGGGTCTTGGAGAGCTGCTCGGTGCGGCACTGAAGAGACTGTGCCCCGCCACCAGAGGCAAAGTTTTCATTTAGGTCTAAAACGATGTTTTGTGCTGTCTCTTCGATCCCAAGCAGGCGACTACCAGCCGGTATCTCAGTCTTGAGGCCTTTTGCTCTCTCACTTTCTGTTGGGCCTTTCAAAAGCTCTTCAATGCTGCTTCTCAGTGCTGTAGGCGATTTTAGGTCTATGAAAGAACGCTCCTGAGCAAGCAACTGATAGCTGTCTCCTTTTGGTTTTACAAAAAAGACTGCTCCAACCTTGGGGTCAAGCTGTGGCGAGCAGGCAAAAAGCGCGCAAACCAAAAAAACAAGAGGAAACTTTTTGATTTTGTTTGTGAGTGTAGTCATTGCTGCGCTATAATTTCAAATCTTATTTTTACATAACATGCAAGTAGCTGTCATTTTGAAGGAAGACGTCGATACGCTTGGAACAGCTGGCGATATCAAGCGAGTAAGACCCGGTTACGCCAGAAATTATTTGATCCCCTATGGCTTTGCTGTCCTAGCCACAGTCACTAACCTCCAATGGCTAGCTGGCGAAAGGGAAAATCTCGCAAAACAAACTGACGAGCGCAAACAAGAATGTGAAGCCGTCAAAACCAGCATTCAAGAGCTGGGCGATCTTGAGATTTTTGCTCCCCTTGGCCCTACTGGTCAGCTTTTCGGCCGGATCACTGCCAAAGACATTTGTGCAAAACTGAGCGAAGTGACCAAAGGTCAGATAGTGCTCAACCACAAATTTGTCTCCATCGACGGTCATCCTCGCGGGGTCAACGAACTGGGCGCTTTCATCGTCAATGTCGCTCTAGGTCTGAATGTCAGCACAAAATTGAAGCTTCTAGTCGCCGAAGGTAAATAATTTTTCACTTCAAGCTCTTCTGTTAGAATTTCAAATACATTTCAGATACGGGGATTTCTAAAAATATGACAGCTAAAACTATCAGTCCAAATTTTCAAAATAAAACCAATGAAACTGGCGAGTTCTTTCTCCCCAAGCTACCCTATGCTTTCGATGCTCTAGAACCGAATATTGATGCGGCCACCATGGAGCTGCATTACTCTAAGCATCACCAAACCTATGTCACTAAGCTCAACGAAGCGATCAAAAAACATCCTGCGCTCGCAAAACACTCTGTAGAAGAGCTCGTGAGCGATTTGAGCGCTATGCCCGAAGAGATCAGAGCAGTGATCCGGAATCACGGAGGCGGCCACGCTAATCATGCTTTGTTCTGGTCAATTCTTTCTCCTACTCCCCAGCTTGCCCCTTCCGGTGAGCTCGCAAAACTGATCGATGAATCTTTTGGGTCCTTTGAGGCTTGCAAAGAAAAGCTGGTAGCCACAGCAACGGCTGTCTTTGGAAGTGGTTGGGCTTGGTTAGTGCTTTCAGCTGACAAGAAGCTTTCGATAGAAGGAATGCCAAATCAAGATAGTCCGCTCAGCCATGCTAAGACCCCTCTTTTAGGGATTGATGTTTGGGAGCATGCCTATTACCTCAAGTATCAAAATCGTCGTCCAGAATACCTTACAAATATTTTCAAGGTTATTTGTTGGTCTCAGGTTTCAGCTAGATGTGAAGATGCTCTAAAGCTTTCATAGTCTCAAGTTGAGCTTCTTTGCTAAATAGGCTTATCCCCCGGGTATAAAATAAATGTACCTTCTAAATAAGCCTCGAGAAGCTCTCTCACTATGAAAGTTCTGACCATCCTCTATGATTTTGAGATCCAAAAGTCAATAGTCGAATCGCTCAAGGAAGGCGGTCTCAACGCCAGCGACATAATTCCTTGCTCCTATAGTGATGCTGGTCTTTTTGTGGAGGACCCGAGCATTGGGGCTATCTTGATCGAGGTCTGCAAGCATGACCCTAAGAGCTCTATGGGGCTAATCGATCAGGTCAAATCAGTGAACCAAGGGGCAGCTCTGATCCCCTTCATGCACTACAAAGACCCAGATGTGATGCTTGATCTGGTGAAGCGTTCGATTAGCGATATCTTGATTTTTCCTTTTGATTCTGGCGATATCAGCAATCTAGTAAAAAAACTGAGCGGTTCTTTTGTTTCAAGTTCTAGTTTTTCGGCCAAGCCGCTCCAGCATGCTCGAATCATTCCGGTGACCAGCTACAAGGGCGGTACAGGGGTAAGTACGATCGCTACAAACCTTGCCTTTTGCTTGGCAGAAGCGGAGGGAAATTCGGGCAAGAAAGTTTTATTACTGGACCTAGCCAATCAATCGAACCATTGTGCGATGTTTTTGAACCTAGACATGACGCTCAATATTCATACTGTTTGCAAGAATTTGCACAAGATGGAGAGCGCTTATTTGACTAGTATTTGTGCTTGGGCGAGCAACAATCTAGCCGTAATCGGCTCTGACACGGGCCTTGAAGGTGTTCAGCCGATCGAATACAATCCTCTCAAGCAAGCCTTTGAGCTTCTTAGCGAGTCATTTCACTATATTGTGATCGATTTGCCTACTCATTCATTCGATAGTCGTTTCTTGGCTTCCGCAGAGGCTTCCGATCAGATTGTGGTGGTTTGCTCGGTAGACATTGGGGCTATACGCGACACAAAGCTTTACTTGCAGCTTTTGAAAGAACTTGAGATTGACTCGACTAAGATTCGTCTTCTGGTAAACCGCTACGATTCCAAGTCCAGTTTCTTTTCGCCGAAAGATCTGGAATCAGCTTTGCAGCAGCCTATTTCTTTCTTCATACCGAATGATTTCCAGACACTCAGTCAGGCTATTCAGGAGGGGCAGGCTGTGCTTGAGAACAATCCTCAGTCTATGTTGGCTGAGTCTTTTGCTGATGTGGCGGCGGGGATTGAGAGCAATTCTATTTTTGTGCCTCCGACGAAAGATCCTAAGAAACCGAAGGCTTCCAGTTTCAGTCTTTTCAATATGAAGCGTTAGGAAGGCTGGGGCTTTTAGTGTGTATTCTGCGACTTCGTCCCCCCGTTTCTTTTAAAAGGGAATTTTAGAAACCCTGAGAACTGCTCGCCTTCTATTTCGCTCAGGGGGGTATTAGGGGGGGAAGCCCCTTAGGTGAAATACTTCCGAAACCTACAGTGAGTAAATACCCCTGTTTCTTTTGAGAGGGAATTTTAGAAACCCCGAGAACTGCTCGCCTTCTATTTCGCTCAGGGGGTATTAGGGGGCGAAGCCCCTTAAGAGAAATACTTCCGAAACCTACAGTGAGTAAAGGCCCCCTGTTTCTTTTGAAAGAGAATTTGCTGAGACTCTTGAAAAGCTAAAATCAAGAGATGACCAAAATAGACCTTCATCTAGCTTCCTCAAACCTCAATAAACTTAAAGAAATTAAAGCTCTTTTGATAGACCTCGATATAAACGTCATAGCTGCCCCCATAGGCTTCTCAACCCCCGAAGAAGAAAATAGCTACCTCGAAAACGCCAAAGAAAAAGCAAGCACATTGGCCACACAATACAATGTGCTAGCCCTAGCTGATGACTCAGGACTAGAAGTACAGGCTTTAAACGGAAAACCTGGTCTAAAATCAGCCAGATATCTAGCACAGCATGGACTAGACGGTCTCTTGACTGAACTGGGGGGGAATCAACCCAACAGAAAAGCCCAGTTTATCTGTGCCCTTAGCCTTTGTGATCCCACAGGAGCAGAGATCTGGTCAACAGAACAAAGATTAGACGGAATAATAACGAGCGAAGCGAGGGGAATGGCTGGCTTTGGCTTCGATCCGATCTTTGCCCCGACAGCACTAGGACTAACTATGGCCGAACTCTCTACCGAAGAGAAAAATAGAATCAGCCATAGAGCCCAAGCACTAACCCAGTTCAGGGTTTATTTGGAGAGTAGACCAAGAGCGCTATACTCAGATTAGTATTTTTTTCTATGCAAGAAGATAAATCAAACTGGCTCTTCGTCAAACGCGTCTATGGGCATTTGATTCAAGGTTCACCATTAGAGCAAATCTATGAGCCGATTTCGCTTGAATTAACTTTTCCTACCCGCCTCAAAAAAGAAGGCAAAGAAGTCTTGGTGGGCGATTACGTCGAGTATGAACCGAGCTCGGGTCGAATCCTGAATGTCCGCGATCGGATCTCTCAGCTCCCTAAGCCACGAGTCGCCAACGTTGAGCTATGTGTGATCGTCGTCTCGATCACTTCTCCTGAGCCAGATCTGGCCCATCTGGATAGACTGCTTGCCCTGACTGGGCTTTTGTTACCGGAAAAGACTATTATTTGCGTGAATAAAATAGACCTAGGGCCGGATCTAAAATTCCCCGAAATATACGAGCAGCTCGGTTATCGGGTCTTTCCGGTCTCAGTGAAAAAACAAACTGGCCTGATGGAGCTTGAAGAATATCTTAAAGGAAAGCTCGTGCTTTTGGCTGGCCGCTCTGGAGTGGGGAAGTCCAGCATTATCTCTCATCTCAACCCCAAGACCATCATCAAAATCGGGGCAGTAAGCGAAAAAGCTGGCTCTGGAACCCACACGACCCGCGTAGCGGAGATCTTTAGCAGGGCAGATCTTGGCTTTCACCTGCTCGATACACCGGGCTTTAGTCGCCTCGATGTTTGCTTGTCACCGCAAGAGCTGAGCACCTCCATCAATGCTTTTCCGGAACTGATCAATTATCCTAAATGTTCTTTTCCGAGTTGCAAACATTTGGGCGATCCGGGTTGTCAAGTAGTTTTTGTGGAAAGTAGAGCTAGAGCTTACGGGGCATTCTTGGCTGAAGCCGAAGAGTGGGAGAGCATGAACCTCAAAAGTAGAAAGGCTAAGCAAAACCAGCAACAAGTTAAAGAGCATAATGCTAGTACTGTGCCTGTTTTAGCTCCTCGGCTGCGCAAGGTTGAGATTGAAGAAAGTTATGAAGATGAAGAGTAAAATCAGTCAGATGAATACTAGCTTAGAGAAAACCGCTAAAATTGCAATCCTTCTTTTTATATTGGCGCTGTTGCTTTTTACTCTTTTTCGGAATCTTAGAAGTGCCAGCAAGGAGTTTGCGCACATAGACCAAATAATCTTGCAGCGAACTGATCTTCATGCCTTTTATGCTGCCGCAAAAATCATTCATAGCCCAGAGGCTAGTTCGCTTTACGATTATAAATTTCAAGAGAGTTTTATCCTCAAGCAAATCTCTCTTTGGACCACACCAGAGGCAGGAGAGATGAAAGTACCGGCTTTCTTCTATAATCCCCCGAATTCGCTTTGGCTGCAGTATCTATTGGGTTTTGCTGATTCACCGAGGTTCTATTATTTAGGCTTTTTGTTTTTGAATTCTATTCTAGTCTTTCTCAGTATATTTCTAGGCATTAGCTGTGTTGAGGGGGGCTTTAAGCGTTTTGTTTTAGGGACTTTACTTTATTTTGGTGTTTCTTTTTTTCCGCTGGCTTCCCTTTGTGTTCAGGCTGGCCAGTTGGGTTTAGCTATTTCTTGTTGTTGTTTTTTGGCTTACTATTTTCGGGACAAAAATCCTTGGCTGGCTGCTTTACTGCTTTCTTTCACTCTTTTCAAGCCACAGCTCGGTTTACCTATAGTTTTCGTTTTTTTATTAGCCGGTTACTTTAGGGTGGCTTTGGGTGCTATTTTTTTTACGGCTATCCAAGTACTTTTGTCTGCTGCTTTCCTAGGTTTTGCTGGGCTTAAGCTTTATATCATGCTTGCTTTGCAGACTGTAGGACTGGTGAAATTTGGTTTGTTTTTCCCCAAACCGGCTGGGGTTGAGTCGATCAGTGGCTTTGTGCAGTTATTCTTTTCGCTGAGCTCTAAGGAGCTTAGTTTGGTTTCTGGGATCTGGCTTTTGCTTTGTTTGGTTACGATTTATCTTGTCTTAAACCAGAAAGTAATTGAATTTTCGCTGCGCTTTGCTTTGGCTCTATTGGTAGCGCTTGTTGTTGCTAGCTATCACAACGATCACGATTATTGTTTATGGTTTGCCGTGGCTTTGATCGCTCTTGAGTCACGGCTTGGGATTTTTAGTAGTTGCTTGTTTTTCTGTTCGTGTTTTGCGAGCTATTTGGCTTTGAAACTGAGAACAGTTGCTTTGCTTCCAATGCCGGCATTCTCTGCTTTGACTTTGGGTGATTTGAAGTGGTATTTTCTTAATACTATTGGTATAGTCATAAGCTCTATATTGTTTCTTTTTAATCAGTCCAAAGAAGATGAAAAAAATATCGCTAATAACGGCAACATTAGGCCGTAAAGCTGAGCTTGTCTATCTTTTAGAGAGTTTACTGATTCAGACGTCTCAAGATTTTGAGCTTGTGATCGTTGACCAAAATCCGCCTGGTTTTCTGGACGAAACGCTTAGCGCTTATACGAGCAAGCTTGACATAGCTCATATACGCTCAGAAAGAGGACTCTCAAAAGCCAGAAACGTCGGTTTAGCTCAAGCAACTGGCGACTTGGTCGCTTTTCCTGATGATGACTGTTTTTATGAGCCTGAGCTGCTTGCTAAATGCCTGCAAATCTTTGAGGAAAATCCAGAAATTGCTGGTCTGACTGGGGTCGTAAGAGATCCAGAGCAGGTCCTCTCGCTTGGCTGGCGTGAAAAAGAAGCGGGTTTAGTAAATAAACACAATGTCTGTCGTCGCTCAAATTCTAATATAATCTTTTGCACTAGAAAAGCCGCTCTTGCTATCAATGGCTTTGATGAAAAGATGGGTGTAGGCGCGCAAACGCGCTGGGGAGCGGCCGAGGATAATGATTTTGTTTTGAGGCTCGTTGAGAGAAGCTATCCAGTGCTCTATGACCCGAGCCTGATCATCGATCATCCCTGCATTCCCACAATCCCCGGTAAGTTTTCACCAGCAAAGGGCTTTGCTTACGGACGAGGTTACCAGCATTTCTTGCTCAAGCATCGTTACGATCTGGGCTACAACTTATTTACTGCTCTAAGAACAATAGCCGGTTCAGTTCGGGCGCTTTTGAGTGGCGATTTTTCAGCAGGTCTGTTGCTGCAAATTTGCTTTTTATTTGGCAGGATACAAGAATTAGGGCTAGCTTTTGGGGAGAGTTGCCAGCACCCGAAAAACGTAAGCTAACTCTTCAGCGAGCATATAAGGAAACAAGGGTAAGTTTAGAATTCTTTGCGCTAAATGATTTGCTTTGCGCTCTGGTGCATGAATTATTGTGCCACTTGCTATTCCTGGTTGCGCCGAGATGCTGGATGGGTACACGTTTCCGGTGCCGATTCCGGCTGCTTTTAGTTTTGGGGCTAGTTCAGCATAGTTTGTCTTGCAGAGCGAGACTTGCAAGTAGCCGTTGCCTATTGTGCCTGTTGGTTCAGCTAAAAAAGAAAGTGGGAGCAAGCTAGCGTCTTGACCGGCGAAAAACTGTTCGTATTTGAATAATGAATCTTTTCGTGATTGAATTCGGGAATCTAAACGAGCAAGCGACTCCACCAAATAATGCGCCTGCAATTCATCCAGTCTGGAATTCCAACCGACCAGATCGTGACCGTAATGACTACTTCGTCCATGATTGCCTAATTTCAGACATCTTTCGGCTAGCTCTTTATCTCTTGTGAAAATCCCACCAGCATCACCAGCAGCGCCAAGTACTTTAGCTGGATAAAAAGAAGTGCTGGCAATCAGCGCTCCCGCAAAGATCTTCTCGCCCAGATGCTCGCTTCCCAATGCCTGAGCACCATCTTCCACGAGCGGAATCTCTAGCTTAGCGCAAAGCGCCCGAAAATCCAGCAGTCGCCTCGAACTCCATCCATATAGATGAACGATCAGAGCCGCTTTTGGCTTATAGAGAGCGCAAGCCTGCTCAAAGAGCGCAAAGTCCATCTGTAAATCAGCTTCATCGACATCAACCAAAACAGGAACAGCCCCGACATTGATCACAGCCTCATAGGTCGCCCAGAAGGTGAAGTCCGGTAAAACCACCAGATCGCCAGTACCGACTCCGACAGCTCTTAAAGCAAGCTGCATGGCATCAGTGCCGTTTGCGCAACCGATGAAATGCTCTGTTTCACAATATTGGCAAATCAGCCGCTCTTGCTCTTGTGAAGCTATACCTCCGATGAAAGCTCTATCTTTGAGAGCTTTGGTCCAGCGAGCCAAGACAGCTTCTTCAAAACCCAGCTCATGGCGTAGATCGATGAAGGGGACTGAGGAGATTGCTGTTTGAGGGATCATTGCTGGATCGATGTTTATTCAGATTATAGATCGGTTTGAGATTGAGCTTTGTGTTGCTTGAAGTGTTAGTACGGATTTTAAGTATTGGATCACTATAGAGACACAAATAATCCCTGAAACCATACCAATACCAAAGAGAATCTAAATGTTTAGAGAAATCTAAAGAGGCAAAAAAACTTCTTTACTGAAAATCACCAGAAATCAGGCTTTTTCACCAAAGGGCAAATTTAAGATTTGTCTAGGTTTTTACTAGGCTTTCCCTAAGATTTGCCGGAGCACCTTGGCTACTAGTCAAGCGTTATTAATTGAAAGTTAGTTTTGGCGGGCTTTTCACTTTTTGGCTCTACTATTTAGTTTGTAAGAAGCAGAAGCTACTTAACCAAAATGGAAATCAACACAAACAGAACAGGATCGATCGGACGCAGCGACAGAAACGAGACAGTGACTAATGTTTCTGATGCTTCCAAGAAAATTATCCACGTCTTCGGCTCACAAAAAAGAGAGCAAGGCGCATGTTGTGAAAAAAAATCTGGTGCTAGCCTCGGTGGTTTTCTCAAAAGCTTGGCTTACTTGCCTAGAAACTAGGCTTTCCTCAAATATTCTCTTCAAGTAATTTAACTTCTGATTCTTCTCTTTGTTCTTGGATAGCCGGAATTACTTTTACTTCTTCTATATTGGCTGATCCCTTCAGTATATCTGTGATACCGATCACTCTGTTTTGTGTAGGCATCTCTGAGACAATGCGCGGAGGAGCTTGTTCTGTTATCAGCTTATTATTAGCATCAGGGTTTGGGTTCAACCAGACAAAGCCAAGGATCAAGATCAAGACAATAGCTGAGGCTAAAGGGATTAAGATTTTCGGATTTAGAAGAAAATGGCTATCTAGCTGACTTCTTAGTTCGTTCTCTGGACTTTCTTCAAATTCATCTTCCTCGATTTCTCCTTCGAGATCTTCTTCATAGATTTCGTTATTTATGGCTGAATTATTTTCTGTTTTTTCAGCTGGACTCTGAACGTATTCATTTTCGGTGGATTCTTCTTCGTTTTCATCTATATAAGGGCTTTGAGCTAAAACAAAATCATCTAGAATAGTGGGGGATTGCTCCTGAAAAGCTTCTAAAGGCAAGTCCAAGACAAGCTGTGTCTCCTCAATAGCGCTCAATAGTTCTGCTTTTGCCGCTTTAATGCGATAGGCGCTTGCCCTTTCTTCATTCAGGAGGTGAAAGCTAGCCAGCTCTTCTTCACTCAAAGCTTCTTTTTTTATGGAAGGCTCTGCTTCTTCGCTCGCTAGGTATTCGATCGTTGGAGTTTTGCTGTAGTGGATAACGGCAAATTCGGCTGACCAAGGTGCAGGGTTTTTCATTTGATTCTTTTCAGCTGAGCTATACATCTTATTTACCCCTTATTGATCTTCTTGTGCATTGAGTGTGGAGATTTAAGGATAAAGGAGCATTAAATTTTGCGGGATAGCCGCTCTATTTGCTGGGAAACTAGTAATATAAAGGGCTTTGCCCCTCTAACAAGCTCTTAAACACAAAAAGTACTTTCTAGAACTATGATTGATTGAGTTGATGAGAAAAAAATGTCTGCAAAATATACACTCTACGGTTTTCACGTCTCCCCTTTCGTTTGGCTTCCTGAAGCTTTACTGCTTTGCAAGGGTTTAGAATACGATTTTCAGCTAGTCGATATGCTCCAAGGCGAACAAAAACAGCCTGAATACAGGGAAATCAGTCCCTTTGGTTTGATTCCGGCTTTGAAGACTCCTGAAGGGAAATATCTTCATGAATCTTTGGCGATTGCGCTCTACCTTGAAGCTGAGCATCCAGAAATAGCCTGTTTGCCTAGTGACAATCTGGCTCGCGCCCAATCACTTGCCTTAGCCCTTATCGTCCAGACTGGTATCATTCCTGCTAGTTCTCCACTTATTTTTGATAAGGTCGGTTGGGCGCAGATCAGCTCTGAAGAGCGGGCGCACAAGTTGGCTATACTCAAAGATAAGCTGGCGATTTTTCAGCAAGAACTAGCTAAACGCAACAAGAGCACAAATCTGGATTTCACCGATTGTCTCTTTTTCCAAGCTTGGTTCAATATTTGCTTTGCTGAGCCGAGTTTAAATGATGCTTTTCCGGAGCTAGCTAGCTATTATCAGAGCTTGGCTGAGCATCCGGTATTCATCAAGATCGAGCACTGCGAAGCTGTAAAAGCATCTAGAAATGCGATGAGAAGTCTTGTCACCAAATGATTCCCCTAAACAAACCAAACAACAACATGAAAAAAAATATCTTTCTTTTGCTAGCTTTCTTTGCCCTAGCCGGGCTGTCTCCCAGCGCCCAAGCTGACGTAAAAGCAACTCTCCTCAGCGAGATCTCTGCTGAACAATACCCAAGCGCCATTAAAAATAGCAAAGGCTATACTGTGCTTGGTTTCTACCGGAGTGGTTGTTCGCATTGTGAGAGCTTTTACCCAAAAGTAAATAAAATCACAAAAGAATATCCTGCCGCTAATTTCTATAAGATGAACGTTTCCAGTGCTTTACCTCTAGCTAAAGAGTTGGGAGTATTGGGCGTGCCTACGCTATTTATCTTCAAGGACGGCAAAGAGCTATCGCGTTTGAACGGTGATGTCAGTGACGCTGAGATCCGGTCTGCGCTTGCTGTCACCAACAATCAGTAATTTCTATTTTTATAGAAAACATTCCTCTTGAACCAGTGGGTTTAGGAGGTTTTTTTATGGCAATTCGGAGAGAGCTTTGCAGCCTAGATCTACTTTCAAGTCACAAGCCTTGCTGTAGAGCTCTTTAGCCTTGGCCAAGTTCTTTTCTTTTCCTTGACCTTGTTCATACAAAACGCCAAGGGCAAAGCAAGATTCGGCTATATCTTCATCGCAAGCTATTTTGTAGAGTGAGGCTGCCTCTTCGCGATCCTGTGTGAGGCCTTCGCCTTCATCGTACATACCTCCTAGTAGAGCGCAGGCTTCAGGGCTACTTAAATCACAGGCTTTACCGTAATACTTGGCGGCATTTAGGAAATCTTGTTCTATTTCTTTGCCTTCATAGTAGAGTATGCCGAGGTTAAGGCACTCATTGGCATTGTCTAGTTCGCAGGATTCTCTTAGGTCTCTGGCTAGTTCTTCATTTGCTAGCACTAAGCTGGTGGACATTAAACCTAGGCTCAGAGCAAATAGCATAGTGGTCTTTTTCATGGAAAATATTTTAGCATTTGGGATAGTTGATTATTAGTTTGCTATTGTTTTTTTATGAGAGATTTCAGTTCTAGGTTTTGGCTTTTCCCTTTGATCGTTGTTGCTCTTATTGGCTGTTCTAGTGAGCAAGAACCAAAATTAATAAATGAAGCCGAAAATATAAGTCTCAATACAAAAGGGGTTTCTGTTAAAGATTCAAGAGATTCTGGACTTAAGACTTTTCACGGGTATGTATGCACTAAAGACTGTTCTGGTCATCGAGCTGGTTATGCATGGGCTGAGGAAAATGGTATCGATGATACTGGTGATTGCCGTGGAAATTCGAATTCTTTCATTGAGGGTTGTATGGCTTATGTTGAGGAGTTAGGTAACTAGCGGTTCTTTTGTATTACTTATTCAGTCGGGCATACTCTTCACAGCCTAGTTGAAGCTTGAGATCGCAGGCTGTGCCATAAAGTTTTTTAGCTTCAGAAATGGTCTGCTTAACTCCATATCCATTTTCGTATAAATATCCCAAGCTGTAACAGCCAAAATCTATTTTCCCATCACAGGCTTTTTGGTAGAGTTCAGCCGCCTTGAAATAATCTTGTTTTACGCCAGTACCGTAAGTGTGTGAAACTCCTAACCCGTAACATCCCCCTATCTCTCCCCCTTCGCAAGCTTTTTGGTAAAGCTCAGCCGCTTTGAAATAATCTTGCTTTACTCCTTCACCCTTTTCGTACGAAACTCCTAAATTTAGACATCCACTCATGTATCCTCCATCACAGGCTTTTTGGTAGAGTTCAGCCGATTTGAAAGAATCTTGCCTAACACTAATACCATCTGCGTAGTGGACACCTAGGTTGAAGCAGCCTTCTGTTTGTCCACCATCACAGGCTTTTTGAAAAAGCTCAGCTGCTTTGAAATCATCTTTTTCAACCCCTTGACCAAAGTAATATAAAACTCCTAAGTTGAGACATCCGCTAGCTTCCCCGCCATCACAGGCTTTTTGGTAGAGCTCAGCAGCTTTGAAATAGTCTTGTTCTACCCCATCGCCATCAGTATAAAGCTCAGCAAGATCAGCGCAGGAGCTCAAATCACTTATAAAGCATTTGATGGAGAGAATATTGGGATTTTCTTCTTCTGTTTTAGTTTTACTACAGCCCAATAAGCTTAAAAATAAACCCAAAACTATAATGAAAAACAAACACTTAGATTTCATTAAGCAAACATAGCAAAAAACTAACTAAAATTTATCTATTGGAAGCAAGATTGATGATCTCCCGCTGTGTCCTGCTCTCCAGCTGCAAAGCAGCCAAAGCCGTCTTCGCCACAGCCGCAGCCTGCACCATCTTCTGGAGCTCAGCCAAAGTATTTTCAGAGATTACGTTCATTTCATTTATTCAGCCGAGCATATTCTCTACAGCCGTCTTGATCTCTCAAATCACAAGCTTTCCCAAAGAATTTCTTGGCTTCAACTGGACTTTGCTTTAACCTTTCACCCTCATCATATAAACATCCTAAGATATAGCATCCTCTGGCTTCCCCTCCAGCACAAGCTTTTTGGTAGAGCGCTGTTGCTTTTGAAAAATCCTGTTTAATCCCTTTACCTTGTTTGTATGAAACCCCTAAGTTAAAGCATCCTCTGGCTTCCTCACCGTCACAGGCTTTTTGAAAAAGCTTAGCAGCTTTAAAATAGTCTTGTTTTACTCCTTCACCCTTTTCATATGAAACTCCTAAGTCGGAACATCCTGCGGCTACCCCGCCATCACAGGCTTTTTTGTAAAATTCTGCTGCTTTGGAATCATCTTGTTTGACCCCTTCACCTTGATGATATGAAACTCCTAAGTTATAGCAACCTCTAGCTTTTCCGCTAGCACAGGCTATTAGGGAGTTCATAGCTGCTTTGAAATCATCTTTTTCAACCCCTTGACCAAAGTAATATAAAACTCCTAAGTTGAGACATCCGTTAGCTTCCCCGCCATCACAGGCTTTCTGGAAGAGCTCAGCTGCTTTGAAATAGTCTTGCTCTACACCATCTCCATCAGTATAAAGTTTTCCTAGGCTACTGCAAGATTTTGCATCTCCAAAATAACATTTTATAGCTAACAAATTTGAGGTATATTTTTCAACTTTTGCATTCCCACAACTAACTAAACCCAATAGTAAAACCGAAACTAAAAGCAAAGAGCGGCTATTCATGAAAATAAATATATCAAAAAATCAACCCAAATCCTAACGATTCTAGGCAAGGTTGATGATCTCCAGTCTTCCTTTCTAGGGGGTCTGGGACGAAGCCCCTTGAGGAAACGCTGAATAATTTGTTCTAGGGGGAGTTTGAGGGGGCGAAGACCCCTCATGGGTAATATTTCCCGAACCACAAGTGAGTTCGAAAAACCTTAGAGTACTTGAGGTCAAAGAGTTTTCCATGGGGGCTCTACGTATCGGCCTAGCTAGGCACTCTTGCTACGCAGCCCCCAAAACCCATTTGAAGCTATAAGGTAGACAAGAAACCCAAAAAGAAACTAGATCAATTTACGTTTTAGTTAAGTGAAGCTTCAAGCTTCCTAACGATTTGAAGCAAGGTTGATGATCTCTCGCTGTGTCCGACTCTCCAGCTGCAAAGCAGCCAAAGCCGTCTTAGCCATAGCTGCCGCCTGCACCAGCTTCTGCAGCTCAGCAACCGCATTCACATTGGATTTTTCATAAGTGATCCCGTTAACAGTCACCTTGCCAGCGCTCTTGTCGCTCTGTGTCAGCTCCACATGCATACGCCCGACAGGATAACCGGGATAAGCCCGCTTCGTCACCTCAGGAATGAGATCAGAAAAACATTCACACTTGCAATCAGGCGCAATCACCCCAATCAATGCCCGATATCCGAGCGTGTCAGCATTGGCGATATTCGTCGTGGAAACTGTGCTCAAGTCTTCTGCCGCTTTCAGCGAAGCTCTCAGAGCGTCCATTCTGTCACTACCTAGCATCTATCACTTCCTAGTTTCATTGCAGCACCCTAAAGTTATCGATCGGTAATTTATCCATTTTGATCACATGTCCCATCAGCTTCAGCATCAAAGAATTGAGCTGTTGAGCCATCGCCAAGTCGACAGAAGCCTGTCTGGTCGAGGTCTTCAACGGACTGCTGGTGGTATTCTTCCGCAACAGATCATCGATTTGGCCACCATCGAGATCCTGCCCCCGATGTTGTTTGCGCTGCACGTCTCTGAGCGCCGAGGCGAAATCCAGCTTACCAGCACAGAGATCTTCAGCATTGGGGGCGGCGCTCTTTACCAGCTTGTCTGAGGCTAGGCCACGAGCATAGTCCGTTGTCCGCAATAGTCCGTAGGCATTTTTGATCGAGTCGTACATCAAAAGTTACTCCAGATTCTATATGCACGGTTTCCCCCCAGAAAAACCGGTCAAATAGATGATTGCAGCAGACCAACACGCATTAGTTCTAGTCCACGTTTGTGCAGCTGGTGACTTCTTGATTCAGTTATTCCTAGTGTTTCCGCGATTTTTTTGAAGGTGAATTGTGAATAGTTATGCATGATCAATATTCTTTTTTCTCTTTCCGGTAATTTATGCAGAGCTAGTTTTAATAATTTCCGTCTGGCTTTGAGTTCATAAATCTCGGCCGGTCCATCGCTTTCATCTGGGATCGTTTCAAGGAGACTATAATCTTCGCCTTGCAGTTCGTCTAGAGAAAGCAAATGAAAATCCGCTAAATGTTGGTATTTATTATTTATTTCTTCGGGGTTATTTGTTTTTAGTTTTTTTCTGGTCCAGCGGGATAAAGTATCGTTAGCTCTTAGTTGATCGAGCATGGCTCCTTTGATATGACTGCGGGCAAAGGCACTGAAGTTTATGCCTTTAGATTGATCGTATTTTTGGGCTGCTCTGATCAGACCTAGGACTCCATGGCCGATTAGGTCATCTAGCTCTATGCCGGGGGCAAAGACTGAGGAGGCTAGTTTGCGGACTAGGGGGAGATTTTCCTCGATGAGCGAGTCCCTGTAGTCGTTTAGGTTTGTGTTTTTAATCTTTTTGTGCACGCTTTGCTTTTTATATTGCTAGCGTTTATTTGCACTTTTTTTCGGCTTTTTGGTTCAGTCTTGTTGAGGAGAGTTTGGGGGGTTACTCTGCTGATGGTCGACGAAGCTGAGATTTGATCGAATTATTTAGGAGCTTCGCCCCCAGATCCCTGAGAGAAAAAGGGAAAACGAAAAATCGTCCCCATTACCAGATCAGTGTTTCCGTCTAACTGGGCCAAGGCTCAGCCTTCTTATCTATCAACGTCAGGCATGATGAAGTCAATACTGGCAATGCACGCCATAATATCGGAAATCTTTAAAGAACCACCATCAGGCGCTCCCTCAAGCAATAAATGCGTTAAAACAGAAAGATTATTGAAAGAAGGCGAATGCCATCTCACTCGATAAGGCGAAGCAGTGCCATCAGTCACCACATGCACCCCAAGATGACCACGAGCAGACTCGACAGCCCCATAAGTCTCTCCCTTAGGTGGCTTTAGATTAGGGAGGATTTTCTTGGCACTGATCTCACCCGAAGGAAGCCCCTCTATGGCCTGAACAACGATTTTGGCCGACTCATAGAGCTCTTTGATCCGGCACTGATAGCGACTATAACAATCTCCCGCATTGGCGGTCGGCACGATGAAATCAAAATCTTTATAAACCCCATAGTCTTCTAGCTTCCGCAAATCAACGGCCAAACCAGAACCACGTAGAGAAGGGCCAGTGACATTGTAGCTGAGCGCAGTCTCTTGGCTCAACAGCCCAATGCCTTTCATCCGTGAAAGAAAAATTGGATTTTCACTGGCTATAGCTTCGTATTCAGCCACTCGTGCCGGAAATTCGTCCTTGGCAAAATGCAACACTTTCGCTAGCCACTCTGGTGAAGGATCACGCTTGACACCACCGATGCGAATGAAGTTGAACATCATGCGTTGTCCCGATATCTCTTCCAGAAAGTTGAGGATCCGATCCCGCTCTCTAAATGGATAAAAAGGAAACCCCATCATCGCGCCCATATCGATCAAGCAAGTCCCAAGCCAGAGCAGGTGCGAGGTGATCCGGTTTAGCTCTGAGCAGATCGCTCTGATGTATTTGGCTTTGGTCGGTACTTCGAGCCCTAGTAAGTTCTCAATGGCGATCGAGAAGGCTTCATTATTGTGCATGCCCGACAGATAGTCCACCCGATCGATGTCAACTTGATAGTTGAAATAATTCCGCATCTCGCCTTGCTTTTCGATCGCTCGATGCAGGTAGCCTATCACCGGCTCAACAGCCCGCAGTTGCTCTCCATCGAGTTTGAGTTTGAGGCGGAGAACGCCATGAGTGGCCGGATGGTGGGGACCCATATTGATCACCATCTCTTCGGTCTTCAGGCTCGGGCTAATAGTTTCATCTATAGTTTGCATCTTTTAGATTTTAATACAGACCAGCCTAAGTGAGCTTTCAATAAAGCATTTTGAGCGAAATCTCGCTACCAGTTGTTGGAACGGTGAAAAGAGAGCTGGAGAAAACGGGTTTACTCATAAGACCACCCTTCTTTTTTCCAGAGACAGCATAGCCTTCTACTGGCTTCCCGAGGGGGTTTAAGTCTATTTTGCCGTTGCCGTTTAGGTCGTGGAAAGCGGATAGAGCATATTTGCCGGAGACTAGCTCAAAGCTGATCGTCTGCTTACTTTGCTGAATCTCAACAATTTTTCTCTGGGAGGCCTTGGAATCATGAGGAAAAGAGCCTGCTTGCTCGTGAAGTGCGACATAGAGTTGGCCTTTTTTCGGGGTCAGTCCTGAGACTGTCACTCTAAGCTCTGCTCCTAGAACGGAAGTGGCCGAAAAGATCAGGGAAGAGAGGAGGAAAACTTGAAGAAAATATTTACACATTGCTTTTTTGAGGCTTTATGAGTAATATTCTATTTGATTAGTCTGTGTCTAGCGTTAATTTTCCGACTAATCTTTTTAAATTCTCTTGAGGCTTGAGAGGTTTTCCTCAAAAAGTTTTTCATTTGATTTTTTGGGGGCTTTTAATTTGCTCCCATTCTTTTGTTTACTTGAGTTTATGACATTTGGGATCGGTTTATCTAGTAGCAGTTTGATCGAGGGGAGACCCTTCCGTCTTTCTGGGATAAGTTTGTTTTCGAGCTATGGTTTTGCTGAGGGTGAAGATCCTTTGCTCAAGGCTCTTGAAGTTGCTTTGCGTTTAGCTTCTCCGCTAAGTGTAGCTGAATCAGAGAAACCTTTTTCAGATCCAGTCCAAATCTTTGCGAAATATAAAGCTCTAGGTTTGAGGCTCAACAACTGTGATTGTACTATTGTTTGTGAAAGACCAAAAATCGCCCCTTATAAGGCGGCCATCAGAGCATCTTTGACTGAGATCTTTTCTTGCAGTCTCGAACAAATTGGTTTGAAGGCAAAGACTGCTGAGCAGATGGGGAAGCTTGGGAGGGGTGAGGAGGTTGGGGTGATTGCTTTAGTTTCTTTGTTTGCTAACTAAGATTGAGGTTTTTAACTTCCAGTGATCCAGAGAAAACTTTTTGTGCTCACTTGTTGTTAGGGAAGTATTTACTTGAGCGGCGAAGCCCCTGAATAACCCCATGACTTAGAGAAAAAATTCACACAACGCGATCAAGCTTCAGCCTTGAACCCTCCTTAAACTCCTTACAAGTTTCAAGAGGTTGTTAAAAAAGCTCTTTTGTAATTAGCAAAAAATACACACAAAAAAAGGAGCATTTAGCTCCCCTCTCTTTGTGTTGGTCAAAAGTTGTAAATATTCTTAACTGAGTGTTCTGATCAAACCAAGAATCAACTCGGCTGACCAACAATGAGCGTGGGTTGCATCACTGCGAGCAGATTCAAGAACAAGGGTATTGCGCTTGAGAGTATCCAATTGACCTTTCAAGTCAAATCTCTGACAGCCAGACTGTACATGCATTTCGGTCAGCATATATTGTTCAACTGGTGAGGTCATAGAGTTTTCACCGAGAATGTTTTCGATGAGGGTGATTTGAGAGTAGAGAATTTTGGCTTGGGAGAAGATGTACGTATTTGGCTCTTCGGGATTTGCGCCTAATCTGTAAAAGACTTTGGAGAGCAAGTCGCGGGCTTGGGCGTACTGATTGTTTTTCACGCACTCGCGTGATTCTCTGAGAATTTGTTCTAATACTACGTTCATTTGTTCGAGCATGTTTATCCGTTTCCTTTTCGGTTTGGTTTGTTAGTAAGTAAAAATTCCCCTCTTCAATTACTTATTTTAGATTACTACTGGGCATTTAAGCTGGTTTTGAATTAAGTTTGCTTAAGAAACAGAAACTTCTAGGCTTTCTGATTTTAATTATATGTTCCAATGTGTATTGCTTTGTGGTCAGATTTATTTTAAGCACCAATGATCGAGGGGGCATTTCTGCTCTCTGTATGACAGGAAAAAATTCTTTTAATGGTCATGCTTGACTTAGAGTTGATAAGCTCAAAAAAATAGTTCTTGAATCTTCAAACTTCTAAAGAGAGAAGCCTAAGAAATACTCAACTCAGCCGAAGCCTCATTGACACTAGTTTCTTCTATTTTCCCCAAAAGAGCCCTAGCCGCTAAAATCCCACTCTGCACTGCCCCCTCCATACTGTCAAAGAACTCATGTCCCTTAGTAAAACCCCCAGCCAAAAAGAGATTCTCAATGGGTGTCTCCTGACTAGGCCTGTATTTTTCTAAACCTGGCCGAGGTGCATAGACAGAATGTGGGAGCCGCACCAAAGAACTCTTTTTGATCAAATCCCTACCGGCCAAATGAGGATAATAAGAACAGATCTCCTGCCAAGCCATATCGAGCACCTCTTGGTTGCTGAGCTCAGAGAGCCCCGCCGCAGGCGCTATCACAGACTCAATCATCGAGCAGCCATCTGCTGTGGCATAGTCCTTGCAAGAAAGACTCATGTCAGCAAACACTGGCGTGTGGCCAGCAGCCCCAAACTGCAAACGTCTGTCAGCAGTAATTCTCTCTTTCAGCCAAAACTGGGCGTTCATGACAGGAGCTCCCGTAAAGCGTTTTAGATTCTCAAAATAGGGATCACCCGGAAAATGCCCACTCAAAATACGCTGAAACTGATGACAGGGCAAAGCAAACACAAAATGATCGGCGACAAAAGCTTCTCCAGAAGCCAACACTGCTTTGATTCTCGGCTTAGCTTGCTCGTCACGCTCTAGCACCAAATCGCTCACTTTTCGGTTCAGCGAGTAACTGAGTCCACGGGCCCGCAAATAGTCGAGGATCGGTTGGGTCAGTTTTTCTTGAGGGGAACCGTTCAGAAAACCAATCTTGAAACCCTTGGGATCAGCCACAAAGAGCCTAAAGACATTTAAGACCACCTGAGCGGAAATTTCGTGTGGTGGGATGAATTTGAGCGAAAGAGTCATAGGCAAGAACATCTTCTGCACCATCTCATCACTGAGCTTGGCCCGCTTCACCCAGTCAGCAAAAGTGATATCGTCTTGGGCGTCTATATAAGCCCTGTCTTTGGCCAAAATCGGAATGATCGCCTTGCAATAATTCCAAAGATCTTGAATAGAAAAATGCCTGATCTGCGGAAGATTGCCAAAAAGATTTAGGGGTGAAGGCAAAAACTCACAGCTCGATATCGAAAAGCTATCCCCACCGGGCAATCTATAAGGAATGCAAGCTTCCTGCCAATCGATATTTTGATAAATCCCGACGTCACGCATCAGATCAAAAATCTTCCGGTAAGAACCGAAGAAAACATGCAGTCCGCTTTCTACCCAGTCACCATCACGGTCGCGCCAAGCCGATACTTTCCCCCCAATCAGCGAGCGACTTTCAAGCAGATGAACTTTGTGACCGGCTTCCACCAGTTCTTTGGAGGCTGCTAGACCGGCTAGACCAGCGCCAATCACTAAGACTTTCTTGGCGTTTTTTAAGTTCATAGACCGGAAATATAAGTAGGGGCAACAACGAGTACTGGATGCTTGAGCAGTTCTGGACTGGCAAAGAGACTGATTGAGGTTTTAGCTGGTTTAATTGGGCTGAAGCCTGAGAGCGAAAACTCAAGCGCCTCTTGAAAATTATTTGAAGGGAAACCTTTCACCACCGGCAAATCTTCTTTGGATGAGTTCAGCCCACGCTCAACGATTAGTTTTTGCAAGCTAGCAATAGCTTCATCATAGCCTCCTATCCGGTCGACCAGACCAACGGCCAAAGCTTGCCTACCGGAATAGATTAAACCTTCGGCGTGTTGAGCGATATATTCTTTTGTCAGGTTTTTGCGCTGATCGCCAGCATTATCGACCTTACGGCCAGCAAAGACATCACTAATAAATTGGTCGTATGTGTCATCTATTAGCCCCTGCAAAATCTTTCTTTCGGGTTCAGTCATCGGTCTAGAGCCAGAACCTAGGTCTTTATATTTGCCAGCTTTGAAGGTGGAGTCAGCGAGTCCGATCTTGGCAAAAAGTCCTTGATAATTGAGATTTTGAGCAATCACTCCGATGCTACCGGTGATTGTGCCAGCGTTAGCGAAGATCTGATCGGCTGGAGCAGCTATATAGTATCCGCCTGAAGCGGCCACATCGCCCATGCTCACTACGATTGGGATTTTCTTTTCGCGTAGTTTCATCAAGAGCGCATAAATCTCTTGACTGATGCCCACTGTGCCGCCGGGACTGTTTATTCTCAGAAAAACACCCTTTACTTTTTCGTCTTTGAGGGCCTTCGAGAGCAGCGCACGGGCTTTGCTCGCTGGTGAGGATTCTATGCCGAAGAGGCCATTTTGTTCTTGGTCGTCGATTACGCCTGAGACATTGATTAACAGTATTTTGTCTTTGACTGAATCGCTGAGAGTGTCGCCTAGAGCGTTCAGTTCAGCTTTTTGGGTGTTTTTCGGGTCAGTGCCTGCTTTTTTTTGTGGAAGAGCAAAGTTGAGCACTATTCCCAAGATGGCTATCAGGAGAAGACTTAGAGAGACTATACGATCGAATTTTGGCATTTTAAGATTTGCTTATTGCTTGCTTATAACCCAAATTCTACTTCTTTTTGGCTCTAGCGAAGACTGTCTAGATCGAGTTTTGGCTCTTCGCCTTTCATTTCGATTTGTCTGAAAGCGTTTTCTTTGAGGCTGTTTAGGCTGGGAGAACGATAGAGCCAAGTGATTCCTAAGAGTGATTCGGCGACATTGCTCTCTTTAGGGAAGTCTAGGGCTAGTTTCAGGTCAACGTTTCTGACTATAAGCTCTTTGTCCCCCTGCAATACTTTCCAGTCACCTTTGGTCGATTTGATCACATTTGTTTTGCGATCTTGGCCGAGTTCAAACTGAAATTGTTTTAAGACTTGATTTAAATCAGTACTGAGCGCACTAGCAGGAGGTAGAGCAGCTTCCAGATGAAGATTTGTACCGCGATTTACTTCCACAGCATGCGGAAAAGCAAAATAAAAGACAGTTCCCTCACCTCTGAGTTTCAAACAATAAGAATTTGGGCTAAGCGTATAGCCGAGCGAGTTCAGCGAAGCGCTCAGCTGATCGACGGCACTACCGGAAGACGGCTGACTCTTGGGGGCCTGTTCATCGCTAAACCCTCCCAGCTCTTCATAGTCCTCGGAAACAGCGAGAGCACTAGTTTGCAGTCTTTGCCAGAGATCGTCTTGGCTTTTATCACTGGCCAATATTTCTTCAAGTTTCACCGCTTTTCTGGTTTGAGGATTGTAGGTGACTATCTTGGTGATAGCCATTGGGTGGGCTCCCCCATAAAATTCGTTCTTTTGATTTGTTAGACACAAATATTTCCCCATCACTCCATCGAGTTTGAGCTTGTCTGAGACAGACCACTGACAGGAGATCGAATCCATAGCGCTGCCTGTTTGCAGGCATTGTTCAGACAAAGAATCGATCGCATTGTCTTTTTCTTTTTGGGTGGGGGCTAGCGAGAGCAGTATCTCTTTTTTGCCGGCAGTGACTAGCTCGTCCCATTGCCATTCTATTTCCCAGTTTTTGCCATTTTGTTTTTCTTGACGGCTTTCGATAGAAAAGAACTCAGGCTGTCCTCTTTGACCAAATGAGCCTATCAGTGGACTGAACCAGATGATCGGGCTTTGGGTTAGTTTATTGCGGCCCACGATGATCGTTCCTTTATCGGTGCTGATTTGCACTCCTATTACTTTGGGATCGAAGTTCAAGTCCAAAGCGCCTGTCCAATAGCAGACAAAAAGCCCAGTCAATAGCGTTGAGCCGAGTAAATAAACCCAGTTTTGTTTGAGTTGGGTGAGTATAGCTTTCGGTATTTTCGGTGGATTAAAAAAGGCCATTTTTACTGGTTTTTTGAGGAAAAGTGAGATCGAGACCGGTTTGAAGTCTTCAGCAAGTATAAGATAGTTTCTAAGTAGACTATCGATGAATTAATAGAAATCAAAGTGCCCAAAAATTACCTTGAAGCAGGAGTAAACATCGATCTGGCCAGTTCTCTGGTCGGTTTTGTGGCTGAGGCCGCCAAGCTGACTTTCTCCGGAAAAGTGCTCGGAGGTATCGGCTCTTTTGCCGGTCTCTATCAGCTTGGCAGTGGTGAAGATCCAGATATATTAGTAGCTTGTACAGATGGGGTAGGCAGCAAGCTAAAACTGGCCTACGATTACGGCCTTTTTGCCGGTATAGGCCAAGATCTGGTGGCCATGTGCCTGAACGATCTGCTGTGTTGTGGAGCGAGACCGCTCTTTTTTCTGGATTATTTGGCTGTAGAAAAGCTCGATCTGGCCAGTAGCAAGGCTATCTTGAGCTCGATCATTGCTGCTTGTCTCGAGTCTGAGACGGCTCTTTTGGGCGGTGAAACAGCTGAGTTACCGGGCATGCTGCCTGTTGGTGGCTATGAGCTGGCCGGTTTTGCTGTTGGGATTGTCAAGAAAAGTGAGTTACTTGCCGCCGAGCGGGCTCAAGCTGGTGATGTTTTGATCGGGCTTGCTTCAAGTGGCCTGCACAGCAATGGCTATTCTTTGGTTAGAAACTTAATCGAGAGCAAAAAAATCGACTATACAAGTTTTGTCCCTGAGCTGGGCTCTGAGCTGATCACCGAGCTCCTCAAGCCGACAAGACTCTATAACCGCTCTGTTTCTCCGCTTTTTTCGAAGCTGCACTCTATTGCCCATATCACCGGTGGAGGGATTCTTGAAAATTTGCCGCGTGCTTTTGACCCAGAAAAGCTGACAGCGGAAGTTTATTGGGACAGTTGGCCTAAGCCAAAAATCTTCACTTGGCTGCAAAATTTGGGTGCATTAGACCTTGGCGACATGAAAGCAACCTTCAATATGGGCCTTGGGCTAATTCTGGTCTGTCCGGCAGAAAACAAAGATTTGATTTTAGCCAGCCTTCCTGAGGCCTATGAGCTAGGTTCTTTAAGAGAGAAGCAAGCTGGCGATACTGATCCGGTGATCTTTGTTTGATGATTGAACATAACCAGCTTGAGCAGATCTGGACCAAAGCGCTGAAGAGTCTAAAGGAGACTATTCCCGCTTCCGGTTTTCACGCATGGGTCAAGCCAGCCAAACTGAGCGCCCTAGTTGGCAGTCAGGCCACTTTGCAGGTCAGAAACCAGTTCAGCGCAAATATCCTTGAGCAAAATTATCTGAAGCAAATTAGAGACGTCCTCGCCCAAATCACAGCCCAAAATGAATTAGCAATAAATGTCGAATTAGGGGCATTAATTGGCCCAATAGACTATCAGCAGCAACCAAATCTTTCGATAGTCGAAGAGTCTGAGCCCGCCCCGCGCCGCAAAAATGGCCCTGAACTGAGCCTCAACCCCCGTTATACTTTCGAGAGCTTTGTGGTTGGCCCGCACAATCAGTTCTCCCACGCAGCTGCCATCTCGCTTGCCACCAGCAGCGCCGAAGGCGACTACAATCCGCTCTTCATCTGGGGATCTTCGGGGCTCGGTAAGACTCATCTCATGCAGGCGATCGCCCATTTTGCGCGGGCCAGTTCCAAGCAAGCTCAAATAATCTATGTCACAGCTGAACAGTTTCTAAACGATCTGATCGACAGCATGCGTCAAGGCAAGATGAAGGACTTCCGTCATCGTTACAGGCGCTCGGATTTTTTGCTGATAGACGACATTCAGTTCATTGAGGGCAAAGAATCTACTCAAGAGGAGTTCTTTCATACCTTCAATGCGCTCAAAGAAGCGGGCAGTAGGGTTGTGCTGACCAGTGACAGACCTCCATCATGTATCAAAAAACTGGAGCCGAGGCTTTGTAGTCGTTTTGAGGGGGGCTTGGTGACTGACATACAGGCTCCCAGCTATGAGATCCGGCGCGCCATTCTCGATTTGAAGGCGCAGGGTATGCGTTTGCGTTTGGTGCCTGAGGTGGCCGATGCTATTTGTGAGGCTTTTCCGGCCAATATCAGGCAGCTAGAAGGGGCGCTCTTGAAGGTGCAGGCTTATCAAAACTTCAGCAACAAGACTTTTACCTTAGAAGAAGTAAGAGAGATTTTGCGGGTTGATGCTATGGCTGAGAGCGTCAGTAAGTCTGTTTTGCCTCGCGAGAAGATTTTGCTGACAGAAGCTCCCAGTGAGCAGTTAGGGCGTTTGGTTGAGGCTATTTGTTTGCATTTGCCGCTCAAGCCTGAAGATCTCTCTTCTAGTGCTAACAGTGACGATCTGCGGCGAGCTAGGCAGGCGCTGGTTTTTCTGGGAAGAGTTTCTGGTATTACCTTCAAGGAGTTGGCTAGGGCGCTGAAGCGCAGCGCTTCTACTCTTGTGCAGGTCCACAAACTGGCGCAGTTAGCTCAGCTTGAAGATGAGAGTTTTCAGGGATTATTATCGAAGATTCAGGCTGAGAGTGTGAAGTCACAGGCACCCAAGGTTGAGCCTTTGGCTTGATTTTTTGATTTTTTCCTCAGAGTAAAGGGGGAGCTCGATAAGGCACTAGCCCTGAAAAAAACTAACCCAACAGGCAGAAAGCAAAGAAGCAAGAGCGCCAGCTAGCATGGCCCTTAAGCCCATAGCCGCAAAAGTACTCTTCCGCTCCGGCAACATATGACTGAATGACGCCACCTGCATAGCCACAGAGCCAAAGTTCGCAAAACCACAAACAGCAAAAATAGCAAGAACATAACCCCTCGGCGAAAGCGGACAGACAGCATGCATCTCAATCAAACGCAAATAAGCCACAAATTCATCAAAAGACAGCTTAGTCCCAATCAGTGAAGCCACATAAGCACTCTCCTCCCCAGAAACTCCAATAAGCCACGCCACAGGCCACAAAACCCAACCCAAAACACCAGTAAGACTCAGTCCAGCCAAACGCAAAAGCTGATCAACCAAACCGAAAATCGAAATGAAAGCGATGATCATCCCCACAACGGCAACAGAGATCTTTACCCCCTCACTGGCTCCATGCATAGCCGCCTCAATCACATTGGCGAACTTGCTCTGCTCTTCTTCTGGTAATGACTGCCCACGAGTCTCCAGCTCACTGGGCCAAAGCAGATGTGCCATCAAAAGTCCAGCCGGTATGCCCATAAAATTGGCGGCGAGTAAATATTTTCCAGGAAGTCCCAGCGAGATATAAACGGCCAAAACAGAAGCAGCCATAGTAGCCATGCCACCAGCCATGATCGAGAAAAACTGGGCGTCAGTGAGCTTATGAAAATAAGGCCGCAAAGGCAAAGCAGACTCGATCTGCCCCACCAAAGCACTACCAATGGCTGCCAAGATCTCTGCCCCGCTCAGCCCCATCAGCCTCTGCAAAGCTTTAGCCAGCAAGCGCAAAACAGGCTGAATGACCCGAAGCTGAAACAAAATAGCCGTCAATGTGCAAATGAAGATGATCGCTACAGGGACTTTTAAGGCAAAGACAAATCCCAGATCGCTATAGAGTGGACCAAAGGCGAATTTTCCACCGCGAGCAGAAAGATCGACTAGTCCAACCACAGCCGCGCTAAGCGCTTCAAAGCCAGCTCCTCCCCATTCAGTCTTCAGCGCCAAATAAGCGATTAGCCCCTGCAAGACCAGCCCGCTTAGCACAACGCGCCACGAGATCAGCTTTCGGTCTCGAGAAAAGAGATAACCGAAAGCCAGAATGAAAATCATGCCGAGAAGGGATTGGAACAATGTTGCTAATCTGAGTGATAGATCCTCTCCATTTTATAAGCGAATTGAAAGAGTTAGCAAAGAGCTATGAGCCAAACCTGCTCGAACCAGCAAAACTAGCCCAGTGGCAAGCTGCGAGTATTTACGCTCAGCCCAGTTCCAGTGCGCCTGATTTTGTTGTGTGTCTGCCCCCGCCGAATGTCACTGGCGATCTGCATCTAGGGCACGCTTTGAACGCCACCTTGCAGGATTTGTTGTTGCGTTATTGGCGGATGAAAGGCAAAACCGTCCATTGGCAAACCGGCTGCGATCATGCCGGTATCGGCACGCAGATAGTCGTCGAAAAAGAGCTGGCCAAGAACGGCGTTACTCGTCAGGGACTGGGCCGCAAAGCCTTTGAAGAAAAGATCTGGGCTTGGTCTAGCGAGCATCGTGGCCGGATCGAGCAGCAGTTAGCTCGTCTTGGGGTGTCGGCCGATTTTTCGCGCAGTCTTTTTACTATGGATCCCCAGTATGTGAGCTTGGTGCGGTCTAGTTTCTTTCAGCTTTTCAGTGAAGGATTGATTTATAGGGGCCAAAGGCTAGTGAACTGGTGCCCGAAATGCCTCACTAGTCTTTCTGATCTGGAGATAAATCACGAAAACCGTAAAGCTAGCCTAAGCTTCTTGGCTTACAAAATTGTCGGTTCATCTGAAAGTCTGATCGTCGCTACTAGCCGCCCAGAGACTATCTTTGCCGATGTGGCTGTCGCCATCAACCCCAATGATCCCGAAAAAGCCGAGCTGATCGCCAAAATCAAAGCCGATGAGCCGGTGCAGCTGATCATTCCACTCACAGATAGAAAAATCCCGATAGTCTTGAGCGAGAGAGTAGAGCTGGGCTTTGGTAGTGGCGCTCTGAAAATCACACCAGCTCATGACTTCAACGATGAACTGATCGCTGCCGAGCTCGGTTTAAAAGACAGCTTCAATGTGCTCAGTCCTGAAGGAAAGCTTCTAGAGAGCGAGCTCGTACCGACAGAGTTTTGGGGTCTAGATCGTTTCAAGGCGCGCGTAAAAGTGCTCGAAGCGCTCTTGCAAGCCGAAGCACTGGAAGAAAGCCGCGACTATGAGCAGCAAGCAGCCCTCCATGATAGATGTGGCACGGTGATCGAGCCCTATCCCTCTGAACAATGGTTTCTGCGTATGCCCGGCCTAGCCAAACAAGCGCTCGCTGCCCTCGATGAAGAAAAAATCCGCTTTCATCCGGCTCGCTACGCCGATACATATAGAGCTTGGCTTGAAAATGTGAGAGACTGGTGCATTGGCCGGCAGCTCTGGTGGGGACATCGGGTGCCTGTCTGGCGGAAAACATTGCCGGATTTGAGCGCTGATTCCGCTACAAACCAGATTATCTTCAAGCTTGTCCGAGATGAATTTAGACAATTGGCGCTCAATGCTGGCTTCCAGACGAAAAGAGCTGGCGATAAATACAATTCTTCCCTGCTCGCCGGCCAAAAAACCAGTAACGAATATCTGTTTCAGTTTGGGGACTCAGAAGCGCTTGTCTGCCTAAAACAAAACGATCAAGCCCTCCAAGATTTGCTCGAAGAAGCTGGCTACACCCAAGAAGAAGATGTCTTAGATACATGGTTTAGCTCGTCACTTTGGGCTTTTGCTTGGACAGAGGAGCTGCCCGCTGGGGAGTATTTTACGCAAGTTTTGAGTACAGCGCGCGAGATCCTCAATCTTTGGGTGAGTCGTATGGTCTTTATGACTATGTATTTGCGCCAAGGAAAATTGCCTTTCAGAGATATTTTGATTCATCCTGTGCTACAAACCCCTGACGGGAAGCGGATGAGCAAGTCTAAAGGCAATGCGATCGATCCGCTTGTGCTCGTCGAAAGCTATGGAGCTGACGCCTCTAGACTTTGGTACGCTGGGCTAGGCGTGCAGGGAAACCAAGATGTCCGTTTTCAAGGGAAGCGTGAGGCTGATGGTAGTTGGACTTCGCCGATCCTCGATCGGAAGCGTCGTTTTCTCAATAAACTTTGGAATGCTTGTAAGTTCGTCCAATTCCAACTTACAAATGCTGGCGGCTTAGCTGAGGGCGATTCCCTGCAAGCTCTATTGGCTGATATTTCTGCTGTGCCTGAGGGGCGGGGTACTTCGATCAAATGGCTCTTGGAGAGCGTTTTCGGTCAGGGGAAGTTTTTTACAGGCATCGAACGGGCAATCACAGAATACCGTTTTGCTGAGTATATTTCTGGGATCGAAGATTTTCTCTGGAATAGGTTTTGTGATGAGTACATTGAGCTCAGTAAGGGCTATCGCCACGATCCAGTATTGGCAGGGCTGGCGGCTAGGGCGGGTTACTGGGTGCTGGAAGCTTCATTGCGAGCTTTGCAGCCCATTGTCCCATTGGTCGCTGAAGAACTGTGGCAGGCGCTGACCGGCTCAGAGCACATGCTTCTAAACCAAACTTTTCCGGAAAGTCTGGGCGTTCTGGGTTTTGGAGAAGACAGTGAGCGCTGTGAGGCTGCCCTGCGGGCAATAAATTCATTGCGTTTTTTCAAGCAAGAACTTTTAGGACTGGCCCCAAATTTTGTAGGACTAGAGACTAGGGTTTTAGGGGAGATGGCTGCTTGCTTCGGTGACGCGCCTGTTTTGGATTTGGCGGGCTATAAAGCGGTGAGCGAGCTTGCCCCACTCGAATTTAGCTTGAAGCTGACAAATCTAGAATTACTGATTGCTTTGCCTGCTCAGGTGAATATTTCTGAGCGTAAGGAGAGCATAGCGAAGCGTCTTTTGTCTAAGCAGAAAGACAGAGAGAAATTATTGATTCAGGTGGAGCGGCTTGAGGCACGCGGGGGGGCCGATTTAGAGGCTTTGCTAGCAGAAACACGTTTGGCTTTGGGCGACATTGAGGGGCAGATCCTCAGTTATCGAGAGTTTTTGTCAGAATTGCCGCCTAGCTAAAGTCCAGCTACTGAAAAATCAAGTCTTTGGCTTTGAAAAATTAAAAGTGCTTAATATTTTAGGGTAAACGACAAGGCATTACCCCTCAAATACTCATACTGAGCGTGATTCTCCACTCTCCAATGGACTAATTAAAAAGAGAGAGTTAAATAGGGAAGCCTTTATGACAAACAATGAACAGCCAAATACACCAAATCCAGAAATTCAAAACAGCCAAAGCCCCTTCCAAGGCAGCCCCATTTTGATAGAGCCAAACGGGAAACAAGCGGCAGTAAGCCAAGAAACAAGAACAGATAGCACCAAGCAACAACTGAAAAGCTTACTCACCAATCTTCCGCCAAATCCCTTTGGGGCAAAAGAGGGCGCTCCAGCAAGTCCCGGTGCAGCCCAAACGATCTCGGCTGCCATGAAGACAGAAAGCAAGAAGCCAGCAGAGAAGAAAGGTGGCCTCCCGATGGTCGCAAAGCTCGCTTTGCTCGCTGGTTTTTTGGTGATAGGCTCAGTGCCTTGGATCGAAAGACAAGTAGGCGGCAATATCAAAGTGATAGGCGCACCGAGCGAAAGCCAAGCCTTCATTAGACCGAGCATTGCCGGTACCATAGACCAAGTCTTCAAATTCACCGACGATGACGTCAAGGCTGGCGATCCGATTGTGAAATTGAAAAATTGGGATTTGCAAGAAAAAATCCTCAATGTAAAAAGCGAACTGGCTCGCCAAAAAGCCAATCTTCAATCTGTCGGCAAACAAATTAATATTGCCGATCGCGAATACGATCGCAGTTTGGAGAATTTTAATTTGCAAAAAGCCCAAAGCAATTTTGTGCAAGGACAAGCAACACGCCTTACGAGTCAGAATTTACCACCGCGTTTGGCTGCTAACCAAAAGCAATATGAACAATTGAAACTGCAATCAGAAGCGCTAGCACAAAAAGCTTCGCTACATAAATACCTCTCCGACGAAGGTGTTTTTCCAAGACAACAAGCCCTCCAGTCAGCCTATGACGCCGCTTCCTCTGTCAAACAGATGCAGGCTCTTTCTTCGCAGATGGACGCCGAAAAAGAAGATCTAGTTGAAAAATCAATCGAAGATAAACCCAGACTAAATGAAGCCAAAAGTGCAGCTGATTCCAACTATAGTCGGCTTGAATCTGTCCGCGAGCAAAAAAATATCACTGAGGTAGAAATAAATAATCTTGAAAATCAGCTTGCTTTGTTGCAAGATCAAGAAAAAGCGATGACGCTCAGTTCACCAATTTCTGGTAAGCTCCTAACGCTTGGGGCTGAGGCTTTACCCGGTCAAAACTTCAATAGAGGCGATACTATTGCCGTTGTTGGTGATTTGAAAAATAAGGTGAGAATTGAGATGCAAATTCCCGAAGAAGACAGAGAATTCATCAAAGAAGGTCAGCCCGTCGATATTCACATCAAAGCCCTTCACCAGTATTTATTTCAAGGAGAAGTAGATAGCATTTCGCCTGTTACGGCTGAATCGGGAGAAGATGTGAATAAAAAACTGGTCTGGAAAGCGACAATAATTCTTGACAATACTCTTACTTCAAGGCATGAAGCCAAGGGTAGCAAGTCTACAAAGACAACAAAAGCAAGTGCTACAGACGAAGATAATCCGATCAAACCCGGAACTACCGGATATGCACGGATTCAGACTGGTCAAAAGACTTCTTTCTTTGAGAGTGTTTTGTATGAGGTTTATAAAGCTTTTCGCCTTGATCGTTTTCTCAGTTACGGTTTGCCGGATTTAGGAAAATTCTTTTCTGGAAAATAAATAAAATTATTTGAAAGAGAATTAATCTTTGAGTATGTATTTTTTATACTCAATAGAATAGAGATTTTTGGCAAAGGCTAATCCCGTCGAACGCATCTCGGCTCCAATAGTGCCATTGCCAAAAGCGCAAATTGTCAGTATCATGGAAATTGAGAAGAGCAGATTGGTAAGAGTATGAATGAAAATCAGGACACCCTTTTTGAGGATATTGTCTTATCTAAACCCCAAGAAGCATTGCTATTGCTTCAAAGGCTTAGACATAGAATCTCCGTCAATGAAGGGGAATTAGAGGTAGTAGAAATGTGTAGGAGTGAGGGCTGTGAGAAGATCGCAGCTCTCAAAATTTTACGTAGACAACTCTATAACCATTGGCAAAGTACAAATTTGCCTGTGGAACTGCAAGATGAAATCTGTAAAAGGATCGATTCTTTGAGCCAAGATATTGCGCAAATGCAAGAGCATCAGGCCGTGTTGGCAAATAGATTGGTGAATTTGAAACTTGATCTTCGTTCTATGAAGACCAAAACCTATTTAGCAGAAGCTTCTTTAAGGGGAGATTGTGCAAGAAATAATAAATCTTTAAAGCTCTATAACAAGCCTTTTTTCTAAAAAAAATTTTAGGGAAAGGTCTTCCCTTAAAATTAACTTGACTCAAACCGAAGATACTAGCTGTTTTCAGCTTCGATAAAGCTAGTATCCAGTGAGCCTGTGTAATCGATCATCCTGTCTAATTCCCTGAGCCTAAATTCCAAAGAATTGATCTTCTGCTCAAGAATGCGTCTGCATTGATAGAGATCGCTCAATTGCTCTGAAATATTTTGGTATTCCTCGTTGAGTCTCATATTATATATTTCGGCAAATTCCGGCCTAAAATATACAGTTCTTAGGACTATCCAGCCTTAATTCATGGTTTGTCCCCCGCTTCAAGCTTGTTTGTGCTAGATTGATGAGCTGAAAAAGCAAAATTCCGGCAACAGCATGATTTTAATCGTAATACCCGCTCGTCTAGAAAGCACCAGATTGCCTCGCAAGCCGCTGGCACTGATCGGTAACTATCCTCTCATTTGGTGGAGCTGGGAAAAAGCAAAAAAAAGCCTCCTAGCTGACCAAGTGGTGGTCGCTACTGACTCTGAGCAGATCTCAGAAGCGATGGAAGCCTATGGAGTGAGCTCAGTGCTCACCTCTTCTAGTTGCCAGTCTGGCTCCGATCGGGTCTGGGAAGCAGCCCAAATGTTTCCGGAAGCTGACATCATCATCAATTTGCAAGGCGACGAGCCTCTGATGCCAGTCGATATCATCGATGGGGTGATCAATCTTCTGCTCGAAAGACCAGAAGTGGAGATGGCTAGCGCCTGTGTTGAGTTTCTTCACCCGCAGGATCTAAATAGTCCTAATTGCGTTAAGACGATTTTCACCTCTGACCATAAAGCTCTCTACTTTTCGCGGAGCGCCATGGCTGGCAGTTCCTTACATTTGGGGATCTATGGCTTTAGGCGGAGTGCGCTTGAGAAATTTTGTGCCTTGGCCCCTTCTCGACTCGAGAAAGAGGAACGTCTGGAGCAACTGAGAGCCTTAGAAAATGGTATGTCGATTTATTTGCACACAGCCCAGACCAGTCAAGAGATCTTTGGGGTAGATACTGAGGCTGATTTATTAAAAGCTACTAAGATTTTGTTGGCTTAGTTTGCAAGCTCACTTTGGGTTATTGTTTTCTAGTCTGTAATAGTTTGTACTCAATGAAAAAAGTCAGCTTAACTTTGCTTTTCATTACTTCCTTGGTTAGCGCTGCTGGAGCGGAGGAGCGTTACTATTCCCCCTACGACAATAATTCCTCAGAGCCAAGCAATAAAGTTTATTTGCCGCCACCAGAAGGCCCTGTAGACAAGGTAACCGGTTGGGTCAGACAAAAACAAAGTACTCCCAAAATAACCGGCGATCCTACTCGAGATAGAGCTGAGTTGCAGGTAAAAGCTGGCAGATCGAGGCTTAGGGCTGTCAATGCTCAAAAAAAGCTCGATGATCACATTGCACGTACTACTCGTCGGACCGCTGAACTGACTCGTGATTTAGATCGGGCTAGGGCAGAGGCTCAATATTTAGAAGATCAGGTTGATGCTCAGCAGGCTTATAACTGAGCCTTACTATCTCAAACTCTCCAGATTTCTAAACCGCGTAGTAGCACCGTGAAACTGCAAATTAACAGTCCCAACCGGCCCGTTCCGCTGCTTAGCAATGATCACCTCGCAAATCCCTCTACTCTCAATGTCTTCTGGCTCATAATACTCCTGTCTATATAGAAAAATCACAATATCAGCGTCTTGCTCGATTGCTCCAGATTCCCGCAGGTCTGAAAGCATCGGACGTTTGTTTTGCCTTGCTTCAACTGCACGAGAAAGCTGGCTGAGCGCAATGATCGGGATATTCAGCTCTCTTGCCAGAGTCTTCAGGCCACGGGAGATCTCAGAAAGCTCCTGCACTCTATTTTCCTGTCTGGTCCCTTGCATCAGCTGCAAATAGTCGACAATAATTAGATTTAGATCGCTATGCTCAGATTTGAGCTTACGAGCTTTGGAACGGATTTCAAGGACATTTAGAGCGGCACTATCATCGATGAAGACCTTGCCAGAAGAGAGCCTGTCAATTGCATCGGAGATTTTCACCCATTCGTTCTCGGCAATGCGCCCAGTTCGGACTTTTTGCGAGTCAATGCCAGCATTCGAGCAGATCATCCGCTGCACTAGCTGGTCCTTGGACATCTCTAGGCTGAAGAGAGCAACAACAGACTTCTCGTGAATGGCCGCATGTTCAGCTAGGTTCAGACAAAAGGCCGTCTTACCCATGGAAGGCCTAGCAGCGACGATGATCAGATCGGATTTTTGCAAGCCAGAGGTGAGCGTATCCAGCTCATAAAAGCCGGTAGAGATACCAAGTAGGGCACCGGGGTTCACCGAGCGTTCTTCAATCGCTGTCCAGACTGACTTCGAGACGTCGGCGATGTGGGTGATCGCACCTGTGCTGCGTCCTTGGGCTATATCGAAGATTTTTTTCTGAGCAAAATCCAGCGCGTCTTCGACATCTGGGCTCTTGTAGGAAGTCTCGGCAATATCTCTACCGGCTTTGATCAGTTTGCGCAGAGTGCATTTGTCTTTAATTATTTTTGTGTAGTAGGGACAGTTGCTGGCAACTGAAGCTGAGCTGGCTAGATCGAGCAGGTATTCGTGGCCACCTACTTCTTCGATTAGGCCTAGAGCGTCGAGGCGTTCGATCACGGAGACAGTGTCGATCGGTTTATTTTCCTGCATCATCTCTAGGCAGAGATTGAAGAGTTTTTGGTGCGAGAGATCGTAGAAGGCTTCTCGTTCTGAGGCTAATGTTTCGGCTATGCCGGCAAAGACTATCGAATCGCCACCACGCAAGATAGCCCCTAGGAGAGCCTGTTCGGCTTCGATTGATTGAGGGGGGATTAGTTCGATTCTTTCTGCTAAAGCCATATAGATCAATTCTAGAGGGTGGGTGAGCTTGCGTGTAGAATTTTCTTTGGGTTTACTGATTCAAAATTCCAAATGAAAAAAATCATTTTCGGCTTTTGTTTGATTGTTTTGTCTGCTTCGCTCAGGGCAATGGCAGTTGATTTGTACGCTAATGACGGGAATTATATAGGCAATACTAATAATGAACTTGACCCTAATTCGATTCATAATGAGCTAGGAAGATACGGAAATCCACTTAGCCCTGATTCTATTCACAATGATTTAGGTAAGTACGGAAGCGATCTTTCGAATACCAGCCCCAATAATTCCTTGGCTAAACCCGGTAGGGCTGTGAACCCGAACAGTAACACTTATCGTGAATTTGGCGGTTACAGCAATTCAGGTTACTGATCTCTAAGTGAAATAGCAATGTTGAGCTCACTGTAGGTTTGGGAAGTCTTGTTTATGAGGGGACCTTCGGCCCCCCTCAAACTCCCCCTGATTCTTGAGGAGAAGACGAAGACCTTGTACTCTCCTAACCGACAGTGAAATAGCAATGTTGAGATTACTTGTTGTTATTTGAAGTATTAGTCATGAGGGGACCTTCGGCCCCCTCAAACTCCCCCTTGATTGAGTTATTCAGTCTTTCTTTAGGGAAAAAGAATAGACTAGCTTGCTAAAATTGAAAACTTGTCAAATACTAAAAAATACCTAATTCTTTTCCTAGTGCTCCTAGCAGCAGCCCTCACCTGGATGCTTAGCTCGTCCAATGCTCTGCTCGGCAACCTAAAACGGATGGAAAAGAATGTCTATGTCCCCAAAGCGCTAGACATAAGCATCTCCCAAATAGACGAGCAAGCCAAGCGGAAATGGACAGTGAGTGCCAAAGAAGGCCTAGGCCAAGAAGGCGAAAATAAGATACTAGCCGAAGGCGTAAACGCCAAATTCTATGACCTAGAAGGCAAACTCAAATTGCAAGTAGACTCGGAAAAAGGGCAAATGGACAGAGCCTCCTCTCGGGTTGAGCTCACAGAAAGACCAATAGCTACTCTAGCTGATGGCACCACCAAACTAATTGCTGACGAGTTTTTGATCGTGAAAAAAGATCCCATACTAGCTACTGGAAACGTTGAGCTACGTTTTTCCGAAGACCAGAGCCAATTCATCAAAGCTAAAAAAGCAATAATTGCACAATCGATGGAAAGCATTGACCTGACTGGAGTTTCTGAATCAAAAGTCTCAGATAACATGTATTTGTCGGGAGATTTGATGCTTGTCCGCCAAATTAACGGCAAGCCAGCCAGCATCGTTGTTGACGGCCACGTAGTGGTGAAAGCCAAAGATAGCACCTGTAGTTCAGGCCATTTGGTTGTGTCACTGGATGCAGCCGGTAAACCTGTCCAAGCTACCTTCACCGGATCGCCAGTAGCCAATCAAGCAGGCAAACAAATTCGCGCCCAAACGATCATCTATACTGTGGCTACAGGCTCCTTTAGGGCTAGTGGAGGGGTCAGCACAAATGCTTTCTGATCGGGATTTATTAGCTATGGCCAGCGAAGCCAGCGCTTGGGCTCACGCCCCCTATAGTGGCTTTCAGGTTGGGGCTGCTCTACTCTGCTCACTAGAAGATGGATCTGAGCAATGTGTGTTGGGCGCAAACTATGAGACTGCACATTACCGGGCCGTTTGCGCCGAGAGGCATGCCTTGCAAAGCGCCAGAGTGACGCTCAAAAGTCTGAATTTGCGTTTTCTAAAATTGGCGATCTTTTCCCCTCAAAAACCAGTGGGGCTCACTCCTTGTGGGGATTGTAGGCAGGTAGTCTTTGAGGCTAATCCCGACTGCCTGCTGCTTTCGTGGGCTGCATCAGGTAAAGTTTTGAGTATGAAAGCAAGCGAATTGCTTCCGTCTGCTTTTGGTTTGGAGAGCGTATGAATATTCAAAACCCGCGAGATTACATTATTCATTTTCCGGTGATAGACAAGTCGCTCAAGTCTCTCAGTGACATTCGGGGCTTGATTCTGGTCGGGAGCGCTGCTCGGGCTGGTTTTTTGGCCACCTTGCTTGCTTCTAAAGCTGGCTTTAATAGTTTTGAGTATTGTAGCCCTCAAAGCGCCAGTACTGAACGCGAATACTCGCTTTATGCCATCCCAGAGGCTCAGATTGCCGTTTGCTCTCATGGCATTGGGGTCAGTGGTGTAGAAATTTGTTTAGCGGAAATCCCAGCACTGATCGCCCTCGCTGGTGGCACAGGACTAGAGGCTGTGATCAGGGCGGGAACTAGAGGTAGTCTAGAAGCTGGTTTTCCCCTTGGAGCGATCGGGCTCAGCAGCTCGGCTATCGGCTTTTTGGGTGGGGCTGAGCTCTTTCCAGATCAAGCGCTTTTTACTTGCCTGCAAGCTGTCTGTGCCGAAAGCGAGCAGCAGACTATGACAGGCAAATGTCTTTCGGCCCAGTATTTTTGGACTGGTCAAGGTCGCCAACCCTATCCATTGCTCTCCAGAGGCGCCTTTGCCAAAAACAACGAACTGAATTTTTACCGAGATTGCAAGGAAGCTAAGCTAAGCTGGATCGAGATGGAAGACGCGGCACTCTATAAGCTGGCTTTGCTCTTTGGCTTTAAGGCCGCTGCTTTGGGTTTGGTCGTAGCAAAGCGGGAATTGAGCGCTGACCAAAGGCAATTACTTTCCGGTTATCAGAAAGCTAGTCTGGAAGAGCAGCTTTTGCCGGGTGTGTTTGCTTTTCAGGCTCTCCAAAGATTTCTTGGAGTGGCTTATAGAGCTCAGGTCGGTGCACCCTAACATAGCTAGCCCCCCTTGCTACCGCCAATGTTGCTAGGCTCAGTGAGGCAGCTTCTAGTGTATTTGGGTCATTCAGATTGCAGCTCCAGAGGCTTTGGGCTAGTCTTTTGCGTGACAACCCAACCAAAACCGGTAAACCGAAGTTTTCTTTTAGCTCTGCTAGTCGCCTAAAAATCTCTAAGCTTTCTACTTGGCTCTTCCCGAAGCCGAAGCCAGGATCGAGAATCAGCTTCTCTCTCTTTCCGCCAGCAGACACAAAGTGATCGATCCTCGCCTGAAAATATTCAGACAGCTCAGCAAAAATCTGGCTTGGATCTGGAGAAGATTCTCCCAAAGAAGCTGAAGGTAAGCCTCTCTGGTGCATGACACAAACTTGTACGTTTTGGTTCTGGACGCAGACATCGACCATTTCTGGGTCTGCAGAGCCGCTGACATCATTTATAAAACTGACCCCTAGCTCTATGGCCTTGTGCGCGATCGCTGCTTTGCTAGTATCTATGGAGACTGAGCGGAGCTCTAGAGGGCTTAGGGCAAATAGCACAGGCTCTAGGCGTGACCATTCTTCTGCTAACGAAATTAACTGCGCGCCCGGTCTAGTTGATTCAGCTCCTAGATCGACAAAGTCACTTCCCCGCGCTAGCAGCTCTCTAATCTGCGCTAATGCTTGACTGGGATCAAGATACTTTCCGCCATCAGAGAATGAATCGGGGGTGATATTTACTATGCTCAGTATTTTTAGGCTCATCGTTAGTCCTCGAAAAAATACACTAGCGGCTGGCTAATATTCAGCCCTCGCACCTCAATAGACTGAATTGGCCTTCTTTCAGTGAGCGAATTGCAGGCAAAGGCTCTCTTGAACCCTTTGAGATCTTCAAGCTTAAGAGTGACTTCCTGAGCGCCAAGCTCCAAGACCAGTCTAGCTCTGGTAATACCGGGCAGCAACCCTGCCCCCAGTGCTGGCGTGAACCAAATGCCGCTTGTGTCTTGAAAGAATAGATTTGAGCGGGACAGCTCTTGAATTTCCCCTTGCTCGTTTAGCAATAGCGCTTCGTCAAAATTGGCCGCTTGAGCCTCTAGATAAGCCAGCTGATAGAGCAGATAATTGCAGGTCTTATACTGCTGAAGCGGGTTTTTTGAAGCTAGAGGAAAAGCTTCTAGCAAAAGAACCTGCAATGGCGAGAACTGTCTTGGCTCTAGTTCACTGATCTCAAGCACTGGCTCTAAGTTTGCAAAGACTTGAATTCTGAGCAGTCCGTTTTGCCGAGGAAATTCTTGGGCAAAGTCTTGGCACTTGCTCTTGACCTGAGCGACCAGCAAATCACGATTGGGCCTCTCAATCCTACAAAAAAGCAAGCCTGCAAAGAGCCTGTCTAGATGTTCTTCCAGATCACAAGCTTTTCCAAAATCAACCCTAAGGGTCTCAAAGCAACCCCAACCATAACGATAAGCTGTTGGGAGAGGATTGTTCATAGAAGATTGGGCAGGGCTGGATTCGAACCAGCGTAGGCGTAAGCCAGCGATTTTACAGACCGCCCCCTTTAGCCACTCGGGCACCTACCCTTCAGATTGCCGGAGAAGGGATTTGAACCCCCGACCAACGGTTTACAAAACCGCTGCTCTACCGCTGAGCTACACCGGCTTACGGTAGATGAAGATTCTATCACTTAGACTGAGATCCTTGGGGCTTTTTTCTCTTGAAACTAGCTGAAGAAAACTACAAAAGCTGATTGCGATTTTTATGATTTTAATTTAGCTTTGTACTATTGCTGTCCTACAGCAAGGATAAGTCACCGTTTATATCTATTACTGAGCTTTTAGATACCAAAAAATCTATGCCTCACCAGAGGACGGAAACGGTTCAGTTATTTCTTCAACTCAACATAAGCTTAAAAATTTGCTGAGATCTTTTGCCCCCAACTCAACCGCAAAGCATTTCCAATCGCCAAGACATCGATAAATTCTTGAAAAAGAGCAGCCTGCACTGGGTTTATCTGCCCCATCGCCGCAAATCCCATCCCAACAAGTGATAATGTCATACCACCAATGGCACTTTGCAGGGCAATGGTGCGCAGTCTTTGGCTAATATGCAGTAGTTCATCCACTTTAGTTAACGAATTTTCCAGAATCACTGCACCAGCAGCTTCGGCTGTCACAGAACTATGTTGGCCAAAAGCAATTCCGACTGTAGCAGAAGCAAGAGCCGGTGCATCATTGATTCCGTCACCCATAAAAAGAGTAGGGGCTTTTTGCGTTTCTGCCCGAACAATCGCTACTTTTTGCTCAGGGCTTTGTGAGGCTAAAGTTTCCTTGATTCCCAATAAATCAGCAAGATAAGTGACTTCAGATTCCCGATCACCCGATACCAACATAATTTTGTCAAAGTGATGCAATGTTGCCAAATGACTAATAAAAGATTTTCCGTCTAACCGAGGAGCATCACGAAAACGCAAAGTTGCTGCATATTGACCACTAATCATAATAATGCATTCCAGTCCGGCTGCATTGGGTGGCAAAACAGTAGCTAGTTCTGGAAAGTTTTCTAAAAGCATTTTGCGATGTGTGACCCGAATCTTGCGAGTTGCAACCATTCCGCTTAGTCCATCACCCGGTTTTTCTAAAATATCTAGAGCATCGATCAATGTAAGCTTTTCTTTTTCAGCCGCCTCTAAAATCGCACTAGCCAGCGGGTGTTTTGAATAACGCTCAAGGCTTGCAGCTGCTTGTAGGATATCCCCGCGAGCAAAGCCTTCGGCAAGAAACAGCTCAGTTAATTCAGGCTTACCATAAGTCAGAGTGCCAGTTTTATCAAAAATAGCTGTGGTACAAGTAGGTAAACGCTCCAATACAGTAGGATCTTTGATGATAATACCGCAACGCGCTGCCATAGAAATGGCTCCAATAATTGTTATAGGAATTGCAATAATTAATGGACAGGGAGTGGCAATCACGATCACTGAAAGAAACCGAAGCGGATCTCCACTCACAAGCCAGATAATCCCAGAGAAAATCAGGGCGAATAGAGCGAAAGCACCTCCTAGTTGATCGCCTAAACGACGTAATTGGGGTCGTTTCTGCTCGGCTTCCTGCATCACCCCAATAATTTGAGCGTAGCGGGAATCATCTGCCAGTTTTTCAGCACGAATAGTCAAAACAGCCTCACCGTTAATAGCACCAGACAAAACGGAAGAGCCTTGGGTTTTGGCAACTTGATAAGGCTCACCAGTCAAATAGGATTCATCCATGGTCCCCTGTCCTGTCACCACAATTCCATCCACCGGTGCTGTTTCATGGGGAAAGACGATAATCTCATCACCGAGAGCAATGTTACTAAGAGCCACCTCTTCTACTTCTGTCCCTTTTTTTCGGTGGGCGAGAGTAGGCATTCTATTAGATAGTGCTTCCAGAACTGATGAGGCCTTGCGCATGGCATACGATTCAAGCGCTTGTCCACCAGCCAACATGATCAAAATAAGTACTGCAGCGAGATATTGACCGAGAAGCAGAGCCGCAATCAGTTCTATTGCACCGAGCGAATCTGCGCCAAAACTGCCCTTAAATAACTTTCGAGTAATCTCTATTATGAGGGGAATACCTCCTAAGAAAACAACAACAATAAATGGAATATTTTTTGCTGCAATAGAATAGACCGACGGATAACCGGCTTTATCTAGAACGAAATGCAAGATAATCGAAAGAAAACTAGCAATCAATATTACTGTATTCAACCCTGAGGCCAAAGGAATTGCTTGTTTTTTGTTCATAAAATATATCCAATTATTTAATCTATCGAGTGTATTGCTTTACCGTAAAAAAAAAGATTTTAAAAGCTTTCTATCCACTATATCATTTTAAGAGTCTAAAGCAATACTTCTTAGTGAGAAATTCTCTTTTGCTTGTTTTGTGAGATTTATTTATTTAACAAAAGCTAAGTGACTTTTTAGTGCAAGTTGGTTCGATTGACAGTGAGTGATGAGAATTGCTGTTGAAAGATTTTGATTATCATAATTCTTTAATAGATTTTCTGCCCCACTGAGCTTTGTTGTTTCAGTCTTGGCCGTAAGATTTCGATGGCTCACCACGAAGTATAGTTTTAGACTCGGATTGCTTAAGGTAAGATTAAGTGCTATTATGTCTTTCACGAATAGCCAAGTCGATGATTGTCAAAAAAGCCGGTAACCAAGCACTCTTTTCTCTCAGGGGCTCATACTCCAGCAAGGCTCAGCAGGGTCAAGAAGCTAGCAGTCTCTCTATATTTGCAAGTTTGCTGAGAAGAGCTGAGGCTAAAGATAGGCCAGTTGGCAACAAGAGCATTATTTTTAAGAGTAGAACTAGCACTTTAGAGCGTCCTTTAGAGCGTCAATTTGAAGCGAAAGGGGAGAGGGTCTTAGAAATTGAGGAATCTCGGAAGTTGATTGAGCCTTGGGTTCCTTCCTTATACGAAGTTTGGCCTGGAGCTGACTTGCGGGGTGCTGATCTCAGCAAAATAGACTTTAGGACATTAGAAGATGCTTCTTTGGAGGGAGCGGATTTGACTGGTGCTCTTCTGCCACCTGCAGAGTGCTTTGAAGGGGTAGATCTAAAAGGCGCCAAGCTCTGCGGGCAAGACCTGAGCAAGATAGACTTCCGGAAACTAAAAAATGCTTCTTTGCAAACCGCGGATTTGACTGACGCTATACTGTCACCAGCAGAGTGCTTTGAGGGGGTAAATCTAAAAGGCGCTAAGCTTTTCGGGCAAGACCTGAGCAAAATAGACTTCCGGAAACTAAAAGATGCTTCTTTAACTGAAGCGGATTTAACTGAAGCTATACTGCCACCAGCAGAGTTCTTTGAGGGGGTAAATCTAAAAGGCGCTAAGCTCGGCAGAGTCGATTTGAGCAAAATAGACTTCAGAAAACTAAAAGATGTTTCTTTATATGAAGCTGATCTGACTGACGCTATACTGCCACCTGCAGTTTTCTTTGAGGGGGTAAGTCTAAAAAAAGCTAAGCTTAGCGGGCAAGACCTGAGCAAGATAGACTTCAGAAAACTAAAAGATGCTTCTTTATATGAAGCTGATCTGACTGACGCTATACTGCCACCAGCAGAATGCTTTCAGGGGGTAAGTCTAAAAGCCGCTAAGCTCTGCCGGCAAGACCTAAGCCAAATAGACTTCAGAAAATTAAAAAATGCTTCTTTAGAGGAAGCGGATTTGACAGACGCTATATTGCCGCCAGCAGAGTGCTTTGAAGGGGTAACTCTAATAGGCGCCAAGCTCTGCGGGCAAGACCTGAGCAAGATAGACTTCAGAAAACTAAAAGATGCTTGTTTATATGGAGCGGATTTGACTGACGCTCTACTGCCACCAGCAGAGTGCTTTGAGGGAGTAGATCTAAAAAAAGCTAAGCTCTGCGGGCAAGACCTGAGCAAGATAGACTTTAGGAAATTAAATAATGCTTGTTTGAGGAGAGCGGATTTGACTGGCGCTATACTGCCACCAGCAGAGTGCTTTGAGGGAGTAAAGCTAAACGGGGCAAAGCTCTGCGGGCAAGACTTAAGCCAAATAGACTTCCGGAAACTACATGATTCTTCTCTATGGGGAGCGGATTTGACCGACGCTATACTGCCTTCTAGCATGCCAAAAGACTGCTTTCGTGAAGAGCTTACAATCGATCTTGATAACTTTATTAATATTCTCGATAAAAATATTCAGGCACTGAACACACTCTGTATAAGACTCTCTACGAAAACGCTAAGCCCTGAATCTAAAAATAGTCTTAAAAAAATATTCAATAACCCAAATATAAAACAATAGAGCTATATATGCAGATTGTTGGAATTGGCCAACGATAATGATGACCGGTTTGAAGCACTGAGATTTTTCAGAGCGATGATACTCAAAGAAATACCAGAGGAAACAAAAACTTTCTTTCAAAACAGGCTACAAGATTCGACTCACTTAACTATCTCAATTCTCAATAATCTCAGCTATCCCTACTATAACCCTAATCTTCCTGAACATTCGGCAATTCAAAACTTAGTCAATGAGCTGGAACACCCACTAAAAAAACATCTCATTACTGAGCCAAATAAACTGATTCGCTCAAATAATCTGATCATGCTCCAATCTTTAAGCGAAAATGATCATCAAAATCATTGGAAAGATCTCTTTTCTAGACTTAGAAGCCAAGATCTAGACCAGCTTATTTCCGTTCTTCGGGAAGTGAACATTACTGTTTTTGAACCGGATTCTGATATTAAAAACAAGCATCCCAAAAAACTCTGGCAAGAAATAGAAAGAGAACTCTTACAGCTGCCACAAGACCTGAGACCGGTTGTTAAGTTTTTACCGAAAGAGAGCAAGCGCTCTTTAGTGCAAAAGCTCAAAGAATCTTGCTTAGTCCAGCCTTATCTCGCCCAATTAGAAACTAAAAATCTTGACGGACAGCTAGGGCTATTGCTCGGGAAACCTGAGCTTCTTGAGTCCTTGAATGCGTTTATGCTGCAGTTCGCCAAAAAAGAGATTGAAACATCAAAAGCTGAACTCCATGACAGACAGTTTCTCAAAGCACTAAAAGAAAACTATCTCAATTTTATCCAAAAGCTAAATAGTAACTCTCTAGACCAGTACATCGACCCTGCTCTCTATCACCAGCAATCAGAAGAGCTTAAAATAAAAATTCTGCAAGCAATAAAATACTCTGCTGTCTCTCCGCCCCCTCTGCAAGAAGCCCTGAAACAGTTCTTTACTCTGTATTTGGCCGAGGGAGCATTGAAAACACAAAAGCATTTATTAGCTGCCTTCGATGCTCGTTGGAAAAAAGAATATAAACAGACTTGGGCAGCAACACTCAAACAAGGTAATCCAAAAACTTGCTCGCTAGCTCTCTTAAATCAACCACTTAGCAAAACAAGCGCAAAATACACAGCAGAGCTGGAAACAGATAGACTAAATTTCTTTGACATGAGCGGACCAGACTTGAGCACATACTCTTGTCTATCATTAGGAAAAGAAAACGAAAACAAACTAGGGGCACACGTAATCAATCCAAATACTCAACTAGTTTGGCTTCGAAACAAAGCAAGTGGGCAAAATTCGGCCGCTTTCTTCTAACAATAGATCCATCAGGCCTCAAAAAATACCCTGTTTATTGGCATACACATGAAGTAAACAAACCAGAGCTAGAAGCTTTAGCTGAAGAAATATACTCAGCCTATGCTCAGCGCCTTGGACTTCCAGCCGATGGTAACAGCCCCAAGGACACAATAGGTGGCATTACCGCTTATTATGATAGTTGAGTTTATCTAAGCTCTTCTTTAGCTCTTGAAATTACTGATTCAAAGCCAATGCTCATACTTACTCATGAACTGCTGACTATCGTCTAGGGTGACTTTTAGCTTCTAATGAACCTCTTGGTCAAAGTGCTCTAGAGGGTTCTGCTAGGTTTTTAGTTCAGTGCTTATACCTTCTTTCATTTCAAGTTGAAGGTCCTAACACGCATACTTTCGTCGTAATAATTTCATGTACCAGCTAGCTATAGCGCTTCTAATTGTTTCTCGATTTCCGAGAACACTGGAGCCCAAAATTCTTGAGCTGTTTGTTCGCTTTTGCCGTTACTGAGCATTCTTATATTTTTATTTGTTGGGGCATTGAGCCATTCTCCGGTTTCATCGTCTTGTTCGTCATGCTGATCGGGATTTTTATAGGGAGCTAGTTCTGGGTATTGTTGTTTTGGGACTAGGACAGGTTCAAGCTTTCCATTTTCCCCTTGTTTCATTTCTGGTATTTTATTTCCGTCTTGGTCTCTTAGAAACCTTCCATTTTCTTTTTTATATTTCTGGACTAGAACAGGTATTCTTTTTCCCTTCTCGTCTTTTTTGTAGGAATTATCTTCGTTTTTCTGGTATTCGACTGTATCGCCTGAGAAATATCTCCAGAGTTCTTCTGCTACTCCGGGATTTCTGAACGGATCGAAGCCGACTGCTTCAATTAATCTGTCAAAGCTATTTTTTTCTTTTTCATCTTTTTCGTCTTTTGAAATAAAGAAAATTGTTTCATCAATTGGAGCCTTTCCTTCTAGCAAAGCCTTTAAAAAGTTCTTTTCGGCCTTTAGGCATATTGCTGGGGGTTTTCGATCACTATCTCCTCGATGTTGAACTAAACTAATCTGTTGATGACCACTACTTACTGGAATATTCAATCTCTTGCTCTGATGATGATCAGAATTTGTCCCTGAAAATGTAGAAAGGCGAAATTGCATTGTTGATAGTGATTCTTGATTATCATTTCTCAACGAAAGAATAACTGATCTTCTTGCTTTACATTCATTTTGATAATCTTCATTATCTCCAACGCAATGATTCAATTGATCTGACTCTTCCTCTAAATCCACTATACTCAAAAGAGGGACGATTGATAGTCCTGTTTCGGGATCATGCCAGGGTGTAGAAAGTAAACTAGGCCATTTTCTAGCTTCAGTTTGTATTTCGTCTTTATTTTCTTCAATCTTAAGCTTTCTCAGAGGCGCTTCTATTTTATTTAGAATATTTCTTTGTCCATAAGCTTGCTCGTGAAATCTATCTGATAGCGCTGCTATGTCAAACAAACTTTTATTTGCAATCAAATGATTCAAGACCAAATCTTGACTCAGATCAAGAATACCTAACATATATTCTTCTGAAAGATCTCTTTGGTCTAAAAAAATCAGTAATTGAGGTAGGAATACCTTGGAATATACTTTCTTAATTGTATCGCTAATACTTGATATTTTATCACTTATTCCATCTAAAGAATCTTGACTTGCTAATGTATTATTTTTTCGATCGAATATTTTTTTAGTAAATAATTTTGATTCTTTAAGCATTGGATCCCTGTCTTCAGCATCATGCCAAAATCCCCTCTCATCAATGTTTATATATAAAAATTCCCATATTGAATCATTAATTTCTTGAACTATTCCAAATATTTGATTAGCCTGCTTAACGTTGATCTTTCGCTCAGCTAAAAGCTCTAAAAAATCACGGGGAACATGTTTGATTTCCGATAAGTTGTCTTCGTCTAGTAAATTATTTGTAATTAAGCCAAAAATTATTTTCTTGATATCGTTTTCGTACTTATTATTATCATAACCTTGCTTAAAGAGCTTTGAAGCTTCATCAAAGTCAAAATTTCCTTCCAGGTCAGATATTTGCTTTAGTTTCACCTTTTCTAACTCAGTAAGATGATAATCTTCACCGTTTTCTAAGAAAAGTTTATTAGCCATAATGAGAGATTGACTCTCATTCTTGTCTTCTAGCCCCAAGCCCACTTCATCGAGCATTTCTTTGAGTTGAGCTGTATCTAAAACATCAGGTCTTGCCTTCTTCTTCCCAAAGTCCATCAAAAAACTCTCAGGCAACCACTTCATTGCTTCACTCAGTGCCCCCTGATAAGTTTCTTCAATCAAGTTGAAGAGATCTCTTTGTTTATATTTCCCCCAAGCACCATCTGTTGAAGGCAAAAGATCGACTGATTGATCGGCATTTTTGATCAGATTGAAGTCTAAACCGTTTAGTTCAGGATTTTGCGAGACTGTCTTGGTTTTGAATGGTAAGTATTTCACCTCCAGAGCTGAGTCTAGGGGCTCTCCGTTTTTTGGCCTATCGCTTAGGTTGCAGGCTCTGGCCATCAAATACGCTGAATGTCTGTTGTCTACTTTCACAGATATAAAATAATTAACCTGCAATTACGATAATACAAGTAATGCGTCTTGTCGAGAAAGGGATGAGTTGACTGTTATGTGCTGGAAATTATTCTCGGTAAATCAAGCTCACTTTTTTTCAATCTATAAGACCTCTTTTTTACAGGAAATCATCTAAAGAAGCTATCAATAATGTAGTCAGTTGCAAGATGATCTCTCGCCATTGAGCAACATCGGCTGAATGAACATTGAAAATAGTCTGCTGAGCGCTACTAGCAAGAGGAAATAGAAGCAAAATAAAGCCAGCAAACAAAGCAAAGCAAGGTCTTAGAGCCAAAAAAATCACCCTAAAAGCTTATCTATATCAACGAAAACTCAAGCAAAAAGAGGACTTGCCCTAGTTCGAGGGTTAAAGCGTCTTAGCTTGTGGCAATAACGGCTAGAAGTTCTAAGAAAACCTAGGCCAGCGATGAACAACGGTGAGAAAAAGAAAAAAAGCAGTCGGACACTAGAAGAACTAGTTAACCGCCGGCGTATTCATTTCCGCGTTCTAGAGCGTGTTGCGCCTGGCTCGATGATTGGGATGGTCCCTTTTATCGCCGAAGCGGTCTTGGCTCTTTCCGTGCTTGGAATAGGCGATCCGGAAGATTCCTTAAATCCCCACAATACCGATGGCTTGAGCTTCCCCGATTTCAGCGATGAAGAACTGCCTGCTATGGCTGAGCTCACCCCTCTTAGATCTATTAGAGGGTTAAACGACGAACTGCTCGATATAGGCCTGATCGATTTTTCTCGTGATTCAAATGATTACAAGGCCCCAGTCCGTGATTCGCAGGTCAGTGGCTCTAACGATAGTCTTTTTGAGTATGATTTCACGGCTGACAATGCTATAGGTCGTGGTTCTGGTGATCCAATCCCTCCCGGCATCACTACTATCCCCAATTTCATCCCTCCAGGTGGACCCGGCGATCCAACACCACCCGGACCGCCTCCATTCAAGAGTCCCTTAGTCTTGCTGACCCCTGGCGAAGATCCTTATATCACTCCAGGTGTAGCCGATAGTATTTTATTGAGCGATGCCAGCAACAGTAAAGACAACCCCATCACTCCCTACGTCGAAGGGATCATGGATGCTGTTCGCAACCAAATGGACTCCAAGCTCACCCCTTACCAGAACGAATACCTTAACGCCCGCAGCAATACGATCAACTCAGGCCAAAGCTGGTCGCTTATCGCCAATGCCTTCAACCCCGGCCTCCCCAATGGTGGAATCGTCAGCTATGATTTCTGGCTCAAAGACGATTCAGGTAGTTTTAAGGCCGTTGGCAGCTCTCTAGACTCGCTTGATGGTGAACTGCTGGTGAAATACGGTGACTATGCTCTCCAAGAAGGCCAAATCTACCAAACAAAAGTCCTAGTCACTGACGCGAGCGGCAATCAAGCCTCTTCCTTTAGCGATATCTATGTAAACAAAGGGCCTTTATTTCTCGCTCCTGGAGACATTGGCAACAAAACACCAGGGATAGTAGACGATCCCTCGATGACCGATCCCGCCCACACCAACGACAACCCAGCCACCAACTATGTCGAAGGTCGTCTAGATGCTGTGATGAACCAAGTCGGCAATCCGCTCACCATCTCGAACGTGATCGCTAATGACAAAGATTGGCAAGCTGTGGCCAATGCCTTCGATACTGACGGCTTTATTCAGCGCTATGACTTCTGGGTGAAAGATAATTCAGGCGATTTCGTTTCGCTCGCCCATGACTCAGACTCACTAAAGAGTGGAATCATCACGGTAGATTATCAGTCTTTAGATTTGACACCCGGCGCAAGCTATGACATGAAAGTGCGAGCGATAGACAATAATGGCGCCGAGGCTTTCTCTTTCGATACATTTAGAGTGAATCTCCCGCCAGATGCTCTACCAGATAGCTTCAATACAAACGAAGATACTTCTCTAAAAATTTCTGCAGCTGGACTCTTAGCCAATGACAGCGATCCAGACAGCAATCCGCTCGTTATTAGTGCCTTTACCAGCACCTCAAAAGGGCTTTTGAATTATGACGGGACCAATTTTACTTACAACCCAAACGCCAACTACAATGGCCCCGACAGTTTCACCTACACTATCGGTGACGGCCAAGGCGGCTTCGATACAACCACTGTCAGCATCAACGTCACTCCGATCAACGATTTGCCGGTAGCAATCGACGATCTGTATATAGCCCAACAAGACACACTACTCAGCATCCCAGCCAGCGGTGTGCTCGTAAACGACTATGACACAGACTCACCAGCTGATCCGCTCAATGTCGATCTGAGCAAGCTTCCGCTCAGCTCAGTCAAAGGCGGAACTATAGCTCTGAACCTCGACGGTTCATTTAGCTACAAAGGCGCTGCTGGCTTCAGTGGACTAGATAGCTTCGAGTACTGGGTCAGTGATGGCCAAGGAGGCTTTGATAATGCCACAGTGAACATAGTGGTCTCAGCTACCCCGATCCCCCTGAACAATCCACCAGTAGCTGTCGATGACACGGTGATCATCCTCGAAGATTCTAGTATTTCTTTCAATGCGCTTGACGGTGTGACCATCACAGGTAGCACTCAAGCAGGAACGGCACTAGGATTAGACAGCGATCCAGATGCTAATCCACTGACACTGCTCTCTGTCAGCGGCGCTAAGAACGGCACTGTGAGCTTTCTTGCCGATGGCACAGTGAACTACAAGGCCAATGCTGGCTTCAATGGCACTGAAGTGCTCGAATATTCAATCAGTGACGGCCAAGGTGGCTTTGACCTAGGTCAGATCACCGTAAACGTCTTGCCAGTCAACGATCCACCGGTAGCTGTCGATGACAGTTATCTGGCCAAACAAGACACAGAGCTCACCATCAACCCGCTTACCGGCGTCCTAGTCAATGACTTCGATACTGACACCATTCCAGACCCCTTAAACGTCGATCTCACAAAACTACCTCTCAGCTCAGTCAAAGGCGGAAGTATAGCTCTGAACCTCGACGGTTCTTTCAGCTACAAAGGCGCTGCTGGCTTCAGTGGACTAGATAGCTTCGAATACTGGGTCAGTGATGGCCAAGGTGGCTTTGATAATGCCACAGTGAACATAGTGGTCTCAGCTACCCCGATCCCTCTAAACAACCCACCAGTTGCCGTTGATGACACGGTGATCATCCTCGAAGATTCTAGTATTTCTTTCAATGCTCTTGACGGTGTGACTATCACTGGTAGCACTCAAGCAGGGACAACACTAGGATTAGACAGCGATCCGGACGCTAATCCCCTCACGCTCCTCTCTGTCAGCGGCGCCAAGAACGGCACAGTGAGCTTTCTTGCCGATGGCACAGTGAATTACACAGCCAATGCTGGCTTCAATGGCACGGAAATACTCGAATACTCAATCAGTGACGGCCAAGGTGGCTTTGACCTAGGTCAGATTACCGTAAATGTCTTGCCAGTCAACGATCCACCGGTAGCTGTCGATGATAGTTATCTTGCCAAGCAAGACATAACCCTGACAATTGCACCAGCAACTGGCGTACTGACAAACGACTTCGATACTGACACTATCCCCGATCCGCTCAACGTAGATCTCAGCAAGCTTCCCTTCAGCTCAGTCAAAGGCGGAAGTATAGCTCTCAACCTCGACGGTTCATTTAGCTACAAAGGCGCTGCTGGCTTCAGTGGACTAGATAGCTTCGAATACTGGGTTAGTGACGGTCAAGGCGGCTTCGATAATGCCACAGTGAACATAGTGGTCACAGCTACCCCGATCCCCCTGAACAACCCTCCAGTAGCTGTTGATGACACTGTGATCATCCTCGAAGATTCCAGTATTTCTTTCAATGCCCTTGACGGAGTCACTATCACTGGTAGCACTCAAGC
>JBGSRC010000001.1:0-122765 GCA_041737745.1 Candidatus Caenarcanales bacterium
CACTCACGCTACGCGGTCTCGCTCGGCACTTCGTGCACACACGCTACGCGGTCTCGCTCGGCACTTCGTGCACTCACGCTACGCGGTCTCGCTCGGCACTTCGTGCACTCACGCTACGCGGTCTCGCTCGGCACTTCTTACACTTTTGCTACGCTGGGGGTTGGGGTCTTTAGGCTCACTTGCGGTTAGGGAAATGTTTTCTATGAGGGGGACTAGCGCCCCCCTCATACTCCCCCTTGAGGAAAAAAACAGAATAATAATGAGGTCTTAAGAGAGACAGATCAATTTACGTTCCAACTGGCTGAAGCTTCAAACCGCTCAACTTTGCCAGTAATGGCGAAGCCACAAAAATACTCGAATAACTACCAGAAAGTAACCCCACAAACATCGCCCCCGCAAAAAGCTGCGTACTCTCCCCCCCAAACACAAACAAACACCCCAAAGTAACCAAGCACGTAGCCGATGTGCACAAACTCCGAAACCAAACCTGATCGACACTGTCATCGATCACTTCCGCAAAAGTCTTTTTCTTAGAAATGAATTTTAGGTTTTCTCGTACCCGATCAAAAACAACGATCGTATCGTGAATAGAAAAGCCAAGTACAGTCAAACAAGCAGTCAGGAAGAGTAAATTCACCTCAATTCCCATAGTCAAACCGAGCGTAGCAAATAAACCCAAGACCAACAACACATCGTGAAGGAGCGCGACAACAGCGCAAAGCGCAAAGTCTTGCCTAAAACGAAAAGAAACATAGAGCAAAATCCCCCCCAAACAAACAAATAAAGCAATCAAACCAGACCATAAAAGCTCACCGCCAATGACTGGACTGATCGAGTCGACAGCCAAAATCTCAAATTCGCCAAAAGCCTCGCGCAGCTTCAGGTCCAGTTTTTCTTTCTCGTCAAGCGTAAGCTCCCGCAAACGAAGCACAAGCAAATTTCCTTCGGCTAACTGAACCACAGTATCTTTCGCTAGATCAGGAGCAATCAAACCCAAAACCTGCTCTTGAACAGTAGCCACGCTCAGCTTAGCTTGAGGAGCAAAGCGATACTCGATTTTAGTGCCACCGAGAAAGTCAAGGCCGAGCTTGACCGGACTACCAAAACGGGCAAAAGACAAGCCTATAGCCACCAAGCAAGCCAGCATCACAAGACCAGAGAAAGTGAACCAGTATTTGGCGGAAGGGACTACTTTGAGCATGATTTAGGAAATGATAAGGTTTAGACGAACAACTAACTAACTTTCGAGTATAGAATATTTAGGCTTTATGATACTCACAACTAGAAAAGCAAAGATAATTTGCACCATTGGACCTGCCTCTCAAGATAGAGACAAAATCGCTGGCCTGATCAAAGCTGGCATGGACGTTGCCCGCCTGAACTTTTCGCATGGCACGCACGACCTGCACATCCAAAACATCGCCACGATCAGAGAGCTCTCAGCCGAGCTGAAAAAACCAATAGGCCTGCTTCAAGACCTTCAGGGCCCAAAGATCCGCACCGGCAAGCTGGCCTGCGGCCCGATCACACTCAGCTATGGCGATATCTTTGCGATCACCACTGAGCCTTTCGAAGGCACGCCGAAGATGGTCTCAACCACTTATCCACAGCTGGCTCAGGATTTAGTGGTCGGGGATTTTGTCTTGATCGATGATGGTCTGTTGCGCCTAAAGGTTGTCGAAAATGATGGCGTCACTATCCGTTGCGAAGTGATTCATGGTGGGCTGCTCAAGGACAACAAGGGCATAAACCTGCCTGGTAGCAAGCTCTCAGTGCCAGCGCTCACCGACAAAGACAAGATCGATTTGCAATTGGGGCTCAAATATGACCTCGATTTCATCGCTCTTTCTTTTGTGCGCGAGGCTAGCGATATTTTTGAATTGAAAGATTTGATCAAAGCAGCCGGCAAAGACACGCCGGTGATAGCGAAGATCGAAAAACCGCAAGCAATAGATAATCTCGAATCGATCCTCGATGCAGCCGATGGCATCATGATCGCTCGCGGCGATCTTGGTGTTGAGCTGCCAGCCGAAAAGGTGCCAATTTTGCAGAAGCGCATCACCAAACGGGCAAACGAAAAGAACAAACCGGTGATCATCGCCACCCAAATGCTCGAGTCAATGACCAAAAATCCGCTCCCCACCAGAGCTGAGACCTCAGACGTAGCCAATGCGATCTTCGATGACGCCGACGCTGTGATGCTTTCTGGCGAAACGGCTGCCGGCGATTTCCCGATCGAGTCAGTCACTATCATGTCTAAGATAATCGAGGAAGTGGAAGCTGTAATCGGTTTCCCCCGTCAAAAGAGTTCGGATCTAGCCGATAGCGATCAAGATGTGATCCGTTCGCTCGAAGAAAAGTACGCTCGATTAGAAAAGCCCGCCTATTTGCCTGCGGCAATCAGTTCTTTGGCTTGTTTGGCGGCTAAGGAGACTAGATCTAAAGCTCTGCTAGTCTTCACCACCACCGGAAATATGGCCGCAAAGCTCTCCAAGAATCGCAGTAGTTGCCCGATCATCGCCCTCTCTCCAAATTCTAAAGCGCTGCATAGGATGTCACTGTTGTGGGGTGTCTTGCCCGTCTATCAGCCAGTTGAAGACGATATTCAAAATCTTGATGACATAGTGAGGCTTGTAGACCATCAGTTGGTCGAGAAGGGTTACTTTGCTAAAGGGGACAATATCGTGATCACGACAGGTTCTCCAGCTAGGCTCTCCGGTAAAACAAATCTGCTCAAGCTGCACATAGTAGGCGATGAGTGAGCATCTCAGCGATCAGCTAAATCTAGCCGGATATATCGATCACACTCTGCTTGCCCCTCTGGCCACTGATAGAGAGGTTGAGGTCTTGTGTTTGGAGGCTATCGCTTGGGGTTGCAAGGCCGTTTGCATTCAGCCCAAGTGGGTCACTCATGCTCGGTCTTATCTAGAAGGAAGCGCTGTTAGTTTGGCGAGCGTCCTTGATTTTCCCTTTGGGGCTTGTGATCAGGCCATTCGTTTGAAGATGGCCGAGCAATTGGTGATCGATGGTTGTGAGGAGCTTGATTTTGTTTTGCCTTTGAGCTTGGTGGTGCAAGAAGACTGGCCAAATCTTTACAAAGAGCTGAAGGCTATCCTGCAGCTGGCCGGCAATCGTGCCCGCACTAAGGCGATCATTGAAGTTTCACTCTTTAGTCCAGAACAAGTGGCAGAAGCTGCACTAGTGTGCGCGCAGGTGGGCGTTTCTATGGTCAAAACCTCCACTGGCATCATCAATACTAGACCGACGAGTGTTGAAGATATTACGTTGCTCAGAAATACGCTGTCAGACTATCCAGAGGTGGGAATAAAGGCGAGCGGGGGCATAAAGACAAAAGAACAAGCGCTCAAGATGATCGAAGCGGGAGCAACTCGCCTTGGCACGAGTGCCACTAAGCAAATACTGGAGCTGCAATGATCTCTCAAGACGATCGTGGACTAGAACGAATAGACCCCGCTTTGCGGGCTGAAGCTTGGCGGCAAGCTAGTTTGGCTTCTATGGTTGAGGCTTTTGGGGTTTTTAGCGCTGTGCTTGAGCAGGCTGGTTCTTCTGAGGGGCCAAGTAGCATTGGCGAGGTGCAGCGTTTGTGGGTAGCTGAGCAGGTTAGTGCTTGTCATTTTTTGGAGACTGAGCATTTGCCTTCTGTGTGGGCGGCTTATTTGGCGCAAGAGATCGAGAAATCCTTCCAGAATCCCTCTAGGCCTATTTCGAGGGCTGAAGATCCCGATCAGGTTATTGATGAAATTCTCAATTATTATTTTGAGGGTGTTGATCGGGTGAATTTGTTTCAGCGGACGCTTGCTGGTGAGTTTGACGTGGCTCAAGATTTATCTATTGCTCCTGCTCCTGCCCCTGACCGTTTTGAGATTCAGGAGCCGAAGGTTGAGCGAGATTTAAGCAAGGAGAGGCCTGTCGTGGGGGCTTATTTTCGGGGAGAGGGAGTGAATTTGACTGAGAAGATGAGGGGTATTTTAGGTCAGAGCTGAGTATTTATAGCGCACTCAAATTCCCCCCTTGAGCCAAACTTTTATCTTTCTCTTCATGATTCAAGGGGGTTTGGGGGACAAAGTCCCCCATAGAAAAGATCTTCCTAACCTACAGCAAGAAAAAACTCAGCTAAATACAGTATCCAAAAGTGAAATCAAATTGAAATAATGCGCCCTCTGCATACTAGGCACAAGCAATGACTTGTGAACGCTAAGCGTCAAAATAGGAATCTGTAAAGCCTCAGCCAACACCCCCAACCCCTCTTGATCTCCCTCAAGCTCCAAAGTCCTCACAGCAATCTGCCTCCGCTCACCTTCTTCTTTGAGCCGTGATAGAACCCCCTGCAAACGAGAATTATCTTCCAATCCAGCCAGCATACTGGCCGAAATGCCCCTCGGCTCATCCCAAGTACTGCCCCGAACCAAAACTAAAAGCTCAAGACCATGTATCTTCTTTTGCCGAAAAATAGTCTCCAAAAGCGGATCGTGAATATGCTTCAGACTTGCATAGTTATAAATGGTGTCTTCAGCCCGACAATATGAAGGAACAAGCGCATGCGCCCCAGTAAGTCGACTGCAAGCCGCTGCAACAGCCCCCGTGAAACTCTCGGCTGGCTTGAGAGAGCCAAAGCTCCAATAACTGGTAGCGTGAGGTGCAAGCAGCAAATAAGGACTACTGGCCTCACCGGAAAAATACTGAAAATCAACCTGCCCTTCATAAGGAAAACGCTCAGAGTTCTCCCGCAAACCACTCTCAAACTGCAAAGACCAATCAACAGCACTCTTGTCTTCATCTTGGCTGACCAGCACCAAATACTCGAGCGCTTCTTGCAGATCATTGAAAGAAGCATTCACATAAGAGGCAAGCCAAGGGCTGAGCGGAAAAGCCCCCCAAACTACAGTCGGTTTGCCTTTGTTTCTGGCATAGATCAAGGGCACCCAAGCGCTCTCATCGGCTTCATGCAGATTGGCGAGCAAGAGATCACTTCTATCTATGGCGTTGAAGACCTCTTCTACTTCATGTCTAGAGCGACTGTCAGCGTAATAAGCCCTAGAACCTGTATTCAGTTTGCTCTTAGCTAGGGCAAGTGGATTGACTATCTGCAAGCCTTGCTTTAGGCAAAACTGAAAGCTGTAGCTGCGCCAGGATTCTTCCTTGGCATAGGCTATGTCTTTGCCTGCTAAATAGACTGTTTTTTGGCTCAAGGCGAGCTTGCTCCTTTGGGGACATGTCTTTCTAGTAGCTTGAGGCATTTGCGCTCATAGACGGCGGCCAAATCAAAATCGAGCTGATTGGCGATCTGGAGCAGATAGACCAACACATCAGCGCATTCAGAGGCGATCTTGCCTTTCAGATCGTTTAGATCGTCGCCGGGTTTTGGTTTTTTTAGGCCGCTCAGTTTGGCTAGGTAGTCTGCTAGTTCGCCTACTTCGGCTGCTGCTCCTAGACCTAGGGCCGGCAGGGTTGCCGAAAAGCCACAGAGTTCGTTTATTTCTGCTTGTCTTGCTTGCAAATCTTTCATCAATGATTCATTTTAGATCGCTCCGGCTTGCAAGGTGTGTTGGAAAGTCACCTGTGATATATTCGGCCTATCCATGAACTATAAACTGCTTTTTTCCGCTATCACTTTGCTTTTACTGGCTCCACTAGTGCCTGTCAGAGCCGATATTCTCTATAATCCGCTCTATGTGCTGATCTATGCCCCTTCTGGTAAGGGCTTTGGGTCTATCAATGTTTTGAATCCGACTGACAAACCAATACGTTTGCAGCTCGACGTTTTGACTTGGCATTTTGGGCCTGACGGCAACATTCAAGTGGAAGGTGAAGAGCTTCCAGAGGGCGGAGAACCGGTGATGGTCGCTCCAGAGAAAAAACTGGGAGATTATTTGAAAATCACCCCAAAACAGTTCACTTTGCCTGCTCAGCAGCGCAAGGTCGTACGTCTTGGAGCTAATATACCGACTAGCATCATCGAGAGCGGCAAGGAATACAATCTGCTCTTGAATATCACTGAAATCGGTGCTGACCGAAAGATCCTCGAAGGGCCCGGTTCAGCCGAAGGGAAGGTCTCTTACGGTCTGATCATAAATAAAGCGATCAATGCTGGTACTTATCTTAGAATAGGCAAGCCCAGCGACTTTCATTCGGATTTACGTCTCTCAGAGCTGAAGGCGCAAGTAGAAGGCCAAAACATCGTCTATTCTTTCGCCTACAAAAATCTCGGAAACAAGCATCTCAGAAGAGACGTTGGAATTAAATTTTATGACGAGCAGGGTTCTGTGATCTATGAGTCGGCGAATATAGCCACTATTTTGGCTTTTCCGGAGGCCACCGCTCCTGCTAGTCAAATCTTTGAGGCGAGTTTGCCTTTGCCCTCTGAAAAGCTGCTAGTGCAGCCACCGGTATCAGTTGAGTTGGTTTTTGTGGACAATGAAGGGGAGCAGGCTTTGAGGGAGGTGGAGGTTTATTCGGGGAAGATCGACTTGCTTCACTGAAAAAACTGTTGCTATAATTTGCAATTCTCATAAACTCATTCCTGGGTAGCTCAGTGGTAGAGCGGGCGACTGTTAATCGCTTGGTCGGGGGTTCAAATCCCTCCCCAGGAGTCTTTTTTTATCTGAGAGTTTCACCTGTAGTAAAGAAACCGAGTAAGTTTGCTATAATCTTCACTCTGTTTATTTTTTAATTATGTCAAAAGGTAAAGGCGCAAAAGGCTCAGGACTTCCTCAGCCAGATTTTAAGTTCATAAAGCTGCAAATTCCAGCCGGGCAAGCTAATCCAGCTCCTCCTATTGGCCCTGCTCTCGGTCAAGCTGGCGTCAATATCATGGATTTTTGCAAAAAATATAACGAATATACCAAAGACGAAAAGCCTGGTCTAGTCTTACCGGTCGTCATCACCGTAAACACAAAAGACAGATCCTTTAGCTTCATTGTCAAGCAGCCACCAGCGACTGTCTTGATCAAAGAAGAGTTAGGCCTAAAGCTCGGCTCAGCTAAGCCAAACCAAGTAAAAGTAGGCAAGCTCAACGCCGAACAGCTGCTAAAGATAGCCAAGCGCAAACTGCCAGACCTCAACACTGAAGAGATTGACGAAGCAGTCAAGATCATCGCCGGTAGCGCTAAGAGCATGGGGATTACCATCGAAGGATAATCGGAAGTCTATTTTAAAAATTAGGTAAAAATCATGTCACACAACAAAAACTCCAAGAAAAAGCAAGCCAATCTCAAGCTCCTTCAAGGCACAGAAGGCAAAAAACTCACCGTTGACAAAGCGCTAGAGCTGCTCAAAAGCGCTCAAAAAGCTACCTTCGATGAAACAGTTGAACTCTCGGTCAAGCTAGGGATTGACACCAAGCAAGCCGACCAGCAAGTTCGTAGCACTGTGAACCTACCCGCCGGAACAGGCAAGAAGGTGACAGTAGCTGTAATAGCCCAAGGTGACCAAGCCAAAGCAGCCACCGAAGCCGGAGCAGACAAAGTCGGTGCACAAGACTTCATCAAAGAGATCGAAGCAGGCCAAATAGACTTCGACAAACTGCTCGCTACGCCTGACATGATGAAAGAGATGGGTAAGCTAGGTAGAATTTTGGGACCTAAAGGGCTGATGCCTAACCCGAAAGATGGTACCGTTACCGCCAATATCTTTGAGGCTGTGCGTAGCATCAAGCTTGGCCAGCAGGTTTCTTTCAGAGCGGAAAAAGATGGAGCTGTGGTTCAGTTGCCTGTGGGTAAAGCTTCTTTCTCCAATGCTGATCTGGAGAAGAACATTAGAGAGGCCGTTTCCACTTTGCAGCGGATCAAGCCTAGTGGCGCTAAGGGTGTTTATTTTGTGTCGGTTTATATTTCTACTACTATGGGACCGGCTATTCAATTAGATCCTGCTAAGGCTGCTTAACTAACAAGAGAATCGTTTTAGGCTCACTTGCGGTTTTGAGCTATTCAGCACTTTCTAAAGAGGGGAGTATGAGGGCGATCGCGTAGCGTGAGTGCAGCAACTAGCTGCCGATATTTTTTCCTCAAGAAAATAAGCTTCCTTATTAAGGCTCACTTACGGTTTTTGAGCTACTTAGCGTTTTCTGAAGAGGGAAGTTTGAGGGGCAACGCCCTCAAGGAAGTAAGCTTCCCTATTTAGGCTCACTTGCGGTTTTGAGCTATTCAGCACTTTCTAAAGAGGGGAGTATGAGGGCGATCGCGTAGCGTGAGTGCAGCAACTAGCTGCCGATATTTTTTCCTCAAGAAAATAAGCTTCCTTATTTAGGCTTACTTACGGTTTTTAAGCTATTTAGCATTTTCTGAAGAGGGGAGTTTGAGGGGCAACGCCCCTCATAATAAATATTTCAAGTAACCTCAAGTGGGTTCAGAAACTTTCCTTCTATTTGGTGGTTCTCATGCTTCTACAAACCCAAGCGACCAAAGAAAAATTCAGTCTCCTCACGAAAAGTCCGATAAATTCCCCCCTGAGCCTCGCACCCTAAATCAGGACACAAAATATTCGCTAGACTCCGATAATACCAAGCCTGCTCAACCCGCCCCCGCTTGAAACGATCCCAAACAAGCTCACCTATTTCAGCATAATCCCCACTGATACTGCGCAAATTATGAAGCTTATCAGCGCAAGCAACCAGCTTCACCTCGCTACTAGCCGTCAACAAATAATCGAGAGTAGCCTGCTTTCTCTCCCCCCAATCCTCTTTCTCTAAATCCTCTGAGCAAGCCAAAACTAACTCCTCCACTTTCTCCCCAAAGATAGCTCTGATCTCAAAGGCCGTCACAGCAGTGTCTTCGACCAAATCGTGAAGCAATCCAGCAATAACCTGATCTTCACTGCCACCCGAAATCAAAATCAATAAAGCAACAGCAAAAGGGTGAGTATGATAAGGAAGATCAGTGCCTTTCCGCTTTTGGCCTCGATGAGCCAGAGCCGAAAATTTGATCGCCTGATCTAGTCTGTTAAATGAAATCCCTTCCATAGTTGATGCGCCCTAAAATAGAGCGAACATAGCCTTCTGTTTCTGGCTTCAGCGAGCTTGCTATTACATTTATATCATCGCTGCCATTGGATGAGATCGCGCGACGCACTGTTCCCGGTCCAGCGTGATAAGCGGCTACCGCTAGATCGATCTTTTTGAAGTATCTAAATTGCTTGTCTAGGTAGCCTATCCCGCAGCTGATGTTCTTGTCGATCTCAAACAATTCGCTGGCTTGAAGGCCGCATTCGTGTGCTGCTGTTTCGGGCATCAGCTGAGTTAGTCCTATTGCTCCAGAGCGACTGATGGCGCGTGGATTGAAGGCTGATTCGGTTTGGATCAAAGACATGATCAGTTGTTCTGGGATACCGGTTTCGCGACTGGTTCTTTTCACTGAGGCCAGTATCTCGTTCCAGTCTTCGTTACTGGTTGAGTTCGGTTTAGCCCATTGGCCGATCACTTTCTTGTTATTGGAGTTTGAATTGGTGGAGTTAGCTAAGTTCAAGGTGCTTCTATTATTGTCACTGACCACAATATTAGCGTTTGTCCTTGGGGCGGGGATCTGAGCTCTGCTAGCAGTCTGATAGCTTGGGCTCAATTCTCTGGGAGTGTAGACCACTGGATCGCGTCCAGCTTCCACTTTTTCTTGGAGTAGTTCGACTTTATCGACGAAGAAGTTTTTCACTCCGCTCACGCGGCTTCTCCAGCAGGCTTGGGCTGTCATAGCTTGGCTTGATATTAGAAGCACTAGACTTAGGTTGCAGAATAATTTTGCTTTGCTGTTCATCTTCTTCTACCTCACTTGTATGAGTAAGGTATCGGCTAAAAGAGTGGGGATCTAAACCTTTGAGACTAGTACTTTGGGGGTAGCCCTCGGAGCTTTGGGGGAAGGTTCTGGCTCACAACTGAGGCACTATTGCTACGCAGCCCCCAAACCCCACTTAATATTCCGGTTAAAGGAATTCGTACCCAAGCGCCCCTGAGCTCAAAAAAAGACAAAAAACATCCCAAAGAACCAAATCAATGTTTCTCTCATGTTTAGGTCAAGGCTTAGCTTTGTTAGACCTGAAAATACTTAGCCCCATCACTGCCCAGCATAGCCTTCACCTTGCGCAATGCCATAAACTCCAAACGCCTTACCCTGTCATTGGTGATATTGCAGTTTTTGGCTACCTGACTGATGCTGAAAGATATCTCACCATCGTTTAGACCATAGAGCATAGTCAAAATGTTCTGTTCTTCAACGGGAAGCTGAGCTAAAACTTCTAAAAGCTGCTGGCGCAATATTTTTCGCTGAAGATTCTCCTCTAGAGGAGCTAGATTCGGGTCAGAGATCAGATCTGAGAGAAAGCCCTCTCCCTCAGAGCCAAGCGGGCTTTCGAGCGAAGCGAGCTCACCGTCTATCTCTTTGTAGAGCTCTAGCTCTTGTCTGGGCAAGTCGATCACTGTGGCTATCTCCGCTTCACTGGGAGGACGGCCAAGGTCTGAGGTGAGTTTTTCGACGGCTCTGTTCATTCGCACTATCTGCTCGGTGATATGAGCGGGGATTTTGATTGGGCGTTTCTTTTCCCGAACTGATTTTTTGACAGCTTGCTTGATCCACCACGTAGCGTAAGTAGAGAAACGAAAGCCGAGCTTAAAGTCAAACTTTTCGGCTGCCCGCATCAAGCCCGTGTTCCCTTCTTGAATCAAATCGAGCAATGGCACTTCGCGAGTGTGATTGAAGCGCTTTGCCACAGAAACAACGAGGCGCAGATTGGCGTTTACCAGCTTGTTGATGGCACTTTTTGCCACCAATGGATTTTCTGACTTGGTCTCTTTGGCTGTGCGCAACTCTTCATCGGCTGTGAGTACCTTGATCCGCCCGATTGTTTTCAGATACATCTGAACTGAATCATCGAGATGAGAAGTTTCCACCTCAATGGTCTCTAACTCCTCAATGAGCTCAGGCTCTAGTAGTTTCAATTCCTCTTCGATCTCACCAAAATTAGACTTAGCTGCCATTGAGTTACCTAGTCGTGACAAAATATTTATGCCCAAGCTAAGGCGTTGATCCAAATTTGCCATGTTTTTTAATGACCTTTCGCTCTGTTTCCCTACAAAAAATACTCTCACGCTAGCAGTGCTGGGCTTTGGCTTGAGCGGCCAAGCGGCAACAAAGTTAATCCTTTCCAAATCTCACTATAAAGTCTTTGTCAGCGATCAAGACCCAAACAACAAAGCTAAGCTCCTAGAGCTAGAAGCCAGCGAGCCACGTTTTAGCTTCGAATTATTACCCCAAAACAGCCAAACCTGTCTGGAAGCGGACGGTTTAATAGTAAGCCCTGGTTTGAGTCTCGATCACCCTCTGCTTCTAAACGCTCGCGCCATCGGTTTGCCAGTTTTGACTGAACTGGAACTAGCGCTCAGGCAAGCAAAAAGCTATGTAGCGATCACCGGCACAAACGGCAAGTCGACCACTACCGCTTTACTTGCGGCGATGACAGACGAAATGCCTTGTGGAAACATTGGGTTGCCTGTCTGTGAGGCGCTTTTGGCTTGCGAGGAGGGCGAGGCCTTCAGCCCCATTGTTGAAATCAGTTCTTTTCAGCTCGCCCACGGACTAGCACTGAGACCACATATTGCAGCGATTTTAAATATTGGCGCCGATCATATAGGCTGGCATGGCAGTTGGGAGCAGTATTGTGCCGCAAAATTCAAAATAACTGCTCTGCAAGAGCCCAGTGACTGGCTAGTATTGCCAGCAGAAGAGATCTTTATGCCTCTCAGAGCGATCAGTAAAGCAAAAATCTTCACCATCTACAAACAAGCGCTGCTGGAAGCGCCACTGGAGGAAAATTGCGCTTGGATCGACCAAAGACACCGGATTCACTTTCGGCAAGCCGGTGAGAGCCTTGTTGTTTGTTGGCGGGGGGAGATCGCTTTGCCCGGTCAGCACAATCTCGAAAACGCGCTGTTTGCGCTTTCTATTGCCCTCTTGAAGGGCGTATCGCTAGAAAAAGTACGCGTTACTTTGCGAGAGTTTGCGGGCTTAGCGCATCGGCTAGAGCTAGTGGGCGAATATGCCGGAAAACTCTTCTATAACGACTCCAAAGCCACAAATCCTGAATCGGCAGAGGTTGCGCTCAGTGCATTCCCCGGTAAGAAAATCATTTGGCTGGCTGGTGGCCGTGACAAGCTGACTAGTCTCAGTAGTTTGGCTTCTGTGGTGGCTTCTTCTGCCCATGCGGCGATCTTTTACGGGGAAGCGGCGGCACGCTTTGAGGGTGAGTTAGGTCAGATCGAGCTTGCGGCTGGTTTCCATCGTTGCGAGAATCTTGCTGAGGCGCTCCAGATCAGCTTGGGGCTTGAGGGTGATTTAGTTTTATTGTCGCCGGCTTGTGCTAGTTTCGATCAGTTTAGGAACTTTGAGGAGCGGGGAGAGTATTTTGCTAGGACTGTTCGGGGGCTCCGATGAAATCCCTAACTTTTAACTTCTTGTTAGTGGGAAATATAGAATAGAAATATTTTTTTACATTCTTGCAGATATGAATTCCGTACCAAATGCTTCGCCTGACAGTTTGAATGAAAACAGAAGAATTGTAATAATACTAATAATTGCAGTGCCTCTAATAGTTTTTCTATTTACTTCTGGAATACTATTATCAGGAGGGTATTTTGAAAACACTCTTAAATGCTCAAGAAAAACCAATTTATGTGTGCATTCAATCGACAGGGGCATTGTTGACAAAATTGGTTTAGAAAAGTCAATTCAAAAAGAATTTCCTGTGAATTCTATTAAAGATACTCATCTTGATAGATACTACATGAAGGGAGGGAAACGCTCTGCTGGTCGTTTTATGAACCACATTTCATTAATTTTTAATAATAGTGAATCATATTCCATAACTCCAAATGCAGGAATGTCTGATACAGAAAGACCAATGCAACTTAAAGCCACTATTGATCGGTTTATTCAAGACAAATCTATAAATGACCTCAGTTTTCAAATGGACTATAAAAAAGCAACTGAGGGATCTATAGTATCTTTTTTTTGGATGCTATTTACAGTGGATTTATTGATTTTCATAATATTTTTATTTTTTTCTGTTACCAAATACAAAGCAATCAACAAAAGCAATTTCCAGCAACTGAAGAGTATATCAACTCAAATGCAAATGACATCAACAGCCAATACTCTTCTCGTTTTGGCAACTTAGGGGGTCAGTTTACTGAAAGACCGAAGGTTAAAGCTTCTGAATATCTAAAGGCATCATTAATAGTTTAACTTGCTTAATTGTGGTTTTTGTACTGTTTCCTCTTCGTTGATGATGTTTTTTAAAACTGTTTCTAACTGACAAACTTACTTCTCAAAAACAGGGGTGGTGGGCAAGATAGAAAGGGTAGCCGATCCACAAAAAAGAACTCGGTGTCAGTTATGAGTGAGATCAGTTTTATCTTTTCTTCGATCGTTGATTTGGTTATTCTCTTATTTAATCTCTTGATCGGTAACTTTAGGAATTGTTTTCCAATATCCGAAACCCAAGATATCTTCTACCCAGACCTTCCGGGACTTGGCTTTGTCAGTTTCAGCACCCTTTTGAACTGGAGTATAGATTTCTCTAGGATGATAAAGAGCTCTTTCTAAAGCTTCCTGTCGTCTTGTATCAAGATAGTCTCTTAATCTATTCACTCCGGGGAGCTCTGAAATTTTTTCACTGATATAATATTTTGCGTCTAAGACAGGACAAACGACGCTTCCGATGATAGTGTCAAAAATTCTCATCTTGGTTTTTTTGGTTTTGCCCTCAACTACCGAGATGATACACCTATTAGCACCTTCTTTGCTATTCTCCTAATCGACTCAACTCATTGAGATCTTGCTCAAGTGACTTTTTGTGGTTCTAAACTGTTTCTAGAGGTTGTGAATATAGACCCCTAAAATCACCTCAACTCTCGACTAGCCAAAACCCTAAGCGCTAAATCAAGATCAGCCTGCTTGTCCACATCGATCCCACTCTCATAATCTTCCAAAACAATCAAACTAGTCTTTAGACCAAGCGCCAAAGAAATGATCTCTTCAGTCTCCAACAAAGAAACATTTCCCCAAAGCAATTTCAGGAGAAACAAAGGCCGCCGCAAAGCCAAATACAAAGCAATCAGCAAAGGATATTTTCGAATTCGATCAAACTGATCTGTACAACCCAAAAAAGCTTGGCTGCTTTCTAGACTAGCCGCCCAATAAAAAAGATTGGCGCCAGTGATCCAAAGCTCAGAGTTTAGCTTATGTAAAGTCCTCTTGTCACGAATTTCACTGGGCGCGTAACGCATGTTTGCTACTCCTAGATAAAGCTCTGAGCGGGGATTTAGTTTGACTTGCCCCAAAAAATCTTGTATGTTTTTTGCCCGCAAAAGCACAGCGTCACAAGAGACTACCAAAAAAGGGCTTGGGTTTGCCTGAGCATGTTGGAGCACAGCCTGAGCGGGGCTACTAGAGGGACTGACCAGAAGGTATTCTAGATCGCAGGCGAGCTTGGTTTGAAAGCTACTAAGGTCTTCAGCTCTGAGACTAACGCTCACTTTGCCTACTAGGCCAGCTTCTTGCAGGGCAGAGATCACGTGCATGATGGCCAGCTTGCCACCGACAGGCAGCAGTGCTTTGTTGGCGAGAGCATAGGCTTTCTTTAGTGGATCTGAGTCTCGTTTACCGGCTAGAATGAGAGGATTATGGATCATTTGGCTACAGAGCTTGAACCGAGCCTAAAAGGCGAGAATTTATCTTTTCCCAGTTTATTTTATAGGGTGCTCTTCTCTCCTGCCCAAGCGAAGGAGTTGATTCTTGTCAGCTTTGCTTCTCAGGCTCCTTCACTGCAGCTAGCGGCATTTGCTAGTGTCTTTTTGGGGGCTGTCAGTATCTTTGCTAGCACTCATGATTTGGGGGCGGCTTTCTTTTATTTGTTTTTGCTCGCTGCTTGGGTTTCCAGTATCTCTTTTTCGGCTTGGGTTTTTGGCTCGCAGAGATTAGCTCAGGCGGCTGAGAGCTTTGATCGTCGGGTCTCAAGGTTCATCGTGTTTTTGGGTTTAGCTCAGGCTCCTTTGGTTCTGCTCGCTGCTTTTGATTTTTGGGCTGGCGAGCCATTGGATTTCAGCTTTTTCAAGACACTTTTACTGCTGTGGACTATTTGTCTTTCTTTTTGGGCTACTGGTTCGGCTTGGGGCTTGGGTTCTTTTCAGACTTTTTCTTTGGCTTTGAGGTATTTGTTTAGGCCTTTTACGATTATTTTTCAGATTGTTTTTGTTGTTATGGTGCTTTCTTTTCTCGCTCAGCTACAGGGTTAAAATTCCCAAGACTTTCTGAGAGCTAGTAGAGCCGTATAAGTAGGCAGCACATACAGATTTTCACTCGGATCACTTTCCTCGACTAAAGCTCTCAGGGCTTGCTTATAGTCCCGAAAGAGCTGAATGTTTTTATGGCCAGCATAATCGAGCCGAATAGCCAGATCTGCTCCCCGTGATCCAGCTGCTAGCACTGAGCCTGCAAGTTGGCTGGTCTGCTCAAAATCAGCGTCCCACAGCCATGAGACATCACGCCCATCTGCATAGTTGTCGTTGACTATCACCAAAAAGCGTGCGCGTGGGTCATTAGAGACCATTTTGAGCGTTTCGCTTGCTCCGATCGGGTTTTTGATCAGGCAAAGTCTGAGCTCTCGCCCCAGATAGCGCACCAGCTCAGAGCGTCCAAAGAGTGGTTTGTAGGTTTGAACTGCCTTGAGAGATTCAAGAGAAAGACCTAAGGCCAAAGCGCCCGCGCAAGCGGCCAGTTGGTTGTAAGCGTTGAAGAGACCGGGCAGAGCGAGCGGCAAGCTAAATGATTTGCCCCCAAAGACAAGCTCTAGCTGAGAGCCATCAAATCTGCCGAGCAAATCCGGTTCAGCCTTGGTGAAAGAGCAGGCAGGGCATTTGTAGTCACCGAGCTGTCCTAACCAACGGCGAGCATAGACCAGCTCAGAGCCACAAAGTGCGCAGTAGCCCAGCTCAGAGACGGCGTCAAGGCTTTGGTTAGCTTGATCTAGGCGCGGCTCAAGGCTATAAGTAAATAGCTTAGGGGCTTTCAGCCTAGCGACATAGGGATCGTCGATGTTTAAAATCAATGTGCCACTCAGTCCAGCCTCTATACCAGCCTGAACGAGATCCACTGTGTTGTTTATTTCCCCAAAGCGGTCTAGTTGATCCCGAAAAAAGTTGGTGACTAAAATAATGCTAGCCGCTCGGGCGCGGGTAACCTGCCTCAGTGTCGCTTCGTCGACTTCAAGCAGGGTGCTAGTTGCTTTTCCTTGCGATCGAATCAAGGTCGTCAAGAGCCCACTGAGCAGGTTTGCGCCAAGTTTGTTGTGAGCGAGAGAAGATCCGTTACTTTCCAGTATATGCGCCAGCAAGCCACTGGTAGTCGATTTGCCATTTGTACCTGTCACTATGATCGGCCCATCATCGTAAGCATCGAGCAAACTAGCAAAAAGACTAGGAGCCAGCTTGCTAGCCAAAAGACCGGCCGCACTCGAGCTCTCTTCCCCGAGCATACGCAATGCGATTTGGGCTAAAAATAGAGCTATTTTTTCGCGCAAACTAAACTTCATCCCGGTGGCCAGCTCAGTGGGCGGCCAGCCAGTAGGTGCAAATGAAAATAGGGCACTGTTTGCCCGCCATCGGAGCCGACATTGGTCACTAGGCGAAAGCCTTTTTCGGTTAGATTCAGTTGTCTAGCGACAAGCTGAACGGCTTCCAGTATTTTGCCCATGCTCTCAGCAGTCAGATCGAGAGCGCTGATCGCCTTGGTCTTCGGCAAAAAAAGCAAATGCACCGGCGCAACGGGAAGAATGTCTTCAATGACTAGCACCCAGTCGTCTTCATAAACAGGCTTGCAGGGAATTTTGCCAGCTAGTACTTGCTCGAATATAGTGCTCACGAGCCAGCATTATAGAACATTTCTTCTTTGGCTAGACGCCGATAATCCCCCGAACTCTCCAAGAGCTCACTGTGCTTGCCACAAGCGACTAGTTGGCCAGCCTTGAGCACCAAGATCTGATCTGCTTGGCGAAGCGCTTCTAGTCTATGTGTAGCCAAAATCAACAAGCCCCCTTTCATCTCTTCGCGTAAACCATCCAAAATTTCTAAAGCCACTTGGTTGTCTATGCTCGACAGGGCATCATCCAGCACAAGCAAGCTGGGCTGACCGATCAGCGCTCTGGCGAGAGTGAGCCGTTGGCCTTGGCCGCCAGAGAGGCTGACACCTCTTTCGCCTACCGGCGTAGCGTAGCCGTGGTTCAGATGCTCGATTTCGGGATGGATCTGGCAGAGAGTGCAGACTCTCTCGATTTCTTCTTGGCTAAAACCGCGCCCAAATGAGACATTCTCGCCGACAGTGCGGTTAAACAAAAAAGGCTCTTGTGGGACATAAGCCAAAGCTCGCCTCAGTGGCTCTTCAGCCAAGCTCAAAACGTTCTTGCCCCCTAAAAGCAGTTCGCCTGATTCCGCTTCCAGTAGCCTCAAGATGCTTTTGGCTAGAGTGGATTTGCCCGAGGCGATCCGGCCTACTATTCCCACAAAGCCCCTTTTGGGTAGCTTGAAGTTCAGATCTTGCAATACTAGATCGTTGCCAGCATTGTAGGTCACATTCAGCTTTTTCGCTTCTAGGCTGGGCTCTCTGAAATCAATGCTTTCAGTGCCACCGGCCAGAGCTGGGCTAGGTTTAGCTTCATAGACCAGATCAAGGCGTTTGATACTGACTGAGCCGCGCTGGAAGATGGTGACCAGCCAGCCCGTGATCGCCATCGGAAAGACCAGACGTTCGAGACAAATCAAAAATGAAGCAATTGTCCCGATGTTTAGCGCTTGCTGAGAGGCATAATAGACCAAAATGAAATAACTGATCCCCTCGGCTAGCTCCATCAACGGCCAGATCAGACTGCGCCACTGCGATAACTTTGTGGAGACTTCACGGTAGAGGTCGTTTAGGCGGAGAAATATTTGTTTTTCGCGCCATTCCTGAGCATAGGATTTGATCACCTGAATGCCATTTAGATCTTCTTCGATGAATGAACTGAGCTCACCGAGAGTTTCTTGGGCGATTTTTTGGTATTTTTCCAATCGACCAGAGAGCGTTTTGACCAAAAAGAGAATAGGCAGATACCCGAGCAAAACCAGCACTGTAAGCTGCCAAGAGAGGCTGAGCATGAGCGGGATGGTGAGCGTGTAGACCCAGACAAGATTGATCAGATTTAAGAGCCCAAATCCGAGCATCTGGCGCAGCGCTTGAATGTCGTTGGTGGATCTTGAGATCAAATCGCCGGTGCGATGAGCGGAAAAGAAGGTCAAATCGAGGGCCAGTAGGTGCGTGAAAAAGTCACGTTTCTCGTCTATCTCCACTCGGCGTCCGATGCCAAAGAGCACTACTCTCGAGCTAGTTCTAATGAAGGCCATGATGATGGTGGCCAATAGGACAATTATTATATTCTTCCAGACTGGCTCTAGTTGCCCTTTGCTGATTCCTTCTACTATGTCTTTCATTGCCCAAGCCAGATATGTTCCTAGGGCGTTGGTGAGGACTAGAAGCACTACTCCTATGCTCAGATCGCGGCGGTAGAGCTTTACTTTGCTCCAGATATATTTGAGGGTGCGGCTATCGAGAGAGGTTTTTTGAGTTTGAGACACTTAATATTATTTTAGAAGATTTTAATCAAGAAAAAAGCCCTCAAGCCTGAATCAAGCCGAGGGCAGTTTTGCTATTCGCTAAAAAATTTCCTAGTTGGAAGGCTCAGCTTGCATGTCTTTGTCAGCCTTTGCGGAAGCTTGCTCTTGGTATCTCTTGGTGCTCTCAAAAGATTCGATCAGCTCTTCATTGTCAATCATTCCGTCTTTGTTTTTGTCAACGCGATTGAAGCGGCGGACGCGGAAAGAAAAATTGACTTCACTTGTTGAAAGCTTTCCGTCTTTGTTGAAATCATTTGTTTCCATCAGCTTCTGGGCAGATTCTTCCGGTGTGCGGTTGATCACTTCGGCTGGTTTGCCTTTATTGGTGAAAGGATTTTGCATACCGGCTAGGGCTGGCGCGGCGAGCAAAGGCAAAAGTAAGGCTAGATAAGTTTTGTTTTTCATGAGTTATTTCCTCTTGTTGGGTTTAGTCAAGTTTTTTAGCATAGCTCAGTTTTTGCCGTGAATGGTCAGAGCTAACAAAAAGCAAATATTTGTCACCGAAAGCAGGCACCAAATAGACTAATATATTGTCTGTATCTAATGAGCGTTTCCAAACGCATATTCCAAATAATATTTATGAAAGCATTACTCAGCTTCTCTCTATTGGCCTTGCTTTTCAGCCAAGCGCTGCCTTCCCGTGCTGAAGGGACAGTTTTACCGCTAGATGAGATATCAGCCGAACAAGCCGCAAAGTTGGCTAAAGATGAAGAAGTGCTAGCCAGTGACCCGAACAAATCGATCGGGAATTTCGACAAAGCAATCACCATAAATGAGATCCAAGTAGCCGGCAATCAAATGATCCCAACTGAGGTGATCATGCAAAACATCAAGTCACGCGAAGGCTCCCGCTTTAGCCGCCGAAAAATAGCATTTGACCTCAAATCGCTCAATGAGATGGGCTATTTCGATAAAAACAAACTGCTCGCTATTCCGATCCCACAAGGCGAAGAAGGCGTGATCTTGCGCATTCAGGTAGTGGAAAACGCCCCTGTAACAGGACTGATCGTCTCCGGCACAGACGTGCTTGACAAAGCCCAGATCGAAGAATTTCTCACCCCTCTAGTGGGCTTGCCCCGCAGCACAGTGCAAATCAAAAGCGCCGTAGATATGATCGAAAAGGTCTATCACGAAAAAGGCTATATGCTGGCGGCCGTCACTGAGCTTCACTTCGATCCAGATGGTTTTCTGACTGTCTCAGTGGACGAAGGAAAAATCTCTGAGCTTCAGTTTGAGGGCAATGAACGAACCCAAGAGAGCTATTTGCGCAAGATCGCCCCCAAAGATTTCACCGAAGGTAAGCCCTATAACGAAGAACAAGTCGCTAAGTTCATGGAAGGCCTCAAACGTTCTGGTTTTTTCAAGGATGTCACCCGCGAAATCAAGCCGAACCCAGAAGACCCCAGCAAGCATATATTGTCTTTCAAGATCGAAGAACAACGTACCAAGCAGCTTAGTCTTGGAACCGGTCTAGGAACGCAAAATGGCTTTTTTGGTCAAGTTGGTTTTACTGAGCCGCATTTTAGAGGACAAGGAGAGACGCTCAGCGCCAACGTTACAGCCGGTACTGGTCTTTTGACCGCTCTGGACGGAGATAATGGTGGTAGATTTGCTCGCCGAGGCGATTTTCGTTTCAATGTCAGCTACGCCGATCCTTTCATCGGTGACAGCGACAAATCTTTTAGTGCCAGCAGTTCGGCTTTTCAGCAAGGAAGTTTTTTGGTTGACTCATCCATTCAACGTACACTGAAAGGGGGAGTTACTTTCGGGATGCCCGTACCAAAGCGCGATGATTGGTTCTTTACAGTCGGGCTTTTGGGCAGCACAAACAATATGATCTCAGCCGGTACAGCCGCTCAAGATCAGCTTCAGCGTTCATTGGTGGAAAGAGGAAGAAGCCAAGCAAATGCTCTTACCGAAGCGCAAGGACTCAGACGGAATCAGCTCCAAGACGGTTTCTATCTCGACATCACGCCCAGTCTGGTCTACCGAAAAATCGATGATGCTGGCACAGGCTGGCGCAATACTTTCTTTGCCGGTCCCTCTGTCGGTTCTGCTGGTTCTTATGCAAGTGCTGGCGTAGATTTGCGGCGCTATGAGTCACTCACCGATGATGGTTGGATGTTCAAGAACGCCTTTCACGCCGAATCCTTGCTCGGCGATCCGGCCGGTTTCCGTCTCTTGAAAGCTGGTGGTCCTTATGGGGTGCGCGGTTATAGACAGTTTACAGACGTGGGTGTGGGTAGTACCAGTGTCAGCAATACCTTTGAGTTTTCTATGCCTATCACTATTCCCAAGGCGCCGCTCAAAGACGTCAAGTTGGCGCTTTTCAGCGATCTTGGTTTAGTGGCTGGAGAAAGCTTCCTCAACGGTCTCTATGACAGGCGATCTGTGCTAGCCAGTGTGGGAATTGGTCTGGAGATCAATATTCCGCTAGTTGGTCCTTTGCGGATCGACTATGGTATTCCGCTGCTTCGTAACGATAACCGGAGCTTTTTCAGCGGCCGAGTTACCATCAATCCCGGCAATCAGTTATAATTTCATCTTTCCTCTCTCTTGGAGCCACCAAAATACATGTTTAAGTCACTCACCAAGTTTGCCATTGCCTTTTTGCTAGTAGGTCTTGTCAGTGGCGCTCAAGCCGCCGAAAGCATTGCTGTTGTTGATTCAGCAAAGCTACTCAATGATTTGCCCGATTATCAAACTGCCCGCACCAAGATTTCTCAGTCTCGTGAAGATTTGGAGAAACTAGCTGGCGAATTGGAAAAGAAATTGCGTGAAGATTTGCAAAATTCTGCACTCAGCGACGCTCAAAAACTTGAAAAGCAAAAGCAAGCTCGCGATCTAGTTTTGGCCAAGAAACAACAATTTGACGCTCTCTCCGAAAAGTTTGAGATCGACTTGCAAAACAAAGTAACCAAAGCCGTAGAAGAAGAAGCTAAGGCTCAGGGTCTGACTCTTGTGATCACCAAGGGCGCCACTATATTTGGCGGTAAAGACATCACCACTCAGGTGCTTGCTCGTTTGAAGAAATAGTCCCTCTTTTCACACTTGGGGCTAATCAATGTCGAAGCTTACAGTAACCCAAGCAATAGAAGCGATTAAAGAGACTGTTGATATAGTCGCAATAGTCTCCAAATACATCAAGGTCAACAAAACAGGTAGCAGCTACAAAGCAATCTGCCCCTTCCACGCCGACACCAAGCCCTCTATGTCGATCAGCTCCGAGAAAGGCATCTTCAAATGCTTTTCTTGTGGCGCCAGTGGCGATGGGCTCGAATTCGTCAAGCGTTATCGAAATCTCAGTTTCATTGAGGCGATCAAAGAACTGGGCGAATTTTGTGGCTTTGAGCTAGCAGACCAAGACCCCAAGGCCAGAGAAGAAGAAGACACCCTCGCTATCTTCTATGAGATAAACCAAGAAGCAAGCCTGCATTTTCAGAAAAACCTCCACAATCCTAGTGCTGGTCAGGAAGCACTGGACTACCTGAAAGAAAAGAGACTGCTGAGCGAAGAGACTATAGCCGACTTTGGGTTAGGCTACTCTAGTAGCTCCCGCAACGATCTCTTTCGCCAGATCAAAGAAAAATTTGCGGAGAAACTCACACCAGATTTGATAGTTAGCTGTGGTCTTTTCTTCCAAGACGATCGAAGTGGGGAAATCAGCGATCGTTTTCGGGCAAGATTGATGATCCCAATTCTCGATCAACGATCTCGGGTAGTCGGCTTTGGCTCTAGGACCTTAAAAGCTGGCGAAGAACCCAAATATATAAACTCGCCAGAAACGCCTGTGTACAGAAAAGGCGAGCATCTCTTTGGTCTAGTATTGGCCGCCAAGATAGCGCGGGAGCGGGGCAGTGTCTTGCTGCTCGAAGGTTACTTTGATGTGATCAGCGCCCACCAGAGCGGCCTAAAACAAGCTGTTGCCAGTCTCGGTACTGCTCTCAGTGAGACTCAAGCCAGACTGCTGCTGAAGAGCAACACCAAGCGTCAGGTGGTCTTGGGTTACGACAATGACCTTGCTGGCCTGAAAGCGATGGAAGCGGCTTTGTTGGTCTTTGAGAAAATCTGTGGCAATGTGATTCCGGACTTGCGTGCACTTAGCTTGCCAGAGGGCTGCAAAGACATAGATGATTTTTTGCTCGCTAGACGCGAAGAGCTAGAAGCGGCCGAAAATCTACTCAAAGCTTTGCCGAAGGCGGCTAGCACGCTGATTAGCAAGCTCAGTTCAGTACTTGGGTTGGATCGTGAAGGCGCTCTGAGGAGACTAGCTGAGACTTTTCGCCATATACAAGATCCCATTCAACGTGAACTTTTGGCGGAAGAGACTGCCAGAGTGCTTGATTTCAGCAAAGCTACTGTCATGCTGGCTTTCAGTCCAGAGAAAAGTCGTCTTCCAGAGCGGAAGAACAACTCAATAGCCAAAACCACTCACGGTAAAGCTCAACCGATCAATAATTCCCAGAAGACTATTTTGGCTTTATTATTGAAAGACTTGGGTCCAGATCAGCTAGCGCAAATAAGTGAGCTCGTATTGCCTGACTCAGAGCTAGAAACCCTTAAGCAAGAATTATTACTACTAGCTTTTGCGGAAAGAACAGACTTGGTGAGTACAGACAAGCGTTTGAGCGATCTAAGTTTGCTGCCAATGAGCGATAAGCCTGAAGACTGGCAGGCGACGCTGGCTGATTGTCTGGAAAAGCTAGGAAGTAGTGGGGCTTATCTCAGTACCAAGAAAGCTTATCGGTTTAAGGGCTTGATCGCTTTGCCTTTGTTACCGGAAAACAGAGAATAATTTTGGGTCAAATCTTCTCAAGAAAAAGCTAATACTACTCAAGGGGGAGTTTGAAGGGCTGCGTATCGCTAGACTTGTGCTTTGCAGGAAGTCCCCTTATGGACAATACTTTAGCAAACTCTTTTTACTTGCGGCAAAAGAGTATTTTTAAGGAAACGCGGAATGATTCAATTTAGGGGGAGTTTGAGGGGGCCGAAGGTCCCCTCATCATTAATATTTCAAGTAACCTTAAGTGAGCTAAAATCCTTGGATCACTTGAAGTTTAAGAGTTTTTCCATGGAGGCCAGCCTGCGTAGCCCAAGCTCCCGCTTGAATTAAAAGAAGAAGCTCTAAAACAAAAAAACAGCCTCTCCCGAAAGAAAGACTGCTTCTTTGTTGTGATGAGAAATGAAGCTAAAGCCTAGACTACATCGACCACTGCACCGACTTCTTCGAGCTTTTTCTTGAGCTCTTCGGCTTCGGCCTTGGGTATTCCTTCTTTGATCGCTTTGGGAGCGCCATCTACTAGATCTTTGGCTTCTTTCAGTCCTAGTCCAGTCAAATCCTTAACGGCTTTCACTACTTGAAGCTTGTTTGGGCCAGCTTCCTTGAGCATGACATCAAAGGCAGTCTTTTCAGCTGGAGCAGCAGCGGCGTCACCACCGGCTGGAGCGGCCATCATCATCGGGGCGGCGGCGCTCACTCCGAACTTTTCTTCGATCATTTTTTTCAATTCGGCTGCTTCTAGCAAGGTGAGGCTTGAGAGCGATTCGAGAATTTCTAGTACTTTTGTCATGGTTTATTTTCCTGTTATTTGTAGGGGGGATTAGTTTGCTTTCTGTTCGGCGACTTTCACGGTCAATTCACCGATTGAGCCGATGATCTGATTGATGGCGGAAGCGATACTAGCTGGTGTGGCCGTCAGCGCTCCGGCTATCTGAGCGAGGATCATCTCTCTGGAAGGCAGCTTGCCTATGGCCTCAATGTCTTCGGGCGAAAGCGCTTTGGCCTCGCCGATCATCGCTCCACCTTTTAGGGTGAGCTTGGGGTCATATTTTTTGCGTGCTTTCAAGAAGAGCTTGATCGTTTCCGAGGCGTCACCATGTCCGAAGACGATGAGGCTAGGTCCGACCAAAGCGCTTTCCAGATGAGCGAAATCGGTTCCGGCAAATGCTTGCATGGCCAAAGTGTTTTTGGCTACTGTGCATCTGGCGTTGCTTTTTAGCTCTTTTCTTAGCTTGGTGATGTCTTTTACTTTCATGGCCTTGAAATCGGCCACCAAAGCGACAGAAGCACCACTGGATTGCTCGCGTAGTGTTTCGATCATTTCGGTTTTTTGGTCTCTAGTTACCAATTTGTTTTCACTTATGCTCCTTAGGGAAGCTTGACTTTCTTGAGATTATCTTTTTTGGAAGACCTCAGTCAGAAATTAAGCGCTTTTGGCGCACTGACAGTCTTGGGTCAAGCGTAACAAAAATTATAACGAGTATTTAGCTTTTGGGTCAAGTGATTCACTAGTTTGTTCCGCCAAAAGATCAAAGATCATCCAACTATAAATCTCCCTAGAATCAAGCTCAGGATGAAGCTTGTCAGCATATAAAGCCCCCATACCCCTCGGTCTGCGCCAATCAAGGTGATCTAACCCGTAAAAGACTCGGTTCAAAGAACCTCCCCTCAAACAAAAATCATTGCTGGGAAATAAACAAGAAAGCTCAGCGTCGCGCAGCTCAGAGGGCTCACACTGCTTAAGCCAAAGCGCGCTAGCAACAGGTACAACCCCATCGTTGAGCCGCCATGAATCACGCCAAGCCGGATCTTCACCCTCTTCGATCGGATCGGCAATCCAGCGATTGAGCTGACGCATAGAAGCGTGCCTTTCCAAAAATAACTTCGGTAAATCTTCACTGAACACAAAGAGCCCCCTCTTGATCGGGTTTCCTTTAGCGTAAACGGGTTTCTTGTACGAAGCGTAAAACATAAAACGATCGAGGCCACTGGGCTCACTGAGCGCTAAAGCTTCTGCGGGAGCACTATAATCCACCAAGGCTCCGTCAAAGTTATCCCAAGCCTGTTCTTTGATTGCGTACTTGTATTTGCGGGATAGATCGCCCAAGATACTCATGTAAAGGGCGTTGAAGGGGGGCGGCTCTTTGGCTATCGCTTTGCTCAGATAGGGAATAGTCAGCACTGGCGTTCCATGGTGTGGAGCGGCCACTGTCAGCACCTTTCTGGTCAGCGAATTGATTTTAGGGTTTTTAGTTAGCAGCTGACGAACAATTAAGCCCCCTTGGCTGTAGCCGACAAAGCTAAAGCGCTCAATGTTCGGGTGCTCGATCAAAATCTCTTCAAGGCCAGTTTCTAATAGACTTGCCGCTTGATTTAGCTCCATCCAGCCGTCATAGCGAAGCACAAAGAGACTATATGGTTTAGTCGAGTTTGGCTCTAGGCTGGTTTGTTGCCGCCATGCTTCCCAAAAATATTTCCATTCATAGAGCTGGTCGGTGAGCCCGATTCCGTTTAGACCGGGGAGTAAAATTATTGCTTCTTTGGCTTCACCTGTAGCATTTGGGTCAATTGCTCTGAGCGAGTTCACCGCTTGCGTTTTGCCCGATCTGGCTGTGCTCGAATAGGTTTTAGCTAGTGCTTGAAATTCGAGGCCAAATAGAGCCAGCAGCAAGAGAATAATTTTGAGGCGTAGATCCATCGATCAGTAGGAAGGCTCAGTGACTGATAACAAATCTAGCACCCTTTAGGCTTACTGAGAGAGCGTCTTCCGTGTTAGTGTTCTTTTATTATGGCTAAAGAATACGACTATGATCTGTTTGTGATTGGGGCTGGCTCTGGTGGCGTGAGAGCTTCTAGAAAGACTGCTGAGCTCGGGAAACGGGTGGCCGTCGCCGAAAACAAATATCTTGGTGGTACTTGCGTGAACGTGGGCTGTGTCCCCAAAAAACTGCTTTACTACGCATCGTACTTCGGTCAAGATTTTCAAGACTCGCGGGGTTTTGGTTGGGATTTAGGCTCTCAGCCAAAGTTTTCTTGGAGCACGCTCATTGAAAACAAAAACGCCGAGATCTCGCGCCTGAATGCGATTTATCAGACTCTTCTGACCAAGGCTGGCGTGCAGATATTACGCGGCACAGCGCAAGTTTTAGACCCGCACACTGTCTCAGTTGACGGAGATACTTACAGTGCCGAGAAGATCTTGGTTGCTTGCGGTGGTTGGCCTCATATCCCCCAGTTTCCTGGCTCTGAGCTGGTGATCTCTTCCAACGAACTCTTCTTTTTGCCAGAACTACCCCAAAAAGCGCTGATTGTCGGTGGTGGCTATATAGCCGTCGAGTTTGCCGGTATTTTGCGCGGACTCGGTGTAGAGGTGAGCTTGGTCTATAGAGGCGATTTGTTCTTGCGCGGTTTTGACCAAGACGTCAGGCTCTTTCTCGCTCAGGAGATGACGAAAAAAGGCATTGAGCTCTTGTTTGAAAGTGATATAGAAGAAGTGAGTGGGACTGCTGGTGCGCTTAGCGCTCGCTTCAAGGACGGTAGCGTCAGGGAAGTCGGTCAGATCATCTATGCCACTGGCCGCAAACCCAATACTGCCGGTCTTGGTCTGGAAAAGACGGCCGTGGAGCTAGCTAGTAGTGGCGCGATCAAAGTGAATCAATACTTTGAGACGGCTGAGCCTTCGATTTATGCTCTCGGCGATGTGATTGACAGGGTGCAGCTGACACCAGTCGCTCTAGCTGAGGCGATGATCTTGGTCAGTAATCTTTACGGCTCCAATGCCGAAAAACAAAGCATGGACTACGAAAATATCCCGACAGCTGTTTTTAGTCAACCGACTATAGGCACTATCGGGCTCAGTGAGGAACAGGCACGGACAAAATACTCAGACGTGGCTATTTATAGGGCTGAGACTAGACCGATGAAAAATACGCTCAGTGGCTCAAAGGGTTTGGCCTTGATCAAACTAATCGTCGACGTCAGCACAGACAGGCTGATTGGGCTGCATCTTGTCGGTCCTGAGGCTGGAGAGATTGCGCAGGGCTTTGGGGTAGCGATGAAGCTTGGGGTCACTAAGACTCAACTCGATAGCACTGTCGGCATTCACCCGACTCTAGCAGAAGAGCTTGTAACGCTTCGGACTAGAACTAGCTAGGGGACTTCTTTTCTAGAGCTTCTAGACGCTCTTTTAGCTGCGGAACGTCTCTCAGTACTCTCCTCAGGCTCTTTTCGCGTTTGATATACTCTTGCGCTGGAACGGCCGGACTGCCCCCAAGTACACTAAAAGCGGGAGCGTCTTTGTGGACGTGACTGGCCCCAAGCACAAGACTATCGTCACCAATAGTCGTATTGTCCCGACAGCCAGCTTGGCCAGCGATCACCACCCGATCGCCGAGCGTGACACTGCCAGCCAGCCCGCATTGACCAGCCAGCAAAACGTCTTCGCCTAGCTTGCAGTTGTGGGCTACTTGGACCAGGTTATCGATCTTCGTGCCCCGCCCAATGATTGTAGCCCCAAATGATCCCCGATCAATGCAACTGTTGGCGCCGATCTCGACATCATCACCGATCTCTACCCAGCCTACTGAGGGGACTTTGAGCTGAGCTTGTTTGATAATCGCCAAATCAGCAGACTGACCGCCAGCAATCAAGCGCTCCACATTGGTCGGCTCAGCCGTCACATAGCTGAAACCATCAGCCCCGATCACCGCTCCTGGATGGACTATCACCCGATCGCCCAGCTGGCAAAAATCTTCGATCACCACCCGATACTTGAGGCAACAAGCCTCACCCAAGCGCACACCCTGACCGAGCGAGCAGCCAGCTTGAATTTCACTTCTCGCCCCAATGGTGCATTGAGGACCGATAAATACATGAGCCCCAACCCTCACCCCTTCACCGATCTGAGCGCTCGGATCGATCACAGCAGTGGCGTGAACACCGACCGGAGGAGCAAAGCGTTTAGGGGCAAAGTGCGTGAGCAGAGTACGTACTACTAGCTTTGGTCTGTCCACGGCTATTCCGTTGAAATCCACCTTGAACTCAAAATCGCTGGGGACTAAATAAGCGCCAGCTTGCAGGGCTCCTTCGTTTAGCAGGCGACAAAATTTTGCATTGAAAATAAAACAAAGCTCAGTGGGCGAAGCTTTAAGCGGATCGCCGTTGAAACCGGTCAGCTTTAGGGCTGGGTCTCCGATGATTTGGCCGGAAAGTAAAGAAGCTAGGTCTGAGAGAGTAAAGGGCGGTATTTGCAAGGAATTGGTGAGCTAAGATCTGCGCATATTATAGGCTACATCGGGCATATAAATAATGTCTGGAGTCTTGAGAGAGTATTAGTTAACCGATGAATTTTCCTAACTCACCACGTCTGCGCGAGCCATTGCGGGTTTTGACTAAGATCATTCAGCTTTTTGCCCTCACCAAAAACTTCAACCGTGACCAATGGAAGGGCATTGAGTTTGAGCTTTGGCGCACAATTGCGCGCGATCTCAGCAGTCTTTTTCTCGATAGGCCAGCTGTCCAGATCTGGAGTCACGATCCCTGTCAGGAGAATATGCGTCTGATCGCTAGCTCCACCACTTCTCTGCTTGCTGTCAGTGAAAGTAAAACCCGCCAAGATCTAGCGCTCAGTGGGTCAGTATTTGATTTCGACGATGAACTCTTTCTCTTCGTCCAGAGGCCTTTCTTGACGCTCAGTGAAGAAGAGAAAAGTTTGCTTGCAGCCGTAGTCGATCACCTTGCTGTCGCTCGGGAGTGGCGGTCATCTTTGGAAGTGGGTTTTGAGTTTCAGAGCCGGATGCTGCTGTTGCATAAGATCACTATTTCGCTTCATGGGACTTTGGAGTTACCGGAGATTTTGGCTAGTACAGCACGCGATCTTGGTGAAACTTTGGGGGTTAGTCGTTGTTTCATTCGGCGTTACGATCCCATCGAGCCGGGTAAAGTTTTGGCTACAGAAAAAGCTTATGTCTTGGCTGGCCTGCCCGATGCTCGTGATTTTATCTTTGACTTTGAGATCGATTGGATCAAAGAGCTTTCTTTATTGCTTGAAGATCCTGAAAGGGAAGCTAGCGATCTGAAAAATTCTGAGAGCATACTCTATATCGAAAACATCAATCATCACCCCGATCCAGATGGTCTGCTCGCTGCGCTCAATGAGATGACCCAGATCTTTACTTTCCTCAGCGTTCCCATTATCAATAACAAAGGCATAGTGGGTTCACTTTGTTTTCACCAATGCGATCGTGCGCGTTCGTTTAGCGTTCACGAGCTTGATTTCATCAGACAAGTGGCCGACGAAGCAGCAATAGCGATAGAACATGCTCAAATGTACGAGCAAATTCAAGAAAGAGCCAAGACTGATAGTCTCACTGGTCTTCTCAATAAATCCGCTTTTCACGAGGAGCTGACCAAAGAGCTGAATCGCTCAAAACGGAGCAATCAAAATCTCTCGATCATGATGATCGACCTCGATTATCTAAAAAGAGTGAACGATACCTACGGACATATAGTCGGCGATGAAGTCTTGAAGCTACTTGGTAGTAAGATGAAGCAGGTTTTGCGGCAAGTAGACCAGGTTGCTCGTTTTGGTGGAGATGAATTTGGGGTGATTTTGCCTGAGACCTCGGCGGCTGGGGCTAGGGTTTTGGGGGCGCGTTTAGCGCAAGAGATTTTGGCTACTGTCCATCCTGTTTGTGGCAGTCTCAGTGCCAGTATAGGTGTGCATGGTAGTCCTGAGTCTGCACTTGATAGTGAAGAATTGATTGAGGGGGCTGATATGGCGCTTTACTTTGCTAAGCGGAGCGGTAAGGGGCGGATGTGTGCTTTTGGTGATATGACTACTGAGGATCTCGAAAATCCTTTCTTAAACCCGCAAGGCTAAGTTTAGTTCGCATGTTCTAAAGATTCTTTCCCCATCAGTCTTCAAGGGGGGGTTGGGGGCGAAGCCCTCAAGGAAATTAACTTCCCAAACCACAAGTGAGTACAGAGGTTTTCGAGCTCACTTGCGGTTATGAGAACCAATACGCCATGAGGGCTTGCAGCCCTCAAACTCCCGCTGAATAACTCCAATTCTCGCTAATTTTTCGGCAATCATAGGTTTGTTTTTTCAAAATCAAGGGGGGTTTGGGGGCGAAGCCCCCTTGGTAAAAAGTTTCTCCCCTCCCTCAGGGAGGGGTTGGGGGTGGGGGTTTTAGGCTCACTGATGGTTATGAGAACCAGCATGCCATGAGGGCTTGCAGCCCTCAAACTCCCGCTGAAAATTAGTTATTCAGAGTTTCCTTAATGAAGAATTAGATAGTTCCCAATGAAACCCCGCAAATGTCCTATTCCAACTGGACCAAAGCTAGCTTTACACTCGGGAATTAGTACACTTGCGCTACGCGCTACCAATAACCACGAACAGGCTGGCCCTGCTGAGGAGCAGCGTAAGTAGGAGCAGGAGGTGCTGGCAAATAACGCTTGTAAGGAATAGGAGGTGGCACAAAGTTAGCCTGCGCAATCACAGGACAACCAGGTGAACCAACATAGAAATCACCAGAACAATGAGGCTGTGCCGGTCTTTTTACCCGTGTAGTCCCCCAAGTAGCGCCAATTGAAGTTCCACCAGCAACACTCTCAGAATCAGTAGCACTACCACCGATGCTAGCTCCTATTCCGGTGCTGTAGCTTCTAACTGTTTCAGCGTAAGTACAGTTCAGATTGCCGACTAGATTTGCGGAATTTTTGGAAGCGATACGCGCTAAGCCGACTAGTGCAGCCTCAGTTGTGGCATATTCTTCCATGAAGACATAACCGGTTCCGAGATAGCTGACGCAAGAAGGAGGAAGATTGGTGTCAAGTCCACAAACAATGATGGCACCGGACGGAACACTAGGACTAGCGCTGCTAATGGCTGAGGCTATGTATTCTTTCTCGTCATAAATTCCAAAAAGATAATCTTTGATTCTTGCTCTAAGTGGCGCACCGACGTTTACAACGCGACAGCGCGAATAGATCGAGTTGTCATTGATGGTCTTGGTCGGGTGAAAAAGTATATGAGGAGGAGTGAAATTCCATGGCCCATGAAAGAGCTGAGTATGCGAATAAGCACTAGGCGACATTAAGACGGCTTGGGTAGAAGGAGCGATGAAGCCCGAACTGTAACCTAGACCGGCTCCACTCTCAACGAGCACATTGCTTATTGAGCCACTGTTGCTGAGAGCGTTGTTCGTTCCCACCTGCGAGTTAGGGCCATTTGAGATAGCTCCGACCTGTGTGTCGGATTTACTCATAAGGGGGGTAAACATTGTTCCCGCTAACAACAAGAGCGAGAGACTGATCTTCGTACCTAAAAGTCTTTTTGTCATAGCTTTATATTTCTTAAGGAGTAATCCCTATGCTTTTTGTTCCACAAATTGAGACCAGCTATGCGGCAAATCCTCTTTTCCTAAACCTAACAACCTAGAATGCTTGATTTATCTTGAGTGTGGGGCTGAAGCAAAGTAGAATAGTCTTAAGATAGGAGAAAAGTTTATGAGCGACAAATCAAACAATGACTTTTTGAGTGGCTTTATAGTCGGAGGCGTAATAGGCGCTCTGGTTGCCATGTTGAACACACCGCACAACGGTAACGAATTCAAACGGGAACTGGGCAAAAACTACAAGCTAGGCCTCGAAAAGACCGGTGAGACCTGCAACGAACTGCGCGATTCACTCGATGATTTGCAAAAAAACGTCGAAGGAAAATTCAGCCATGTCGTAGACGACCTAAAAGACAAAGCAGTCTCCCTCTCTAAGCGCCTTGAGGCTCTCACCAATCGTGGCGCCCGCGTTTTGATCGAAGATGAAATCGTCTAGATTCAAGCACCTAGCCCCTTGTTTTGGGCTTCTTGTCTGGTTTCTATTGAGTACTGTAGCCAAGGCCGAGTCAGTGGCTTCTCTGGAGTCGGCTTCAATTGGCTCGAACGTATTGCCTGGCACAACGGTCAAGCTTGTCGTGGAAAGAGGAGTGAGTGCTTCAGACAGCAAAATAGGTGATTTGTTTGTCGCTCGAGTGCAGACGGCTGCTTATGATGACAGGGGCTTGAATGTGGTTGTCCCCGATGGCTCTTGGGTGACGGGGCGGGTTCTTGCTGTGCAGACTCCGGCTTTGCTCAGCCGTGCTGGTAAAATCAGCCTTGAGCTCGAGTATTTGACCAGTGTCACCGGTGAGATTTATCCACTGGCGGCAGTTTTGAGCTTTGACAAGAACAAAATAAATCGTTTTGGTGTTTTAGATCCTCAGACTGGGTTTTTATCGCGCGCACTGAAGCCCACCCAAAATCTGCTTTCCAGTGAGGGAGGACAGATTGCTTCTATTGCTACGCTGGGTATTCCCGTCGTTTTTACTTTGATTGAAGGTTCAGCCAAGGCAGCGATCTGCAAGGGCGATAGTGTTGGTTTGTATCCTGGTGAAGTTTTTCAGATCGAGATAGCCGATGAGGGCGTTCAGCTAAAGCAATGACTGCTGCCAGCGGCTCTGGTGAGCTGAGAGTTTTTTTGTTTGCTATTTTTTGGGCTTTGCTTGTCAGTGCTGTGCTTGCTTTTGCGCCGCTTGGGGTTTGTTTTAGTCTGGTTGGTGGGGCTATTGGGGCTGTTTATTTTCAGCATGGGTTGGCTCGCTTGAGAGGGAGAGTGAATCCGCTCAGTGCTGCAGAGAGGATGTTTTTTTTATTGATGGTCACTATTTTGCTTGCTTTTTTGGCTGGGACCATTTCTTGGGCTTTTGGCTTACGGGCTCCTCAGACAAACAGTTTGATTGAGTTTGTCAGTAACAGACCTTATGAAGAAGTTTTGTTGTTTTTTGTGGGGGAGAGCAAGGCCTATTTTCTCAGTCTTTTGGCTGCTGGGGTTTGTGGTGGTGGTGGTGTTTTGATTGGGTTTGCGCTTCCGTCTGGGCGCTTGCTTTCCGATGCAGAGTTTTTGGCTAAAAGCAGTCCTGAGGAGCTGGATGAATATTTGTAGAGTGTTGCCACCCCAAACCTCAGTTGGTTTTTTAGATTTATTCAAGGTTTTTTTTGGGGGAGGCACAGCAGCGAATCAAGCTCAAATTGAGTTGGTTTTCTAGATTTATTCAAGGGGGTTTGGGGGCGAAGCCCCCATAAAAAAACTCTTTTAACCGACAGTAAAAACAGTAATGCTTGGTTCGCCGGAGGTTTGTGAAGTCTTTTTGATGGGCGACTAAACTCTCCCAAACTCCCTGTATTTCAAAGAAAATTCAAACGAAGAAAAAAGCTCTTATTATAGAGACTCTAAAAACATGCTCAATTTCATCACATCTTTGCTGGTCGGTTTTTATGTACTGAGTCTATTAGTAGACCCTGCGGGTATTACTTTTTCACTCGATATTCAGCAGCATGCTCTGCTCGCCCCCAGCAATGCCGGTCTCTTGCAGCTTGGCGCCACCGGCGCTTGGTTGGTCTTTGAGCAGGGCCTGCCATTGACCGTTTTTACGGGCTTACTGCTGCATGCAGATTTGTTGCATCTATTTTTCAATGTGGCCAGTTTTCGTTACGTTTCGGCTGAGCTCAGGCGTTTCATCGGTGAGGAAGATCTTGGGCTTATTTTTGGGTTTTCGGCTGCTTTGGCCAGTCTTGCCAGTGCTAGTCTTTATCAGTTTTGGGGTTTTAATCACCCTCTGCTTTTGGATTTAGGTTTAGGGGGAGCTTATCTTGGCATTGGTGCTTCAGGTGGAGTTCTAGGGGTTGTGGGGGCGCTTTTGGGGCGTGGGCAGACCAGTGGCAGCCTAGCGGCTCGTCAAACCGGTGAGGGTTTTGCGATGGCTGGCATTGTGGCTGGTTTTCTGCTTGGGGCTGATAATTGCGCTCATTTGGCGGGCTTTGCGGCGGGCTATCTACTTTCTTTTGTCGTCGCGGTTTTGCCTTTGTGGTTGAAGCGCATCGCTTTGGTTTTGCTGTTGGGGATTATTTGCTACGCCGTCTGTTTGTCTTATTTTCATTTTACGGCTTGAGCGGTGAGAACAAAGCTCAAATCCAACGGAAGAAATGATGCTTAGAATCGTTTAGCCCCACTATCTTCTCCGGATGAAAACGAAACTCGACTTCCTTCGAAGAAATATTTAGCCCATAAAACAAAGGCGCCCAATACACAAATGACCAAACGATACTGGCAATCAGACCCCAGACCAGAAGCCTTACCCAGCGCCATCTAGACTGCAAGAGATTAGTAAAAACCAAAGCCAAAGCACAAAAAGCAAAACAAACAGCCGGCAAGTAATGGTAAAGAAAAAGACAACGCTTGAGTCCCAAAAAAGGAAAATACAAAAGAGAAAAATTGAGCAGCAAAAAAACCTGAGTAAATAAATCACTACGCTTACTAGCCGGCAAAAGCCTAAAGTGTCTTGCAATAGGCGAAACAACAAGCCCAATGACAATAGGCACAAAAGCTAAAATCCCAAACCACCACAAAAGCGGATTCCCCATCCCAATCACAGCCCGAGTAAAGCCAGTGCGTCCGAGTGCAGCTGGGCTAGTCTCATAGACGTAAGCGATAGGCCGAAGCATAATAGGCCAGCCAGTAGCCACTGCGCAATAGGGATGAATGCTCTGAGGGTCAGTCTTGCCCAGCCCAAGGTTGTGGTGATAATCGTAAATGCCCTTATGATAGTTGTAGAGCTCACTGGTCTTCAGTTTATTTATCTGAAAATGTGGCGCTAGGACAAGCAAGTAAGCGAGCAGAGGAATCAGTCCAAAGCAAATAGGCAAGCTCAGTGCAGGCAGCCAAGGATAAGCAGCTCGTTTATTGAAGAGCTCAGTGATTTTCAGAAAACCAAAAAGACTAAGCAGCAGCTTGCGCGATCTAGGCAAAAAGAGCAAACAAAGACGCGAAGCAAAGCCGATCCCCAACAGAGCAAAAACAGCCCCCAAATAGCCCAGTCCGCTCCATTTGCAGCCGACAGAAAGACCCAGCGAAAGCCCAGCGCCTAAGTGCCAAAGCAGACGATGCAGTTGATTTGTTTTGCTCTGGAAGCCTTTCAGAAAAAGCAAGAGCCCTAGCAGGCCAAAGAAAATGAGGGCGATATTGTTGAACGCATAACGGCTCTCAGTCAGCAAAAAACCATCGAGCAAGGTGAGTAGACCAGCCAGCAGCCCAAAAGTACGGGCTCTAAGTTCTCTCTGTCCACTGAGACGGGCTAGATTGAGCGCTATGCCAGCCATAAAAAGCGGAATGAAGCTGCCAATCAGCGCGTTAGCGCAACGATAACCGAAAGGCCCCTTCAGATAATCATCGGGAGCGAGATTGACGCCCAGCAAAAAAGCCAGTTCATTGGAGAGCTTGGTGCCAAGAGCGATGATCAGCTTTCCTAGAGGCGGATGAACATCATAAAAGACCTGCTGGTTTATGTAATCGACCGCAAAACGGGCGAAATACACCTCGTCAAAGACAAAGAAATCAAAACGATCTAAGATCCAAAAGCGCATAGCCAGCGAAAGCCCAAGCAAAATCACTAGCAAAATCTTGTAGCGGGCAAGTAGAAAATCACCGAGAGCACGCAACGAATAAGGCTTGGCTATAAGTTCCATCATCAAAACACCACATTGACCAGTCTGCCGGGGACGATTATCACTTTTTTGGTGGGATTGGCTCCTAGTCTGGCGCAAATCTTGGCGTTGCTGAGCGCTAATCTTTCCAGTTCTTCGCTGCTGGCTGATTTTGAGCAACTGATCGCATCTACTTTTTTGCCATTGATCTGCAAAACCAGCTCAAAGTTTTCGTCAACAACACACTCAGGATCGAAGCTAGGCCATGCGCTCTGGTGCACAAAGCCCTCCAAGCCCACTAACCCCCAACATTCTTGGGTGAGATGAGGAGCGAATGGAGCCAAAAGCTGCAGGAAATTTTTTAGAGCAAAGAGCTTGACTGAAGCCTGACAGACCAGCTCTTGGCGGGTGAGTATATTTAGCAGCTCAAAGAGTCGAGCGATGGCCGTATTGAAGGCATAACGGTCAGCTTGCAAGTCGTGACTGACAGCTCTAATAGTCTTGTGCACTGCTCTGATGAGCTCTGCTTCGCCCTCTTCTAGACTGGCCAAATCAGCACTGGCAAACTCTTGAGCTGGAATGTTTTGTAGTTTGTCAGCCTCAGAGCTGACTAGGCGCCAGATTCGCCCCAAAAACCGTGACTGTCCACGGGCTCCATCTTCTGACCACTCGATTTCGTCACTGGGAGGACCGGCAAAGAGCATGAAAAGCCTCGCAGCGTCAGCTCCATGTTCGGCCACAAAAGAGTCTATGGCCACCACATTGCCGCGTGACTTGGACATTTTGGCCACCTTGCCCTCCTTGGGGCTGTGCATAGTCACCATCCCTTGGCTGAGGAGACGAGTGAAGGGCTCAGAAAAATCGAGCAAACCGACGTCACGGAGCGCCTTAGTGAAAAAACGGGCATACAAGAGATGCAAGATGGCATGCTCGATCCCACCGACATATTGGTCTACTGGCAACCAGCGCTTGAGGGCCTCAGCCGAGAAGGGCTCTGACTGGTTCTGGGCGTCAGCAAAACGTAAAAAATACCAACTAGAACACACAAACGTGTCCATGGTATCGCTCTCGCGAGTAAGCTTTTCGCCAGTTTTGGGGTCTGTATAGCTGAGCCAGTCGGCGCATTCGCTCAGTTTTTTGTATTCGCTATTTTTTGGGAGCTCCACTGGAAGCTCTTCGTAGGCTACTGCTTTCGCTTTACCCTCTGCGTCGTAGACAAGCGGAATAGGCGTTCCCCAATAGCGCTGTCTGCTCACTAGCCAGTCTCTGAGTCTGTATTGAATTTTTAGACGGCCGAAGCCAGCTTGCTGGGCGTAAGCAGCCATTTCTTGTTTGGCCTGACTTGAACTCAGTCCGGAAAAAGCTCCAGAAGAATGGGTGTAACCGTAATCGCAATAGGCCGCACCGATAGTCAAATTCTTGACATAAAACACATCGGCAGCCACATTGTCGTTGTAGCGTTCAGTGGGGACGAAACCACAAGACTGGTAGAGAGCATTGGCGGGGGCAAGCACGACGCGACTATCGAGATAGACTTCCTTGAAGCCCAAGCCTCTGGCCTGCTCGTCAAAGAAACTGATCAATTGGCGAGCAAGTCCAAGACCACGAGCACTAGGTGCAATGAACATCCTTCTCAGTTCGCAACGATCGGCGTCAAGCGGCCTGAGTGAGATTGATCCTAAGATTTCTTGGCTATCTTTTCGGCGGAGAATCCAAAAGATATTGCCGTTGACGGCGTATTCAGAGAGGCTCTGATCGATTTCTGAGGCTTGCACGCCATAGTCGCTTTTTAGGTTTGCAAAATATTGGCCGAGAATCAGCTCACAGTCTCTGAGGTGTGTTTCATTGAGCGGGTCGATGCGCTGTAGCAGATACTCACTAGGTAGAGCTCCAAGCCCAGCCTTGGCGGCAATCACCGGCTTAATCGGCAAATGATATTTATTGGCGAAGAGAAAATCTCGCTCATCGTGAGCCGGTACGCCCATCACCGCTCCAGTGCCATAGTTGCCGAGGACATAATCCGCTATCCAGACAGGCACCCGCTCGCCACTGTAGGGGTTGATCGCATAAGAACCGGTGAAGACGCCTGTCTTATCCCCTTGTTGTTGGGTGCGGTCAAGGTCGCTCAAAGCGGCGCTTCGCGCCCTGTACTCGTCGACCTTTCGGCGCTGAGCGGGGTGAGTGATCTCAGCTACCAGTTCGTTTTCGGGAGCCAGAACGAGATAGCTGACGCCGAAGATCGTATCTAATCTGGTGGTGAAGACGGTGATTTTTTTTGGTGAGCCTTCGAAAACAAAGTCGATTTCCGCCCCTTCAGAGCGCCCAATCCAATTCCTTTGCATGGTCTTCACCTGCTCTGGCCATTCTTTTAGGAGCTCTAGATCGTTGAGGAGCTCTTCGGCATAGACTGTCACTTTGAAGAACCATTGGGCTAAGAGCTTCTTTTCGACCAAGACCTCGGAGTGTCGCCAACAGTAGCCGTCTTCAACCTGTTCATTAGCGAGCACAGTGCCGCAGGCTGGGCACCAGTTGACCGGTGATTCTTTGCGATAGACCAGACCTTTTTCGTAAAACTTGAGAAAGATAAACTGAGTCCAACGATAATAATCTTTGTGGCAGGAAGCTAGTTCTCGTGTCCAATCAAAGCTGGTGCCTAGTGATTTTAGCTGGCGACGCATATTGGCCATATTCGCCTCAGTCCAGTCGCCCGGGTGAATGCCTTTGTCTTGGGCGGCATTTTCGGCCGGAAGACCAAAGGCATCGAAGCCCATTGGGTTAAGTACATTGAAGCCTTGCATGCGCTTGAAGCGGCTGATCACGTCAGCGATGGTATAGACTCTCGCATGTCCCATGTGCAAGTCCCCGCTCGGATAGGGGAACATCACTAGCGAGTAGAATTTTGGCAGTGGTGATTCTTCTTGTGCTTTGTCTATGCCGCTTTCAGCCCATAGCTTTTGCCATTTTTTTTCTAGCTCTGAGGGGGAATATTGGTCTGACATCTTGCTGGTTTTAGTGACTACCTAACAACACAAAGTCTGTATTTTAGCATTTGCGGGGTGAAAGCTCTCACTGGAAGCAAAAAAGCTCAGCCTGTATACTCTTATCATGGACGAACAAGAACTAAAAAGCACAGCCTCCCTTGCCCGCGAGCGCCTAGAAGCTGCCCGCGACTTTCTTTGAGCAACGTGGCGTCTTTCAAGAAGTCTCTCTGCTAGAAGCCAGCCTTCAAGATCCCGCTCTCTGGGAAAAGCCCACTGAGCTAGGCCAAATCAACCGTAAACTCTCCCACCTCAAACAAAAAATCAGTAATCTATCCCTCTGGAACGATCTCTTGGAAGAAATAGATCTAGCGCTTGAGTTGACTGATCCAGCTGACTTCCCCAAAATTCTCCCCGACTATTTCACCAAACTAGCCACGATGAACGGCGAAATGGAGCGCTTTGAACTCGAACAGCTGCTTACTGGCACTTACGATCAGGCGGCCGCTCTGGTCTCCATAAATGCTGGAGCCGGTGGCACAGACGCTCAAGATTGGGCTGAGATGCTTCTACGCTTGTATTTTCGTTGGGCTGAACGCCAAAGTTTCACCGTAGAACTACTAGAGAGCTCACCTGGTGAAGAAGCGGGACTGAAATCAGCTAGCTTCAAGGTGATCGGCCTGAACGCCTTCGGCTTTTTGCGTATGGAAAAAGGAGTGCACCGCCTCGTGCGCAAATCACCCTTCAAATCGAGCGGAGACAGTAGGCAGACTAGCTTTGCTGGGCTTGAGGTTTCGCCTATTTTGCCGGATCTAGCGCATGAGATCGAGCTGAAAGATGATGATCTAGAAGTCTCTACGATGCGCTCTGGGGGAGCTGGTGGCCAAAACGTTAACAAAGTGGAGACGGCTGTCCGGATCAAACATATCCCTACGGGTATTAGCATTCGTTGCGATCAGGAGCGTAGTCAGCTCCAGAACAGGGAGAGGGCTTTGGATATGATCCGTTCGAAGTTATTATTGCTCAAGATCGAGGCTAGGGAAAAAGAGATAGCGTCTATCAAGGGGAAGTCTGGGTCAGCTGGTTTCGGATCTGATCAGGTGATTCGTTCTTATGTTTTGGATGAGGGTCGGATTAAAGATCCTCTTACTAAGGCTGAGACGCGTGACACGCAACGGGTCTTGGATGGTGAGGTGATGGATTTTATTTTTGCTCGTTTGAAGTATTTTGCTTCGCAAAGCTGACAAAGCTAAGCCTTGCACTTGCGGTTAGGGAAGTTTAGTTCTTTAGGGGACTAGCGTCCCCTAATACCCCTCTTGAACTTGAGAACATGTGGACTCACGGTAAGCGCTCAGCCTTGGACAAAACGAAATAAGCCATACTCCACACTCTCACTGATAGCCCAAAAGGTCGCCTGCAAAATATTTTCATGCACCCCAACAGTGATCCAAGTATCACCCCGAAAATCCATCTCAACGCTGACCCTAGTCTTAGCCGCCGTCCCATCCTGACTATCGACGACCCTGACTTTGAAGTCAGTTAGCTTGAAGTCTTTGAGCGGCGCGTAATAGTTAGCTAAAACCTTGCGCAGAGCACTATCGAGAGCATGCCCCGGTCCTACCCCTAGACTGGCCGTATGAAATATATCTTCGCCGACACGTACCCGCACAGTGGCCTCAGCTGAGGTGTCCAGCGTGGAGAGCACCCGAAAATCCAAAACCTCAAAGAAACTTGGCTTGATCCCCAACTCCCCCAAAATAAAGAGCGTTAGGCTAGCATCAGCACCTTCAAATTGATGACCGGAATTTTCTCTTATCTTGATTTTAGTCAAGAGATCTCGGGCTTTTTCGTTGGGATTTGCTCCCAAATCGATCGTATTATCTGTACAAAATGAAAGCAAATTGCTGATGCCGGATTGTTCACTGACAAGTACTTTGCTGAGATTTCCCACCAGAGCAGGATCGATATGCTCATAAGTGAGCGGATTGCGGGCCATGGCGCTAGCGTGCAGCCCTCCTTTGTGTGCGAAAGCATAGCGTCCAACGAATGGTTGCCCAGCTTGCGGGTTCATGTTCGCTATCTCTGAGATCTTGTGGCTGAGTGCCGTGATCTCACTGAGCTGAGAGGCTTCAATGAGTGGGGCATAGTTTGTCTTCAGCTCTAAGTTGCAAATGATCTGCACTAGATCGGCGTTCCCACAGCGCTCCCCATAGCCGTTGATTGTCCCTTGGATTTGGATTACACCGGCTTCTACGGCGGCGAGCGAATTTGCGACAGCTAAGCCAGAATCGTTGTGTGCGTGAATGCCTAAGGCGACTAAGGGAAAACTCTCTCTGACCGCTTCTATTGTCGTTTTGACCCAAGAAGGAAGTGAGCCTCCGTTCGTGTCACAAAGAATCAAACAGTCAGCGCCAGCCTCAGCCGCACTGGCTAGGACTTTGAGGGCATACTCAGGATTGGCTCTGTAGGCGTCAAAGAAATGCTCAGCGTCAAAGAAAACCTGTCTTTGCTGAGCTTTTAGGTGAGCAATGCTTTCCCGGATCAGTCTTAGATTTTCATCCAGCTCAATCCGCAAAGCTTCTCTAACATGAAAATCCCAGCTCTTGCCGACGATAGTGACTGTCTGAGTATTGACGGCAAGTAAAGCTTTTAGCGTTGGGTCTTCAGGCGCCGATGGTGAACCGGCACGCATCGTTGAGCCGAAAGCAACTAGTTTGTTGCCGGCAGTGGGAAACTTTTGGGCTTGCTCAAAGAAAGCGATGTCTTTCGGGTTCGAGCCTGGCCAGCCGCCTTCGATATAGGGCACTCCGAAGTCGCTTAAGAGCGAAAAAATTTTTAGCTTGTCGGCTACCGAAAAAGAAATACCCTGCATCTGAGCGCCGTCTCTGAGGGTCGTATCGTAGATTTGGATTTGGCTATTACTTGGTAGCATTTTTGTAGAGATAAGCGCTGGTTAGGGCTGTGAAGGGAATTGCGGTGATCAGACCGATACTACCCACTAGCGAGAAGATGATCTCTTTGATCACGATCTCCGAGTTAAGGAGCAAGAAAGGATCGAATTCGCTCATCAGGATGATTGTAGCGAGAGAGCTACCGATATAAGCCAGAATCAGCGTGTTGATCATCGTCCCCAAGATATCCCGCCCAATGTTCATGCCGATCTCAAAGAGTTCGCTGAGAGTCTTTTCTGGAGCGGCTTCATGCACTTCTTGCAGAGCGCTGGCAATAGAAATAGCCACGTCCATAGTTGCTCCCAGAGCCCCGACCAACACACCAGCAGGAATCAGTTCAGTTAGTTTGATCCCCGGAAACTGATAATAAATACTCTGAAACTCAGGCTCCATCGTGCCACTGAGCTTGGCTAAAGCCACCACCCAAGCCCCAAACAACCCAGCTAAAACCACCCCAAAAATAGTCCCCAAACAAGCAGCCAAACTTTTTCGGTTCAGCCCACTGACTAAGGCGATTGTCAGAAACGTAGCTGCCACACAAAAGAGACTGAAAACCAGCAAAGGCGAAGCGCCAGTCTTGATCGCCGGAATGACTAGAAAAAAGAGCAAAGATCCTTTGATTGCAAGCGAGAGCAGAGCGAAGAGACCTTTGGTGCGGCCGACGACTATAACCAGCAAGAGAAAACAGGCAAAGATGAAATAGCTAACCCAGTCGACCTGATGACCTTGAACATAGATCATTTCTTCGTCTTCTTCGATCATCACCCTTTCACCGGCTTTGTAGATTTGGCCGGATCCAATGCCCTCTAGGGGTGATTCGCTCAGGGATTCGACTATTTGGCCGTCGGATTTTTTGAGATTTAAAACTTGTTGTCTGATCTTGCTACCGTCACTGAGCGTGATTTGTCTATCGTCGATCACTTCTATCACCAGAGCGGGCATCACTTTTGACTCAGCTAGAGCGGGCTGAGCGAGGCAAAAACAGATACAGAGTAGATGAAAGAGAAAGCTCATCAATGGTCATTATGGCAAGCGTTGATAGCAGACCTGTGATGTTGCTGATGTGAAGTCTTTAGAACTCTGCTGAGATCTAACGCTGAGGTAGTCAATCAAAGGGGAGTTTGAGGGCGATCGCGTAGCGTGAGTGCAGTGACTAGCTGCCGATATTCTTGCCCTCATTGAAATGATCTCCCAAAACCTTAAGTGAGTTGAGAAAACATAGTCTCAACTAATCCCTTGCACTTTACTAACCCAGCCCTCAAAAAGAAATACCAAGATTTCCCCAGAAGACCCTAAAATTTCAACATGTCTATTAGAGAAACAAAAAAAAGTAAAATAGTTTTCGCAGCTCTTTTCTTGCTCATAACTCTATTGCTCCCGCCCCAAGCCCAATCTAAACAAGCAATGCAAAATATCACCGAAACAATTCTCCCCAATGGCCTGAAAGTCCTAATCGAAGAAAACCACCAATCCCCCGTCTTCGCCCAATCGATCTTCTATGACGTCGGCTCAAGGCTCGATCCCAAAGGCCGTAGCGGCATAGCGCATTATCTCGAGCACATGCAGTTCAATGGCACAGACAAACTCTCTAAAACCGAAATATCATCTGAAATCGAACGCCTAGGTGGCAGCTTCAATGCCGCAACCAGCACAGACTATACAGTTTATTATGTGACTATGCCCTCCTCTAGTGAGGGATTAGAGTTTTCACTTCGTCTAGAAGCTGACCGTATGCGCAACTCCAAGCTTGACGCTGAAGAAGCCGCCCGCGAAAAGAAAGTGGTGATGACTGAGTTAGCCGGAGGCGAGAACAATCCCTTCACTGTCATTCACCGCCAGACCATGAAAGCGCTCTATCCAGAGCATCCCTATGGCATCCCGATCATCGGTTGGCCGAACGAAATAGAGGCGACCACACCAGCCGATCTGAAAGCTTTTTACGATAATTTTTACCAACCGGATAACGCAACACTCGTTCTCAGCGGCGATCTGGATACAGCCAAGACTATGGAGCTAGTCAAAAAATACTTTGGGGGGCTTCCAAAACCGAGCAGAGTGCTAAATAAAAGCACAGTTCAGCTGAAAAACAATTCTGATAAACAAACAGAATCGCGTAAAGTCCAAGTAAAAATCCCCAGCGAAAGCAATCTCTTGATCTATGCTTGGGACACAGTGAACTTTGCTCACCCAGACTACGTTTCGCTCTCCGTGGTGGCAAGCGTCTTGGCTGGTGGAAAACTGAGCAGACTGGAAAAAGCTCTGGTGGAAACTGGCCTAGCCAGTTATGTTGGCGCTAATCTCAGACAAGGAAAAGAAGATTTTGCCTTTTCGATCATCGTTGCCACTGATAGGCAAGGCGATCTCCAAAAAATAGGCTCAGTGATCGAGAGAGAACTAGCTAAGCTTATCGCCGAAGGAGCCAGTCCTGAAGAGCTAGCAAGAGTAAAAGCAAAAGCGGAGACCGGTTTCATCTTCGGTCTAGAAGAGCCCTCGGGTATGGCCAGCCAGCTTGGTTCTTTTGAGGTGGTAGGAGGAGACTGGAGACGCACTTACGGTTGGCTCGAAGAGCTGAAGCAAATGCCCCTTGCAGCCGTTCAGACTGCTGCCAAAAAATATTTAGACCCGAACAGAGCAGTGATCGGAGAGCTCAATGGCGAACCCGGAGGAGCAGAGTTACTCGATCCGAGCGCTGCTGGTGGTGTTCAGCACTATAAGCCTGTCACAGATACCCCAAGGGCAGCCCAGTCTGTTAGCTACAAAGTCGACTTTAGCGATCAAAAGCTAGCCAATGGTCTACGCCTGATCCATCGCGAGAACGCTCAGTTGCCCATAATAGCGATCAGTGCCACCGTAGATGCTGGCGAAGGAATGGCTGAGGCTGGATCGGAATTGATTCCAACACTCGCCGCCATGATGCTCGAAAGAGGCACTAAGACTAGAAGCAAAGACCAATTGAATATCGAGCTCGAAAACATCGGTGCCGAGCTTTCTGTGGAGAGTAGCGAGGACTTTTTGCATTTCACGATGAAAGGTCGCGCCGAAGACTTTGAGGCTTTGGTGGATATTTTGGCTGATGTGATCAGCAGTCCAAGCTTCCCCGAAGAAGAGCTCAAAACGCTTAAAGTCCAGCTTCTTTCAGAGATCGAACAGGGCAAAGATGAACCCGGTAGCCTTGCCCGCACTGCGCTTTACAAATCGATCCTCGACAAAGACCATCCCTATCGTGCGCTCAGTCCCGATGAAGAGATTGCTCGTGTGCAGCAAATCACCACAGCAGATCTCAGTCAGTTTCACACTGATTTCATCAATCAACCAGCTAGCATGATCGTTTCTCTCTCAGGAGCCGTGAGTGCCAGCGAGGCTGAGCGAGTCTTTTCCGCAAAAATCAAGAAAAGTGACAAAGCAGGCAAAGCCAAAGACCCCTTCAAGCAAGACCGCTCAGCTCTTATCAGCAAGAAAGCAACAACAGTGCAAGCAGAGCTACCGGGAAAATCGCAAGCAATTGTCATGCTCGGCCAATATGTTCCCGTCGATCGTTCCTCAGACGAATATTACGCCATGCTGCTGGCCAACGAAGTGCTAGGTGGCGGCAGTACGCTTGCTTCCCTGCTCGGCAAAGAAGTGCGTGAAGAGAACGGCTTGGTTTATTCGATCTATTCCAGTCTGCATTCTTCTAGGGCTGCTGGTCCTTTTACGATCAAGATGGGCATTGCCACGGAAAACATCCCTAAGGCCGTTGCGCTCAGCAAGCAATGTTTGAAAGAGCTGATTGCTGGTGAATTCTCAGGCGCTGATCTGGAGCGGGCTAAGAGTCATCGGATCGGGGCTTTTATTTCACGCATTCTCACCACCAATGCTGCTGTCGCTTCATCGCTAAATTATTACGCCATCTGGGGCTTGCCTTTGGAGACTATTAACGAATATCCTGAGCTCATTTCGGCTGTAGACAAGCAACAGGTCACTGCAGTCAGCAAAAAACATCTCAATCCTGAGGCTCTCTCTATGTCTGTCTACAAGCCTGCTAGCAAAAAATGAATTTTAAATTGAACATTTCTGATCTTGGGCTTCTTTTGATTCGGGTGATGGTAGGAGTGATGTTTATTTTCGTTCATGGTTACCCAAAGCTAGCCTCTGGGATGGGTGATTGGGCTAAGCTCGGTTCTGTGCTCGTCTCTTTGGGGGTCTTGTGGCCACCGGCTGCTTTTTGGGGGTTTTGTGCGGCTTTGACTGAGGCGCTCGGTGGATTATTGTTTTTCTTGGGGCTTTTTACTAGACCTGTTGCTTGTTTGCTTTTTGTGGTGATGGTTGTGGCTGTTATTTTCCACTTTAAGGCTGGTGAGGGTTTGGCTGAGGCTTCTCATGCCATTGAATTGGCGGGAGTATTTTTGGGGTTTAGTTTTGTGGGGGCTGGGGCTTATAGCTTGGATCAGGGCGGCGGAAAATAGCTTGAGGCTTGAAGTCCAAAAAGCAGCGGAGTCTGCCAAGAAAGTTATCAGTGAAACAACTGGGTCAAGACTCAGCCTTGTTGTTCGGAAAGCATAAAGTCTTTGTAAGCAGCAACCACCTCTTCTGGCTTGCCGTCAAGGCGCAAAATACCCCGATCAATCCAGAGACATCGTTGGCAAAATCGCAAAACGTCATCGAGATTGTGCGTCACAAGGATCAAGGTGACATTTCCCCGAGAAATTAATTGGTGCAGCTTCTTCAGGCATTTTTGCTGAAAAGCAATGTCACCGACAGAAAGCACCTCATCAATCAACAAAATCTCCGGGTCAGCCTGCACAGCAATGGAAAAAGCAAGCCTAGTGAGCATCCCCGCCGAATAAGTGCGCACCTGCTCATCGATTTTACCCTCTAGCTCACTGAACTCAATGATCTCATCAGTCTTAGAAGCAAGATGGGCATTGCTCATCCCAAAAAGACTACCGTTGAGCGAAATATTTTCCCGTCCAGAAAAATCTGGATGAAAACCAGCCCCAAGCTCAAGCATCGAAGTGATTTTCCCCTTGAGCGTTATTGAGCCCGAACTGGGAAAAGTGATCCCCGCAATCATCTTCAAAAGAGTGCTCTTGCCCGAGCCATTGCGCCCAATAATAGCGACGCTTTCACCGGTCTTAAAACTGAGACTGAGTGGGGCCAGACTGGGGCCAGCCGGTTTGTTCTTTTTGCGCAGACCTTTGGCGAAAAGCTCTCTAAGCACTGTAGCGTCAAGACTACGGTGATAGGTTTTGCTAGCAGCAGTGAGCTCAAGGATGATAGTTTCGTTCATATTAGATCGGAAATCTCGGGCTGAACACGTCTAAAAAGATAATGGCAAACCAAATACCAGAGCACATTGGCGCCCAAGCAAAGCCCAAAGTTAGTCCAGTTGGGGTGCGAAGCACTATAGAGCACATCACGGTAAAGCCCGATGAGAATAGCAATTGGTTGATTGGCAATGATCAAAGCGAACTTCTCTGAAACCTGCGTCGGCAAATAAAGTACGGGAGTCAAGAAGAAAAGGAGCGAGATCAACGTGTTCATGATCACCCCCAAATCACGCACCAAAACGCCCAAAGCGGAAAGCAAAAGCCCAGAACTATAGAGAAAAAGACAATGCAAAGCCACAACAGGCAAAAACCAGAGCAACTCAAAACTAAAGCGCTGTCCCTGCCAAATAATAAAAGGCAAAATAAAAGCGCAAGTGATTAGAAAATTGATCAGTCCTGAAAGGACAAGAGAAATGACCAGCACTTCTTTTGGCAAATAGACTTTTCCCAAGACATTAGCGTTTTGCCAGAGGACATCAGAAGCGCGTGTAAAGAGCTGAGCCGTGAAAAACCAAGGAATCAAGCCGCTAAAGATATAACTGAGATAGTTGGGGATACTATCCCTGCTGATTCTAGAGAAGACAAAGTAATAGATGAGCATGGTCAGGAGCGGATTTAGCAAGTTCCAAAGCACGCCTAGTATAGAGCTTCGATATCGCATCTCGAGCTCACGCTGGGTCCAGTTCAGCAAAAAGCTGCGATAAGACCAAAGTTCTCGGTAAATAGCTAGTAGATTGAAATTGGGCTTGCTGTCTCTGAGGGTGATTTGGCTCATAAATGCCCCTCGATTAGAGCGCTCAATGTCTTTGTGTGAGAGCTAAGTGAGTCTGGGTCAGCTGCTTCCACGTTCAAGCGCAGATAAGGCTCAGTGCCACCGGGTCTCAGATTGAAGCGCCAATTTTCACCGCTCATACTAAGTCCGTCCAGATGACAGACTTTCAGACCGGCCAGTTTTGCTTCGATCTCTCTCAAGATCCTCACCGGCTCGCCCGTGAGCGGGAAACTGATCTCGCCGCTGGCAAAATATTTGCAATAAGGAGCTATCAGTTCACTCAGTGGCTGTTTGCTCTGAGCGAGCAGCTTGAGCACTAACAAAGAGGCTAGAAGAGCGGAATCAGCACAAAAAGTAGCCCGAAAATAAAAATGCCCCGATAGTTCACCGCCAAAGACAGCGCCGCTTTCTTTGAGCAGTTTTTTCATGTGTGAGTGACCGACTTTGCCTTTGAGGGGCTTGCCTCCAGCGGCCAAGATGCTTTCAGGGACTATCGAAGAGCTTCTGTTATCGTAAATAATCCCCGCGCCAGGCTCTTGTTTCAGAAAAGTAGCAGCGAGCAAAGCCGTGATCAGATCGCAAGAAATATACTGACCGCGCTCGTCTAGAAAGACACAACGATCGCCGTCACCGTCAAAAGCAACGCCAAAAGCACAGTTTTTCGCTCTTACCAGCTCACCCAAAGCGAGTAGATTCGCGCTCTTCATCGGGTCTGGATCGTGGTTGGGAAAGCTCCCATCTGTCTCCCAATAAAGCCTTTGGGCTTTTAGTGCGGGAAGCTGAGCGCAGAGGTTTTCTAGTTCCGGTCCCATCACACCATTGCTGGCATCTATTGCCACTAGCGGCAAATCACCTTCTGGGAGGCCAACTAAGTCTAATACAAATTCTAAATATTTTTGTTGCTCTTTACTGCAGTCTAGTTGAAGTCGCTCTCCACCCTCTGGAGGAAGATCAGAAGCGGCGACCAGCTTCTCTTCGACTAGCTTCAGGCCACCGTCATAGTCTATTGGTCTAGCACCGGCTACGCTCACCTTGAGACCATTGTAGCGAGCAGGATTGTGCGAGGCCGTCACTTGCAAGCTTCCGTCACAGCTATGGGTGACATTGGCCCAGTAGTTCATCGGTGTAGAAGCGACGCCCAGATCTAAGACGATGCAGCCTGCCCGCCTCAGGCCTCTAGTGACAGCTTCACTGAGCTGAGGTGAATGAAGGCGCACGTCGCGGCTTAGTAGTATTTTGGCTTTGGGGGGATAAAGCTCTAGGGCTATTGTATAGGCGATTCTTTCCAGCAAATCAGCGTCCAGCTCAGTGCCATAGACCCCTCTGACATCGTATTGGCGGAAGACAGGAAGTTTGCTCATTTTACTGACTCCTCCACCCGACCATAAGAGTCGGCTAAGCGGACTATATCGTCTTCGCCCAGATAGGCTCCTGTTTGCACTTCGATGATCTGCAAATCAATCAGTCCCGGATTGCTGAGCCGATGCACAGCCCCAAGCGGAATATAAACAGACTCGCCTTCGGCTAGCATGCTGGTTTTTTCGTCTACTTCTACTTTTGCCGTGCCCGAGATCACCACCCAGTGCTCGGAGCGATGGTAATGCTTTTGGAGAGAAAGTATTCCACCAGGCTTAACCAGTATGCGTTTCACCTGAAAACGGTGCCCTTGTTGGAGCGTCTCATAATGCCCCCATGGACGCCTAACCACAGCGTGATCGACTCCTAAGAGCGGTCTTTTACTGGCTACTAGATCTACCAATTGGCGCAATTCTTGGTCTTGGTCTTTGCGGCCAATGAAGATGCAATCACTGGTTTCCGCAATCACCAAATCTTCCAGTCCAAGAGCGGCCACCGCTCGTCCTTCTGCCCAAAAGATATTTCCTTTGCAGCCGAGCGTATAGACTTCGCCCCGAATGTGATTTTCGTTTTCGTCTTTGTTTCCGACTTCCCAGAGCGCTTTCCAAGTGCCTAGATCATTCCAATGCCCTTTGTATTCCACCACTGAGCCCAGTTTTGTTTTTTCCATCACCGCTTTGTCAAAAGGCAGTGGATCGAAGTTCACCTCGCTCAAATCAGGCAAGACCCGAAACCCTAAATCTTCAGTGATGGCGGCGTGCATAGAGCGAGCGCTAGCGAGCATCTCTGGACACAAAACTTCTAGTTCAGCTAAGAGACTTTCTGCTTGAAAGATAAAAGCGCCCATATTCCAGAGACAGTCATTGCCTGCTATCAGCGCGCTAGCTAGCTCTGGATTTGGCTTTTCAATGAACTGAACAATCTCAGAGATTGGTTCTTGGTCTGCTCTTTGGATATAGCCGTAACCGCTTGCATTGCTGCTGGGCAAAACGCCCAGAGTCACTATCCGTCCCTTACTTGCCCCTTGTACGGCCAATTGAAGGGCTTCAGCGAAAGCGGCCTCGTCAGAGATGAACTGATCGGCTGGCAAAATAGCGACTACAGTGTTGGGAGCTAGGCGAGCGGCTTCGAGCGCCCCAATGGCACAGGCAAAAGCTGTTCCCAGTGCAGACTTTTCTAAAACAAGTGTGACCGAGGAGCTGAGTTGGTCTTGGACTGTGAAGCGATGAGCAAAGCTAGCAAGCACAATGGGTCTGAGAGCTTCTGGCAGGGCAGAAAGCCTGTCGCTAGTTGCTTGAAGAGGGGTCTTACTGCCTAGCAGTTCATTGAGTTGCTTGGGGTGATTCTTGCGCGAAAGCGGCCAGAGCCGGATGCCGGAGCCACCTGAGAGAATAATCGGTTGAAAGGGAATTGCGTCCATGAGACTTCTCATTTTAGATCGCCCTCGCTGATTTTCTGGAGATAATTTAGCGGGATTTTTGCATAGCTTGGTCTATAAATCTTCTCGTACTCTAGCTCATAAAGCGCTTTTGTGATTTCAAAAAACAACAACAAATCTTTCTCGAAGTGAGCTAGAGCGCTCGGAATAGTCCTAAAGTAAGCCTCAAGAAAAACTTCTCGCCAGCGAGGGAGCTTGCTTGTTTGCTCTGTCAGCTGCACTAAATAATCCAGTGAACGCAGCATGCCTGCTAGATCGCGGAGTGGAGAAGATTTTGTGCGTCTTTGGGCTGTGCTGGCTAGTGGCTCTCCTTCGAAGTCTATGAGCCAGAGAGAATTGTTAGCTGATTTCAAGACTTGACCGAGATGATAGTCTCCATGCACTCTGATCAGTGTGTGTTTATCAGCTTTGCTTTTCTCTAGCAGAGACAGGGCGAATGTCTTTGTCTTCTCAGTCCTTTCGTCTTGGAAATTTTCTAGGTTAGCCTCTAGCTCCCCAAAGTAAGTTGGATTGGCTTTACTGACTGCAAAGCCCACGCCCTCAAGGCTAAGCGTTTGGTGCAGGAGGGCAGTTTTGTGGCCTAGTTCTTCTAGACTTTCGTCAAGCTGCTGTGTGTTTTGCAGGGCCAAATCCCAGAGACTGGTCCCGCCAAGCACCAGCTCAAAGACCAAGCCCAAGAGGCCCCATTCAGACTCAAGCACAGCCACTAGCTTGGGGCTAGACTGAAAGTGGTGCGTGTGCAAGTGCAAATTCACCTCTAGCTCTACGGATTCAGCGCTTGGCTTTGGGTAGTGATAGAGCTTGACAAAAAACTGCTCGCCAAGCAGCAAAGCCGAGTTGCTCTGGTCAAAAACTAGCTCTCTAAGCGGCAATGCCAGTAGTTTTGTACTCGTGTACTCTGGATCGATGCTTCTCAGCTCTAGCTTTTCAGCTAGCAGGTTTGGGGGACTATGTGAGACCACTAACTGACCGGCAACCCGAAAAACGCTCAGCCCCACCCCCTCAAAAATCAGCCCAAAATCAGCTGGCATAGCCGACTCTTTCCCCCGAAACCACCGTTTGCCGCTTAGCTCGGCCCAATGCTCTTCTAGGCTGCGAATCATTGCCTGTCGATCGAAAAGAGATGAGCTACTTGTCTGGCTGGATCGAGGTGCACAAAGTTTTGATCGCCATGCCATGTGTACTTTTCGCCAGTCAGCAGGTCTGTGAGCTGATAGGAACTACTCAGATCCAAGCCTAGACTAGATAGTGGCAAGCTTACAGAGCCTGACTGAGCGTTATGCGGATCGAGATTGATTACGCAGAGCAGGTTTTGCTTGCGGTAGGCGATCAGTTCAGCGTTGTCCGTTGGGCAAAATTCTAGATTGTGCATATCTTGGAGCGCTGAGTGAGCTCGTCTGATGCTATTTAGTTTTTGGCAGAGACCTGTGAGCTCAGTGGACTGAGACCAATCACGGGGCTTTATTTGGTATTTCTCAGAATCAAGATATTCTTCAGAGCCAGCATGTACGGGCTGGTTTTCCGCTAGCTCATAACCAGCATAAAGGCCATATACGGGCGAGAGCGTCGCTGCCAAGATTAATCTAATAGCAAAAGCGGCTCTGCCTCCTTCTTGGAGGTACTCGGAGAGAATGTCTGGGGTATTGGTGAAGAAATTTCCCCGATAATAATCTTTCATTTCGCTCTTGGTCAGCTCAGTCAGATATTCTTCCAGCTCGTGCTTGGTATTTTTCCAAGTAAAGTATGTATAAGACTGATCGAAACCAAGCTTGGCCAGATACTGCATGATGCTCGGTCTAGTGAAGGCTTCAGCCAAAAAGATCACCTCTGGATGCTCTCGCTTGACTTCAGCAATCAACCATTGCCAAAAGCTAAAAGGCTTGGTGTGCGGATTGTCGACCCGAAAGATAGTCACGCCAAAGCCTATCCAGTGCAGCACTATGCTCTTTAGCTCGTTCCAGAGCGCTTGCCAGTCCTCGCAGTGAAAATTTAGCGGATAAATATCTTCGTATTTTTTGGGGGGATTTTCGGCTGTTTTGATGATCCCATCAACCGAATATCTGAACCAGTGAGGCTTCTTGCTTACATAAGGATGATCGGGCGAACATTGGATGGCAAAGTCAAGCGCCACCGCCAGTCCTAGCCGCTTTGCTTCGCTCACAAAGACCCGAAAGTCCTCTTCTGATCCGAGCTCCTGATGGATCGCTTTGTGGCCACCAGCCTCAGAACCGATTGCCCAAGGTGATCCCGGTTCGCCTTCCTTGGCGCTGATTGCGTTGTTTTTGCCCTTGCGCTTGGTGAGTCCGATCGGGTGAATGGGGGGAAGATACACTACATCGAAGCCTAGCCGAGCTGCCCGCTCTAGGCCAGCGACGGACGTCTTGAAAGTGCCATGCGTCTTGGGATCTGACGTCTCAGAGCGAGGAAAGAACTCATACCAAGCCGAAAAGCTAGCCAGCTTCGCTCCGATCTCGATAATAAAACTTCTCTCGTGTCTTTTTAAAAAGCGCCGCAAAGGCAGAGTTTGGGCGTGAAGTGAAGCAAGTTCCAGATCGTATTCGCTGGCATCGAGCCCAGCGTCACTAGTTTTTTGTCTATCACGCAAGCAGGTAGCCACTGGGTCAACCCAAGCGAGCACTGCGAACTCAAGTATGGTGATTTCATTTGGCAGAACCAGAGACGCTACACGGTTGCCGTTCCAGTCGGGTTCCCCTAGCAGAAGCTCTTGCCAAGGGTTTTCAGAACCGAGCTTGCGGTATAGTATTGCGCCAGCGAGCTCTTCGTGTCCGTCTTTCAGTATTCTCGCGCCAAAGTGAAGAAGCTGGCCTTGATTGGCTTTGACCGGATAGAGGCCAGCTTCTAGGGTTGGCTTTATTGCTTCTATGACGATCGGGTTGAAATATTCTTCCATCGCCAATATTTTAGCTATTTTGCGCTTTGCTAACATAGAGCCTATGGATGGGGTTTATGAGACTAGTACTATTTTGGCGGAAGCCACACCAGCTGGCGTTGGGGCAGTAAGCATTCTTCGCCTGTCTGGCCCCAAGGCTTTCCGGTTTGCTTTTGCTTTGACCGGTTTATTAGCATTGCCTGTTGCTTTGCGCCAGCTCGCTTGGCTGTCTGTTGCTGGTGAGCGGATCGATCGGGCTTTAGTGCTTTTTTTTCCAAATCCAGCTAGTTTCACGGGTGAAGACGTGGTCGAGTTTCATCTTCATGGCAATCCGCTGATAGTTCAGAAAGTAATATGTGCTTGTTTGGGTTTGGGGGCTGAGCTGGCACGCGCTGGCGAGTTTAGCGAGAGAGCTTTTCTGAACGGCAAACTGGCTCTGCCTGAGGCTGAAGCGATCATGGAACTGATCTCGGCGCGCAGCGATCTGGGGCTAAAAGCGGCACTGAGAAGTCTAGGCGGTGAGCTAAGCCTTGAACTACTTGCCCTCAGTGATATGGCTATGGGCTTGAAGCTACAACAACAGGTCTGTCTGGATTTTCCGCTTGAGTCTGAGGGTCAAGAGCTAGGCTTGCAGGGTTTGCGGTTGAGTTTAATGGAGCTACAAAAAAGACTGGAGCGCTTGGCTCTAGCTGCCCGCAATCAAGCTTTGCTGCGTCGTGGTCTAAGAGTCACTCTCTGTGGCCGGCCAAATGCGGGAAAGTCCAGTCTCTTCAATGCTCTCTTGTCTTATGATCGGGCGCTGGTTTCGCCTCTGGCAGGTACTACACGTGATTATTTGCAAGAAGAAATCTTGCTTGAGGGTTTTCCGGTGCAGCTTACTGACACAGCTGGTATTTGGGATGAGAGCGAGTCGGCCACTGAGCAAGAAGGCATGGTGCGAGCGAAGCGAGCTATCGGGGCGGCTGATCTGGTTTTATATATTTATGATGCTAGTTTGGGTTTGACCGGTGAGGAGCAGGCTTTGCTTGATGAGCTCGGTTGTCTGGAAAAGACTTTTCTGGTCGCCAATAAATCTGACCTGAGCGGCATTGATTCTGGTGTACTCAGCGTCTCAGCGAAGACTGGGGCAGGTTTGGAGGAACTAAGAGGTGTGCTTGTTTCTAGGTTTTTTGGAGATCAGATTCCTTTGGGCGAAGAGTGTGCGGTGAATGCTAGGCAAGCTATTTTGGTTGAAGCTGCGCTTGGCTTTACCAGAGAGTGCTTGGATGAGCCTGACGAAGCGAGGCAGCATTTTTTATTGGAGCAGATAGTGGCTAGTCTAAATACTCTTCGCTTTGGTGGGGAGTCTGGGGGTGGGCATAGAGAAGATGCTGAGATTTTTCGGAGTTTTTGTTTGGGGAAGTGAAGCTACTAAGTTGGTTAGTTAGGTGGCAAGGCGAAAGCGGGGCAGGCTGCATTTCTTGGTGCAACAACTGTTGTTTCACAAGTAGTAGTAGTGTTGCCCGCTGGGTCGGTAACTGTAACAAGATCTCTTCTGATTGTTTCTCGAAAACAGCCGCATTGCTTGAGATAGTTACAGTCGATACGGACATTCATTGGGTTGAAGGCCGTATAAGGTGTATTTGACCAGACTTGAGCTACAGTGCTGATCATGGTCGCTGCGTCCACTCGAACAAAAAAACCACACGGTTCTGGGTCAGGAGTTCCACCACAATTATCCTCAATGACACAGGATGAAAGCGGACAAGCGCTCAAGTTTGTCGAAAGTATTGCTGCCTGAAGCTGACCACTGTCTAAAAGCTGATTGCCATAGGAAGCAGTTCTATTACAAATAAGATTGAATTGATTGGAGGGGGTATTTCGGATAGCAACGATAGGACCAGCATTATTTGCAGGAGCAGGTGGGGCTGGAAAGTTCACTAGATCGAAAACAGTTCCAGCTCCGGGAAGGGCAACAGGCTGGGCTGGAAACATACCGTTGAAGCTAGCAGGCTGGTCAGTGCCATCTGTAGTCAGGATGCGGTTTTGGGTGAGAGGGACACTCACAGAATTGACGTAGTTAGGGCTAGTAGATAGGGCTGTGCGGGTGGCAAAGCGAGCACCGACTACGATCAGTGGGTCAAGCGAACCGGCATTGCGGAGATTGCGCACGCCGATCAGCTGAGCTGGACTCTCTGAACCGGAAGCCAATCCAGCTGGCCCAATACTACCAATCGTTGAATTAAAGCCTCCAGCCACTGCACGAACATATTCAGTTCCTAGGATCGGTATAGCGTTACCGTTGTATGGAGGCAAAGTGGCAGTACTGATACCGGTGAAGATCGCATTTCGTCTAGGTCTCCCCAAAGTACCGATAGGCGTTCGCAGATAAGAACCAGTAGGTGGATGAATGAATTGCGCTTCATCATTGGGACAATTTAGTCCAAGGCATTCTAAATAAGGCACAGGTCCAGCATTGAACTCTACCTGCCCATAGGGCTCGCGCCTATCTGGTCCTCCGTCTTGAGAGAGAGATTCTAGATCGTAACTGCGCCCTGTTCCACTATCAAAATTAGCGCCGGGTTCAGAAAGAGCCGAAGCCGTGGCCTCCAAATAATAACCATTGAAAACTGGGCTGTTTGGATCACCGGAAAAGAAGCGACGAAAAGCGGTAAAGAGACTCTGAGCAAACATCGGCCAAGCGGCTGGACTATGAAGCTTCACAAAGTAGCTCACTGTTCTTCTGGCTGGATCAATCACCGCGTAGCAGGCATTGTATTCTCGGATCTCATCAGCACGTTGAGCAAAGGGTCTTGATTGGCCAGGGTTAGCTGGGTCTGGCTCGACATTAGTCAGTCTAGTACCTCCAGCTCTCAAGCCCGGTACTAGTCCTACTATTCCAATACCAGCTGGGAGGGGAACATTGGAAGTGCGCGGTGTTTCGAGGTTCGCTAACTCTTCTATAGAAAGCGGCGGGCCATTGTCGACATTGCCGCCCGCAGCTGTTTTAGCTGTTCCTTGGCGAGAAACGTTCACGTCGATGATTCCACTTCTGATACCAGTCAGATTCGCCAGAAGAGGGTCACGAAATTCATTTCTATATCCCGGTGGCAAAGGGCCAATGGCATTGAAAGCAGCATTGCAGCGACCGCGAAAATCTTCATACGGAAAATTAGGATTATTGGCGGCAGAACGAGCAATAAGCTGAGCAGCCGTAAAGAGCGTTGAGCGTTGCATATAGCTATAGGCCAGCTCATAGAAGATCATGAACAAAAAGAAATAAATTAAAATCAATAGCGGCAATTGAAAAGTCGTTGAGCCGCGCTTTTTACGTTTAAAATTTTCTGAAATCATAAGGGTGCTGGGGAAAGCAAATCTTACCTGTCATATATTAGATTCCCCAAAAACCAAATAGTTCTGCTGAACTTTGGCGAACTTGTTAGGGGTTATACTAATTTGCAGTAGATTATTTGGTGTGATATGCCCTTCATCGGTTTAGTCGGTTGTGGAAATCTTGGTTCAGCTATTCTCGATCGTTGGATCGAGAACGGTGTAGACCCAAGCTTGCTGCGTGTAGTCGACAATCATCCCGAAAAAGTCGCCAAACATAATTTCAAAGTTTCCAGCCTCAGTGAGCTTGAGGGAGTCGACGTGCTGGTGATCGCAGTGAAACCCTGGAATGTCTTAGAGATGCTCGCCCAAGTGAATCTCGATCCAGACACGGTGATCGTCTCGATGGCGGCGGGGATCGGCATTAAGAATATAGCAGCTACTTTGCAAAACCCTCAGCAGCCCATTTGTCGGGTGATGCCAAACATAGGGGTGCGTGTTGGTGCTGGTGTGCTTGCACTAGCCTTCAATGATTTCGCCATTGCTGAGCATAGACAAAACGTCAAAGATATTTTGAAGCCTCTTGGAAAGACTCTTGAGCTAAAAGAAAAAGACTTTGATGCAGTGACTGCTTTGGCTGGGAGCGGACCGGCCTTCATTTCTATTTTCTTTGAATCATTAATTATGGGTGGTATTGCGGGAGGATTATCGGCGGAGAATTCGCGCACTTTGGCGCTTGAGACCGTTGAGGCTACTTTGCGTCTCTGTGCTGCTGGGGTGAGTTTTCAGGAGATTCAGTTTTCGGTCAGTTCGCCTGCGGGCACTACGATAGCCGGACTAGAGGCTCTTGAGCGTTCTGGGTTTCGGGGGCATATCATTGAGTGTTTGCGTTTGGCCAGCAATAGAGCGGCTGAGCTTGGTCGTGAGTCTGTTTAGACAAAGCTAGCGCCCTCAAACTCCCTCTCTGAGTCTAGTGATCAGTGAAAAATAAATTCGTTTACTTGAAAAAAGGGGGTTTGGGGGCTTCGCCCCCAAGGAGAAAAACTCTCCCCCTTCTTGGGAAGGGGGCTGGGGGTTGGGTAAAAAGCTTGAAAATCACTATAGGTCTGGGAGATCTTAACTATGAGGGCTGGCGCCCTCAAACTCGCCTCTGAGACTTAGAGCAGTGAAAAAGAAATTCGTCTTCTTGTAAAAAAGGGGGGATGGGTATAGAAAATCTGCAAAAATCTCTACCCAAAACTCAAACTCAATTGCTCGGCAGAAACAGGAGCACTCTTTAAACCCTGCAAAGTCAAACCCTCCCGCAACATGATCTTCTTAGCAAGCGGCGATAAAATCTCACCAGTCAATGTCTCATAAGTAGCACCACCAAGCCGGTAGTCAGCTTTCAAAACATGACTAACCCGACCAGTAGAGAGAAAACGTTCAACAGCTCTCTTCTCTCCCTCTGGCTTGTGTGGCGAATAAACCCCAATAGCAGTCCCACCATAAGATTCGACAGTGCAAAACATCGGGATATCGGTATAGCCATCTCCTATCACAACCATATCGGAGAAGGGAATGCGTTTTTGATGCACTTTCTGATTGACGTAGTTTGGCATGTTGTCTTTGTGCTCATCTGAAACAAAGCCCTTCTCGATCATGAAAAGACAAGGCACCTTGTCCGGATAGCTGAGCGGAAGCTGGGGGTATTCGATCCGGCCCTCTTGATCAAACATGAAATGACTGGACCAGAATTGCTTAAAATGCTCGATGATCGGAATGTTTTTGATCAGACTATGGATGCCACTGCTTATAGCGTAATGTTCCACTTTCACTAGACCCTTAGAGATCTCGTTTACATACTCGCTCAGTCGGGGAAGTAGATCTATTACGCCTGGAAGAAGAGGAGCCCTGTGCCCATAGTCTTCCATCATTTGTCTGGTGATTGGTTTTTTTCCTGCTTTCTCACGCGCTTGTGATTCTTGGATCATGTTGTGCATATAAAGAAAAGCTGGATTACAGTTTTTGAGATTTTTGTTGCGTTCAAAGAATTCGACTGGATCAAGGTCCAGTGCTTCTCGCAAGAAATTACTGGTCAAATCGCCTTTTTCGTTGCCGAGCGCCGTGTCGTCTAGATCCCAAGCAATAGCAATGAAGGCTTGTTTTTGGCCAGCTACGCTAGGTAGAACTCTGATTTCCTGTTTTGGCAAAGATCCGTTTCGGCTTGCAAATAGTTTATTTATTGTCATGAATTTCAAGAACCCACCAAAAAAGTAGCACGCTTTAGGATACTGTCTAGTCGATTTGCGGTGCTAGGATTATAGATATTCAATTTATGCGAATAGTCAAATACGCCACAGCCTGCAATCTCAAAACCAAAAAAGAGCATTTAGCGGCCAATGGCTTCGATCTAGACAAAAAAAGACCAAATCTGGTGATTTACACCACTATTTCTAGCAAAAACGCCAAAAAAATCAAACAAGACGAAATGATCCTCACCGATCAAGAGCTAGTCTTGGCCCACAGCAAAAATCTAGTAGGCGCTGAGCTCCCTCAAGCAAAACTGAACAATATAATACTGAAAAAAATCTCTCTTGATGGCGCAAATCTTCAGGGCGCTGATCTACGTAGGGCAAGACTGAACAAAGTCTCACTAATACGAACAAATCTCGCAAACACAAATCTCAATATGGCCGTCTTGCGGGAATGCGACCTTCGGCTCACAAAGCTAGATGGCGCCAGCACTCAAAGTACAGACTTCTCAGAAAGCAAGCTGAGACCAGAGCAAATCCCACTTGAAACTAGAGATTTGGTTTTTGCTTTTCCGGTTAGCGGCAAAGAACATGTGGCTGCTTTGGCTAGAGCGATTTTGGGGCTAGATTTGACCCAAGGCCAACAATATCAGTTTGTGCGGGCTAGACCAGGACCACCAGCGCACGCTCACTTCTTAACAATAGAACTGACCGAAAAAGGCAAAAAAGCCAAAATAGAATATATTGACGATGAGCGGGTCTTGAGGAAATACAAGCTTCATTTCATCTACTCGCTTGACCTGCTCTCTGGAAAACTGAAGCTAGAAGATGAAAGCCAGAGTGATTTCAAAGATGAAGCCCAAAGAGCAAAGCATCTAGAAAAGACTCCGCGCGCACTCTTGACAAATATTCTGAGCACCTTGACCGGTGATGGGCCAGCTCATCAAGTCTTGGGCGGTCTAGGGCCACATGTCAGCCTTCAAGAAAGAAGAGGGGGCGAGATTTTTAGAGAAAAGATCTTTGTTAGGCAAGAGCGCACATTGCCTGTATCTTTGCGGAAGATGCTGCTTGCTTTGGTTGCTAGCTAATTTAAGTTAAAATTTTTATTTAATATGTCACTAGAAGAAGTCACAATTTTCGTTATTCCTCGACAGATCTATGGCCAGTGCGTCAATTCGCTTAAGAGTATCTTTGAGCATCTGGGCAAGAATAGACCAACTATCATCTACCACGCTGCTGGTTTGTCTAAAAAGATCAGAAAAGAGCTTGAAGAGGTAGCTAGTGGCTATTCGGACTTTCGTTTTTATGAGTCTGAGGGATATGACTTCATCAGCCCAAATGAGGCCAGAAACTTGATGCTCTCTGAGCTTAAAGCCAATTGCAAGTACTTGATCACGATCGATACAGACGTAATAGTTCGGGCTGGTTGGTTGGAAAGTCTGGTGAGTTGCGCTGAAGAGACGGGGGCTGGGTTGGTTGGGCCCGCTTATATCGATAGTGACTTTGAGACGGGGAGAGTGCATATGCTCGGAGGTGGAGCTGATGTTCGGCCATGTACTGATGAGCCAGGAAAATTTCTTTTGACCGAAACTCTCTTTCATTTTGGCGAAAACTTTGCTGAGCTGGCGCCAAAACTAACTCATTATTTCAAGACAGAACATATAGAGTTCCATACTTGTTTGATTTCGCGTGCTTTTATCGAGGCTTTGATCGTTGCTCAGAGAGAGAGCGGCGCGCGGGGATTAGCTTTTGATGAGGGTTTTATGAGCTTGTCAGATCATCTGGACGCTTCGCTTGAGGCGAAGAGGCTTGGTTTTGGGGTTTATATTGAGCCACGTGCTGTGGTTTGTTTCCCTCAGCCAAAGGGAGCCGAGCTTTCGCCTAACGATTTCACTTTGCTGCAAATTCGCTGGTCAGATCGGTGGAATAGCGAGTCTATTAGGCACATAAAGAAAAAATGGAAGCTCTCCTCTAAAGATGTCTTCGCTGAAAGTTCAGCTTACTGGATGTCTTATCACAGAGGAAGGATATTGTTTAAATCTTTGTTATCTTGGCTTCCATCAAGACTTACTAATTCAGGGAAATTCTTAAAGTTCTGTCTTATCTTTGAGTCACTTTGGAACAAGGTTTTATTTAAACTAAATGAGCATCGGATGTACAAGGGCGGGCAACAAATTAGCTGATATCTTCAAAAGACTTTTTTAAACTCACTGGAGGTTACTTGAAGTATTAATCTTGAGGGCTAGGCGCCCTCAAACTCCCCCAGAGTAAGAGAAGTATGAAGCTTCTACTTTGATTCGATTCTTGGAACGATCTTTTGCTTTCCTTTTAGCTGATATCTCCAAAAGACTCTTCTAAACTCACTTGAGGTTACTTGAAGCCTTAATCTTGAGGGCTAGCGCCCTCAAACTCCCCTTGAGAGAGCACAAAGCAGCCTTCAAGGTAACAATTTAATGAAGCTTAAAGCTTCCTCAATAGCAAAGAATTACCTTAGCCCGATCAATCCAGCGATGTAAACGATTGAAACCAGGAACAGAAGAGTTCATTTCGTCTATCTTCACCGCTAAAGCCTCTTTGGTTTGAGCCGGTAAAATGCGGTTTAGTGCTTCTAGTATTTTAATCAAAAGCCACCAAGCCAGAGGCCTAAAACCACTAAGACAAAAATGCACAAATAAACCAATAGCCAGCGAAAATCTCGACTTCCCCGAAATTTCAAGCACCCAAAAACAAAAACGCTGCCCAAATCGAAGCTCAGGAAGCAAAGCGGCCTTGTGTGGCACAAAAGCGCTGTGACCAGCCCCGTAAAAATCTAAAAGCTTATTGAATGGACAGTTCCGGACAAGGTGAAACCACCAAGCTCTATAAAAAGCCAACAAATTTTGTGCATAAAGTTCCTCACTGGGCCAACTGAAAGTAAGCGAAGACTGAAAGGAAGTCAGTAGATCGTAAACGGCCATACTGCGTGAGTGAACGGCGCTTCCATCGCGACGACGATAAAAATAGACAATTTCCGGATAAAAAGAGATCCTAGCGCCAGAAACGAGCATCCGTCGCAAAAACTCCGTATCTTCAGTCATCGAAAGCGGCAGAAAAGCCTGATCTAAGCTCTCTTTTCCTAAGACCTCTTCTAAAAAAGACCGACGGTAAACTTTCCCCCAAACCACCAAAAAATTGCGATCGAGAAAAGCGAGCTCGCCCAAATCACTTAGCTTGAAAAGCTTGGACCCATCCTGACAGTTAGCTAAAAACTCGCTTGAAGCTTGGCGCTGCTTGGGGAGCTGGCCATCAGCAAACTCAAGATGATCGCCTATTACCAGATCCGCCCCGCTTGACTGAAGCAGACTGACCATTTTTTGGTGTGACCCCAAAACCATGAGATCGTCAGGGTCTACAAAACTAATAAAATTACCACTTGAAAGACCAAGCCCAATGTTTCTAGCTTCGCCAATAGAGACTCTTGCTGGCAGTGTGTGAACTTTGATGGCTATATTTGGAGCGGTAAAAGAATTGATGATCTCAAGGCTTTGGTGCCAAGAACCCTCTGGATCTGGCTGAATAATGAAAATCGCCTCACAGGGCAAGCTTGATGTGTCAGGCAGGGTCTCGAGACAAGCACTTATCCAAGGATCGACATTGTATATAGGAATGATCAAGCTGAGCATTAGTTAGTTATTCTACTCTTGAACGGCTCTATACTTTGACGATGTTGATGTATGTTCTCAAAGTGTTGATCTCCGCTATTGTCATAGTGGCTGTGAGCGAGATCGCAAAAACTAATGCCTTATTAGGTGGTTTGATCAAATCCTTGCCTTTGGTCTCTTTATTGTCTTTTCTTTGGCTTTATATTGAGACGCAAGATCTAGGAAAGGTCGGGGCTTTGTCAAGCAGTACTTTCTATTTCGTTTTGCCTAGTTTGCCGATGTTTCTCTTGTTTCCTCTTCTCTTGAGGCAAAGCATCGGATTTTGGCTAGCTTTCGGGATCTCTGTGCTTTTTCTTTTGCTTTGTTACTGGTTGGCTTTTATGTTGATCCAAAAATTAGAGATCTCTTTCTAGCAGTTCGGTCAAGAGTGCGTGAATTTGCTCTGGGCTCTGAGCTTGCAGATCTTTTGCTTTCTCTCCGATAAGCTCAAGCTTTTCTGAGGCCTTCTTGACTAAAATTTCAAAGCCCTTTTGGTTGCCTCTTTGCTGGTGATAGAGCGCCACGCTCAGCTGAAGATATGCTTGTTGTCTGAGTTTGTTTATTGGATCGGATTCCAGCAGCCAGAGCTCTTCTAGGAGATCATGAAGACCATGATAGTCTCTAGCTTCCAGTGTTAGTAAAAAGTTCCCCATAGAAATTTCTAGTCTATAATGACTGCCAGTATAAAAAAGAGTAAACATTTGACTTTGTCTCAGAATCAAAAAATCGCTATTATTGGCCTCGGCTATGTAGGCCTTCCCCTTGCTGTCGCTTTTGCTAAACGCTTTCCCACCACCGGTTTTGACCTTAGCCAATCCCTGGTCAGCTCGCTCAAGGCTGGTACTTGACCCGATGGGTGAAGTTGATTCAGCTGATTTGGTCGCTTCAGGCCTCACTTGCAGCACCGATGCCGCCGATCTCGCTCACTCAAATGTCTTTATAGTCACTGTCCCCACCCCCTGCAATAACGCCAATCATCCTGATCTGAGCTGCATCACGGCCGCCACTAAGAGCATTGCGCCGCTTTTGAAGCATGGTGATTTGGTGATTTATGAATCGACAGTTTATCCCGGTGTCACTGAAGATCTCTGTGTGCCTATTCTTGAGGCTGGTTCGGCTGGGCTAAAGCACAAGGTCGATTTCAATGTAGGCTATTCTCCTGAACGGATCGTGCCGGGTGATAAAGTCCATACGCTTCAGAAAATCGTGAAGATAGTCTCTGGTGATACACCTGAAACGCTAGAGCGGGTTGCTAGTCTTTATGAGCAAATCGTCGAAGTGGGCGTGCATAGAGCTGGTAGTATCCGTGCTGCTGAGGCGGCCAAGCTGGTAGAAAACATACAGCGTGATGTGAATATTGCTTTGATGAATGAGCTATCGATTCTTTTCAGTCATTTGGGGATAGACACGCACGAGGTGATTCAGGCGGCGGCAACCAAGTTCAATTTTTTGGCTTTCACTCCTGGTTTGGTGGGAGGGCATTGTATTAGTGTCGATCCGTATTACCTTACACATCGGGCTTCCATTGCTGGCTATAAGCCAAACCTGATGCTCTTTGCTCGGCAGATCAATGAGAGCATGGCTGACTTTGTGGCTGATAAGACTTTGCAGCTGATGCTGACTCATGGTCTGTATAGCAAGCAGTCTAAGGTCTTGGTTCTGGGAGTTACTTTCAAGGAAAACGTTTCTGATACTCGGAATTCCAAGGTTTTCGATTTGATTGCAAGGCTGAAATCTTTCAATTTGTTGGTAGAGGTGGCTGATCCACATGCTGATCCGGAGTCTGTGAGGAGACATTATGGGGTGGATCTGGTAGCTGAGCCTGCTCAGGGAGAGTATGCTTGTGTGCTTTTGGCTGTGCCGCACAAGATGTATATTGACAAAGGGTGGGAAACAGTGCAAAATTATCTTCACGTTAATAAATCCTCTTTGGTAGTTGATTTGAAAGCTAAGCTACCCAGAGATACAGTGCCCCCCCATATTACTTTTTGGAGACCATAGGTTTATGTTTATCGAATATCAAATAATACCCACGATATTGATTGGCACTTATTCGCTCATACCTTTTGCTCTTGGGGGGCTTTTTCATTTTTACTTTCGCCAATTTGCTGTCAAAAAAGATTTCAGCTATAAACCTAGCGTAAGTATCCTTCTATCTTGTTATAACGAAGGTGAAGCAGTTTATAAAACTATTGAAAGTTTAGTCAATTCGAACTATCCCAAAGATAAACTAGAGATATTGGCTTTTGATGATTGTTCTAAAGATGATAGTTTTTTCTGGTTAGAGAAGGCCGCCGAAGATTTTCCATGCGTCATAGCTAAAAGAAACTCGGTCAATAAGGGCAAAGCTCATACTCAAGTTGCAGCAGCAATGCAGTCAACTGGAGAAGTGCTTTTAGGAATTGACTCGGATTGTTATTTTGATCCTAATGCCATATCGGAACTTGTTTCATGTTTTAGTGAACCAAATATTGCCGCTGTCGGTGGGCAGGTCGGTGTTTCTAATGCAAACGCGAACTGGCTAACACGTTTCCAAGCTTACGAATACTCCGTTGTTTTCTTATTTAGCAAGGGCATGGAAAGTTTCTTTCGTAAAATACAATGTCTCAGTGGCGCTTTTTTAGCAATCAAACGTGAGCCATATTTCAAAGTTCTTCCTGATATAGTTAATAGGGAATTTTTAGGGCTCAAAGTGCCTTACGGAGAAGATCGTTGGCTTACTCAGATGCTTCTTTCCCATGGATATGGTACTTATATGAACCCTGAGGCGCTTTGTTTTACTGAAGTTCCAAGCAAGGTTTCCGTTTACCTTAACCAGCAACTTAGATGGCGAAAAGGTGCTTTGAATTGTTTCTTCTCAAGTCTTTTTCAATGGAGCCATTTCAATAAAAATAGGAGTCTTTTTTGTTTTTTCTTAGCTTGTTTGCCGGCTCTTTGTATGCTCTCATGGCTTGCTTTATTTATAGACTCTTGGCTGTCTAATAATCTTTTTACCTTACTTTGTTTTTCACTTAAAGCAAACGTTGTTGCCACTGCTTTATTTGGCCTTTTTTACTTTGCTACAAAAAAATCCCTTCCCTATAAATTCGATTTTGGGCTAGCAGCCTTTGCTGAATCACAGCTATTACTGTGTCTTTGGTATCCAATTAATGGACTTGTTTTAACAACTTTTTCATTTTTGACTCTTGACAATGTCGGCTGGGCAACCAGAGGCTCAGTCCCAGCAGCTGCTTCTCGGACATCGATAGAACCAGAATCGACACCCTTAGAATTAATAGGAATTCCTGTCCTTGCAGGTCAAGCCAAATGATTGTAGCTAAGCTTCATTCTATATATCTTGCTCTTTACCGATCCGTTGGATTTCTCTTTTTAGTAACTCTTATCGGCGCGGTGTTCTTTTACTTTGGGGTGATGATCTTTTTCACTGTAAACAAATCATGGGCCCTTCCTGTTGTTCTCTCACCATCACAAGACAAAGTCCTCCAATACCAATCCCAAGCCGCCAACTTCAAATACACCCTCGAAAAACAAAAAATAGAACTGCAAGAAGCCGAAATAACCCTCACCGAAAAAACAAAATCCCTAGAACAACTGCGCACCCTTAAATCTAGACTGAATAAAACAATCAACACCGAAGCTAATCGCTCACAACAAAACAGCCGCGCAGTGATTGCCATAGTCCCAGAAATGAAGACACTAATTAGCAGGGGAGAGAAGCTCAGAGAAAAATTGAGTGCCCTAAACGCTACAACCGATTCTGAGCTTAAGGCTGGATTAATAACGAAAGACGAAGCCACCCTCAGACGCAAAGAAGAACTCACCTTCTCCTCAGACCTAGTCCAAAAGAAAGCCACAATCAATGCCCTCACCCAAGAAAGCCAAGAGCTGAACTCAGTGGCCAACACGCTCAGAGGAGGCACAGACTCACTAGCTAGCTCGCAGGTATACACGTCATTAGCTGACCTAGACCTTAAAATCGCTCAGCTCAGTATAGACTTGCAGACACTAGAAGCCTCAATCAGTTCGCTGAGAGTGGCAGTGAGCGAAGCGGAGCGGGTCTTAGGGGTGATGGAAGACAGTCCTCATTTTCTAGCGCTCACAAAACCGGTGAACATTGCTTTTGTGCCTTACGAAAACATCAATGATCTGAAGGAAAATACCCCTGTTTATGTTTGCTATCTGAAGTTTTTGTTTTGTCATAAAGCTGGAAAAATCGAGAAAGTCTATGATCGCTCTGAAGAATACGCCCGCCATCCAGTGTTTGCAACTGAGCTGAAAGGACGTTTTTTGAGGATCAATTTTCGCTCTAAGGAAGACGAGCAGAGCGAGGTTATATTTATTGGCCGTAGGCCTTTGTTTGTCTGAGTAAGCTTGAAGCTTCACCCAATTGAAATGAAACATTGCTTTGGTCTTATCGGCTGCTTTTTGCTTTCTGCTCTCAAGGAGGAGTTTTCAAGTCATCCAGCTATTTACTTAACGGGCTCAAGCACATCATTGATTTTTAACTCTTTTAATTGTTGACTAAGATAACTGTTTTGCTCCAGCTCAATGCCCAAGAGAACAGCATCAAGCCGCAACTTAGTAGTGAAACGCACAGCATCACTAGCATCATATTGGGTGAGTTTATCGATAGTACCCTGCAGCTCTTCACTTTCTTTGAGTAATTCTGCTTGAATGAGCTTAGTCTGCTTCTCCAAGGAAATCAGCTCATCTTGCGCTTGGGAAATACGATTATCGAAGCTAGTACTATCGAGCCTCTTCCACTCAGCATAATATTTATTGGCTTGGTCAAGCGTCTGATTAGCGGGCAGACTAGCCAGATTGTAACGGGCATTTACACCGATAAAAAGATTTGGGCTGTCTATCTTGTCATTGATACTTATTCTTTGATTGATACCGGCCACCAGCGCAAAGCCCCAATCATCTTGTTTTTGTAAATCAGTGAGTAATTTCTGCAAAGCGACTTCAGCGTTCAAGAGAGTCTCAGCCTTGAAGCGGAGCGTAGAGATCGGCTCAAGCTTATCGATTGGCAACAAAGTCTTTTCCATAGCCAGCTTAGTCTCTCTTTCCTGAGTCACCAAGCGTTTTACATATGATTGCGCTTCATAGAGAGTGATGATCGTTTCGTTTTGGGCTTGGATTCTCTCTTTTATTTTGTTGATTTCCTCATCTATTTTGCCTTTAGCTTTGGCAAGTAGCTTGAGCTTGTTGCTCAGGCCATCTCTTTCCACAAAAGGCAGTAGCGAATCCACTTGGTTTCTCAGTTCTATGCTTTGCTCATAGATCGAGCATTCTTGCCGGGCTATCTTGAGGATGATGCTTCTTTTCCGAAAATCACCGAGATCTTTAGAGAGGCCGATCAAAGCCACTACTTCGCCATTGTCGCCACCGGGGAAAGATCTAGCAATCGCTTCTGGCGCAAGCAGCTTGAGCGCTTTTCCTTCGGCTTCCGTTTTGATATACCGGCAAAACGCTAGTGTTTCATCTTCAAACTCTTCTTTTGCTAAGGAGGGAAGACTCGGAGACACAGCAACGATGGCGGTTAACAGCTTGAAAAATATATTCTTGGAAATCAAAATACTAAACTAACCGGTCAGAGAGGCTAAACATAAAATCTCAGAATATCACAACAAGCGCTAGGCTCGCTTACACATCCAAGGTGGCGTACTGGGCATTTTCATCGATGAAACGCCGACGAGGCTCAACGTGATCGCCCATCAGGATATCGAAGAGTAGGTCTGCTTCGCGAGCGTCTTCAATCTCAACTTTTTTGAGCGTTCTGGTTTCTGGGTTCATCGTGGTGGACCAGAGCTGCTCGGGCATCATCTCTCCTAGTCCTTTGAAGCGCTGAACGTGAGATTTTGGTCCCATTTCAGCTAAACAAGCTTTAAGCTGTACTTCATTGAAACAGTATTCGACTTTGCCTCTATGCTCAACCTTGAAGAGCGGAGGCTGCGCGACATAAATATAGCCGCTGGTGATCAAGGCTTTGGCGTAACGGAAGAAGAAAGTGAGGAGAAGCGTTCTGATGTGCGAACCGTCCACATCGGCGTCAGTCATGATGATCACTTTGTGGTAACGGACTTTCTTTAGGTCTAAAAGATCTTCTTCATCAGGGCGGAGCAGGTTATCGCCTTGGGTGGAGAGTCCTACGGCCTGAATGATCGCTTGAATCTCGGTGTTCTCGTATATTTTACCGACACGAGCCCGTTCGACGTTGAGGATTTTGCCGCGAAGCGGAAGGATCGCTTGGTGATTTCTGTTGCGTCCTTGCTTGGCGCTACCACCGGCCGAATCCCCCTCAACGATATAGACTTCGCATTTGGCTGGATCGCGCTCTGAGCAATCTGCTAGCTTGCCTGGTAGACCGCTGGAGCTTTCTAGTGCTGATTGGCGGCGAACAAGGTTGCGGGCTTTCTTTGCTGCTTCGCGTGCTGTTTTCGCTTGCAGTACTTTAGCTAGGATTAATTTTGCTTCTTTCGGGTTTTTCTCGAGCCAGTCAGAAAACTGTTGGCTGGTCAGGTTGTAGACGGCGCTTTGCACTTCATTGTTGAGCAGCTTTACTTTGGTTTGGCTCTCAAATTGCGGATCGCGGATTTTGACTGAGATAATGGCCGTCAGTCCTTCTCTGGCGTCTTCGCCCAAGAGCGGCTCGCCGGATTTGATCGCATTGCTTTGTTTGGCCAGTTCACCGATCACGCGGGTGAGAGCGTTCTTGAAGCCGGTCAGGTGCGTTCCGCCGTCAGGATTGGCTATATTGTTGGCGAAAGCGAAGATAGCTTCACTGTAGGCTTCGGTGTATTGCAGGGAGACTTCGACCAAAACATCGTCATAAGAGCCAGAAAAATGCACTGGCAGCTTGTGAATGGCTGTTTTGCTTTGGTTTAGATACTGAACATAGCTGATGATTCCGCCTTCATAGTGAAAGATCTCTTCTAGCGGCTCTTCTGGTCTGAGATCTCTGATTTCGATGCGCAGACCGGCCGTCAGGAAGGCCATTTCGCGTAGTCTATTGCAAATTCGATCGAAGTTTATCTTGGGCATGGACTCTAGCTCAGTGCTTTGGTCCATTTCTCTAAAGATCCGTGGATCGGGCCAGAAGCGGACGCTAGTTCCTTGCCTGTCACTGGGGCCAACCATTGCTAGAGGAGCAACGGGGGCGCCAACTGAGCCTTCGGGATTGTAGCCGCGAAATTCTATTTGGTATTCTTTTTTGTCTCTGAAGACTGAGACGAGCATTTTCTCGGAGACGGCATTGACGCAGCTGGCTCCCACGCCGTGCAGACCGCCTGAGACTTTGTAGCTTTGTGAGTCAAATTTTCCGCCAGCGTGCAGCATTGTGAACACTGTCTCTACGGCCGACAAGCCAGTTTTTTCCACTATTCCGACAGGGATACCGCGGCCATCGTCTGAGACTTCTACTGAGTTATCTTTATGGAAGGTGATTTTGATGCATTTGGCGTGACCGGCTAAGGCCTCATCGACTGAGTTATCGACTATTTCGAAGACACAGTGGTGCAACGCTTTTTGGTCTACGCCTCCGATGTACATCCCTGGGCGCACTCTTACTGCTTCGAGGCCTTCTAGGACTTGGATTTGGTCGGCTGAATAGTCTAGGGCTTCTGTACTGTCTATGGTCACTGGGGTTTAATTGATTGATTGGACTTAAAAACTTATTGTCATTCTAGCAGTGAGGTGGGTGAGAAGGCTTTTAGCTTGGGTTAGAGGGTCTGAGCTCACTGAAGACAATGGCTCAGCCATGCTATTGAGCGAAAATATCAGCGAAAAGTGAACTCTCCAAACGTGTCTCCGAAACTTCCTCTTTGTCAGCCTTATTCAGCTCAGTAACCTTGCCCTTGGACACAACAGGAGCAAATAAAGCACTGAGTCCCGCCATCCGCTTCACACCGACTAAACGGGAAGTCCAGTATTTATTGCCGTTGAGCGGAATCAGTTCAACGCCTTTAGACGAGCTAGAGTGAAACATCAAATCATTTTGCTTATCATCACGCCCATAATAAAAACCAACATGGCTCACTCCATGGCCAGTATTGAAAAACAATAAATCACCGGTCTTAGCTTCCTTGAGCGGCACCGAAGACTCTAAAGAACGAAACATATCTTGGCTGCTTCGAGGAAGCTTGGAGCCAATGCAAAGCGAATCGACAACGGTCAAAACTAAACCAGAACAATCAAACCCTCCACCACCAGTGCTTCCGTACGAATAATGAGATCCTTTGAATTTGCTGAATTGTTTTTGTAAGAGAGCTTGGCACTCTTCAGGGTTGTTGCACTTTGGGGTGAGGCTACCAGCTTTGGCGCCGTTTGCGGTTATCCCGAGTAACAAGATGAAAGCAATTGTTAAGTATTTGTTCATAGGCAATTGATAAGTAGAATATATGATGCTCAAAAATTTTGCTATGTCTTTCGGTATGAGCATGTGTGGTGCATGTCTTAATTCTTTTATTCCCGCTTAGACTCTTCTATATATAGAATGCGGGGACACTTCAATGTGCCAAGAAAAGCGTATTACAAAAGACTTCTCCTAACCTGTTCCTTACAAAGACAGCCGCATTGTTACTAATAGTCACTACAAGCTTTACAATGAGTTTTTAGATGCAGTCCACAAAGACAGCCCAAGCTCCCCCAAGCAAGCCGCAAAGAGCCAAAGTCGGTCCGCTCAGTTTTGACAAGGGGCTTTTTGCCGTGGCGCTTTTCTTGATGGCTTTTGGTCTATTGGTTTTGCTGAGCGCCTCGGTTTATGAATCAGAGCGCTTGACGGCAAACAGTTCACCGGACTTTCTCTTTCGGGAGCAGGCTTTGGCTATGCTGCTCGGTCTTTTTTGTATGGTTGGCGTTTCTTTGATCGATTATCGGGTTTGGCGCAATTTGGCTATTCCCCTGCTCTTACTTGCTGGGGCTGCACTTTTGGCTGTGGCTTTCAGTCCTTTAGGAATCAGTTCTGGAGGGTCAAGGCGCTGGCTCAGGTTAGGCGCTTTTTCTTTGCAGCCTTCTGAGTTCGCTAAGCTGGCCGTGATCGTCTTTTGTGCCAGTCATCTCACCAGACACAGATGGCAAAGTGTTGCTGGTCTCTTTGGGTTAGCGGCCTGTTTTGGCTTAGTCTTTTTGGTGCTCAAGCAGCCTGATTTGGGGACTGCCGTTGTGATTTTGCTGTCGATCGCTTATTTGCTTTTGTGTAGCGAGTTCAATTTACTTTTGGCTTTTGTGCTCGGATCAGCTGGCCTAGCCGGTCTCTGGTTCAATATCCAAAATAGCCCTTATCAGTTTCAGCGCCTCACTAGCTGGCTCAATCCGGAAAAATTCCCGCTCTCCAGTGGCTGGAATTTATTGCAAGCTCAGTATGCTATTGCTCTGGGTGGACTCTGGGGAGTAGGTTACGGAAACTCTATCCAAAAGCTCGGTTATTTGCCCGTCAGTCACGCTGATTTTATCTTTGCGGTGATTTGTGAGGAGCTTGGCCTGCTGGGTGCTTTGATCGTGATCTGTTCTTTCTTGTTTTTGCTCTGGAAGGGGCTGGAGATCAGCTTGCAGTCGCGTGATGACTTTGGGCGGCTTCTGGGCATTGGGATCACGCTCAGCATTTGCACTCAGACTTTTTTCAACCTAGCTGGCTGTACGGGATTGCTGCCGGTGACGGGCATGACTTTGCCTTTTATCAGTCACGGCAAGACCTCGGTGGTGGTTTTAGGGTTAATGCTGGGCATTCTGTTAAACTTATCGAAATACAGGATAAGGGCAATATGAAAATTTTAGGGTTATTCTCACTACTTTTGCTATTTATCGGTTTTTTTGACTTAAAGTCAGCTTTGGCTAAGCCACCCAATACAGCTAAGCTGATCGTTCAAGCGAGTGAAGCTTTTGCTAGCAGGGACTATACTTTTGCGTTAGGTCTATATAAAAAAATACTGGCGCTGGATGCCAGCGATCCGCAGACGCAATTCAGTTTAGGTTGTACTTATATAGCGCTAAATGATTTTTTGAGAGCCAGTGAGCATCTGAAAAACGCCATCGAACTGAATCCGGCTTTGATTGAGGGTTATTTTGCACTCGCTTACGCATATCAGGCCTTGGGCAAAAAAGATGAGGCCTTGGTATTTTATAGACGTGGGCTTGGACTAGATTTGAATAAGCCGCTCCCGCGCAATACACTTTTCTCGGAAGTTGTCCTCAATCCCTCACCAGCTGAATAAACCTTTAATCTCATGCCTTTTGGCTTAAAAAATTTTCTAATCGGCCGTCCGCTGGCCAGCGCTGCTTTCAAAGAAGAAAAACTGAGCATTCCGGCTGGACTGGCGATCCTCTCTTCTGATGCGCTTTCCTCTGTTGCCTATGCTACGGAAGAGATAGTCTTGGTGCTTGGCGCTGTCTCTATGCACTGGTCTAGCCCGATCTCTATGGTGATCTTGGGCTTGCTCGCTATCGTCATCGTCTCTTATCGCCAAACGATCAAAGCTTATCCGCAAGGAGGCGGTGCTTATTTCGTCTCCAAGGGCAATCTCGGCATTAATGCTGGTCTTACCGCTGCTGCCGCCTTGATGATCGACTATATACTCACTGTCACGGTCAGCGTTTCGGCTGGGATCGCAGCGCTTATTTCTGCTTTTCCCGATTTGGCTATGTGGCGAGTACCGCTCTGCATCGCTTGCATCATCTTCATTGCTATTTTGAATTTGCGGGGTTTGCGTTCGTCTGGGTCTATTTTTCTCATTCCGACATATATTTTTGTAGTTTTGATCTTCGTTCTGATCGGCACTGCTCTTTACCAGCAGGCTTTTCAGCTTGGGGGAACTGAGCGAGTAGCCAATCTGAAGGCCATGACTGAGATGGGTGAAATTCAGTTTTTTCTGGTTCTAAGAGCTTTTTCGGCCGGTTGCACTGCCCTGACCGGCGTTGAGGCGATCTCAGACGGCGTGACTATTTTCAAGGAACCGGAATGGGTCAATGCTCGCAAGACTCTGCTCATCATGGGTCTGATCTTAGGGTTCATGTTCATTGGGATCACTTATCTGGCGAATTTTTACTCGGCGCAACCCAGTCACGATAAGACACTTTTAGCTGAGCTGGCCGGTCAAATCTTTGGCGTTGGGCATCCGCTTTTCTACGGACTGCAGTTTGCCACTTTGGGGATTTTGATTTTGGCCGCAAATACCAGCTTTGCCGACTTTCCTCGTCTAGCCAGCTTTCTCGCCAAGGATGGTTTTTTGCCGCGTCAGCTCTCGCTCTTCGGCGACAGACTGGTCTTCACCAATGGCATAGTGCTGCTTAGCGTTACTTCTATTCTGCTCGCTATCGCTTTTCAGGGGCAGGTGAGCGCTTTGATTCCGCTCTATGCTGTCGGGGTTTTCACCTCCTTTACGCTCTCACAGAGCGGCATGGTTGTGCGTTGGTTCAAGCGGCGTGAGCCGGGTTGGGTGCAGAGTATGCTCGTCAATGGTCTTGGCGCTATTGCTACGGCATTAGTCTTGGTCGTGATCGTCAGCACCAAATTTCTCAATGGCGCTTGGTTGGTGGTGGTCTGTATACCGCTCATGGTGCAGCTTTTTCACCAGATTCATTGGCATTATATCGAAGCGGCCGGTAAGCTTGGCCTGAAGGGCGCTAAGCCCCAGTTTACCCGTTCAAATCCTGAGCTTCTAGCCAATGTCAAGCATCACGCGATCGTTTTGGTGGGCAGTCTGAACAAAGGAACGATCGCCGCTCTCGACTATGCCCAAGCGATCTCCAAAGACATTGTCGCTATTCATATCAATCTGGGCAATACAGACTGTGACGAGCTCCATAAGCGCTGGAAGGGGTTGGACACACCGGTACCGCTTGTCATTCTCGATTCGCCGTTTCGTTCATTGGTAGAGCCGCTCGCGGAGTTTGTCAGTAGATTTGAGGCCAGTCATCCGGGGGGCTTTTCGACGATCATCATCCCCAACTTCGTTACCGGATCGTTTTGGGAAAATTCGCTACATAACCAAACCACTTGGTTCTTGGAACAGGCTCTGAGAAGCAAAAAGAGCCGAGTGATCACAACAGTAAACTATTATCTGAAGTGATTTTGGCCAAAAACATTGCGCTCATTGGTCTAATGGGCACTGGCAAGAGTACGCTCGGTTTCAAGCTAGCCTCAGTGCTCTCCAAGTCTTTTCTGGATAGTGACGCTCTGCTGGAGAGTTTTGCGGGGCAATCTGTGCGTGCTTTCTTTGCAGAACGTGGTGAGCTGGCTTTTCGGGAGCTGGAAAGTAAAATCTTGCAAACTACTTTTGAGGGAAATCAAGACTTTGTGCTCGGTACTGGAGGCGGCGTAGTCCTAGAGCCAGCTAATAGAGAATTCTTGCGGGCCAAAGCGCTCGTTGTCTGGTTGCATTGTGACGTTGAGATTCTCGCTTCTAGACTGACCGGTGATGATACTAGGCCGCTTTTGGCTGAGGGCGAGAGGCTAAATAAACTCCTTGAACTCACTCAAGCTCGAAACCCCCTCTACAAACTAACTGCTCATCATAGTCTGGATACCGGTGCGCTGAGTGAAGCTGAGGCTTTGGGCGGCCTCCTTGATCTGGTCTATAATCATTCTAAATGACTTCCAAACAGCCAGTCACAGACCCCAACAAGCTCCATCAGGAGATTCTACGTCTTCGTGACCGCGTGAACTCTTCTGCTGGAGCAGATACGCGCGAGCAGTTAGTGCGTGAGATCATTGCTGGAGTCAAGGCAAACGGCCTCTCAGAGCTGATCTCTCTCACCAAAAAAATCGAGAAACTAGACTTTCAACTCTCAGACTTCTTCAAACCATGTGCCGGTCACTTTGAGGCACAAAGTCCAGCAGTGCGCGAAGCGCTGATCTTAGCCAAAACGCGCATCGAGGCTTTTCAGAAAGCCAGCATGCCCAATGCTCTTGAGCAAGTTTTCTTTGAGACTGCTGGCCAGATCACTCTCCGTTGGACTGCTCTAGAGCGAGTGGGGATTTATGTGCCCGGTGGCAATGCTGCTTTGTTTTCTTCACTATTGATGACAGCTATTCCGGCTTTGGTGGCTGGTGTGCGCGAAATATATATCTGTAGTCCGCCACCGGTCAGCTCTAGTATTTTGGCTGTAGCAGAGTTGCTCGGTCTAGAAGGTGTCTTTCAGATCGGGGGCGCTCAGGCCATCGCGGCTCTCGCTTATGGTATTTCTGAACTAGACTTGCCAGCTGTAGACAAAATCTGTGGCCCCGGTAACGCTTATGTTGCTCTTGCCAAACGCCAACTGGCGGGGATAGTCGGGATCGATGCTTTCTATGGTCCTAGTGAAGTGGCTGTGATCGCTGGTCAGGGGGCTAATCCCCAGAGTCTTTGTTTAGATCTGATCGCTCAACTCGAACATGGCTCCGGTCTGGAAGCGGCCGTTTTGCTTACTGATAGCTCCGAGATCGCTCATGCTGTCTGCGCGCAGCTTCCGGTTCTAGCTCAGACTTTCCCCAATCACCAAAGAATTTTGGAGACTTGGGATAGTTTTGGCTTAGTGGGTTTGGTGGCTAGTCTTGAGGAAGCTTGTGAGTTAGTTGATCTGTTTGCGCCAGAGCATTTGGAGATCAAGGCTGCTCAGGCTGAACAACTAGCCAAATCAATTCAAAATGCAGGAGCGATTTTTATCGGGGGATCGAACGAGGCACTGGGGGATTATTTGGCTGGCCCCAGTCATTGTCTGCCTACCTGTGGGGCGGCTCGTTATAGTTCTGGGCTTTCTGTTTATGACTTTTTGCGGCGCCATAGTGTGGTGAATTTGTCTGCTGATCGAAGATTAATTGAGGCTACGGCTATTTTGGCTGAATTAGAGGGCTTGCCTGCTCACGCGGCTTCAGCTAGAGCTGCACTTGACATTGAATAGAATCAATCGTTATATATCTCATTCAAGATTCAATCACTTGATAGCCTCTAGCACCTCTATCTATTGCACTCACTTCATAGCCACTAGCGCTAGTATCTATAGCAAAAGTGAGTCCCATCAAGCTTTTTAGTACTGTTTTGGCTGCTTCTTGGTCATTGGCTTGTTCACCAGAGTAAGGAATTCCTTTTTCTTTGATTTTTAGTGAGGCAATGCTCTCTTCGCCTGCTTTACTAACAAGGGTGAGGCAGAAAATACCGCTTTCTTCTTTGAAGGTTAGTTTAGTGGCTTTGAAGAGGGCTGGTGTTGCTGAATCGAAGAGTTTTTTGGCTACTTCATCAGTGCTGGCTGGTTCAAGCAGATTTTTGATGGCGAAAGCGTAGAAAGCTTGTTCATCTGGGGTTTTTTCGGGGATATTTTTCGCTAAAGTGGTGAAGGCTGTGTAGTTTTCTAGTTTATTGGGGTTGAGGCGAGGGATTATATTCTTGTAGAGTTCAGTCCATTTGGATGCAGCGCCTGTTGGTTCTGTGCTTTGGATTAGGGCTGAGACACTGGAACTGACGTCATTTAGGCTTTTGCCGGTGGCAAATTGATTGATTTGATTGAGGTTTTTCAGGCCATATGATGTATTGTCTTCTGTTGTTTTTGGGGCTAAATAACTTTCAAAACGGCTAAATTGTTTTGGGTCTGATAGTACTGGCAGAGCGTCGGTTTTAGTTGTGTCTATTCCTTCGAAATATTTCTTGTAGGTGGCGAGTTTTGCTGTTTTCTCTTCAGCTGAAAGCTTAAGCGGCTCAATGAAGCTGTGAAGCAGAGTATCGGCGATCACCAAGCGCGCTTGGATCGGAACAGTTTCTAGTTTGCTGGGATCTAGATATGGCTTTATTTTTTCGCTGGCTAGACGATTTAAGACAAACTGGAGGGGACCGGAATATTCTGGGTTGTCGGTGAAGGTTTGGAGGGCTGCTTTATCAGCAAAGAGCTTATTTTCGCCTACTAATAGATTTTCAAATTCTGTCAGTATTCCTGTTGTTGGTTCTGTTATTCCGGCAGGCAATGTGATTTTATTTGTTGCTGCTGGTGTTTGAGTTGTTGTCGGAATTGTGGTTGTGGTGGTGGTTGTTATTGTTGTTGCTGTAGGAGTTTTTATTGTTTCTGTTTTTGTTTCAGTGGTTGCTAATGGTGAGTTTGTTTGTGTTGAGGTGGTGCTTGGATTTTCGGGGGTGCATTTGCAGGAGGGATCTGCTGTGGGGGTGGTGCTTGTTCCGGAGGAGGTGGTAGCTTGAGTTTCTTCTTCTTTTGACTTTATTAAGCCATCAGTCAATGCCTTGAATTTTGTTTCATCGTAGTCATAAGAGACTATTTGTTTACCGTCAACGTTTCTATTGAATAAAACGGAACCTAATTCAGCTTCTAGTTTTACATTTGGGTTATAAGAATTTTCTGTGGCTCCATCAAAATTGGAGCTGGTCTTAGTAACTGTTCTTTTGTCTTCTCCCTTTTCACTCAAAGTCCCTATTCCATAAAGAAACTGGTCAAGTTCAGTCTCGTTTTCAATTAAATAATTTCCTGTTGCATTTGAAAAACTATTGAGAACAGCATTGCCATCATTAGCAACATCATTCGTGAAAGCGGCCGTATCGCGAAGAAGTCGATGCTTCAACACCTTAAGATCGAGAGTTTTGCCTGCAGCAAAGGCTTCTTTTGCTTTTTCTTTGAATTTAGCTATGCCTTTGGTGATTTGGCTCTCTTCCAAAGCCTTATTGAAGGTCTTTAACTGCTCAGCGTTAGGGTTGAAGTTGGCTGCGTTCATGGCTGAATATCCTCTCTCAGAAAAATCAAATCTATATATCAAATATGGAATACCAAGAATAGTAAAATGACAAGAAAGGATTAAAGTAAAGATATTGAAAATAGCAAAAAACAGATGCCTAAGACACTTCTCCACATCAAAAACCTCACCCTAGCCATAAACGGCAAAGCAATCCTCCAAAATATCAACCTAGAACTAGAACTCGGTCAAAGACTAGCCCTAGTAGGAGAATCAGGCTCAGGCAAAACAATGCTCGGCTCAGCGATCCTAGGCTTACTCCCCCCCCAAAGCCTCCTAGGTGGCCAAATAAGCTACAAAAACAAACCCCTCACACAACAAGACAAAAGCGCACTCAGAGGCAAAGAAATAGCCTATATCCCCCAAAATCCCTTTACAGCCCTAAACCCCGTCAAAAACATCGGCGATCATCTCCTAGAAACCATAGAAGTACTTTGCCCTAGCCTCCAACAACCAGCAAGAAAAGAACTAGCAAACGATCTGCTCACAAAAGTCCAACTAAAAGGCTGGCAAACAATGAAAGACCTCTACCCCTTCGAGCTCTCTGGTGGCATGGCTCAGCGTGTGATGGTGGCTCTTGCCCTTGTTGCCTCACCCAAGCTGCTGATAGCTGATGAGCCGACCACTGCGCTCGATCCAGAGACTCAAGCGGAAATATTGGCGCTAATCGAAGGGCTGGTAAACAAAGCTGAGATGACCTTGATCTTCATCACTCACGATCTAGCCATTGTGAAAGACCTCTGCGAGCGGGTTTGTGTGATGAAAACAGGACTGGTAGTGGAAGAAGGGGTCACTTCTCAGATCTTTCAAGCTCCCAGAGAGGTTTATACGCAAGAACTTTTGGCGGCGGCTTTTTATTTATAGATGAAGAAGAAACTTAATTTTTGTTTGATTGTTGTGTTTGTTTTGTTGAGCGCGGCTCAAGCGAAAGAGGCTGTCGATCTGGTGATTTATAACCATCAGACCAAGAAATTTCATCACCCAAGCTGTGAGTGGGCGATCAAATGCACCAAGAGTTGCGATATTGTCAGTCGTGAGGAGGCTCTTCGACGCCTTGGGGTTCCGTGTCAGGTTTGTGGGTCTGCTGGTTTGCCTGTGCCGAGGATTTAGCCAGGCTGACCCCTGACCCAATTATTCACGAATCATTCTTTAGTCTCTATTTCAGATTTTCATTTCATCCCTAAATCAAGAGGGGTTTGGGGACGCCAGTCCCCATTAAACAAATTTCCCAAACTGACAGTGCTTAATCACCCCAAACTCAGCCCAGCACAAACACAAATATTCTGACCAGTAATAGACTGAGCCTCATCTCCACAAAGAAAAGCAGCCAAAGCCCCAAGCTCACTAGCCGAAACCCAACGGTGAGCCGGAACAGTAGAAAGAATCTCCTCTTCACTCAGTTCTGTGCGAGTAAAAAGTTCTGTCTTCACCCAACCAGGACTAATGCAGTTGACGGTGATATCGAGTGAAGCGAGTTCCAAAGCCAAAGAACGACTATAAGCAATGAGAGCCCCCTTGCTGGCCGCATAGACTCCGGCATTTGCTTCACCTGTTGTGCCGCTCACTGAGGCAATGTTCAGAATGCGCCCCCAGCGCTGTTGCTTCATATGGCCTAGGCAAAGACTGCTCAGTTTTTCGGCAGCAAAAAAATTGAGAGCGAAAAGCGCTTGGACATCATTACTGGTCGTGTTTTCAGCTGGTTGCCAAACATAAATCCCAGCATTGTTCACTAGTACCGAAAAGTCAAAGGTCAGTTTGTTTGCAAGCTCATCCCAGTTTTGACCAATAGCCAAATCCAAAACCAAATAATCCTCTATGAAACCTGCCGCTTTAGCGATAGCAAGACTTTGCTCATCTCGACCAAGAGCAGTAACCTGAAAGCCTTTTTGCTGCAGTGCTTGGCTGATGGCAAGTCCTATGCCTTTGGCTCCGCCGGTTATCAGTGCTTTAAGGGGTTTATGCATGCATTGTTAGTGATGGCCATTTAAGACGGGTGGCTATCCCTTCTTGGCTCTTGATTTGTTTAAAGTTTGAGGCAACAGGGCAAGTTTTGAATAGGTCTTTAACTAACATTGAGTAGAATCATGCCTGCTGCAAAATTATTAAAACTTCTAAGTTTCTTTGCTCTCTTGAGCTTTCTGGTTTCTTGTAAAACCTGTCCTCCCGGTGACGTGGACTGTATAGTCAAAAACGTCTTTGGAAACAACGACAACGATAATTCGAGCGATGATGACACTATTACTGATGTCAATATTTCACCCGGAACTGGCTCGCCATCAGTGTCAGTCGGTGGCTCGCCATCAGTGTCAGTAGGTGGTTCGCCATCAGTGTCAGTCGGTGGCTCGCCATCAGTGTCAGTAGGTGGTTCGCCATCAGTGTCAGTCGGTGCTTCGCCATCAGTAGCAGTAGGTGGTTCGCCGTCAGTGTCAGTAGGTGGTTCGCCGTCAGTGTCAGTAGGTGGTTCGCCATCAGTGTCAGTAGGTGGTTCGCCATCAGTAGCAGTAGGTGGTGGTTCGCCGTCAGTGTCAGTAGGTGGTTCGCCATCAGTGTCATTAGGTGGTTCGCCGTCAGTGTCAGTCGGTGGTGGTTCGCCATCAGTGTCAGTCGGTGGTGGATCGCCGTCAGTGTCAGTCGGTGGTGGATCGCCATCAATTGTAAGAACATCTGACTGTGACGGTAGAGTGCCTCCAGTGACAGTCAATTCTATAAATACTGACGTAGCCTTGATTGCGCTGGCAGCATCAACCCTACAAACTTCATCGGCTAGTGAGATCAATGATTTTTTACTCACAGCAGGTTCACCACTCAGTGGCGATTATGCAAATCCTTTGTTGATCTCGCAAATAGCAAATTATGATTGGGACAATAACGGCAAGACTTCAGTAGAAGGCGATAGAGCTGATTTAGAGTATACGCTCTTGGTTTCTTTGCTACCGAATGCGGCTAAAACGCCTGAAATGATCGAAGAAGCGATCACAAAATCAAACAAATTGCCATTGCTTTTAAGCAGAGTACAGATTGGTCAGAATGCTTGCTTGTTTTGCGAGCTAAATTGCGGCGAAGATGGTTGCGTCACAGTCTGTGATGGCGATCCAGATGATGGAACAGGAGCAGGCGTAGGTGCAGGCGCTGGACCAAATGATGGAACAGGTGCAGGCGTAGGTGCAGGAGCTGGACCAAATGATGGTACAGGAGCAGGTGCGGGTGTAGGCGCTGGACCAAATGATGGAACAGGTGCAGGCGTAGGTGCAGGCGCTGGACCAAATGATGGAACAGGTGCAGGTGTAGGTGCAGGCGCTGGACCAAATGATGGAACAGGTGCAGGTGTAGGTGCAGGCGCTGGACCAAATGATGGAACAGGAGCTGGCGTAGGTGCAGGCGCTGGACCAAATCCGACCCCAACTACTCCAAGTTGTAGTCCTCCACCGGTGCCTCTCAACGAAATAGATGAAGCGGAATCACTGATCTCACTCATTGGTTTTATTAATCCAGAGTTTAGTTATGAAGAATTATTGGCTTCGATCGAAGCTGACTATGGAGTGATCCTAGACCCAACTTTTTTCACCCCTGAAAAAGTGAAATCAATTCAAGAATATGACTGGGATGGAGATGGCATTAAAGCTAGCACAAACGATTCAGCTTTAGTAGCAGCTGTCAGCCTAGCTAATAGACGTGGAGGCAATGCAACCAAACAATCAGTCGAAAACTATGTAAATAATATTCTGGAATTCGATCCGCCTCTAGTAGCGGCAAGCGAATGTGTTTTTGCGCCAGCAATTAACCCATCACCCAGTGAAGTAATAACAAGTCCAACGCCGAGTGCTCCAGTAACTAGTCCTTCAGCTTCATCCAGTCCGGTAGTCTGTGACTGCCCTCCTGATGCAGGTTGCCCTCCGGGAGTAGAAGCTTCCTCTGAGACTTTTGAAGTAGACTGCGCTGCTGGAGGTTCTGGTGGCGGTGGAGAAGATGTCTTGAGTGGTGGATCGGACAGCATCACACTTCCAAGGAGACTTACATGCACTCGTTCAGTCTGTGGAAGCGTAAAAACGCCTGAAGCAAGTCCTACACCTGATCTTTTGGGTTGCGGTGATACTTGTCAACCGGGCGCCGGAAATCCTATTGCTCTAGGAACTAATGAACCTGATTCTTTCGATCTAGATGCTGCCTCTACGGGCACCATTGATGGCGGAAATGGAGACGATAATTTCAATTATTCAGGAGCTAGTATTGGCGCTTTAGATACCTTCTTGGTCGGGGGAGCGGGCTCAGACAGCCTAGTTGTCCCTGATGCAACTGCTGCTCAAGCTATTACTGCTCTTAAAGGAGCTAGTTATTCAATTGAATTGAGAGACAATGGTTTCGCCCTAGTAACTGCTTCTGGTCAGAAAGTAGTATTCTCGGAAGTTGAAAAAATCAGCTTCTCCGATGCTAGCTTTGATTTGACTAAACCTGAAGATTTGTCTGCTTTCTTGGGAGCAGTAACAGGAGCTGGAATAGAGGCAAGGGATCAAAGAGGAGGTCAGACTTTCCTCAATCCTTTTGCTTCTCTCGAGAGATGTGAAAAGTCTCTTTTCTGTGATCCGAGTAGCAATACTTGCCGTAGCGCTTTAAATGTAAGCGATCCTAGTTGTGGTGGAATACTACCATCAGGCGGACCTTCATCGAGCTGCCCGCCTATTCCGATGTGTGCCATGATCGCTTGCGCTCCTGGAACAATCTTCGTCCCTACACCCGAAGACCCTAATCTTCCTAAAGTCGACGCAAACGGCTGTCCGATCTTCAGATGTGGTGGTGGTACTTGTCAGCCTGACTGTTCTTTAGTCCCTAAACCACTGAACGAAATCACGCTCGCCGATGCTTTCTTGGCCGATGCCTACGCTCAGATTGTTGCTGAGCGGAGTACCTTTGAGAAGGCTGCACCAATTTCTCTAGAAGGAGTTGTGACCAGAGCCAATGAAAACATTCAAGCCGGAATTCTCGCTCTTCCTGAACTCAAAGCCAGTGATTATAAACTCGAAGATATCCAGAAACTAGCCGAATACGACTATGTTGGAAATGGTCCATTCAGCCAAGTGGAAGATACGGCAGTTTTATTTGTTGCTGGAATCAATAATTCCGCCGGTCTCGGTTATACACAAGAAGAATCGCAAGAATTTATTGCTGAAATATTGGGAGCAGAAGACTTCACGATCACCAATACCTGCATCGATCCAAATATCTTGCCGTCTATTGGCCCTTCGCCTTCTTGCCCTGAGCTTCCTGTTTGTGGTCGCGTTGCCTGCAATGCTTTTGACCAGCAATTAGTTTGTACGTCTTCTAGTCCTGACGCTAATGGATGCCCAACTCAAGGTAGTGGCTGTGGTTGTGAATGTGTAACGATTAGTCCTAGTGCTTCTCCTTGTGTCCCAATACAATGTGCTGCTCCCCAACCTTGCCTTCAAGACTTTAAATCGGTGATAGTTCAAGAAGCGGCTTTTGAGAATGGCTGTCTAGTTTCTTGCGAGGAAACTGCTTGCGTTAGGACAGGCATTGCTCCTTCGCCCAGCCCTAGCAACCCAACTCCAGCTCCTGAACTTGGCTGTGGTGAGACTTGTTCACCAGACGGTTTGACCGGTACATGTTCTAATGGGCTAGTTTGTTTGATAACGGGATCACAGGTAGGTCCTGTAGGTGGTGGCTGGACTGGAGGAACTGCTGTAAATATCTATTCTACTGAGGGGCTCATTGGTAGAGGGGGGCTAGAGGAATCATCTGGTCCTAATTTCAAAAGTGAAGCCGACCGAATTCGTTATATTGAAGAAAGCTATCAAGCAGAACAACTTCCCAATCCTCAAGGCTCTGAGAACCAACAAAACTTTGTAGGCTTTCAAGATCAACAAACTAACATAAACTTTTCCATCTATGGTCAAGGAAACTACCTAGGTCGGCCAGATAGCGCCTGGAATCAATTTCAAGCTTCAGTAATGTCCGAGCCTGCGATGACACAGTCTTGGGGTAATGTTCCACCTGCTAGCTACGCTGAATACACTGGTAGCTATGGGATAGAACCTGCTTTAGCTGCGCCTTGGAGGGAAGTTCCAGCTGCCTCGGGGCTTGATTCGACTGGAGCTATTCAAGCTTCTACATCACCAAACCCTCAGAATTTAACCCCAGCTCAACTAAACATCTACAGCTGCCAAAATCCTCAATGTCCAGGGGCTAATGGTTGTGTTTGTGATGGAAATCCAATTATCAGCGCCACAGTTTCGTCAAATTGCACTTGTCCCGAATATCCATATTCGCCCACCTGTAGTGAAAGAGAACAAGTTTTTCCAATTCCTGCTCCAGATTCATGTGGAAATCCTAATGTTTGCCTTACGTACCAATGCGGACCAATTGATCTTACTCAAACTGGCATTAATCCATTTACTACATGGCCAGGGCTTCTCGACCCAACCCAACCGCCAAATACAGACCCACAAGTCCCCTTAATACAAACAACAGTTCCATACTTGTACATTCCTCAACCTGAAACTGAAGTGCTTCCTGTGTACATGAGACCAGTTCAAACTCCTCGCCCTCCTACTGGAATCTCTGGAGGCGAAGCAGCTATTAATAACAAACCAGCTACTTCTCTTCCGACCCAAGCTTCAAATCAAGGCTAAATTTTTTACATTTTTTAGTCTTTCAAAATAGACAATAACTTTAAAACATAAAAGTTTTAGAAAATAGTCAAAAATTTACTTGATAAAAGATCCTCTCTAGCTCTTGGGTTAGGGGGGATTTTTTATTGTGATTTGGTGCGGTCATTGGGGAAGCAGTGGTTAACCCCCAAAAGTACTTGATTTGTTTAGAGTCTCATCGACATGGGCAAATTTCAGATAGATAAACTAACTAAACCGAGTAGAAACATGCCTGTTGGAAAACTACTAAAACTTTTAAGCTTCTTTGCTCTTTTGAGCTTTCTTGCTTCTTGCAAAACGTGTCCCCCAGGAGACGTAGACTGCATAGTCAAAAACGTTTTTGGTACTAATGACAACGACAATACAAGCGACGACGATATTACTAATACACAGAATACAGGTGGCGCTGACGGTGGAGCTTCTGGAGATACATCCGGCGGAACATCAGGTTCAGTAACAGGCAGCACCTCGGGCAATACTGGAGGAACATCAGGTTCTGTATCAGGCAGCACCACGGGCAATACCGGTGGAACATCTGGTTCTGTATCAGGCAGCACCACGGGCAATACTGGCGGAACAACTGGTTCTGTATCAGGCAGCACTTCAGGCAATACAGGCGGAACGACAGGCAGCACTTCTGGTGAGACAGGCGGAACAACTGGATCTGTATCAGGCAACACCTCGGGCAATACAGGCGGAACGACAGGCAGCACTTCTGGTGAGACCGGTGGAACATCTGGTTCTGTAACAGGCAGCACCTCGGGCAATACAGGCGGAAGCACAGGCAGCACTTCTGGTGAGACAGGTGGAACAACTGGATCGGCTTCAGGGAATACCTCAGGAGGTACTGACAGAACTACTGGATCTGCAGACTGTGACGGTAGAGTGCCACCAGTGACAGTCAGTTCAATCAATTCCGATGTGGCTTTGATCACACTTGCCGCAGCATCTTTAGGAACAGCTTCAGCAAAAGAGATTAGTGATTTCTTGGTAACTTTCGGCTCCCCTTTGAGCGGTGCTTATGCAAATCCCTTGCTGATCTCGCAAATAGCCACTTATGATTGGGATAACAACGGCAAGAGCTCGGTAGATGGTGATTTAGCGGATTCAGAATATACTCTTTTAGTTGCTTTATTGCCCAATGCAGCCAAAACTCCTGAATTGATTAAGGAGTCTGTAAAAAACTTTAACAATCTTCCTTTAGCTTTGGGTGGTGGACAGATTGGACAGAATGAATGCTTGTTTTGCAAACTAAATTGTGGCGAAGATGGTTGCGTTACAGTCTGTGATGGCAATCCAGATGGTGGATCTGGCGGCACAACTGGTTCTACTTCTGGTGAGACCGGCGGGACTACAGGATCGACTTCAGGTGAGACCGGCGGGACTTCTGGAACGACTTCTGGTGAGACCGGCGGGACTACAGGATCTACTTCAGGAAATACAGGCGGAACGACAGGTAGCACTTCTGGTGAGACCGGTGGAACGACAGGAAGCACTTCTGGTGAGACCGGCGGGACTTCTGGAACGACTTCTGGTGAGACCGGCGGAACGACTGGATCTACTTCAGGAAATACTGGCGGAACGACAGGGTCTACTTCAGGAAATACTGGCGGAACGACAGGATCTACTTCAGGAAATACAGGTGGAACGACTGGATCTACTTCAGGAAATACTGGCGGGACTTCTGGCATTAGCCCAACCCCAACTACTCCAAGTTGTAGTCCTCCTCCAGTTCCCCTTAACGAAATTGATGAAGCAGAAGCGATCCTTGGCATGATAGCTCCGCTTTATACAGACTTTTCTCAAGTTGAATTATTCGCAAAAATCAAAGATGAATACGGAATTATTCTAGATCCAGCATTTTTCACCCCAGAAAAAGTAACAGCCATCAAAGATTATGATTGGGATGGAGATGGAAGAGGAGCAGGCGTAAACGATCAGGCCTTGCTTGCCGCTGTCAGTCTAGCTAATAGACGTGGAGGCAATGCAAGTAAACAATCAGTCGAAAACTATGTAAATAATATTCTCGAATTCAATCCGCCTCTAGTTGCTGCTAACGAATGCGTTTTTAGCCCAAATCCGAATACCAGCCCAAGTCCTTCCAGCTGCCCACCTTTGCCTGTTTGTGAACCTCCAGTTTGCGGAGCAAATCAAAGTCTTCTTTGCTCCGAAGAATTCCCTCTTCCTGGATCCTGTCCAACTATTGGTAGCGGCTGTCAGTGTATTTGCGAAGAAATTAGAAATCCTAATGACCCAACCCCTCTTCCTTCTCCTAGCTGCCCACCAATTGATCTGGGAGATTCTAAAGCCACAGCTGCTGCAAGTTTGATAATGGGTCTTTCTCAGGAAATGTTTGGAGATGAGTTTTCAAGCAAACAATCAATGATCGATAATGAAGTCAAAAATCTTCAAGCGTTTACAGACAAAAATTCTGAATCTTATAAATTAAGCGTAGAACGGATAGCTACCCTTGAGTCTTATTCGCAAGCTGATATAGATAAAATTCGAGCTTTTGATTGGTCACCTAATGCTTTTGGCATTCCTACGGAATCTGTTGGTTTAATTCACAGAACTTATTTACTAGCTTTCGTAGCAAGTGAATTATCTTATCAAAGTAACTACAACGACCTAATTCAACCAGGTAATACTTTAGAGCTTGAAAATGAAATTAAAAGAAATACTGGATATCGTGCAGGTGATGGTAATGAAAGTATCAACAATGCCGTTATAAGTAAGCTTGCTCAAACCTTAGTAACTTGCAGCGGAACGAATTTACCTTCTTGCGACTGTCCGATCGATACGGGCTGCCCTCCAGGTTCAGGGATTTCAACTGAAACTTTTGAGGTTGAGTGCGCTGCTGGTGGTGCTAGTGGTGGTGGAGAAGACGTCTTGAGTGGTGGATCGGATAGCATCACACTTCCAAGAAGACTTACTTGTATTAGATCTGTTTGTGGTGGTCCGTCCCCTATCCCTACTTCTGTTGGACCTTCACCGACTATCCTGCCTTCTATCGGAGCTTGCAATAATCCTCCGCCAGTAGCCTACAACGACATCGTGAGAGATGGAGTTTGGTCAATTCTCGGCTGCGCCTCTGGTGGAGACCTAACCAAAGACAGAATCTTAGAATGCGCCAGAAATGATGGCCGTTTCAGTGGTGACATTGCCAAGATTGAAGCTAAATCCCAAGCGGAAATAGATCAAATTATCAACTTTGATTGGGCGGCTGACGGCCAAGGTGGAAATGATCTCGCCATCGTTGCTACTCTGCGGGAAATGAAACAATCCGGTCAAGAGATTAATCCGACAACCCTCACTGCACCGGCTCCCAGTGACCCAAGCTCAGTCAACTATCCTGATTGGATTAAGCGTTTTGCCCCGAATTCTTTCGATCAGATAGTCGCTTGCTCTGGTTCTGCACCTAGCATCTCCCCCACCCCAAGCATCGTTTCTGCGACAGTCTGCCCTCAAGCTCTATGTTCTGAGTACTTTTGTGCAGGAGGTACGAAGCTGGTTGAGATTCGCCCTAAAGCACCCCTTCCATCTATTCAGCCTGACGGTTGCCCTAGTATAGACTGTGGAGAATTTGAATGTCAGTTCGATTGCACATTAGTTCCTAAGCCACTCAGTGAAGTCACCATTCAAGATGCTTTCTTGGCAGACGCTTACTCTCAACTCAAGAGCTTACTGAATCAATCAGATGAGATCGGAGCCCCGTTCAGTCCCATAACGATTGAGGCTGTAGTAGCTAGAGCAAATGAAAATATCGCAACCGGTGTTTTAAGCCTTTCGCAAATACAAGCCAGTGATTACAAACTCGAAGATATCCAGAAACTAGCCGAATACGACTATGTCGGGAACGGTCCTTGGAGCCAAGTGGAAGATACTGCGGTTTTATTTGTTGCTGGAATAAATAATTCAGCTGGTCTTGGATATTCGCAAGAAGAGAGTCAAGCCTTCATTAGTGAGATCTTGGGTGCACAAGATTTTGCTATCACCAATACTTGCATTACGCCTGTAACACCAAGCATCAGTCCTTCTTGCCCTCCCTTACCAGCTTGCGCTGCTCCGCTCTGTGCTTCCGGTGAAAAACTGATTTGTACAGGAGGAGAGAAGATTCTTGGGGATGCTTGTCCTACTCTAGGTTCTGGTTGTGGATGCGAATGTTCACCTATTGATCCTCCCATTGAAGCTTGTAACATTCCACCTCCAATAAATTACAACGACATTGTGAAAGAAGGAGTTTGGTCAATTCTCGGCTGCGCCTCTGGCGGTTCTGTAACGAAAGCAGCTATTCTCGAATGTGCAAGAGGAGATGCTCGTTTTACAGCTGATGTTGATAAGATCCAAGCTAAATCTCAAGAACAGATTGATCAAATAATCGGATTTGATTGGGCGGCTGATGGCTCAGGTGATGGCGATTTTTCTGTGGTCGTTGTGCTTCGCCAGATGATCTTATCTGGTCAAGAGATAAATCCCACAACTCTAAATGCACCTGCTCCCAGCGACCCAAGCTTAGTTAACTATCCTGACTGGATTAAACGTTTTGTACCGAATTCTTTCAGTCAGATAGTCGCTTGTTCTGGTTCAAGTGTGAGCCCTTCTCCTTCTTGCGCCCCGCTTGATCTAGGAAATTGCCCTCAAACAGGCCTCTTTTGCCCTAATGGAGAGGTCTCAATACCAAACTCTGACGCCAATGGTTGCCCAGCCTGTCCTGGTCGTAAATGTTTGCCAGCTTCTCCTTCCTTTGCTCCCTCCCCCTCTTGTGGCCCCACTGCAATCTGTGGAGCTCCGGTCTGTTCTTCTGGCGAAGTGCTTGTCCCAATTCCCGATACTTTTGATAGCAATGGCTGTCTCAAGACCACAGGCTGTGCCAAGTGCGAGAATCCTAATGATCCCTGCGCTTCATTGCCGATCAGTTTTAGGAAAAGCGATAATGTTTTTGAGCAAGCAAAACTAGCCCAACAAACGTTTTTCGCTCTGGCCTATTACCTGAATCCTAATGGCACTCGAGAAACCTTGGCAGCAGAAGCGAGCGCCTTAGGTAGTCAAACTTACTTCAACTTGGGTGAAATCAACGCTGAATCTTTTGATAGAGAAGAAATCAAGAAGGTTATCGGTTTTGATTGGGATGGCGATGGCGTGAACGGCACAACTACAGACATCGCTTACTTAGTAGCCGGTGCTGGCCTCAGTCAAGTCGAGATTTTCTCTGGTAGTGGTCAGACTAGCCTTACTGAGTTGCCCGATCAAGTAAGAGATCTAGTTCGCGATCTGACAGGTTTATCGAGCTTCTCGCCAGCTGCCAATAGCTGTGGTTTACTTGCTTTCCCGAACTTTGATGGTAGATGTAGAGGAGATGGTGATTGTCCTTCTGGTGAGGCCTGTCAAGATGTAGATGATCAGCAGACTCTGCTTGGTGCCTGCGTTCGTAACCCGCAGGTAGCTGATGGAGGAGTAATTCGTCCAGCTCCAGAGGTTAACGCCTTGCCTGTTGTTGGCTGTGGTCAGTTATGCAAAGGTTCAAGCGGTGCAGCTATTAGCAGCTGTTCTAATGGATTGAGCTGCTCTGGTCCACTCAGTATAGATTTGTCTGTATACAGAAAGATCGCAGCAGGAAACATTGGTGGAAAGTCAACTTATATTTTTCAATCCTATAGTCCTCCTTTGGGCGTACCAGCAACTCTTCAGATACCTGCTTCATTTTTAACGAGAGGGGGAGGAGGTTTCCTCAGTCCTGAAGCCCAAAGATCCTTTGAGCAATCTCTGCTTGGATCTTCTTCGATTTGCGTAAATACAAACTGTCCATCCGAGGCATCTTGCACTTGTCCTATTACTAGGTAATATCATCACTGGTTTCAGTGATTTTCAAGCCAGCTAAGATAAATAAATAAATAAATATAGATTCCTTCTGGTCAGAGATGGCAGGAGGAATTTTTTTTGCTAGTTCGAGTTCGCTAGCTTAGCGCTTAATTTATACCGCCGCCTCCGCCGCCACCACCGCCGCCGTTTCCTCTGCTTCTTTGGACATTCTGCGCAAAAGACTGCAGTTTCTGGACAGTTCCGGTTGCAGTCTGATCAAAGATTGTGAATTGTGATTCGATAGTAGTGTTCACAAGGTTGCCGATGAAGCCAATGTTGGTGCGGTGATTCACTTCTTCTCCCTCTGGATTATCTTTTTTCTTGGCAAGTAGTTCATTGAATTTTGAGGCAATGGCATCTCTGAAGTAATTCCGGACACTCTGATAAGCAAGAGAAATAGAATAAGCGGAAGTGAGATTCGGTCCGGTTAAATTGCCGAGATAAGGATCGAAGACTGGACCGAATAATTGGAAGATTTTTTTGGCATAAGGGGAATTTTGCATTTCTTTTGCTGCGTCTTTTACCCCCTCATCGGCTTTGCGCAAATCACCGAAGAGACTGTTGATTTTCCCAAAATCTTTTTGGAAGACAGCGTCTCCGTTGAGAGTGCTATCACCGTTACGTGGCACTCCTTCTGTTTTTTGGGTGACATTTGATTTGATCGCTATTGCTGCTTCTACTGCCCGAAAACGACCCATTTCCAGCATCAATTCGCTGTAGACAGCCGCATTTTCGCCAGGTTGTTTGCCTCCCATTTTTTTGACGATTTCTTCAATATTATTGGAGATGATATTTCGTCTAACTGTCCAATTCGTTTCTTTGAGCAGGCCTGCTATTTCTTCGTTTTGCGCTTTTTTATAGTCTTCAGTCAGCTTTTCATTTGCTGCTTTGTCGGCTAGCTTGAGATTGTCAGCCGGTATACCGATATCACTACCAGCAGCCTTGAAGGTCGCTAAGAGTGGATGGGAGGCATAAATATTGCTGGAGTTTTCCATACCAAGGCCATTTTTCATTACGCCGAAGATCGGATCTGTGCCTGCCACCATTGCTCTGAGAGCGCCTTCCAAGTTGGTGGTATCGGCGTCTCCGTCGCCATATTTTACAAGGCTTGGTGAGCCAATTATTCGGCCATGTGTTCTTCCGTTTATTTCCGTCAATTGGCTACGCAGTTCGTCCATTACGGCTTGCATACCGGCACCGTCTTTATTTGCTCTAGCTTTATTGAATTTTTGTTTTTGATCTTCATTACCGACTAGATTCACTATTTCCGATCCGACATCGGCTGCTATTTCGTAGTTGGGGCTTTTGACATCTAAGTCTTTGTAGATTTTGCTTATTACTATTCTGCTGCCGTCTTTGGCTGGTAGCGAAGAGTCTGCTTTCAGTTCTCCGATGATGTCTTGGATGATCGAGTAACGTAGTCTGAACTTTTGGTTGAAGGCGCCATTTTTCGCTTCATCAATTAATTGATTGATCGCTTCTTCAGTTTCAGGATTATTGAGGATTTTTGTAGTTTGAGCAAAGGTGCTGATCACGTCACCCAAGACGGCGTCACCGAGGTTGCGGCTGGGCGCTACATCTAGCTTTGATCTTTCGCCTTCGCCAAAGCCATTTATGGTAGCCGGTGTGCTTGTGGGCGCTGAGGAAGTTAGCTTGGTGGGGCTGGCTGGTGTGTTTGGCGTGCTCCCAATTGGTGGTGAGAGAACGTCTGTGCCTGAGTTGAACTCGTCAGTATCAGACTGGACCGGTTGAGCTGATCTGAGTTTTGTTTGGCTACTGAGGCCATTTCTGGGCTGAAGTTGTGAGGCCGGCTTGGGGCTAGCTTGAGTAGTGTTGTAGGTGGTGTTGCTACTGTTGAAGGTTGTCATAGTATCTATGCCTCAGTGATTCATTTCTTGTAGCTTGTTAAGTATTGGGGCTTTGTCTTCTGAACGAAAAATGAGATGCATTTAAGTTATCTTTTAGCGCTTTGAAAAAATTAGGGATAGCCCCCAAGAATTTGGGCATATATTCTCTGTGAAAACTACTTACTTTTGCTTCCTGCTTTTGCTTTTGGCTCTGGGCCTAAGGCCAGCCTCAGCCAACAACTCGCTAGTCTACAGAAAGTCTATTGTCAGCCCTTATGACGAACAGCGACTGATGTCTCCGCCCTTGGTGGAACCTTTTCGGGCAAAAAAGCCAAATTTCATCATGCAATATTTGCCAGAATACACGATGACTGGGCCGGGTTATGTTTGCGAGTACAATCAACCAGCTTCACCTTATCGGGCTTCGCAGCAGTGGTATAGAAACGTCGGGTATCGTGACGCTGATTGGTTAGAATCAAATGTTTATAAAAACGGCATCGCCAATCCTTATTTGCCACCGGTCAATCGCGGTTATAACTATTAAGAGCCAGCATCAACCAGCTGAACATGAACAAAAAACTCACCATCATTGACCACCCCAACGTGTAATGAATGCTTTTTATTCTGCATATTCTTCAGCTTCAACTTAAATGACCGGATCGCCTCAAGATCACTGAGCTCAGCAGTCTCAATAGAAGAAAGCAAGTTGTAAGCCCACCCAGCATGCTTGCAAGCAAGCTCAATGACAGCCGAGAATTCCTCAAAGCTCTTGGTATTGCTCAAAAGTTCGCAAAAAGCTTGCTCGTCACGAAAGTTTTGCTCAATGAGCGCCTGATCACCGTTCAAGCTGATGTTCATAGCGCCAGAGCTAGCATGAAAATCAACGATCAAAGTCTCACCATAGAGACTCTTTGAATTCCGGTAATGAAGACGCACTTGGCCGTTTAGCTCTTGCTTTTCCACTATCTGAAAGCCTTTTTCGACCAGCAAGTTGTCGACTTTGAAAATATTTAGCGCTTGCTTCTTAGCCATCTTTTGCAACCAGTGCTCTATCCCAAGAGCGGAAGTGAAAATCTTGAAGGGAGCGACATGCTTGCCTCCTCTCATTCTGGCTAACATCGATAGGGCTGATTTTGTGGAATTCATTGTTTCTCTGAAACCTCTTCTTGTAGCTCTAATGTGACTACTAGAAAATATCGCTTCGTTATAGGGCTTTCAGCTATAGGGAAAGGCCTGTTATAGCTTTCACCCAGCCCACCAGATACAGTGACCCACAGACTATTCCCTCTATTTCTTTTGACTCTTCTGAGCTGGCTTTGAGCTTGCTGGCAAAGAGCTCCCACGCTTCAGCTCTGCTCGCGCAATAGACCCAAGAGATCTGGCTGAAGGGACTTTCTCTTGCGAGAAAATCTCTTAGATCTTGCTCTAACACAGCTTCTTCACAGTCGTCTGGAGCGCAGAAAATCACATTGTCTTCCGGTCTCAATAGAATTTTGAGCATGCTTTGCCAGTCTTTGCGAGCCAGTATGCCGAGCAAAAAAAGCCTTGGATTCGATCTTGCTTTTGATAGCGATTCTCTGTCTAACTCAGCTCTGAGCGCTTGTATTGCTCCGACATTGTGCGCGCCATCGAGGATAAAAGAAAATCCAAGCTCTTGCACCAGCTCATAACGCCCAGGCCAGCTCACCCCAGCACTGAGAGGCTCTAGACTCGCTAAGTGAGAGTGTTGGGGGAAGTATCGTGCAAGCAAGAAGGCAAAAGCACTGCTTGCCAGTCTGGCATTTTCTACTTGGAAACTTCCAGCTAGCCCAAGGCTAGAAGCTTCAATTGGGAGATCAAGTAGCGCAAGTTCAGGAGAGCCAATAGTAAGGGCGCGTGTGCGAATCACGCCCAAAGCAGGTTCTAGAGCTGTAGTGATGAAGGGGACTTGCTCTTTCAAGATGCCCGCTTTCTCGAAGGCTATCGCTTCTATGCTTTCGCCCAGATACTCGCAATGATCGATTGAGATCGAGCAGATCAGGGTTAGGGCTGGTTTGTCTATTACGTTTGTGGCGTCGAGTCGCCCACCGAGACCGGTCTCTAGGAGCAAGATATCGACACCTGCTCGCTGGAAATAAACAAAAGCGAGAGCTGTTAGTTGCTCGAAATAAGTGAGAGCAAAAAATGATGACTGAGCGGCCAGCTCAGCCCAGAGAGACTGAAAATTCTCTGCTGAAATGGCTTGACCGTTGAGGGTAAAACGCTCGTGCACGGAAACTAAATGCGGACTGGTATATTTGCCGATCGAGAGGGGAAGCTGACCCAAAAGACTCTCTAGAAAAGCCAAGGTTGAGCCTTTGCCATTTGTGCCAGCAATGTGTATCACTAGGCAGTCCATTGCTTGAGGATTGCCGAATAAGCACAAAAATGTTTTAATTTCTTTAAGCCGAAGCGCAATTCCCGAATTTAGAGTCATTGTGCTACGCTCGTCAACCTATTGAACCTGGAGAGAAACATCTTGAACAAGACAGAACTAGTAGATGAAATAGCAAACCGCTCTGGACTAACCAAACGTGATGCTGAAAAGTCACTGAACGCTACTCTGGAAGCCATTTTGGAAACTCTCAAAAAATGTGAAGATGTCAGTATACCGAATTTTGGCTCCTTCAAAGTAAAGAAAAGATCAGCCCGTAAAGGCCGCAACCCAAAAACCGGCGAAGAGATCGATATTCCTGAGCGCAATGCTGTTAGCTTCTCGGCTGGCAAAATACTCAGAGAATCGGTCTAGTCGAGGCTGCTTTGGTTTTAGCACCTGTCGGTTTAGTTGGGGCTGGACGTTGGGGCGACAATCTGATTAGAAACTTTTTTCAGCTTGGAGCCTTGAAGTCTATCTGTGACCACAATGAGGCAGCTCTCACTAGGCTTACCGCCAAATATCCGAAACTAGTGATCACTTCTGATTTCGATCAGCTTCTAGCCGATCCGGAAATCACCTCAATTGTGATCTCTACACCTGCTCTTAGCCATCAAGAATTAGCCCGCAAAGCGCTTTTGGCTGGCAAGCATGTCTATGTCGAAAAGCCTCTAGCTAGAACGATTGAAGGCGCGCAAGAGCTGATTGATTTGGCTGACAGCAGAGGTTTAGTGTTGATGGTCGGTCACCTCTTGGTCTATCATCCCGCCGTCAATGCACTCAAGCATCTGATCAAAGCTGGCGATCTCGGTGAGATTCGTTTCATAAATAGCGATAGGCGAAACTTTGTGCAAAACCGTTCCGATACCAGTGTGGTTTGGGATTTGGCTCCGCATGATATATCGATGATCTGTTATTTGTTGGAGGCAGAATCGGCCGAGTTGATTCATGCTGTTGGCGTTTCTACCATGAAAGATGGGGTGATCGATGTGGCTCACATTGATTTGGCTGTGGGCTCCAAGGCCATTCACGCTCATGTGCACAATAGTTGGATCGATCCGCAAAAGCAAAACCTGCTGACAGTGAACGGCAGCAAGAAGACAGCTGTACTCAACGATACTCGCCTAGAGGGGAAGTTGCAACTGTATAGCATCACTGCTACTGGAGAGATGTTCATTGAGCAACCCTTCTTTTCTTCTGAGGAGCCATTGCGCCTTGAATGTGAACATTTTTTGGCTTGTGTCGCCAGTGGTGACCGTCCGAAGAGTGATGGTTTGGCTGGGTATCAGGTGGTGCGGGTTCTAGAGCTTGTTGATGAGCAGATTGCTAAGGAGAGCTAGGTTTTTCTTTGGGCCAGCGCTCTATAATTGCTGCATGAAAAGAATATTTTTGTTTGTATTTTTACTGGCAGTGGTCAGCTCGATTATTAGCAGCGAGGCTCAGGCTAAAGCAAAAATAAAGGCAAAAAGCTTTGTAAACGCCGAGATGAATGGCGCAAATTTTTCGAAACAAAGTCTAATAAACTCTAATTTCACAAACGCTGAACTGGAAAAAGCCGATTTTAGTGAGACAAACCTAACTAATGCCAGTTTTAGCAATGCTAGTCTCGCTGGCGCCAATTTCACTAAGGCAAATCTGAATGGCGTTGATTTCACAAATTGTGATTTGTCTGAGGCAAATTTCACAAAAGCTATTTTGCTAAATGTGATCATGACTAATGCCGATCTTACCGGTGCCGATTTCACTGGTGCCAGTGGAACTGGAGCCGGTATTTGAGCTCGATCTTTAGCCTTGAATTGAGCTGGTCAGCGTTATATTATTATCGTCAACTCTAACGTTTAGCGTGGATTCCAGTCTAGCAAGCTGTGTATTTAAACCGTTCCAAGCATCGAGAGAGTCCACAAAAATGACTAGATTTCCTAAAGCAGCGTATTCGTTGCCTATGCTCACTTTTTGCTCTTCAGTTGCTCCGACTACTACGATGGTCGGTAGGGCAGAGTTGGTGTTGGTCGGATAATAATTTACACAATTTATCCCGTCAATGCTTAGATTAGCGAAAACGATACCACCAAAATAGCTGCGCTGAACAGATTGTGATTGAATGATTCCAATCTGATCGTCTCCGTTTATGCCGACAACTGATTTGTTTAAGGCTTGAAAAGCGCTTGCTTGATATATCCCGATTACTTGGCCGGTGACAGGGTCAGTGCCAGTAGCCACTAGCTCAGCGTTGATCGCATTATTGGCAATGTTTGGATTTGCCTCAGAATTTTTCTTAATAGAATTGTTGAAGCTAACTGTTGCTTCATCGGAACCACCATCGTCGCCGCAGGCACAAACTATGCCAGAGAGGAAGCACATGGCGAATAGGGGAAAGATTTGTCTTTGCAAGGTCATGGGGTTGATCGCCTTTTTGTTCTGGAATTTGACATACTTATCATGGGTGAGAAAGAATAAGATTCGTTAAATAGCATTCTTTTCTTTAGTGGGGGGTTTCCCCAAAAAATGTTTGGATATTGCTAAAAACGATCTCGATTTTTCAAGAGACCAAAACGCCACCACGGCGAATGCGACCAGCCTTAGCGTCAGCCCCAGCGACGATCGGGGCGGCAAAAGAAGTCCCCTTGAATTCACTCCCGGTCTTTTTGTCTTTGCCGAGCGCTCCCGCCTCAGAAGAAGTGAAATCTTCGACACCGTCACCGTTTACATCGAAGCCTATGCCTGTGCTGGTGAAGCTCACCTCAGCTGGCGCGTGGCAATTGAAGACCAGTGAAGAGCCCGCCGACAGCTTTTTGCCCGATGGATCGACTGAAGCCACGACGTTTGCTCCAGGGGTAAATGCTAGTAGATTCACTGACAGCGGGTCGTTGCCGGCTGCTAGATAGAGCGGTTTCTTGCTTTTGCTAAAAGATTGAATCAGATCGTAGGCGGTTGGGTGTTTTTCTTTGATGAACTCTTCGCGGACAAGTGTGGCATTTTCCGGCTTGAGCAGATCTGAGTAGCGTTTCAAGCTGACCCCTTTGGTCTTGAGAAAATCAATTACTTCGCTGACCAGAACTGGACTAGCAAAGGAAAAGACTATTGCGCTATTATCTGTTGCTTGTGTGTTTATTGCTTGTTTGATTTCTTTGTTGGTCAGTTCGCTAAATGCTTTCACTTTTGGGGAGAGGGTAAGCAGATTCAGGTACTTTTCGTCTTGTTGGAAACTTATATAGAAAGTTTTTTGACTTTTTTCTAGTTCACTAAAGATTTTTTCTAGTTCTGGTTTTAGCTTCAAGATCAAATCTCGAATTATTGCTTTTTGATTTGGGTCATTGAGTGCTTCTTTTGTTAAATTGATATTTTCTTTTTTTGCTAGTTGCAACAGTTCTTGCCGGTCAATGTTCAGTTTATAGGGCAAGGCTATATCTTGTTGTGGTTTAGCTTGGGCTTCGCTGAGTTTGCTGAAGAACTCTTCTGGGGTCAGTTCTTCTAGTTTTTTTTCATCATAGTTGGTGATTGCTATTTCTTCTACTTGGCCATCGTTTCTGGAGCGCACTGCTCCGGCCACTACTGTTCCATGGGGGGTTTGGGCTATTTGATCTGGGGCGTCTAGGTTGTAGTAGCCGCTATTTCCGGCATCTTCATGAAACTGGTCTATGACGGCGGGAATGTTTTTGCCTGTGGCTTTGTTTTTAGGAGTCAGTTCTGTTTGTGTTTTTGCTTGCTGGGGCTTGTTTGCCGCTCCTAGCTGTGTGGTGTGTAGTGGGCAGGTGGTGGCGCTGGCATTGGAACTTGGATTTGCAGAACTTAGATTCATATTTGCCTATAAAACCACTGACAAAAATTTAAGTCTTGGGGATTATGTTTTTGAAGGATTTATTAGAGGGGATTTATCTTGACTTAAATTTTGGTTGCTCGGTTTATGATTTCTCTTGTTTGAATTGGGGGAGATACTGATGAATTTGCAAAAAGTTTTTTCTGTGTTTTTTATGTCTTTTTGTTTGGGCTCAAATGCTTTAGCTGCCGTCACCTGTGACGATTACGGTAATTGTAGTGGTGGAGGAGTGAACACTTACACCGATAGTTTTGGCAATACTACAGGTCGTATCGGAGACAAGAGAGTGAATACTTACGCCGATGATTTTGGCAATACTACTGGTCGCATCGGAGATAAGAGAGTGAACACTTACACCGATGATTTTGGCAATACTACTGGTCGCGTCGGAGACAAGAGAGTGAACACTTACACCGATAATTTTGGCAATACTACTGGTCGCATTGGAGATGAACGGGTGAACTGTTCTACAGACGGTTTCGGTAATACGAACTGTCGGTAAACTAGTTTTTACTTTGCTTTCTTCTTATAAATCAGCTCTTTGCCCTTAGGCTTTTCGTCGCCCTCAGAAGAACTATCATCGTATAAAACAGGCACAGTCTCGCCCTTGTCTAGGTGAGTAATAGCAATCGGAAACCCATTGAAACGCCGCCACAGCTCATAGCCCAAAGGCACAGTCTTCAGGATCACCCAAGCCGAAACCCTTGTCCCCGGTCTGAGCAATGAAGGCCTAGGCCAGCTCTGCTGATTGCCTTCAGGAACGATCAACAAACGATAATTGCCATTGCCAGAATCGACATTGTCCACAACCCTCACAGTCCCCGCAAAAGTACCAAAACTCAAACTATCGGAAAAACCGGCAAACTGCAAAGCTGGCCAACCGGCAAACTGTAGGCGCACTCTATCCCCAGGCGCCACCAATGGAGCGTCTATGTCACTGATGAAAATCTCCGCTGCTTGGTCTTTTGTTTGAGGGGTGAGAACGGCTAGAGGCTCATTAGCTTTGACAGTCTCTCCAGCACCGCGCTTTAAGAGGCGCACTAGAGAGCCGGAACGGGGTGCTTTGATCTCCCAGAGTCTTTGCCTGCCCGTTGAGTTCACTATCTTTAAGTCAAGCTCTGCTAGCTTTTCTTGGAGTTTGGCTTTGTCTGCTTCGGCTGAGGCTCTATCAGAAGAGATTTTATTTACTTCTGAGTCGTATTTGCTTGAAAGCTGAGCTAGTTCTAGTTTGTTTTTGGCTAAGTCCGCTTGTGCTTTTTGGTTTGTTTGTTTTGCTAGTTCTAGCTCGCGAGTTGAGTTGAGCCCTTTGTCTTCGAGGATTTGGATTCGTTTTAGGTTTAGGTCTGTGGTTTTGGCGATCATTTCACCGGCTAGGATATTTTGTTTGGCGGCGCTTAGATTGGCGCTTAGATTCTGGTTGAGGGCAATGGCTGTGCTCTCTAGAGCTGTCACTTTGAGGTCATAGGAAGTCATTCCAGTTAAAACGGCTTCACGAGAACGTTCAAGCAGACCTAAAAGCTCTGGCGCCAAGAAATCTTTGTCGAGATCTTCCACTGTCATCAAGACCTGACCTTCTTGCACAAAGTCCCCCTCTGCTACTTGCCAGCGCCCCAGCCTGCTCATGATTGGCGCTTCAATTTGTTGCGGTCTGTCTGTCGGATCGAAGGAAGTCACTTTTCCCGTGCCCGTGACAGTTTGTTGCCAAGGAACAAAGCTGAGCAGGAGAATGCAGAGCCCCAAAAAAAACAAAACCCGAAAAGAGAGCAATTTGACTTGCGTCGAGGGGGTAACGGCTAGCCGCGATTTCAATTTGTTTTCGTTTTTTGCCATCATTTTGTTTCCACCAGAGAACAGCTACTAGGCAGGGCGCTTTGCGCATAAATCGGGAAAAAGCCAAGTTCTTTGCTGATAGTCTGGCCCCGATCGGAGAGGATGAAGTTCAAGAAAGCTTTTACCATTGGGCTGGGAATTCCCTTTTGCCTCACCAAAACCAGCTCACGAGCAAAAGGATAAGCGGTCGGAATGCCTCTTTGGAAGTCTTCAATCTCAAAACCATCGATGCTCAGTGGCACAACGCTTTTGTCCAGCCAAGAATAAGAGATATAACCGATGGCACGCTTGTTTAGGCGAACATGATAGCGAACTTGGGAGTTGGAATGCAGTTGCAAGGCTTTTTCGGTGAGAGCGGGACAACGGTGCCCTCTGTAGCAGATAAAGCTTTTGAGGAAAGTAGAGCGGCTACCGGAGCCATTGCCACGCGAGATCACATAGATGCTTTGGTTTAGGCCGCCAAGCGCTTTCCAGTTGTTGAGGTCTCCCATAAAAACGTCTTGCAATTGTTCGGTTTTGACTGCTTTTACTGGGTTATCGGGATGGACTATGAAGACGAGGGCGTCTTGGGCTACCGGTATCTCTTCGGCCCAGTTTTGTTCTTGGGTTGTCAGTTCGCGCGAGGAGGCCGCTAAATCCACCTGACCGGCTTCAAGTTGTTTGATCCCATGTCCAGATTCGCTAGCGTCATAGCTGACATCTATTCCGTATTGTTTGCTAAATTCGCTGGCCCATTTTTTGGCAAGGGGGCTAAGCGTGGTCGAACCGGAAATTTTCAGGATGGGACGGCTCTCTCTGGCGCAAGAGCAAGCTATAAATAAAATTAAGATCGTGATAATGCCTCTACTGAGGAGCATAATGACTTTGCTGGCGTCTTAGAGAAAGTATGGACTCAATTTTAGCAGCCTTAGCGAACCTGAAGCAGAGAGCAGAAAATGTCTTATTGGGCTCGAACCTAAAGCGTTGGACAGGCTATGTGACCAAGATAGTCGGCTTGATGATCGAATCACGCATACCCGGCTGCGCCATTGGTGAGCTTTGTGAGATCGTGACAGACTCTGGCGAAAAACGGATGGCCGAAGTGGTCGGCTTCAAAGATGAAAAGAGTATTTTGCTTTTACTCGGCGCTGGCGGTGGACTGCATCAAGGCGCAAAAGTCTATCCCACCGGTAAGACACTCCAAGCGCCAGTCGGCCAAGGTCTGCTTGGCAGGATCATCGACGCGCTCGGTAGACCACTTGACGGTAAACCGCTCACAAACATCGAGAGTTGGTCGGGCATAGACAACGATCCGCCTGAAGCTTATGGCCGCCCGCGGATTACAGAGGTGTTTGCTACTGGGGTGAGGGCTATTGATGGACTGCTCACCATGGGCGAGGGCCAACGGATCGGGCTCTTTGCCGGTTCTGGCGTCGGCAAATCGACGATGTTGGGGATGATTGCCCGTTCCAGTGACGCTGAAATCAATGTGATTGCGCTTATCGGCGAGCGGGGGCGAGAGGTTCAAGATTTCATCGAGCAAAGTCTCGGGGAAGAAGGACTGAAGCGCTCAGTGGTGATCATTGCCACTTCCGATCAGCCGGCTATGTTTCGCTTGAAATGCTTGTTTACGGCCACGACTATTGCTGAGTATTTTCGGGACAAAGGGCGGAAGGTCTTATTGATGGTCGATTCTGTCACACGGATGGCTATGGCTGGTCGTGAGGTAGGTCTTTCCGTAGGTGAGCCGCCGACGATGAAGGGCTATACGCCGTCGGTATTTGCTATGTTGCCCAGAATTCTCGAGCGTGCTGGGCGTTCTAAGCTCGGCTCGATCACGGGCATCTACAGTGTCTTAGTCGATGGTGATGATTTCAATGAACCGATTGCCGATACAACGCGGGGGGTCTTAGACGGACACATCGTTTTGTCGAGAGCCATTGGGGCAAAAAATCATTTTCCGGCTATTGATATTCTCGCTTCTGTCAGTAGGCTTTTTCCGGAGCTCACCACTAAGGAGCATCAGGCAGCGGCAGGTGATCTGCGCAATGTGCTTGCCACATACCAGAAGTCTGAAGATTTGATCACGATTGGCGCTTATCAGCGCGGAAACGACAAGCGCATCGATCGGGCTATCGATCTCATTGAACCGATCAATTCTTTCTTGAAGCAAGGAATGCATGACCCAGTCGGCTTTGATCTTTGCATTAGGTCTTTGAGCGAGCTGATGCGGAGCCGCTAAAATTCAATCCAAGAGCTTTTCTAGTCTCGCTTTGACCGATTCAAGCGGTTCTAGGATTTTTTTCCAGTCACTCGCCTTTGCTTCTTCCCTGCAGGCTTTCTGAAAGCCTTGAAGTAGTTTCTCCAGAAGATTTCTATCAATTATTTCAGCTGTCTGTAACTTGTTGAGTTTTTCTATTTCTAGGATGAATATCTGCATTCTCTCTTGGACTGTTTGAAGCGGGAATCCTTCTGGAACTAAGGCATTTAGCTGGACAGCTTGGTTTACTAGCTCTAGGGAGGCTAGGACTGACTGTAGTGGCTGCTTTTTGCTGGAGCTCTTTTCGTTTTCGTTGCCAAGCGAAGTCTTTGGGGCCGAAGAGACTCCATAGATTCTTTTTAGTCTATTCAGTTCAGTTTCATTTGCTGGTGTGCTTGTGTTTTTTTGATCTTTTGGCGAACGAAGACTTTGAATCGCTCTTAGGAAAGAACCTCTTAGTTCTGGCAGAAGACGAATCGATCTTGTTCTTTCTATTTCTTTCATTTGAATTTGAAGCTTTTTTTGCAAGTATCCTATTTATGCTGTACAAATCATGGAACTGTCAGCTAATTTAATAATTATTTAATAAAAAATACCAGTTCAACTCAGAAAAAATCTATGTTACCTTGACCAGTAATATGAGTTTGCAAATCAAGTCCAAAAAAAGCAACAATCCCCAACTAGCGAAAGCTCTCAGAGCTTGGAAAGAAAAGCTCTTTGGTCCAGAATTGAGCCCCAAGACCGAGCAAGCACCTTGGCAGAAAGCCTTAGAAAAAGCAAAAGCAAAAACGGAAGAGACAAGAGAATGGCGCAAGCCAAATAGACCATTAGATCTGGCTTATGAGTTGATGATTCAAGAGCAAGAAGGCGCTGTCACCAATCTGGTCTACGAGGAAAATGACGATCTTGATTTTGAGGGTATGGCCGTGGAAGTGGCTGCTCTCGATTTATCGACTATGCAGTCAGAGAAAAGAGCTAGAGCCTATAGCGCGATCAAAGCTGAAGCTGAGTCTTTTCTGAGCGCAGTAGCCCTCAAAGCACAAAATCCAGCCCAAAGAACAGCTCTTTTCGCTGACTCGCTTTATGGCAAATACCCCCAGTTAGAAATAAGGGCCTTGCGCCCAAAAGACTTAAAAGAACTTGACTGTCTTGACTATTCCAGTGTTCTTAACCCCTTCAATCTTCAAGATCTAAGAATAAACCAAGAGCATAGCGATGATGTCGGTGTGTTTTATCTCAGTCTAGAGGAACTAGCAAGCGAGCTGGTGCTTGCTGAGAAAAGACCAAACCAGGCAGAAGCGGCCAGGAGCATGGCAAAGCAGCTAGCCAAGATCACCCACTCAAGGACAGAAGCTCCTTTGATCGTCTATAACCGGGAAAGGCCCGACGCTTTCTTAGTGCTCTTTCACGAAGTCTTGCATTTTTTGCAGTCGAAGAATGACCATCAGCTTTTTTTTGGTGAAAATTTTTCAACGGATTTGCAAAAAAACAAACTCTACAGTAAAGGTATGCACTTATTGGAAGAGGGAAAATTGAATAAGCTGACCGAAAAGATGAAAGCCCTGATGGCTCCTTTGGCTCTGGTTGAGCTAGAAGTCGGGAAGATAATTTCTGACCTGATCCCTCAGTATTTCTCAGATTACGATCTCAATCCTCAGCACGAATATACCCTCAGCTGGCTGCCAGTGTTTGCTTCCTCAGTGCTAAAATCTCAAGCCAACTCTTAGCTTGGTTACATATAAAGCAAAGCCTAGAAAGCGAAACGTCTAATAATTCAGCAAAACAAATGCATAGAGCCTTGTCTTCCTTCAAAATTGAACGTTCTCATCGAGTCATCGATTTTTCTAACTCGGGCACTATGTCTGCCTTGATCAGTGAGCTCACTCGCCTCCTGAGTGCTTCACCCGGTTTTTGGCAGGGGACAGAAGTGGTCTTGCGTTTTGCAGCTCTTCCCCTTTCGACCAATGAAGCCAATCAAATCTTGACCATGCTCAAAGACTACTCGCTTCGCCTTGAGGGCATACAGACTGAATCAAGTCTGACAGAAGCAAGTTTTCGGCAGTTTGGCGTAGAGATAGTTCCTCAAATACCTCCCCCAAATTTCTCTACTCCCGTCGAAATCCGCTCTATTCGCCCTGAACTTAGCCAAGCTGAGGATAAAAATTTCTTAATTAAAAGTCTTCCCGCAAACTCAACAGAAGCGCAAACAGCCTTCATCGGCTCGCAAGACGGCATTTCTCTGCGTTCGGGTGGCTCTATTTCTTATCCTGGAAATGTGGTTGTACTCGGTGATGTGAATCCCGGCTGCCAAATTCGTGCTACAGGTAGTATCATAGTCTACGGAAAACTTTGTGGAAATGTACATGCAGGTTATGGCCTCGAAAGAGAATCAGAACTAAAATGTATTTTCGTCAAAGCGCTCAAGATGCTTGAACCACTTCAAATCAGCATCGGTTCTTTCACCTCACTTTTTCGAGTTGGTGAAGATACCGGTAACGAGAGAAGCGAAGGTCAACCACGATCAGCAAGGCTGGTGGATGGCCAGATCTGGATGTTCCCCGATCCCAATAATAATTGATGTCCGGAAAGACCATACTATTCACTTCAGGTAAAGGAGGCGTGGGCAAGACCACCTCTACCGCCAACGTTGCGGCTGCTTTAGCCAATCAAGACCCGAACTTAAACGTTTGCGTTGTCGATATGGACATAGGACTGCGCAATCTCGATATACAGCTCGGCCTCGAAAACCGCATTGTCTATAACCTTATAGACGTAGTGGAAGGGACCTGTAAAGTCAAACAAGCTCTGGTGCGCGATAAGAGACTACCGAATCTTTCTTTGCTGCCTGCGGCTCAAACAAGAGACAAGAGCGCTCTGTCACCTGATCAGGCGATCAAGGTGATCGATGAGTTGCGGACTATGTTCGACATCATCCTCATTGACAGTCCTGCCGGCATCGAGCAAGGTTTTCACAACTCTGTAGCCTCAGCAGATGAAGCGATCATCGTCGTCACTCCTGAGATGTCTGCTGTGCGCGACGCTGACCGAGTGATCGGTCTTTTAGAGTCTTATCCGCGAAAAATAAACTGCTGGTTGGTCATCAATAGGCTCAGACCGAGCATGATCGAAACCAATGACATGATGAGCGTCGATGATGTGCTTGAAATTCTTGGTATAAGATTGCTCGGAATTGTGCCAGAAGATGAGAAGATAATAGTTTCAGCAAATAAAGGCGACCCCGTTGCCCTAAATATGAAGTCTCATGGCGCCGGTCAAGCATACCGGAACGTGGCTCTTCGTCTCACCGGTGTAGAGGTTCCTCTGATGAACATTTTCACTGAAGAGAAGAATATTTTCATCAAGCAATTACAGAAATTACGTTCCCTGATCAAATTCAATTGAGGTTTTAACACTATGGGTTTTCTCGGTTGGCTAACCGGTCCAGGCAATGAAGCGACCAGCAAAGATGAGGCAAAGAAGCGCCTCCAACTCACTATTTTTCATGACCGCATGCAGGTGATGGATCTTCCGCCGGAAAAGCTGAACGCCCTGCGCGATGAGCTTATTCAGGTGATCGCTAAATACTTTGAAATAGACCTCAAAAAGACCGAATGCACGCTCGAGCAAGATGATCGTGAGCTCGCCTTTGTCGCTAATATCCCCGTCAAACGTGTTCGGGTCGGTCGCTGAACTTTCAATTGATGAAACTATTTGGGGTAGATCGAAACTTCTCGCTTTTTGTCTCAAACAAAAAACTTGACCTCGATCCGATACTATGCTGCTGTTTGGCTGCTTTTTTGCTGCTCGGCTTGCTTGCTCAGTTGGGTCTTCCTTTGCGGGATGAGGTTAGTTTGCTTACTGGAACGCCTTTTGTTTTCACTTTATCCGGTTTTTTACTGAAGCAAGCTCTCTACGCGCTCTTGGGTTTGCTGGTTTTGAATGTTAGTTTGCAAACTCCTTCGGCCACGCTGAAAAAATTCGCGCCATGGGTTTATTTGGCTTCTGTTGCTCTTTTGGTCTATGTTTTGGTGAAGGGGACTACGGCTTTGGGCGCACAGCGTTGGATTGTGATTGGGGGGCTTAGTTTGCAGCCTTCAGAGCCAGTGAAGCTCGCCGCTATTTTGGCTTTGGCCGCTTGGTTTGATAAAAGGGCCCCCAAATCACTCTTTGAGCAGGCTTTGGCTGGTTTTAGTGTTGTGCTTGTTCCTTTTTTATTGATCTTTTTGCAGCCGGATCTCGGTACATCTTTGGTTTTGATCGCTATTTTTCTGACAATGATTTTTTGGATGGGGGCAAATCCGACGCAGATCTTAATTATTCTCAGTCCCTTAATTGTTTTGATCACAGCTTCTCTTGGAGAGCAGATCGTGCTTGCTCAGGGCTTTGTACTTTTTGGGAAGACTGTCAATGTTAGTTCGTCACTGTTTGGCTTTTTCTTTTTGTTTGGTTTAGGAGCTTGGCTTATTTGGCATTATGTGGCTTGGCGTTTTCCTTGGCGTTTTGTGGCTATTTTTGCTTTACTTGCTTTGAACTTCTTACTCGCTTCTTTTGGTAGGCCACTTGCTTGGGATAGACTGGAGACTTATCAGCAGAAGCGCCTTACGATCTTTCTCGATCCAGAGAGTGATCCCCTGCAATCTGGCTACAACATCATTCAGAGTGTGAGGGCTGTCGGTAGTGGCAAGCTTTTCGGTCAGGGCTTTCAGACTGGTCATTTGACTCAGGGGAAGTTTGTGCCTGAGCAGCATACCGATTTTATTTTTTCTTCGATCGCTGAGGAATGGGGTTTTGCTGGGTCTTGTTTTTTGCTTTTTCTTTTCTTTGCGCTTTGTTTGCGGATTGCTTTTATCACTGCTTCGCTGGAGGATTCATTTAGTCGAGCTTTGGGGGCGGGAGTATTGGCTTTATTGTCTTTTCACTCGATTGTGAACATTGGGATGAATATAGCTATACTGCCTGTAACTGGTGTGCCTTTACCGTTTGTCAGTTATGGTGGGACCTCTTTGTGGGTTTGTTTATTTGCTGTAGGGATTGTGATGAGGCTTGAGCTAGAGCATAGAAGGGCTGTAAAAGCAAAGTTTTGATTTGCTTGTTTGCTTTTTCTCTTTTATCCGTAGCCGAAAAGCTTCTGGATATCTTTTTGTTCTTTTAGGTCTTCATTGAGGATAGATTTTTCGAGGTTTATATTTTGCTGAGCGAATTTCATTGTTTGGGTGGATCTGAAGACATCTACCATGGCACCTGTGACGTCTCCGCCTTGTTGTTGGGCTTTTTGGTATTTAGCTACATTTGTTTGGGTAGCTCTATAGGCGTTTGTTTGGGATTGGAGGGCGTTTATATAGTTGCTGGGATTGCTCATGGTTTTATGGTAAATCTGCTGAATTAAGTCTTGAGCTAGATTTGATTAAATCCAGATATTATCTGGAAAACCCTCACCCCAGATCGAGCTTCAATTGCTCAAAACCCCCAATCAATTTATTGTATTTTTTGTTTCTCCCCTCATAGTATTTCTCAGTCACCTTCTTGTTGATTTGGGCGAAATGAAACTCCGAAGAACCCTCACCAGCTAAACGATCCCGAATAGCTCTTCTGGCATCAGCCACCAATTGCGGAAAATCTTTCCGAGCCTTGGACCAGTCAAAAATAGCTTTTGGATAAGCCTTAGTTCCATATTCGGGTAACCAAGAAGAGATGTAGTCTTGCTTTGGATCACGCTCCAAGAGGTTCTTAGCCGGATCGTAAATCCGGAAAGCCTTCCCGAAAGGATTGACTATCCCCGCCTGCATCTGCCACTGCCAATGATCGATAGCAGTGTCGCCGTCCACTAGCTCCCGCATAAAATGCTCAGCCCCCCGCTGCCAAGGAACTCCACAAAGCACAGTCAGGAAATTTGAACACATAGCCCTCATCCGAAAATTCAACCAACCTTCAGCCCTAAGCTGCCTCATGCTCGCGTCCACTAGCGGAAAACCGGTCATTCCCGCTTGCCAAGCCTGAAAGCGCCTAGTCTGTTCGGGGTTAAGCTCGCTAGATTGTGGATAGATAGCCTCAAATTCTGGATAAAGATTTCTGTGGACAAGCTCTGGCTGAGCAAAGAGACGCTGCCGAAAACTATCACGCCAACGCAGTCTATCTTGAAAAGAACTGAGCGAGAATCTGTCTTTGTCTGCGACTTCTTTCATGCGTCCGTAGACGGCTTGGCTGACCTGACGTAGGGAGAGAGTGCCAGCCGCCAGATGAGGCGATAAGTGCGAAGTGCTTCCGTCACTAGCGAGAGCTGGCCTAGAGAGCCGCCAGTGATAACCTTGGAAGTCTTTATCGAGAAATTCAGCCAGTCTTATTAGAGCTTCGCTGCTGCCCGCCTTGAAGAGTCTATTATTGAAGGGGATTGTTTGGCTGATTTCCCTGCCAGAGCGCAAAGAACCGAGCGCATAGCTTTTCCGCTTGCCAGAGGGGAGGGCAATGATGGGCTGTTTGAGGAAAGCATAATATTCTTGGCGCCAGAGGTTCATGCTGGTCTTTTTCGGCAAAAGAAACTCGGTATTGTAACGTTTCACTTCGCCAGGCCAGCTCGAAGCGAGACTATCGAGGAAAACTTGCTCTTCTGGATACTGAAACCAATTATCTAGATGGAGTCGTGGGGTTTTCCCCAGTTCTGAGACCTGAGCGGCGATTTCAGCCATCAGCTCTTCTTTACCCCCTTCCAAAAGCCAGACTTTCAGTCCAAAGCGTTTTTTGGACTCTTCATTAAGACTGGTCGCGCTTTGCAGGCGAAAGGAAGCCCGAGCTAACGAGTACTCAGGGTGATTTTGCTCAGCTGGATCGACCAAGTAAAGCAAGAGGATTTCATTCCCCTCAGCAAAGGCTCCCAAAAGCTGAGCTTGGTCTGTGAGTCTAAGCCCGTGGGTCAGCAGGACTATTTCAACAATTTGTTTCAGTTGGCTACAGAAGCAAAGAGAGGCTGAAGTTTGTGAACGACATTGGGGTGTCTCAGCTTCTTCAGAGCGGCCGCCTGAATGCGACGAGCTTGGTCATGACTGATGTCAATAATTTCTGCTATTTCGCGAAGTGTGTATTTTTCGACACCACTAAGACCATAATGAAGCTCTACTATTTTGCGCTCTTGGGCTGTCAAGTATGTAGCGAGAGTCTCATGAATGGTCTCAGAGAGATCTTTGGAGAAAACTTCTTGATCGAGCGAAGCGAGATTTTCGTCTGGGACTAAGTCTTGGAGCACGCCTTCACCATCATCGTCGGAGATCTTGAGATCTAGAGAGACAGGCGCTTGTCTGTGGCTCAATAATTTTTTTACTTGTTGGACTGGCAAGTCCGTAAGCACAGAAAGCTCTTCTTCGCTAAGTTCGCGGCCAATGGTGAGGCTGACTTTTTCGCTCATTTTGGCCATCTGATTCATCTGCTCGACCATATGCACAGGCAGGCGAACTAATCTCGATTTGTCAGAGAGGGCTCGGGTGATCCCTTGCTTGATCCACCAAGTGGCATAGGTCGAGAAGCGAAAACCTCTTGTTGGATCAAACTTTTCAGCAGCACGGATTAAACCGAGATTTCCTTCTTGAATCAGATCGAGGAAGGGAAGGCCTTTATTTATGTATTTTTTTGCAATGCTGACTACTAGGCGCAAGTTATGCTGAATTAGTTTTTTCTTAGCATCAATGCTGCCAGCCTTGACTAGACGAGCGATCTCGATCTCCTCTTGCGCTTTCAGCAAAGGGATTTTATTGAGGTGCTTGAGATAAAACTTGGTGCCATCAACGGGCACTTCTTGGCCCGAACTCTCTTCAGCCAAGCTATTTTCAAATTCTATGCTGATAGGTGCAATGTCGCTTTCAGCGGTCTCTTCGACAACTGAGGCTAGCTTTTCTTCTTCATCAAATTCTACTGAGACGCTTTTGGTCATTTTTGCTCTCTCCAAAGTAGTTGAGCGGTGGCTTTGTGACGATCTAATATAATAACATTGTTTGTGCTGCCTTCAGCTTGCAGAACACACTTCTCTATTATGCGCTCAAAGCGGTGCATTATGTGTAAGTTCTGGTGATTTTTCTTTAATGATCGGTAAGAATTTGCATTTTTGGGCTCTGTTTTTTTTAGTGTGCTCTTTGGGAGTGCTTGCTCAGTCTGTTGGGGCAAATCAAGAGAGTGTTTTTTTGAGCCAAGTACAAAAGCGCTTAGGGGCATGCCCTGTTCTCTCAGACATGCTCACCAAAAGACTCTTGCAAGAATATGGCTCAATCTGGATCAACGCTGACCCCGAAATTCTCTTGCCAGCAGAGATCATCTTCGCCAATGCCTCTTCTACAGATCGTTACCAGAGTCGCTTGGGTTTGTCTCAGCAAGGCTCTTGCAAGCTACAAACAAAAGCCCTCAGCGCGCTAGAAGCAGCCCAAAAGCAAGCTAAAGCCGAAGGTCTCACTCTTTCAGCGAGGGGAAACGATTCTTGCTTGCGCAATTACGAAGGGACTGTGCGGCTGTGGCTGAGCAGAGTAGAGCCAAACTTGAACTATTATCAAGCGCAGGGCAAGCTCAGCGCCGTCGAAGCAAAGCGAATCAGAGGAGCCAATACTAGAGAGCAGATCGAGTTAGTGCTTGATTTGGAAGCAGAACGGGGGCTTCTTTTCGATAAATTTCGCCAAACCTCGATCCTGAACTCGGTGGCAGCGCCCGGTAGTTCGCAACATTTGACTGGCCTTGCTTTTGATTTGGCCGAATTTGCCAGTCCAAGAGCACGGTCAATAATGAACGAGCATGGTTGGTATCAGACCATTCAAGCTGATTTGCCTCATTTCACTTATTTGGGGAGAGCCTATAGTGAAGCTGAGTTTGATGGTTTGGGGCTGAAAAAGCAAAAAAGCCAAGGTTATACTTTTTGGGTACCGAATTTTTGAATTCATTGAACCCATTGCCCCCATTACCGAAGACTGAGCAAGAGCAATCATCATTCTCTAGTTCGAGATCGGCTTGGTCGGCAATATTGATTTACTGTGCTTGTTTGGGTATGGCTTGGTTGTTGGCTTTGGCTTGCATTGCTTTCTATTCGATGTTTTTTTTGGGTTCAGCGGCTATTTCGAACCTTGAGGCTATTAGTTTGCTCGATTCGCCGGCGGCACTTTGTTTTGAGTCACTTTTGAGTTGTGTTGTTTTATTGGCCACCATTGCTTTTTGCGTCAGCAGGGAACAGCTCAGCATTCGTTCTTCCTTGGCTTTGCGTTTTCAAGCTAAGACTTGGGTTTATATACTTTTGGGTTTTGTTTTTGCTCTTTCGGCCAGTGTTTTGATCGATGCTTGTTTGTTTTATATCGAGAAAGTTTTAGAGTTGTTTTTGCAGGGGACAAACTTTGCGGGCAATCTAAATCTAGCTAGCATTATTGCCAATATTGACGAGACCAATAAAATTAATTCCGTTTTGCTTTTTATTTTGGTGATCTTCGTGGCGCCATTATTGGAGGAGCTTTTTTTTCGGGGTTTGTTATTACGCGCTTTTAGCTCCAAGTATTCCCCGCTTTGGGCTGTTTTTGCTTCTTCGCTCTTTTACGCGCTCTCTCGCTTTGATTTGATGATGGGAGTCAGTTCTTTGTTTTTAGGTTTGATTTATTGTTGGTTGCGCCTCACTTCTCATTCTATCTATCCTGCTGTGGCGGCGCACATTGCTGTCAGTGCTTTTAGTTTTCTGTTGAGTGCGCTCGGTTATTCTTATGGAGTAGGTGGCGACAATTATCCTTGGCTTTGGTTGGTGGTTGCGACTTTATTCTGTTTTACTTCTTTTATAGGCCTGCGTTTTTTACCGAGGACAAAATGAACAATTGGTTTAAAGAAGTATTGGGTGGTTTGTTTGGGGCAGCTAAGCAGTCTCAAGCAGCGGAGGATGAGCTGCTCAGTGCCGAAAATCTCTTTGATTTTGAGGAGAGTTTGATTCGGGCTGATTGTGGTTTAGCTTTTAGCGAGCAACTGATTGCTCAGATCAAACAAAGCAATGTGAAGACTAAATCCCAAGCAAGCGCCCTGCTCACGGCCAAACTAAAAGAAGCCTTAGAAAAACTCGAAACACCCACTATTCCCCTCAAGCCGATCATCTTAGTAGCTGGAGTAAATGGAGCAGGCAAGACCACCAGTATAGGAAAGCTGGCCTATAAGCTCAAGCAAGAGGGTAAAAAAGTGCTGCTCGCTCCCGGTGATACTTTTCGGGCGGCAGCAGAAGAGCAGCTTGCTTTGTGGGCGGAGCGGGCTGGTGTAGAGTGCTTGGCCGCGGACGGTAAGAAAAAAGCTGATGCCGTGCTCCATGACGCGCTAGCTCTCTTCCGAGCCGGAGGATTCGATCATTTGATCTTTGATACAGCTGGTAGGCTCCAGAATAAGCGCAATCTGATGGATGAGCTGAGCGCTTTGCAGCGGGTGATAGCCAAGAGTGGTTTGGCTCATGAGTTCTTGCTGGTGCTCGACGCTAGTACTGGCCAGAACGGTTTGCAGCAAGCCAAGCTTTTTGCTGAGGCTTTGGGTTCATTGAGTGGGCTGATTTTGACTAAGCTAGACGGAAGCGCTAAGGGTGGGGTGCTTTGTTCTATTGCTTTAGAGTTGGCTGTGCCTGTGAAGTTTGTTGGGGTTGGGGAGAAGATGGGGGATTTGCGGGTTTACAGTGCAGGGTTTATGACTGATTTGCTCCAAGGCTGAGTTCTGACCACACTTTTTTCAAGAGTGAATCTATTTTATTTCTTTTGAGATTTTACAATTTCCCTTTTTTTGTTGTGGCTGGCGTCCCAAAACCCCCAGATTCTGCTTTCAGGCGGGAGTCTGAGGGCTGCAGGCCCTCATTACAAATAAATCCCCCGACCTACAGTAAGAGGGGCAGCACTGCGATCGCAGTAGGATAAAAAAGAACTTCCCCAAATACTGCTTGACAACCCCACTTAGTATAATGTATTCTTAAACTATAAAGAACGAGTTAAGTGTTCTTCAAATATAAAAAACCTAACTAATTTATCTAAGGAATATAAATCATGGCAGTATCACAAGTAGGAAACGGCGCTTATTTAGTCACTGGGGCTGCGGCTCGTATATTAGAAGATCAACAAGATGGCAATGGCGGAGGGGGTGGAGAAGCCCCGGTCAGAACTGTAGTAGTTGAGAAAGAAAACAATGCTTTCAAAGTGCTCAATCAAGTCTTGATGGCTGTCGATGAGCGCAAGGTGAATCCAGCTCGGAAATTTATCCGTAACGTTGCCGGTGGTACTGTCGTAGGAGTTGTGGCAGGAGGAATAGCAGAAGTTGTCTCAAGGGCTACCTTTGCCAAAGATTTACCACGGAACGTTGCTGCCTTTGGTATAGGTTTTGCTGCTCTTCTTGGAGCTGGCTCAGGTTTGATTGATTTCTTAACTCCTCGTTCAGGATTTGCAGATGGTCGTGTCTCACTCAATGAACTCAAAGAAGCCCGCAAGATGCTCAAAAAAGGCGACTTTGAAGTAAAGAACCTAAACGATAATATGGCTCTGGACGCTCTCAATTATATGATTGGGCATTTCAATAAATTCTCTAAAAACGTCAACGAAGCCTTCGGCCAAAAGCTACTCTCCTACCAAGATCTAGTCAGGGAAGCCAGTAAGAGCGAGCTCTCTTCTCGTCGGGGCAGTGATGATGATTCTGATGAAGACTAAGCTAAGCTTTGAGCTCGCTGGCGGTTTGGGGAGTTCAATTCCTTGAGGACCTGCGGCCCTCAAACTCCCGCTTAAGAAAACGCTGAATAACGCAAAAAGAAAACCATGAGTGGCGAGAAATTAATGAGATTTGGAGTTATTCAGTCTTTCCTGAAGAACGAGAGAAGACAAGAAAACTAAAAAGAGACTAAAGCAATATTTAGTTCCAAATGGGTCAAGGCTTACTCTTGTAGACTCTTGATAGAGATATGAATAGCCCCCAAACTAAACCGAAGCTACTCGATAAACTCAGTAGCCCTTATCTAGCCGCCACTCTGGCCAGTATCCTAGCAATAGAGGTTTTTTTGGGATCATGGCTCCCTCAAGAGCCCCTAGTCGGCAAAGAGGCTCTACTTACAAAATACAGCAACAATCTTGATCTCTATACAAACCTCGGACTGACCGATGTCTTTCATTCTTGGTGGTTTTGTCTGAGCTTGATTTTGCTTGCAATCAATCTGACCTTGGCAAGTTTTTATCGGGTTTTCCCTAGAGCAAAAAAAGCGCTGATCTGGCCTGCTCTGCTTTCTGTTGTCCCAAAAGCCTCACCCAATGTCCAGATCATCGAAGGGCTAAGCCTTGCAAAGCTCATAAAATCGCTGAAATCTAAAAACTGGCAAATAGGTGAAACTACAGACATAGCCCTAATAGCCCGTAAGGGCCACCAGCATAGACTAGGCGCCTCGATCACTCATGTTGGGATCTTGACCGTTGGCTTTGGGGCGCTGGTCAGTCTACTCTATGGCTTCAATGGCTCAGTGGTTGGAGTGCCTGGCGATCGCTTTAGCTTCCAGTCTCAAAAATCAAACATTCTGGTTGAAGAACGAAAAATCTATCATTCGCCTCTTTGGCTTGGTGAAAGTCCTGCTTTTGAGCTAGAAATCATCTCAAGCGCAAAGAGCCAAGCAGCAGACGGTGAACTCGATAATTGGCACACTGAGATCCAGTTTCTGAGCCCCCAGGGCGAAAATTTGCAAGAGAGTAAGCTAGCAGTGAATACCCCTACGCGCTTTCGGGGCGTCGATTTTTATCAGGCCGATTGGCAGAAAGTTCTGCGATTGAATTTTAATGACACTGATTACGAGCTCAAGTTAGATGATTTAGCTGAAGGCAAAGGGGAAATCGCTTTCTTTGAGATCACTCCAGAACTGAAGATTGGTTTCTGGAGAGCGGCTTCAGAGCGCTATTTCTCCTTGATTCGCGAGAGTCTCAACGTTGACGCCCAACCCTTTCAGCTGATAGCCAAGCTCCCAAGCGATCAAACCGTAACTGTAGGCCCGATGAAACTGAAGTCCTATGGTGCTTTCCCCCGCACGGGGCTTCATTTCAAACACAGTCCCGGCGATCCGATTTTGATCATGGGGATGATCGTCATGCTCAGTGGCATCATGCTTTCTTTTGGTCGAAAACGTCTACTCTGGGCCATCACCGCTGGAGACGCGCTGCACATCATCACCAAAAGTGATAGAGGCCAAGCCGCCCACGAAGAGGAGCTAGAAGATTTGCTTTTGCTTCTCCAGAAAAAGAGCCAGAGCGAGCAGTCCTCGTTATAATGAGTGAGTTATCAAGTCAGACCCAAAAAAATCATGCTCGAAAGCACAATGAATCCCGCTTACAATGTAAACGCTTATATTCCTTACGTAATCGAGCAAGGCCCTCGTGGTGAGCGCGGTTTCGACATATTTTCTAGACTATTGCGCGAGCGGATCATCTTCTTGGGCACTCCGATCGATGACCATGTCGCCAATTTAATAGTTGCCCAGCTCTTGCTCCTAGACTCCGAAGATCCGGAAAAAGACATTGCGCTTTATATAAATTCACCTGGTGGCTCGGTGACAGCGGGGCTCGCCATCTACGACACCATGAAGCATGTGCGCGCTGATGTCAGCACTATCTGTATGGGTCAGGCCGCTAGCATGGGCGCTTTTCTGCTCTCTTCCGGCGCTCCTGGTAAAAGACTAGCCTTGCCTCATGCTCGGGTGCTGATTCACCAGCCACTGGGTGGAGCTCAAGGACAGGCAACGGACATCGAAATTCAAGCGAAAGAGATTTTGCGGATCAAACGTCAGCTCAATGAGATTCTGGCCACCAATACCGGCCAAACTGTCGAGAAAATCGAGAAAGATACAGATAGAGACAACATCATGACTCCTCCTCAGGCTAAAGAATATGGCCTGATCGATGAGGTGATCACCAAGAGGCCAACCGAAAGCAAAAATTCCTGATGATAAGCTCTCAGTCTAGCTCCCAAGTATTAGCTTTTTTACCTCAGGTCATTCAGACTGAAGGGTCAAAGGAGCGCAAGATGGATCTCTACTCGCGCTTGATGCGGGAACGGATCATCATTTTGGGAGATGAGATCGATGATCATATGGCCAATGTGATTTGCGCGCAGCTCTTGGTGCTCGATGCGGAAGATCCAGAGCGAGACGTGCTCATGTACATCAATTCGCCAGGCGGCTCAGTCTTTGATGGGATGGCTATCTATGATGCGATGCAGCTGGTGAACTGTCCTATTGCCACTTTTTGTTTTGGGCAGGCGGCCAGTATGGCTTCTGTGTTGCTTTTGGCTGGGACTAAGGGGAAGCGTTATGGGCTTCGCAATTCGCGGGTGATGATTCACCAGTCTAGTGGCGGCACGCGGGGTCAGGCTACAGACATTGAGATTTACACCAAGGAGTTATTGCGGATGGAGCAGATGGTGAATGAACTGATGGTGATTCATACTGGCCAGCCTCTTGAGAAGCTTATTGCCGATCAGAATCGTGATAACTATATGACTGCTGCTGAGGCTGTTGAGTATGGGATTTTAGATTATCTAGTCTAAACAAGGCTGAGCCTTGACCGCCCAGCGTGAGTCCACGAAGTGGCGATATTGACCTGATTCTTGGGATGATTTTCAAACTTCTTATGTTTGCGAAAAGAACTCTTTAGCAATTACCTCGGGAAGAATTAAATTTGCTGGGTTACTCATCCCGCATGCCTCTCGACCCCTACGATTCGCCCTTTGGGCTCAATTAGCAGATCTTTTGTTAGTATATTTGAATTTCTTTCCCTCAAACTCCCCATCTACAAGCGTGAGAGGAAGCAAGAAATAATCAAAGAGCAATATTTCATCTCTATTGGGATAAGTTTGAATCTTAAGCTAAGCCTTTGGAAAGAAAGTTGCGGGAGGAGGATTTGAACCTCCGACCTTCGGGTTATGAGCCCGACGAGCTACCAAGCTGCTCCATCCCGCTTCGATTCATTTACTATACTACAAATCCGACTTTTAAGCTATAATTTTGAGCTTGCAACTAAGGGGCTATAGCGCAGTTGGTAGCGCGCTTCAATGGCATTGAAGAGGTCACCGGTTCGAATCCGGTTAGCTCCATGTTTAGTTTTTATTAGGTTTTTCATGGGAAATCTAGAATAATATTTATTTGCGAAAGCCAGCTGGGCTAAAAAACTTAAGCCTTAAGTTGCTTCTAAAGATAAAGCTTTTTTTGCGAAGCACAAATCAGTCAATGAGGCCGAGAGATCTAAGTTCGAGGATCGACTCTGGACTATGAGTTTCGAGGAAAGCGATAGCTGGATTTACTTGATCTCTCAGTTCTTTCCATTGATTTCGATCGCACAACCATTCAAGTGAATTTTCTGGAGTTGAGTTTGCTTTTTTAGCAGCTTGTTCTGTCTTGAAAAAAGATTTTAGGAAAGTCAAATACATTTCAGACGCATCACTTTTAGCACCTGAACTATTCTGTATTTTTGCTAACTCTAAAGATTTGATCAAGAGAGCAGGCGCTGCGGAGAAATCTCTTTGGGCTTGGGCTTTCGTTGTAAAAGTATTTCTGATCGCTTCTTTCATCTTGGCTATACCTTCTTCTTGCTTACCTTGCAGTCTTTCTAAATCCCCTAAGTGATAATCTAAAAGACCAATTGGTTCGTTATTGTATTTTTGTTTGAATTTTAGAATTTGATCGGCTATCTGTACAAGCCAGTTTTTTGCTAGCTTTTTCGCCAAAGGTTTGTTTTGATAAGAATTATTTGTACCAATAGTATTGAAGATACGAGTTATGGCTTGTGCTTGTTGGATCAAACATTGGACCATAAAAGAAGAGCTTGGGTCAATTTTTATTTCCTTCTCTATGGCTTCAGAGAATAAAGGGATTGCGTCGTGAGGCTTATCTAAATAATAGGCATTTAAACCTAGTAAATAATCTAGCTGTTCCGGATTTTCAAAGCCATATTGTTGTGCTCTGTTGCAGTCTTTTTCTATTTCTGGTCCATAGTTCCCGAGCATTAAGCCATAAAGAGCTTTCTTCTCGCTCAGAGCAGCCAAAGAGTTTTTAATTAAAGGTTTGATGGCTTCTTCAACTTTCATTTGCCTATTTTCAAGAACATTTATTTGTTTTTTGATTTTGTCATGAGTAACTTGTTGCAAGCTAATATTGTTAGTATTCTCGATGGCTTCAGCCAGTGTAGACGCAGAAGATACTAGTATCTCTTCTATCTCTTGAGTTTTATTGTTATAAGCCTTCGCGAGTTCATTTTTTTTCTGAGTATTGGATTTGTTAAGAGTATTAATGAAAAATGCACAGACAATTATATGTTTTTCCTTTGGATAAGAAATACCCTGTGCTATCTTATCACCATCGTTTAGTGCTTCTTGGAAAAGTTCTTCCGAAACATATTTGTTCAATTGGCTTGATGATAAGCCTGATTCTCTTTGTAAAATTTTATAAGCTTTTTCTGTTTCAGGGATTCTTTTTAATTTATGCTCATGCAAATTTATTAGAATGGCTTTTACGGCTGGTTTTTTTAGTACTTGTAATAAAGCAAACTGCTCTTTATTTAAAATCTTTTTAATTGAAGGCTCTAAATATGAGGAATTGAAAGCAGCCATGTAGTAGATTCTGCCTAGCTTCTGTTCAGGCGGGACTGAATGAGATAAAATTTGCTCGCCATTAATTGAATGAGTGAAAGCACCTATCATGATTTTGTTTACTTCATTTCTTTTTTTGTAGTCTGACAATAACTCATATCCTTGTTCGTCAATTTTATGTGACCAAATATTTAATTTGAAGCTATCGCAATTGTATTGATTGATGATTTTAGCTTTAAGCGATTTATCTAATACTCTTTCTAATTCGTCAAATTTTCGTGAAGCAAATAAAGTTTCTAAAGACTTATAGAAATTTTTATCAAGAAAGAGCTTGTATTCTTCTAAGCTAGTCCATCCTTTCTCGTAACAATCGATTAGATAATCCCAAAGCTGTTCGTATTGTTTGTTTTTGTCATACTCTTTGAGCTTTTCGACAATTTGATGTTTATTAGGGTTCTCACAGACAGTCTCATCCGGACCCGGAAGCTCAATTCTCTCTCTGGAAAGCGCTCTTAAAGTCTCTTGCAAAGCACTATCGGCTCCGGGTGTATACTCTATTTCTATATCGGGAGACCCTTTGGGTATAGAAGGACCTGTAATACCAGCGCCAGAGACATTATCTTGTGGTGAATATTCTCCACCTTCTAAAGCACCATCATTAATCTTGACTGGTACTAAAGAAAGAGTGGTAGATTCTCTCTCTTTGTTTTTCTTAAGCATAGACATAATCGAGCTAGGTACATTAAAAAAAGAATCTTCTTCCCAAAATATATTGTTTTCTGGAAAGCAATCTCTCAATGCTAAATTCACCCCTGTTTGCTCAAGCATTCTTTCTTGAATAGTAGTGAGGCCTATGCCAGTCATTTTAGATATCTGAGACAAAGCAAGTTCTCCATTTGGTAGAAAAAGATTTGATGTAGGATCTTGTGCGAAGGCAGAATGAAAGCCCTGAACGACTCTGTTTCCCTCGACTCCAGCGGCACTGAAGACATAGGCCAAAAACTCGGAAAAGCCCCGTGCTGTTTGCAAAATTGGCTGCAAATTCTGCCGCAGAAGCTGGTGATACTCATGCCAGAGGGTGTCTACGGAAGCCGCTCTGAGTAAAGGACTATCGAATTGTCCTTCCAGATCCAAGCCAGCCATATCAAAAAGCAAACCCTCTAATGTTTCGTGTCTTGTTTTTTGAAATCCAGAAAGTGGCTCTCTTCCTAGACTTTGCCAGAGATTTCTGACTAAATCGATGAATTCAACAATTGTATTTTGGTCTCTAGTATTGTTTGTTGAAAGGGCATCTCCAAGGTAATGGAGCTGAAAATCAGGATTGACCTTGTACTTCAATTTAGGGTGTAGAGCTCGCCACCCCTCGCAGATATCGATTAGACCTCTGAGTTGGTGAAAACTTTGGGTTCCTCCAGTCCTTCCTTCTGGACTGGCGAAGATGCCACTAAAGAAATTAGCCATGAGGTTGGAAGAGTTTCTAGTTTCAGGTCTGCCAATGATATTGGTTCTATATTCAGCTGGATTATCTTTGATTTTTATATTGAGTTCCTTGCCGATTCTTTGCTGGGTAGGAATGATGCGTATATTGGTCATATCTATTTGTTCTTATCTTTTCGTTGCTAATATGCATATCCTAACAAGCAACCCTCTTTCCGTCAAGCCTTTTCTTAAACAGACCTTAACCAAGAGAAGCTTCAAGCTTCATCCAATTAAGCTAAAAGTTACTTAGTTTTCTCTAAATCAAGGGGAGTTTGAGGGCGATCGCTTAGCGTGAGTGCAGCATGCGTAGCAAGAGCGCCTAGCTAGGCCGATAGATCTTTAGCTGCCGATATTTTTGCCTCAATACAAACAAACTTCCCCAACCTACAGTAAAAAATCCCCTCCAGCCATTTCTGACCAGAAGAGATCTTTTTGTTTAATTAAGAATAACGGCTCTTTCTGGAGCACTCACGCTACGCGGGTTAGATCCCAGCCATCAGAGTGATCTCGGCACCTAGCAGAGCACTTGCTCTATTGGTTTGATAAGCAAGAGCATCATTGCGACTAGTAAAACCGGTGGCTTCGTACCAGTCAAGTGATTTCCCGATTATTGTTTGATTATTGAGGGTTCGTTCATAACCGATGCTGGCATGGAGATCACCAGACTGGCTATCGACTGAAGACACTCCATAGAAGAGGGCAGTGATTCCTGCTTCAGCTAGTGTCTGCACTTCTCCGGCTTCGGAGAGACCGTTACGGTTCCGGTCAAACCAGAGAGCTAGATCAGAGAGCTCCGCGGCTGAAACTTTTCCGTTCTTGTCTGTATCGAAGCTGGCTAGGGCTTGGTAGCCGTCAGACCAGTTTTTACCGAGGGTGAAGTTTCCGAAGAGCTGCTTGGCGCTGGTAATAAGTCCGGTGTGAGTCGGATCGATTACGAGCAAGGGCAAGCTTTCAGAACCTCTCCAGAGGGAGAAACCGCCTAGGCTGGGGTTTAGGGCGAAGTTAACTATTGCTGGGGTTTCAGCGCTGGGAGAAGCTGAGAAGACCAGGGAAATGGGAGTCGAGGATTTGTATAGATATGAATCTGTACCACAAAGTTCATAATTACTCGGAGTATAGATAGGATCACAATTTCCATCTAGCATTATTGTTTGCCCAACAGCCGGGTTTACATATTCCCACTTTCGCCCGCTATCAGGACCAGAAGACATCATGCAAGACCCGGCCAAATCTCCTACTACTGTAAAGTCTCGAGAATCTCCTTCATTGACTCTAACACCGGTTAAATTATAGGCGCAGAGTTTAGCAGGCTTAGGCTCACAGCATCTCAGATTATTTCTCCCTGGATCGTTGCAATTATTGTAGTCAGATGGCAAACCATGATTGATAAAACCATTGTTTTCGCAAGTTGTATCGCTCGACACTTGACCGAGAGCACAATGATAATTCGGTGTGC
>JBGSRC010000006.1:0-50074 GCA_041737745.1 Candidatus Caenarcanales bacterium
GCCGTAGGCCAAGTGCAGCCGTCTAGGCTGCCGAGTGTGCCACGTAAGCTAAGTGCAATCAAGTAAATAATAAGAAGCCTTTCCCTAATCCGGAGAGGCTTTTTGTTTACTAGGCTGAGCTTTGACCCAATTGGAAAGAGTTATTACTTTGGTCACCTTAGTAGACTTTCTGCTACGAGCCTTAACAACCCCATGAATCTTTAGGGCAGCAAAGGCAGGGGCTACAAGGTAAATCAATAATCCAAAGGGGTTAGGGGGCGAAGCCCCCAGTAATAATTAACTCCCACCCTCAGGAGGGGCAGGGCTTGGCAAAACTAATCGAAGAACCAAATCAATGTCTCGACCCCGCACGATAAAACTAAGTTTTGAACTTTCCCAACAGGGGTTTGGGGGCTAAGCCCCCAATAATAATTAACTCCCCTCCTGAGGAGGGGCAGGGGTGGGCAAGATAAATCCCCGAAGGGTAATGTCTTAGAAAATTCTCAGTTTTGGCCCTGTGCCGCGACCTTGTTGCTCTCTCCCATCATCCGCCCAAATTGCTTAAGTACCTCAGTACTGTCGTCCACCGGAATCTCAACATCAATCAAAGTAAAAACACCCGGATGCTCTTGCTCAGCCCCAATCAAAGCCCTCTTCAGCTCGTCAGTATTGAACACCTTGTAACCCCGTCCACCAAAAATATCAGCCATTCGAGAATAATCGAACTTCCCAATGTCATAAGAACCCGGATAAGGATCGCTCTCAACCAAACGCAAGGTGGCATAAGAACTGTTGTTGAGCAAGATGATGATCGGGTTCAAGCCCAAACGAGTAAGGCTAGCTAGCTCTAGTCCAGTCATCTGAAAAGCTCCATCACCGACCAAAATCAATGAGCGCATCTTCGGTTCAGCAATCTGCGCCCCAATGCCACCAGGCAAACCAAAGCCCATGCTCAGATAGTAAGCTGGTGACAAAAATCCGGCAATCCGGTTCACTCTGAGAGCCTGACCGAGAAACAAACAATCACCAACGTCACTGACGATCCGATAAGCAGGCGAGTTTTCTCTATTGATAAATGCGTCAAGGCATCTTTCAGTTGAGCTCATTGAGAGTGCTTCTTGGGCTAGCTCATCAAAACTCGGAGTTGAAGGTAAGTCGGGCTTCTTTAAAACGTCTTTCTTGAATGAGTGAGCCCGTTCAAGAAGTCCTTGGATCAGCGTTTTTAGTCTGAGTTCAGGAAAAAAATGATTTTTCACTCGCACAGATTCTATTCGAGCCTCAACCATCTTAGTTCGGTCGATGGAGAAGGTGAACATGCCCAAAGCGACATCGCTGAGAATAGTCCCTAGTGAAAGGATTAAGTCGGCTTCATTGAGGGCACGCTCGGCTTCAGGGTTGGTAAGAGCACCAAAAAATGTCCCTAGGCTTTGTGGGTGAGAATCTTCAATTAGTGATTTCCCGAGCAAATCTGTAGCCACCGGTAAGCCGGAAGCTTCAACAAGAGCCCGAAACTCTTTTTGCGCTTTGATCCGTGAGACTTCCACTCCACCGAGAATGACTGGTCTTTTGGCAGAGGCAAGCAGGGTGGTGATTTCGCTGAGAGCCTCTTCGAGGCAATCTCTTTCAGCTTGTGGGTTGAGGCTCTGGAAAGGGTCTAGCAGGGGCATTGAGTCTACATTGATCGAGACCATGTCTCTAGGTATCTCGATATAGACCGGTTTTTTGAACTGTAGAGCAGTCTGAAAGGCCAGTTCTAGTTGGTGGGCAGCCTGATGGGGCGAATCGAGAATGACGCTCATCGCTGTCACCTCTTCGAAGACCTTTTGCATGCTGTCAAAGTTACGAACCTTGTGGTGGAGCAGGCTATGGCGTTTGCGTTCCATGACACCAGGGCCCCCGCTGAGCACGATTAGGGGCGAGCTTTCGGCATAGGCTTGGCCGACAGCGTTCACTAGGTTCAGGGCGCCTACACCGTAGCTAGCGAGCACAGCTCCTAGGCCTCTGAGCCTTGAGTAAGCGTCAGCAGCATAGCCGAGACTAGGTTCGTGGGATAGTAAGATACTTTTTACTTCACTGCCAAGTAAAGAGCGATAGAGTTCTTGGACTGATTCGCCTGGTAGGCAGAAGAGATGATCGACGCCTAGCTCCTTGAGCCGCTTGAAAATATAATCGCAAAGTCGCATGGGTTTGATTTTAGCGCTTAGAGGGGTTTGAATAATTTGTTTCTTTTGCTTTTTGATTTTTAGGTGGGTTAGATTCTCCCTAGGGCTGAGGATTGACCCAACAGGAGGTGTAATTCCCTTGGTTACTTTTGGTGACTTTTTAGCTCATGTTTTGATTTAAGATCTATGGGTTGTCAGTGATCCCAACGATGCCCCATTCTCACTGCAGGTTTTGGGAGATATATTCTATGAGGGCTGGCGCCCTCAAACTCCCCTTGATTTTCTAAGAATAAAACTGCAATTTGCTTGACATCGTTGCCAAGAATCGTGGGGCTGTTAAGAGGAGCGCAGCCCCCAAGGAAATTAACTTCTCCTGACTTGCAGTAACTCACCAAGACAACTAAGAAAAAAACTATTTTGCTCCTCTAAACCAATAGATACCCGTACCAAATCATAAGGAGCCCCGCGCGAAGCACTCACATCACGAACAATGATCCCCCGCTTCAGAAGATATTGGCTCACCTCAGTAGCTGGCCGGCCAGCCAGAAAACTAATATAGTTTCCCGTGCTTGAAAAGGAGCGCAAACCAAGCTCCTTAAGCCCCTCAGCGATTTGTTTCAGACCAGCAGCATTGAGCGCAATCGACCTAAGCCTAAAATCCTCGTCGAGCAATGAGGCCTTTGCCCCTACCTGAGAAAGCAAACCCAAACTAAAAGGCGTCTGAACTTTCCGGAAGAGAGGCTCGAGCTCAGCCGCCATCACCATCCAGCCGACTCTTAGGGCCGCTAGGCCATAGATTTTTGAAAAAGTCCGACCAATAATCAGGTTTGGGTGCTGGTGAATGCGATCCAGATGACTTTCACCCGAATACTCTCCATAGGCTTCATCGAGAAAGACGAAAGAATTATGTTTGGACGCTTGCTTGAGTACTAGCTCGATTTCAGGCCAAGTAAATTGGTTACCGGTAGGATTGTTTGGGTTGCAAAGAAAGACTAGGTCAGTCTCACTGGAAATCTTTGCGCAAAAAGAGTCTAGATCTAACCTGAAATCATCTTCTGGGCTAGTCAGGTGAAAGACGGGCTTAGCTTGAGCCCAACGAGTCACTATTTCGTAATATTCAAAAGTTGGAATGTGAATTAGCGCTTCGCGTCCTGGTCTAAGAACTAGCCGTGCCAGACCTTCAAGCATATTGTCCATGCCTGTGCCTGCGGCCACAAAAAGTCCTTTGGTTTCTGGGTAACGGGTTTGCAGGGCTTGGCAGAGCGAGTCGGCCATTGCTTCAGGATAAAAGGCGAGCTGGTTTTGGTAGCTGCTTGGAGCATTTAGTAAATCAAGCATTGCTTGTTTAGCCAGAGGGGAGCAGCCTAGGGGGTTTTCGTTGCTGGCTAGTTTTACTATTTGGTTGGGGGCTAGTCCGTTTAGGGAGGCTACTTGGTCTATGCTTTTGCCGGGGATATAGGCGTGGAGGTCATTCCATCTTTGTTTTAGGCTTTCTATTGCTTGCATTTCATAGATTATAGATCTAAGTGCTGGCGCCCTCTTTATTTCTTGGCAACTATATTCAGCAAATTAGAGTTTTATTCTCAGAAAAATCAAGGGGTGTTTGAGGGCGAAGCCCCTTAACAACCCCCTTTGAATTCCATAAGAAAATGAGCCTTCTGTTTCGACAACAATTAGATTGAGGTTCCTTAGCCTTGGGGTGTTTGAGGGCGCCAGCCCTTATAGAATATATTTCCCAAACCGAGAGTGACAGGGGAAGTTAATCTCCTTAAGGGGCGCAGCCCCTTAACAACCCCCTTTGAATTCCATAAGAAAAACAGCCTTTTGTTTCGACAACAATTAGATTGAGGCTCCTCAGCCTTGGGGGAGTTTGAAACAAAAACACCGTTAATAAAGACCAAAAGCATTGGTATATAAACACCATGTTCTTCCAATACCTGATGACAAATCCTTTCTTCTATTGGAGCATAGTGGGGCTCGTGATCTTCTCTATAGCCCTGCACGAACTAGCCCACGGCCTAGTAGCCGTCTGGCAAGGAGATAAGGGCCCACTTGAGCAGGGAACACTGAGCCTCAATCCTTTTAGAAACATCGGACTGATGGGCTTTGGCGCCCTGCTGGTAGCCGGTGTCGGCTGGGGAGAAATAGCCGTAAATGATAAAAACTTTCGCAATGGTAGTCTCGGTACAGTGTTGGTGGCTCTAGCCGGTCCTCTAGCCAATCTCACACTGACTATCTGCTTTAGCTTTGCACTCAGTTGGTTGCACCTGCAAGAGCTCTCGGACCCGATTCTAGCGGAAGATCTTGAGCGCTTTCTTTACTGGGGCGCCATCTGCAATGCCCTGCTTTTCTCTTTCAATTTGCTTCCCTTCCCTCCCCTAGATGGCTATAAAGTGGCGCGCGAGTTCTTCCCCAGTATCACTATCCTCGAAAGGCGCCCTGAGCTTGGCTATCTTGCTTTAGGGGGTCTCTTGCTTGTGCCAGGTTTTGTGCAAGGGGCTATAGGTTTGATTCATCAGATGCTTCAGGGCTTTTTGCGCTTGGGGACAGATTATCTAGCTTTCCTCTGAGTATGGGCTGCTGCCAGCCTTTGCCGAAGGCGTTTTTGCTTACTTTGAGGATGATGGGTGCTTGTTGCCGCTTAAACTCGCTTCGCGCAAAAGTCTGAGCCAGCTTAGCTGGAAGTGCTTTTCTCTGCGTAAAATAATCTCCTAAATCTCGATCGAGCTCAGCGTAAGGCGGCAGCGAGTCTGTGTCTAGTTGATCCGGTCTGAGCTCAGCGCTTGGGGCTCTCGCGATGATTTCTTGGGGGATTTCTGGCAGCAGGCGAGCTAGCTCATAAACTTCAGTCTTCAACAAGTCGCCAATTGGGGCGATAGCCCCGCACATGTCGCCATAAAGCGTCGAATAGCCGAGCGAGAATTCGCTCTTGTTGCCGCAAGCAAGCACTAAGGCGTTTTGATCGTTGGCAAGGCTCATCAACACCAGTCCGCGTAGTCTTGACTGGGCATTTTCCTCGGCTAGCGTGAGCGTCTGCATGCCAGTACTAGTGTGCCAAGCAGCGAGCATTCCCTCAAGCGAGATGGTTTTGCTTTCTATGCCGAGCGCCAGCACCAATCGTTCAAAGTAAAGCTCGCTCTCTGAGCTAGTGTAGGCACTGGGGATCATCACTCCCAGCACGTTTTCACTTCCAAGAGCCCGAACGGCAAGACTGGCCACTACAGCCGAATCGATCCCACCAGAGACGCCTAAGATCGCTCTCTGAAAGCCTGCCTTGCGAAAATAATCTTTGATCCCGAGCACTAGAGCTTCTAGGACTTCTTGAGTTTCAGCTTTGATGCTAGTCGATGAGACTGAAGCATCTAGATCGACAAGCAGCAGAGCCTCTTGAAAGCTAGGAGCAGAAACACAGCAGCCTTGGGGTTTATAAACACCCGAGTGACCATCGAAAATCAGCTGATCGTTTGCCCCCACTTGGTTAGCGAAAAGAACCGGTACAGCGCCAGCTTGCCTGCTGGCCTCTTGCAAGATATTTGCTCTGATCGCTTGCTGTCCCCGTCTATAGGGCGAAGCGGCTAGGCAAACCAAAGCGTCTGGTTGTTGGCCAGCGGCTAGAAGCTCAGCGAGGGGATTTTGGTCGTATTGGTGGAAGTCTGTCTCTGCTCCCAGCAAATCCTCACAGATAAAGACCCCGATTTTCTGGCCATTTACGGCCCAGAGTCTGTCTTGGTTGGAGGAGGCAGCTTTGAAGTAGCGGCTTTCGTTGAAGATTTCGTAGTTGGGGAGACAGCTCTTACAGACGATTTTTTCGATTCGGCCAGCTTGCAAGCAATAAGCAGCGTTGAACAGTCTATCGTTGCAGTCTCTATAAGTACTACCAACGATCACGGCATTTTTCACCTGAGGGGCCAGCGCTTCGCTCATCAGCTCATCAGCTTTGGCTAGAAGCTCTGGCTCAAACAAAAGATCTTGGGCTGGATAGCCCCACAAAGCCATCTCCGGAAAAACGAGCAAGCTGACCTGCCCTTCTTGGGCTTGCTTGCAGGCTTCAAGGATTAATTGAGCGTTGCCCACTAGATCGCCCACGAGGGGGTTGATTTGGGCTAAAGCGATCTTCACTCTCTCACTCTGGCTGAAGGCGAAACAAGACTTGGCCGTATTCGACCGGTTGGCCGTTTTTCACACAAATCTCCGCTACTATTCCGGCTTGCTCGGCGTTGAATTCGTTCATCACCTTCATCGCTTCGATGATGCAGAAAGTCTCGCCTAGTCTGACCTGTTGGCCAATTTCCACAAAGGGCTTGGAGTCAGGTGAAGAGGCGCTATAAAAAGTGCCTACTATTGGGGAAAAGACTTCGATCAAGTTTTTTTGTAAACTTACTTCAGGCAGACTGGGATTGTTCTCAGAAGCCCCACCATTAGCAGCTATAAACTGACCACTGGGCCCAAGACTCTGATAAGAAGAGGTAACTGTGATTTCTTTGCGCAGGGTGAAAGAAGTGTTTTCGTTGGAGACACTGATCTCGCTCAGGGAGGAGTTCTCGAGCTTCTCGATCAGTTCTAGAAGTTGGGCGTAATTTAGTTCTAGGTTCATATTGTTAAACTCGATCTAGATACGAATCATCTCTTGTATCAACCCGAATAGTGTCGCCGGTATTGACGAAGAAAGGCACTGAGATCTGGGCACCTGTCTCAAGAGTAGCAGGCTTGGCGCTATTGGTGGCCGTATCCCCTCTGACGCCGGGCGGTGTTTCTATCACTTTCAGCTCAACAAAGTTTGGTAGTTCTATGCCGAGTATTTTGCCGTCACAGTAGATGACTTGTAACTTCATCTCTTCTTTGAGGTATTTGTATTTCGATCCGATTTGTTTGGCATTGACTTCGATCTGCTCGAAGCTATCGTCATCCATGAGAGCGTAATCTTCGCCGGCTTTGTAGAGATACTGCATAGTTTTCTTCTCGATCAAGGCTTCATCGAGGCGTTCGCCAGCTCTGAAGGTCTTTTCGATGGTGTTGCCGCCTGTAATGCTTTTGAGCTTGGTGCGCACAAAGGCTGAGCCTTTACCGGGTTTGACGTGGAGGAACTCTACTACAGCCCAGATATCGTGATCGACTTTGATTGTGACCCCTGGGCGAAGGTCGTTTGAAGAAATAACCATAATTTAGGGCAATGATAGATCAAACAGGCTTATTACTGGTGGTTATTTGAGGAAGCGCTGAATAACTCCAAAGCTCTTCCATTTTCAGAAATTTAGCTTTTGTTCTTTCAAACAGTAGAAAGAAGGTTTCGGAACTCACTTGCTGTCAGGGAAGTTAATTTCCTTGAGGGCGCAAGCCCTCAAACTCCCCCTAGAAGCGTAAGGCAGAACGAAAAATTATCCCAAGTACCAAAGCAACGCTTCGGTCTAAATGATGCAAACTAAGTTTGCCTAGGCGCCGAAACGATAACCGAAACCACGCACAGTGACCACATGCTTGCCTTGGTCACCCAAGATCTCTCTGAGCCAGCAGGCATGGACATCAACGGATTTTTCCCCGACATTTTCATTACCCCAAACTGAATCGAGAATCTGACCACGAGTAAAGACACGGCGGGGATTGAGCATCAAGAGCTTCATCATCCCAAAGAGCTTTGGCGAGAGTTGCTTTTCTTCTTGGTCAATCCACACTCGGTGAGCATCAAGGTCAATCACGATCTTGTCATAGACTATTCGTCTACCGGGTGTTGTTGAAACTTGTTGTGTCCGCCGAATAACGCTCCGCATGCGCGCAATCAACTCTTCTGGATTGAAGGGTTTGGTCAAATAGTCGTCTGCTCCTCCCTCTAGGCCTTGGATTATTTCTTCTTTGGAGGTTTTTCCGGTGACCATGATCACGGGGACAGTCTGCTGCGAGAGGCGCAGTTCTTTTAGAAAATCTATTCCTTGCATAGCACCGGGCAAGTTCCAGTCTAGGACTATCAAGTCAAAGGGTTGCAGGTGAAATTGTTCTAGTGCTTTTTCGGCGTCTGTGACCCCAGTCACCAAGTAGCCTTTTTGTTGCAAAAAGTAAGTGGTGGCCTCAAGCAAGGGCACTTCGTCTTCTACTATCAATACTTTGCTAGCTGACATAATAATTTTTGTTTGACTTTTGACTAGAGATTTAACAATTACTAAAGCTAATTTTAACTTTAGCTTTCGGTTTTGCGAGAAAAATAGTTAAGGAAATACCGAATAACTCAATCTGGGTGGAGTTTGAGGGGGCTAAGCTCTGTCAAGACCAATAGTTCAAACAATCTCAAGAGACTTTCTTCAAAACAAGTAACTCGTATCGCCACTGCCAAGAAGTGCGCAGCACAATCTCCAGACCGACGCTCCCCGCAAGCGCTTTTAGCTCAACAATCGATTGTTTGCGCCCGAAAAAAAGCGGCGCCAAAAGCTCATTGGGCTTAGTGCAAACCAACAGTGCCTCGGGCTTGAGAGACTGAGAAATTTTCTGCAAGAGACCAGCAAAATCCGGCAAAAATTCGCTCACCTCCATCAAAAAAACCAAATCAGCAGCATTCTCCTCACCCTGCCAGTCTGCTAAATCTTGTTCTTGAATTTTTAAACAAACATCAGGTCTATTCACCTCCTCGAGCTTTGCCGAGAGTTTGGCGAGCATAGCACCGGAAAAATCGACAGCCTCAATCTTCCCCCGAAACCAAGACTGAGCAAGTAGCAGCATGCTCATTCTTCCCGTCCCACAAGCCAAATCGAGGACAATGGAGTTCTTGCCGGTCAAATGCTCTTCCAGCAGACGAAGCAATCTGATATTTGTCTTGTGGCAAAGATCGTAAGCGCCCTTGTGCCATTTGCTCTCATAAAGCCAAGCGCATCTCTCATAGACTCCTCGATGGAAGGCGCTAGGCAAAAAACTGAACTCCGTGATCGTCACCAGCCAAAGCAAGCCGCCAATCAGCGCCAAGCCCCACAAAAGATCCCCCAAACTACACGTAAGGAGTGGTGAGTGAAAGTCTTTCTCGGAGCTCGAGCGGTTCGATATTTTGGATACCGGTCATCGAGTTTATTGGGGTTGGTTTTTGCTCCAGAAGCGAGCTCAAGGAAGAGGCAAGCTCTAGCGCATAGTTTCTTTCCATCGATAGATGCACTGTCCTAAAACCTAGTCTCAGCCTTTTCCCCCCTTCGGTGATGATCTTGCCGGTGGAAAAAAGCGAAGCGGCCTGCTGTTGGACGAAGTCATAGGAAAGCGGGCGGCCTTGGCCTAGTTTATTGAGCTGGCCATCACGCCTGTATTGTTTGTCCAGATGAAGCTCAGGGGCAATGCTCAGACCAGTAGCGTTGCCAGCCGCCTCAAAATGCGGACAAGAAGGACCGACCAAGATAAGCCATGGCGAATAGCTGAGCACAATGCGGGCGAGCGTTTCAGCAAAAGCAGCATCGATGAAAATCCGATGGTACATGGCGCCATGTGGTCTGACATGGGTCAGCGAAAGGTTTAGGGAGCGAGCCATCCCCTCCAGTGCACCGATCTGGCCGTGGAGAGTGGCTTGCAGATCGTCATTGTCGAGGCGCATTTCCCGTCGCCCAAAGCCTGCTAGATCGGGGTAGCCTATATGTGCGCCGACATTTAGCTTTAGATCGCGGGCTATTTTTAGCGCTTTGAGCATGCTTTTTCCGTCACCGGCATGACCGCCGCAGGCGATATTGACGCTGGTAACGTAGGGCAGGAGGCTCTCTTCGTCGCGAAGATTGTAGATTCCCCAGCTTTGACCTAGGTCACAATTGAGGTCTATTTTCTTTTGAAATGATTTCTTTTCCAATTCCATATACTTTATATTCTCTCTCATGCTTTGCAAAATCCCCAAATCTTTGCCTTTGACTTTTGAGAGCATTGAGGCTCATCTTCGCTCAGAAGGCACTTTTACTCCTTTGCGTTGGGGTGGTTTCGGTCAAGACCAAGAGTCTTGGTTAGTGGAAGCTGTCGGTTTCGGCTTGGAATCTAGTCTTGCCGGTGTTTTTGCCCCCCTCGAAGCGCCAGTGCCTTTGTCAAACGCTCAGCCTGTCACTGTGTTGAGCCTACCAACGGGCATCGGTTGTTCGATTGGCGGTTATGGGGGTGATGCTAGTTTGGTCGCTTCGCTTTTTGGGGAAGTCAGTGGTTATCTGATCGGCAACCCAAACATCGTCAATGCTGGCGCTTGGCAATGCTTGCCACCAAACTTTCTCTATGTTGAAGGTTTTTCCCTCGATGCTTTTTTGGCAGGTCAGCTGGCGCTTAGGCCTAGACCTAGACAGGCTCCTCATCGGATCGGGTTGATTTTGGCCGGTGATCTCACTGACCTTGAGCTTGCGCGCGAAATGCTCGTGATCGAGGCAGCGCAAATGATCTGGGGTTTAGACTTTGTGGGATGCGCGAGCGCTAGTGGTTTTTCTTGTCAGCTAGAGCTGCAAGGTGGACTGAGCAGTGGGTCTGTTTCTGGTCTGGAGAGTTTGTTTGCGGCTGGCGAAGAACTTTTAGGGCAAGGGGCAACGGCTTTAGCTGTGCTCGCTCGCATGCCACATTCAGAGAATGAGAACGCTTACTGGGCTGGTGCTGGTCCCGATCCGATTGGGGGGCTTGAGGCTATCATTTCGCATCTTCTCTCTGCTCGCTTTTTGCTTCCTTGTGCTCACGCGCCTGTCTGGGAGGCTGAAGGTTTGCTTGGCAAGTTTGATAGACGAGTAGCTAGTGAGCTCAGTAGCTTTAGTTTTTTGCCTAGTGTTTTAGGTGGTTTAGCTCGGGCACCTAGTTTGATTCCTTTTGCTTGTCGCCAGCATGGTGATTTGAGTGTGTTGGAGGTGAATAATTTTGTTCATCCGTTTGATTGTTGGTTGGGGCGGGGGGCTTTGCTGGCTGCTAGTAGGTCTTGGATTGAGTGTTATGCAGTCCGAAATAATTTTTCTGGGTTGGGTTTGACTCCAGAGAGTCTTGGTTTTGGGGGGCGAGTGCAGACTTTTCAGAATTATTTTGAGTTGGCTGGTTGGTTGGTGGCTAGGGGTGCTGGTATTGCTAGTGGGGCTTTGCGGTATTTGCTATAAGGTTTTTGCTTGTTCCTTGCAGGCGAAGCGATGATCGCTGGGGGTCGAGGAGCGTACGGTACGCCCCCTCGTGGGGTTCGGGGCAAAGCCCTGAGAGGGGGTTCAAAGGGGCTCCGGCGAGCTCCTTTGCCGGGGCTTGGGGGCGGAGCGCCCCAGAGAAAGGCCAAAGCTTTCGACTTCTTAGGAAATTCAAGTCTAAGGCTCAGCCTTGTCGGACTTGTAGCCCATCTCCCGCAAACTGGAATCCCTCATTCGCCATTTGTCTTTCACTTTCACCTTCAGCTCCAAAAAGACTTTCTCGCCAGTCAGTTTCTCGATCTCAGCCCTTGCCAGCTGACCGATGCGCTTGATCTTAGCCGCCCCTTTCCCAATCAAAATCCCCTTCTGAGATTCTGTCTCAGCGAGCAAGTCCGCGCGTATATAAATTGGCTTGCCTGCCTCTAGCGGTAAACGATACTCGACGATCATCACGCCTACAGCGTGTGGAAGCTCGTCAGAAGTCAGATTGATAGCCGCCTCACGGATATATTCAGACACCAAAAAACGAATAGGCCTGTCAGTGATCTCTTCAGGGTCAAAGAGTAGCTCTCCTTCGGGCAGATTTTCTAGCACGCTCTCCAGCAGCAAGCCGAGACCGGCTTTGCTTTCAGCGGAAACCAGCATAGGGCTAGGGCAATGCAGGGGCTCAAGCAAGCAGGCGTATTTTTTGAGGGCGCTAGCCGGATCGATCAATTTATCGATTTTATTGAGGACCACAAACAGCGGCTTTTCTAGACGGAGCGGGGCTAGTAGAGAAGCCACCTGCTCTTCAAATTCGGCCGGCTCAGTGCTGGCATCGAGCACATAGAGCAAACAATCAGCCTCTTTTGCGCCACTGAGAGCAGTCTGATAACAAGCCTTGCCAAGGGCGTCCTTGGGGGGGATCAAGCCAGGCAAATCGAGAAAGAGAGCTTGTCTGAGCTTAGCTTCATCGGTTCTGATACCAAGCACCCGATGTCTAGTCGTTTGTACTTTGCTGGCGACAATTGAGATTTTTTGTCCTACCAGTTCATTCATCAAAGAAGACTTGCCGACATTTGGTCTGCCGATCAGGGCGACAAAGCCACAGCGTTTTTTTTCTAGCAAGAGAGCACTAAGCGGTTATTAAGCAACTCTTTTGAGGCTCAAGACACGGCCATTGTAGTATCCACAGGCTGTGCAGACGCGGTGCGAGAGGCAGGGCCCACTGCAATTTGGGCATTTATGGGGAATATGAACGGCTTTGATCGGGCGACCAGCTTTGATTTGTCTGGTTCTTTGTTTCGATTTACGTTTCTTGGGGACGGCCATAGCTTATCTTAAACAAATTGTTAGACTAGAAAATATATCATGAATTAAGGCGCTAAGATGATGAATAGGGAATTCGCTCGTCTGTTGGATTAAATGAGCGGAAAAGGTGGAACAGATAATTTAAGAGGTTTTTGAAAATGCCTATATTCATGTTTTTGGTACTTAGTTTCGGTTTAGGTTTTTCTTTGGCTTTGATCCTTTTGGGTACCAACGAAAAGAAACTAGTGACACGGATTAGTGAGCTTGAAGGGGAAAATCACGAATTCAAGGTGAAATATCTTGGCAATTGCTGGAATGGCAGTACCAAGGATGTTTCATAAGAAAACATTCAAACATTTAGTTTAGGGGGAGTTTGAGGGTCTGCGTATCGTTGTAGCGTTACTCTCAGATTCGTAAATAATCCTCTTGAAAAGTGATTGCCATTCCGCTTCACCGAGCATACACGGCAAAATCTAAAGATCTAGAGCGAGGACACAAATACCCAGCAGCAGCCACCATAGCCCCATTGTCAGTGCAAAATCTCAGTTCTGGCATGTAAATTCTATACTCGCTAGCCGGAAAGATCGTAGCTAAACGAGCTCTTAGGGCGGTGTTAGCCGAGACTCCACCGGCAATCGCAATGTTTTTAATGTCAAGATTGTCGCTCGCTCTTTTCAGCTTTTTGGTGAGCTCTCTGACCACATTCTGCTGAAAACTAGCAGCGATCAGCTGAGCGGAGTGAGTGTTGTTTTCTTTCTCCCATAAACGCAAGACAGCCGACTTCAAGCCACTAAAGCTAAAATTGAGGCCAGTTACTTTGCTTTCGGGTAACAATTCAGTCGAGTGAGCAATGTCCCGACTAAGCAAATCGATAGCCGGTCCACCCGGATAAGCGAGCCCAAGTATGCGCGCAACCTTGTCGAAAGCCTCACCCACCGAGTCATCAAGAGTCTGTCCCAGTATGCTTTGCCTATCCCAGCTCTCTACAAGTCTGAGCTGAGTGTGTCCACCTGAGACTAAAAGACAAATCAAAGGCAATTCCGGTTTCTGCTCGCCCAAAGCCAAAGAAGCGACATGCGCCTCAAGATGATCGACAGCCAGTATCGGTTTCTGTAAAAAAGCGGCAAGCGTCTTAGCGGCAGTGACACCGGTTAGCAGGCTACTGACTAGACCTGGTCCAGCCGTCACCGCTATGGCGTCAATCGAATGCAAACTCAAATCAGCCTCACTGAGCGCTCGCCCTACTACCCTGTCTAGTTGCAAACAGTGCTCGCGGGCAGCCAGTTCAGGTACTATTCCCCCAAAGTTTGTATGCAAATCGTCTTGTGAGCCGGTGCACAACGAAAGCAGTCTCTGGCCATCTTCGACAAGGCCGCAGCTAGTATCGTCACAGCTAGTTTCTATTCCCAGTAAGATCAAGGCTTAGCGCGCGCTTGAATCTCTGAGACTTGGTCATTGATTCTCTTAAGAGTTCTAACACTGAAGGCAAAAGGCGAGAAGATGCCCGGCTTTTCTCCGCTCAAGAGCGCTTGACGAATGGTCTTGTTGGGGTTTGTGCTCGGGTAGGGAGCAGGCAATGAGAAGCTGTGGACGCCTATGCCCTCTTCATCGAATTCAAACTTGTGACTCAAATTCATATAGAAAAAATACTAACCTTTAGGCTATATAAAGAGAGCGCAGAGTTAAGAGACAGTTGTAGAGGCCTCATTCTTTCTCGTTTTTCTCGCTTTTTTCGGTCTTTCAGTGCTAACTTTAGGGGCAAAGTTGCCTGCTAAGTAGAGATAAAAAATAACCATGATCGATTTGAACACTGTTGATTCACTCTGGCTTGTAGTAGCCGCTTGTTTTTTAGGTTTGTTGGTCGGAGCGCTACTGATCAAGCTCGTCCTCGATAAACCAGTCGGCAACGCCAAGATGAACGAGATAGCTCAAGCAATCCAAGAAGGAGCTGGAGCATATCTTTTCCGCCAAAACCAAGTTGTCTCTTTAGTGGGCTTGGGTCTAGCCGTAATCATCTTTTTCACACTAGGCTGGCAAAATGCCCTTGGATTTGTGATCGGCGCTACGCTGAGCGGTTTGACCGGCTATATAGGGATGCTCGTCTCTGTCCGCGCCAATGTCCGCACTGCGCAGGCTGCAACAGTTTCTTTAGCTGAAGCTTTCGATGTCGCCTTCAAGGGCGGTTCGATCACCGGTATTTTGGTGGTGAGCTTGGCTTTGCTGGCCGTCACCGGCTTTTTCTTAGCTTTATCCGCTTTTTCCCCCGAAACGCTCACCGAACAGTCCACCGCTTTGGCTTCTTTGGGTTTTGGGGCTAGCCTGATCAGCGTTTTTGCTCGTTTAGGTGGTGGGATTTATACCAAGGCCGCCGACGTTGGCGCCGATCTGGTCGGCAAAGTAGAGGCTGGAATCCCAGAAGACGATCCGCGTAACCCTGCTGTGATCGCAGATAATGTCGGGGACAATGTCGGAGATTGCGCCGGAATGGCTGCCGATCTCTTTGAGACCTATGTAGTAACGGCGATCGCCGCGATGATCATCGCTTCTTTCACCAGTGCTGAGCTAGGGATGAAGCTTTTGCCGGCGATGATGTATCCGCTCTTTTTGGGGGCAATATCGGTCATTTCGGCTGGTGTGAGCGTCTTTGCAGTCAGTCTAAACGAAAAAGCGGGCATCATGAACTCGCTCTATTCGGGGCTCATTATTAGTGCCATTCTTTCAAGTATTGGTTTTTACTTTCTTACGGATTATCTTTTCGGCGCCGATCTCTTGTGGCCTCTCTTCGGGTCGGCTTTGGTCGGAGTGGTCACCACTGGGCTGATAGTCTGGGCAACGGAATTTTATACTTCGACGGCCTATAGACCGGTGCATGAGATAGCAGAGGCTTCACAGAGCGGACATGGCACAAATATCATCGCCGGCCTTGCAGTCTCTATGGAAGCAACGGCTTTGCCTGTGCTTGCGATCATCTTAGGAATGATGGCCGCTTATCTGGTGGCTGGCTATTCGATTTACGGCATCGCTATTGCCGCTGTTTCCATGCTCAGTATGACGGGGATTATCGTTGCTCTCGACAGTTATGGCCCGATCACTGATAATGCTGGTGGCATAGCCGAAATGTCAGGTGCTCCGGGCGAAGTGCGCGAAAGAACAGATGCTCTTGACGCTGTCGGCAACACCACTAAAGCAGTCACCAAAGGCTATGCAATCGGTTCTGCTGGGTTGGCGGCCGTTGTTTTGTTCACTTCTTTCACGCAAGATTTGGGCAAGCTAGCCGGACATCCTGTTGTTTTTAGTCTTGAAGATCCGTTTATTATTTCTGGTTTGTTTTTAGGTGGTTTGTTGCCCTTTTTGTTTGCTTCGATGGCTATGCGCGCTGTCGGCAATGCAGCTGGGGAAGTGGTAGCTGAAGTGCGTCGTCAGTTTCGGGAAATACCGGGCATCATGGAATACAAAGCCAAGCCAGATTATGCTCGTTGTGTTGATATAGTGACGCAGAGCGCCATCAAGCAGATGATCGTGCCCGCTTTGATCCCCGTGCTTACCCCTCTCTTGATCGCCCTACTAGGTGTGCTTTTCCTCAACCAAATCCAAGAGCTAGCAGCCGCCAAAATACTCGGTGGAGTCTTGATCGGCAGCATTGTGACCGGTCTTTTCCTCGCGATCTCGATGACTAGTGGTGGTGGAGCTTGGGACAATGCCAAGAAATACATAGAATCTGGACATTTTGGTGGCAAAGGCTCTGAAGCGCACAAAGCAGCGATCACCGGCGACACAGTGGGCGATCCTTACAAAGATACAGCCGGTCCAGCGATTAACCCGATGATCAAAATTTTGAATATCGTTTCCTTGTTGGTCATGGGACTATTGATTTTATGAGTGACAAAACGCATTTTTGGGGCCGCAAGCATCTACTGAAAAGTGGCCGTGAGATTGACTTAAGCGCTGAGCAAGCCTCTGGCAAACTTTTGATCACCTTGCAGCTAAATCATCTCGATCCGGTACAAGAAATCGAAAAGCCTGTCTCCATACTCTTTAGCTGCCCCCTTGAGCTGGAAGCTGGTGAGGGAAGTCTTTCGATCGAATGCCGCGGCGGCGCTCCTGCCGAAGGAAGACCGCTTAGCGAATCGGAGCTGTTGCTCGATGGCCTGAACGGTAGCGATAAGAGCTTGCAATTGAGTGAACTGATTGAGATTTGTGCTTTGCTTGGCGAATACAAAAAAAAGCTCAATGCCTAGTCACTACCAATACCAGTCTCTTTTATTTTTCCTGCTTTCACTGTTGAGTCTTCAAGTAAAAGCACAAGAGAACTTACCCCCTGAGGCAAACATGCTCAAAGGGGAAATCAGAGACAAAGCCTACGAAGATGTTTTAGATAAGGGCGAAACTTTGATTTTGAGCCTTGAGACGGCTCTCTTGAAGACTGAAAACCAAAATCTCCAGATCAAAACACAAGCCTATCAAGTCGAAGAAGCCAAAGCTAGCTTGCTTCTTGCTGGTAGCGAGTTTTTACCGGATTTAGGTTTAGCTAGTCGTTTTGGGCAGCGAGACGGAAATTTCCAGATCTTCGGCAACCAAGTAATCCGGATCAGACAGAAGACCATCAATCCTACTGCTACCGCTCGCTTTGGCCTCTTTGAAGGTGGTCGCGTGCTCTTTGGTTTCATCGCTGAGCGGAATTTACTCACTTCTCAAAAAGAGAATTTGCTAGAAGTCGAACAGCTTCAGCTGAGCAATACGGCCAATACTTACTTTGAGGTCCAGCGTTACGCAGGCGAACTACAAAGCGAAATGGTTAGGCTTGAGCAAGCTGAGCAAAATTTTGCCGATAGAAAACGCGCCCTAGAACTAGGTGACGAGATCAAGCTGAGCGTTGTTTTGGCCGAACAGGAACTAGAAGAGACCAAAGCAAGGATCGCTAATCTGAAAGCGCTCTTTTATAGCCAGTCGGCCAAACTAAATGAAATCCTCAATCTGCCCGAAAGCACCCTGATCCTACCTGTCTTTGGTTCTGACGAAAAGCGTCTAGTGAGCTGGTACGATCAACCGGATTTTGCCAGTCTTTATGCCAAGGCTACCGATTTGCGGCCTGATTTGAAGGCTAGTCGTTTTTTGAGTGAAAGCGCTCGTTTCCGCCAATACCAAGCTTTTTCCGGCTTCTTTCCCACTGTGGAAGTGCAAGGACAAATCGGTTACGTGGGCGCTCGTTGGAGCGATATCTTTCCTGACGAGCAGTTGTCTTTGATCGTCCGTTATGATCTGCTGCAAAATCTGGGCGGTTCTGTCCTATCCAGTTATTTAGGAGCGCGAAACGCCAGACTGAAACAAAACAATATCTATGACAGTGGCTTGAAGTTGCTCGGTAGTGAGCTATCCAAGGCTCTCTTGGGCGTTGTGTCCGGTGAAAGCGCCGTGCAGGCCACCAAAGCTGCGCTGAAAGCCTCAGAAGAATCTTATAGACAAGCTGTACTGCGCCTCAAGGAAGGGCTCGGGACTCCTTTTGAGCTGAACGTTGCCCAGAGCAATCTAGAAAAAGCGCGGAGCGGTTATTTTTCGCAAGTGTTGAATTTCAAAACTTCCCAAGTGGCTTTGCTGAAAGAACTGGGGATGATCAATGTTAAAAATCTCACTGAAGGAGTGGTCTTATGAAAAATTTACTGGGTTTGGTCACTTTGTTTGCTTGTGCTCTGCTCTCTAGTTGCGCTAAGCCGCCCAGTGCTCCACCGATGGCAAGCGTCAGAGTGGAAGCGCCACAGTCCGCCCAACTGCTAAAGAAAAATAGCTACTTGGCTATTCTCGAATCCCGCCAAACCGTCACCCTCAGGCCTCGCATCACCGGACTGGTGCAAAAGATTTTGGTCAGACCCGGTCAGCAAGTAGCAGCAGGCCAAACACTAATGATTATCGACGCTGATAGGGAGCAAGGAGCGCTTCGCCAAAAAGAAGCGGAAAAACAAGTTGCTGGAGCAAGCGTGGAAAGCGCCAAGCGCAAACTAGATGCGATCAAAGCGCAAAAAGCCAGCGCCCAATCGGGCCTCAAACTAGCGACCAGTCAGTTCGATCGTTACAGCAAGCTCTTTGCTGAAGAGCTGGTCAGTGCTAACGTCCACGAACAATACGCCAATGAGCTCGAACAGGCCAAAAGCAAACTAGCTAGCCTCGAACAAGACATAGCAGCCCAAGTAAGTGAAGTGAAACGTAGCGAAGTGAGCCTAACAGCCAGTGACGCCCAGCAAAGCCAAGCGCAAGCAGAACTCGGTTTCTTCAGTATCACCGCCCCTAATGCCGGTCTAGTGGGTGATATACCGGTCAAACTAGGCGACTATGTCGATGAAAAAAGTGCGCTGGTCACTGTCAGCGATCCGAGCTTTCTAGAAGTGAACTTTGAGCTGCCGGTGAGCGATCTAGGTGGTTTAGCTATTGGTCAGTCAGTTCAGTTTTCGGCCAGTGAACTGGAAGAGCCGGTCAGCGCCGAGGTCTTCTTCATAGCGCCAAATGTCGATCCGGCCAGCCAAAGCGTCTTGGTGAAAGCTGTTTTAAATAATCAAACCGGACAATACAAAGTAGACCAAAAGGGTGAAGTATTGTTTACTGTGCCTGTGGGTGAGGGTTTCTTGGTGCCTGTGGAGGCTGTCAGTCGTTTTGGCAATATGAGCTTCGTCTATTTGATCGAGCCCAAAGAGAAGCAGACTCTTGCTCGCCGCAAGCCTGTCACCGTGCTCGGTCTTCAGGAGGGCGCTTACCAAGTCAGCACAGGCCTGAGCGCCGAAGATCAGCTGATAGTGGAAGGCTGGGAGAAGCTCTTTGGCCAAGATGGTTTGCCTGTGAAAATTTTGCCCCCGAAAGCTAAAAAATAATGTTCAGCGAAATCTTCATCAAAAGACCGATTCTAGCCAGTGTTTGCTCACTGGTGATCATCCTTCTAGGCGTTCTCGCCATCTTCCAGCTACCTGTCGAAGAATACCCCGACATAGCCCCGCCGCAAGTGGCCGTGAACGCAATCTATCCCGGTGCCACCGCCGAAGTGGTAGAAGCGACTGTGACCACTCCTCTCGAATTGCAGATCAACGGCAGTGAAGGCAGCAAATACATCACCTCCACTAGCAGCAGCAATGGATCCTCTACAGTGACGGCCTACTATGACCTCGAGCAAGACGTTGACCAAGCCGTAGTCGATGTCCAAAACCGCATCAAAGCAGCCGAAGGTCGCCTCCCCGATGAAGTGAAGCGCGACGGCATCACTGTCAAGAAAGTCAGCAATAACTTTGTTTTGATCGTCGGTTTCGGTAGTCCTGATGCCTCGCTCAATACCCCTTTTATCAGCAACTATGTCGACAGGTATGTCAGAGAAAGCCTGCAAAGAATAGATGGTGTCGGTGATATTCGGATGTTCGGTGAACGCAAATACGCGATCCGAGTCTGGCTCAACCCCGAAAAGCTGGCTGCCCTCGGTCTGAGCTCCACCGATGTCTTGAAGTCGCTGCGAGAACAAAACCTGCAAGTGGCAGCGGGGATCATCGGTCAGCCTCCAGCCGGTGAAGAGCAGACTTATCAGTTCAATGTTAGAGCCGAAAGTCGCCTAAAATCGCAAGCGGATTTCGAAAACATCGTAGTTTTCCGCAACGCTTCTAGTGGTTTAGTCAAGCTGCGTGAGGTGGCCAGAATAGAGCTGGGAGCCGAAGACTATAGCAGTTTAGTGCGTTACAAGGGTAGAGAAACTGTAGGCATGCTCATCAACCAGCTCCCTAAAGCCAACTCGCTCCAAGTAGCCAGAGATCTAAAGGCTGAGTTAGCTCGTCTTTCTAAAGAATTTCCTCCGGGCATGGTCTACTTTGTGGCACTTGACCCCACTAAGGTGATCGAAGAATCGATCAATGAATTGGTGATCACTTTGTTTCAAGCTGTTGGCTTGGTTGTATTAGTGATTTTGTTTTTCTTGCAAAGCTGGCGCAGTACTTTGATTCCCGCTCTCGCTATACCGGTTTCTTTGCTCGGTACTTTTCTTTTTGTGAAGCTTTTGGGCTTTTCGATCAATACGCTCACTCTCTTTGGTCTGACTTTGGCTACTGGTCTAGTGGTCGATGACGCGATCATCGTGGTGGAAAATATCATGCGCTTCATCGAAGAAAAGAAGATGAGCGCTATGGAAGCTTCCACTGAGGCGATGAAAGAAGTTTATGGGCCGATCATCGCCACTTCTTTGGTCTTGATCGCTGTTTTTGTGCCTGTTGCTCTTTTCCCCGGCACTACCGGCAAGCTTTATCAGCAGTTTGCGCTCACCATTGCTTTTTCGATCGCTATCTCCACCTTCAATTCGCTCACTCTGACCCCTGCTCTTTGTGCTTTTTTTCTGACCGAAAAGACTGGCCTCAAAGAAGCTTGGATCTTTGAACGTTTTAACTTTTATTTAGACAAATTTCGTCGCTTTTCGGACTGGTCTATTGGCAAAGCAGCCCAAAATATCGGTTTGATGATGTTAGTTTTTGTTGGGATGCTGGTCGGCATGGTCTTCGCTTATCGCGCTTTGCCTACGGCCTTTGTGCCAGCAGAAGACAAGGGTTATTTCATCATCAGCTTGCAGGCACCTGAAGGCAGCTCATTGGCGCACACGGCGAGCATAGCGAGCAGAGTAGAAGATATCCTAGCCAAAGAGAAGAATATAGCGGGCTATTTTTCGGTATCAGGTTTTAGTTTTCTCGGTCCAGCCCCGAATCGGGCGATGATCTTTCCTCAGTTCACCCCAATTGAGGAGCGCAAAGCTGATTCGAAAAATTCTTCCTCGTCAATAGTGGGGCGTCTAAGGGGTCAATTGATGGGTATACCGGGAGCAGTCATCGTGCCCATTGAGCCGCCGGCTATTAGAGGTTTAGGGACCTTTGGGGGAGTGCAGTTTGAGCTTTTGGCCAAGGGAGCTGATGTCACGCTTTCCGATCTTGCGGGTAAAGCCTTTGAGCTGATTGGCGCTTCTAGCCAAACCCAAGAGCTTCGTGGTCTTTTTACCGGTTATAGCGCTTCCGATCCGCAGCTGAGCGTTCAGGTAAATCGGGATTTGGCCAAGTCACTCGGTATTCCGATCGATTATCTTTATCAGACTTTGCAGTTATATCTTTCGGCTTATTATGTGAACGATTTCAATTTTGAAAATCGCCAATACCGCGTTTACTTGCAAGCAGACCAGCGTTTCCGCGATCAGCCAGAAGATCTTGCTCGTTTTTATGTTTTTAGCGATACTGGTGCGGCCGTGCCGCTCAGCTCTTTAGTGACTGTAAAAACCGTTTTGGCTCCCCAAAATATTTTTCATTTCAATCTGTTTCGCTCAGCAGAAATCAACGGCTCTGCAGCCCCAGGTTTTACTAGTGGACAGGCGATCGCTCGTTTTCAACAACTGGCTGAGAGTAGTCTTTCGCAGGGTTTTTCTTATGCTTGGGCTGGGCTATCTCGTGAGGAGCTAGAGGCTGGCAATGCGGCAGCTATTCTTTTTGTTTTGGGATTATTGTTTGTCTTTTTGGTTTTGGCTGCTCAGTATGAGAGTCTTGTTGACCCACTGATCATTTTGCTTTCTGTGCCTTTGGCCTTGCTGGGGGCGCTTTGCGCGCAACTAGTGCGCGGTTTGCAGGTTGATATTTTTTGTCAGGTTGGGATCTTGATGTTGGTTGGGCTAGCCAGTAAAAACGCTATTTTGATTGTTGAGTTCGCCAATCAGCTGCGGCGTTCAGGTCTCAGTGCTCCTGAGGCTGTCCAGAAGGCTGTTTCTATACGACTTCGTCCTATTTTGATGACTTCTTTGGCTTTTATACTTGGTATTTTGCCTTTGGTTTTTGCAACGGGGGCTGGCTCTGCTAGTAAGATTTCGCTGGGTACTACTGTTTTTGGGGGTATGCTTTTTGCTACTTTTTTGAGTTTAGTTTTTGTGCCTGTGATTTACATTTTCATCAATCAGCTTAGGGAGAGGGTTAGGCCGAAAAAGAAGGCTGAGAGCACTGTCGGTCATGAGAACCATTAATAATGAGGGGGACTAAACCCCCCTCAAACTCCCCCTTGAGCTTGAGCTTGAAAAAAAGCACAAAGTCTAAAACAGCCCCATAAAAAGAAGACTGAGAGCACTTTCGGTCATGAGAACCAGTAATAGTGAGGGGACTAAACCCCCCTCAAACTCCCCCTTGAGCTTGAGCTTGAAAAAAATCACAAAGACTAAATCAGCAATTTGAGTGCTGCAAAGCGGAGAGAGCCTAATCTCAATGAAGAAAACTGTAATCAAGACCCCCCAACTGACCACGAATCTCCCCAATGCTCGTAGAAGCCGTCCCCGCCTTGCGCACAACCAAACTAGCTGCCGTGTTGCTAATAATAGCCGCCTCCAGTGAACTCAAACCAGCCGCAAGGCAAAGAGCAAAACAAGCCGATACAGTATCACCAGCCCCACTAACATCAAAGACCTCAGCTAGATTGAAAGCCGGTATTGCCTGTGCCAGATTGTCAGCCAAAAGCAGCATCCCTTCAGCCCCCCTAGTGATCAGAAATTCACTCTTAACTCCACAAAGCCCCCTCAGTTCAGCCCAAGTTTTTTGCAGATCTTCAGAAGAACTGAAATCTATTTGTCTTCCCAGCGCTTTCTCCGTATCTGGCTGATTTGGGGTGAAATGCTGCGCTCCCGCAAAGACAGCAAAATCATTGCTGGGGTCAGCGATCACTATACGCTCTGGCCTAGCAACTAGAGCAGCCTGCACCAGCTCTCGCTCACAAACCCCAAGGCCATAGGCCGAAAAGAGCAATGTTTTTTTCGGGTCAATCAGATTGGCCAGCTCTAGTCTGACCTCTTGGCTGAGCGAGCTCAAAGCCGGTAGTCTATCCACTCTCAGCACCTGCTGAGCCGAGTTGGTGCCCGAATAGCTCAGTGACTGGCTTTGATTATTTGCGAGAATACGAGTCTTGAGGGCTGTCTGGTAGCCATTGGGTTTGCAGGTGATGAGCTCAATGCCTGCCTGCGCGCAAATACTAGCTACTTGCTCACCAGCGAAATCTTCTCCCAAAAAACCGACTAAAGTGACTCTCGCCCCAAGCTTAGCGGCGTTGAGAGCGGCATTGGCGGCGCCACCTAGTCTGTAAAAAGTCTCTTTGTGCTCGAGAATGAGCACTGGCGCTTCGCGCGATATCCGCTCTGGATAACCGATCACGTATTCGTCTAAGATCAAATCACCGACTACCACCAGCTCCGGTTTGCTTGCCTCTAGTTTGTCTAGAGCCGCCATTAAATCAAAATTCATAAAGCTACTTGTAGCCTACAAAGTGCTGATTGGACAAGAGCCACCAGCCGTATAGGCCGGAATGGAACTGTTGGGGGCAAAGAGCGCTTTGAGATTACTCAGTCCACTGCCATTGAGCACCAAACTTCCCAAAATAATCACCCCAAAAGCCTTACGCAATAGACCAGAACGTTCTTTGATGAACTGCAGATTGTCGATCAGTCCCTTGCCAAAAAAGCTCAGAGCTAGCATCGGCAAAGCGACACCGAGCGAGAAGCTGCCGATGATTTGGAGGTTTCCCAGCAGATTGTCTTGAGCTGAAGCCTGCACCAGCGCCGAACCGATCAAAGGGCCAACGCAAGGAGTCCAGATCAAACCCAAACAAGCCCCCAAAAAGAGACCACTGACTAGACCGGAGTTTTCTTTGCTGCCAGCTGTCAAGCGAAAAGCACCCTGCAATCTTTGGCCCAGACTGGCTATAGGCTGAAAGAAACGAGAAAATTGATCGCCCAAGCCACTGAAGATCATGGTGACGGCAAAAAAAGCGATAGCGATGGTCGCAAAAGCCCTCAGCTGAACCGGCTCAGCACCAATGGCCGAGAAAAAACTGCCCAAAAGCAAACTAAAAGCGATGAAGCTGATTGTCAAACCAGCAATGATGGCCAAAGAGCGGTGCTTACCGCCATCGAGCGCAGAGGAGAGGATCATCGGCAGGATCGAGATAACGCAAGGCGAGACAGTCAAAGCAAATCCTTCGGCTAAGGCTTGGAGTGAATCTGAAACTAATCCGTTCAATTTTTTGTCCTCTCTGGTTACTCTAGGGGTATCTAAGCGAAAAAAGGCGAGTTATAAAAACTAAAATATCTGTCTTGATATAAACATGAACGCAAGTGAGCAAAAAAAGTTTCTCTCTCTCTCCAAAATATATCTCTCTAGATAATATTTACCAGAAGAGAAGCTCATTGTGGACGTCTAGGGGCAAGCGCTAACATTTCGGTAAACTAAAGCAAGAAAAAAAGCCTCTCGCCGAAATAGAGCAAACTCAAAGCGTTCTTCGCCCCAGCTAACTTTCCCCTTGTTTCCCTTCAGTTCCAAGCCTTGCAGCCCAGAGAAGAGATTTGTGCCGAGACCAGCCTTGAAGAGCGCTTCACCAAGGCAAAAAAGAGCCAGTGGATCGAGATTGTTTTGATTATTGAAGCTTTCAAGTCTATCTTTTAGTCTGGGTGAAAGCGTTTTATTCACTTGAAGGTCTAGACCAATGCGACAAGCTGAAGAACTGGTGACACAAGCCGCGTAGCCGCCCGAATGGCTGAGCGAGAAATCAGCTCCCCAGCCATAGGGTCTTCGATCACCAAACAAAGTCTTCTTGGCCGCCAATCCCCGCAAATACTCTTGCCAAGCCTTGGGATGTTTGAGGTTGGCTAGTCTAGCCCGCTCCAATTCGCTCAGCTCGCTCAGCTCTAGAAGCTCAGAGACAACAGCAACACGCGCCGCCGGAATAGCCACAAGCTGGGCTAAGTCCAAAAAGTCTTTTTCTAACTCCAGCCGCAAGCTCTCGCTCACGAATCGCCCAGTTGCAAATAATAGTTGTAGGTTTCTATGGTCAGTGGATGCAGGAGTCTTTTATTTCGCAGCACTTCTAGGATAGTCTGTTGGCAGCTGCGCGCAATCGCTTTATTCAGTCCATGCTCAGAAAGCGCCTGTCTGATCTCACCGGCCCATTCAGATGACCTAGAGGGCTCAATGGCATCAGCCAAAAAAATTATTTCTTCGAGTAAGCTCATTTGGGGTCTGCCTAGTGTATGCGAAATAATTGCTTGTAGGGTCTCTGGTTCGTCTAGACCAAAATCAAGCTGGGCTAGCTTGGCTCCCACTGGGGCATGTAAGAGCTGGGGCTGGACTTTGCAAATAGGGTCAATAGTCAGTCCAAAACGTTCGGCTAGAGCAAGTAGCTCACTGGGGGCTTTTTCTTTGGCTAGATCGTGAAGCAATGCTGCTAACTCGACACTGACAGGATCCAAGAGAGGGTGTTTTGAAGCTAAGTCCAGCGCTGTTTGCCTGACCCCTAGCGTGTGTTTAAAGCGTCTAGGAGAGAGGATTTTTTCTATTGCGCTTGTGACGTGGGAAATGGAGGGTAGCGCTTTCATTGCTATTATTATCTCCAACTGAGGGGTTTTGATGGGCATGAAGGCTGAACTGATCTTCGTCGGTAGTGAGCTGCTACTTGGACATATACTCAATACCAATGCTGTCTTTTTAGGGCTTGAGTTAGCTGAGCTTGGTCTTGATTGTCATCATCAGAGCGTGGTCGGTGATAACACTAAGCGCTTGCAAGAGGTCTTGATGACGGCTTTGAAGCGATCGGATTTGATCATCACCACCGGTGGACTGGGGCCTACTGTCGATGATTTGACCCATGAATCGATCACGGATCTCTTTGGTGTGGAGAGCATAGACGATCCAGCAGTGCTCCAAAAAATTGAGGCTCTATTTTTGGAACGCAAAAAAAGCATGCCCCCCACAAACAGCAAGCAAGCCCAAAGACCAACAGGCTCGATCAGTCTAAACAATCCTAAAGGAACTGCCCCTGGGATCATTTGGGAAGTGTCTGCTCTGTGCGCCGAAAAACTGGCAATTGTTAGCCCCAACCCAAAATGGATCATTACTTTTCCCGGTGTACCAAGCGAGATGAAAGCGATGTGGCAAGAGACGGCAAAGCCGTATTTACAAGCGCAAAATCCTAGCACTGAGAGCCTCTATTCGCGCAGCTTCAAGTTTTGTGGCGTCAGCGAATCGGCAATGGCTGAGCGCGTATTCGATTTATTCGATTCTGCCGACCCGACCATAGCCCCTTTGGCTAGTTTGGGCGAATGTCGTCTAAGAGTCAGTACCAAGGCCCCTTCACTTGCCATAGCCCAGCAAAAATGGTCAACGATCGAAGCGCTGATCGAGCAGAGACTCGGTGAATATCTTTTCGGTTATGACCAAGACACCCTTGAAAGCGTCTGCGCTGCTTTGCTGATCGCCCATAAACAAACTCTGGCTTTGGCGGAATCGTGTACTGGCGGTTTGCTCAGTCAAAGATTGACTAGTTTAGCTGGCAGTTCCAGTTTTACGGGTTTGAACCTGATCACTTATTCCAACGAAAGCAAGATGGAAATGTTGGGGGTAAAACCGGAATCATTGGAAAACTATGGAGCGGTGAGTGCTCAGGTCGCCCTAGAGATGGCAGCAGGGGCAAAGACTCTAGCCAAGAGTGATTTGGGTTTAGCGGTGACGGGCATAGCGGGACCGGCTGGTGGCAGCCAAGATAAGCCTGTTGGTTTGGTCTATATAGCGCTTGTGGCCGGTGACGGTTACGGAGTGAGTCAGGAGTATCATTTTGGCCAAGGTAAGCGAGAAGAGATTCGGTGGCGTTCCAGTCAAGAGGCTCTAAACTTGCTTCGAAAATATCTGCAGGGGAAAAAGAGCAGTTTGGGCGAAAATGCCTCATAATGGAAATTGAGGAATTTAGCCTTTCATGAGCGAAAGCATCTTTTCATCTGATTTTTCCGGTAAGCAAGGTGAGCCAAGTGGCCCCAAAAAGAGGATCATCGATCTGATCGCTTCTGCTACACAAGCACCCCAAAAGCCTTTCTTTGAGGGCAATGCTCGGGATTTGCAGCCTAGGCCGGCCGAAAAGCCACCAGAATTTAAGAAAAACAACAAGACCAAGCCGGTTTACTTTGATTTAGAAATCTATGTCAAGAATCATCCGGGCGAGCCGCTTTACAAGAAAATAAAAGTACTGCCTAAAGAACTGGAAAGGCTGCTCGCATCGCTTCATGAGTTGGAGCTAGATAGACTGAGGCAGGCTGTGATTGGTCAGGTACAGCGTTCGGCTTTGATTGCTGAGCGAATTTGCTCCGATGATGAGGAGGGTTTTTTGCATCTCAGCGAGTCGAGTTTGCATCGTTTTTTGCAAGAAGACGGTCAGCCTTGTTGGTGTCATGTAGTTTCTGTGCCTAGAAATGAGGGGGAGGGTTTTGATCAGGCTGATCAGCCGCTCAATTTCTTTTTGGCTCAGCATTCTTGGATTTTGGAGAACTGGTTGGTGAAGAGAGCCAACAGTTGGTCTTTGAGGCGCTTGAAAGATGAGCGAGGAGAGGTGATTTTTCAGGTTAGTCTTCAGCATCCCAGTTCGGGGACTATTGAGGCTGAAGGAGTTAGTCGCGAGGCTGTGATTGTTTCTTTGGCTGAGGAGTTTTTTGAGGAAGAGAGTTAGTAATTTTTTTGGCTAGCACCCCTAAACTCTCATCGAGTTAACTCAGAAAAATTACTCTTTTAGCGACAGTAAAAGGCCAATGTAGAGCTCACTGTCTGCTGTGAAGACGAATTCCATGGGGGCGAAGCCCCATAAAAAATACTCTTTTACCGACAGTGTAAGAGCAAAGTTGAATTCAGAGTTGGTTGTGAAGATGAATTCCATGAGGGCTAGCGCCCCCAAATCCCCCTCGAATTAATCCAGAAAAATTAAATGGGTTTGGGGCGAAGCCCCATAAAAAAATACTCTTTTACCGATAGTGAAAGGGCAATGTTGAATTCACTTTAGGTTGTGAAGATGAATTCCATGGGGGCTAGCGCCCCCAAACCCCCCTTGGATTTTGAATAAACTAGTCAAGATAAAAAACAGTAGCGATCTTCCGATAAGAACGCGCTAAATCAATCACCTGCGCCAAAGTCTTACTATCATGATAAAGAAAACAAATCACCTGGTTAGCCGTCTCAATGATCTCGTTATAACAAATCTTGCTAGCCTCAGCAAAATCCATGTTCAAACGATCAGGATGCTCCGTGATAGCCTTCACTGGCTTGAGGATCTCTCGCACTTCAAGCGGTTGAGCCTCCAAAGTCTGAGGCAAAATAACCTCTAAAACATCAGGATCAGCCTTGATAGCACCATTGATCGCCGCAAAGTTCACCCCGCTAGCACCCCCACTGGTGATGATCGTATGGCGCGCCTGAGCGAGAGCATAAGAGATGGTCTCAACGATCTGCTGATGAGCAATGGGCAGGTTTCTGGTACCAAAGAGAGCAATCCGTTTGGAGCCAGAATTGATCGTACGAAGCTCGTCATAAAGCTCCGCAAGCGTAAAGTTAGTGTCAGTCTCGCCGCCTACAAGGTGATTGGTCACGATTTTTTATTTTTACCTCTCACCCCAAAAAAATTTGAAGCGAAAAACTGAAGAATGGTTGACCATGATAGCAAAAAACCCCTAAATCCTAAAAAGGAAATAGAGGTTCTTTGAATTAGTTCTTTAGAACTGAAAATCTATGATCTTCTGGTTCTGAACTCAACTGCTTCTTTGCCTTCTTCTTTGACTGTACCGGTGATGGTGGTACCGTCTTCGGAGATGGCGCCTTCGCCTACTATTGCTTTGCCTTCGACTGTAACGTTAAAGGTGAATTTCTTGTTTTCGTTTTTACCGGTTAGGTCAAACACTTTGATGTCGGGCTTTTTGCCTTTTTCGACATTGAAAGGAATGATTCTGATTTGTCCAGTGACATCGCTGCCAGCTTGCTTGAGGTTCATGAAACCAACATTGATGGCGGCCACTTTGCTGCTCCAGGCATAGGTTCCAGAGAGCTCTTCGGCGGAGAAGGTCTTAGGAGCAACATCTACTTGCTCAGACTGGTCGCCTTGTTGAGTGGCTTCTGTGCCAGCTTCGCCATTGGCTTTTTCTTTAGGATCATTGGAGCAGGCCACCAAGGCTAGACCCAAGGAAAGTGTCAAGGTTGTAATTTGGAAAAATTGGAAAGTCTTCATACTATTGGTTCTGTTAGGGGAATTGGGGGTGTTTTTGATCTCTACTGATTTTAATTCAAAGCCAGCAGTTTAGGGATTATTTTTTGGTGGATTCAGCGTTTTTGGTAGCGATCCATTCGTATTCGGCTTTGATTGAGCCTTTTTCGTCGATCTGAGCGGAACGGCCAACTAAGCGTCCGTCTTTGAGGACGAGGACTGTGTTGCGCACTTTACCGGGGTTTGGGCCAGAGGCTTGCACATCGAAGATGATCTCATCTTGACCTTCGGCGTTGAGCTTTCTGGTGCCGAGTAGCGGCGAAGAGATGATCGCTGATTTTGCGCGAGCGTCGCCTTTGCCAGGTACTGCTGTTACCGGTACTTCGATCAATGAAGCTCCAGTGATCGCTTCTTTGTCTTGCTTAAGAATGAAGGCGCCGCCAGAGGCTGGGATCGCTTCTTTCACTTCTTGGATTTTCCACAACCAGCTACCGTCTACGGGCTTTGCGAGGGTGCTTGCATCACCGACTTGGGCGCCAGCTGGGATTTTTGGGGCTTTTACTTTGTCAGGTAGGCTGAATGAACCAGCTTCGCCTGAGCTGATTGAGCCATCTTCATTGCCTACTGTTTTGATTGCAGGAGACATGCTGGTTTCAGGAGTTTTTTGCTCTTCGGCTTTCTGGGCGCAGGAGCAGAGTACTACTAGGGAGAGTAGTGAGAGAGAGAGTTTTTGTTTCAAGAACATGGATAAATCTTTTTTGACCTCTTCAGTATTTTAGCGGGCAAGCGGCAATAAAGGAAGAGTGGGTAAAAAGAAAGCTTTTTAGGCTGCTTGTTTGGCGAAAATACCGGTTTGTTTTGCCGTGCCACGAGCACCATAGTAAGGATTGAAGCCGCCTGCGGCGCTCACTAGTTTTTCCACTGCTTCTTGGCCCGATTTGCTTAAAAGATCTTCGGCTATGCCGTCTTTCCGCTCTTGGCCGCCGCCAGTTCTAGTTTCTTCGGCTTTATTGATGCCAACTAATTCCCCATCTTCATTTACTACGCCAGATCCTGAACTGCCTTGGGCTACTACTTGACCGGAATAATGCAGGTCTGTTTTGTTTTCTTGGCTTTCTTTGCCTTCTGGTGAGGCTTTTGCTTGGACTTCTTGGCTTGTTCCTTCGTTTTTCTTGTCGAAAGGGTTGAGGACATAGAGCTTTTTGCTCGGTTGTGGTTTTTCTGAAGCAATTTTGACTGGTTCTATATTCTCTTTTGTATCGAGGACGATCGCTGCTAGATCTTTCCCACCGAAGCCAATTTGTGAAGAGGGGATCACTTTGGAGGCTGATACACGCTTGCCGTTGATTTTTGCGTACAAGCTTTCTAGCGGATTTTCTCCTGTGACGTGCTTGTTGGTGAGGACTATTAGCTTGCCATCAGAGGTTTTGGAAATTGGGGCTGCTGATCCTGACTTGTCGCCAGCAAAAATCTGAATTTTGGCTTTGTCAGCTCCTGTTTTCCTTTCGATCTCCGTTACTTTAGACGATGGCTGTACTCTCATTTAAATGTTTTATTTAACAATTCACCTGTTAAAAATAATAATAACCCAAAAAGCTCAGTCTGAGTAAGTCTCAGGGCTGTTTGAGGTTAAGAGAGTGAAAGAAAGTTAAGGAAACGCAGAATAACCTCAAAAATCAACTGGGTAAGGGCTGCGTGGCGCTAGCTAGCCGCTAGACTTTTGCTAAGCAGGTAGCAGCCCTGAATTCTTGAAGAGAGTCTTCCGCAAGAAAACTAACGAGAAGAAGACCCAGTCAAGCACTCCTTCAAATCATCAATGAACTCATCGATGTTGGCATGGCGCTTTTTCACAAAACCAAAGAAAGCTGTCTTGTCTTTAGCCGTCGATTTTTTGACCAGCTCGGCAGTCTTGGGGCTGATGTTCTTGACTATCTCCCGTGGATCTGCCTCAGGAGCCATCTGATCTTGGCCTGTCAAGCAACGATACATGGTAGCCCCCAAACTGTAAACGTCAGAGCTGGAATCCAAAATCCCCTGCATCTGCTCTGGCGCCGAATAGTTCTCCCGCAAACCGACGGCCTCATAACCAGCTCGGGCAATACCGAAGTCGATTAAGACTAAATCACCACTAGGAGTGATCATGATGTTTTCAGGCGCTATGTCGGCGTGAAAGATCGGGTTGGGCTTTTGGTTATGGAGAAAACGTAGAACATGCGCGATCTTCAAGCTCCAATTCAAAACCTTGATCTCCTGCACCGGACCGCTTCGCTTGATGTTTTCTTTGAGCGTTTCACCAGCAATGAAGTTCATCACCACATAAAAAGTGTCAAGGTCCCAAAAGAAATCCAAAACCTGAACAATGTTCTGGTGATAGAGACCACTGAAAGTCTGATAGTCGTTCTCAATGCCCATCAACTCTTCTTGCGAATGATACATCTGCTTCATCACGCAGATTCTGTTGTTGTTCAGGGCGTCTTGGGCTAGGTAGAGATAACCTTCTCCGCCGCGCGAGACGAGGCGAATGATCCGATAGCGATTTTTAATGAGCTGAAAATTTTCTAGTAATAGCGCTGGCATATGCAGGTAATCCTCTAAGTATTATTTACCAAAAGTAGAAGCGCTTCTAACCGCCCATTCCACTCATCATCTTCCCAAAGTAGATGCCCAAAGGAGCAATCAGCATCACAAAGACTGGAAGCACAATGAAAAAGATGGTCTTGTTGGCCATGCCACCGGGCAAGCCGGCTATGTCTGCTTCCAAGGCCTGTTTGCGCCTTTCCCGGAAAAACGATGACATCTTGAACAGTGATTCGGCTATGCTTCCTCCTGTCTTCTCACTTTGGTCCATGAGCGAGGTGAAGTAGCTCATATTCTCCGAGTCAGTGCGTTCAGCCATGCGCTTCCAAGCGTCTGAACGACCCATACCAAAGTTTATATCTGAAAGCCAAGCCGTGAAATCTTCTTTGCCAGCTGTAAGCGATTTTTGTTCACCGAGCTCAGAGAGCACAAAACGGGCGGCAGCGTCAAAGCTGATCCCCCCTTGGCAACAGTTGGCGAACATGTCGATCATATCGGGGATCAACCTATCAATCGCTTTTGCCCTTTCTTTCACCTGACCTGAGAGTTTCGAAGAAGGAAGCAGAAAAATCCCGACAACAGCCGATAGAGGTAAGCCAAGCAAAATAAACATTGTGGCGTTCTCCGGCGAGACAAAAGTCATCATCAGGCAAAAAACACAAAGCAAGAATGTGTACATCAATTGATCGAAAACGAAATCGTAGTAAGCCTCTGGATTGCGCCTGCCAGCTTTGTTTAGTTTGTCCGCTAGCTCGGGGGTCACAGGAGGAAGCTTTTCGGCCATCAAGTTGTAGATGGTCTCTTTGAGCTCACCGGTATTGCCGAAGTCAGAAATGATCTTTAGCGAAGGGTCACTAGCTGCATCTTCGCCTATATCTCCGTAGCTGCCGATCCGGTCCGTCAGATCGCCAGCCGATTCTTCTGGATTGTTTTGGCCTTGATAAATGTAATAGCAAGCTAGAGCTCCTAGTCCTATCAGCAGCACCCCTATCACTATCGCCAAGATCTGTTCGGTGTTCATAGCTTTTTTATTCCTCTATTCCTCTAACTTCTTAACGTCGGTGTACATCAAATAAAGCCCCAACGAATACCAAAGAAAACAACCTGCAACGATGAGAAGACCAAAGAAGCTCTTCAAAAACTCGTCATAAGCCTCAGCAAAGCTACTAGCGAGAATGGGGACGATCACCCATGGCATGGCAGCCACCATCAAAATACTGCCTTGATTTTGGGCTATGCCCGTCGAGACCATCCCTTGCAACTTGAAACGTTCCGCTATTGTCTGCGAGAGGGTGATGAAAATAGGTGCTAAGGCTGCACCGGTTTGGTTGGCAACTTTGACGGCTAAGGTGAAGACTATAAGGTTCTTGGACTTGACCCTTTCTGAGAGTCTATCCATCGCCGTCGGAATATCAGTACCTAAGGCAATCTCACTGGACATAGTGCCCATTTCTTCGGCAAAAGGTGGCGCAGAGCTTTCGGCCACAAAACGCAAAGAGCTCATAAAAGTACCACCCGCTTTCAAGCTGGCGGCCAGTACATCTAGTCCAACTCCCAGTTGCCTGTCGAAGAGCTTTCCGCGGCCATCGATGATCATAGAAAGAGCCAACCTAGTGCCGATATAAGCGACCACTGGAATGATCAAAAAAGCGACCAGAAAACCAATGGGCCCATTCAAAAAACTCAAAGCTAAGACCATCAGAAGCACTGTGCCGCCGCAGATTCCCAAAAAGTACTGGTAAGGAGGTTTTTTTAGACCAGCCTGAATCATGGTCATAGTCAAGTTCGGGATGCGCTCATAGAGCTGTGCGTCTATTTGCTCGCCGATGTCTATACTACTCTCGTCTTCACCCACAGCGCCAGCAGGAGCGCCCATCTCGCCTGAGGAAGATTCCATGCTGATAGCACCGATCAGATTCTCCGAATAGTCCGGTTTGTAGCGAGCATACATTGCATACATCGCGTAGCCACCGCCAGCGAAGGTGACCAGCAAAACGGCTATGGCAATAATTTCTGTCATTAGAGTAATTTTCCTCCGGTAGGAGCCGGTTGGCCTTCGGCGGCAAAGAGATCCATCGGCACTTCAATGCCACAGGCTTTCAGGTGATTGAGGCATTTTGGTAAGACACCGGTCGGCTGAAAGTGGCCGATCACTTTGCCTTTTTCGTCTAGGCCTGTTTGTTTGTAGACAAAAATATCTTGGAGCGTGATCACATCGCCCTCCATGCCGACTATCTCCGAGATCTGTTTGATTTTCCGGCTACCATCACTAAACCGTGACTGCAAGGCGATCACATTGACCGTGGTGGAGATCATGTCTCTGACTGTCTTTAGGGGCAAATCGAGGCCGGCCATCATGATCAGGGTCTCGATCCGCTTCAGGGCATCACGGGAGGTATTGGCGTGCACTGTGGTCATCGAGCCTTCGTGACCGGTGTTCATTGCTTGGAGCATGTCTAGGGCTTCGCCGGAACGGCATTCTCCGACAATGATCCGGTTGGGGCGCATCCGCAGGGAGTTTTTGACCAAATCGCGCGTGGTCACTTCTCCTTTGCCTTCGGCGTTGGCAGCGCGTGTTTCCAGTCTCACTACGTGGTCTTGTTGTAGCCTGAGCTCGGCTGCGTCTTCTATGGTGATCACACGCTCTTCATTGGCGATAAAAGTGGAGAGAGCATTGAGCAGGGTCGTTTTTCCGGAGCCTGTACCACCGGCGACGATCGTGTTCAGTTTTCCTTTCACGCACATAGAAAGAAAGCGAGCCATCTTGGGGGTGAGGGCTGAGAAGCGGTTGCACATGTCTTCTAAAGACAGGGCATTTTTCGGAAACTTTCTAATCGTCATGGAGGAGCCGTCTAGAGCGAGCGGATAGATGATCGCGTTTACCCGTGAGCCATCGGGGAGGCGGGCATCCATCATCGGGTTTGAGGCGTCACAGCGACGGCCTATGCGCAGGCCTATTCTTTTGATGATGTGCATCAGGTGATCTTCATTTTCGAAGATCAAATAGTCGAGTTTGCTTAGGCGACCGGCTTTTTCCACGAAGACGCATTCGGGGCCATTGATCATGATTTCCGTGATCGAATCTTCTTTCAAGAGTTGTTCTAGAGGACCGAAGCCGAGCACTTCATCGACCAGCTCTGTGGTCATCAGTCCGCGTTGTTCTTGGGTGAGCGGTATGCCTCTTTCGGCGGCTACTGAGTTCACCACTTGGGCTATGTGATATTTGATTTCGGCTGGGTTGATATCGGCCAGCTCTTCGGGGTTTAGTTCGTTTAGGAGTTGTTGGTGCAGGTCTTTTCTGAGGGAGAAAAAAGCTGGTGTTTTTAGGGGGCTTTGGCCTCCGGTCAGTTTCGCTTGTTCTTTGAGGGCGCTGATTCTGGCGGCAACGGCGTTTACGTCTGACATATGATTTTTTCCTAAACTTTAGATTTATGTATTCAAATACAGCATTCCACGGTGTTGATGACTCTTCTTAGGGGTTTGCCCGAGGCTTAAGCAAGCTGAGCTTTGAACCTTTGCTTTCACTTTAGGTTAGGCAATTAGTCTAGACAGGGGCTGACGCCCCCAAGAAACTTAGAGGGAAACGAAAAAGCATTAGCACTACTGTCTTTTGATGCCAGCCTGGGGGAGTTTGAGCTTATCTTTTCATTACAAGCGATCATTGCAAGCTCGTGTGTCGCAACAACAAAGCCCAAGAAACTTTCTCGGCTATTCTATTAAATAAGAAAAAAGACTGGCCAAACAATGAGCAAACCACTAGTCGAATTCAGCAACATTCACAAAAGCTATGACGAAAAAGTGATTCTTAATGGAATAAGCTTCGAAGTCTATCCCGGCGAAACACTAGCGATCATTGGCCCCTCAGGTACCGGAAAATCAACAGCCCTCAAAATCATCGCTGGACTAGAAAAGCCTGATTCTGGCGAAGTGATCTTGCGTGACTGTCGCTTGAGTATGGTCTTTCAATATTCTGCTCTCCTTAATTCTTACACTGTCGGCGAAAATGTCGGCTTTGCCCTTCACGATAGCCATCTCCCTCAAGAAGAAATAGACAAGACAATAGTGGAAAAGCTCACCGCTGTTGGTCTAGTAGAATATACAGATCGTTTGCCCGATCAGCTTTCCGGTGGCCAGCAAAAGCGAGTCAGTTTTGCGCGGGCTGTCGCCATTGAGCCGCACATCATCCTTTACGATGAGCCTACCGCTGGGCTCGATCCGATCAGTTCTACCTTGGTGGAAAACTATATCAAGGCTTTGGCTGAGACCGGCTCGGCTGCTGGCATAGTGGTGACTCACCAGTTTTCCACTATTCGCCGAACGGCTCAGAGGATTATTTGTCTAAATAAAGGCGACATCGTCTGGGCTGGGTCCGTCGAGGAGCTCGATACAAGTGACAACCCGTTCATTAGACAATTTATGGACGCTTCGGTCACCGGTCCTTTTAATGATGGGTGACCGCGTAGCGTGAGTGCTGCTATCAGCAGCCGAGAGTGCTGCGTAGCATGAGTATCTAGAGAGGATATCCCCAGAAAACAAGCAAAAAAATCACTTCTATTTGATTCAAAAGATCCTGTTTTGCCTATAATTTTAGAAGTCATAAATTAACAAACAGCAAACATATGGATTTTCCCGCATGGATTCTTGGTGGTATCGGCCCTGGTTGGGTGATCGGTCTTATAGCTACCTTTCACGTTCTAGTCTCACAATTCGCCGTAGGCGGGGGACTCTTTCTCCCGATCACCGAAGCTTGGGCTCGTAAGCGCAACCGTACTGATGTGCTCGATTTCCTCAAGCGTTTCACCAAGTTCTTCTTGATCCTGACCAATGTTTTCGGTGCTATTTCCGGTATCGGCATCTGGTGGGCCATAGGGCTAGTGAATCCCACTGCCACTTCGAGCTTGATTCGCCTGTTCGTCTTCGTCTGGGGAGCGGAATGGATGGTCTTTCTTGCTGAGATCATTGCACTTGTTTTCTATTATTACGGTTGGGAGAGAATGAAGCCCGAAACCCACCAAAAAGTAGGCTGGATTTACGCCGTTACCGCTTGGCTCAGTCTCTTCACCATAAATGGCATTCTTACTTCCATGCTTACTCCAGGCAGCAGCTTGGCGCTCAATGGCACTCTGAACCTTGGCGAAATGTATTTTAATGCTGGCTTCTGGCCTGCTTTATTTTTACGGACTTTGGTCAGTTTTGTTTTGGCTGGTGTCTATGCCACCTTTGTGGTTAGTCAGTATGAGCCGACAAGTACTGTCCGCAAGGAGCTTTTGGAGCTTTGTAGCTCTTATGTGATGCCAGCATGTTTTGGGATAGTGCTTTGTTTGTTTTGGTACTGGTCCGTTGTTGACGCCGATGTAATGAGCAATTTGCTCTCGGGCCTCACTCAGCCTCAAGGCAATATGTCCTTTGCTACTTGGGCTGTCACTTTGACTTTGCTCTTTGCTATCACTCTCTCTTTTGCTTTCTTCTTTACGGCATTCCTCAATCCCCGCGAGTTTTCGCGCAAAGAAGGGGTCTTGCTTTTGGCTTTGATTGCTGGAGTTGTGATCACTTACGAATATTCGCGTGAACTGCTGCGCAAACCGTATGTCATGCGGAATTATATGTACTCAAACGGCGTGATTGCTAGCAAATACCCCACTGCTGAGTCTTTGAAGACAAGCTTTACTGCCAAGATGCGTTTCAAACCAAATGGTTCAGGTACTGGTGAGCAGATGTTTGTGGGGCAATGTTTAGCTTGCCATACGATGAAAGACGGTTATCGCTCTATGGAGAAGATGGTTGGGACGCGTGACGCTGAGGGTATTTACCAACAAATATCCAGTATGCAAAAGCCCCGCGAGGAAAATCCTTATCACAAATTTATGCCTCCTTTGGTCGGCACTGAAGAAGAAGTGAGGGCTCTCGCCAAATACATTGAGACAAGTGTCAGTTCTGGCAAGCCGAAGAAGGCTAGTGAGGTTGCTCATTCCTCCGAGCAGGTCAAGCCTGACAAGCTAGCTGCTTTGTCTAAGGTGCAGTAGTAATCGAGATGTTTTTCTTTTCAGGCTTATAGTTGGCTGCTGGGGCTCAATGCTGCTTGTTGCCATTGTAGGTCTGGAAATTTTTTATGGGGACGGAGAGTACCACTCACACTACGCGATAGCCCTCAATCTTTACCAGAACGAGATATGCAAGCAAGAAAACAAAAAAGAGACAAGATCAGTTTCCTATACCACCACGATCCCCTCTTTCTCGATCCACTTCTGTAGATCTGCGTCGGAGATCTCACGGGGTACATCTGCTGTGTAGACGATCGAAGTACGTTTGCTAGAGGCGTCTCTATGTTCTATATTGTTTCGTGGATGGCTCGCTCCAGACAATATATACAAAATGTCACCGATCAGATTAGAAAATAGCTTTCCACTGCCACTAGTAGTTAAATCCTTGATAGAAGATTCATTTTGACCCTGAATGCGACATTGAATTGTTTTACTAATATTTTCTTTCAAGTTAAGCCTCACCGTATAGTCAATATAATTTTTGTTGATCTTTGATTCATCATCTAAGTAGCGAATCTCAACTTCTTCAGGGCTAACCCTCTGAATGGTAATAAGGTGAATATGTCTAGGAGTGCTTCTCTGGAGGCGATGAAGAATGATCTTCGCACCGATTTCTTCTGGCAGAAGCCCTTGGCTTTTAAGCAGCTCAAAGAAGCGAGGATCCTCAAAGCTCTTGAGGTCTTCGAAATATTGTTCTAGGGACTCAAACTTTTGCTTCCCAAGGTTTCTGATCTGCTCCAAGGTAAGTGAGGCTCCCTTAAAGCTAGCCCTCAAAGTGTCTACTCGATTTAGTCCGCGATGCCTGGTCAGATTGAGGCCAGAGAGGTTTGACCCAGACAGACTAATTAAATCCCCTAAATTCTCAGGTAATTTAGCTTGTTGGAGTTGTGCCGCAGAGAACCATGCTGAGCGGAGATTTGTTTTGCGAAGATCTGCTCTAAGGAGATCTACTCCGATGAATTCTGCAAAGCTAAGATTTGCTCCCCAGAAATCTGCTTCTTGGAGATTTGCCGTCATGAGATCTGCTTTACTGAGATTTGCTTTACGGAGAATTGCGTTGCGCAGATCGGCTTCTTGCAGTTTTGCTTCTTGCAGCTTCGTCCTAACGAGATTGGCTTTGCGGAGATCTGCTTCTTCTAGGCTGGCTCCTTGCATATTTGCTTTACCAAGCTTTGCTTCTTGGAGATTTGCTCTGTTGAGACATGCACCTTGGAGATTTGCTCCTTTGAGATTTGCTCTCCAGAGATTTGCACCTTGAAGAAATGCTTTTTGCAGATTTGCTTTACGGAGATTTGCTTTACGGAGATTTGCTAGTCCCAGCCTAACTCCTTGCAGATTTGCTTTCCTGAGATTTGCTCTTTGGAGATTCGCTCTCCAGAGATTTGCTCCTTTAAGATCTACACCATAGAGATTGGCTCCTCTGAGATTCGCTCCGCTGAGATACATTCCAGCCAGATACTTCTTGTTTGCTTCAACAAACTTTCTGTCACTAGATGGTTGCGGGTTCCCGCTATTTAGATTCTCTGCACTGAGTGCTTCTTCCTCCCACTCTCCGCTATAAGGAACAGCAAGATGAAAACTAATTGCTGGGTCACCTTCTTCAGTGCGTCTCTCGACAAGGTTTTTAATGATCTGGAGCTGCGTTGTTTCATCAGTTTTTCGCTCGCTAGGAGGCAAGTATCGCGAGGCGACTCCAAGAACTACATGAGGAAAGCCGACTAAGGGGGTTTTGTAAATTTCTGTTGGGCTATTTACCATTAAAAAACCAAGCTAACGCGTATTGGCAAATACTAGCGCATCATAAAAACCATAATCAAGCCTTATCTGATCGCAAAGCATGAAGCTTAACGCAATAGGCTCTTCACTTTAATTTGCTTATTGGGATAATTTTTTTCCTTGCTCTCTAGGGAGATCCAATACACCTCTAAAGAAGCCTCAGTAATAAGAGAGTCTTAGCCTTACTTGCGAATAGAGAATTAGCTTTGATGAGAGTTGGCTACCTCAAACTCCCCCTTCATTGAGTAAGGCTCTTAGCGTAGATACCTTGAATTAAGATCCTTCTGGCCTCGATCTGCTCAGGGCTTAGACCTTCTTGGCTCGGAATTTGCCTTCTAATCGTTTTTGGTGTCTGATCGCTTCGATCTTGGTAAATGATCGTTGGAGGATTAGGACTGGGCTGCTTAGATGACTTTTGTGCAAGTGTGGCTAGAATGCTACCAATGATATGATCTCTTAAAAATTCTGGAATCTTACCTCTTTCAATTCCAGAATTTAAGGATCTAACAAGCTCACCATAGACTGATTTATTCTCCAACAAGCTCACCTCACCATCGGGGTAGATCTTATACAAAACATCTATTTTCGGCCCAGCGAGCTTGATTTCATTATCATGATACTTAATAGTAAGAGTCTCACTACTTGAATCTTTTGCTACCGTAACATAGTGGTGATGCCTCTTCGGTCTACTAAACTGAGTAAGCTTAAAGGTAACAGAATTTGCCTCCTCTCCTCCACTCAAGAAGAGCTTTAGAGCATGATAAAGATCGAAACCTTTTAGATTTTACGCTGTCGGTGGGCATGCTGTCTCGCTTGGGATGGATTGGGCCGGCAAGCTCTTGGGTGCCTTTGGGCTCAAAATGCCCGGGGCTAAAGACGACAAAGAAGTTCAGCAGGAAGATCAATTGAAGACCATCGAGCGGCAAGCCAATTCGCCGGGTCTAGCTAAGGGTGTTACTTCCTGGCTGGATCGGACTGAGAAGCGAGGTAATAACATCGCTCCTGATAGTGCATTTAAGGCGGCGGCTTAAATTAGTTTCTGTCAAAACATTACTTTAAAAATCAAGAAGGAATTTGGGGGACTGTCGTCCCCCATCTTAAATTTTTTATCTTCCGCCAGGTCTTTCTGAGGAAGCTCTTCCGCCACATCTTGAACCATCGCTAGCCCTATCGTCAGGATAGTTACAAGTGTTGGCAAGCGAAGCCAAAGAAGAAACAGTTAAAAGAGCAATTACCAAAAATCTTTTCATTGTTAATTTGGTTAGGGAATACCAAAACGAATATTAGCATTGAATATGATGTTAAAGCCTCGAGTTCAATGTTCTTTTGTTTTGGATATAGACAAGGTAACTTGACTCCATCAACCAAATGTCAAAGGAACAGCAAGATGAAAACTAATTGTTGGGTCACCTTCTTCAGTGCGTCTCTCGACAAGGTTTTTAATGATCTGGAGCTGCGTTGTTTCATCAGTTTTTCGCTCGCTAGGAGGCAAGTATCGCGAGGCGACTCCAAGAACTACATGTGGAAAGCCAACTAAAGGTGTTTTTGGAATTACTCTTGAAAGAGCTGGAGTCATACGTGTAAGCAATGCTAGCTTAACGTCAAGATAACAGTCAAGCCACTTGTTTAGTAACAGCTAGGCGTAAAAGCAAAAGATCCTCTCGCAATTGGAGAGGATCTAGGAGAGAGGGTCTGGAAACTCAGTCGTTTTCATCTATTAGTCTTTAACTATTCTTCTATTTTTCTTTGTCTGCGGGGGTGGTTATCAACCACAAAAATATAATTGTCGATCAGGGTTAAGAATGATTAATTGACCTTCAGGGATCGCACCAGAACATTCACAAGTAAGCCTGCACCGGTGGCAATCCCCGAAAACGCCGCTCAATGTAATCTTGAGCCCTTGCATAGCTCCGCTGATAACGAAAAGCCGGTTTCAACAACAAATATAATTTTTCCGTCAAATCTTCAGTCAAAATCTCAACATTCAAATAATAACTATCCAGCCCAACACTGCCAGTCCTAGCATTCGTGAGCTGCCTGTCCATCATCCCCAAAAGATTTTTCTCGGCAAACAATAACTCAGGCAAGACCAGTGGCCCACGCTGGCTAGCAGCCTGCAAAACCGGTGCAGGAACCTGCAAAACCCGCTGCGCTTGACTGGGGTTCAGTCTGAGCGAGTGAAAATGCAAAAAAGCATGAAAATTCTCATGAAGCCAAGTCTTAAAAAGATTTGAGAAATTAGCCGAAAAGTGATTTTGAGAAAAACGCAAATCCCAACCATCAGAATGAAAACTGGCCGAATATCGCACCCGCGCATAGGTGAGCTTGCTTCTCACTGCCGGAAAAATCCCCCCAAAAAGCCCCCCATGCAAATCATCGAGACATGCCAAAGCCTCAGCTTCTGCCAGCCTTGGCCACTCCCGATCCAGATCTAAAAGTTCTGCTCGAATGGGAGCTAGTCTAGCTGGCAAAAAATATTTGGCGAAAAGCTGCTCATAATCAATTGGCCGCAAAGGCTCTAACTCAGCAGGTAAAGGCTTTCCACGAAGGATCAGCATAGCTCAATCATAAATTGCTAGAATATCAAAACTATGCCAGAAATATACTACGAAGCAGACGCCTCACTAGCCCCACTGCAGGGCAAAAAAATCGCCATCATCGGCTACGGTAGCCAAGGCCACGCTCACGCCCAGAATCTCCGCGACTCGGGACTAAACGTGATCATCGGCAGCTATCCCCAGTCAGCGAGCGGGACAAAAGCGACCCAAGACGGCTTTAGCGTTTTGCCAGTGGCCGAAGCTGTGCAAGCAAGCGATCTGATCATGATCTTGCTCCCCGATGAGAAACATGCCGAAGTATACGAAGAATTTATCAAGCCAAATCTGAAAGCCGGAAAGAGCCTTTTGGTTGCCCATGGCTTTTCACTGCATTATGGCCAAATCCAGCCCCCAGCCGATATAGATGTCTTCTTGGTCGCCCCCAAAGGCCCTGGCCATCGTGTACGCCATGCCTACACCCAAGGAGCCGGTGTCCCCGCCTTGATCGCTATAGCCCAAGACTGCACTGGCCAAGCGCAAGAAAAAGCGCTAGCCTATGCCCACGGTATCGGTGGAACCAGAGCTGGCGTGATGATGACCAGCATTGCCGAAGAGACGGAAACTGATTTGTTCGGCGAGCAAGCCGTGCTCTGTGGTGGTCTTAGTGCCCTGATCAAAGCCGGTTTTGAGACTTTGGTGGAAGCTGGCTATCAACCGGAGATGGCTTATTTTGAATGTGTGCACGAAGTGAAACTCATAGTTGATTTGATCTATGAAGGCGGACTAGCAGCTATGCGTCACTCGATCTCCAATACCGCTGAGTTTGGGGACTATACTCGTGGCGAGCGTCTGATCACTGACGAAACCAAGTGGGAAATGAAGAATATCTTGGCTGAGATCAAAGACGGTCGCTTTGCTCGTGATTTTATCCTCGAAAATAAAGCCGGTAAGCCCTATATGACGGCCAAACGTCGCTTAGAAAGCCAAAGCCAAGTGGAACAGGTTGGTCAAGAGCTCCGCGCCAATATGAATTTTTTGGTGACAGAAAAAAAGAATACAAGTCCGAATAAGCAAGCTCAGCCAGCTAGATGAGCGGGTTTGAGATTCTCAAGTGGTTTTTACTACTCGCTTTTCTCTTTGCTTTGCTCTACCTTTCTAGCTTGCTTGCCAAAAGAGCAAGGACAGGTTCTTATGGACGGGTTATCGATTCGCTTTTTTTGACGCCAAATCATAGTTTACTGATAGTCGAGTGCTCAAAGGGTAAGTTTTTTTTGCTCGGTTTAGCCCCAAATGCCATAGAGCTTCTGCATAGTTTTGGGCCAGATGAATTGGAAGCACTGGATTTGCCTACTCTGGGAATTCCCACTTCTTCCCAAGCATCCTATCTAGGGCGTATACTGGAATTTATAGGAACTAAAAAGGCGTGAACCCACAGTATATAGACAGTCTTTTACCGATTAACGCCGATCCGACCTTGCAGTTTCTCAGCTTTTTGGTGGTGCTTGGTTTTGTGCCGCTCATTTTCGTGACATGCACACCTTTTTTGCGGATAGTGATTGTGATTTTCTTGGTTAGACAGGCTATTCAGCTGCAGCAAACCCCTCCTAACCTCGTCCTTACTGGGCTTTCACTGATGCTCACCTTTCTAGTGATGGGTAAGAGCTTTGAGGAGATGAATCGTGTTGCTCTCGCGCCGCTTGCTGCCAAGAAGATCTCGGTGGGTGAGGCGATGACTAGAGCTTATGTGCCTTTGCGCGCTCGCATGATTGAGCAGGTAGATGCTCGTGATGTCAAGTTTTTCTACGATCTCGAAGAGAAAGCGCTACCGGAGAGTGCAGCGGACATTGGGTTTTTTGAATTGGTTTCGGCTCATATTTTGACTGAGCTCAGGATTGCTTTTTCACTCGGTTTTATGCTTTTCATTCCGTTTTTGGTGATTGATTTGATCGTCTCAAATATCGTGATGGCCTTGGGGATGATGACTTTGAGCCCTACGGTGATTTCTCTGCCCTTCAAACTGATGATCTTCGTGGCCGTTGATGGTTGGGCGCTGGTGATCAAAGGTCTTGTGGAGAGCTTCGTATGAACTGGATGTTGGGGCTTTTGCGCGAGGGGATCATGACGATCATCATCGTCTCGGGGCCTGTGGTCTTGGTGGCTGCTCTGATCGGTCTAGTAGTGGGGATCGTCCAGGCTACCACGCAGGTGCAGGAGGAAGCCACTAAATTTGGCTTGAAGAGTTTGGCTGTTTTTGCCTTGATTATCTTCATGGGTGTTTGGATGTTCAGTTATTTGCGTGGTTTTGCGGAAAACACGATTGGGAAATCTTTCAAGGCGGCTGTCAGCGAGCGGCAATCTGTGCTCACCTCAAATGACTTTGCTCAGACTTATGCGCGCGCCCTTGCTCCTGAACAGGCTGGTTTGACGGCTGGTCAGAATCTAGGAGCTCCCCTAGCTGACACAGCCAATACTTTCGGGGCTCTCTTTGCTGGCCTGCAGCCCAACGGATCGCTAGGAGCGCTTGCCCCGCTTGGGCAGGTTGCCACCAATGCTGCTCAGTTTCCACAACCAAATGTTTCTGAGCTCAACCTCACTCCTCGTGGCTTCGATAATTTGCCTTCGGCGCAAAATAGAGCCAGTACAGCTTTCATTCCTTCGGGCTCTGACGAGCCAAAAGCGGAGCGGATCAAGCCCGTTTTGCCTAGTTCTCTTTCCGATAGTTCTAGCAATTTGGGCGCTTTGGGGGATTCTTTGGATCCTCCTCGCGAAGAATGGTTATAAGTTTTTCAGATATCGCTGAATAAAGCACAGCCATCGACTTAGCTAAATAGAAAGGATTTTATCAAAGCATGAATGCACTGAAAATTATGCTCAATTTGAAAGACGACCGTAGTAGGAGGGCTTTTGCTCGCTTTGCGGAAATTAGTTTGGCTTTTTTTAGTTTTTGCTTGTCTTCGCTGATCATCATAACTATAATGCAATGAAATCTTACTGAGGGCTTAGGACACTAAAAGACATCTTCTTGCTTCTTAGTATTTCTAGATTCCCTCTTCAGATTTTTAGGCACAGCTATCGATGAATGATCTTATTGTCTTTTCTTTTGTTTTTGCTGGGGCTTTGATGCTCGGTTTTTTTTGCATTTTACTCGGCTTGAAATTGAGCGACATGATCGCTTATCAGCCTAAGAGACCTGCGAGCAGTATTCAGCGGAGCAAGCGTTATGCCAAGGTTTGAGTCTAGGCCGCTTTTGGAATCATATTCTCTTGAGCCCTAGAAATTGCGTTGAGGATATCAGTTGCTTGGCCATCTGTTGCACCAGCATCAACTAATTGTTTTTTATCAATACTTTTCAGTGTGCTGGAGAGGTCTTGTTTGCCAATGCCGCCAAATAGACCTTTGAACCAATCTAGAGCCGACTTGAAAAAATTTTTGATCGGTTCGAAGAAATTATTTTTCAGAATTTTCTTGCCTTGTTCTAATTTTGCTTTGGCTTGCTCCAGTCTGGTATTTTCGCCTTCATTCTTTTCTCCTTTAGCGCTTTTGAAGACGGATTTTGTTGGTAAAAATTGTGTAGTTTTAGGACTAACGGTTAAATTGCTCATGTGATAAAAACCCAATACTAAGATTATATTATCACGGATCGCTATCTCGAAGCAACTTGTAAACAAACATTAATATTTGCCCTTGAGAATTTTTTGCAGGGCTTTAGCCCCCATCAAGATTATCTCCCCAGCTTACAGTGATCACAACCAAAAATTGTGGGGCGGCCGCCCCAAACCCCGCTAATTTTTAGAGTTCCTAAAGGGTCTTAGCCCCTAGGGGGGGACAGGTCTATTCAGGTTAAACAGCACACTTGCCCTACGGGGTTAGCAGAGATAATCGTACATCTCAGGATGACGGGTCTCACGGAGCTTCTTAAGCGCTCTTGCCTCAAGCTGTCTGACACGCTCTCTAGTAATATCCAAGATCTCTCCGACTTCCTCAAGAGTCCTCGGCTCGCCAGTCTCATCGAGACCATAACGTAAGACAACAACAGCCTTTTCTTTGGGAGTGAGGGTCTTGTCGAGGAAATTTAAAAGATCCTTGCGGAGCAGTCTGTCGGTAGCGTCTTGGTCTGGGCCAGCATGAACAGTGTCAGAAATGAACTCTTCTAAAGTCCCTTCGTCTTCGTTGCCGATCGGTGAGTGCAAGGAGACCGGTGTACGCATGGCCGCCATCACTTCCCCGAGCTTTTCGGCAGTGATCTGCAAGATAGCCGCTAGTTCTTGAACTGTTGGGCGTCGTCCAAGTTCCATAGCCGCTTGGCGAGCGACGTTCTTTACGCGCTGAATGGTTTCCACCATGTGCACAGGTATACGCACTGTACGCGATTTGTCAGAGAGCGCTCTGGTGATCCCTTGACGAATCCACCAAGTGGCATAAGTAGAGAATTTAAAACCACGAGTATGGTCAAACTTTTCGGCTGCTCTGATCAAGCCAAGGTTTCCTTCTTGAATCAAATCGAGAAAAGGCAAGCCACGATTGATGTATTTTTTGGCAATGCTGACCACTAGGCGCAAGTTGTGACGTACAAGAGTGCGCTTAGCATTGTCGTCACCTTCTTTGATCCGGCGAGCTAGTTCTATTTCTTGCTGAGCGTCTAATAGGCCGACTCTCCCTATCTCCCGCAAGTAAAGCTTTACCGAGTCTTCGGTGAGCGGCGATTCTTCAACTACTTCGACCTCTTCGGCCTCAGCTTCTTGTTCTTCGACTTCGACGGCTTTAAGCTCTTCGTCGAGCAATAATGAATCAAGCTGCTCTTCGATTAGAGCTGTGTCTTCAACGGCGATGCGGGACATTTAAGAAATTTTCTCCATTTTGAGGTTGGTGATTTATGAATTATTAGAAATTAGATTTTTGGAGTAGATTTTTAGCTTTTGGAGATGACTTGAAAAAGTCAGGCTTTCTATCCATTTTTTCTATTCTAGATCTTGTGATTGGTAAACTCAATCATTCAATGCACTTTAGTTCCCTTTTTGAAGTGTATATGAGTGTATTTTTATTTTCAGATCCTGCTAATATATCTATTGGGGTGCTGGCGAACCGGCTGAGACGTCTCGAAGAGACAACCCGTATAACCTGCTCTAGATAATGCTAGCGAAGGGAAGATAGCTTTGAATTTGAATGAAAAAATTGGCGTTTTCGCCTTCGACAGAACCTCCACGACACAGTATCTCGGGTCAGGATTAAGACCAGTTCATCTTGTACCTAAAAACTTTTTTAGGCCCCAAGCAACTGAGAAGAAACTTTTTGCTTCTGGATCGACGACTAGCAGCTCCTGGGCTCTCCCAAAGGGACTGATTGATAGGATGCTCAAGACCAAGCTGCTTTTGTTCAGCTTTATGGTTGGGACTTTTGGTGACTGTATTTATACCTGGATCCAAAATCGCCAAATGGCAGCAGACCCAACGATCTCCACCGATAAATACAGAGCTTTAGCGGCGATGAATGTAGTTCGGATCCCCAGCAACTTGCTGGGTTACTGGTTGCCAGTCAGCCTATCGGCTCGTATGCTTACCCCTTTTGCCAGAAGTCTGACGCGCCTTCACCCACAAGCAGCAGAAGCCGCGGGAATGCTCAGAGAGATCCTAGGCCTGCTCTGTGGCATTCCATTCAACGAGATCTTTAAACCGCTCTTGATGACAGCACTCTATAAACGATCTGAGCACAGTATTTCCAACCTGCGTGGCTTGCCCGCTTTTTTGATGGGAATTGTCTCTAAGCCGGCAGGGAAAGTATTGGCTTCTTCGACTGATACCAAAACACCTGAGCCAAAACCAGACTCTTTGTGAGAATGCTGAACGGAGGACCGACTAGACTGGGTAGAGGCCAAGCCAAAGCCCAACCAGAGACTAGGTCCAGTATTGCGGCAAACAGTCCTAGCGAGATGAAGACTGGACTCAAACCAGAGGTATCTTTTTTGCAATAGTTGAGCCAAGCCTGCGGCGCCAGATAGCTGAGCCAGCAAGCGTGAGCGGCAAACCCTAAGATTTCGGCCAGAGCGCTGTTGTCTTTATAATTAGCTAGAAAGCTGATTGCTCCGATCCCCACCAGAGCGCCAGTAGAGAGCAAGAAGTGAAATCGCTTGGTGCCATAACGGAAAAACTGATAATGCTGAAAGAGCAAAAAACAAGAGCCAACCAGCGAGATGCTGCGATATTGCCAGGGCAGTGAGAAACTAAAGCCATAGCCGAGATCGAAAAGATAGCCGGCAAAAATAATTGAGTGCATCAAAAAACTCAAACCCTCAATGCTCTTGCGTCTGAGATTCAGCCAAAGCTGAGGGACAAAGAGCGAATAGTAAACCAGAGCCGAGAGGCTGAGGGTGAATTGGCCAAGAAGTTGTTTGTCTAAATTTAGAGTCATTTCAAAGTGATACCGATAATTCTAGTGCTTAGCGGGATTCCAGTTTTGATGAGCGTGCAAAGAGTTTGAGATTTGGCTTAAGAAAAATTAATGTTCAGTTAGTGAGTTTTAAGTTAGCAAAACCTTTAGAAAACATTGTGACGTGGGTAAGATGGAACTATAGGTGGGAGCAAACGAAGAATGCCAAAGGAAAACTCTTTTTCAACCATTTCAGCAAATATCGGAGCAAATGTACGGGGAGTGATCCTTGCAGCCGGTTACGGTTCTCGTTTTTTGCCAGCTACCAAATCGATCCCCAAAGAAATCTTTCCACTGATCGACACACCTGTCATAGATTTCATCGTCCGAGAGATGATCGATTCTGGGATCGAGGACATTTTGATCATCACCTCGCGGCGCAAAAAGAGCCTTGAAGATTATTTTGATCGCGAGTATGAATTGGAGCGGGCTTTTTCTGGTTCTTCTAGCAAGTTAGAGAAAATCAAGCCTTGCTCGGCTCGGATCCAGTTCGTTCGGCAAAAAGAGATGCTCGGGACAGCCGATGCTCTATCGCTCGCGCAATGCTTTACGGGTTCTAGTCCTTTTGTGGTGGCTTTCCCTGACGATCTAGTCTTTGCTCAGACTCCTTTATCTAAACAGCTCATTCAGGTCTATAGAGACAGTGGCAAGAGCGTTTTGGCGGTGAAAGATTTGGCTGGTGAAGATGTTTCGCGTTATGGGGTGATCGATCCTTTTGGTCAGACTGGCGACAATGTTTTTCGGGTGAGAGGAATAGTTGAGAAGCCCAAGGCTGGTTCTGAGCCTTCTAGTTTGGTTTCTTTGGGGCGTTATTTGTTCACGCCAGAGGTTTTTGGTTTGATTGAGGATTTAAGAGCGAAGAAAAAGGGGATTGGGGAGTTTTATCAGACTGATGTGATTAATGAGTTGGCCAGTAAAGACAGAGTGTTAGCGCTTGACTTTGAGGGGACTCGTTATGACACGGGAGAACCGCAGGGTTATTTGCAGACTATCGTGGACTATGCGCTCAGTCATCCACAATATCGAGATGAATTTAGGCAGTTCTTAAATACGCGCATTGCTCCTCTGAGGGTTGAGCAGGGTAGTTCTAGCAAGCCTTTTGTTCGCTCTTAGCGTTTGGCTTTTTGCTGTTGGTGATGGGAGTTTATTTTCAATGAGGTGCTTAGTTCTTTTGCCTCTTCTCAAAA
>JBGSRC010000007.1:0-175510 GCA_041737745.1 Candidatus Caenarcanales bacterium
TTCCTTTACGGGTACCGTCATTTTTTTCTTCCCCGTCGACAGTCGTTTACAACCCTAAGGCCTTCATCCGACACGCGGTATCGCTCCGTCAGGCTTTCGCCCATTGCGGAAAATTCCCCACTGCTGCCTCCCGTAGGAGTATGGACCGTGTCTCAGTTCCATTGTGGCTGATCGTCCTCTCAGACCAGCTACCGATCGTCGCCTTGGTAGGCTTTTACCCTACCAACTAGCTAATCGGACACAGGCTCATTTCTTGACGCATTGCTGCTTTCACCCGTAGGCATTATGCGGTATTAATTCGAGTTTCCCCGAGCTATCCCCCATCAAGAAGTAGATTCCTATGCTTTACTCACCCGTGCGCCACTGGTATTACTACCCGTGCGACTTGCATGTGTTAAGCGTACCGCCAGCGTTCGTCCTGAGCCAGGATCAAACTCTAATAAATCTATGAGAGTTTATTTCTCACGAGATCCACACTAGGACCTCTTCTCTTGCTCAAAGTTTTTGACGTTCTTGGCTGTCTTATCTGTTTTCAGGCTTCTGTCTGGTTTTTTTGTCCAGAAGTTTTATGATAGACCAAACGAACATCACTTGTCAACCCCCTCTATCTCTTTCTTTCTAAATATCTAGAAGTAGATAGTAGAGGCCGCTAAATCCATAACTTTGCAGTCATTCGAACAACTTTCATTATATCGAACAGAATGAATTTTCATTCAGAGTTTTTAGTAAGCCTAGTTCTATGTATAGAATTATGAGTCGTCTTGATTTAAAATGACTTGATGTTACAAGCCGGAATAGTCGGACTACCCAATGTCGGTAAGTCAACCCTCTTCAATGCCCTCACCAAATCACGCAAAGCCGAAGCCGCTAACTTCCCTTTTTGCACAATCGATCCCAATGTCGGCATAGTCAATGTACCCGATGAAAAACTAGCTAAGCTCTCTAAGCTCTCTCAGTCATTGAAAATAATTCCAGCAATCTTAGAGCTAGTCGATATAGCCGGAATAGTAAAAGGCGCTAGTGAAGGAGCTGGCCTCGGCAATCAGTTTCTCAGTCATATCCGCGAAGTGGCTGCCCTAGTTCAGGTACTGAGATGTTTCGAAGATGAAAATGTCCATCACGTCGACGGATCTGTTCATGCTCTAAGAGACGCTGAGACTATTCATCTAGAGCTGCTGCTAGCCGATCTCACAGTCATGCAAAAGCGCTTGCCTCGCTTGGAGAAGGGTTTAAAAACAGCCGAAAAAGAAATAGTCCAAGAACATGAACTGCTGAAAAGACTGATCCCCAGCTATGAAGCGGCCCAAGTGATTCAGCTAGAGCTTGAAGAAAAACAGTTACTTAAGCATCTCAGTCTTCTCACGCTCAAGCCTTTGATCTATGCTGCTAACTTAAAAGAAGATGAGCTTGAACATCCTGAAAAAAATGAAAATTATTTAAAGTTAGTCGAAAAGTTTGGACAAAATAAAGTCATTCCGATCTCTGCACAGTTAGAGGCTGAACTTGCCGGTTTTTCAACTGTAGACGCCCAAGAGTACATGGAATCAGTCGGTCTCAAAAGATCTGGTGTCGATGAATTGATCCAAGCGATCTTTGCTCTCCTAGGTTTAATGAGCTATTACACCACAGGCCAACAAGAGACTAGGGCTTGGACTATACCGGTCGGTTCTACTGCTCCGCAGGCGGCTGGAGCCATTCATACAGATTTTGAGCGAGGTTTTATCAAGGCTGAGGTACTCTCTTGTGCCGATTTTGTTCATTATGGAACCAAGATAGCGGCCCGAGAAGCTGGTCGCCTTCGTCTAGAGGGAAAAGAATATATAGTCAAAGCTGATGACGTGATCGAATTCAAGTTCAATGTTTGATTTCTTTTTTCTTGGCAATCCCTAACTTTGGCTCTCTCAGATAATGCGGCAGGATCTCTTCATTCGCTAAGATCTCGCGGCCAAAGTTTTCCAGCATCAGCTTTGTGCTTTCAAAATCTGGATAGTCAGCTATGTCATAGACCCTCTGTTCATCTTCAGGCTTTGGGCAAACAGCAAGTTCAGTATCGTTTTCAGATAAATAATATGAACTCCCCTGCTTCAGCAAAACGATCTCATCTCTTAATCCTAAAAAATCCCGAAAAAGTAAAAGATGATTTTGCTCAAACAAACGCAATCTAGGCTGCAATAAACGCATGAAACGAACAAAGATCACAGCGCATCTGATAGCCGAAAAGCCCCCTGGACCAGCACAGTAAGCTATTAGCTCAATGTCGGCCAAATTTTTACCCTGAGCTTCTAGGGCTAAAACGAGTTTGTCTGTCATCCCAGAAAGCCATTGGCGGTCACGTTCAGCCGGATCGCTTTGAAAAGACTCAAAGTGCACAATAGAGCCTTTCTCGCCCGGTAAACTAAGAGCAAAGCCCGGTCTGTCGCTGACTGTATCTAGTGCTAGTATGGCCTGCAATGAATGATTCCCCAAAACAAGAGCTTCCCTTCGATCGTTTTAGTGCCGATCTGAGTGGCCTTGAAACCGACAAGATAGCAATTATAAAGCTTGGGTTTTTTTGGCATAGCATCAAGGGCTTCTTTGATTTTCTCCGTTACACCAAACAAATCGAAAACTCAACTAAGTCGGCTGAGAATGAATGGAAGCTGCACAAGACAGAGTATTTTCTTTTTTCGGCCAATCATGCTGGTCTCATCCAATATTGGGAGTCGTTTGCTCATCTAGAGGCTTGGGCTACCAAAAGTCGGGAGCATTTGGCTTGGTGGAAGGAGATGGAGAGTGGGAGTGAGTCTTGGAAGGATTTGAGTATTTATCATGAGGTCTATCTGGTCGAGCCAAGCAGCATCGAGACTGTCTATAACCTAAATAAAAATATCCCTAAGTCTGAGTATCCTGGTTTAAGTGCTTTTTTGCCTTTACTTTCGCCTACTGAGTATCGAGCTCGGAAGCGCTTTTTAAAAAACCCCCAAGGCTAATATTTCATCCATTCGGAGTGTCCCCCTTGATCTTGTGAGGAGGTGAAAATTGCCCCGAGAAACAGATCAATGTTTTATCTACCCTTTGCTTCGTGGGGTTGTTTAAGGGGCTTGCACCTTAAGTTAAGTAACTTCTCTAACCGCAAGTGAGCCCAAACCCCCCTTAGAATTTTGAAGGGAAGTAGAAGATCATTCCAAGAACCAGATCAATGTTTTACCTTCCCTTTGCTTCATGGGGTTGTTAAGGGGCTTGCCCCTTAAGTTAATTAATTTCTCTAACCGCAAGTGAGCCCAACCCTCTTTAGAATTTTGAAGGGAAGTAGAAGATCATCCCAAGAACCAGATCAATGTTTCCTCTCACTAAGGTCAAGGCTTAGCCTTGTCTAAGTAGGACTCTTACTAAGCTCCGGTTCCACTTTGTCAGCGGGGGGCTTTTTGGTGGCTCTCTTGGGCGTCTTTTCGTCTTTGACGATAATTAGCTTCTCTATATCGTTTTCTTTCTCCAGATAGCATTTGACAGTGTCTCCAGGCTGAATAGCTTTGCTCAGGATCTTTTCGGCAAGCGGATTTTCCAACTCACGCTGAATCACCCGCGACAATGGACGAGCTCCATCACGCGAAATGATCTGATTTCCTTCTGTCTGCAAACCAATACCCGGGCGATCGGAACGCTGTGATTCCATGCAGAGATACAGCTTCGCTTCAGATGTGATCTCAAAGTGAATCTCTTTACCTTCTAGTCTCTTCACCAAGTCCGTCACCATCAGATCAAAGATATGCAAGAGGTGATCTTGATTTAGCCTGTGGAAAATGATGATGTCATCGACCCGGTTCAAGAACTCAGGGCGGAAAGTCCGCTTCATTTCTTCCATCAGCTTGGCCTGCATACGCTTGTAGCGCTTATCGGAGTTGCCTTCATCTTCCGCAGCAAAACCAAAAGATTTATCTGACTCGATAGACCTAGCCCCCACGTTTGAGGTCATGATGATGATTGTATTCTTGAAATTGACCACCCGACCACGGGAATCAGTCAGTCGGCCATCATCTAGGACTTGCAAAAGCACGTTGAAGACGTCTGGGTGGGCTTTTTCAATCTCATCAAAGAGCACCACAGAATAAGGCCGACGTCTTACCCGCTCAGTCAACTCACCGCCCTCACCATAGCCAACATAGCCAGGAGGTGAACCGATTAGACGGCTGGTGGTGTGCCTTTCCATGAACTCAGACATATCGACTCTGATGATCGCTTCTTCAGTACCGAAGAAGAAAGCCGCTAAAGATTTGGCTAGCTCAGTCTTCCCAACCCCAGTAGGACCAGCAAAGATAAAGTTTCCGATCGGGCGGTTAGGGTTTTTGAGGCCGACGCGTGCCCGTCTGATCGCTTGGCTGATCGCTCTGATTGCTTGTTCTTGGCCGACTACTCGCTTGTGCAAGATGTCTTCCATGTGCTGGAGCTTGTCTGACTCGGTTTCCGTGAGCTCACCAACGGGAATCCCAGTCCAACGGCTGACAACTGTCGCGATATCAGCAGCAGTTACCACCAAAGGCACTTCTTCATTGATCGCTTCTTCGCGAAGGCGCTTACGGAGCTCATCGAGTTCGTCGAGATATTTGGTTTCTTCGTCTCTGAGTGAAGCTGCTTTCTCGAAGTCTTGTTCGCGAATCGCATTTTCTTTATCGCGACGCACTTGATTGAGCTTCTTTTCCATCTCTTTGCCTTCTGGTGGCAGTGAGTGCACTTTTAGTCTGACAAAAGAACCGGCTTCATCGATCAAATCGACGGCTTTATCTGGGAGGAATCTATCACTGATATAACGCTCGGCAAGAGTAGCGGCTGCATAGAGCGCCTCATCTTCGATCACAAGGTTGTGATGTTGTTCGTAACGATCTCTGAGTCCATTCAAGATCTCGATCGTCTGCTCTATAGTCGGTTCGCCGATATTAACGGGCTGAAAACGCCTCTCTAGAGCCGAATCTTTCTCAATGTGCTTTCTATACTCTTCAAGCGTCGTCGCTCCTATACAGCGCAATTCGCCACGAGAGAGTACTGGTTTAAGAATATTGGCGGCATCGATCGCGCCCTCTGCTGCTCCAGCTCCCACTAGTGTGTGCAACTCATCGATCACTAAGACTATATTTCCGGAGCTCCGGATCTCTTCCATGATCTTTTTGAGGCGTTCTTCGAATTCTCCCCTGTATTTGGTGCCGGCCACTAGGAGACCGATGTCGAGCTGAATGATTCTTTTATCAAGAAGCATATCGGGGGCGTCGCCGTTTACGATGCGTTGGGCAAGGCCTTCGGCTATGGCTGTTTTACCGACGCCTGGCTCACCGATTAGGACTGGATTGTTTTTGGTGCGGCGACCGAGGATTTGGATCACCCGTTCGATTTCGTTTTCGCGTCCAACAACTGGATCCAGTTTACCTTCGGCGGCTGACTGGGTGAGGTTAGTGCCGAACTCGTCAAGGGTTGGTGTTTTGGAGCGGCTAGCAGATGGGCCCGAGCCACTACCTGAGCCTGATCCTACGCCTGCTCCGCTGACGGCGCCGCTTTCGCTGAGCATACGCAAGACATTGCTTCTCACACGGCTTATGTCTACGCCTAAACTCTCTAGGACTTTGGCAGCTACGCCTTCGCCTTCACGGATCAGACCGAGCAAGAGATGTTCTGTGCCTATATAGTTGTGGCCTAGCTGTCTTGCTTCATCCCAAGCTAGCTCTAGGACACGTTTGGCGCGGGGGGTGAAGGGGATCTCGACGGCGACGAAGCCTGAGCCACGGCCGATTATTTTTTCGACTTCGACGCGAGCGTCTTTGAGGTTAACGCCCATTTGCTTGAGGGTTTTGGCGGCTATGCCTGTGCCTTCGCCGATCAGTCCGAGGAGGATTTGCTCAGTGCCGACGAAGTTGTGGCCTAGGCGGCGCGCTTCTTCTTGGGCGAGCATGATGACTTTTATGGCTTTTTCGGTAAATCTCTCGAACATGGTTTTATTGTCAACTCCTCTATAGAGTCTGTTATTAGGATTATATAAGAGAATGCGGGAAGCGGTTGAAAGTGCCCGTTTTCTGTTCTTCAGGTTATCTACCCGTTTTTGGCTTCTGGGTTAATTGTGTGTAGACGGTTTCAGAAGTGAAACGTGGGAAATGTTGTTGGGATCGAATCAAATCCATGTAGTTTTCTGTGAGCAGATAAGTAAATTTCATTTGGCCAAACATCTTTATTTGAGGGTAGGAAGATTCGCTTCCCTGAATATTTCGTTAGGGCTACACTGGCAACCTTGGGGTGAACCAAAACTCGATGATCGTCAGTTAGGGAGAAGAGACCACGGTCGAAGGCCCAATGATAAAAGCGACTGAGGCAAATTCCATTTCTTGGGTCATCACTGCCGTTTAATGACTTTGGATAAATGTGAGCAACTTCTATCTCAGGTTTACCTTTCAGGTCATAGACTTGTGATTCAGACACAGCGCAGGTGCAATTATAAGACTGCCTAACCATAAATACAAAATGAGCAGATCGGTTTCTTTTATTTATGAGAATTTTTTCGATTTGCGCGATTTGGGAAACCAGTTCAGGGTCGCCTAGCTCTCTTAAAGTATTGGTTATCTCGTCTACGTCTTTACTTACATCTTCAAAAGCTTGATTAGCTTGTTCCGCTAATCCCTTAGTTTTGATGGAAGATGTTTCACTATTTGGGTTAGCATTTGTTTCTTTAAATTCGGCTTTTTCGGTGCTAACAAGTTTTTGTTGAGCAGATTTAATTGTTTCGACTGAAAGATCATTCGTGCTGTTGAAGGGATCGTTTAATATTTTTTGTTCAGCTTGCTTAGTTTGATTGTCGGCGGGTTCTTTCGGTTGCGTTACCTTTGAACTTTCATTACCTACAACTTTCTTATTACTAGGGTTGTTTTTCGGAGATGGAGTTTTGTCTACAGACGAAGAAGTTGGTGATGAACTTGGTTTTTCGATCTTTATTTCTTTTGGTGGTGCAATCCAGCCGAGAATAAGGCAGAGAGCTTGAAAGACCATTCTTAAAATAGGTGCAAAAACAAAAGAATAAGAAGTGGCTACAAGCGCAAAGTAAGTTGCTAGCAATGAATAGCCAGGGCCAATGGACCCAATGGAACTCCAACCAGGAAGGCCAGGCATGTCCTTGAGAATATTTATGAGTTCACTTCCAAAAAACCAATTCAGGACACAAAGCCCCAAGGAAATTAAGAAGAAGATATAATATGGAATTGGAAATTCTTTAGGATTTCCCAAAAGTAGAAATGGAATTGGAAATTCTTTATGATTTCCCAAAAGTTGAAATGTAAAGGAAATACCCATTGGTATCCCAAAAAAAATGTCACAATAAGAAACAAAGTAGGATTTAGAAGTCCAACTAAAAAAATTATAATTAAAGAGATAACAATTAATGTGCCCTTGAAACTTTCATCTTTTTGCACTTCTTTGCTATTCTCGTAGTTGCTTTTCATCTCAGCTCTCAAAGTAGTATTAAACACCTACCCAGAAGCTCCATCGCCTTAACTAGTAAAAAGCTTAATTGTATGTTCTCCCCCTCAAACTCCCTCAATAGACTTATTCTGCGTTTCCTTGAAATAATCTCAACCTTACTACTTCGCTCCCCGCTTACACCGCTCAGAACAATACTTTACCTCATCCCAGCACCGCTCCCACTTCTTCCGCCAAACAAAAGGCCGAAGGCAAGTCACGCAAACCTTCTCCGGCAAATTCCTTGACAAGTAAATACTTTTGTGCTAATTTTTTCTGACTCATGAAAATTCAAAGATATTTCTATCCCACGCCCTTAGGTCTGCCCAGAATTCTTTCTGTCGAAAAAAGATCGATAAATAAGGTCGAAAAGCCTAAGATCAGCTGTTCTCCTCAGGAGAGAGTAGAAAGACAAAAAATGTCATTTTACGATCTCCAAAAAAGTATTCGCAATGGAAAAAGAGATTTTAGAAATTCTGACTTTTCCGCCTTGTGCTCAGAACCTATGGGGTTTAATGGTTTAAATTTTGAAAACTCTTCTTTCCTTGAATCTGATTTAAAAGAAGTAATATTTGAAAATTGCAATTTAAAAGGAGTAGATTTTCGGAGAGCCAATCTAACGGTAGCAAAGTTTATCAATTGTCAAACCGATCAATTCACTGATCTTAGGGGAGCCCGAATCGATGAATCGAGAGGCCTGATAAGCTCCTATGACAAAACGATCTTCAGCCTTCCTCCTCTGTTTAGGGCACGGGCAAAATACCCCGATTCTAAAAGTGAGAAAGCGAAAATTTCGGGAAAAAATGAAGAACTCTTCACAAACTTTCCAAAGCAAGATAATTTTCAATTTTCTTATTATTTCGTTCCGCTAAAAATTTCTCCTAATGAGATGGCTGAAATTCCCCCTGCTGATTTTTCCAAATATTTTTCGGTTGAAGAAATTTCACCAGCTATAAAAAATCATATTTTGCACTGTATGTTTCACTTTGAATCTTCTACGGCGCTGGAAAATGGTTTAACTGATTTATTGATGATTTTAGGTTCTTTAAAAAAATATGAAAACCACACTTGCAAAGAAGCGAAAGCGGCAAAAGCCCTTGGCGATTATTGCTTGCATGCTTTCGTTGGTCGCTTAAATTATATTCAAAAATTTAAATACAAACTTAAAGATGATCTAAGACCGATGTTGGCCAGTTTAATTATTTTGAAAGAGCTTGGTATTACTAGCGATCGCTTGGAAAGAGTAAAAACCAAAACTGAAGAAAAAGTGATGAAAGCTTATCATGAAAAGAATACTGCGGATTATGATGGGTTTAGCGAAGAAGAACTGAAATCTATAGCAGAAGAAAAGCTATATAAAGTGATTGAGGATAAGCTAAAAGAAATCATTAGAAATAGAGACTTGGGATACAGCCCTGCTGATAATGCTCTTTTGATCGAAATGGCTACTCCGCTAGCTGGGAAGTTTAAAAGCAAAATAGAGACAAGCTGGCATACAAAAAGGTTTTTTGATAATTGGTAGATTGATAACTATAAAAATCCAAAGATGTCTCTACACTACTACTTTGCTCCCCGCTTGCATCGATCAGAACAATACTTTACCTCATCCCAGCAGCGCTCCCACTTCTTCCGCCAGCTAAAAGGCCGAAGGCAAGTCACGCAAATCTTCTCTGGCAAATTCTCCTTCTTGACTGCTTTCTTCTTCACAAATAAAAAAGATCCTAGCCTAAACCCCGCAATCCACAATAAGCCAAAACCAACCAAGCCACCATGATCGTGATCCCGCCGATAGGAGCCAAACGCGTAATCTCCGGATTAGCGAGCATGGCCGCAGCGTAGATACTAAAACTGAAAAGCATTGTCCCGATCACCAAGCCATAGCCGGCCACATTGAACCAGAGTAGATTTTTGTCGGGAGAGAGTAGTAAAAATAGACCAAGAGCTGAGACTACCACAGCGTGAACTTGGTTGTAACGCACACCAGTCATCACTTGGCGGAAGATCTCGGCGCTTACTTTGGGCTGGAGGCCATGTTCTGAATATGCCCCAAAGGCTACTGAGATGAAACCGAGCAGAGCGCCGAGAAATAAGATCATAGAAAAAGCATAACGGAAAAGAAGAGGGAAGAGAGGCTTAGTTTTCAGGAATTGTCTTCGCCAGTGCCTGACTTTGTGCCCTAATCCAAATGAGCAAATGCTCGAAGTTGAAATTCCCTTCAGCAAATAAGTTCATCCAATGTTCATGAGCAGCAAGTCCATTCTGCTCTAGGAAATAGCCGTTTAAACGCAAAAAAGTATCGGTGGCAAAGAAAGCAATTCGTTTATTTCCATCTACAAAAGGATGATTCATCGCCAAGCTTTCAAGCAAAGCCGCCGCCTTCTCCAAAAGATCTTTGTAATATCCCGATTGTGGCCTGTATAGAGCCGCTTCAAGCAAGCCTTCGTTAAACAGTCCGTGAGCACCACCAAACTTCTCTATCAAGTCTTTGTGCATTGTTAGCACTTCCTCTTTGTTTAAATAGACGGTCACTGAGCCAGAAGTCTAGCTAAGTCTTGGTTTTTCGACAAACTATCTTGAAAGTGAGTCATGGTTTCCGGTCTGATTTTTTTAGCATCTCGACTTTCCAGCACTTTGAGAACCCCTTCTTCGAGGATCGATTGCCAGAGACGCCCTTCGGCTTTAGCGAGCTGCTTAGCTCTGGCGAGGAGTTCTGGATCCATTTGAGAGGAGAATTTTTGCTTGCTAGTCATTATTAGTTCCTAGTATCATGATACATCAAGTTCTTTCATGATGATTGTGCCCAATAAAAATTAATCTTGGGTTAGGTCTCAATTCAAGTGAAATTTATATCTTGAAGTCTAAAAAGAGCTGGGAGGGTTTACAAGTTTAGAACTTTCTTGTTGGATAATATAGCTGCTTAAATTTATGACATTGTCGAATTTTGTAATTCATCAAAAAACTTATCAGAAAGTTCTGCTATCGTTGACCAGTCAGCTAATACTTGGGGATGAAACAGGATAGGAGATTCTTTAAAAGAGTAAAGCATCCAAGGGACAAAATGACCTAATTTCTCTTGCTTACTCTCTAGTTCTGATAATTTATTTAAATCAGTACATTTCATTTTTTGTTCTTCTATCTCTATATAAATCTGAGTTTCTTTGTTACCTAGTTCAAATGGTGGAATATACAATGGAATTCTATGTCCTAAAGAATCTCTATAGTCTTGTATATATTTAAACCATTCACCTTTCCCCTCTAAATATTCCTGAAAAGAGTTGCTAAAAGTCTTGCGTAGTTTTTTGTTCTTAGAAGTTAATCCTACTTGATTCCTTGTTTTCTGAAAATCAGGGTGCTTCTCATAAACCCAAATCCAGGCAATATTATCAAGACACCCAAAAACGTTTACCACAAAGGCCTGTAAATTTATACGAGCATCATCTAATAGGTGGATTGGAGGCTTTTCCTCTTGTCCTACTGGACAAACTAAAAATATATTATGAATACACTTGTTTAAGATTGAAATTCTACGAAGTAATCCTTGAAGTGCAAATTCTTTGCTCTCATTGCAAACGTAATGAAAATTCATATATTTTTCCATAAGTTCCAGCTTCCTTTCATCAATTTTTTTATAATCGATTAGTAGTATTTCCCTTTCGTCTGAAGTGTATTTCATTTTTTCCTATTCTAAAACTACAGGGCTCTTATTATAGTATTTAGAAATTATGGGACCTGTTCGATTAGGCAGGCTACTGAAATTTAAAACGGGGAAAGGGGTTCTTGGCTGTCTTGATTTGCCAGAATCTTCTTTAAAGGACATTGTTAAAGCAACAGGGAAGACCTTAAAAGTTTTCTTGAGAGAAGTTTTTAAAAAAAGATCTGGGGAGGAAGGATTCGAACCCTCGAATGGCGAGACCAAAACCCGCTGCCTTACCGCTTGGCGACTCCCCAATAAAGAGTCCATGAAAAATGGATTATAACAAATCTAACAGAATACCAGCAAGAGAAGCGCGCAAATTTACAAATCTACCCAAAATCGCCAAAAAGATAATCGTAAGGAAGCACGAGAAGAAGAGCCAGCACCCAAGTGAGAAAAAACCAAGTGATCCCCATCGGTAGCTCGTTCAGGCGTCCTTGCCGGAGCATGGGCATCACCACAACCACCAACCAAAGCGCTTTGTAGATCAGTTGGATCAATAAAACTGGACTGAATTTCAAGGGCTGAAAAAGTCCCAGAATGGAAAGCAAAGCCACACTGAGCCAGAAACCACCAAGAATGCGTTGAGCCCAGTTTGGGGACAGCGTCCTCTCAAAGACATAGGCGCTCGATACCTCAGGAAAAAACAAAGAACTGATCCCGACAAAGCCAGCAACCAGAATGTTTAGTCCATAGATGATTTGCAGAAACGTATAACTCACAATGCTCTTCAGTCGATAGAAACTACTAGAGATCTTACTCGCAAATGCTGGGATTATTAGCCTGATTTCTTAAGAGCCGATAGAAGCCTGCTCCTCTATTTTCTTCAAAACCTTCTCAAAATCTAGCTTTAGGATCTCGCCAGCCGTCACTCTGAGCCCGAAGTTATCTAGGAAAAAATCGCGTAAGTCCTTAATGCCTCCTTTCTGCAGGCAGAGCGCCAATACTCCCATGAACTTCTTCTCCAGGGCTGTGCCTTGCTTTTTGTCGAGCTTTTCTAGTGCTTCTGCGATATCTAAGATCTTCCGGCTCTGATAGGGGTAGGCGTGCGCCTCTCTGTAACTTTTTTTGACGTTGTCAGAGTCTCCTTGCAGTCCGAACATTGCAACCGCTATATTGTCATTGCGAACGGCCGCAGGATGAAGCTTTGAAAGATAGCTTATTCTGCTTTCTCCTTGCCTCATTTTCCAGTGAGCTAAAACTTCGGTGATCGCTTCGTTTAAGTCCTTGCTTCTCTCATTACTTCTTGGGTTGAAAACAAAAGATACTGGTATTGTGAAGAACTCGTCTTTCCCCGGAAAGCCTTCTAGCAAGAAAGAGGTCACGTTGTAATGATCTCTTAGCAAAAGTTCATCGGCACCGCCAAAAACTACAACTCTTCTTCTAAGCAAATCATGCATTGGGCTCAGTGCTTCTCGATATTTAAGCGGGTTTTCAGCTAGCTTCTTGAGCGACACATGACTTACATTGGGCTTTTCTTTTTCCTCTCGCTGCCATTTAAGCTCAGCATGAAGGTCTACTAGCTCTTGTCTTTGCATGTTTTCTAAGGGGTTTGGCTTTCTAAGGCCTAGGCTTTTCAGGACTCTTTTTATCTCTTTTTCGGAAAACTCTTTTCGGAGAGCAATTCTGATCCCTTCTTCGCCTGTTTGATCGAGCTTTTGGTCAATCAGCACCCAGTTTAAGTCTTCTGAACATTCTTGTTTATATTTTTCTTCCAATCTTTGATAAGCGATCTTGGCATGCTCAGCTAAGGCTGGGTCGTCTTGCAGCTCGTCTTTCGGCCATGCTCTTTCTGAAAGTGCTGAGGAAAGCAGGTCTTCTACGCTAGATAAGCGATAGCCGCCTCCAAGAGTGTCGCCTAGTGGTCTCAGGCTCATTTTCTGGAGTGGGCTTTGAAGCTTTTCGGGCAGGGCGTTGGCCTTTAGCTCTTCCTTGCTTAGCCTGAAGTCTATCCCAGAGCCGCCAAGAGGAACATGGTCTAGGATTAGCCGAAGAAGCCCTTTGCGAGAGGCTAGAGAGTTTAAGCCTCCATTTTGAAAAATCTTTAATTGTCTGCTTCCTGAACTCTGATCGATAAGTTCTTCCCATTTTGGATGGACACTGTCTAGTGCGATGTGAAAGTCTTGATAGTCCATCTCTTTCAGGACTTTTCCACTGTTGCCTTCCAAGAATTTGACCAGTTTCTCTTCCCAGAGATTAGTGAGACGGTCAGTGACAAAATCTTTTAATTCTTTTATTTCCCCTTTGGTCAAAAAAAGTTTGTCTTGTCTTGTAAGGTGAAGGCCGCAACCAACAAGTTCTCTTTCTGGGGATTCTATCCGAAAAACCCTTGAGGCCGCTCCGTGGTTTAGCTCGTGGACAAAGGTTACCGTCTGAGATAGCAAAGCCGATTGAAAAGCTTCGGTACCGGGAAGCATCTTATCTGTCCAATTGAGCCACTTTCCCGGCGAATTAACGCTAATAAAATTGTAAAATTCTCTGCCAGCGTATGAGGCTAGCGCATTACCAAAGCTCTCTTCTTCATCTTCTTGTACTTCTCTGATTAGATAGGCACGCTCCCTCGGCATCGGTTTTGTCGTTTTCAGTCCTTGATCGCGGTCAAAACGCTTCATTGCCGCTTTGGCCATCTTGAAGGCGGTCTCAAGCAAAGAGGAAATCGGCTTTGGAGTTTCCGTTAAATCCAAATTAGGATCCGGTTCTCCTAGCTTCTTTTGCTCGAAGTACTTTATTCGTCCGTCAGCACTCTTTTTTACTTGAGGAAAGGCTTTTTTTTGCCGCTCGGAAAAAAGCCTGTAGTCTTTTTCGTAATCGTTAGTTATTTTCAAGGCTAAATAAAGTTAAGCTAGATTTGGTAATTAAGCTTAACGTATTTCCGGAAAATCTACAAGCTGAAGAATTTGGGCGATACTGGACTCGAACCAGTGACCTCTTCCGTGTGAAGGAAGCGCGCTACCACTGTGCTAATCGCCCGCATAGAAGCGCTAGTATAGCAAAAAAGGAATTCATAAACGAGGTAAAGACTTCGATAAAGACAACTCAGAACCGTCAATGTTCACCTCTACTCGGTCGAAAAGCGCTAAAAGCTCCTCGCCATGATCGAGAATCCCTTCTTGTGGCGAAAAGCTCCAAGGCAAAGCGCCTGAATCGAGACGTAGAGATAAATCTATCCGGTCTGCATGCACCCACCAGCTCAGCAGTAAACCGCAAGGTCTGCTGCTTGGCTTGTCCCCATCATTCTCCTCTTCGAAGGTGAGAGTCATTAGGCGGGCCCGCTTGATCAGTCCTAGCGACTTGTCGAGAGCGAGAGCAAGCGCAAACTCTAGATCGGCCATGAAATCACTATCTAGTTCCGCCGGCAAAGATCCGGTGATCAGATCTAAAACCAGCGCATTGTCGGAATGTGGGATTTTTTGGAAAGCCGTCTTGGCTTCCTGAGAGGAGTGATCGGCTGGAAAGAAATGCAGCTGAAATTGGTTTGCTTGAGGGATAGCACAAGCCAATATCAATCTATCCTCATCACCCGAGCGCTCACGAGTGGCTTCAGTGAAAGCACAATCGATCAGAGCAGGCAGGTCTTTGACGCTGTGCGCTTGCCCACGGGCTTGATCGAAGGTCTCTTTTAGCCAACTAAGTTCGTCTGTGTGTTGGCTGGCTGAGGCGTTAAGCAGCCCTTCGCTATAAAAGAGAAGCTGAGCGCCTTGGGGAAGAGCTTGCTTGTGCTGGTCAAAAACCATCCCTGGAAAAGCGCCGATCTGGAATCCCCGAGAGCTAGTGGTTAAAGTTTGGCATTCAGCCATCTCTGGACCGGCAAAGAGCGGGTGGAGGTGATTGGCGTTAGAAAAAGTGATTTGACCTTGGGTCAGATCGATTACGCCATACCAGACGGCCGCTTGCAGTTCTGTCATGTGATTGTGATGATAGAGGGCGTCAGAGAGCCTGCTCATCAGTTCGGCTGGTTGCCAGAGCAGTCTGGGATTGTCTGTTTTGATCGAGTGAATTTCTCCGAGCAAAAAGCCGATCAAAAGGGCTGCTATTGAGCCTTTGACGCCCACTCGCCCCATCAATACTCCTGCATGGCTGGGGGCTAGATCGAAGAGTCGGAAAAAATCCCGCCCAATCTCCCGACTAAAAGCATAATGAAAAGCGCTCTCTAGATTGGCGCTCTGTCCAGCTTGGTTGAAGAGAGCTCCTTGGAAGAGGCTGGCTTGTTCGGCTTCCCTGTCTATTTTTCGCTTGAAAAGTTGTAGGTCTTTCAGCTGAGCATAGATTTGTCTATGTCTTGCCCCCGAAAAGAGTTCTTTTTCCAGCTCGCTAGCCAGCGAAGATTTGGGGGTGCTAGCGTCAAAGATGCGGTTGAACTGAAGGTTTTGCAGGCTGGCAGCTTGGGTCTTTTTGCATTGACAGTAGACGTTCAGTGACCCTTGATATTCGTCGTGGATTTGGCCAGCTAAGGCGAGCAGATAATTTCGTTCATCTTCAGCTAGGCCTCCTTCGAGGTTCAGGAAGACGCAGGAGGGTTCTAGGCTTTTGATTTGGCAGAGTGAGGGCTTGTACTTGAGGTTTACCACTTCATGCCAAGCAATCTTTTGTTGCCGCCCGAAGGGGTTTTGGCCGAGGACAACTATTACTTCTGTTTTGTCGCTTGTTCTTGTTTCCGTTCTTGCTTGGCCAAGCATACTCTCTTCGATCATCGGCTTTATGAGTGTTGTGTATATAGAAGTGATTCCCCTGCTGAAGAGCTTTTATGAGTGTTTGTGGGGATAACCTAGATCTTCAGGTAAACTAGTAATTCAAGACTTTCATTAGATTTTGATTACAGCCATTCAAGAGACAGAAAAGATTCAGATTACTGATTTGAACTGCTATTACGCCCAAAAACCGGCCGTAAAAGGGGTCAATTTGACTGTGGCAGGCAAGCAGATCACCGCTTTCATTGGGCCTTCTGGTTGCGGGAAGTCAACAGTTTTGCGTTGCTTGAATCGAATGAACGACACTATCCCCAACTGCTTAGTGGAGGGGAAAGTGCAGATCAAGTTTGACGAAGAAGAGCAAATCTCAGATGTCTATGGCCCAAAGACTGACGTGATCGATTTGCGGCGCAAGGTGGGGATGGTCTTTCAGAAGCCAAACCCCTTTCCGATGAGCATCTTCGAAAACGTCGCCTATGGTCCACGTATTTTTGGTTTGAGCAAGAAGTCTGATTTAGAAGAGATAGTAGAGCGCAGCCTTCGTTTTTCGGCGCTCTGGGACGAGGTGAAAGACAAACTGCATAGCGCTCAGGGCCAAGACATTTCCGGTGGTCAACAGCAGCGTCTGTGTATTGCACGGGCTCTTGCGGTGGAACCTGAGGTCTTGCTTCTTGATGAGCCTTGTTCGGCGCTCGATCCTGTTGCTACGGTGAAGATCGAAGATCTTTTGATTGAGCTAAAAAAGACACTGACTATTGTGATTGTGACGCACAACATGCAGCAGGCGAGCCGGATCTCAGATAAGACTGCTCTTTTTTGGGTGAATGAGCAAACACGGGTCGGTGAGTTGGTCGAGTATAAGACTACCTTTGAGATTTTCAGTAATCCCAGCGATCCGCGGACTGAGGGATACATTACAGGTCGTTTCGGCTAGGTCAAGGCTGAGCTTTCTTCTTGGCCCATTTTTGTGCATAGACTGGCTGAATTTCAGTTCATGGTAAGTGTCTAGATTTTTTGATGTGTGCTAAATTGAGTTTTTCTTAAAGGTAATGTGCATCATGAGTCTTCGAGTGGTTTCTATATTTAAGAGTCGCTTTAACAGAAAAGATTCTTTTAGTTATCAAAGCAAGCCAAAACCAGTGCTGAAGGCTCAAGAACTCACAGATTCCAGACCTAAAAAGAAACTTAACCTTACTAGTAGCTCTTACACTGAATTCAAAGCCAGACTCAGAGAAGCTCTTCCAGACGATGCAACCATAAAAGACTATGAGCGAGCCATTTCTGCCATGCTAATTGAAGCCAATAAAAAATCTGAAGTTAATAGACCGAATTTATTTAACATAGCCAATTTGTCTTGTTTTTTCAACATAGCCTCTGAGGCTATTAAATCGGGGTTAGATTTCAGCGCGCTCAATCAACAGGGGAAAGAGGAATTGTTGTTATTGGGTAGAAAAACGATCGATTTTCTCCGTTTGTCGGATAAAACTGATAAAAAAGTTAATGCAGAATCATTAACTAAATTAATTTATGGACTTGAGGCTTTTCCCGATGAACTCCGTCGAGAATTTTTGTTGGAATTCGGGGCAAAAGTGGCAGACATTGAAAATTTCAATCCTCAACAAATCTCTAAAATTCAATATTGCTTGAGGAACATGCCTGAAACGCCTTTGTCTTTACTGAAAAATTTGCGAGCAAAATACATCCATAAATTTTCTTAAATTTGCGCCTCAGTAAGACACTCGGCTAGCATCTTCTCCCCAATTGAAACGTAAATTGCTCTGGTTTCTTCTGTGGTTTCCTCTAGGGGTTTTAGGAGCTAAGCCTTGGGAGATTTCAAATCAGCGAGTACTTTTTGGAGAGAGTTAGCTAATTTAGGAGCTAATACTCCGATTTTGCTAAGACTTGAAGGCGAGAGGATTTTGAGAGATATGGCACTTCTATTACCTAGTTTTTGCTGAACAAAAGAGTACATGAAAGCTCTTTTATCAGGATAAAGCTCTTTTACGTGAGTAGCTATGGATGGCAAGGTGTGTTCAGGGTCAAAGTTAAGCTCTTTAAAGTAATGAGTGAGCAGGCTAATGGCTGACCGGTGCTCTGCTCCCGTGGCATCAAGTCCGAAAAAGCTGGGGAAGCTTGTTTTTATCATGGCAAATTCATCTTTTTCGCTAAGTACCATCAGCAAAGCATAAGTGGCGGCCAGATCGGCCGTTCTCTGACTGTCAACCTTCTTGTAAGTGAGGAACTTAGCATCTGGATTACCAGTAAGAAGGTTTTTTAGAAATCTAGTTTGATTTGGGTTTAATTGCTGTTTTAGTGGGATCGCTGTGGGCTCTACCTTCTCCGGCGTCACTTCTTCTGATTTGCCGTTGATCCCGGCGAGGGTATCTTGATTTAGTGAAGTACCTGGCGGCCTCCCAAGAATATTATTGATTAGGTCTTGGACGCTTTCTTTTGCTTCTGTTGTTGTTGCCCGTTCGGGAGAAACAGGTTTTGGAGCTTTTGGAGCTTCTTGGGACTTTGGCTCAGCAGTTGGTTCTTGCTCTTCTTCTTTGAGAGTCTCTTCAGGATGATCTTCTAAAAAATTGAGTGGACTGGGAATAGAAGAGAAAACCGTTGGATTCATTCTCCAAGCAAGAGGTTCCATAATCTCTTTAAGTTCAGCAGAATTATCCGAAGATTGAATGGGTTCTGATTGCAGTGGGTCGACTTGAAGAGGAGCCGGCAAAGCCTCCTCAAAAACAAGAGTCTGGGAAAAATCTCTCAAAGCCCCAATGATTTCTCTGAGTTGTAGCGCGCCACCGACGCCGCTAGAGGCAGGACCCAAATCAGCTAGGCTAGATTCTAAATTTTTAAGTAAAGTCTGCTCAACAGTGCTTAGCGAAGGGATTAATTGAGCATTTTTCGCCAACAATCCGCTAAGCTCATCTAGAGCCTGCTGGTTCATTTGGACTTTTCCAAAAGCGCTATTGGCTGGTTGTTCTAAAAATTCGACTCTTTTTTCTAGGTCTTTCACTAATTCAGCAATCTTTTCCGATGAACTGGAATTCAAGGCCGGAAGATCGACGCCTAGAGCACTCTGTACTTCGTTTAGCGCCAGCCTCAAATCAAAAGTAATGGCTTCTAAACTATTTTTTTTCCAAGATTTCCAGGATTTTTGAAATTCTTGAAGAGAAGTGTTAGCCTGCGATTTTTCTTTTGGTGCGGCTAAAAAGCTAGCTGGTTTATAAGTGCTGGATAATTCTGGGGATTTTGGGGCAAAAAAAGTCTTGATTACATTCATATTAAGACAAGCGTAAGATGAAGCACATATTAGCACGTCAAAATAACAGAGGCAAAAACGAATTTAAAACTGCGCCTCAGTCAAGCCCTCAGCGAGCATCTTCTCTCTTATGGCTTGCCAGAGCCGGTCAGCTCGCTTTGCCCCAATACCCAGCTTCCCATCAAGCTCCTGCGGAGGAGCCCGCATCAACTCAGGCATAGTGAAGGCCGTCGAGATCCGCTCTTTCAAACGGGCCCCAATGCCGTTGATATCGTCGATGAAAGAACTCTTCATAGTCTTCGTCCGGCGCAGGCGATTATAGGTGAGGGCAAAGCGATGGGCCTCGTCACGTATACGCTGGAGCAGCTGCAGAGCCGGTGAGTTCTTGGGCAGGATCAGCTTCTTGCCGTCTCGTCTATAGACTTCTTCTTCTTTTTTGGCGAGCGAGATCAGCTCCAGTTGGCCAAGTACTCCCAGTTTCTCTAGAGCCATTTCGGCTGCATGCAACTGACCCAAGCCCCCGTCGATCACCACTAACTGGGGCAGGTCTACTACTTTCTCTTCTCGAGATTGTTGGTAGCGTCTGTAGACTATTTCTTGGATCGATTCATAATCGTTGTTTTGTTGGACTCTGAGCTTGAAGCGGCGATATTTGTTTTTGTTTGGTAGGGCATTTTCAAAACGCACACAGCTAGCGACAACGTTTGTGCCCTGAAGGTGAGAGATATCGAAACAATCGATGCTGGTCGGTTCTATCTCTAGACCGAGCGCTTCGCGCAGTAGACTGAGCGCAATCAGTTTTTTGGCGCGTTGTTTTTGTTTAGTATCGAGCTGTTGGAGCGCATTGAACTCGGCTAGCTCGATTTGCTCTTTCTTTTCGCCTCTTTGGGGGAAGAGCACGCGCACTTTTCTTGAACTGAGACTAGCGAGCAAACTTTCGAGGGCTTCTTTGAGCGGTTGGCCTTCGATCTGGGCTTCTTGGATACTCTCTTCGCCTTTGGTCAGCTCTTGGAGCAAGATCTCTGGCGGCAAATCGCCTTCTTGGCGGAGCAGATAGGCTTGCTTGAGCGCCTCGAAGATCGTTTCGGCTATAGTCTGCAGTTCAGTGCGTTCGGCCAGATAGCTCTCTCTACTGACTAGCTTCCCGTCACGCATCCGAAAGATCTGGAGGGCCAGACTCTCTTCGTCTAAAGCCCAGCCGATGATATCGCGCTGACAGTCTGGATCAGCTGTCACTATGCTCTGTTCTTGCTCGCTCAGTTTGATCACTTTGTATTGGTCTCTCAGCTTGGCGGCGCGCTCAAACAATAATTCTTCTGAGGCTTTTTCCATTTGCTGCAAGAGAAGACTAGCTAGCTCGGCGTGTTTGCCTTCTAGGAAGAGCTGCACTTCGCGCAAGAGCAAGTCGTATTCGGCTGTTTCTACTAGTCCTTGGCAGGGACCAAGGCATTTTCCGAGATGATAGTTTAGGCAGGTTCTATCTCTGAAGAGGGGAGTAGCGCGTTTGCGGAGGGGGAATAGTTGGCGGGCCACTTCGAGGGTGCGATACATAGCTCCTGAGTCAGTGTAGGGGCCGAATAGTTTGGCTTTGGGATATTTTCGTTTCACCCAGCGTAAATCCCGCACGGCTATTAGTCTGGGGAATGGTTCGCCATAGGTCAACGCTAGCCAGGGAAATTCGCGATCGTCTTTGAGCAGAACATTGTATTTGGGTTGATGTTGGTATATCAGGCTCGCTTCGAGGATTAGGGCTTCTTTTTCGTTTTTGGTGGTGATGATCTCGACGTCGAAGATTTGGGGGACGAGCACTGCTAGTTTTGGTCTATCGCGCCAGCAGATTTGGCTCCAGTAGGAGCGGACGCGCGAGCGCAGGTTGATGGCTTTTCCTATATACAAGACTGCTTCGCGGCTATCCTTGAAGATATAGATACCGGGGTTGGTGGGGAGGAAGCTGAGATCTAGGGGGCACTGTTGCATGGTCTTCTTGTAAACATTTTGGCTCAATAGAGCGTTGTGTGACTAATTTCTTGGAGTTTCAAGAGATTTTTGAGCACACTTGAGGTTACTTGAAACATTTACCATGAGGGGGGCAAAGCCCCCTCAAACTCCCCCTTGAATCGAAGCTAGCCCCGAGTAAAGAATCAAACTTCTTAGATGGACGGAGGGTGACCCCTCTCAAACTCCCCTTCCAAGGGGCAAAGCTCTCAAGTGAAAAATCAATCTTCAGAGATCCCAACCGGCGAAGCCCCAAGCTCAGTGACGTATAGCCACGATCCCCCATGATTGTAAATCCCCTTAAGACAAATACGAGGTGACTGAGACGCTGATTCTTGAAGAAATTTATAAACCCGCTGATCGCCAGTGATCAAACTGACAATGTTTGCCTTGGTCGGCTGAGTGAGTGGAGTCTTGCGCATGATCGGTTGGCCTTGATTATCTAATGGATACTCGATCCGAAAGCTCTCAGAATCACCCTTCAGTTGACCGCAATACTCTTTCGTCACAAAAGCCGGTTTAGCCTGCCTGAAAGTTTGGCCGGAAAGCTTGCCTTCGCCCTGATAAGCTGAAGCCATATCTGAGGCAAACTGACTTCTAGTCATACCCTCCCGAAAAGACAGTTCTTTCAGCCCAGAAAGCCCAAGCAACTCCTCAAAAGCCGCTTTGTCTAATAAATCGTCAGGACGAAAATTCCCGTCAGGTGGAAAAGGCCAAAGGCCAAGCAGTAAAACGCTCTGAATAGCCCGCCAGTGAGGATGATCTGAAGGCAAATCATAGAGGGGAACCAGTAAGGGCGAAGATTCTTGGCTTAGCAGAGCGGCTTGGAGCTCGCTAACGGAGAGAGCAACCAAGGCATTGTTTGATTTAGCTCTTTGGGCAGCCGCTAGTCCCGCTGCTTGACCGAGGTTTAAGCAAACAGGCTGCAACCTAGTAGCTCCATTGGCGATATGACTGACTGACCAGCTCTTTTCGATCACCAAAAGATTGTCGACTTGGCCGGTTAGAAGAGCTTTGTAGGGCAAACCAAAGCCAGTGCCAGAATAGCGCCCACCCCAGCGCATTGATTTGGGGGCGAGCTTAAAGCTGAGTGGGCTCTCAGGAGGAGCCATTTCGTTATAATGATGATCGTTGGCATAATTCCCGAGAGCGATAGAATCAGCCCGAAAATGAGTCTTTGCGCCCTCTGGGCTGGGTAGCAAATCACCCTCGCTGACAGTCTCGATTCCTCTAAGCCTTCTGACTTCACGGTGATAGGGAATAGGCGCAAGTCCTTGCGGAAAGATAGTCCTAGTCAGACCAAAACGCCCCTCGAAAGTATCGTAAATATAGCGCGCAAACCAGAGGCTATAGTCTTGCGCTTCTTGGGCTAGCTTTGCTCTCTCAGTGGACTTGTCGGAGAAAGCTCGTGTTAGATTCTGGCCATAGTCGTTCCCGCAAATAGGCCAGTTGATCATGAATTCGCTGGGTGAGATCTGGCCATAGGTCAGGAAACTATCGGCCTCATGAATCTTGCGGTGTTTGACGCCGGCATAGAGCTTGCTCAGATCGGGATTGGCTTCTGGACCTTGGAGCTTGGCGTTCTGAAAAGCGCACCAGAAAAGCTTGGCTGCTTTTTCGTAGCTGTAGCCCTTGGGGGCTTTCACAACCGGTCTATAAGTGCTTTCGGCCCCATAATCTTTGAGGAAAAAGACCCAAGTCAGCTCTTGGATTGGGTGGAGCTTGCTGAGTGCGGTGGGAAGCTTCTGGGGGGCACTCGGTTCTTTGTATGTGCTCGCTGTCTCCCAACCGAGAGAATGAGGGATTTTGGCTAGGGCAAGTAGTTCGCCGGTTTCGCTGGCTTCGACGAAGACTTTGGCTGTTATTTCTAGTTTTTCTTTGAGCTTGATGCTTGAGATTTCTTTTCCAGATAGCTTAACGCTAAGAGCGCCTTTGCTTTCGATCACTGTGATGTTTTTTTCTTTGGCGACTAAATCAGCCCAGATCTGATGACCGAGTTTGGGATTGTAGGTAAAAAGGCTGACCCAGCCATAGGAGCCAAGATTTGGTTCACGCTTAGCTAGCTCTGAGACGAATTCACCCCATATTCCCGAGAGCATCGGGTTCAGCTCATTGCCGTCTATGGCGCTTACACCGGCGCTTGTCATCGAACCACCAAACCAGTCTGTGGATTTGATCAGGCCTACTTTGGCGCCTGCTCGGGCTGCTTGAATCGCTGCGGCTGTGCCGCTCTGGGACGCTCCATAGACTACGACGTCATAGCTTTCAGTGACTGGCTTAGCCTTTAGATTCGAACTGCAAAGCAAAGATAGGGAAAAGCACAGCGTCAATAGAGCTTTAGGAGCAAAAGTCATGGTTATAATTTTACTCATCAGCTGAAAAAATCAAGATTATGAGGAGTGAGTTTTGCTTCAAGTAGATAGATTTAGACGCCAAAATAATTCACGCCACCTAAGCTTGGCGGAAAAAAAAGAAGTAAGAAAAAAACTCTGCTTTGCTGATGGGCGCAGCAAAATCGGCGATCTAGAAAAGTCTCTGGCTAAACACGCTCAACAACAAAACAAGAGGTTTCCTCTTGAATTGATGAGCAGAGAGGTCGCTTTGCTAGATTCCAGCTCATGCGTCAAAAAAATATTTTGGCTCAGTGAAGACAAAGGCTTAATCGAGCTAAAAGGCGGAGAGAAGCTCGACTTTGTCATTCCCTTTGATCTCTAATTTCACTCGCCCTATTTCGCTGATCTGGAGCAGATCGCCCGCGAAGCTACTCAGATCGTGATCTGGCCTAGCTGATAAGATGATTGCCCCTAATTCTGAGCTCTTTATGTTCAGGGTCGCTCCTAAAGATGATTCGGGGGCAAGGCATTCTTCGAGCGCAGCCAAAAAGCCCTCTGGGCCTATGTCATGAGCCGAAGAAACTAACTCTCGGTCGAAAAGCATGAGCAGGCAGTCTGTCAGAGCTCGCTCAAAATCCCAGTCAACAGCGAAATCTGGAAGTGCTGGATCTTGGGCTTTCGCTTTGGCTGAGAACAGCCAGATCTTGTCACCGGCTGCCTGAAAATGCTGCCCGCGGGCTTTGCTCACATCGAGTATCTCGCCAAGCAAGCCCAAGACTGGCGTCGGTAAGACTTGTTCTTGGCCTTGGTATTCGTTGTAGAGACTGACATTCCCGCTCACAACGGGAAGATCGAGCAGCTTGCAGGCATCGGCTAGACCAAGGATAGACTGTTCTAGATAATAGAAGGCTTGCGGTTTTTCGGGGTTGCCGAAGTTGAGATTGTTGGTGAGGGCTACTGGGCTGGCTCCTACACAGGCTAGATTTCTGAGGCTTTCGGCTAGAGTGCGCTGCATCCCCCAATAGGGATTTTCGTTCACAAGCTCTGGAAGGGCGTCAACAGTGACAGCTATTGCACTTCCGTTCTTGCTCCCCTTTAGCCTGATCACGGCTGCGTCAGCTTGTCCGGGCAAAAAGACACTAGCAAGCTGCACAGACTGGTCAAATTGCTCATAAATCCAAGCGGAAGGAGAGCTCTCTGGGTTTGAAGCGGCGGAAATAAGCGGAAGGGGAGCTTTGCCAGAGCGAGTATAGAGCGGGCACTGTTCGGTGAGCGCTTTGGGCGGCAAATCAGAGAGCAGGTCAGAACCAGCAGATATTTTGAGTTTGCCGTGGGCAGCTGTCACCCCAATCACTCTTGCTTCCAGTCCCCATTTGCTCGCTAGCTCTAGGATCGAAGGCTCTGATCCGGGTTCTAAAATGAAGAGCATCCGCTCTTGGCTTTCTGAGAGCAGTATTTCGCGGGGGGTGAGTTTGCCCCGTTGGGGCACCAAATCCAAATCGATCTCGACTCCAACATTGCCCTTGGCGCTCATCTCCGAGCTAGCGCAGATTAGCCCCGCCGCCCCCATGTCTTGGCTAGCCAACACAAAGCCCGATTTCAAAATCTCTAAAGTCGCCTCGATCAAAAGCTTGCCGGCAAAGGGATCGCCAATCTGAACAGCTGGCCTGTCTTGCTCGCTGCTACCGCTCAGTCCAGCACTGGCAAAGGAAGCCCCGCCCAGCCCATCACGGCCAGTAGCCGACCCAAGATAGACAATAGGCGCCCCGATCACGCTGGTGGCCGAAGGCAGGACGTTTTCGGTCTCCAAGAGTCCCACGCACATCGCGTTCATTAGGGGCATTTTTTTGTAGCGCTCATGGCGAATGATTTGGCCTCCAAGCGTCGGCACGCCGGCACAATTTCCGTAGTGAGCGATACCCCGTACTGCTTCTCTCAAGAGATAATTCGATTTTTCGTCTGAGTCAGGCCCAAAATGCAGACTATTGAAGAGAGCGATGGGACGAGCACCGAGGGCCAAAATATCTCTAATGATTCCCCCAACGCCAGTTGTTGCTCCCTGAAAGGGCTCGATCGCTGTTGGTCTATTGTGCGATTCGATCTTGAAAGCGATCTTTGCGCCACAGCGAAGCTCGACTACACCGGCGTTTTCGCCTGGGCCAGCCAATACTTTCGTGCGCGAGCCTGTTTTGGGTAGTTTGCCTAGGAGCAGTTTTGAGTTCTTGTAGGAACAATGCTCAGACCACATTACCCCAAACAAAGCCAGTTCAAGGTCATTGGGATCACGTTCCAGAAGAGCCTGAATCTCTTTGTATTCTTGGGGACTAATCTTCTCGCGAGCGAGCCTATCGGTACTGATCATCTCAGGCATTTAGGGCAGGAGCGCTCAGAGGGGCGAGCAAAGAAAAGTCAAAGGTACGTGCTTTTTGAGTGAACTCTGGTGTTAGTCCCCAAGGTCTGCCTTTGCTCCAGAGCCAGATTTGGATTAATTGTTGGAAGAGCAGTTCGGCTATTTTCTCCGGTGGTTTCTCCCACAATAAGGTTCTCGAAAGCCTGATCACAGGCGGAAATTGCTTGTCTTCAAAGACAGTGAAATCATGTTCGCGATGACAGGTTTTCCCGTTATTGCCGAGCCGGTCAGACCACTTGATGCGGCAGAGCGGAAGCTCGAGGTTGAAAAACTGGATGTTGATCGAGTCAAAGAGACTCTGCAATTGGGCTTCAGATACTTTTTCCTTTGTATAGGTCAAAGCTGTCATTCATACTCCTTTGTGTCGTCTTAGCTGGGTTTTTGCTTATCTTCAGGCTCAGAAGGTGGATTGTCTCCATTTATGGACTTCTTGAAGTTATTTATAGCGTCACCTATTGATTTGCCGAGTTCGGGCAGCTTCTTTGGTCCGAAGAGCAAAAGAGCGATCGCAAAGAGTACTAAAGCTTCTGGAAGTCCTAAATTGAAGGGCATTGCAAATATTCTTGCTCCTTTCATATTAGATTATTATTGGGGCATTTGCACAAATAAAGCGTTGTTTCTCCCTATAAACCAGCAATACCTCAAAATATCCATTCTGGCCAACTGTTTGGTCATGAGTTGTTTGCTTTTGCCTGCGCCCGCTTTTGCCCCAAATGTTTATGCTGAGTTTGGAGAGGCGCTGCAGGAGAGCTTCTATCGGCCAGAGTTGTTGCAGCCAGTCTTGATTTCTGCTTGCCAAAAAAAATCCGCCGACAACTGGGCACAGATCAGTTGTCTCGCTAAAGCGCTCAATGACCCCTATACCAGACTGCTTAGACCAGAGGAGGCTCTTACTTTTTGGTTGCTTTTCTTTGGGCGATCGGAGCATACGGGGCTCTTGCTCGATCCTTTTGACGATTGGCGCATTTTGGCCGTTCAGCCCAGTTCTCCCGCTAGTCTAGCCGGGATAGAAGCCGGTGATGAGGTGGAGAGCATCGGTGGAAATCCCGTCGCTCTGCTCGATCGCAAAAAAGCAGCGAGTCTTTTAGGTCACAGCAAGCAACTGCGGCTTGATTTGAAGCGGGAAGATCTGCATTATTCGTTAAGGCTGGAGAGTCGTGAGTTGCAGCTAAAGCCTTTTTTCTTGACCGTACTGAGCAAAGACACTTTCTATTTGCAGGTGATTGATTTGCTGGATAGGCGTTTTGTCTTTTTGCTCAAAAAAGAGCTGAAAGCGCGACTAAGAGCAGGCCAAAAACTAATAATCGATTTGCGGGGAGTGCGAGGGGGCTTACTTGAGAACGGCCTGAAGAGCTGCGATCTCTTTGTTTCTGAGGGATCTTTGGCGGTGATCGGTGATAGTGGAGGTGAGAAGTCTTTTTTGGCCGATGATTTCGCACTCCCAGAGCAAGAGATAGCTCTTTTGGTCGATGATGAAACGGCTAGTGCGGCAGAGCTTTTGGCTATTTGTTTGAGGCAAATGCCCGGTACTCGCATTATTGGGGAGAAGACTTTTGGGAAGGGGAAGATACAGGAGTTGCATACGCTCAGTGATGGTGCTACTGTTTCGATCACCAATGCTTCTTTCACTGGACCACATGGCGAAGTTCTCGATGGGAGGGGGATTGAGCCTGATCTGGTTGAAGAGGATCGTTCCTTTCAGCTTTTGGAGGCGATGATCGGCAAGACTCAGTAAGTAAGAACTTTTCAGCTCGCTTCAGGTAGACATTGAGTAACTGTTTTCTTGGTCTTATTTCCCCCCAGTAAAAAGGCAGCGTTCGGCTCACTGGAGGTTTAGGAAAATTGGTTTTCCAGAGGAGGCTCTCAACCCCTAAAACCCCTCTGAGAGCAGAGGAAGTGAAAAGTCTAAAACTATCTCTCCTCTTGAATAGTCCCAGTCACACTAGCATTGTAAGAATTGATCCCGTCAAGAATAGACTCAGTCAATTCACCTTCCGTGTTCGCCTCATAAAACTTTCCATCAGTAGAAGCGGCTATACACTCCATTTGCTTAAGCGCTCTAGGATCAGAGCCTAAACCAAAACCGACTACATTGAATTGAATATCAATTCCCGCACTATCCATACTGCGCGCAAGCGAACAAGGATCGAAACCACAGGTGTCCATTCCGTCACTGATCAAGACCACGCTCTTTTGGTCGCTGCTTATATTTGCTAGATCCCGTTGGGCTTCGCGCATAGCGAGGCTGATCGGTGTCGCTCCCGAGGGCTTGAGGCTTTGAAAAGCGCTGACGATCTTTCTTTTGTTTCCTAGGCCAAGGGGAACCATCAAGACGCTGTCTTGGCAGTCTTGGGTTGGGTTGTAGCTGGGATCCGAGCTGCCATAGACCCTTAGGCCGAGCTTCACGTCATCACTCACCTTGGAGAGCACTCCTTCTAGGACATTTTTGGCCATCAGCATTTTTGTCTTGTAGCCATTGGCCGGATCGCTCATGCTGCCTGAGGCGTCGAGGATGATCAGCACTGCTCTGGAGCCGCTGCCTTCAGCTCGGGCTTCTATGTTTTGTTTGGATTGGAGGAAGGGATTGTTGGAGGCGCTTTGGGCGCTTGCATTCAGCAAAAACAGGCTGAAGATGGCGAATATTCTTGCAGCTGAGTTCATTGTCATATCCCAATGATAAGAGTCTTTGCTTTGGTGTCGTTTTAGGATCTTGTAAAAAGCAAAGCTGAGCTTTGATCGAATCAAAACATTCTGGGTGAAGCCTCATGCTTCTAGCGAACACTGACAGTCCTCCGGCTCAAAATAGTCGGCTTCTCATCAGCCCTCCCGCGAAATCCCCAAATATTTACATAATAAATCCCCGGCCCCCACTCCCCTAAACCAAGAGACCCCGAAAAGTTTCCGCTAGAATCGCTGCTAACGCCCTCTCTCACCTGCACATCTTGCAGCTTGTAGGTACTTGCAAGCATCTGCCCCAAAACGTCAGCCACAATGGCACTGGCCCCATAAGTGAATGGAGCGGCAATCATCGCTAGGATCATTCCACCTGTCATCGCCAAGTTTTTCACCCGATCATTGCTCTTGTTCATGTAAACCACTTGGTCTGATGGAGGAAAATAATCTTGTCCCGGCTCTGGATGTTCAAATTTTTTGTGCGCTAAGCCGATCCAAGCGAGCCTATAACCGCCGCCAGTCTGACCGCTCACCGTGATCCCGCCTCCACCAGAGAGCGCTTTCGGGATTGGGGAAAAGTTTCCTTCTTGAGTCAAAAGCTCAATCACCACCACTAATTGCTGCTTGTCAGGACTGAGCAGGAAAGCAATGCCGGCCATATTACTTTCGGGGTTGAAGACCAGATCGGCTTTGTCTGTGCTTTCTGTAATCGCATCCATCAACTGACCTGCTAGCTCAGGGCTAGACTCGATCGGTTTACTTTGCTGGTTTTCGCCGATAGGCGCAAAAAAACCATCAACCAGTTCCAGTATTTTTCCGGTGCCACCCAGAGCGGTGTAGCGCTGATCGGGATTATTCTCGCCTCTTCCATAGCTGCTAAAGAGTCGATTCTGAATGAGAAAATTGGCCTGCTCAAGAGCCATCTTCTGCGCTGTCGGATCGAGGGTGAGCGGATTGAGGCGACGAAAAGAGCGCTCCTCATTGATTGCTTTGAGTAGTTTGTTCGCTAGCTGTTCGTCACTGGCTAGGGGTTTGCTACTTGGAGCTTCTGGTCTGTTTAGCTCTTGCCCTTGCCCCTGCGCTTGGGCTTGACTGGCTTCGTTTTCTTGGCTTGGGAGCTTGAAACTGGCCGGAATCGGGGCGCTGGGGACTTTGAGTAGGGTTAGTAGTCTTGTCTCACGTTGCCCGCTAGCTTCTGCTGGATAGCTTTGGCCGAGGGCCAGCTCTTCGAGTCTTGTCAGTCTTTGCTGGCTGCTTTCTTGGGAGAAAGTTTGGCCTAAGAGCTGCTCTTCGAGCTTAGCTATGTTACTTTCAGCGCTCAGAGTTGGTGTCACAAAGCAGATAGCCAGCAGGAGCAAGAGAACAGTCATGCTCTGATATGATGAGAGATTAAGGTTTAAAACTGAACTTCTCGCTTTGCTTCTCATCAGGCCACTTAGTGCTTATCTTTTTTTGACTTTAGCATCGCTTTGGTCTATTTTTCTTTCTTGTTCTTTAGAGACAGTCAAAGAGCAATGGATTATCAGCGCAATCGACAGAGGTGAAAGTTGGAATCACTATGGCTTCAAGAGCGTCAAGAGTAAAATTTACGGCTTGGAAAAAAACCGGCTCAACGCAAGCAGCCAAAAACAAACAGATCCAGCCTATGACATAAACCGAGCCAATCTCGATCGGGAAATTATCCGTTATGACCGCGAGCAGAAAAAAATCCAAGTAGAGGCAATAGACCAAGATTTTCAGCACACAGAGAGCGCTCAGCGCCTTTGGAGTCTTAGCTTGGCCGAAAAGTTCTCTTTTGCCTGTTTGCTTTTTCTAGTCTTGGAGTTTGCTTTGGGGCAGGCTGGCGGACTGCTTCCGTTGAAGGTTCTGCAAGGGCTGTTTTTTATCAGCTCCTTAGTTTCATATTCTCTTCCGTTCTGGCCAAAAGGCTTTTAGCGGCATTTTCCAAGGCAGTGAGCTGTTCGGGGCTGCTGGTCTCCAAGTAGACGCGCATGATAGGTTCAGTCCCGCTAGCTCTAGCCAGTACCCACGATCCGTCAGCGAGAGTCAGTTTGATCCCATCTACTGAGCTCAGAGCAGCTACTTGCAAGCCGGCAAAGTTGCCGTGGCTTTCTCCCAGTTTTTTCAGTTCGGCGGAAAAGAGAGCTTTGACCCTGTCTTCGACATGTAGGTCTAGGCGTTTGGCTTGGGGGTCATAGTTGCAGAGAGCCACCGCTTCTTTCCAGAGTTGGTTGAGGGTTTTTCCGGTTTTGGCCATCGCTTCTGCTACGAGTAAACAAGCTAAGATTCCATCTTTTTCGGGGATATGTCCGAGTATGCTCAGGCCTCCCGATTCTTCGCCACCGATCAAGACTGGCTGAGTGAGCATCACTTCGCAGATATACTTGAAGCCGACCTTGGTTTCGACCAGCGGTAGGCCATAGTGAGCGGCTAGTCTATCGAGCATTTGGGTAGTAGAGACAGTGCGGACGATGGCACCTTTCAGTCCTCGCTGTTCGTGCAGGTAGCGAGCGAGAATCACGATGATTTGGTTTGGGGTGTAATAGAGCCCCTCAGCGTCGATGATCCCAAAGCGATCGGCGTCACCGTCATTGGCTAAGCCTAGATCGAGTTTGTGGGCGACAATATTGGCCGTTAGTTCTAGCAGACAGCTAGCCTTTGGTTCTGGCAGGCTTCCCCGAAACAAGGGATCTCTTTCTTCGCCAAGAGCGACTTTTGCGCCCAAGAGCTGACTGAGATAACCGCGACCGGCACCGTTCATCGCATCAGTCCCGATCTTTAGGCCGCTTTTCAGGATTGCATCGAGGTCTACTAGCCCCAAGAGCGCTTTTTCGTAAGCTGGTCTTGGGTCGAAGTGTTTTACTTCTTGATTTGTTAGCTCAGGGCGACTGGGGGCAATGTAACCTGTGGAAAAGAAGCTTTCGCTATGAAGAGCGATTGCGGCTGTGATCTCTTCGTTGGCGGGGCCTCCATAGGGCGGAATATATTTCAGGCCACAATAGTAAGCTGGGTTGTGGCTGGCCGTAAACTGAAGCGCGCCAGCGCTAGGAATATCCGTGGCTGCGTGGGCGATCACCGGGGTTGGGGTGTCTCTGATCGTGAGCAGAGTCTTGCGACCCAATGACTCCGAAAGCTGAGCGGCATAGAGGGCGAACTCGTCAGCGAGAAAACGCGGATCGTAGCTTATCAAGAGCGGCTTGCTTTGATCGTAGACATTGTGTAGATAGGTGACTATCGCTTTGGTCACTAGTCCTACATTGGCGAAGGTAAAGTCTTCTGCGATGATTGCGCGCCAGCCATCTGTGCCGAATTTGATCTTAGAAGTGTGCTCGCTCATGTTCATTTTTGTGTTCTGTTGTCCCCCATTATGGCTTTTTTGGATCGAGAAAACGAAAAAACTTTCCATCACTGGCAAAAGGTCTAAAGTCGCCCGCTTGCCGGGTAAAGAGCGCTTCCGGTTTTTCCTCACTAGCCTTGGGTTTGACCGCTAGTTGCTGGTAGAGCGTTAAGCTTGTGTTTTGCTCTAATAAGATCTGGTTTTGGCTGAAATTGCCGAGCAGAGTAAAAGCGCGGTAGTTGACCAAAAAAGCATGGTCGCCTAGCTCTATGCTGGTAGCGCCTAAAGTGAGCGATTTTGCCCCCCAAGTAAGGCGTCTTTGGATTTTCACCCGCCCTTCGAGCGGACAATCACCGACCAAAAGAGCCAAATCGCCACTGGAATTAGCGAGAAGAATCGAATTGAGCTTGCGACTGAGGCGTTCTTTGGCCGTTTTGCTGAGATTGTTTTTGTTCGGCTGGCAGAAAAGGAGCTTTTCTTTTTGGCTAGTCTCGACGAAAAGCGCCCGCCAGCCAGTACCCTCAAGCACTGTTGCTCTGAGCTCGCCATTGCTGAAGGGTTTGCAGTAAATAACACCTAAGCAGAGCCCGCTAGCCGCCAAAAAATGCCAAGCAAAATAGCCCGGAAAACGAGTGAGGCTAACCAGCGCCAAATAGAGCCAGAAGGCGAGCTCAGCCGGTAGAGGAGCAAGCTGGAACTGAGCCCCTGGCAAGCTAGCCAAGCCCAAGACCAGTCCCTCCAAAAGATCGAGGCTGAAGGCCAGTGGAAAGCTGACCAAAGCTAAAAGGGCCAAACCAAAGCTCCCCATAGCACTCAAAGAAGCATTGAGCAGCGCTAAAACTAAGATCAGTGAACTGAGCGGTACCGCGAGCAAATTGGCGGGGAGCGAGTAAAGCCCCAAACCACCAAAATGCATCAGCTGTAAAGGCAAGACCAGCAACTGTCCGGTGAAAGGCAACAAGAGAGGCTCAGCCAGCCCGCGCGGCAAAAAAGTGCAGGCCTTGGCTAGAGGCTCCTGAAACAATAAAATCCCGAGCGTACAAAGATAAGAAAACTGAAATCCGAGATCTCCGAGCGTGTAGGGATCGGCCAGCACGCTGAAGCAAGCTGCCAAAGCCAAACAGTTGAGCGTTTTGATCCGCTTATCAAAGAGCCTTCCAGCCAGTACAAACAAACATAAAATCCAAGCTCGTAACACTGAAGGCGACCACCCAGAGAGTAAAGCATAAAGAGTACTCAGGACGAGTAGGCAAGGAATGCGTGTCTTGGCGGGGAGAAAAGGAGCCAGCAAAAACTCCAAAAAGAGAAAAAGCACAGCAAAATGCGTCCCAGAAGCAGCGAAGATATGACTTAAGCCCAAGACTCGTCCCGCTTCAGCTAGATCGGCCGGTAAGGCAAACTCGCTAGCTCGGCTGAAAAGCAAGACTGAGACTATGGCGTACTGAGAGCTGCTCAGGGTCAGGCGCAGGCCGGTGGCGAGCTGGTTTTGGAGATCGGCTAAGGGGCCTAATGTCTGTGATCCCCAGTTGGTTGGCCTAGTTAGCTTTCTGGTTTCGGCCTGATAGATACTGCCTACTATTCGCTGAGACCGCCAATAGTCTTCAAGAGCTGCTCTTGGCCAAGCGGGAGCTGGTGAGCGTGCTTCTAGTCTTCCTGAGAGCCAAAGTTGGTCGCCGGGTTTTACGGCGTCGGTTTTGCTCTTGAGCTTGACATTGAGCCGGTTGCCGTCAGGAAGCTCAGCCAAAAAGCCCTGTTGGCGATTTGGGGTGAGCACAGTGACCGAGAGGCAGAGCTCAGTGGTGGGCAAGCGTGCCGGATCTTTCACTCGCAAGGCGACATTGCCTGCACCGAGTAACAGTGCGAATAGCCCGCAACAGACACTGACCCGGCTTACCCCTAGTTCCAGAAAGATCCAGAGAAAAGCCAAACCGATAGTCAAAATCAGCCAAGGCAGCTCTAGACTTGACCAAACAGAAAAACTAGCCAGCAAAAAAAGTCCAGCGCTAGCAACTAGTAGTTTGTCAGGGGCTGTCTGAGACACCAACCCTAATAGGCTTTAGCGACCCAGACCCGTCTCTTGCTCGGCTTTCCGGTCATAATGCAGACGCCCTCTTCGTCGGCTTCATCGAAGGGGCAGACTCTGATGCTCGCTTTGGTTTTGGTTTGCAGCTCTTTTTCTTCTTCTTTGCCGCCAGCCCAGTGCACCCGCGCAAAGCCGCCATTTCCTGTGCTCAGTTTTTCGCTGAGCTCTTCGAGGCTTTCGACGGTGAAAGTATTTTCTCGTACCCAGCTTCTGTTTCGCTCTAGCAGGGCGGCTTGAATGGAGCTCAGCTCTTCTTGCACTTTGGCGCTTAGTGCTGCCCGGGGAATATCTCTGGTTTTTACTCGAGTGTCTCTGCGCGCTAGTTCAGCACAGTCGTTTTTCACGTCACGAGGACCGAGATGAATGCGCAATGGCGCTCCTTTCAGTTCCCATTTGTTGAATTTGGCTCCCGGTGAGCTCTGATCGTCATCATCGACGAAGATTCTCAGGCCCGCTTCTTTCAGTTCTGCCTTCAGTTCAGCACAGGAAGCCAGCACAAGGCTCTTCTCTTCTTCGGTCTTGTAGATCGGGATGATCACAACTTGGTAGGGCGCAACGGCCGGAGGCAAGATCAAGCCGAGCTCGTCTTGGTGCCCGAGGATCAAAGCGCCAATCAGCCTGGTAGAGACGCCCCAAGAGTTGAGGTGGGCGAACTCGAGCTCATTTTGTTTGCTCTGGTAGGTGATCTCAAAAGCTTTGGCGAAACCCTGACCCAAATAATGCGAAGTGCCGGACTGGAGCGCTTTGCCGTCACGCAATAATACTTCTAACGAATAGGTCCGCTCGGCTCCGGCAAAACGTTCGTTTTCGCTCTTCTCGCCGACTACTGGCGCTAGCGCCAAGATCTCTTCAAAGAATTGTCTATAGGTCTCGAGCATCCGTCTAGCGTCGCCATCAGCGCTTTCTCGGGTGGCGTGTGCTGTATGTCCTTCTTGCCACAAAAACTCGGTGGTACGCAAAAACAGTCTGGTGCGCATTTCCCAGCGGACTACGTTCGCCCACTGGTTGATCCCATAGGGCAAGTCGCGCCAAGAGCGGATCCATTTGCCGAACATGTGATAGATGATCGTCTCGGAGGTCGGCCTGATCACGAGCGGCTCTTCGAGCTTTTCGCCGCCAGCATGGGTGACGACGGCGCATTCGGGGGCAAAGCCTTCGACGTGTTCGGCTTCCTTGCGCATAAAGCTTTCCGGAATCAAGAGCGGAAAGTAGGCATTCGGGTAGCCGCAGTCTTTGATTCGGCGGTCTAGGTCTTTTTGGATGTTTTCCCAAATCGCGTAGCCATAGGGCTTGATCACCATGCAGCCACGTACTGGCGAATAGTCTGCTAGATCTGCTTTGTAGGCTAGGTCTGAGAGCTCATGTACTTCGCTTTTGGGCTGGAAAGTGGATTCTTTCATAATTTTTATAGTTTACTGCAATTAAATTTTCTCTTCTGGTTTGAGACTTTGCGGGAGCTCTTTGATTTCATTGGGTAGCAAGCTTTCTAATGCTTGAAGTAGATTGCCCAGATTGCTGGCTGGTAGGCTGAGTGAGAGCGTGTTTTTGCCTTTTTTGCTGATGAGCGTGGCTGGCAACAAGATCTTTGTCCCTTCCATGCTGGCACAGGCTTTTGTGCAGGCAGCATTCGCTAATTTCTTTTTGCCTCGCTGGCAGACTGGTAGGCTGGCTTCTGAGACCAGACAGCTCAGATCTTTTTGTTGGAGTAAGTAGGCTTCCGGATAGTAGCTGATATTGCTGGAGTCCAGCTTGAAGTTTTGTAGATCTTTGCGGTCATTTAGTTTGCTGTTGGTGTTTGGCTGATTTAGGCTCAGAGAGCCTTGTTCGCCCTTGGTGTTCTGGAAAATCAACTTTAAGCTTTTGCCTGTTTGCTTCTCGATCGATTTGAAACTGAAAGCAGTGCCCTCTAGATTCATGATTTTCGGCTCAGCATCGGCGAGAGTGAGACCAGTAAGACTGAGTGTTTTGGTGCGAGCGGCAGGCCAGCTGATACTCTCTTCTCTGGCCCAAACAGAGCTAGGCAGAGCAATCAGCAGACTGAGCGCTAATATTTTGGTAAGCATCTTGGGGTTATTATAGGTCTTTTATCTTGACATGAAGCAAGCTTACTATTCATTCAATCATTATCTGAAAGAAACCTTCGGCTGTCCGGTCTGGCGAGTAACTCTAGAAGCCGGTTTCGATTGCCCGAACCGTGATGGCAAGAGGGCTTTTGGCGGCTGTACTTTCTGCACTGCTGACGGTTCTTCGTCCCGTGCTCAAGATCCAGCTGATAGTCTTGAGCTTCAGCTCCAAAAGGGGATAGCCAAGCAACGTCGGCGTTTCGGTGCCGAAAAATTCATCGCCTATCTGCAATCTTTCACCAGCACCTATGGCTCGGTTGAGCACTTAAAGAGCATCTATGACCGAGTGACTGCTCATCCAGACGTTGTGATGCTCAGTTTGGGGACTAGACCAGACTGCCTTGAGCCCGATGTGCTCGAATTAATCGCCGAATACAGTGAAAAGCTAGAAGTTTGGCTAGACCTTGGCCTTCAGTCAGCCGACAATCAAATCCTGGAAAAAATCAATAGAGCGCATACGGCCGAAGAGTTCTTTGAGTCAGTGGATCGCGCGAAGCGCATTGCCCCAAAAGTGAAGATCTGCGCCCATCTAATCGCTGGTCTGCCCGGTGAAGACGGTGATCCAGAGCTCAAGGCTAGTCGGGCTAGTTTGTTGGCGCTAGCTGCTGCTCCGATCGATGGGATCAAGATCCATAATCTTTGCGTGCTGGCTGGGACAGCGATCGCTCGTGATTTTGCGCGTGGAGAAATACTTCCTCTAGAGCTCGATCATTATCTTGATTTTTTGCGGTTTGCGATCGCTCATTTGCCTCCGCACATAGTGATTCATCGTTTAATGGGGGAGGCGCCTACAGTGGAAGAGCTTTTGGCTCCTAGCTGGGCTGCTAAGAAAGATTTTTTCCTGAGTTCGCTTCGTCAGTCTCTGCAGGAAGCTAACATTGAGCAGGGTTGTGCTTTGAAAACTCATGTCTGAAAACCCAAAAATGAAAGTAGCAATCGTCGGAGCGAGCGGCTACAGCGGCGTCTGCTTGCTCGGGCTTCTACTCGCTCATCCAGAAGTGGAAATACTCGCACTCTGTGGTTCCTCGCAGGTGGGCGAGAGCATTGAGAGTATTTATCCGCGCCTGAGGGGTTTGGGCTTGCCCCAGATCACTGCCTTTTCAGAGCTAGATTTGACGAAGATTGATATTCTTTTTACCGCTACACCAAATGGTTTTGTGCGAGAGCATTTCTCCTCTATCCTTACTTCGGGGGTTAGATTGATTGACTTGAGCGCTGATTTGCGTTTTGACAGTGGGTCTGAGGTCGCTTATGGTTTGAGCGAATGGAACCGCGTCGGTATAGAGTCCGCTCCAGCCATCGCCAATCCCGGTTGTTATCCGACAGCCAGTTTGCTCGCTTTGTTGCCGCTCTTGGAGGCTGGCTTGGTCGATCTGAGCCGGACAATTATCATTGACGCCAAGTCTGGTGTGACTGGGGCTGGTCGGCAGGCAGAAAAGAGTCTATTATTTGGCGATTTGGCAGAAGATTTTTATGCGTATAAGCCGCTCAGTCACCGCCATACGCCAGAGATTGAGCTTTATCTTTCACGTTTTGGCGGAGCTCCAGAGGATTTTGCTTTGCGTTTCACGCCTCATCTTTTGCCGGTGAAGAGGGGGATTTTGGCCAGTATTCATTTTCGGCCTAGCACTTCTGATCTTGGGGTTCTTCAGGGTTGCTTGCTGGCCAAATATTCCGCTGAGCAATTTGTCGATGTTTTAGTCGGAGAGGCTTTGCCTAGGCTCAGTAATGTTCGGCACACAAATTTTGCTCAGATCTGGGTCGGTTACGATCCGCGCACTGGTGAGGCTTTGCTGCTCTCAGCGATCGACAACTTGATGAAAGGCGCTGCTGGACAGGCGGTGCAGAATTTTAATATAATGTTTGGTTTTCCGGAGGCGCTTGGCTTGGCGGGTCACTCTGTGCTTGCCTTAGGGTGACGTCTAAAGCTTGTTCAGCCTAACTCGCTCTTTCCGCTCCACAATACCGCCACTAGCAACATCAATCAGCACAAAACCCAACTCAATCTCCGATCCAAGCGCTTTCTGGGCAACAAGCTTGAATAAATCCTCAGCCGTGTGTATAGGCGTGCCGTCTAGAGCGAGAATCAAACTACCCCGCCCAAGCCCCAACTCACTAGCAGCCGTATTGGGTTTCACTTCGATCACAAGAGCGCCTTCCGTAAAGCCTTTGCTGGCAAAAAAAGAGGCGAGCTTTGATTGAGATTGTTTTAGCGAAATAGCCGACACCCCAAGAGAAGCTCTACTGATGCGCCCTGATTTCTGAAGTTCAGTGACGATCCTAGAAGCCAAGCCAGAGGGAATAGCAAAGCCAATGCCCTGATAGCCCCCAGATTCTGAAAAAATAGCCGTGTTGATGCCCACTAGCTGGCCTGTACTGTCGATCAAGGCTCCTCCGGAATTTCCGGGATTGATCGCCGCGTCAGTCTGGATGAACTCTTCGTAGTCTGAGATCCCCAAATTCTCGCGATTCTTTGCGCTCACAATGCCCATAGTCACAGTCTGGCCGATGCCATAGGGATTGCCGATCGCAAACACTAAATCGCCAATGCTCAGATCTTCGTCAACGCAAAAAGGCAAGAAGGGGAAAACTTCAGGGATCAGAGCTTCAGACTTAATCTTCAGCAAAGCCAAATCTGTAGCCTCGTCAGCGCCAAGTAAAGCAGCCTCCCGCTCTCTGCCGTCAGCAAGCACTAGGCGGATTTTTTGGGCTTCACCGATCACATGATAATTTGTGACTACTAGGCCTTCTGCTGCGATGATCACCCCCGAACCTAGTGAAAGAGCTTTTGTTGCTGCCGGAAATAGACTTTGAGGTTCTTTGTCTACCAGCACATTGACGACAGCCTTGCTCGGCGCCGCTACGGCTTCTCTGTATGAGAGTGGTGAAGGAGAGTTGTTTGCTAGCGTTTTTACTTCGGGAACCTTTGAGCCAAGATCTTTTCTAGGAGCTAAGGGACTGAGCAAGCTGGCCACGCCATAGCCAAGTCCTAAACCAGAACAGCCAACGAAAATCAGTAAAAGTGGGAAACGCATTATTCTGTCAATATTCTAACTTCTACGCTCAAAGCAGTAGACTTGGGTCTATTGGCCGGTTCTGCATATGTCTTGCGGCGCTGGTCTGGGAATGATTTAAGTTCAAACCAGTTATCCTAAAAACCTGAAAAATGACAACCCAAGAGCAGACTCAAAACGCCCATTCGATCAACGCAACGCAACAGAGCCAAACTATCTTTAAGCCATCAGTGGCTTATTTTTGTATGGAATATGGTGTAGACCAATCCATGCGCCTGTATGCTGGTGGACTGGGAATGCTAGCCGGAGACTATGTCAAAGCGGCTGGCCAACTGAAGCTGCCGATGGTCGCAATTGGTCTGCTCTACAAATACGGTTATTACGATCAGGTGATCGGTGCCAATGGCCGCTTAGCCGTTCAGTTCACCCAACGTGATTATAATTTTCTCAAAGACACTGGCGTCAGAGTGAAAGTGACTGTCCATGGCCACGATGTGAGCGTCGCTGCCTATGAGCTCACTTCCGATATTTTCGGTACTTGCCCGCTCTATTTGCTTTCGACTTCTATTCCCGAAAACGATCATCTCTCTCAGTGCATCACACACAGTCTATATGAGGGCAATCAAGCCACCAGACTAGCTCAAGAAATAGTGCTGGGTGTCGGCGGAGTGCGCTTTTTGCGCGCTATGGGCATGAATCCGGATATTTATCACTTCAATGAAGGTCACTGTGTCTTTGCTGGTCTAGAGATGATCAGTGAAAAAATGCATACAGGTCTCAACTTTGAAGAAGCGCACCAAGAAGTGCGCAAAAAAATCGTCTTCACCACGCATACTCCCGTCAAAGCTGGCAATGAAGAACATCAGATTTCTCTAATGAATGAGATGAGTTGTTTTCAAGGCGGAATCACCACTGAGCAAGGCATAGCGATCGGTGGCAATCCTTTCAACATGACAGTAGCTGGTTTGCGTTTGTCGCGTCTCACCAATGGTGTCTCTCAGCTGCACGGTGACACGGCCGCCAAGATGTGGAGTTGGGTGGAGGGAGCTAGCCCGATCATCGCCATCACCAATGCTGTCTTTCCTAAGACTTGGCAGGACACTGACTTTGCGGCTGTCTCCACAGAAGAAGAAGCGCTGCAGCGCAAAGCGGAGATGCGGGGTGAGTTAGTCGAATACATCAGAGAGCAGATGGGTGTTTTGCTCGATAAAGACGTTTTGACTATCACTTGGGCACGTCGCTTTGCTGACTACAAGCGTCCTTGGCTGATTTTGCATGACAAACCGAGAATTAAGAAGCTATTGGCGGAAAAGAAACTTCAGCTGATTTTCGCCGGTAAGCCTCACCCAGATGCTCGCGACGCTCATGAGCTTTTCAATAGACTGCTGGATGAGAGCAAGCAGTTGCCTGGCTTGGTGATTTTACCTGGCTATGAAATAGCGCTTTCGCGCAAGCTGAAGCAGGGTTCAGACATCTGGCTAAACTGTCCTCGTAGACCGCTGGAAGCTTCCGGTACTTCCGGCATGTCGGCGGCGCTGAATGGCACTTTGCATTTCAGTACTTTTGATGGATGGTGGGTTGAGGGATATATCCCCAATCAAAACGGCTGGGTGATCGGTACTGATCAAAACTACAGCGTTGTTGCTGAGCAGGATGAGGCTGACTTTGAGTCTATGATGAAGACTTTAGAAGAGGAGATTATCCCGCTCTTTTACGATTCGCCGCATGAGTGGGGACGTCGGATGATCATGGCTCGGACTGTTGCTGAGACTCATTTCACCAGCAACAGAATGATTCTGGATTATTATGGTCGGCTTTATGCTGATTACAGTAACAATCACCCGACTAATATTTAACTAAGTAAGCAAGGCGGCCTTGGCCGGTTTGGAGTGAAATATTGCTCTTTTTTCCTCTAGGGGGAGTCTGAGGGGGTCGAAGCTGAGGAAGGGGGTTTGGGGGCGAAGCCCCCGGTAAAAATATTCTCCCCTCCACCGGAGGGGCAGGGGTGGGCAACAAATTTAATGACGCCTGTTAAACTTCAGGCTCACTTGTCCTTCAGAGACAGATTTTTTATTCTGGGGCGCTCCGCCCCCTGACCGCCCTTTTAGGGGAAGGGAAAGCTAAAGATCGCCCCTAGTACCAAAGCAAAGTTTCGTCTCGATTGGGTGAAGCTTTAAGCTTCTCAGCCTTGTTAGGCTTGGAGCCAACGCTTAAAAAGCTGATGCTCAATATGCAAAGCATCAAAAGCCTTCCCAACCACAAAATCCACCAAATCCTGAAGTGTCTCAGGCCTCTGGTAAAAAGCAGGCATGGCCGGCAAGATAATTGCCCCAGCCTCGCTCACAGTGAGCATGTTGCGAAGATGAATGTTGCTGAGTGGAGTCTCCCGAACAGCCACAACTAAAGGAAAGCGCTCCTTCAGACAGACATCAGCCGTTCGCTCTACCAAGCCGCTAGAGACACCAGAGGCGATTCGCCCCACCACTCCGACACTAGCTGGCAAAATGAGCATGCCGGCCATCCGATTCGAGCCACTAGCCACTCGAGCCGCCAGATTGTCGTTTGACCAAAGTGTCAGTTTGTGCCCTTCGCTTTCTAAGCCCAGATGAGCCAAAAGTACTCTCTTGTTTTGGATCGGATCGTTCTCTTCAAGAGCAATTCCGCTTTCCAGTTTGGCGACTAGGCAAGCCGTCTCCGACAAGATCAAATTGATGTTGGCTGCTTGCCTCAAGAGGCACTCGAGCGCCCGAAGTCCGTAAATGAAGCCGCTTGCCCCAGTAATGGCTAAAGTGTAAGAATTATGAGCTGACAATGATTATTGATACGTATGAAGTCTTACCCCAAGTCTAAAGCACTCTTTGCCCAAGCGAAAAAGATGTTTCCCGGAGGCGTCAACTCACCGGTGCGCGCCTTCAAAACTGTCGGCGGCGAGCCGCTTTTTCTGGAGAGCGCCAAGGGCGCTTATCTCTATGACGTGGACGGAAATTGTCTACTCGATTATTTCAACTCATGGGGGCCGATGATCGCCGGTCACGCTCACCCAGCAGTGCTTGCTGCTGTCTGCGAAGTGGCCCAAAGAGGTTTGAGCTTTGGCGCTTGTCACGAGCTGGAGCTGACCTTGGCCGAGCAGGTGCTGAAGCTGATGCCGAGCTTAGAGCGCTTGCGCTTTGTCAGTTCAGGAACTGAAGCTTGTTTGTCGGTGATTCGTTTGGCGAGAGCCTATACAGGCCGCGAAAAGATTTTGAAATTCAATGGGAATTATCACGGTCACGGTGACGGCTTTCTGGTGGCGGCCGGTTCTGGAGTGGCGACCTTTGGGCTGCCTGATAGCCCCGGTGTGCCCAGCGCTCTAGCTGCTCTGACTCTTTCAGTTCCATACAATGATCTTGAAGCAGTTGAGGCTGTCTTTGCTACTCAGGGAGAGAAGATAGCGGCCATTATTTTGGAGCCAGTGGTCGGCAATGCCGGTTGCCTGTTGCCTGAGCTTGGTTTTCTTGAGGGATTGCGGGCTATTTGTGATCGGTGGGGAGCATTGCTTGTCTTTGATGAGGTGATGACTGGTTTTCGAGTGGCTCTAGGTGGGGCACAGGAACGCTTTGGAGTAAAGCCCGATCTCACTACGCTAGGCAAAATCATCGGTGGTGGTTTGCCTGTTGGCGCTTATGGTGGGCGTAGTGAGATCATGGCGCGGATCGCTCCTGAGGGAGACGTTTATCAGGCTGGGACGCTTTCTGGAAATCCTCTGGGGATGGCGGCTGGGCTTGCTACTTTGCAGCTTCTGCAGGTACCGGGTTTTTATGAGGGATTGGGGGTTTATAGTGATGAACTCACGAAACGTCTCTTGGCTGTTGCGGGGTCCTCTGGTGAGCGAATAGTGATAAATGCTTGTGGGGCAATGTTTACAATTTTCTTTGAGCCTGTTAGTGAGCGAATTATTGATTTTGAGGGGGCAAAGGCTTGCAACTCAGAGCGCTTTGCGCGGTTTTTCAAGTTTATGTTGGATCGAGGGTTTTATTTTCCGCCTAGTCAGTTTGAGGCGATTTTCTTTGGTTCTGCTCATGGAAGGGTTGAGTTGGAAAATACTGTGAGTGCTTTTGAGGAGTTTTGCATGGCTGGCCGTGTAGCGTGAGTGGGCGATTAGCCCCATCGAAAAACTCTTTGTATCCCCCCTCAAAGCCCCCCCAGACTACCGAGAAGGCATCGTGATCGTGTAGCGAGCAGTCCCAGAAGGCCCAGATAAAACCCCCACAGGATATCGATAACGTTCATCAGCTTCACCGAGCGCTTCTTCTAAACCGGACTGGTCGATCCGAGCCGTCGGATAAAGGCTGAGTATTTCTTCCTCTAGAGCAGCGAACGTGAGCTTTTTCAGCTGATACGGATCCGGAAAAATCTCCAAATAGATTTCGCCATTTTCACTGCTCAAACGAGTGCGATCGTAAGTGACAACTACCGGAGTGCCTTGTCTTACTAGCTCGAAAAGCTGCTCGACATCTTCATTGTGCATGCGTACACAACCATGCGAGACGAATTTGCCAATCGAACTAGGCGAATTTGTGCCATGCATGCCATAACTGCCGCCACCGTCATCGTGAAAGCCGATCCAGCGAGTGCCCAGTGGGTTGTTTTTACCATTGGCTATGCGGCTGGCACCGGGCGCTTTGTAGGGGTGCTCCCAAATGGGATCTAAGACCATTTCGCTTACGCGATATCGGCCGGTAGGGGTCATCAGCTTGGCGTTTGTGCCTACACCTACGGGATATTCGTGTAGGAGATAGTTTCCGTTTAGCACTTGCAGGGTGCGGCTGGGGACGTCGATTTTCACCACAACTTGTAGTTGCGAGGCAAAGGGGCTAGCTGCTTCGCTGGCGAGACCGAAGAGCAGCAAGACCAAGAGTGTAATAAAATGAGGCACCGATGGGAGCGCTGATTTGCTGACTTTTGAAAACATCGCTGATTTGATTGCTTGGCGAGCTAGTTTAGATCTGGAGAAATCTTTAGGATATGTACCCACGATGGGGGCGCTGCACGCTGGACACGCGTCTTTGATTGAGAGTGCTGTGCGTGAGAACGATTATACGCTAGTGAGCATTTTCGTCAATCCGCTCCAGTTTACGAGTCAATCAGACCTGACGAACTATCCTAAGACGCTTCAGGCGGATTTGGCTTTGTGTGAGAGCTGTGGGATTGAGGCTGTTTGGTTACCGAGTGAGGCTTGCTTATATCCTCGGGGCTTAGGGGATTTGAGTGTGATTCAGCCTAGGCCTAGTTTGGCTGATTGTCTTTGTGGGCTGACTAGGCCCGGGCATTTTGCCGGTGTGCTCACTGTCTTGGCCAAATGTTTCAATCTAACTCGCCCTAGCCGGGCTTATTTTGGGGAGAAAGACTATCAGCAGCTGCTTTTGGTTACTCGGATGGTTGAAGATCTCTTTTTCCCGCTTCAGGTTAAGGCGGTGAGAACAGTAAGGGAAGCAGGCGGTTTAGCTTTGAGCTCGCGCAACGCTAGATTGAGCGCAGACGATCTTGAGCTTGCCAGAGAGTTGCCAAAAATTCTTCAGCAAGCCCGTTCTCGAATACTGATTGGAGAAGGGGCTAGTGGGGTCTTGGCTTTACTGGCTGGGGGATTTAATTTTGAATACTTTGAAGCGAGAAATCCAGTGAGTTTGGCTTTGGTCGAAGAAGGGGCTATGCGTCTTTTTCTGGCTGCTTGGGTGGGGGGGGTGCGCTTGATCGATAATATCTCTGTCTGAGCTTTCAGCCTCACAAAATCACTTAAGAGAAGGAAAAAAGAGTTAGAAGACCGTCTAGACGTGGTAAAATATTCCTAAAAGCCTAACTTAGGAAAGCACTAAAAGCATGAAATCTCAAATCAAAAGAATAGGCAAAAATGGTCAAATTTCGCTAGGAAAAGAATTTTCTGGCAGAGAAGTCCTACTAGACTCACCAGAAGCTGGAGTCTGGATAATCAAAGCAGGAAGTTTTATTCCGGATAATGAAAAATGGCTCCACGAACCAGAAAATGCAGCCAAGCTGAACAAAGCTTTGCAGTGGGCAGCGCAAAACGAACCGAAAGAAAGTAATCTGGATGAGCTAGTAAAGAAACTACCTGAGCCCCTCCTTCCCTGAGGATGAAACCTTTGGTTGAAAATGAGAATACAGCTCGATCTAAACGCACCATCATTTCTTCCAGATTTTCTTTCTTTACAGAAGGAGGATTCTTGGAGTCTTGTCAAGTCGCTCCAGAAGATTTCTAAGCTCAGCTGGCAACAATTTTATAAAGATGGATCTTTGCACTGGGAGAAGATCAGTAGTCTAAAAGGCTCTAGAGGGGAGGATCTATATAGTTTCCGTGTTAGTCAAAAATGCCGTGTTGTAGGTTTCAGGCAGGATAATTTTTTGCGATTAATGAGTATTCATCCTGACCATGATTCGGCTTATAAAGGGAAGTAGTTTAGATGGGGCGCCCCGCCCCAAACCCCTTTGTGAGAGCAAAGGGAAAGCGAAAATTAAAAAAAAGAAATAAAAGTAAATTAGCTTCTAGCTGGGTGAAGGCTCAGCCTTGCGCTAAACAGTCGCGATCTTCAGCAAAGCCAACTGGTAGCCCATAAGTGGATCCAGAAAAAAGCCAGACTTCAGCTTGCTTTCAGTAGCGAGCATCACCTGCAATTTACCGGCCACAGCTAGCACAGAGACATTTCGTAAGCGCCCAAGGTCTTTTTCGATCACATAAGGGCTGCGAGCAGTGATCTGAGCTATTTTGTCAGCGCGCAATCCTTCTTCACGAAGTAAAGTTACCTCCAGATCCCGCCTCAGCTGACCGGTCAGAGAAGCCGCCAACATAAAAGGATCACCGGAATAGCGCAATGTCCCCAAAAGCTTCTTGCAGACGGTGACGGTTTCACTTGCGATCTTCTCGAAAGAATTGATTGTCAGTTCTTCGTATTGTTGGAGCTGAGAGACGGCCTCGAGCTTGATCGTTGTCAGGCCAGAATAGACCCAGAGTTTTTCTAGCTCAGAAATTAATCGCCCACAATCAAGCCCAATCACCCCTAAGAGCTTTTTGAGAGCACTGGGCTGGACAGTGATACCGACCTCTTCGCACCAACCCAGAACCCATTGTTCGACCTTGGGGGCGTCCCACGGCTTGAAGGCGGGAAACTCCAGCAGGCGCGTGCAAAAACCGGACAAAAATTTACTCTCTTTCAACCTACTATCGAGTTTTTTGCTGCAATAGAAGAGCATTCGGTTGAGGTCAGCTCTTTCGATCAGCTCAGCGAAATTTTTAGAGGCTTTAGGGTCATCTTCTTTTAGGCCGAGTAGATTGAGGTCGAAGACCAGAGCGCGTTGCGTGGCAAAGAGGCTACCGGAAAAGAGAAAGGTTTCTAGGTCGTCGTGGTTTGGGTTGAAGTGATCGATCAGGCAGTCTTCGGCTTTCCAGTGTGAGAGCTGTTGTCTGCGCTCAAGAGCTGAACGAAAAGAGTCTTCACCGTGGATTAGAAGTATTTCTTTTTTCACTTATTTAGTTTTAGCTTGAAAACTTGGATTCTTTAGGTGTCGGGAGGGAAAAAGTTTTTAGCGTATTGTAGGTCGGGGAAGTTGTTTTTCCTTAGGGGGCTGGCGTTCCTTGATACCTCTCGGAAGACAGAAGGAACGATGAAGTTTTTCTTGCAGTTTTAAGAAACCCTCAAATGGGCACAAAGTACCTAAGTTCTTTCTGGAAAGCAATAAATAAGTATGACTATGCAAAGAGAAAGCAAAATTGATTGTCCCGTAGACGTCTGGATGAGCGGCAAAATCTGCCTGCAAGACAATAGACGCGGTTTTGCAGTAGTGAAACTAGTAGACCTGCAAGGACAATATGGAATCTATCTGACCATGGATCCAGCCTTTATCTGCAGCAAAGACGAAGACTTGGCACGCCTGACCAAGCTCTCCAATATGGCCCACAAAAACCTCAACAATCTTCCCAAAGGAACAGCTATTCTGCTTTGCCCGCCGAGAGCCTATGGCAGCAAGTTTTGGATAGCCCGTGTCGAAAAAGTGAGCTCCGGTGACCCCAGCTCAAACACAGTAGTCTATGAACTCAGTGAGCTGAAAAGACTGAAGAACTTTCTGGAATCACGCAATGCCCAAAGGACGGTCTTTCGGACAGCCGTCTTCCTCGTTGACGAAAAGACCTATGGCCTGACCGAGTTCAACTCAAACGACATTAGCGCCAGTGGGATCAGCCTAGTGATTGAGCCAGATCGGAAGAATCCTTTTGTGATCGGGGAGAGCTATCTACTTCAGACCCAAATCCATGAAGGATTGACTTTGCCAGCTCTCAATTATCGTTGTGTTCATTCACGCGAAGACATCTTGAGCGGAAGCAAAGTGATGGGTTTCTCGCTTCAAGACAAGAAAGCCGACGATCCAGAAGTCTCTTACAATCTGACATTGCTCACTTGGCAAGATATCCCAGCCGGTTCAGATGCTAGCGAAGATTGAGCTTTCGCCAAAAAATGAGCATTGACTAGATGAGCGGAAGCGAGCAAAGCCCCTCCGCAGACTGTGAAGTAAAGCTCATAGGGGATGAAAGAAAAGAAATGCCCTAAGCAGCCTAAAGCAAAGAGCGTGTAGCCGAGCACGAAAAGTCCACCTGGCCAAGGCTTACCGTGAATGGCGTGAGCTGGTAATAGGCTGAAAAAAGCGATGGTGGGGGTGATCACCAGTGAAACCAAATTCAACTCATGCCAAAAGCCGATAAACACTCCCCCGATCGGCAATAGAGCCAAAAAGGGTGTGATCAGGCAATGCACTCCACAGAGGGAAGAATTGAAGATACCTAGATTGTCTAGGACTGAAACAAAGCTGTTTTTATTGTTGTCTTTCATCTTTGCTTGTCGATTATAGCGGTCTGAGGTTAAGGAACTGCTGAATAAGTCTTGTTGAGATCACTGTAGTTTGTGAGAACCATATATAGCGAGGGTTTGTGTAGCCATGAGGCCGCTAGGCTGATAGCAGAATCCAATTTTTTGAACACTTACTTGCTCAATGCTAAAATAATCGTTAAAAGTTCATTGAAGCAAAAAGTCTTTACAGTTTTTACATCCTCTTTGAATACCGAGATCAGCCGCAAAAAGTCTCTCTCCAAACCCACCGGTAGGTTCCTCTGATGGACTACGGTGAGCTTGCCCTAAAATTTGCCTTCATAGTCCTCGCCATCTCAGCCAATGCCATTTTCGTTGCCGCTGAGTTTTCCTTAGTCAGGCTGAGACCGTCAAGAGTAGAAGAACTAGCTCGTGAGGGAAAGTATTTCTTCCTGAAAATCTCCAAAGCCTTAGTGAATGTCAACGACTATATATCAGCAGCCCAGATTGGGATCACTATATCGAGCCTAGTCTTAGGCGCCATCGCAGAGCCAGTCTTTCACGAAGTGTTGGCGCCTCTTTTCACTTACTTTGTGTTGCCAGATGCGCTCAGCCACTCGATTTCCTTTGCGATCTCTATTGTGATCGTCACTTGCTTTCACATGATGTTCGGGGAATTGTTACCGAAAAACATTGCGATGCAGTATCCGGAGCAGGTAGCCGTTCTCACCATCATCCCCTTGGATTTGCTCTTCACCTTCACCAAGCCTATTGTTTGGGCATTGACGCGGATCGGGAATTCGATCATGAAGATGATCGGTCTGCCGGTTTTGAGCAAGTCAAATGTGCTCATTTATAGCGAAGAAGAGCTCAAGTTTTTGCTCAGCCAGAGCGCCCAAGAAGGAATAATAGAGACGGCCGAGAAAGACATGGTCCAAAATGTTTTCGAATTCGGCGATACAGTGGTCCGTGAAGTGATGACCCCGCGCACAGACTTGATTGGGATCGATATAGGGGCGACTATCGATCAGGCGACAGAGTTGGCGATCAGAAAGAAAGTCTCGAAGCTGCCTGTCTATGAGGGGAATCTCGACAACATTGTCGGTATAGTGCTCAGCGTCGATTTGCTAAAAGGTCTGCAAGAGAGCAAAGGCCAAGACAGCCTGAGTTCAGTGGTGCGCTCCGTGATCAAAGTCCCTGAAAATAAAACCTTGATCGATCTTTTGGCCGACTTCAAGAAAAAAACCCAACAAATAGCGATAGTGCTCGATGAGTTCGGTGGCACTTACGGTCTAGTGACGCTCGAAGACATCATCGAAGTGATCGTTGGCGATATCAGAAACGAGGGCGAATCTACCAGTCCCGATATCGAAAAGCTCTCTGCGCATGAGTTTGTGATCGAAGCTACTGTCACCATCAATGACGTCAATGAAGCCTTAGAAGCCCGTTTCCCCAAAGAAGACTTCGATACTATCGGCGGCTTTGTCTTTGGTCTATTGGGGCGTGAGGCTCTAGTTGGTGATGAGGTGGTCTATGGGCATTGGCTTTTTGTGGTGCTTGAGTGCACGAGAAGAATAGAGAAGGTGAAGTTGATTCGTCTTTTGGAGACAACAGTCTCTGGTGAAGAGTATCAAGAGATCAATGGCAATGCTCCTCAGCTGAGCGTCTCTGAAAGCATTGAGCGTTCCAGTAAGTGAGGATGGGCTTTGTGTTATATACTTTTTATTCAATTATTAAGCGTTCGTAGCTCAGTTGGATAGAGCGTTGGTCTCCGAAGCCAAAGGTCGTGCGTTCGAGCCGCGCCGGGCGCAATAGATTGTACTTGTCAGATGTTGATTGAAAATGCGCTACTTAGGCTTAGACATAGGCAGCAAAAAGACTGGCTTTGCCTGCTCGGATCAGGGCGGTGAGATAGCGGTCGGCAAGGGAAAATTCTTTACAGCCGATCTCCCAGCTCAACTGGTGAAGATTTTGGCTGAGCACGGCCCCTTCGGGGCTATTGTGATCGGTTTGCCAAAATCCAAGAGCGGAGACGCCGAGAAAGCGATGGCCCTTCAGGCAGAACGTGTCTCTGAGCTAGCGGCTTTGCCGGTTTATTTCCAAGATGAGCGCTTGAGTAGCTGGGAGGCTAGAGAAAGACTGAGGGCTTTCGGTTATAAGCGGGAGAAGGTCGCTGAGCTGGAAGATCAAGAGGCCGCCAAGATCATTTTGCAGGAGTATCTGAAGAACAAGCTAGACCCTTGAATAACACTTCAAGCGGATTGAGTGAAATCAACCTTGCTTGAGCTTAAAGTTATCGAGAAAAGCCTGATATGCAGCACTCTCTTCAGCTGTCAGTTCAAGCCCATTGGGTGCGGGAAAACGTTCAATCAAATAAGCCCCCAAACTAACTAATGCCTGCTCGTCAAAACTAGCCAACCACCAAGAAGATTTATAAAAAGAAGTAGCCTTATCTAGGCCAAAACGCGGATCGGGAGCAGAGTTGTAAAGGCCAAAGGTGCCTTTTTCTTGCAAGCGCTCCAGATCGGCAGCCCCGATCCCCTCCAAAATGTCTCGGTATAAGCCACAAAACTTGGCCTCAGCCAAATAAGCCGACTGAAAGACAGTCCCCAAAAGAATGGCCCCCGTCAAATCAGCCCGCCACAGATCGGCCGAATCCAGATCAGCGTCAGTGAGTAAAGCGCGCACAAGACTGGTCTCGCGCAGTGTAGCTCCCTGTAGATGAGCGTCGCGCAAAATAACTCTATTTAAATTGCTCTCAGAAAGAGTGGTCGCATAGAGGTTGCAGCCATGTAGGTCGGCCCCAGAAAGGTCAGCTTGCCTGATGATCGCTCCTTCTAGCTTAGCTTCTCCCAGATAAGCCCCACAGAGCGTTGCCCCGATCAAATAAGCCCGCGAAAGATCGGCTGCTTTGAGATAGACCCCATTTAGATTGGCTTCGTTCAGATAAGCGCCATTTAGTCTGGCCTCGTCTAGGCGTGCTCCTTGTAGGTCGGCTTGACTGATTTTGGCGTTTTCCAGACGAGCCTCAGAGAGTATGGCATTTCGGAAAACCACTCCTCGCCCCACCATCCGGCTCAGATCCGCCCCAAAGAAAATCTCATCAGAACAGAGGGCCCCCGATAGATCGAGCTCTTCGAGGTTGAAGGGATTATTTGCCATGCCACTATGGACCAAAGATGAAAGCAAATAGCCCTTGCTGAAACCGTCTAGGCGGCGACAAATCCCTTTTAACCGGCCACGCAGCACCTGAAATTTTCCGGGATTTATTTGGATTTCCGAGTATTCGTCGTTCTCTTCGCCGTCTTCTATGGCGTCTTGCAGATTGTCCAGAAAAGAACTGATTTCACTACGGACCAGTGGATGATTGCTGTCGTCGGTATTCTCTTGGTTCTTTGCGAGCTTGGAGAGCAAAACGTTGATCCGAAAGGCGACAAAGCAAAGAGTCAAAAGCAAGAAAGTCACTAGCACTAGCAAAACTAGAGCAATCGATGGCCAGAAAATTTGGGCGATGAGATTCATAAGATATTAAAATTCACTCCGCATCAATCCGAAAGACACCAGGCAAAACTTCTGTCTCCCGTGATTCGATGATGAGCGTCGGCAACTCTATCGGTGTTTCCGGTTCGGGCTCAGGCTCTGGTTCAGGTGTTGGAGGAGCAGGGAGGGGTTTAGGGGGGGTGAGTTTGGCGCGAGGCTGTTTTTTCTCCAAAGGCAAAAGCTCTTGCGCGATCGGGATTTGCTCTTGAGCTTCAAGCAAGATCTCTTCGTTCATCGCCTCAGACTCTGAGCTTTTGTTTTCTAGGACGGCTAGTCCATTGGTGCTGCTAGTGCTTCCCCGTGGTCCTAGCGGCCTGCTGAAGCGTGGCGCCGTGCCGCTGACTAGGGCGTGTTCGAGGTCTTGATTGCTCAGAAAGCTAGGGGCTTTGTTCTCTTCGTCTGATGTGAGCAGGTCTTCTTCAGGCAAGACGCTCAGGTTCATCCCTTCTTGCGCCGCTTCGCCATGCAGTCTGGTTTGGGGGTTGGACTGCAATCTAGCCGGTGCTTGCAACTGGGTTCTAGCTGGGTGCACTAGCGTTAAGGTCTCTTTGACAGTCTCAGAGTGTTTGTGGGCGCCGGTGCCATTGTCTTGGAAGAGATTCATGATCCGTCCGGTACCTGAGCATTTGTCGCAGTTGACGGTGAAAGACTCGGCTAAGCTTTTTTCTTGTCTGTGTCTGGTCAGCTCGACTAAGCCTAGATCGGATAGACGCCCTATTTGTGGGTGAGCAGGGTCTGTGTCCAGTGCTTTTTCGAAGTTATCTAGAAGCGTTAGTCTATCGAGTTTATTGTCCATGTCGATAAAATCGACGACGATCACTCCACCGATATTTCTGAGCCGCAATTGTCTGGCAATTTCCGTGGAAGCTTCTAGATTTGTGCGTAAGACAGTCTCAGCTGGCGAACTGGAGCTGGTAAATTTGCCTGAGTTGACATCGATCACGGCCATTGCTTCGGTCGGCTGGATCAAGAGATAGCCGCCACTGGGAAGATTTACTCGGCTCGACAGGGCGCCTTCCAGTTCAGTCAACACTCCATATTTTTTGAGTAGCTCAGTCGGTTCTTGGCAGTCTACTTGGGGGGTATTGTTCGGTGACCACACTTTCAAATAGCCTGAAGCTCTCTCGGCCGCTTGCGGGCTATCGACGGCCACAGTGGCCACGCCATCGTGGAAGATATCGCGCAGGACTCTATACAAGAGATCTTTTGAGTCACGCAACAATAGTCCCGGCTTACGGGCATTTTCAAACTGATCGATAGTATTGCGCCACCGGTCTAGGAGCAAATCGCGAAAGTCCTCTTCCAGTTCTTCATCGCTAGCGCCTGCTGCTTCCGTTCTGATCACTAGACCAAAGCCATTGGGCGGTTTTAAGAGCGTTGCAATCGACTTTAGGCGAGCGCGTTCGTCTTGGCTGGCGATCCGACGGCTCATCACAATGTTGCTGTGTTCGGTGGTCAGCACAAAGAAACGACCAATGAGCGTAATGCCTGTACTGACTCGGGGGCCTTTGTTGCCTGTAGGTTCTTTGACTACTTGGACCAGAATCTTTTGTTTGGGGAAAACGCGGGTGGTTAGCGGGCCGGAACCGGGCAGGTCAGCGGCATGCAAAAACCCCATCTTGTCCCCTAGACCGAGGTTCACAAACACGGCGTCTATGCTGGGCAAGATATTTTCGACGCGGGCTATATAGACGTCTCCGATACAAAAACCTTCCGGTTCTACGAAGAACTCCACTACTCGTTGTCTGTCCATCAGGGCTGCTAGACGAGCTTTTTCACAAATAACTAAAGTTTTGGCCATCTAAAAACTAACCTACAAAAAAAGTAAAAACAGGAGAGACCTCAACGAATCGCAAGTTCTAAGACTAAAAAACTTTTCACTCTAACCGAGCGATCTCATAGAAGTTATTATATCTAGAACTGTAGTTTTTTCAAGCTCCAGCCCTGACAAACCGAAGAAAACAAAAGCGCTCTTGACTTTTTCAAATATTATCGTTGGCCTTGGAAACCCAGGAGGGGAGTATAGGGAAACCAGACACAATGCTGGCTGGATAGTTCTTGACGCACTGACTAACTCTATGGGCGGCTTCACTGAGCCAAAAAAAGAAAAGACGCTCAAGGCCAAAGTCAGGCACAGCAGCGATCCTAAGACTTTGCTCGTTTATCCACAGACCTATATGAATGAATCCGGTCGCTCTGTGCAGGCTGTTGTTCATTGGTACAAGCTGACTGATCTGAGTTGTTTGCTTTTGGTCTATGACGAGATTGCTTTGCCACTTGGTCAGTTGCGTTGGGCTAAGAGCGGTGGGGCTGGGGGGCATCACGGACTTGAATCCATACAGCGGGAGTTGGGGGCTAGAGACATTGTTCGTTTGCGTTTTGGCATTGGGCCGGATCCGGGGGGGGCAAGGAGGGCTGATTATGTGCTCAGTACTTTTGGGGTGGATGAGCGGGATTTATTGGAGAGTACATTGAAGCGGGCTGTTTTGTCTTTGAGGGAATACCTTGGGGGTGTCGATCTCTCTGCACTGATGACCAAATACAACAAGGCTGAGCTTTGACCCTCAATAGAGCGAAAAAATTACTTTTGTATGCCCTGCTTTTCTAAGCCAAGCGTGATTTCAACAGAAATAACTCCCCCCTAGATTGAGTTTGTTGTTAGTAGTTTAGAAAAATTAATTTCACAAAACCACCCGCAACAAAGGCTCCAAAGACTTGAGCGACTTGAACCCCAGAAAAAACCGAATCTCCTCGGCACTTGCTCCCTCCCTCAACATAGCCAAAGCCAAACAATCCCGAAAACTAGAAGCGGTGAGCGCAAGCCCCAGTTTCTTTGAATAGCTCTTCAAAAGCTGATAGACAGTGAAAGCCTTCATGGGCTGCTCGCTTTGCTCTTCTAGAAAAATAGCTGAACTAGCCAAAGGCAAAGGATGTACCGCCAAATATTCCGCCAAAGTAGCAGCAGCCCGCTGACACAAGAAAGCCACCCGCCCAGAAGGCAGAGCAAATTCGCGCGAGGCGAGATCGAGATTTCTCAAAATACCTTCCTGCTCTAGCTCAGAAACACGCAGACCAGTGCTCAGTAAAAACCAAAAAAGAGCACGGTGTTTTGTATTTTGTATCCTCTCGCAAAAATCGATTAAATCGTTTAGCCGGATTTTTTCTTCAAGCTGACGATCTCGATTAAAAGAAACGGACTTCAACTCAAAAATAATTGCGCGCCGAAAAAGCCCTTGCACTAGCCCATATCGAGCAAACTCACGCCAACTACTCCAAATCCGAGCGGCCGTCCGAGGCTGATAACGCTCTCTGAGAGCATGAGCGGCATTTAATAATTTTTCTTTATCGTTGAACTGACTGAGGCCAGTAAAATGCGCTTGCCAGAGTTTTAAGTCTTGGCTTTTGGCTTTGTATGAGCTAGGGCTGCTTTGGCTGGAAACCCAAGCTAAAAATTCGCCGATCAGACTAGCTTCTTGATGAACGCTCAATATTGCTTGATCCTATCAACTGATCGAATCGCTTAGGCGTTGGGGATCGATAGTCATCACGGCGGCGCTCATTTTGAAGCCACATTTGTAGAGAAATTCGACCATCAGATGATCGCTGGCTGGGCATTCTATGCTGAGACCGATCGGTTCTTCTTGGGGGATCACAAAGCGTTCGCGCACAATAGCAAGGCTGCGGCTCAGTACTTCTTGGAAGAGTTTTGCTGAGCGTTCTTTGGGTCTCAGATAGACGTCTTGGATCGCTAGGCGATAGCGAGCGGCATAATAGCTCGGTAAAATCTCTAGACGGGCTATCAGATAGCCGCTGAGTCCATTGTCTTGGAAGTCTGACAGTAGTACGAGGTTGCGGTCATCTTTCAGTGATTCGAGGAGATGTTCGGCCCATATTTGTGATGAGCGAGCTTTCCAGTCCCAGCGAAGGGGGTCGGCGAAGTTTTTGAGGGCGGCGGAGTTTGCCCAGAGCTCTATTAGTCCGGAGATGTCTTGCGCTTGACATTCTCGGATCATTTCGCACAATTCCAAATTCTTTTCCGTAACCGGTGACATAGGGTTTTATATTTCGCTTATATTTTGATCATAGACAAGGCAAGATAACTTTGAGTTAAGGGTAGGTTTAAGGTCAGTTAATGAGTTCTTTCACTGTAGGTTCTGAGTGTATTTTCCATGGGGGCTGAATCTCGGGCTAGTCGCCCACATGCGCTACGCGGACGCCCCAAACTCCATTGGGTTAGCTTTTCAGTGCTTCCTTAAGGGTGAATAGCCGAAGCGCCGTAAGCCCTAAAGCAAGCTAAAACAACCCTTTGCAATTGCCAGCCTGAAAGTGTTAGCATTATGAGCCTCTGAGAAGCCAACTTTCGTCGGCCTCGCCTTGGAGCTGTAGCTCAATTGGTTAGAGCGTCGCCCTGTCACGGCGAAGGTTGCGGGTTCGAGTCCCGTCAGCTCCGAATTTTTTCTGTCCGCTCAAAATCATGAAAAAAGCAAGCTTACTTTCTATTCTCTTAGGTCTTCTTTTAGCTTTAGCCCCTTGCAGAGCAGAAACCCTGCAGCCCCCGACTATGTATGTGACAGGACAAGCCAGCTTGTTTGAAGAGCCCGATTCCGCCAGCGCTACCATTGGTTTTGAGCAGTCCTCCCCAACAGCCGGCGCCGCCCAAAATGCCGTTAGCATCAAGCTGAATAGTTTCATCTCAGCCGCCAAAGCGCTAGGACTAAAAAGCGCCGAGATGCAAAGCAAACAGCTCTCACTCCAGCCAGTCTATGAAGAAAATGACTACAATAGACGAAAAATAATCTCTTATTTAGCCGAGCAGAGACTAGAAGTGACCCTGAAAGGCGAAGAAAGATTGCTCCTTCTTCCCAAGCTGCTAGAGCTAGCGGCCAAACAACAGCTGAATAACATCGATGGGCTTTCTTTTTTCTTCTCGCCAGAGCTCAAAGCCACTCTGCAAGAGAAGGCAGTCCAAGAAGCAGCCAAAAATGCCCTAGAGACCGGTAAAGCAGTCTTGAAGAGCCTAAATTTGAATTTCAAGGGCATCAAATCAATTCGTCTGGCCGGTCAATACTCTAGTCCCAGACAATATCAAAGATCGATGATCGCCGACGCAGCCCCAATGGCGATGATGAGCAAGTCGGCGCCAGAACTGCAATCAGGCCAAGAAGAGTTGAGCGCTAGTGTGGATTTAGAGCTTCTTTTCGATAATTAGTGCTGTTTTGGTGAGTGTGTAATTCGTGATAAGCTGCTTTCCAGTTGAGAGGAATTTTGCATGAGAGTTTTGCTAAATAGATTGTTCAATGTTCTCAGAATTCCCAAAGTGTCTAATAGACCCTCTGATCAAGAACTAAAGCCTGTCAATCTTGAGCGAGAAAATGGCAAGCAGCAGGAATTTAACTTTGAGCCGGATTTCAAATCATTGAAAAGCGCTTGTCGCCTAGATATCTTCAAAAATGGCACCACTTTCACTTTTCCAGAATTTTTAAACCTGATCTCTCCTGCTGGTCAAAAATCAATCAAGCTTGAAGCAGGCCAAGAGAATGCTCTTTTCAGCTTCCTCAACAAAAAAGCAAGCAGCGATTTGGGCTTGGCTTTTTCTTACAAACCAGGGACAGAGAGAATAAGAGTCTATCTAGGCATTCACGCGCAGCTTGAGTGAATTTCCCGCAAAGAGTCAGTCGTGATAAGCTACTTTCCAGTTGAGAGAAATTTTGCATGAGAGTAGTTTTCTTTAGTTCCAGTCAACAAACTAACTCTGAATCAAGAAAGCCTCCGAGCCAGCTCTTGGCTTGGCAAAAAATGGCCTTAAACCCTCTAGATTTGTTGTCTGGAGGCTCAAAAGGTGTCAGTGACCGGCAAGAGCTGAGCGTATTCCGAAGCAAAAAGGTCATGTGGGGAGACATCGAACGCCACTGGGGTCCTTTGGACAGTTCAGGGGACAAGCAGCCGGCATTTGACTTTGAGCCGGATCTCAAAGCATTAAAATACGCTCTTCGCCTAGATGTTTCCCGGAAGGGCACCACTTTCACCTTTCCTGAGCTTCTAAAGCTGCTCACTCCTGAGGGTCAAAAATCAATAGAACTGGAACCAGGTCAAGAGAATGATTTTTTGAGTTTCCTACAAAATAAAGCTTTCAAAGATTTTTTCTTGTTTTTTTCTTATGAGGAAGGCGCGGAGTCTTTCAAAGTCTATAAAATAGAGAATTAGAAGTAGCTTCAGTGAATTTCCCGCAAAGCGTCAGACGTGATAAGCTAGTTGACAACTTTAGAGATTTTTGGGAATGCAAATTTCAGTAGTCAGTTTATTTGGATCCAAGCGAGGCGATCGTCTTGAGAGAAAGCAAGATCAAAAACCTTGGGTTGGGGCTTATGAAAAGACGGAACAAGCTTATCAGCAGCTTTTAGAGGCAAATAATCTTTCTGAGCTAGTTCCTTTCAGCCGCATAAGAGCTATCGGAGACGATATAGTACACAGTCTTGTTAGAACCAGCAATGATCCTTTGCGAGCCATAGGGTCTTTGTTCGATCTGATCCATTTTGCTCTTTCCAATGAAAACTTAGAGATAAAGCAAAAGTGGACTGATGACGGTCGCTATGGTGTGGTTTTTGAGTCGCCCAAAAAGAAGCTAGCGAAGAGCATGAACGCGGCACTGCTTTCGATCGTAAAAAATAGCGAAAATCTCAGCAAAGGCCAAGGAGTAGGACTAGAATCGCAAAGAGTCTTTGGAAGCCAGCCAATCGCTCATTCGGAAACTGAAGAACCGGAAAGACTGGTTGCAAGAAATGAAAAGCCCTCAGCAACCCCAAATCCTCTAGTAGAGGCTCTTCAGGACCAGTGGCCAGAAGGAGAAAAGACTTTTACACTTCCATTTAAAGACTTTAGACAAATGGCTTCTGTCTTGATTGAGCAGAGGTCAAATGCGACAGAGGACCTAAGGCAACAACAACAGTTCATCAACAAACTCACATTCACTTATAAAGAGGATTTTGAGCCAGTCGGGATCAGTTTTAAATTCAAGAAATCAGAAAAAGATGGCAAGGGAGAAGTGACTATTACTTTTGACCCGCAGGCTGCCGAAAACTACCAAGCAAAACCCATTCCAGCGCCAGTTGAGCTACCAAAGATCACTTTTGAGCCAAAATTCAATCGTTTATTAAGGGCTTTCCCCGAAGGAGCTAACAGTCTGAACTTACCATTCGATCTGTTCTTGCTCTTGATCACACCCAACAGTGTAGAGCCACTGCAGCTAGAGGCAGGCCAACAGCTCGCTTTCTTGCAAGCATTGCGCAAACAAGAAGCTACTGCCCTTACTAGGATGGGCATGTCTTTTCTTTTCGATGCAAAATCCGAATACCTGACAGTCTATTTGGGCCTCGAGTCTTTGAACGATAAGCCGGTAGCTGTTCGTGAGCAGAAAAAAGCTCCCTTAAAAAAAGCTAGCGATGGCAGAACTCTCCCCCCTAATAAAGCCCATCCACTGAACATTTCGACTACTGTCTTGCGCAATGTTTTTCGCTTGGTAGAAGGAGACCAACCACTTGTGATCGAGGCCACAGAAACCATTAAGATCTTGAAAAAATTGGCCTCAGCTGGAAAACATAACTTTGAAGAGTTTGACGCGGAAAATCTTCTCTCGGCCATAAAGAATAATGGCAAGCAATTCGGAATCAAAGTCTCGCTCAAAAAGATGAAGATTACCGTCAGCAACCCAGAGGCGGCCAAGGAAAGATACAAGGAAGAATATGGAGCTAGTGTAGAAGAGCATTACGAAAAATACGACCAAGCTATCCTAGAATCGCCCTAAAGCTCTCAGGTTGTAGAATAATCATCATGCAAAAAGAATTGCGCGTAGGTCTGTTGACCCTAGGTTTCATTTTGGTGATTGGGGGGCTATTAGTTTGGATCAAAGGCAATCCTTTTGAGCCATTCAAGATCCTACGTGTCCGCTTCGAAAACGTCCATGGCATCAACAAAGGCTCAAAAGTCGAGTACGCAGGACTACCTTGCGGCAAAGTAATAGACTTTGAGATCACCCCAAATGGCATTTTGGCCGTGCTCAAGATCTCTAAGCCTGATTTGAAGATTTATTTGAGCGACAAATTTATCATCGTACCGAGCTCCACAATCGCCTCCGAATACGAGATCTTCGTGATTCCCGGTAAACGTCCTTCGCCGGAGATCCCCGAAAACGCCTCGATCATCGGCCAATCTACACCGGGCATCCAAGACTTTCTCTTTGCCGCCGAAGAAAGTTTGAAAAACATCCAGTCGATCATGTTTCAGATCCAAGGAATCTTGGGTAAGCTCGATAAATCGATGGACAATCTGACGCCATTGGTTGACAGAGTAGGCCTAGTGGCCAAAGACGGAACTTTAGATCGCATCTTGGATGACATAGAATCCACCTCCGGATCGATCAAGCAAGCCTCCGGTGAAATCAATTCTTTGGTGAGAACCAGCAAACCGCGCTTGCAAGGAGGGATCAATGCTTTCTCCAATGCTAGCCAGCGTATAGACCGTGAGTTGTCTGGCACCGCCGAAGGTGATATCTCGCGCTTTGTTCAAAACGCTTCGGCTACTTCCGAGAACTTCAAAAATATCACTGGAGCGATTGACCCGCAAACTATCAAGCGGCTTTCCACTCAAGCCAGCGAATTCATCGGCAAGCTGGAAGGCGATGGCACTGAGCCGGGCGCCCCCGAAATGCTCAAAAACACCCTCGGGCGCATAGACAGAATCTCCAATGGTCTAGAACGCAGTCTGCAACGCAAAACAGTCTTTGGCACTGTCTTTAGTCGCTTGCAGCTAGATCCTCCCTCAGTGCAAACGCCAGCCAAAAAAGAAGCTCCAACACAAATGAAAGAGGGGCTATGGCAGAGCGCACCGAAACCCTAGTCTTAGACGGTAAGAAAGTGGCCGAAAGCTTTCTGGTCTGCCTAAAAAGCAAAATCAGTCAGCTCAAAGAGACTACTGGTCGCAGCCCCAAGCTGGTCGTTGTGCTTGTCGGAGAAGATCCAGCCAGTCAAGTCTATGTCCGCAATAAAACAAAAAAAGCCCAAGAACTAGGTCTAGATTCGGAGTTATTGGTTTTGCCCACCAAGACCAGTCAACTAGAGCTCATAAATAAAGTTCAAGCGCTTAGCGCTGACCAGAGCATCACGGGGATTCTCGTCCAGATGCCTCTACCAAAACATCTAGATCCCGATCCGGTCTTGCTGAGCATAGATCCGCTCAAAGACGTTGACGGCCTTCACCCCTTCAACCTTGGGATGATCCTCACCGGCAAGCCTTGTCTAGTACCCTGTACGCCCTATGGCATCATGCAGCTGCTAAAAGCCTATCGGATCGATCCAGCTGGAAAAAGAGCTTTGGTGATCGGTCGATCTCGTCTGGTCGGCAAACCGATCGCTGAGCTGCTCTTAAACGCTGACGCAACAGTCACCATCGCCCATAGTAAAACGCAAAATCTTCAGGGTCTCTGCCGCGAAGCGGATATTTTAGTGGCTGCCGCTGGCCAGCCTGAGTTTATAAAAGCGGACTGGATCAAAGCTGGAGCCATTCTGATCGATGTCGGCATCAATAGAAACCTTGAGGGCAAGCTAGTCGGTGATATAGACTTTGCTGGCTGTCTGGGCAAAGCTGCTGCGATCAGTCCTGTGCCAGGTGGCATTGGGCCGCTGACAGTGGCGCACCTGATGATCAATACCGTAAAAGCTTTTGAACTACAATGCTTTGGCGAATCCTCTATAACGCTCTAGCTTGGACTATAGTCCTCCCGATGCTCTGCGTGCCCCGTTGGCGCAGAGGGCTCGGTCAGCGCCTTGGTTTAGACTTGAGGAAACTCCCTAAGGCAAGCGAGCAGCCGACGATCTGGGTGCATGCTGTCTCTTATGGTGAGGTGCAGACGGCTCGGCCGCTTTTGGTGGCGCTCAGTGAGGCTTTTGCTGGGCATCGGATTTGTCTGAGTGTCGGGACGGCTACCGGTTACGATCTAGCTTGCAAGGTGCTCAGTGCCGCTCAGGTCTTTTATTTCCCCGTCGATTTTTATACTTGTGTGCAGGCTCACCTAGAAGTCGTAAAGCCTGATTTTGTCTGCATTATCGAGACTGAGCTTTGGCCTGAGTTTCTTTGGGCTTGTAGGGAGCAAGCTATTCCGGTCTTTCTCTTGAATGCGCGGGTTACTGAACGATCAAGTAAGCTCTATGCTCTCTTTCGGCCTGTCTTTGCCGACTTGCTCTCTTCTTTTAGATTTATTTGCGCCCAGTCTCAAGCTGACGCTGAGCGCTATTTGGCTTTAGGCTGTCCAAGAGAAAAAATCCGCCAAACTGAAAACCTGAAACTCGATTCGCTCAAGAAAGCCTCTCCCCAAAATCAAGCTGCTTTGCAAAAATCGCTTGGTTTGGATCCTGACGATATAATCTTGCTCTTTGCCAGCACTCATCAGGGCGAAGAGGAGCTAGCTTTGGCTTTGTTTCGGTCTTTGAGTATTAAGCAGGAAGGCAAGCCCATCAAGCTAATCATCGCTCCACGTCATCCAGAGCGGGTAGAGAGCCTGCTCCCTCTGTTTGCTGGCCTGAAGCTGGCTAGACGCAGCGCAACAAGTGAAATCAATCCTCACTGGGAAGTACTGATCCTCGATACGCTCGGCGAATTGGGGCTCTTCTATAGTCTGGCTTCGATCGCTTATCTGGGTGGCACTTGGGCTGCTGTCGGTGGACATAATCCCCTAGAAGCGACCGCTTACGGAATACCGCTCTTTGTCGGTTCTCAGACTTATAAGATCGAAGAAATGCTCGCTTTGATCGCTCCAGCTGGTTTTCTTTTTCGGGCTGAGCACTTGGCCGATATGATTTTGCAGTCTCAGTCATTGATCGCCGAAAACAAAACGGGCCAGCAATATAACCTAGCTCCTCAAGAGCCAGTAGCCGCTCAGCTCGTCAAGTATATTCAAGAGGCGATTTTATGAAAGAAAGAGCGATCATCAAGCTAATCGAAGCGAGTATCACACCGGCTGAGCGGGTTTTTCTGGGCGATGACGCGGCATATTTGTTCAAAGAAAATCTGCTGGTGAGCACAGACTCGCTAATCGAAGACGTGCATTTTCGGGCTAACCAAGACCCAAGGCAAATTGGGCATCTGGCGGCAGCCGTCAATCTGAGCGATCTAGCGGCGATGGGAGCCAGTAGCGCTTATCTCACGCTCGCAGTCAGTTTGCCCGTACAGTACGCCAGCGAGAACTGGGTAGGGGATTTTTTGGCTGGTTTTTTGGCTTGTCGGGAGCGCCATGGAGGCCAGCTGATCGGGGGAGATCTGACCGGTGGCTCGGTGATCGCGATAAACGTTTGTGTGATGGGCAAGCCTTTTTTCGCTGGCCGGATTGCTAAGAGAAGCTTTGCCAGGCCGGGTTACCGAATCTTTGTGAGCGGGTCACCTGGTGCTGCTGCGGCTGGTTTCTGGTCTCGGGAAGCCGGTCTTGGTGCGCTTTATCCGGCTTTGAGCGAGGCTTTTCTCTGGCCGCAGCCTCGTTTTGCTCTTGCTGAGAGCATTATGAGGGGGTCTGAGTTTGCGCCGGTTTGTTTGATCGATTTGAGCGATAGTTTGCTAGTTAGTCTTCAGTGTATTTGCGCTCAGAGTGGGGTGGGAGTTTCTGTCGATCTAGCTAGACTGCCTCGAAGTGCTGAGTTTCTAGCTTGTGCTGTGCGGGCTCAGCTCGATCCCCTTCAGTGGCTTTTGGCTGGTGATGGTGATTATGAGCTTCTGCTCGCTCAAGCGCCTGAGTTGGAGGCTCCTGAGGGGATGACTGAGATCGGTTTAGTTTTGGATCGGGGTGAGGGGTTGAGTATCTGTGATGGCGCTAGAAGGCTAAATCCTAGCGATTACGGTGGCTATGAGCATTTTGGGGGTTGATTTTTCTTTGCTTTTTTATTTCTCTGTTTTGTCAATATTTCAAGCAAAAAATAATCTACAGTATAAACTGACTAGCTAGCTCATCTCCTGCCTCACAAAGCCCAGTAGGACTGGTGATATTTATCTCAGTTAGCTTCTCCCCGATCACATCAATCCCCACGAAATACAAGCCTAGCTGCTGTAAACGTGGCTTCAAGCGCCCACAAATTTCTTCCTCACGCTTGCTGAGACTGACCCGCTCATAACTCCCACCAGCAGCCAGATTAGCCCGATGATCGCTAGCCTTGGGCTTGCGCAAAATAGCCCCCACCGGATCGCCTTGACGAAGCAAAATTCGCTTGTCACCTTCCCGGGCAGCAGGAAGATATTCTTGAAGAATAATCTTGCGACGCCCTCTTTCAGTAAGCAGCTCCAGCACTGAGTTCAGGTTCATGTCACTAGACTCCATCACCAAGATCCCTTCACCAGCTTTTCCGCCGATCGGTTTGATCACCAGTTTCTTTTCGCTCGCAAAAAGTTCTTTTAGCTCAGAGAGCTTTTGGCTGACCCATGTCCTAGGGATTAGATCGGGATACTCGAGCGCAAAGAGCTTCTCTTCACAATGCAATAGAGCATTGGGATTGTTGAGTACAGGCACGTGAGCGAGTGCTAAAAGCTGGCAAACACGCTGATAAGCTTCGTCTACTGGCGGATCTTTGCGCATCCAGACCACCAGATCTTGGACGCTTTCGTTTAGCCTGAGCTGCTCAGGATTGCCGCTAACAAGCTCCAGTTCAGCGCTCGAATCAAGCTGAAGAGTTGAGGCATGCGCAATCAGAGAGCCAGCCAAATAACTCAAGCCAGATAGCTCGCAACAGAAGACGCTGTGCCCAGCCAAAAGAGCAGCCTTCATCAAAGCCAAGCTCGAGTCATGCCCCCGCTCTAAGCTGGCAAAGGGGTCGATGATGAAAAGGTGGCTCTTACCCATAGCTAGACTGGAGCCGCTGCTTCTACGGCTTCCGTTACATTCATTTGCATCAGGACTGTCTGAACGATCGGGCTATGTTTGTGCGTGTTCATCAGCTCTAGGACTAGCGCTTCGATCTTGGCTTGCAGCTCTTCTTCGCTTAGCTTGGCTAAAGTAGGCCAGAGTTCGAGGATTTGGGCGACGATCTCGACCTGTAGTTCAGCTAAGATAGCTGTATTGATGGCCATGCCCTTGAAGAAGACATCGGGGCCGGAGATGATCTTCTCGCCTTCGGCGGTGATGATGATGCTCACAAAGCCTTGCTTGGAGAGTCTGTGTCTGATCTTGATCGTCTCTTCCTTGATGAAATCCCTACGGGCAGAGCTGTCGATCATCAAGATTCCGGCCGGTACTTCACCGACTACTTTGGCTGAGTTTGCGGTCAGTTCAAGCACATCGCCGTTTTCCATGATGAAGACGTTTTCCGATGGCATGTTGCAGACTTCTTCGCCTAGTTTGCCGTGTCTGACTAGCATTCTGTATTCGCCGTGTGCAGGCATGAAGTATTTTGGCTGAATCAAATTAAGCATGATTCGCTGCTCTTCTTGGCTACAGTGACCTGAGACGTGCACGCCTGCTTCTCGACCGTAAACCACCTGAGCGCCACGAGAGAAGAGAGCGTTCACGGTGGAAGCTACTGAACGCTCGTTGCCGGGGATCGGCGTAGCGCTGATAATCACGGTGTCGCCCGGTGAGATCGAAATTTGTTTGTGGCTACCGTTAGCGATGCGGGTGAGAGCTGAGAGCGGCTCGCCTTGGCTACCGGTGGTGAGGATTGCTACTTTGTTGGGGGGGAGCTGTGAGACTTCTTCAGCACGGACAAGCAAACCATCGGGGAATGTCGTATAGCCGAGCTGTCTGGAGACTAGAGCAATGTTAAGCATCGAACGGCCGAGAATGGCGACCTTGCGGCCATATTTGTTGGCTATTTCGAGGATTTGTTTGATCCGGTGTACCTGCGAAGCAAAGGTGGTGATGATGATTCGTTTGCTTGCTCTCATGAAGCATTCTTCTAGTTGCGGATAGACGAATTTTTCCGATGGTGTATAACCGGCCCGCTCGGCATTGGTGGAGTCGGAAATCATCAATAAGACGCCTTCACTAGCCACTTCGGCGAGCGGAGCAATGTCAAAGAGCTCACCGTCAACGGGAGTATGGTCAAACTTGAAATCGCCGGTGTGGACGATCACGCCAGCTGGCGTCTGAATGATTACGCAGAAAGAATCGGGGATCGAGTGATTGTTGCGGGTGAGCGTAACGATAAATGGTCCTAGGTGTAACGTTTCACGTGCCTTGAAGCGCTTCATGTTGGTGCTGGCAAGCAGGCCAGCTTCTTTCAGTTTCACTTCGAGCAAGCCGACAGCGAGCGGGGGAGCGAAGATGATTGGGATATGGGCTTTGTTCAGCAGATTACTGACGCCGCCGATATGATCTTCGTGGCCGTGGGTGATCACAAGCGCCACTATTTTGTGTTGGTTTTCGGTCAAATAAGTCAGATCGGGCAAGACCAAATCGACTCCGTGCATGTCTTCGGACGGGAAAGCCAGACCAGCGTCGACGATCAGAATTTGGTCATCACACTCGAAGGCCCAAGTATTCTTGCCTATTTCGCAGAGGCCTCCCAGTGCTATTACTTTCACTTTCTTATTGGGATCGATAGTCAGTCTATCGGGGATGATACGTTCTGATTGGGCTGTGCTTTTCTTTGTTATTTGTCTGTTCACAGGATTTTTATATATTTTATGGAAAAAATTGAGCGGTAAAGTGAAAACTAAACCCCCAATGCTTTGGCTCTGCTCTCCAGCAAATCTTCCAAGCGTGCTTGCACACTAAGATCTGGAGGGGTGAGCGGTAATCTCAAATGGGGCTTGCAGACACCGAGCTGGGCTAAACAATGTTTGACAGGCCCAGGGCTAGGTGAAGCGAAAAGAGCTTTGAAAAGCCCAAAAAGATCTGAATTTATGATAGCAGCTTTTTCTCTCTCTCCGGCCAAAGCACAGCGAATCAACTCTTTGATCTCTTGTCCGACAAGATGACTCCCGACACTGACCACTCCAGCAGCTCCGACGCTCAGGGCGGGCAAAAGTAGACCATCATCACCGGAATAAACGGCTAATTGGGGGCAAGATTTGCCAAGTAATACATAGGCGTCTAGGCTACTAGTCGATTCTTTGAGGGCGATGATGTTTTCGTGTTCTTTGTGGAGCGCTTCGGTGGTTTCGGGCTCTAGGGTGCAGGCTGTGCGGCCTGGATTGTTATAGAGCATGATTGGGAGCTTTGTTGCCTTTGCTATAGCCGAAAAATGCGCTTTCAGTCCTTCTTGGTTCGGTTTGTTATAGTACGGGGTCATCAGCATCAGGCCATCGGCACCAAGTTCTTGAGCTTTGCAGGAGGCTTCTATGCTGGTTTTGGAGCAATTTGAGCCTGTCCCCAGTAAAATTTTCGCTTTGCCGTTCAGCTTTTGTTTGGCTCTGGTGAGCAAATCCCATTCTTCTTGGTGGGTGAGCGTTGGTCTTTCGCCTGTTGTACCAGCGAGGATGATCGATTCTGAGCCGTTGGTTACTAGGTGATCGAGGAGTTTCTCGAAGCTAGGCCAGTCTATCTCTCCGTTCTCGTCGAAGGGGGTGATAGAGGCTGTGATTAGTTGGCCGAAGGGGGGTGACTTTATCATGATTTCCTTCATTTTACCCCAACAAGGCTGAGCCTTGAGAAGCCTTAAGCTTCAGAAAGCGAATACTCAGGCTCTTCTTCTTCTACCTCATCGAAATCAGCCTCAAAGAAAACATCGGTCTCAAACTTCGGCTTGGCTGGAGTCGCAGGCTTAGTCTTGCTATCGATCAAACCTAAAAGAGAATTCAGCGATGAACCAGGAAAAGAACTGGGCACACCAGGGGGGCAAGTGACTTCAATAGTCGGTGAAGCAGAATTGAAAAAAGCCTCACGCGGGTTGCTGGCAACGACTGGTAGCAAGGGAGCCTCAATAGAAGCTTGATTTTCCAGAATATAACGCCGTCTGCCCATCAGAAGCTTGCTAGCAGCCAGCAGGGCTTTCTGAATGTCTCGAATTTGCCAGCGCATCAAACGTAGCGGACATAGAAAAAGAACAGCTTGTTCATTGGCGAGCTCTACTTCCAGATCATGCTCTTCCAAAAGCCAAGTAGCTAGCTCTTCGCCGGACCAGCCCGCTAGCTTGAGCATGAGGCGCACTGGATCGTCATTGGGGCAGACTTCAAGGCCTTTGATCCCAGTCAAGCTCTTGCGCAAAAGCAAAGCAGAAGCAAGCTGCTCACGTAGAGGCTGCAAAGACAGGCAGAGATTTTCGATACATGAGACCAAGCTAGCCGCCAAAAGATAAGAAGGACTGGTGCCTTGCAAGAGCTGAAGAGCCCCTTCCAGCTTTCCTAGCGTGACCAAGTCAGACTGATGATGAATGATTCCCGTTCCGGTGAGCGAGCCGAGTGACTTGTGCGCCGAATGAATGACCAAGTCCGCACCCAGACTGAGTCCACCAGCAGCGCTCTTGAGTAAAGCGAGGTGAGCTCCGTGGGATTCATCGACGATCACCGGCAATTCCATCTCATGACAAAGCTCAATCAAACTAGCTAGCCCCTTTGGAACTACCCCTTCATAAGTAGGAGAGGTGATCAGACAGCCCTTTATGTCGTCAGAAGCGAAGAGTTTCGATTTGAGATCGGCTAGATCGACATCGCGAAAAACGCCCCACTGGCTGTCCCAAGTGAGCTTGTAAAAGATTGGGGTTGCGCCGCTCAGAATCAGCGAAGCGATCACGCTCTTGTGGGCATTTTGGGGGATTAAGACTGCTCCTCCTTCTCCTAGTGAAAGCATCGCCGCTTGCAAGGCCATCGAGGCTCCACCGGTGGAGAAGAGGGAGTGCTTTGTCTCAAAGAGTTGAGCGCATTTTTCTTGGGCTTTCAATATGTAGCTTTGGGGCTTGCTGGGGTCATCTAGGCCTTCCAGTTCGCTTAGGTCGTATTTGAAGAGAGCGTCATAGCCACGGGGCAGGTATTGGTTGTGGCCGCCATGGATGGGAGTGTGTGTTCGTATTTTGAATTTATTTAGACGTACTCTTTGAGCTCTGACTAGTGCTTGTTCGCTTATCATGAGGGTCTTAATATTTGGACTGTAACTTATATCGCATTTCAGCTTTGCGGTGTGATATTCGGGTTGGGATCTTTGTCTCAAACTCTCCCCTAGAGAATGTGTTTTTCTGAGGTTCTTTAGGGGTTGTTAAGGGGCGCCAGCCCCTTAAATTAATTAACTTCCCCAACCTCCAGTGAGTTCAAAAAATCTCTTCTTTTACTTGAGATCCCAATGTTTCTAAACCCATGGCGTCTTTATATAACTAACCCCAATCTCAGGAAAACCAAGCCTCCAGTCAGCAATCAGAGTTTCTTTGATATTCGGATAAAAACTCAGTCTGTCGGGGTCACTTAGCTCGTGAAAAGCCAGCTCCTCAATGATCCCGTCAGTCTCGCAAAGACTAGCCTCACCCCCCAGTCTCTTCAATAACGCAAAAAAATTGATGATATGCCTGCGGCCACTGGGATCTATACTCTCAGAGAAATACAAAAATCGCTCGCAACTAGTCTCTAAACCAGTCTCTTCACGCATCTCCCGCTCAATGCAGGCCGGCAAAGTCTCTCCAAATTCAAGATGACCACCTGGCAACACCCAGTAACTGCGGCCAGCTTTATGATGCTTTAGTAGCAAGAGCTTCCCCTCCTCGATCAAGATTCCAGAGACTCTAATCGTAGTGATCGGGGAGTTTGTAAGCTGATTCATGGCCTTTTGCTAAACTTAGAACAAAATTATGACGCAAACTGCCTACTTCCAAAACGAATTCGTCCCAATCGAAGCGGCGAAAATCAGTATCATGACCCACGCCTTCCTCTATGGAACAGGTGTTTTTGAGGGAATTAGGGCTTATTGGTGTCCAGAAGACAAATGTTCTTATGTATTTCGTGGCCTAGAGCACTTTGAACGCCTCAAAGCTAGCGCCAAAATGCTCAGGATCGAAATCCCTCAGTCTCCGGAAGAGCTCTTGAAGATCACGATAGAGCTTTTGCGCCGCAATGATCTTAAAGAAGATGTCTATATTCGGCCTATAGCTTACAAAGCAGGCGAGCGCATAGGGCCAGCTCTTCTCGATAACAAAGACGATTTTTGTATGTTTTGTGTGCCACTCGGCGACTATATAGACACAAACAAAGGCGTCTCGGTGATGGTCTCTTCATGGAGACGGGTCGACGACAATGCGATCCCCGCCCGGGCGAAAGTGAATGGCAGCTACGTGAACAGCGCGCTCGCCAAGACAGAAGCACTTTTAAATAATTTTGCTGATGCAATCGTCTTAGACCATAACGGCCACGTCGCCGAAGGAAGCGCCATGAATCTCTTCATGGTCAGAAAGGGCAAACTGATTACCTCTACTGTCACCGACAATATTTTGGAAGGGATCACCCGCGATAGCATCATCACCCTCGCCACCCAAGAACTAGGCTTGACAGTCCAAGAAAGACAAATTGACCGGACAGAACTCTATATAGCCGACGAGCTTTTCTTTTGTGGCACAGGCGCTCAGGTTAGCCCGGTGATCTCAGTCGATAACTATGCAATCGGCGACGGTAAGGTTGGTGCTATCTCGATCCAGTTGCGCGATATGTACTTCCAAGCTGTCCGAAATAATCTGCCGAAATACTCTGCTTGGTGTCAGAAAGTCTAGATGTCAAAAGCTGACTTTGTTCATGCTCTCTTTGAGGGGATTGCTGTCTCTTACGATCTGCTAAACGATCTGATGACTGGCGGTATGCATCGTCTCTGGAAGAGTCAGGTACTTGATCTCTTACAACTCAAATCCGGCTTTGAGGGAAGAATTCTTGATTTGTGTTGCGGTACTGGCGATTTAGCCCTACAGGCCAGCAAGCGTTTTCCGCTGGCGCTGGTTAGCGGTCTCGATTTTTCTGAAAATATGCTGGAACTAGCTCGCCTGAAAAACAAAACTGAAAGACTGGAGTTCATTCAAGGTGATGCTATGGCTTTGCCCTTTGAGGGCGAAAGTTTTGCTGGAGTGACGCTTGGCTTTGGGCTGCGCAATGTAGCTGATGCTGGGGGGTGCTTGAGAGAAGTGTTGCGGGTGCTGGAGCCCAAGGGCGTTTTGGTGATTTTGGAACTGGTGAAGAGTGAGCCTGCTCAGGGCTTCGATCTGCTTCGCAGCTGTTTTGATTTTTACCGGCTTTCTGTGTTGCCTTGGTTAGGGGGGCTGGTAGCTGGTAGTGAGAGCGCTTATGCCTATTTGCCAAACTCCGCTGAGCGCTTCTTGAGCGTGGAAGAGCTGGCTGAGCAACTTAGGGTCTGTGGTTTTGTGCAGGTTCAAAGCAAAGCATGGTTCTTCGGTTCTGTTGCTCTAGTTTCTGGTGAACGTGGTCATGCTGTATAATGTGATATTTACGGAAATAGCTCACTATCACTATGACAAAGTTAGAAAAGAAATATCGCGTCCTCTACCTGCTTCCGCTCGATAATGACGAGAAGATAGTCGATGAGTTCATCCAAAAATTTGAAACGGAAATCACAACGCTCGGAGGCAAAGTAGAAAACAGCCTCAAGTTTCGCCAGCAAATGGTGAAGACCTCGATGAACAAAGGCTCACGAAATGTCTATTTGGTAACCACTTTCTTTTATTGCTTGCCCGAAAAACTTGAAGGCATTCGTCGTTATTTGAACTTGACCCAAAGCTTGTTGGTCAACTATTCAATCTTCAAATGTGAGAAAGAGCCGAAAATTCCTGAAGCTACCTTGATCCTATGACCCTCTGTAGAGCGAGTTTGGTTGGAGAGATTCTCTCTGAGCCGGAAAACAGACACACACAAGCCGGAAAAGCGGTAACGCGCGTTGAAGTTTCTACTGGTCAAGCGGCTAAGATCCGCTTGGTCTTTTGGGGTGAGTTAGCGGCTAAGGCCAGTGAGCTCAGCACCGGAAATTTCATTTTGGTTTCGGGAAATCTGGCCACCAATTCCTACAAGACGGCCGAAGGCCAGCCGCGCAAAGAATACGAGCTCGTTGTTCGTGAGCTCTTTGCCCTCCCCGGTGGAGTTAGTGACCTGAATCCTGTCAGCAGCTACATGCAGCAAAAAGACAAGGCGCCGGTCAGTTCTCCGGTGAGCAAAGCCAAGCCCAGCAATAGTTCTTCGGCCATTGAAGATATGTCAGAGATTTTCAATGAAGAAGAGGTCCCTTTCTAGCAAAAATGCTCAATTTCTTTGAGGGAAAAGAGGGGCTAGCAGTCATTTTGGCGGCAATCAGCGCTAACTTTCTCACCCAATGCTTGAAGATGATCTTCAATGTCTTTACTGCTAAAAACTTTGAGTTTCGCTTGCTCACTAAGACTGGCGGCATGCCTTCTAGTCATAGTGCCATGGTCACTTGCACCAGTACTTACATTGGGCTTTTGGGGGGGTGGAATTCCGTTACTTTTGCTTTGTCGGTGATTGTTGCTTTGATCATCATGCATGACGCCGCTAGTGTAAGACGTTCTGTTGGTCAGCAGGCTCGGATCTTAAACCAGCTAGCTGGTGAGCTTTTTACTCTAAATAACGAGGCGAAGATCGAGAAGATCAAGGAGCTTTTGGGGCATACGCCGATTGAGGTTTTTGTGGGGGCTCTGATTGGTTGCTTGCATGCTTTAGTTTTTCATTGGGCTTTTACTTCTTGAATAATTCAACCAACGGGGAGCTTGCGGGGGCTTTGCTTAAAGCTATCCCAAAAAATCTCAGGAAGCAAACCCAGCTTGTCCAAAAGCGTAGTATGCGCCCGATAACCCAAAACCTGATAGTCTCTACCCACGACCTTCCACAAAATCTCCTCGTAAAGCCTGAGCGCGGCCGTCACCGCTAAACGACCTACAGGAGACAGATAAACCAAAGCCGGTCTAGCGCTTTGATAGAGATCTTGGGCACGCAATACCTGCAAACGAATTAATTTTTTAAACTGCTCTGACTGGCCCCACCCAGACTGCTCTTCATAGGGGCAATGACAAGCCAAAAAATCTTCTTCCGGTATATAAATCCGGCCACGAGTCAGATCTTCCCCGACATCTCTGATGATATTGGTGAGTTGAAGGGCGATCCCAGCTTCTATCGCTTTCGCTAAAACCAGTTCTCGTTGAGTTTGGTCAAAGCCCAGCACATGCACACTCATCAGCCCGACAGTAGAAGCCACCCGATAACAATACTCGGAGAGCTGAGCGTAGGTTTTGAAACGGACATCACCCAGATCCTGCTCACAGCCAGCAATCAGATCGATGGGGTAGATCTTTGGAATGGAAAAATCGTTCAGCACACCCAAGAAAGCAGCCAGCAGTTTATCTTCACCGGCTTGGCCAGACTGTATGCCTTGGCTTAGGGCCTGAAGTTTAGTGCGAGCTAATGCTTTGTCTGGCTCTAGGTCAGCTATATCATCAGTGCTTCGACAAAAAGCATAGATGGTCTGGATTGCTAGACGCTCTCTAGCCGGCAAAAAAAGAGCAGCAAAGTGAAAAGTCTTAGAATTTTGGCGCATCACAGCCGCTGGATCAATCTGGGCAATCACCGATAAGAGGCCATCATGTTGGGGAGGCGCACTAGGCCTTCGGCCAGCAGATCCATACTGACCAAGCTTATTTGGCCAGCTTCTGCTTCTAGGTGTGTGATGCCACAGTTTTGGATAGTGGGGATGCTTTGCTCTTCGGTTATCAGTGTGCTGAGCATAGAAAAGATCAAGCCTCCGTGGGCGAGGATGATCAGGTTGCCGCTTGAGCGGGTGAGGGTGTTGGTGAGGGAACGGAGGCCTCTCGCTTGGCACTCGCTGAAGCTTTCGCACCAGTCAGGGCGCCAGAGTTTGTCTCTTTGCCAGCGTTCGAAGACATTGCGTTCTTCTTCGGGTATTTGATCGATGCAGATCCCTTCCCAGCGACCGAAGTAGGCTTCGCGCCACTCTGGGTTAGTCTCTACCGTTAGCTTGAGCGCTTGAGCGATGGGTTCGGCTGTTTGTTTGGCGCGCATCAGGTCACTGGAGAAGATGGCTGAGATATTCAGTTCTTCGGCTCTTTCTTGAAAATACTTTGCGGTGATCTGGGCTTGCTCTAGGCCGAGCTCTGTGAGTGGTGTATCAAAGTGTCCTTGGATGCGTCTATCGCGGTTTCCTTCGGATTGAGCGTGACGGATCAGCCAAATATTGCGCTTCATATGTTTTTATTTTACTTTAAGCAATGAGGAATCAAGCGAAAGTACTTTGTTTTTACTACTGTAGGTTAGAAGACCCAATAATCATGAGGGTTGAATCTCGGGGCTAGTAGACCCTTTGCGATAGGCTGACGCCCTCAAACTCCCGCTTGATTCTTGCATTTCCATATGAATCTAAGGGGGTTTGGGGGACGAAAGTCCCCCATCGAAACTACTTCCTTGACCTCCAGTGAGCTAAGCGATTTGGTTTTTTACTGTAGGTTCTTGGAGGTATTTACTTTAAGGGGCGTTGCCCCTTAACAACCCCATGAAGCGACGAAAGCCAGCCTGTAAAAGATATTGGAGTAATAATAAAGCTAAGACTCGCTGGTTAATTTTTTCTCACAAAACAGGGAGTTTGACGGAGTGAGCCCTCAAGGAATTTAACTTCCCTAACCTCCAGTGAGCTAAGAGATTTGGTTTTTTACTGTAGGTTCTTGATCAAGCGAGGAAAGTTAATAAAGCTAAAACCCCCGCTGGTTAATTTTTTTCTCAAAAAACAGGGAGTTTGAGGGCGGCAGCCCTCAAGGAATTTAACTTCCCTAACCTCCAGTGAGCTAAGAGATTTGGGTTTTTACTGCAGGTTCTTGATCAAGCGGCGAAAGCCCCTATTTGCTCAAAGCCAAGCCCTGTTTAGCAAGAGCCAAGGCCTTAGCCTCTTCGATGAGAGCCGGAATAAGCTCAGATTCTGGTAGCTTCTTGAAAATTTCGCCATTCTTCACCAAAATCCCCACAGCCTCTCCATCTGGCCCAATGCCCCCAAAAGAAACACCGATATCAGCATGCGCACTCTCACCGGGGCCGTTGACAACACAACCCATCACAGCAACGGTCAGAGGTAGATTCAGAGCGTCAAGCTCACGTTCTACCTTCTTCACCCACTCCTCGAAGTTCTTGGTCGCAATGCGCCCGCAAGTAGGACAACTAATCAAATTTAAGCCGTCTTTTCTGATGCCGAGTGAACGCAAGATCTGTTTGCCAAGCTCGATTTCCTTGACAGGATCGGCGGTGAGCGAAACGCGCAGCGTGTCACCAAGTCCTTCAGCGAGCAAAGTCCCAATCCCAATGGCCGATTTGATCGAGCCACTACCCTCAGGACCAGCCTCAGTCACCCCCAGGTGAAAAGGATAATCGCAAAGATCGGCCATCAGTCTATAAGCCGCAATCATCGTCGAAACATCGCTGGCCTTGAGGGAAATCACGATCTCTTCAAAGTTCAGATCTTCAAGAATACGAATGTGCGATAAGGCGCTTTCGACCATAGCCCGCGGCGTATCACCGGGATAAAGCTCTTCATGTTCTTTTTCTAAAGAGCCAGCATTGACCCCAATCCGAATCGGGGTACGCCGTTCTTTAGCGGCAGCAACCACCTCTTGCACCCGTTCTTTGCGACCAATGTTGCCTGGATTTAGACGAAGAGCAGCCACACCAGCTTCCAGCGAACGGAGCGCCAAACGCCAATCAAAATGAATGTCAGCGACCACAGGCAAGAGCGATTCGCGGACTATGATCGGCAGCGCATCGGCCGCTGCTTTGTCGGGAACGGCAACACGGACTATCTCACAACCGGCAACGGCTAGCGCTCGGATCTGGCTGAGAGTGGCTTCTATGTCGTCAGTGTCTGTGGTGCACATTGACTGGAGGCTAATGGGCGCTTCGCCACCAACCAGTACTGAGCCTACGCTTACTGTTCTGGTCTTACGTCTGGGGAAATATACCTGCATGTACCAATTCTAGCCGAGTATTTGGTGCGTGCCAATGGATACTTTTCTCGCTTTGGCTGAGGTGATCATTTGACGAGCTAGCTTGAGCTGCAGCACCAGTGAATTTAGACTCGGTTCTTCCGAATATCGCTGTTCTAGTGAGGCTAGTTTATCTGCAACCCAGTTGCTGGCTTGGTCTAGCTCGCTTTGCTGGCGGACTATGCCGCATTTTTCCCAAAGCAAATTTTGCAGATCTTTTCTAGTTTCTTCCAGATCGGCTAAATTTCCCGAAAAAGTTTGGGTTTGGGGGCTGTAAGTGCTTGGATGAGCGGGGTAGTGAGCACAGCCTAAGATCGATTGAGCGGCCAGCTGCGCTGAAACCAAACATTCGGCAAGCGAATTTGAGGCGAGGCGATCGGCTCCATGAAGACCGGTAAAAGCGGCTTCTCCTATGCTCCACAGGCCAGCTACTGAGCTCTGGCAGCTCTCATTGACTTTGATCCCCCCAATGCAATAGTGCGCCGCTGGCTGAACGGGCAACAAATCACAACTAGGATCGAAACCACGAGCTTTTAGCTCATAGCCGAAATGCAAGAGATCACCAGCGGAAAAACGCTCCGAGTCTATGCGCCGCAAATCGAGATAAGCCCCACCTGTCCGTTCGATCGCCTGCTCTGTCTCGAGCGCAACTATTGCTCTGCTCGCTAGCTCTTGACCGGCGCATGACTCTAAATATCTCACCCCTGCAGCGTCGAGCAATACTGCTCCCTCACCGCGGAGCGTCTCAGAGAGCAAGAAGGGACTAGGGCAGGCCAGCACAGTGGGATGAAACTGGACAAACTCAAGCCCAGCCAGCTCAGCTCCCAGATCTTGCGCGCAGGCCAGTGGCTCACCGGTGGAAACGGGTGGGTTGCTGGAACGAGCAAAAAGACTGCTATAGCCGCCACTGGCAATCACCCAAGCCGAAGCTTTGATCGGAAAGACATTGAAGTTGATGTCTTGGAAGATCCCTAGTTGGCAAGCCCCCTGCGAGTCAGCCTCTAGGCCAATGAGGCCAGTGCCTTGCGATACAGAAATATTTGCTTCACGAAGAGCCAGCTCCCAGAGCTGTTTCATCAGGGTGCGGCCGCTGAAGCCTGTTCCTATCTTCACGATGCGCCTTTGGGAGTGTCCTCCTTCTAGGCCGAGATCGGCTGGATTCTTTCTGAAGGGAATGCCCCATTTAGCGAGCAAATCCACCACTGCTTCAACCCTACTGAGATAATGCAGGGCAATAGCGGCGTCATTTAGCCCACAGCCCACAGCCAAAGTATCGGCCAAATGTTGCTCTAAAGAATCCTCTTTTCCTAAAGCAACGGCAATGCCTCCCTGAGCCCAAGCGCTGCTCGATTCGGTGACTGCGTCTTTGGTGCAGACCAGCACCCGCTTGCCTGCCTTGGCCAAGATCAAAGCACAGATTAGCCCCGCTGAACCTGAACCGACTATGCAGACATCAAAATCTATCATCAGCTGGCATCCAATCCCAAATCAATTGTGGGCGGACTGGCCGTCAGCGAGCCGATCGAAATGCAGTGCACTCCCGTTTCGGCGATAGCGCTCACTGTTTGCAGAGTCACTCCACCGCTAGCTTCTAGCTGGCAGTCTGAGCCGAGTTCTTCTACACAGAACCTCAAATCTTTTAGACTGAAATTGTCTAAGAGCAAAAAGCGACAACCCAGTCTATGCGCTTCTATGGCTTGCTCTAGGGTATCAACTTCTATTTGTAGCTTGAGGGAGTGGCTGGGTTTAGCTTGTAGTTTTTCTATCACCCTCTCTAGTCCGCCAAAGAGAGCGAGATGATTGTCTTTGACCAATAGACCAGTAGAGAGGTTGAAGCGTTGGTTTTGCCCTCCTCCGTCACGCACAGCCCGCTTGTCTAGAATTCTCAGGCCGGGCATAGTCTTGCGTGTATCGAGGATTTTTGTTTTGGTGTGAGCGACAGCCTGCACAAAAAGATCTGTGTAGCTGGCAATAGAGCAGGCTCTTTGAATGAGATTTAGAAAAAGTCTTTCGCCTGTGAGCAAGCTGGCGGCGGCTCCAGTCAAGATAGCCAAGCTGGCCTCAGGCCCAAAGCGCTCTCCGACTGAGAGGTGATATTCGATATTTACGCTCTGGTCTATTTGCCTGAAGACTTCTGAGCCAAACTCTTGTCCGCTAAAGATCCCTCCTTGTTTGCGACTTCTTAGGCAGAGCTGGACTGGATTTTGGTTGTATTTATTTTCGGTTTCCGCAAGAAGAGTAGTGGTCAAATCGCCCTCTGGGGCTAGATCTTCACGGAGAGCTAAGGCAACTAGATCGGTAATGGCAGCTGAATGCATATATGACTACAAGTTTACTCTCACCCATACAGACTCTAGATCGCATTTTTAAGTAACAAATGAAAAAACTCAAAAAGCCCCTTCGGTTCTTCAGCTATTCGGCTTTTCCTCAAGCCCGACGAAAGAGACGTCCAAGCGGACTAGCTCCAAGAGAGAGCAGATAGAGCATCAAACCAGCAATGATCTCCCCCAAGAAAAGATTTGTGAGCATTTTGTTTGGGTTTGAGGCCTGCTGATTTGCCTTTTCCGTCTCCAGTGCAGTATCTTGCTCTTTGGTCAGATCGCTAAAAAGCTGCGCTTTACTTGTTGGATTTGCGCTTGGGTTTTCTGCACTCGCCTCTATGTTTGAGTTGGCAGAAAAAAAGATTTTTGGCTGAATGCGGCTGACTGACATGTTGGGCATTTGCTGTGAGCTTTCTACTCAATCACTTTAGCTTCTGGATAGCTCAAAGCCAGAGAAGATCAAAATGATTTAAGGCTAGTTTTTCTGCTGGCTTGACTTGTGCTTACTGTTTGCCTGAGTAGAAGATCGACTTGGGAAAATATTCTTTAGTATTCATTAAGCTTTCTACTGTCACCACTCCTATTTCCATCTTTCCGTAGGCAAAGAGTTCTTTGCTATTCACCTCGGATTCATTGCTGAGCAGGCTTGCTTCTACTTTAGTGAGGTCGATCATTTTTGGTTTGAAGTTCGCTTTGATCGAATTAAGAATCTCTTCATTATTCCATTTTGGGTGAAGAGCACCGATGATCTTCTGCAAAATCCATTCATTGCAGTTCTGGCTGCTCAGATCGTCATAGGGAGAAGCTAGGTTGTATTGGCTGGTGAGGGGATGTTTATAATAAATTTGATTGAGAAAATATGAATACAGTGCCTTATCCACTTTCTCAGACGGCAATAGAATTAAAGCTTCTTCGCTCTCAAACTGAGTCAAATAGAATGAATAGAGACTATCAAGATGCACGGCCGCTTCCAGACTTCCGTCAGCAGAGGGCTTTTCACTAGTCCGAATCAAACTAAAAACGTCCCAATCATCCATCATCGGATTGAAAAAGGCGATGGCCCCATGGACTGACCCAGTGCTGTCATAGGCTTTATATTGGGGGGAGCCTTGGCGACCAAGAATAGCTATTGACGGTTTGCTTTTTTTGAGCGTTTTGGCCGTCCAGTCTGCTAGTCTCTCAGCGCGCTCGATATTTGCCTGAGGCAGACCTTCTGCCCTGTCAATGCTTTGCGAGCTCTGCAGATTCATGCTGTAAGAGCTAATCGGTTTATCTTCTGTGTCTTTTGCATCAGTACTCACCGGCATTGATAGGACTAAAAAAAGGAGGGTGAAAAGGGTAATTTTTGTGGGCATTAGGCTATTCCTTTGTTTGAGAGTCCGTCTGCTTTGTGTCTATAGTCTGTTTGCCAGTTTAGGAAGACTTTTTGGGCTGTTTTGTTGCCGGTACTGGCTTTTTGCTCCAATAAATCCAATACTTTGGCGTTACGTTCTACTAGGTCTAGGATGCTCTGCTCGGCTTTTGGATCTTGTCTCTTTAGAAGGGCGTTGAGTAGGCCATCGAGCGTACTTTCTAGCGAGGGAAGCTCTTTTTCCTTGGAGGAGCTTTGTTGCCAGAAGTTGAGGAGGCTTTTTGGGGTGAACATACAGTTCTTGACTTAGCGGAGTTTCTTAGCTTAAGCAAACCATAATATCACGCAGTTCAGGGTCTCTTCTCAGCCATATCTCGTAAATCGATCAGTGGCTCAATCTCGTCCAGCTCAGGCCTAAATTCTTCTGGACCTCGTAAAATCTCTCCCCCCAAAGTCTTAGCAATACCCCGCAACATCCCATTGAACACAAAATAATGCAAAGGCGTCACAGCGTACCAATAAGCCAAACCAGTCAAGCCCCGTGGCCGGAAACGAGCAATCTGGCCAAGCTCAGTGTGGCCATTGGGTAAACTTTTCAGTCGAAACTCCAGCAAAGCTTCACCCGGTAGCTTCATCTCTGCCTGCAAAACTAAATGCCTGTCTTGTTCTACCCGCGCCACTCGCCAAAAATCGATCACATCACCGACCCGCGGCTCGCCTCCACTACGCCTACCACGTCCAAGACCGACGCCCCCTATGAGCTTGTCGATCATCCCCCGAAGCTGCCAGAGCCAATCTCCATAATACCAACCGTTTTTATCACCGATCTGAGTCAAAATTGGCCAAATCTCAGTCGCGCTGGCCGCCAGCTCAATGCGCCGACAGTCATAGAAAGTATTGCCCCCAGACCAATCCGGATCCCCACTATAAGTCCACTCCGGAGGCCGAAAAGAACCAGCATCAGTCCAATGCGTCTCCACTTCGTCAAGCTTCATGCGCATCAGAGCTCGCTGCATCGCCTCGCGGCAAGTGAAGAGCTCTTGGGGGATCAAAGCGCGAATTCTCTCTTCTTGGCAGAGTACAGGATTGATTAAGCCCTCAGCGAGCGGTCTAGTGAGCGCACGGGGAATAGGCGTGATGAACTCCACCCAATAAGAACTGAGCTTGGCCGTGAAAAAAGGCAAACTGACTATAAAACGCTTTGGAAGTCCGGCTTCTTCTGCATACAGATTCATCATCTCTTGGTAAGTGCTCACCTCAGGACCGCCAATGTCAAAAGTCTCGCCTTCAGTCTCTTTGACCTCTAAGCAACCGATCAGATAATTTAAGACGTTCCGGATAGCGATCGGCTGGCAAGGAGTATTCACCCATCGAGGCGTCAACATTACTGGCAAACGCTCCACCAGATAGCGCATGATCTCAAAAGAAGCGCTCCCAGAACCGATGATCATCCCTGCGCGCAAGATCGTGACCGGCACACTTCCAGCTTTGAGAATTTCGCCCACTTCTTGGCGGGAACGCAAATGCTCGCTCAGCTTGCTCTTTGGGTCACCGAGGCCACTGAGATAGATTATTCGTTTTAGTTTTTCGCGTTCGGCAACAATCACCATGTTTCTCGCGGCCTCGGCGTCTTTGCTAGCAAAAGCTCGTCCCTGTCCGTCCATCGAATGCACCAAATAATAGGCCGCCGAGCAACCTTGAGCAGCCTCTTGGAGAGTATCTAAATCGAAGAGATCACCCTCGCAGATCTCGAGGTTTTCGTGTTTAGCCCAATAGCGCCCCTCAATTTTTTTGGCCGAACGGACAAGCGCTCGCACCGGATAACCTAAATCGAGCAGACGAGGAACAAGGCGCCCTCCCACATAACCCGTAGCGCCAGTTACTAAAATCTTTTCTTTGTTCATGATTTAGTCGATGACTAGCAAAGAAGCCACTTCAATCCTACCTGCCAAATGAGATCTACCACCCAAAAAAGCGAGCTCTATGGCAAACACTGAAATCAAAGGCTCAGCGCCAAAGCCCCGAATCAGCTCACAAGCAGCTCCCACAGTGCCACCAGTAGCCAACACATCGTCCACTACTCCTACCCGAGCGCCAGCAGGTAGGCTATCCTCTTGCATTTCCAGCACGCCTTCGCCGTATTCGAGGGTGTAAGCAAGCTGGCGTGTTTTGCCTGGGAGCTTGCCCGGTTTTCTGACTGTGGCAAAGGGCAAATCTAGAAGCTGCGAAAGCACAGCGCCAAAGATGAAACCGCGCGCCTCTATGCTCACTAGGTGAGTGATCTGGTAGCCGGCAAAGAGCTCGGCCATCGCCATGTAGACTGACCGTGAGCTGTGGGGGTCAGCCAGAAGCGGCATGATGTCTTTGAAGATGATCCCTGGCTTGGGGAAGTCGGGGATGTCACGGATTTTTGAGGCTAAAAGCTGAGAGATATTTTGGGTCATTTTAGGTTTTGGAGGGCAAGTGAGCGTTTGAGCTCCGAAGTGTCAAGGTCAGTCTTTTTGAGTTTACCAAGGACATTTATTTCGATGGACTGTTCCTTGAGCTCAAAGCTCAGAAAACCACTTTCGGCCAAAACTTCCAATGCCAAAAGATGAGAGTGCAGACTGGCTTCAAGGCAGAGAGAGTTCAGCTCAGGAAGCGTCAAGCTGAAACTAGCATTGCTCTCCCCCTGTGCTAGCTGCTTCAGGCCAGCTACTAGTTGTTTTAGGAGAAGCTTGGCATTGAGAGGGGCTTTGAGGTCTTTTAGCTCAAGCTGGTCGCCGCCGCGTTTGCCCTTGAAAAGCGAAAAAGCCAAACAAAGTCCAGCGTCAGCGTCTAGTCCTTCCATCAATTCACTAGGCGAACTGCGCCATTTGATCAGCTCATCACTACCGCCACTGTGCGTGACAAGCAAGAGCGTATGCGCTTCATCGCGACCCAGTGCTCTCAGCCTATCGATGCTCACTGGACTTTCTAGGGCAAAGACTGGTTTAGGGAAACCGAAACCATAGGGGGCCAGCTTCTCTAGGCGCTCTAGGCTCAAGCCTTTTAGCTCGGCCGGAGTCAAGAGGGCGTCAAGTTTTAGTTTGCGGCGGGTGTCTGTGTTGGCTAGTTTTTGTTCGAGGCTGGCATTTAGCCTTTCGGTGAAAGCATTCCAGTTAGCTTGGTCCATCGACAGACCGGCTGCTGCTTTGTGGCCGCCATACTTTAGGAGCAAATCTCCCAGAGCGTTCAGCTCCTCAAATAAATCCAGTCCTTCGATCCCGCGCCCTGAGCATTTGACAACGCTCTTCTCTTCGTCCAGTGAGCCCAAAAAGACAGGCTTATGAAAACGCTCGACGAGGCGCGAAGCGACAATACCCACCACGCCATGATTCCAGCTTGGGTCATAGAGACAGATCGAGCGCTGCTGGCTTTCGGGATTTTCGGGGGTCAGTCTGAGCATGGCCTGCTCGAAAATCTGATCGCAGAGCTGTTGCCTTTCGGCATTTTGACTAGAAAGTTGGCGAGAGATGTTTTGGGCTGTTAGCAGGTCATTGGTGGTGAAAAGCTCAACGGCCAACTCAGCGTCAGCTAGACGGCCAGCGGCATTGATGCGGGGGGCAACGGCAAAACCGACGGCTTCTTCTCCTCCTTCGCCATAGCCGCTTTCTTTGAGCAGGCATTGCAGGCCTACTTTTTGGGTCTTCAGGAGAGCCGGCAGGCCCAGTTTTACCAGTATTCTATTTTCCGCTTTCAGCGGGGCCAGATCGGCGATGATCCCGAGGGCAACCAGATCTAGATGCTGAGCGGCTTTTTCAGATCCATAGAGTGCTTGCGCTAGCTTGTAGACGACGCCAACACCCGGTAGCCAATGGAGGGGATGGTTTTCCGGCAGAAACTTCGGGTTCAAGACAGCATTGGCGGGGGGAAGCACGGCTGGTATGGAGTGATGATCTGTCACTATCACTTTCAGCCCAAAAGTACGCGCTAGTTTCACTTCGTCATAGTTTGAAATTCCACAATCACAAGTGATCAGCAGCTTGCTCTTGCGAATCGATTTGATCTTGACAACAGCTTCGGAGTTCAGGCCATAGCCTTCTCTAAAGCGATTTGGGATATAAAAATCAACCAGCGCTCCCAGTTCTTGCAAGCACAGATAAAGCAGGGCGGCACTGGTTGTACCATCGACGTCATAGTCGCCATAGACTGTGATCTTTTCGCCTGCTTCTATGCTTGCCCGAATCACTTTGACCGCTTCAGTGAGGCCCTCTATTTCTTCAGGAGCAGTCTCTTGCAGGCTTTCGGGACTCAAATAGTAGAGTGCTGACTCTTCGCCTACACCTCTTGAGGCGAGGATTTGGGCTAGTAGGGGGTCACCACCGGTCAGCTCCGTTAATTTGGCTGAGGGGGATTGGGGGGGGAAGATCCATTTGCTATGCATTTTGAGGGCAATCATATACTCAGAGCAAAAAAAGCGGTGATATCATTTAGAAAAGCGATATAAATTTTCATGAATATAAGAACCAAACTTGAAAGTAAAGAAGGCCAATGGATTCGTGTTCACTTTCCTGACTCCAGCTACATTACTGGTCGCTTGAGCTCAGTCGGTAGCGATTATTTGCAGCTGGAATGCTTTGGGCGTGATGAAGCCAACAAAAACGACTGCACGGCCTATTCGCAGCATCTGATCCCCATTCCACTTGTAAAATTCATCACCCTCGAAGCGCCTAGTTTTGTGGAAGCTGAACGAAAAAGACTGGAATACATCAATAGCAGTTTTCAAGACGCCCCAGCTGGCAACATTCCGGATATGGAAAAATAATGACAGCACACGCTCTAGAAGGGGACAAAAAAAGCCTTTCATTGAGTGAGATCCACGACAAACTGCGGCTTAGTGGTGCTCGCATCACTGCTCAGCGTGAGTATATTCTCGATGTTTTTTTCAAGCTCGGTCAAGATTGTCATCTTAGTGTCGAAGACATTTATCGAATATTACTGAGACAAGACAAAGGGTCTATTTCCTTGGCTACAGTCTATAGAACAGTCAAAACTCTCTATGGTCTAGGGATTTTACGCGAAATAGACTTGGCCGAAGGACACAAGCATTATGAGCTGTCTTCGACCAACGACCATCACCATCATATTATTTGTCTGAACTGCAATGAGACTATCGAATTCAGCGATAGAGCCGTGAACGATTTGGCCCAAAAGATTGCTGAGCAATTTAGCGTGGAGGTGCAAGACGTTGAGCTGAAAATTTACGGAAAATGCCTGCACCAGCATGCGCGCGAGCCTGCCAGCACAGCTCCGGGTGATTTGCATGATCATCGGCGCTAAAGACTCTATCGATCAGATTTTGCTGCTTGGAAACAGCACTGTACGCCTTTACACTTTACTTACCCCCGATCCTCTCTGCTTGCCAGCTTCTAGAGAGGGTATCAAGTCACTAGAAGCTAGTCTCAGCAGACCTTTTTTAGTTTCAGTGAGACCGGATTTAGAGCAATATTTGCCGTTTTGTGAGCGCTTAGATCTGGGGTTGGCCAGTGAGCTCTTTGCTTTGAGAGGGCTTTATGATGGCTTTGGGCTGGATAGACTAGCTGCACTGATTGGGGCTATCTCTCTCAGTGATGGAAAGCAAGAACTAGCCGTTTTGGATTTTGGGACTTTTTTTACTTTTACGGCTATTACTTTGCAGGCGGGGATTTGGAGTCTTAGCGCCAATGCGATCTTGCCAAGCCTAGCGAGCGTTCAAGGTTTATACGGCCAAGCGGGCGCGCCTAGCATGAGTGGATTGGCTTTCTCTGGTTCCGAAGCCTACCAAGCAAACTCTACACTAGGAGCTGCGCAACGGGGCTTGCGGGCATATATAAATGGTTTTTTGGATGGATGCTTAGGAGCGGATTTTGCTGGTGAAATTTTCTTAACGGGGGGCGCAGCGTTTACTTTTCGGGATCACCCTCTGCTTACTTGCGCGCAGTATCGAGAAAATTTGTTAGCACTGGGGGCGATAGCATACATAGATCGGTCGGAAGTTTCGGCTTAGGGTATGATCGATTGTTACTATTAAATCTACATAAAACAGTGTCTAACCAAGCAGTAAAGCTCGGGCAATTCGAATCACTCACCGAAAGAGAAAAGATCCAGCGCGTTTCGGCTGTGATCCGCTACGGTGAGCGCAAACTGAAGCGTAGTCTACCTGTCTTGCAGCACCAAGACGCTCTCGGAGCGATTTTGTTTTCAGTTTCTATTTTGGGGATAGTCTTGAATTCTGTCTTGTACTGGAAAGAGATTATTCCGGCTTGGGCTTGTATAGTCGGCAACGCTTTTTTCGCTTCGGTTTTACATGAACTAGAGCATGATCTCTTGCATCATCTCTATTTTCGGAGCAAGCCTTTTTTCCAAAATATTTTGATGGCTGGGGTTTGGCTTTTTCGAGGAAATATCATCAGTCCTTGGTATAGGCGCGAGATTCATTTGCTTCATCACCGCGTCTCAGGTCAGCTCACCGATATAGAAGAGCGTTTAATTGGCAATGGGGTAAAAAATAAATTCAAGCGTTTTCTGATGACTCTCGATCCGATGTTTGCTCTCTTAAATGTCGCCAATATTAAGAAAGACGTGGCTGGTTTTGGTTTTCGAAAGATTTTGATGGCTACTCTTCCGATTTACGGTTTGTTCTATTTGATTTTCTTTTGTTTTGTGGGGCAGCATGGACTAGCTTTCTTCATGGGGCAAGAGGCGAGAGATTTGCTCATTCCGGCTACGCTGACTGTGTTGGTAAATTTTTTAGCTGTTGTTTACATCTTTCCTAATTTTCTTCGGCAAGCTAGTTTGGTTTTGATCTCCAGCAATTGTCATTACTTTGGAGATGTGCCGAAGGGCGTGGACGGGATGATGAAGCAGGCGCAGGTTTTAGACAAGTGGTATTTGTGGCCTTTTCAGCTTTTTTGTTTCAACTTTGGTAGTACCCATGTGATTCATCATTTTGTGGTTAATCAAACTTTCTATTTGCGCCAGCTGATCGCTCCTTTTGCTCACTCTGCAATGCGCAAATACGGTGTTCGTTTCAATGATTTGGGTACATTTGCGCGGGGCAATAGACTAGAACAAGGCTGAGCTTTTACTGTAGGTTTGGGAATTTAGGTTTAATGAGGGACTGCGCCCCTCAAACTCCCCTTTGAGAAGCGCGTGACGAATTTTCTCAAGATCAAAAAAGGGGTTGTTAAGGGGCGCGTGCCTCTTAAATTAAATACTTCCTCAAACCTCCAGTGCTCCCAGTATTGTTTTATTCACTGTAGGTTGGTGAACTTAGTTTTAATGAGGGACTTCGCCCCTCAAACTCCCCTTTAAGAAGCTCATGACGAATTTTCTCAAGACTAAAAAAGGGGTTGTTAAGGGGCGCGTGCCTCTTAAATTAAATACTTCCTCAAACCTCCAGTGCTCCCAGTATTGTTTTATTCACTGTATGTTGGTGAATCTAGTTTTAATGAGGGACTACGCCCCTCCAACTCCTCTTTGAGAAGCTCATGACGAATTTTCTCAAGACCAAAAAAGGGGTTGTTAAGGAATCGCCCACAAAAGAAAATCGCCCCCTCCATCAATCAGGAAAGGGCGATTATCAAGAAAAATTTAATTATTGAAAATTATCTCTTTTTCTTCACTGGAGCAGGAGCGGCCTTCTTGGCTGGTGCAGCAGCTTTCTTGGCTGGAGCAGGAGCGGCAGCAACGGCTTTCTTACCACCGGCAACTGGCTTCTTGGCTGAACCCTTGGTGGAAATGTTGGTAGCGAAAGTTTTTACTTTCTTCTTCTTGGCAACGGATTGCTTGAGGCTGTCTCCGAAGCTGATTACGGGTACATCTACGGCTGGAATGGTCATTTCCTTGCGTGTTTGAGGATTGACGCCCTTGCGCGATTGGCGACGGCGAACCTTGAAAGTACCGAAACCGATTAGGGTTACAGCTTCGTGCTTGGCGAGTGCTTCAGTCACTACGTCGAGGAAACTATTGACGACGCGAGCTACTTTTGTCTTCTCTAGCTTGGTCTGGTCAGCGATCTTGTTGATCAGTTCAGTTTTATTCATGGTGTTGTTGTGAATTTAGGGGCTATAGAGGGGCTTACACCCCTTAGAAAGAAATTAAAACAGATATCTCAAGAGCTTGCAATGGGCAGTGTCAAAATTCTTTTTTGGGAGATCGCCTTTTTGAAGACTCTTTAGAGCAAAAAGTACTGCTAACAATCAAGCACTTCGCTCTTTACGAGCCATTGCCTTCAAGACAAAGCGCTTCACTTCGATGATGTCGGTGAGCGCGTTTATTGAACCCATCAACGATTCGAGCGTGCTGATACTGGGCACTTCTACCGAAACCCGAATCAAAGCCGTATGTTTGGTCGGTCTAGTCAACACTCTCACGTCGAGGATGTTTATTTTCAGGTCTGAGATTTTATTGAGCACATCTCTGGAAATCCCGATCCGGTCAACGCATTCGACATCAAGAGTGGAGGCAAAGAGGCCAGAGGCTTTTTCTTTTTCTCCCCAGTCCACCTCAATTAATCTCTTCTGGTCGAGCGACTCAAGGTTGGAACAATCAAAACGATGAATCACAAAGCCCTTGCCGCGCGAAATGACGCCGACTATATGCTCGCCGGGTAAAGGTTGGCAGCATTTGGCGAAGCTGTGCAGAAGACTTTTAAGAGATTGAATACCGGAGTTTGTGCTGCGTTTAAGCTTGAACGGTTTTTCTTCTTCGGCAGCGCTTTTGGCCGGAGCCTGCAAAAAGCCTTCGGCGCGCATGCGGTTTATTACTTGGGCGCTGTTGAGCTTGCCTGAGCCTAGGCTGACAAAGATCTCTTCTTCATTGGCTAGGCCTACTTTTTGCGCAATGATTTTGAAAATGCCTTTTTTCAGGGCCTCGTCTATTTGCTGGCGCGAAAGACTCTCGGTGAGTATATTGAGGCCGTCTTGGAGGTATTGTTCACGTCTGTTTTTCTTGAACCAGTTTTTGATCTTGCTGCGCGCCGAAGAGCTCCGAACAAAGCTGAGCCAGTCCGATGATGGGTGGGCGTTTTTAGCCGTGTGGATTTCAACGATGTCACCATTTTTTAGTTGGTGGTCAAGAGTCACTTGGCGTTCATTGACTTTCGCTCCTTGACAACGATTTCCGATTTCCGTATGCACGTAAAAAGCAAAATCAATCGGCGTTGAGCCACGAGGGAGATTATAGAGATCGCCTTTCGGACTGAAGACAAAGATCTCATCGGCAAACAGATCGATCTCGATCGCCTTCCGGTAGTCGCCAGCGTCGGGGAGATCGTCTTTCATCTCGATCAGCCGTTTTTTTAGCAGATGAAGCTTTGAGTCATAGTCTATGTGTTGTTTTTGGGAGGAAAGAGCATTGAGGCCACCTTCTTTGTATTTCCAGTGAGCAGCTAGGCCAAATTCTGCTATTTCGTGCATCTCACGGGTTCGAATTTGCACTTCGACTAGCTTTTCGCGCGGTCCGATCAGCGTTGTGTGCAGTGACTGATACATGTTGGATTTTGGCAGAGCGATGAAATCTTTGAAGCGACCGGGTATTGGCGTAAAGAGATCGTGGAGAATGCCCAAAACTTCATAGCATTGGCTTTCTTTGTCGACAACCACACGCACGGCCGATAGATCGTAGATTTGTTCGGTTTGTAGTCTTTGGAGCTTGTTGTAGATACTATAAAAATGCTTGGCGCGACCGACCACATCAGCGCTCAGATTAGCTTCAGTCAGTCTTTTTTGGAGAGAGGCAATAAATTCTTTCAGGTATTCTTCGCGCGCTTGGCGATTGTCTTTGACTATGCCTTCTATGCGCAGATAGTCTTCAGGGTGGAGATATTTGAAGGCCAGATCTTCAAGGCGAGATTTGACTACACCTAGACCGAAGCGATTGGCTAAGGGAGCAAAGACATCGAGTGTTTCTTGGGAGATTTCGAGGCGTTTGGCTGGGGCAAGGTGCTCGAGGGTGGACATGTTGTGGAGCCTGTCGGCTAGTTTCACCAGCACTACGCGCAAATCGGCGGCTATGGCCAAGAGCAGTTTCCGGAAATTTTCGGCTTGTACTTGTCTTTTTGAGACGAAGCTTATTTTTTTGAGCTTGGTTACACCATCGACGATCGAGAGCACTTCTTTGCCAAAAGACTCTTCGATCATCACTGTAGTGACAGCAGTATCTTCGAGCACGTCGTGGAGCAACCCCGCGCAGATAGTAGGAAGATCGCAACCCAAATCTACTAGGATCGTAGCTACTTCTATTGGATGAATGACATAGGGATCGCCGCTTTTCCTTAGTTGGTTTTTGTGGGCTTTGCGGGCGAAATCTTGAGCTTTTTGCACTTCTGCAATTTGCTTTTGATTGTAGTCGTTGTTTATTAGAGCCTCGGCTAGGACGCTTTGGGCTTCGAGTAGGGCGGGGCAACCTTCAAAGTATTCCTCACTGGAGGATTGAAGGGGCATTTCTTGGTCACTTTTTTTGTGCTTTGCTGGCTCTAACACAGGGGGCCTTCCAACTTGATTATGCACCGATTGGGGAGCGGCGATTAAAATCCTCTTTCTGCAGAAAACATCTGAATAAACATTTGTTGTACTATTAAGTCAAGCGGTATGATGTCTAAATGTATAGTCATTTTGGCATAATACTTTAGTAAGTAAGTTTTCCAAAGTAATTTTGATCTAAAACCCCCATGAAGAAGCCCTTCCCCCCAATTTTTGACATGAAAAAAGCATTTAGCGTCTTTCTGTTCATGCTCCTTTTTGTTTCGTTAGCCTCTTGCAGTGGCAAGAAAAGAAATGCCTCACAAAGTATTTCAGCCGCTGACGCTTTAGCACAGGCTGGGGCTGGAGGCACTATCCGTATAGCAGTTTTAGGCTCACCCGCTGGGTCTCCGACAGGGTCGCCACTCGGATCTCCCTTAGGCTCACCAGCCGGATCGCCGCTCGGATCTCCCTTAGGCTCACCAACGGGATCGCCACTAGGATCTCCACTAGGATCTCCTCTAGGATCGCCCACCGGATCCCCACTAGGCTCACCAACGGGATCGCCGCTCGGATCTCCCTTAGGCTCACCGACCGGATCGCCACTAGGATCTCCTCTAGGATCGCCCACCGAATCCCCACTAGGCTCACCCACTGGATCGCCGCTCGGATCTCCCTTAGGTTCGCCTTCAGGATCGCTAAGTCCTTCGATCTCAGTTTCTTCTACTCCAATAAATTGTGCTTTAAACAGAACACCAGTTCCACCAAGAGCCCTGACGGTTGAAGATTCGCTCTTCAGTATCAGAGCAGCCCTTGGCGAAACAGATCCTGACCGGATCAGACTTTATGCCGAGACTATCTTGGGTCGTCCTATAGCCCGCAATCGCTACACCAACGAGTACATTAGTAGACAGATCAACTATGACTGGGATGGCGATGGCGTTTTGCGCGGACAACAAGATGCCATCCTTGTGACCGCCATTGTGGCTTATTTTGAGGCTGGTTTTCCAGAGGGGACTTTCTCTGAGGTATCTATAGAAGCTTTCATCAAAGAAAACTATCAAATCGATTTGGATGTCAAAAATCCTTGTTTATTCGATGGATTTAGCCCAGCTCCAAGTAGCTCGGTTAATCCAACTCCTTCTGGTTCAGTAACCCCAAGTGGATCGGTAAATCCGACACCTTCTGGTTCAGTAACCCCAAGTGGAACTGTAAGACCGACACCATCGGGTTCAGTTGTCCCCAGTGGCTCCGTCAATCCGACACCTTCGGGCTCAGTGATTCCAGTGGTTGGAGTGAATCCGACTCCTTCAGGCTCAGTCGTGCCAAGTGCTTCGGTCAATCCGACACCTTCAGGCTCAGTAACCCCAAGTGGCTCAGTCAATCCGACACCTTCTGGTTCTGTGATCCCGACTTCAAGTTTCTTGGATCCTTGTCTAACTAACAAGCCACCGGTAAGCATCGGAAATATAACTGTGACTGATGTCTTGTTGGTGACCGGTTCAGCTCTTGGCTTGAAAGACACCAATGCCTTGCGAGCTGTTGCTTCAACCATTGAAAGTACTCCAGTTAACAGCAGTACTTATGATGACTCGCGTGTAAATGCGTTGATTGATTACGACTGGGATGGAGACGGAAGAACGAAGACAACCAATGATGCTCTTCTGATCTTTGCTCTTTATTCAATCCAAGAATCTGGAGTGCCTATTGCCAGTATCGATGAAAGAACAGTTGAGGACTATCTGCGTAATGTCTTAAAAGTCGAGATTGATATTCTCAATCCTTGCCTCTTCCCAAGACCACCAGTTGGCAGCCCAAGTGGAAACGTTAATGGCAATGTGAACGGAAACGTTAATGGCAACGTCAACGGGAATGTGAACGGGAATGTCAATGGAAATGTGAACGGAAACGTCAACGGCAGCCCAAGTGGCACCCCAAGCGGAAACGTCAATGGCAACGTAAACGGGAATGTGAACGGTAATGTCAATGGAAATGTGAACGGAAACGTCAACGGCAGTCCAAGTGGCACCCCAAGCGGAAACGTCAATGGCAACGTCAACGGGAATGTCAATGGAAATGTAAACGGGAATGTCAATGGAAATGTCAGCGGCAACGTCAACGGCAGCCCTAGTGGTAGCCCGAATGGCAATGTCAATGGCTCACCCAGTGGAAGTCCAGCTGGTTCAGTCAATCCAGCCGTAGCCCCAGTACAGCCGACGACAAGCATCAAGCCTTCTCCAGACTCTTGCAAAGATCTACCAGCCGATATCTCCCAAATCGATGAAGCGGAAGCCTCAATAGTCTTTGCGGCGGCCCTTGGCATCACCGGCTATCAAGAGATCTTGACCTACGTCAAAGAGACCTTCGGAGTGATCATTCAGCCAAACTTCTTCACCGAAGATAAAGTGAAAGCGCTGATCACCTACGACTGGGACGGTAATGGCATAGCAGGTGACACCAACGACGCAGCAGTGCTCAGCACAATCAGCCTCTTCAAAAGAAGAGAAACTGCTCCAGAGAAGATCACCGAAGAAAAGGTTGAGCTTTATATCAACGACATTCTGAAGATCGAACCAAAAGTCGATATCAAGAATATCTGTCTTTTCTCGGCAAAGTTGACCTTCGCTCCCACTAGCTCACCAGTTCCTAAGTCTTCTGTTTCCGGAGAAGATACGCTCTCTGGTGGTTAGACTGAACAGCTAAAAACCTAGTAAAACAAGTGAATCCCTGGTTGAGTAAGGACTAAAACCCTTCTCTTCTGGGGATTTACCATTAAGAGATTTGCCACCAATAAAGACTAGAGTCATATTTAAGAGGCAGAAAGCAAATGCAAGCATTCTACTCATGTCAGAACCCAACCTTTTGCGGGGGTGGGTTTTTTTGTTACTATCAGGTCTTAATGCCTGTTTATTTTGTCACTTTATTTTTGCTGCTTTGTCTTGGCTTAGCTAGTCCCCTGCAAGCGAAAACCAATGAACTGAAAGAGCTGCCCAGCCTCTTGCAAGATGAGCTTAGCGGCTTCCTTCTAAGTAAGGGCAAGAACAGTGCCAAAGTGCAACTGCGTGGCATAGAACTCTTTTCACTGACCGATAACCAGAAAGAAGAGAATAAAGACGCCTCTGAGCGAGCGGAAAACGCAAATGTAGAATTGATGACTTTGGCGCATAACATCGAAACCAGCCGTAGGCTACCAAAACTCAGAGTGCAGCCGAGAGGCGAAGAATTCTTGATCAAGGCCGGTAAGCGAACGATCATTGTGCTCAAAGAGTCTGATCTGACTGGTCTAGTGGGAGAAGAGGAGTCAGTTGCTTTTTTCAAGCGTCGTCTTGAACGGGCTTTTTCGCAGATCTTGGCCGAAGCCGATCAAAAATTCCCACTCAGCGCTTACTGGCAGATAGGCTTGCTGTTTGCTGGCTTCTTGCTCGCTTCTTTTCTTTTTCTTTGGTTCTTGAAATTGTCTTTTCCCTCCCAAAACGCGCTTTTGGTCTTAGCTTTGCTTTGGGCTTATTTCCTGAATTATTTGTTCGGTCTCTTTCCGCACACCAGAAGCTTTCAACAGCCTCTATCTGGCTATTTTCTGAACCCACTCTTCAATCTCGCAGTGGCTCTGCTTGCCTTCTTTCTGACGAAAAGACTCTCAGTCATCGTCACTGAATGGTGGTTTCGACGTCATCTCACACTAGACTGGTCCCCAAACAATAGAAGGCACAATGCTCGCTTTACGATCAAGAAGGTCTTTGACTGGACGGGCAACTGGTTGGCTGGTTTTGTGGCTTTGTTGGTATGTTTAGCTGCTTTCGGGCTCGATTTTCATACCATTGCGGCCAGTGCTGGGGTGATCGGACTAGGCTTTGGTTTTATCGGTCAGGATTTCATCAAGGGCTTTTTGTCGGCACTATCGGTGATCTTTGAGGACAAATTCAGCGTTGGTGATGTAGTTCGTCTTGGTGGACATCAGGGTCAGGTAGAAGACTTCAACTTACAATACACCAAGCTCCGAAACATGGAAGGAGCCCTAATCACTGTCCCGAACAAAGATATCAGTGCTGTGGAAAATCTCACTTCCTGCTTTGCGCAGGTTGATCTGATGATCACGGTAGCTCAAGACAGTGATTTGGGGCTGGCTCTGGCTCTACTCGACGAAGAGAGTGAAGCGCTCGCGCAGGCTATGCCCGAACAACTGCTCGGAAAGCCAGATTTACTAGGCGTCGATCAGGTTGGTGATTTGGGGATCACGCTCAGGCTGACCCTGAAGACTATACCGATGCAACAATGGTCAGTTAGAAGAAAGCTGCTGCTACGAGTCTTAGAGCGCTTTGCCAAAGAGGGAATTCGTTTGCCTAGTTTGGACATCGGTCATAAGAAACCTCCAAGCTAGCGCAGAGTAAACGATAGGCATTGGTAGCGGCTCCGATCAGCAAGTTGTCGGCGACGATCCAGAGCTCAAAGCTATTTTCTTTACTTAGGTCTTTGCGCAGGCGACCGACATGGACAAGATCCGAACCAGCCACGTCTAGAGGCATTGGGTACTCTGGATCTTGCCAGAGCTTGAGATGGCTGGAAGCTTGCAGGCAGTCACGGATTTGGCTCAGACTTGCTGGCCCTTTAAGTTCTATGTTTACTGCTTCGGAGTGGCCGACAAAGACCGGAACACGCACTGCTGTGCAGGAGATCGCTAGGTCAGGTCTGTGGAGGATTTTGCGGCTTTCGAGCATCACTTTTTGTTCTTCTTTGGTGTAGCCGTCTTCTAAAAACTTGCTGATTTGGGGGATCACATTGAAGGCGAAGCTTTGGCGATGGTTTGGCTGGCCCTGAAGTGTTTTGGTGCTTTGTTCGCTCAGTTCGTCCATGGCTGCTTTGCCTGCGCCGCTCACTGACTGGTAGGTATTCACTATGGCTCTTTTGATCCCAAAGGCTTTTTCGATTGGTTGGAGCGCTAGGACAAGTTGAGAGGTGGAACAATTGGGGCTTGCAACTATGCCTTTATGGCTTTTGATGTCTTCGTCATTGACACCGGACATCACGAGGGGGACTGTTTCGTCCATTCTGTAGTGGCTATCTGTATCTATCACTAGGTTGACGCCTTCTTTGAGCGCTTTCGGGATAAAGATTTCGCTCACTGAGCCATTGGCGCAAGAGACTATCAGGTCTAGCCCAACAAAGCTCGCTGTGGCTGTGTCTTCTACTGTTATTTCTGCATTGCGAAAGGTTGTTTTTTTGCCGGCAGAGCGTTCTGTACCAAAGAGACGAAGGGAGTTCAGTTTGAGGTTTGAACTTTGTATTATTTCTATTAGTTTTTGGCCTACTATGCCGGTGGCGCCGAAGATACCTAGATTTATCATTGTTTTTTCATTTTACTATCAATTATTTGGGGCAGTTGAGATCTTTCATTGGACTTCAAAATTCAAACTCCCGCTAGAAGATGAAAGAAAGCAGAAAGCTAAACAGCATCACGATTTAGATTTATGAAACAGGGGGTTTGGGGGCGCTAGCCCCCATGGAAAATACTTCCCCAACCGACAGTGATTTAAAACCCCACTCAAAGCCTCGCCAAAAGCGCACGGGGAAACATGAACCTCAAAATAGACCGATAATCATCCTCAGCCAAACGAGATCGACTGACAAACTTCACAATGTTCCAAGTAGGAGCCTCACCAGCTAAATCCCCTACCCTACTCTCCATGGCTCCTAGCACCTGCACCCGCAAATCACCTTCAGCTGATTGGTAAGAATAAACCCGAAAACTAGCACTGGGAAGCTGAAAAATATCTCTAGCCTCAGCAAGACTAAGCGCAACCTGCTCCCGATCCCCCACCAAAACCAACAAACCAGAAGCAGAATCGAGACTGACACTCTCCAAGCGCCCCACTATCGACCCCCGAGCATACAAGAGATCGCTCAGCTGGTCAGGCTTAAAGATCCGCTCCCAAGACTGCCCCTGCAAACCGACCATCTCGAAGGGCAAGGCGCTACCCTTCAAGGCCGAACGAGGAGGCGTGCAGAGAAGCTCTCCAGAAGGCAAAACCAATACCTCAGAGTCAGTATCCCCAATCACCCTAGAGACTGGACCCTTTTCCCCTTTCCGCCCCAAATAGCCATATTGACTGGCCGAAAAATGATACTGACTGGCCGCCTCCTTGGCATTTCCCAAACAATACAAATACGAACGCACAATCACTGCCGCCGATTTGATCGCGCCTACAGTGTCCCCGTATTCGCTCATGCTGCCCACTAGTGAGTTGACTATATGCTCGGAGTCCAATTTATTGATGGCGATCACCCCCAAAACGGATCCCTCAAAGCTGATCTCACCTCTATACCAAAGCCCGTTTAGTTGTACTGAAGAGCCCAAATCTTGCCCCTGTAGCGTAAAAGGAAGAGCGAGTGAGGTGATTTTTTTCTCCTTGCCTTTGCTCAGTAGCGAGAAATCGTATTCGCCGAGCGGGTTTAAGCGCAGCTGGTATTTTGTGAGCGGCTGAAGGCTGAAGCGCTGTTCTTCGCTGACTAAAAAACCGGATAATTCAGTCCCAAACTCTAATCTGGCTGAATCGAAAGGCAAACGCACTTTCATTAGCCTTGGGCTATTTTCTGGGGCAAATTGCGCTAAATCGAGCTCGGCTAACACTGAGCGCGAGCCCAGCAGCACAAAGACAAAGAGCAAAATCAAAAAAATCCTAGAAGCCATCGGTTAGCATGTCCTATATTTCCATTTTCTCACAGGTTATGAGCAACCCCGCCCGCATTCTGGTGATCAGACATCGTTTTTTGGGCGATACGATCCTCTCTGTGCCATTTTTGCGCGCATTGCGCCGGCTCTATCCGGAAGCGCAGATAGCAGTCCTAGTCTCAGAGTTCAGCGGCCAGCTCCTCCAAAACAATCCCTATATTGATGAGCTGATCTGCTTCGATAATACTGACTTCCACCGTTACGAGAAAGCCAGCCAACCCAAAAACTTCTGGCAGGCCGTGCTTGACTTGCGGGCCCGTCGCTTTGACCGAGTGTATATCCTCAAACGCTCTTTTTCCAGTGCTCTGATGAGCTTCTTGGCTGGGATCCCAGAGCGGATCGGTTTTGATACTGAGGCTAGAGGTTTTTTGCTCACTGAGCGTATTAGCTTTAATTCTAAGAGACATGAAGCGCTCAATTTTTTGGCTCATTTGGAGCTTTCACCGAGCCTAGGAGAGCTTTCGGATATTGCTTTTTGGCCAACAAAAACCGAAAGCGAAAAAGCTTGCGCACAGCTAGCTAATCTGACGGGACGAAAAATCATCCTTCACGCTCCCTCAGCTCATCCACTGAAGCTTTGGAGCGTCGAGCATTGGGCTAAACTAGCCTTGGCTCTCGGTGAGAGAGGCTTTCAGCTGATCTTTTCCGGTGCGCCTAGTGATCTGGAATATTACGCGCAGATCGAGGCTCTGATGACTCCCCAAAAGCCTGCGCTTAACCTGTGCTCTCTAGACAATACTCTCCGCGAAAATGTCGCTCTTTACGCCCAGTGCGAACTGATGATTGCGGTGGATTCTGGCCCTTTGCATCTGGCTGCTGCTACAGGGATACCAGTCATAGCTCTCTTTGGGCCTACCGATCCGGCTCGTTGGTCTCCCTTGGCAAAAAAACAAAAAATACTGACCCTTGATTTGACTTGCCGTCCTTGCAACCTCAAGCCGACTTGCCAAAACCGGGAATGCTTGACTGAGCTTAGCCCTGAGCTGGTTTTGCAAGAAGCGCTTGGGCTGCTCGGATGACGGCCTCTGGCTCAAGCCAGCTTAGACAGACCGGTGTGGCACAGCTAGTACTTCTTCGCGCCCACAAGCAAGGCTGGCAGATTAGTTTTTCCATGATCCGGACAACTCTTAAATATTCACTGGCAAAGGGCGGCAAGAGCTCGGCCGAGTCAGTAGCAGCAAAGAGGGCAACAGTAGGCGTACCGGCGGCAAGGGCTAGATGCATTGGTCCTGAGTCCGGACAGATGAAAAGACAAGCTTCACGGATCAAAGCTAGTAGATCGCTAGCGTTATGTTTGCGTCCTTGCCAGTCTAGAAAGTTTGGATTGTTTTCGATTAGACTTTCGGGCTTGAGCTTTTGGTCATCGGGGCCAGCGATCAAAATTATTTTCTGTTCGGGATACTGAAGGCACAAAGCAGAGATCAGCTCTAGCCAAAAAGCGGGCTGAGGGCTTTTCAAGATGTTTTTGCGAACGCTGATCGCGCTTACACCCGGATGAATGAGAATATATTTTTCCTCGGTCTTTGTTTGCAGGGCAAGCCTAAATTCTGGCCTAGTGAGACTCGCTGGCTTGACACCTAGCGGCGCAAAGAGATCTGCGAGCCATTCTCCCGCATAACGATTTTTTCTATTGAGTGGAACAGGGTCTGTTAGCAGAAAAGCCAGAGTATTCTTGAAACCAACACGGCGCTTAGCCCCACTGAACCAAAGCACTAAAGTTGCTAGAAAGCCTCCCCCAGAAGCGATACAGGTCTCATAGCCCCTGATCAGGTCTAGCAGTTGCACTAGACTTCTAGGGCCAAGTTTGCCCTTGAAATCGAATTGCTTGACCCCGAAACCGAGTGGCGTCAAGAGTTCGTCAGAGCCTATGTAAGCACGCTTCTCGACTAGAAGATCGATCTGAGCAGCAGTTTCATGTTCTCTGAGAGCCAAAAGTGCAGGCAAGAATATAATCACATCGCCCAAGCCTCCCGGATGGACGACTAGGATTCGTTTCACAGCTTAAAAAGATTGCGTGGATCGATCGGAACCGGCTTGGCCTCGAAGAAACTATAGGGAGTCAAGGTCACTTGCACGCCCGCAATGGCATTGGCTGCCTCTGAGAGCACTGGTCCGAGCACTAGCCTGCCGCCGCCTCTGATCGCTGGATTTTTTAGTAAGAGCACCCTAGCGCTGATCGTTTTGTCGTTCGGCAGAAAAACGTTGGGGGCGCTGGCCGAGAACTCAAACAAATCGTCGTCTAGAAGGCGCAGAACATAGCCAGCTGGAATGCGTTCTTCTAGTAAGACCAGCACAACACTATTGGGGTTTTGCACGCTCACCGGCACAAAGAGTTGTCTAAAATCACCCTTTGGGGGCAGCTTGAGAAAGATGGTCGCTTCTTCGATTTTGGCTAGGTCTTGGAAGTTTTCGGTGGGAGTCTGTCTACGTCTATTGCGTCTCTCGCCTTCTAGGACTGTTTTCCCGAGAGATTTGATGTAAAAGCCACCGGGCTTAGCAATCTGGCTAGCATATTTTTTTGTTTGATCGAGGCTGCTAGCATCGGTGAGACTTAGGCTAGAGAAACCTGCAGTGGAGTCGTTGAGCTTTTCGGTGAATTTGTCATAGACCAGAGGCTCGGGCCAGTTGACACTGTAGCTGGGTGTATTCTTTGCGTTTGCGCTAGGCTCAGCGGTCACGGCCTGCTGGTAGAGAGTAGAGTTTGGGTAGCTTAGGACTGTCTGCTCTTCAGGCTGGAGCGTGTTGGTTGTTGTTTTGACTTTGTCTGTGCTGCTAGCAGTTGCGTTCAGTCGAACTTTCACCTTGACGTTTAGCTCGGCTGGTAGAGGGCTGCCGTCTTTGGAGATCAAGCTTAGACCGGCTAGATTGCCGCCCTTATCTTTTTCGATTTTTGGAAGATAGTTATTGAAGAAAATATCTTCGGAACGGGCGGAATAGAGCTCTAAAGCTTGGTCAGTGACACTCAGCGGAACAAAGATGCTCTTCAGGCCAGATGGTATGTTCTGGACTTGGACGGCCATCTCTTTGGCGTCAAGCGGCCATGCCAGAGCGGGCGGCAACGAGCAGATCAAGAGTGAAGTTAAAATTAACGGTAATAGAAAAAAATTAGCTTTCATGCCAGCACCTCATCCAATAGAAAATTTAGCAATAAATACGCTCAAACTTGGTACGCGCCGTTCACCTTTAGCGCTCAAGCAAGCCCAGATCGTGGCCGCTAAGCTCTCTCAAGCGCTGAAGATATCTTGTGAGATCGTCGGCTTTGAGACCAAGGGGGATTTGGTGTTAGAAAAGCCTTTGCATACTATCGGGAGCAAGGGGCTCTTTACCGCTGAGCTGGAGCAAGCGCTGCTGGCTGGAAGTATCGATCTGGCTTTGCATTGTCTGAAAGATTTGCCGACAGAGGAGAACAGAGACTTGCCCTTGATCGCTCTTGGCTTAAGGGAGAGTGCACACGATCTATTGGTGCTGAGCGAAGGGTCTTTGCGCTCAGGTCACTTGAAGCTGGCTGATTTGCCTGCTGGTAGTCGAGTTGGGACAAGCAGCCTTCGGCGCAGCGCGCAGCTTGCTCACGCTTATCCAGCCCTGCTGGCGGTCAATATTCGGGGCAATGTCGGCACTAGACTAGCGAAGCTCCAAGATCCAGCACAGGATCTTAGCGCCTTGATTTTGGCTGAGGCTGGTCTTAGTCGTTTGGGTTTGTGTGATGGAAGTCAATGCCAGCTTGATTTGCTGGAGTTTACACCGGCACCCGGTCAAGGAGCATTGGCTTTGCAGGCAAGTGCTAGTCTGGATCCGCTTTTGGCTGCTAGGCTAGCTGCTGTCCTCGAAGAGCCGAGCGAGAAGATCTGTTTGCTAGTTGAGAGGGCTTTCTTGGCTGGTACTGGGGGCGGCTGTCAGACGCCTTTAGGGGCTCACGCTCTAGTCAGTAGCACCGATCAAATCTCGCTCCAAGTTTTTCTAGCTGGGCTCAGTGATGGTGCTGTGATCCAGAGTGAGTATGTCTTTGAGCGGGAAAATGCTCCAGATAGGGCTTATGAGTTGGGGTCAAGCCTCAGATCTCAGATCGCTTAGTTCGAGCAGAGCATAGATTGTATCGAGATGAGGGGTAGGCAACCCAAGCCGTCTGCTCAAGTCCGCTAAATCCCCCCAAAGGGGCTGCAACTCAAGAGCTCGCCCCGCTAAAATATCTTCCCGCGTCGAAGTGCTGATAGTCCCTAAAGCGTCAGTGAGAGCCAATTGTTCTTCGATCGCTTCTTTGGGCAAATTGATTCCAGCCATTTGCGCTAATTGCCAGACCTCTAGCATCAAAGCGCTAGTGAGGGCCAAGGCTCTGGGGCTTCTATAAATATTTCCTGTCTTGCCCCTACTGAGGGCCGTGATCGCGTTGAAGGGGATATTCCATAAGAGCTTTTCCCAGATCTTGAAGTCTAGATCGCTGACCGTTGAGGCTGGAGAGCCAGCTTTGGCCAAAAGATCGACTAAGGCTTTCGCTAGAGGCGGCTTGTCTGAAACATAAAAACTATCTTCCCCGACGAACTCTAGCTCATGAGCGCTGAGAGCATGGACTGAGATATTCATCACTGCTCGCCAAACGCGCTCAAGCCCAAAGGCTCTTTGCAGAGGGATTTCTGGGCACAAACCGTTTTGCAGACAGACAAACTGCGTGCTCTGGGGCAGGTCTGCTTCAGCTAGATTCTTGGATACTTGGGTATTTGCGGTGGCTTTGGTGGCGATCAAGACAAGCTCTGGTGGGTTCAGTCCAGATAGCTTGTCGCTAGAATAAACATTTGGCTTGCCCTGCCAGAGTGTTTTCCTGCTTGTATCTAGAATGCTGAGACCCAGATTGCCGAAACTTGCTGTCCGCTCAGGACGCAAGATGAAGCTCACTTCCGCTCCTGCTCGGAGTAGTTGACTGCCATAAAACCCCCCAATAGCTCCCAGCCCGTAAACCCAAACCTTCAAATCAGCTCGCAGCCCAACGATCGCCAGCATCACCGAGACCGGGCAAGATGTACTTTTTGGCGCTCAGCTCGCGGTCAAGTGCGGCTGTATAAATATCGACATCGGGATGAAGCGCACTCAAAGAGGCAACACCTTCGGGGCTAGCAATCAGGCAGACTAAGCTGATCTTGGCTGGCTTGAATTTTTTAATTTCTGTGATAGCCTCAGCGGCTGTGCCACCGGTTGCGAGCATCGGATCGAGGAGGATCACTGTCGATCCGCTCTGCACAGGCAAGTTCAAATAATAGGTCTCTGGTTTAGCCGTTAACTCGTCTCGTCTCTGGCCACTGAAACCGACAGTGCAAGAAGGGAAGAGGGTGAGCGCTGTGCTGAGCATTGCTAGGCCAGCCCGCAAAATAGGAATGAAGACAGGTTGGCTTGTCAGCCTAAGTCCCTCAGTCTCTTCCATGGGGGTTTTGAGCACATAGCTCTCTAGCGGAAGCTTGCTAGTAGCTTCGAGGATCAAAATATTTGTGACGCTACTCAGAGCCAGCCTCAAGCTAGCTAAAGCTGTTTCTTGGTCTCTGATCTGGCCGAGATAGTGGGCGATCAGGGCATGCTCGACGACTAGAAGAGACTGACTCACACCCGCTCTCCGATCACTAGTTGGTCTTCGGTTACTTGGGTGCTGGTCGCTTGCAGTTGACAGACACGGTTGAGGGCATTGAGGTAAGCTTTGGCGCAAGCTTTCAGGATGTCAGTGTCTGTCCCATAGCCGCTGAAGACGCGGTTTTGGTATTGGACGCGGATGGTGACTTCGCCTTGGGCGTCTATGCCTTCGGTGACTGAGCGTACCGAAAACTCAATCAGTTCATTGGGGATGCCCACTAGTTCTTTGATCGCCTGATAGACGGCGTCAACAGGACCTGTCCCGAGAGCTGATCCTCTGAGACTGCTTTTGTCTTCATGGCGAAACAGTGACACTGAAGCAGTTGGCAAGCCAGACCCACAGGCAATGAGCAAACTCTCTAAACTGAAAAATGTCTCTGTGACCGTTTCACGTTGTCTTTCGTCGATCAGCGAGATCAGATCGCGGTCAGCTACGTCTTTCTTCTTGTCGGCTAGGTCTTTAAAGGCTTTATAGGCTAGTTCCAGTTCGTCTTCGGTGAGGGCATAGCCCAGCTCGGCTAGGCGGTTTTTGAGGGCATGCTTGCCGGAACGGGGACCTAGCGGTAGCTTATTGGTTTTCAGGCCGATCTCGGCTGGATCGATGATCTCGTAGGTGCTGCGATGTTTGAGGACGCCGTCTTGGTGTATGCCCGATTCGTGGGCAAAGGCGTTTGCGCCCACTATTGCTTTGTTCTTCTGAACGGCAAAACCAGTGAGGTTGCTCACTAGATGGCTGACTCTCGCTATCTGGGTACTATCGACGTCGCTTCTCAGCTTTAAGAGATCTCCTCGTTTTTTGAGGATCATCACGATCTCTTCTAGGGCGCAGTTGCCGGCTCGCTCTCCTAGCCCGTTGATGGTGCATTCGACTTGGCGGGCTCCAGCAGAAAGGGCAGCTAGTGAGTTGGCTACAGCTAGCCCCAGATCGTTATGACAATGCACTGAGATCACAATCTGCGGATCTATCTGTGCTTTGAGAAAGACGATCAGTGAACTGAACTCATCTGGAGTGATAAAGCCGACTGTGTCGGGAATGTTGATAGTTTTAGCGCCAGCTTGAATGGCTGTCTGCACTAGCTCTAACAGAAAGTGACGGTCTGCTCGTCCGGCATCTTCGGGGGAAAATTCGATATCTGAGACTAGACTAGCGGCGAAGCCGACCATTTTTGCGGTCTTTTCGAGGCATTGTGCTTTGGTGATTCTTAGTTTGTGCTCTAGATGAATATCAGACGAGCCGATGAAGGTATGAATGCGCGGTTTTTTTGCTTTTTGGAGGGCTTTGTAGGCCGTGTTTATATCGGCTTCGGTGGCACGGGCTAGAGCGCAGATTGTGGTGTCTGCTATTTCGCTAGCTATTTGTTCTACGGCGGCAAAGTCACCGGGGCTGGAGTAGGGAAAGCCCGCTTCGATGATGTCAACGTTGAGTTTAGCTAGAGCGTGAGCTATTTGTAGTTTTTCGGTACGGTTGAGGGTTGCTCCGGGAGATTGTTCTCCGTCTCTGAGTGTTGTATCGAAGATTAGGACTTTGTCCATGCTCTATTTAGTTTGTCAGTAATTCTTCCATTCTCTCACAGAGTGCTTCCGTCACAAAAGAAGCTTAAGCGCAGTTGTTTTGAAGCAGCTCAGCAGTCTCTTCACCAAAAAGCTTGGCAGAGATCCCAGACCAAAGATCAGTCCCAACGATCGAGGATGAAGGCTCAAGACTATAACGTAGAGCATCACGCAAACGAACAAAAGCTAAATAATTTGCCCGATCGGCAGCAGATGAACCTAAAAGTTCATTAATGCGTTCAAGTTCTTCAAGCGGTCTTTCTTGATCGAGAAAGCTACTGAGTCCAAGTATGTACTTGCTCTTGGCGTCTAAGTCCTGAAAAGCTGGATCCAGACTGAAAAACTGGGGAGAATAGTGACTATCGAGCTTGGCCGAAATACCAGCCCAAAGGTCTTCAGACTCTAGAGCCTCCGGCAACTGAGCGCAAAGCGGTAAAACACGGTCGAGAGGACTGACTAGATCTAGCTTGCCTTGAAGCTCAGGCCAAAGATCGAGGGACTCCAAAGCGCTGGGCAAAGGAGCAAGAGTCTGGAGGGCTTGGTCTAGTTGCTGCTCTGAGGTGGTCAATGAGCCTTCGAGGCTGTCCCAAAGATCGTATTGGGGGCAATTGGCGAAGGCTTTTTGCAAGGCTTGATTGAGCAGGTCACCCTCTTGGTGATTGGTGGATTGTCCGTTTGAGTTCATATCGAATAGCTGGAAGTGGCTGTGGTGTAGATTTTGCTATTTGGGTTTTTGGGGGCTTTATCCACATAATTTTTGAGCATTATTTGGAGGCGGGCCCGAGCTCTTGCTATTCGAGATTTGACAGTTCCGAGCTCACAATTGAGCGTTTCGGCAATCTCTTCATAACTTAGCCCTTGTAACTCTCTTAGAACAATCACCACTCTAAATTGTTCCGGCAATTGATCCATTGCTCTACGGATAAATCCAGCTAGTTCATTGTTGAGTACCAGCTCGTCTGGACCTTGCGCTAGATCGGGGAATTCTCTGACCTGTTCTTCATCTTCATCGATGGTCTTGTCGAGCGAGACCGTTTCTAGCTTGCGGGGACGTTTACGCAGCTCATCGTAAAATAGATTGACGGTGATTTGATTCAGCCAAGCCCGAAAAGTCTTGGGATTACGCAGATTTCCGATATAACGATAAACCCGTATAAACACTTCTTGAGCCATGTCAGGGAGATTTTCCCATTCAGGGGCCAGCTGATAGAGCATGGAGATAACGATTTTTTGGTAACGACGCACAAGTGCTTCTAAGGCTTGGCGATCGCCGGTTTGGCAATGTTCTACTAATTCATAATCGGCGAGTTCTAAATATTCGGCTTTATTCAAGGTTTTAACCCGGGCAAGCGATCTTCTCTAATATAAAATCGTAGCAGATCGCTAACATAAGCGCCTAAACCCTCTATGTCAAGACTTTGTTCGGCTATTAGTATTTTTTGTTGACAAAAAGCAAACTGCTCAGCACCTAACTTGATTGCATCTTTTGCTGTGCAAATCAAAAAATCGTTTTCTGCCGCCAAAGTTTCTAGATCTGACGGGATGTAGCGGTGGTGATCGGGGTAAGAAATGCTGCTTATTGTCTGCAACTTTGCTCGCTCCAAGGAGCTATAAAACTGTCCCGGATTTCCGAGGGCGCAAAAAGCACTGAGTTTTTTACCATGAAGCGCTGCTGGGTTCACCCTCTCTTGGTTTGATAGCCGCTTGAACCCGTCCAGTTCAGCTTTGAGCTCGAAGACTTTCGCATTTGGGGCATACTTAGCCACCTGCTCCAGTAAAAAACGGCGCCGGATCTCACTGGCCTCTGGCCTGGTCAAAACAACGATCTGAGCGCGCGCCAAAGCCCCAAAAGACTCTCTTAGACTACCTAAAGGTAACAGCTCTACCCCAAAACGATCGGCACAATCTAAAAGACAGATATTAATATTTCTAGCCAGCGCTAGGTGCTGAAAGCCGTCATCGAGCAGGATTAGCTTATATCTTGCACTGAGTGCAGTGGCCGCTTTCACTCTATCCGGAAAGACACAGACTGGCACTGGTGCTAGGGTTTTGGCGATCAGGGCTGGTTCGTCTCCATAAAAGAGGGCGTTTTCGGGCTTGTCTGTTTCTAGGACTTTAGGTTCTGTCAGTTTCGCTTTGCCGCCATAGCCTCGACTTAAGATCACCAGCTCTTCCGCTTTTAGTTCATCGGCTAGCAGATATTTGGCTAAGTTCATCAATACTTCCGTCTTGCCGCTACCGCCCACGCTTAGGTTTCCGATACAGACTACACAGGCTGGCACGCTTGTTTTTTTGGTGAAGCGTTCTTTGAGACTGACGATCAGGCCATAAATTCCCTGTATGGGTTTTAGCAGGCGTCTAAGTAGAAGAGAGCGGGGATATGATGTTTTTTCGCCTTTTGAAAGAGTCCGCAGATGAATGTACTTTTGATAAGTAGCTCTAGCAAAGCCCCAGCAGAGTTTCAGCCCGAGCCAACCATCGAGAAAGCCCAGTCTGAAAAAATAACGCAAACAAAAGTTAAATAATCCCTGCCAATAGGCCTCCAACAAATCAGCCCGTCCAGCAAGGGCAAAGCGCCCCTCGGCTACTTGCTTGGCGTATTTGTCTTGTTTGGTCTGAAAGATCTCTAAATTAGCCCACGGTTCATGTAGGATCTTCAAATTCAGCGCTTGCTCTTCACCGTCTACTGCGATCAGCTCATGAATACCGGAACCGGTGAAGCGTCCAGAATCTCGCCTAAAGAGTCTCAGTTTGCGGTCTGGATAGAGGCCACAACCGCGAATCGCTTTGCCTTGAAAGAGATTTAGCCGAGGGAAGCTGAAGCCTAGAGCACCCCCAAAGCGCTGTTCAAGAAAGCGTCTGTCTTGGAGAAAAACTTGGAGCTCAGCTGAGAGCCATTCGTCGGCGTCGAGAGAGAGAATCCATTCAGTTTCGCAGAGATCTAGGGCCGCTTGTTTTTGCGCTCGATAGTTATCAAAATCCCTAAAATATACTCTTGCGCCCAGAGCTTGGGCTAGCTTTACCGTTTCATCTTCGCTACCGGAATCGAGCAGCAGCATTTCGTCGCAGCAGTTTTTTAGGCTTTCTAGGCAGCGGGTGATATTCTTCTCTTCGTTTTTGGTGATGATGATGGCGGTGAGTTGCACTGGTTGTTTAGAGAAGAGCCCAATAGTTTGTTTATCCTACTACTTGAAGTTGTTTGTCTTACTGGAGGTTATTTGAGTTAAAAGCTATGAGAGGGCTAGCGCCCCCTCAAACTCCCCCAGCTTGAGCTTTCAGCGTTTTTTCTTGAGGGGCTTTGCCTATTCAAGATTCAAGGAGGCGTTGGGGAGGGGCTCTTAGGCTCACTTTCAGTTACTTGAAATATTGACCATGAGAGGGCTTTCTTTGTCGCTAGACTCTTGCTACGCAGCCCTCAAACTCCCCCAGATTGAGCTTTCAGCGTTTTCTTGAGGGGGGCTTTGCCTGTTCAAGATTGAAGGGGGTTTGGGGGCGAAGCCCCCCATTATTAACTCAACTCAAACAACCTCCAGTGAGCAATCAAGCTTGCTCAATCTAAACTTTTGGCAAAATCACAATGACTGACCAGATAACACTCCGCACAAACGGGCTTGCGTGCCCTACAAACACTGCGTCCCAACTCGATCAAACCCAAATGCCCATAATAAGCCAAATCCCCGCACACCAGAGGCTGCAATAATCTATGCGCCCGATCAGAAGAGATCTGAGTAGCCGGAAAGATCTGACCTAAACGTCCCATCACCCGAAAAAGATGAGTGTCAATTGGGAAAGTATCGCGCCCCTTAGCAAACATCAACATACAAGAAGCAGACTTGATCCCAATCCCTCGGATCGACGTCAGATAATCGAGGGCCTCTTGGTTACTTAGCTTGTCCAGAAAAGTCATCTCGATTTCTAGATCATAATCTCGATCGAGCGCTCTCAATAAATTCAAGATATAGCCAGCCTTGGTGGGGGCTAGACCACAAATTTTGATCTTATCGGTGAGCGACCTTACATCATCTTCCGCCAGCATCTCGGCGTAACCACCAGCGTAGCTAGCTTTCAGGGTCACGAAAGCACGATCAGAGAGCTCGTCAGTGGTGGACTGGTTCAAGACCAGTAACACCAAAAGATCCAGTGCTTTATGCTTAGAATTTCGCCTTTCTATTAAATCCGGATTTTTGGCGTGGACTAGTTTCAAAATCTTGGTGAGACGTCTCTTAAGGGCTGTTGACATACCTAGGATCTGTACACTGAGACAAACTCGAGACCGGTTTCGGCTTTCAGTTTTTGCTCCAGAGCTTGCGCTTCTTCTGGGCTGATCGTTTTGAGAATTCTGGTTTCTAGCTCTTCCGGAGGTTTCTCATTGCCGCGATTTTCCCGGGTCCAGCTTAGGGGATAGGGTCTGGTCGGTGTATTTAGCTGCACGCTGTCCGGTTTCAGTTCACGCAAAAATTCTATAAAGCCTTCGCTTTCCTCAAGATTTGCCGGCATGAACATCATTTGCAGATCGATCTTTCCAGCATAGTTCTGACGTAGTGAGAGAATTCCAGCCTTGATGCTTTGGATACTGACACCGGCCGCTGGTCTATTGATCAGTGCTAGCAATTTATCGGTTGGGGCATCGAGTTTGCAGATCACCCGATCGAAGCTCTGCAAGTCTGCTTGCACTGCTGGATCTTGCAGCAGGGTGGCGTTAGTGAGAGCGAGGAGGGGTTTGTTGGGGGTCAATGCTTTGATTTCTCTTGCCATCTCGCCAAGATTTAGGGCTAGAGTCGGTTCACCGTTGCCCGAGAAGGTGATCACATCGAAAGGGACTCCGGTAGCCAGCATTTCCCGGAAATCATCGAGTACTTTGCTCGTTTCGACGAAGATTTGGCGTTGGGCCGTTACTTTTTGGATGTTGCCGAGTTGGCAATAGATACAATTGAAGGAGCAAATCGAGCTCACAAAGATCGGGTCTACGCCGAGAGATTGGCCGAAGCGCCAGGATTTAACGGGACCATAGATCGTTTTTTCGCTCACTCTAATAGTTTAGATCACCTGTGAGAACTAGCTCTTACCTCATTAGCAATACTTCCCTGACCTACAGTGAGTACTAAGCTTATGCATACTCAAAATACTTCCGGGCATTCTCATAATGATCTCCGCCAGGGGCAAATTTGCTTAAAGCACTAGCTACCGAAGTTCCATTACTATCAGAAGAGTTGAGATTGCCGCCAGCGCTACCAGTCAAAATAGCCGCATAAATCCGATCCGCTCCATCTCCAGGCTTCACTCCGCGCTCTTTGAGAAAAGACACAACAGGGCCTTTCACTTGCTCTTCGAAAGTCATACCCGGTCTAACCCCATGAGCAGCTCTTTCCGGAATCCCAAACTGGATCAAACCGCGATAATTGCCACCGTCTCCACCCTTAATATCAGGATTGAAAGTACCAGCAGACTCAAAGGAAATGATTGCGCCTAGAACCCGAGGATCTACGCCTACACTTTGGGCGGCTTCTTCAAGTGCTTGCCGTTTCTTCGCTTTATCCGAATCATTGCCGGTAGGATTTAGGCGAGCAATCGGTCCACCAGAGCCAGAACTCGATGACCGGAAAGGAGTAGATCCACCACCACCCCAGCTAGCCGGAACGGCTCTGTAGCCATCGATGCCATTTGCCCCTATTAGTGGAACAGTATTATTGCCCCCACCCTGAGTGTCGCCAGAGTTAGCTTGGGGATTTAGTTTTATATCGATCTTGACGGCGTTGGTCTTGGAGTCTTGAAGGATATTGATTTTTAGATTTTCTAGAGCCATAGGAGTAATGCAGTAAACCCTCAATATTTATTCTAAAGAGCAATTATTAAGCTTCCATTCACGACCTGCTAGCTTATGATAGAACTCTTATGACTAGCCCTCTCCGAGCGACCACCAAGCTTATCTTAGACAAAACTCTCGCTCTTCTCCTGCTGGCTTATCTGCTCTCGCTCTTCCTCTCCACAACTGCTCAGGGGGTGATCTTTGTTTTGGGTTTTGGCTGCTGGCTAATCCGAGCTTTCTTTGCTGCTCCTAGAAAATTTCTACTAGGCGATCTGGCTGTTAGTCTGCTTCTACTGGTGAGCTTGGGCTTGGCTTTCTTTCATGGTGAAAAGCAGTTGTTGATAGTTCTCAAAGATCATCTGCGCTTATTCTTTCTCTGGTTTTGGGCTTGTGATGTCTTGCTGGCCTTGAGACCTAGCAAAAGATCTTGGGCTGCTTTGGCTGTGCTTTGTTCGGGCGCTCTGATCGGTCTTTTGGCTTTCGCCCAATCATTGGGTTTTTTGCTGGTATCGCCGCATGGCCCATCGGGTCTGCATTATCAGCCCTATAGCACTGCTGGTTTGTTGCTATTTTGTTTGTTTTTTGGTTTGCATGAGTTGGATTCTTTGCCTCAGTATGCCCTTCGGGCAAGACCTAGGAGGCTTTTGCTTTGTGGAGTCCTTGCTTTTATTTTGCTCGGGCTAGTAGCTCTGGGGCAAAGAGCGGTGCTGCTTGGGGCTTTTGGGGGAGCTAGTATTTATTTTTTGCGTAAAAGTTGGCAACAATTCATTGCTCTCTTAGTTCTTAGTGGGCTTGGGGGCTTGCTTGCTTTTCAGTTTATTTCTCGTTTTCGAGATAAGCTCTTGCGCTCTCTCAGCCTACTCAGCGACAAAGTCGGTTTTGGTTGTCGTTTTGAGCTTTGGAAGGAGAACTTTGAGGCTTTTCGCCAGCATCCTGTTCTAGGGCTTGGCCATGTGATCGTTTACGATTGTTTTGGCGATCGGCTTGGCCACACGCACAATGTTTTTTTGCAGCAGATGGTGCTTGGGGGTTTAGTTGGTCTGTTTGCTTTTTTGCAGTTTTTGGGGCATTTTGCTTTTCACTCTTTGCGTTTTCCTAGGCGTCACTTTGCTTTGTTTTGTTGTTTGGTGGCTTTTTGTCTTGAGGGACTTTTTGAGAATTGGTGGGGTGATGGGCGGGTGAATCAGATTTTTCTTTTGCTTTGTGTGTTGATTGAGGTTTTGCGGGTGAAGGAGGAGGGCAAAGCGGCTTTGTCTAGATTTTGATTTTGGCTTGTTGTGTGCTAACCTTTTAGCGATGAAAATTCAGAATGCCACCCCTAATTTTTCTCAGAAAAGCCAGACTGCAGGAAAGCTTTTCGGTTCTAGTCAAAAAGGCAATACCCCTGAGAGCAGACCCTTGATTGTCCTTAACGATACAGTTATCAATTATCCGAAGGGTGTAACTATTAACGCAAACCTCATGCGCGGTTTTAAATTTGTTGACCTGGCTGCTTTGTACGGTAAAGTCAGGCGAGAAGAAGATAATGTCGACTTATACCTAGAGATGGTTTTAAATAATGCCAAGATTAATGGCGATAACATGAATCTAGATATCAGATTCTTCCAACTTCGTGATCTTAGCTAATCTCCCTGAGTTTACTTAGTTACTTTCTTGAGAAGTTCTTCTAAGAGTTTTCTTTGTTCTTCATCGAGCTCCTTTTGATTGGTTTTTTCATTGATTTCTTGTAAGTTGTTTAGCCGATTGCATCTTTCTTGACATAATTCATTCCCCTGATAGTATTTGCCATTATTCTGGACAATTGCAGGCTTCTCAGATCGCCCTAGCCGCTTCATTCCCCAAGCTCCAGTCAAACAACAAGCAGCCCCTAAAAACAACTGAATAGCCAAAGTCCAAAGCTCAGGTGCAACATCCCAAAGTGCCCCGAAAAGACTAGTGTCAGTCCCATCTTTTTTTAAGCTCTCCGCTATCGCAGACAAACCAGACTCAGGAACAGAAACGCTCGGGTTGGCTGCACTAGAAAAAAGAACAGGACGAAAGAAAGATTTTACAGGGTAAGAACGCAACTCCACAGAATGCATAAATACTCAACTCAGTGCCAGCCATCATACCCCTACGCCCTACCAAGTGTCAATATACTCATCTCGAAAGATTAAGGGGGTCTGGGGCTTCGTAGCGCTAGCTAAGGCGTATCGGCCTCGCGGCTCTCTATTGCTAAGCATCCCTCATAACCCCACTTAAGAAAAGGCTGAAAAACTAGATCTCGGGGGAGTTTGAGGGGGCGAAGACCCCTCAAGGAGTTAAACTTCCCAAACCGCAAGTGAGCCTAAAAACCCCATTAAAAACGGAAAGAATCTTCGCGAAATTACAGTTTTTTGGAGTTATTCAATGTTTCCTTAGGAACAAGAGACCAGTTTATGGACTCACGCTACGCGACTAGCCTTCGCAGGATTTACAGCTACTGAAATCAATAGCCGCTTTCCCAGTGAGCGCCGAAGCAGTCCGGCAATAATACAAACTCTTCACTCCAAGCTCCCAAGCCTGATAATGACACTCGTTTATATAATCAAGAGGCGCATTGATCGGGAAATAAAGATTTAAACTCTGTCCCTGATCGATGAACTTCTGCCGCTGAGCGGCTTTTTGCACAACTACAAGCTGGTTGATTTCTCGAGCAGTACGGAAAACAGCTTTCTCTTCATCACTGAAGAAATCAAGATGCTGCACTGAGCCCTGATTCACCAAGATATCCTGCCAAACGTCCAGCGTGTCTTTGCCCATGTCTTGAAGCGCTTGTTTCAGGTATTTGTTCTTGTAAACAAAAGAACCCTTAGCGCTGTTCATCGTGTAAGCATTGGCCGGAATCGGCTCTATACCATTGGAGACGTGACCAGAAATCAAACTGTTAGAAACTGTAGGAGCCGTTGCAAAGAGACGATAGTTATTGAAAGCATACTTCGTTTTGAAGATCTCACCTTGAGCGTGAATGCTCTGGAAGATCTCAGCGTTTAGGTATCTGGCCTTCATCGACTCAAACGCAATCTGATTTTTTTGGAGAAAAGAGTGATAGCCTAGCACACCTAAGCCGATCGCCTTGTATTTGCTAGCAAAGTAACGCGCTTTCTCTAGGCCCTGAACTCCCTCACACTTCTCGATAAAGCTCTCATTTACTGAGTTCAAGAACAAAAGAGCGGTCTGCACTAGATCTGTATGTTGCCACTCGTCGTATTTGTCTAGATTCAAACTGGACAGACAACAGACAAAGCTCATACTAGAATCTGTCGGCAACATGATCTCCGAACAGAGATTAGAAGAATAGACTTTTTCTTGGCTGCCTTTGTTCACGTTATCGCTAAAGAAAATATAAGGCTCGCCAGTCTCTAAACGCGCTTTGATCAGCTTGGTCCAAAGTTCGCTGTTGGTTTTGTTTTTTGGAATCGAGCGCATGAACTCATCATCGATGCAAATTCCATGGTGCACGTTGGGGACACGGCGATGCTCTTCTACGGTCGGCCGACGCATATCGATGAATTCATGAGCGTCACCGTGGGTGATCGGCAAATAAGCAGCCATCGCACCCCGTCTTACGCCACCCTGAGAGATACCCAAGATCGTCGCATCGAACATCTTGAGGAAGGGGATAATCCCTTCTGTATAGCCGTTTTGCGATATACGAGCTCCACGAGCGCGCACTTCACCCATATAAATAGCCGTGCCACCACCGGATTTGGTTTGCATCGCTATCTCTTTCAGGCTGTCCATGATGCCAGTCACGCTATCGGGGACTATTGTTCCTCCGTAGCAACTAATAGGCAAGCCCCGGTCTGTGCCTAGATTCGAGAGTACTGGCGAAGCTGGACAGAGCCAGTTTTTGTGTAGGGCCTCAGTTAGTTTTGTGCTGTAGGAAGCTAGCTCTTCAGCCGTCAGATGAGTGGCTAGGATCCGTGAAGATTCTGCCACCAAGCGATCATACATATCATAGGGCTCTTCTCCTTGCAAGAGATAGCCGCCCTTTAGTGTCTGATAGCCGTGGGGGCTAAGCCATAGTGGTTTTTTTATTGTCTGGTTTTCCATAGATCTTCCTCAGTAACTTCCCATTTTTTGTAGTCTGAAGGGCGACTGACAAAGAAATCAGTGTGCTTCAAGCCTGTAGTGAGCGAGTTGAAATCTTGCATCTCTTCAAGTTGTTTATTATCGCACTCAAACATCGGGTCATAGCCTATAACCTTTAGTTGCTCGTTAGTGCGATGTCTCATATAGTTCTTGAGCGCACTGGCTGTGAGATTCGGCAGATCGCCGTGAGCGAAGATCTGATCGATACAATTTTCTTCAATCTTGACCGTCAGTTCGGCCGCAAAAAGAATATCTGGTTCGATCTTGGCGCGCATGGTGGGCAGCTCATCAACCAAAATATTGAATAATTTGCAGCCAGCTTCGGAGTGTAGCTGTTCGTCACGGATCGACCATTCGATGATTCTGTTCATGCCCTTCATCAGGCCACGGGTCCGGAAGCTATCAAGGGCGGCAAAGGAGCTGAAAAGATTGACGCCTTCGTTGAAGGCTGAAAAGATCGCGAGTGATTTTGCGATGTCTTCGGGTGTGGGATGGTCGAGGTTGACGTTCTCGGGGTCAACTAACCTATCGATCTTTTCGCTGAATTCGCTGACGTCAAGAAAGCCAGCAAACTCATGTTCGAGGTTGAGCGCTTCATTGAGCGCGGCATAGGCTCTGATATGAATGGTCTCAAAGTTACCGAAGCAAAGAGCCATATTTTGGATTTCTGGTTTTGGAAACCAGCGGGCTACTTTACTTGACCAGTATTCACCGATGTGGATCTCGGACTGGGTGAAAGTTTTCAGGATAGAGCCGATCACATAACGATCGGTTTCGCTCAGTTTAGTTTTCCAATCGTGGATGTCTGAGGCGAGGGGAATTTCGGTGTGAATCCAGAAGACTGATTGAGCCTTATCCCAATAGTCTCTAGCCCAAAGGTGTTCGCTTTGCCCCCATGTGAGGGTCTTTCGCAAGATTTCGATATTCATAACTAATTTTATTATCCATAGAAAAGATCATTTTCGGATCATTCTATTTTCGGCTTGACAGAGGTCAGCTTTTGGGTTTCGGAGAGTGGGGATCTCTATTCAGGTCAGTTATTTTAGCTATGGTTTCGTGCAGTAGCTCTAGGGCTTCGTTGGCGATGATTTTTAGCTTTTCTTCTTCTTTGGTTTGGGTTGACATTTCGATTATTTCTTTTTTGTATTGAATCCAAGCCCAGATTGTTCTATTTGCCTTCGGGGATAGCCCTGTGGTGGATCTCTTTTGTGTGTTTTTCCTTTTCTTTCTTAAGAATTAAAGGGGAGTTTGAGGGGGCCGTAGGTCCCCTCATCATTAATATTTCAAGTAACCTCCAGTGAGCTCAAGAACTTCGGATCACTTGAGGTTAAGTAGTTTTTCCTTGAGGGCTGGCCTGCGCAGCGCTAGCTAGTCGCTGCACTCACTCTAAGCGCAAACTCTCAAGCTCTCCTCTCTAGAGCAAAGAGAAGCGAAAGAATCTTAGATGAGTCTAAGTACCAATTGGATCACAGCTCAAGCTCGGGGCTAATCGCCCACTCGCGCTACGCGATCAGCTTTGTAAATTATTCATGTCTTTGTCTCCGCGTCCCGATAAATTGATGATTATTAGGGGATCTGATCCGAGCTCACTCTCTCCCAGCTTAGATAGATAAGCGAGAGCATGAGCAGTCTCAAGAGCCGGCAAAATCCCCTCAAGCAAACAAAGCTCTCGAAGCGCCAACAGAGCCTCTTGGTCTGTGATAGCCGCGTAATGCACCCGGCCAGTATCTTTGAGATGACTGTGCTCAGGCCCAACACCGGGATAATCGAGCCCAGCCGAAATGCTATGCGCCTCAGTGATAGCCCCATGCTCGTCTTGCAGCAAATAGCTGAAAGTACCGTGCAATACTCCTGGCCTACCCATAGTGAGCGTGGCAGCATGCTTGGAGTGCAGCCCGTGACCAGCCGCCTCAAGCCCAATCAGTTTCACTGTTGAGTCATCTAAAAAAGGCGCAAAAGCGCCGATCGCGTTGGAGCCACCACCAATGCAAGCCAGCACCTGCGAAGGCAAACGCCCATAGCGCTCCAAGCACTGAGCCCGCATTTCCCGTCCGATGATCGACTGGAACTCACGCACTATGCTTGGATAAGGATGAGGTCCACTGGCCGTCCCAATGATGTAATGCGTCGAACGCACACTAGAAACCCATTCGCGAATAGCCTCGGATGTCGCTTCTTTGAGAGTCGCTTCACCGGCTGTCACCGGCACTATCTCTGCCCCAAAGAGCCGCATCCGCTGCACATTCGGGGCTTGTCTTTCCATGTCACGTTCGCCCATAAAAATACTGCATTCGAGCCCCAAGAGCGCGCAAGCAGCAGCCGTCGCCACGCCATGTTGACCGGCACCGGTCTCTGCTATCACTCTTTTTTTGCCGAGTTTGTGGGCAAGCAGAGCCTGTCCGAGCGAGTTATTGATCTTGTGGGCGCCAGTGTGAGCCAAATCTTCACGCTTCAGGAGCACTGGAAAACCATGTTTGGCGCTGAGCCTTTCGGCATGGAAGAGCGCAGTAGGTCTACCGACAAAGTCTCTGAGTAGTTGCGCGTAGCGCTCAGCAAAGACCCGATCGTCAGCTAGTCCCTCGAAAGCAGCCTCTAGCTCGATCAGAGCGGGCATCAGTGTCTCTGGTACGTATTGGCCACCGTAGACCCCAAATCTACTTGCTATGGCCATTTAGCCCCTTCTCTTTCAAAAAACTCTCTAGATCGTTCATCGCGAGGATTATATCTCGTGCCGGTACAAAGAGAAAATCGACAGTACCGACCCCGATCACACAAGGCCAGTTTGATTTTGCCCCCGCACCCAACCAAGATAAAACTAAACGACGTTCTGGCCAAGGGTCTTTTCTCGCTTCATAGTGCAACAAGATCACTCGCCTTAGTTCACTCACTTCGAGGTCTTGTTCGAGCATTTCTTCTGCGCTCAGCTTCTCTTCTTTGATTTGTTCTTCCCACTCAGACTCAAAGAGCACGGAGTTCACTTCGCCGGGGATTTGGCTGTGGAGGCCGAAGCTACCAAAATACTCTTGCATGTTGATCGCTCCTGAGCCAGAGAGTTCGCGGCGCACTTGTTCGATCTCGCCTTGCAAGACAGTCTCGATATGCTCTAGTGCTTCGCGGGAGCTATCGGGTTTGACTGATTGTTTTGACTTGATGAAGAGTACTGGTTCGTCTAGTAGTTCTATGCGCATCATTTTTATTTTCTGAGTTGATCAACGCTACGTGAAGCAAAGATTTAGCTTCAGCCTTGGCTCTTGCGCTTGCTGAAACTGAACATAGCTAAAACGTTGAGCAATAAGATAGCAAAAATCAAGACCAAAGCCGTCGCAAAAGCCCGACTTGTATCGTCATAGCTGGTGGCCTGATAATAGAGATGGACAGCGAGCGTCCTGCCAGAATCAGGTAATAGATACGGAAACTCATTGGCGAGCAAGCGGGGCTCAGTGGTGATACTACCGCCAGCAGCCAAAATAACGATCGCCGATTCGGCCACAGCGCGGGAGATAGCGAGCATCACACCAGTGAAAATACCCGGAAAAGCCGCCGGTAAAATCACCCGAAAAATAGTCTGGGTTTTATTCCCACCCAGCGCAAGGCTAGCTTCTCTATAAGTCCTAGGCACAGTCTGAATAGCCTCTTCCACTGTCCGGATAATGAAAGGCAAAATCATGATCCCAACGCTAAAAGCACCAGCCAGCAAGGAATGATTGAAATGTAAAAAGCTGACAAAAAAAGCAAGCCCAAAAAGCCCAAAAATGATCGAAGGAATACCAGCCAGACTGTCTATCGCAAAGCGAGCCATCTTGGTGAATCGAGATTTTGGGTCAAGATATTCACTCAAAGCAACAGCCGAGAAAATACCGATCGGTGTAGCCAAAAGGACAGCGCCACCGGTCAAATAGATCGTTCCAATGATCGGATACAGGATCCCTCCCTGATCATTTCGCCCACCCTGAGGAGGATCGAGCAGATAAGAGAGGGAAACCAGCTTCCCAGAGCCCTTCAAAAAGATATAGCCGAGCGTCACACCCAAAACGATCACGACTAGGATCGCACTGGCCCAAATAAATGCCAAACCGAAAAAATCCTCACGCTTGTTCGAGCTCAAAAGCTGAGGACTGCTCATCAAATGCTTGAAGCTGCTTTTGCCTAAACTCATCAGAAATTCCCTCGTCTAGAACTAGAATCTTTCACCAGCTGATAAACGCAAAAATTGACCAGCATGATCACCAAAAACAGCACAGCCCCAGTAGCGAAGAGACTCTGCAGGTGAGGGCCCTCTTTTGCGTACTCGATATCACCGATGATATTTGTGGTCAGCGTCCGCGCTGCGCTCAAAAGCCCAAACCAATAGTCAGGCTGAAAGTCGGGCATAGTAGGCCTGTTCCCAATCACCATCTTGACGGCCATCGCCTCGCCAAAGGCCCGACTGACACCGAGCACTACAGCTGTGGCAAGACCGGGTTTGGCTACCGGCAAGATCACCCGCATGATCGTCTGAAAACGGCTAGCCCCCAGCGCTAAGCTCGCTTCTTTGAGATGTCTTGGTATAGCCTCGATTACACTCTGTGAGATCCCAACAATTGTTGGCAAAATCATGATGGTCAAAATGATGATCGCTCCGAGCATCGAAAAGCCAGCGCCCTTCCCTAGGCTCTGCACCCAAGGGACAATAACCGAGAGACCGATCAGACCATAGACAACAGAAGGGGTTCCGGCCAAAATCTGCACAGCCGCCTGAATCAAATTCCGAAAAGGGCCCTTGGCTAACTCAGATGCACAAACAGCACAAGCAATACCGATCGGGGCGCTGAGCGCAATCGAACAGAGAGTAATGTAGAGCGAACTGATGATCATCGGTAAGATCCCAAAACGCTTCAGCTCAGTGGGGCTCCAGTCTAGCCCTAGCAAAAAGTCAGCTACTGGGATTGTTGTGAAAAGCTGCAAACCGTTCCAGAATATATAGACAGTAATCAGCAATAAAAAAAGTACCGAAAGATAAAGGCAAGTGCGAAACAGACCGGAAAAGAATCTCTCTTCAATTTCGCGGGTGATTTTGTTTTTAGCTTTGAGGCTGGTAAGCTGCAAATTCAAGGGTTTGAGAGGGCAAGCGGCAGGTCAAGACTGCTGATATTTGACAGGTATAGCATAAAAGAGTTATATTTAGGCTCTCGTTTTAATTGTTCTAAGGTATTAAATGGCACGTTACGTCTTCAAAAAGACCAAGAGAATAGTAAGGAAGTTTGGACCGGTAAACGGTCTTAATCCGCTTCGCGGCGTCCGTCTTGGCAAACCTGGCAAACCGGCCGGCAAACGCGAAGGAAAGCAATCTGAATACGGCAAAGGTCTCTTTAACAAAAACAAGCTGCGCGCTTGCTATGGCATCAATGAGACTCAGTTTAGAAATTATTTTGCGAAAGCAACTAAAGCTCCCGACACCGGTGAAGCGTTGCTTCAGCTCCTAGAGTATAGATTAGACAATTTAGTCTATAGATTAGGCTTTGCTCCTACTCTTCCTGGCGCCCGTCAGCTGGTAGTGCACGGTCATATCGAAGTAGAGCATCATCGTTCCTTCGTTCAGTCCAATGAAGAAGGCGCTGAACAAAAAGAACGCGTCTTTGAGCGGGTCGACAGACCTTCTTATAGACTGAAAGTCGGTCAAAGAATACGTCTCTGCAAGAAGACAGCCAAAAAACTACCTCCAATGATTGAACAGTCGATCAAATCGGTTGAAAGAGTGGACTATGTAAACTTCGATGAAGACAAACTGGAAGGCTACCTGAATCGGGAAGCTACCGGTATAGACATCAAAGTACCAGTCGAACTAGCGAAGATTATCGAGTTCACCTCCAAGAATTCTTAAGGAAATACAATGAAAAGAACACTAGAAGGAACCTGTAGAAAGAGATTGCGCGTCAGCGGCTTTAGAGCTCGGATGGCTTGTCCTGGTGGTAGACGCGTGATCCGGAACAGAAGAGCTAAAGGCAGACATAGACTAGGCATTCAGTGACCTTAGCCAAGCGGCACAAGCTTAAAGATTGGCGCTGCTTTTCCGCTTATACTCGCTCTCGCACTCTCTTCGAGAATAGCTTGATCTCTTTTCGGGTACTGAGCCTTAGGTCTTCTGGGCTTTCACTCGGCCTACCACGGATCGCTTTCATTGCCAGTAAAAAAATCTTTAGACTAGCGCATACACGGAATAGAGCAAAGAGACTATTGGCGGAAGCGCTTCGTCCTTATCATGCCGCTTTATTGCAAAAACATGCTGGCCGCGATGCTCTTTTCATTCTCGCCAAATCCAAAGTACTAGAAGCGTCTTTTCTCAGTCTCAGAGCTGCTTTTGAGGAGCTGAGCAAGTCTTGAGCGAAATATCCGAGAAAAAGAAATGGACCTTCTTAGCGACCAGTGGCGCTATTGCCCTCAGTAAAGTTTTCGGTTTCGCCCGAGATCTATTGGTGGCTGCTTTTTATGGCACTGGTCTGGTGGCTGATAGTTTCAATTACGCTTATCTTTTCACCGGAAATCTTTTCATTCTCTTTGGGGGACTAAATGGCCCTTTTCATTCGGCTACAGTCACAGCTTTTGGTCGGCAGTCTAAGCCGAATGTTTTGGCGATTTTGTTCTGGTCTTTTGCGCCGCTTGCCTTGCTCGCTTTTTTCGCTTGGCTTGCTTTGAGCTTTGGGTTAGCTGCTTCTTTTTCGCCTTTGCTTCTTGAAAATTTGAAATTGATGTTGCCTGTTTTGGCCTGCACTGGTCTGATGGGTGCTTTGTTTGGGGTGCTTTGTTCTCGTGGTAATCTTTGGCTTCCATCGCTCAGTCCTCTGCTGAGCAGCATTGCTACTATTTGTGTTTTGCTTTTTGGCCGGGAGCAGCTGGGTGATTTGACTTTGGCTTGGGGGATACTTTTCGGGACATTTTTGCAAGTTCTATTGCATTTGTTTTTTGCGTGGCGGGAAGATTTGAGTAGCTCTTTACCCAATAAGTTCTTTGCTTGGCTTCAGGGGAGAGAAGAGGGTGTTTTTTTTTCGCTATGCTCGGGCCCAGTTTGCTCAGCAGCACTGTTGGTAGCTTAAACGTCTATGTAGACAGTTTCTTTTGTGCTGGTTTGGTGGAGGGGAGCTGGACGTCTATCGTCCTCGCCAATCGTTTGATTCAGCTTCCTTTTGGCGTTTTGGTGGGTGGGGCTTTGGTCAGCTTTTTGCCGCAGGCTACGGCTCTCGCCTCAAAGGGAGAGTTGATCGATTTAGCGGAGCTTTACAAGCGCCAGCTTTTTTCTTTACTCAGTTTGCTTTTACCGGTTTTGGTTTTCATCTTCTTTTTCGGTGAAGATCTGGTGCGGATCGTCTTTCAGCGAGGGGCCTTTGGCCGTGACTCTTCGGCTTTAGTAAGTAGCGTTTTGCTCGGTTTGGCTGCTAGTTTGGTCACTGGTTTGCCACGTGAGCTCTATACTCGGGTTTTTTACGCTCTTGGTGAGAGTCGCTTGCCGCTTTATTGTAGCTTGGTGGCTGTTGGGCTAAACGCTCTATTGGATTGGCTTTTGGCGCCTGTTTTGGGTGTTTTGGGCATTGCCATCAGTACCAGTCTTGTTGCTTTCGCCAATTCTTTACTTTTAGGATTTTTGCTTGGTCGCAGGCGGCTAGAGTTTGTTGGTTTAGGCTTGGGGTGGGGGGACTATTTAAGACTTTTGGGGTTTGGGCTTTGTGCTTGTTTGGGGGTGTGGCTTGGGTCTTGGATTGGTGGGGTGATTTTTGCTGGGATTAATTTTTGGGGCATTGATTGGGTTACTTTGGGGCGTTTAGGGTTGGCTTCGTTGTTTTGTTTGGGTTTTCATCTTTTGTTTAAGCTGAACATTAAACAAACATAAAAATATTCATTTCTCAGATGCTTCTCGTCATAATAAATAACGTCAAAACGACAGTTTTATTTCAATGCCAATCAATCCGATTCCTATCTTTCGTTCTTCACAGACAGGCAAAGGGGAGCCCAGTCAGCCCCCAATAGAGCCGGCCAATAATACAAGGGCAGGGAGAGGTCCAGACTTTGCATTAAATCTAACCTCTTTGCATAGTTTTCTTTCAGAAGGCAGGGCTCAGAATCCAGAGCGCTTCACTCCTGAACACATTGAAAAGCTTGACAAGTTAGGGGCTATCGCAGACGAGGCTTTGGCGTCACATCTTGATGATCTTTTAGATGCTTGTGATGCCGAAAATCCTAAAGGCTGAGCAAGCTTCAAGCTTTACATAAATTGTGAAGCCGACCTTCTCTTAATGCCATCGAGACTATTCCACTTGAATAAAAAAAGGAAACGAAAAAGGCTTCCTAGCAAGGGCTCAGCTTAAGTCAAGATCGACTACAATACATAGTTACAGGTTCTCCGATAAGCTAATGCCCGTCAAAAAAGAACAAGAAGAAAATATTGACACAGACGAAATAAAAACCCTAGAACAAACAGAACTGCGCCAAGGCCTAAAGTGGACCACTAGAGAAATGCCACCCGAAGGGGGAAAGCCGTTAGCTCCACCAAAACCGCAAGCAGCCGAGAGTTTCTGGGAAGGCCTACTCAAAACATTCGGTGTAATCTCTGGCCTGCTTTTGTTCTTGGGCTGGGTCTATCGAGCAAACTATTATGCCTACTTTGGGCTCAGTATCTATCAGATGAGCCCTTTGCCGCCAGAATCTTACTGGCTCTTGCCGATCCGGATTTTTCTCGATTCAATCATCAAACTGATCGAAAGACCGCTCGCTTTAGTCGGTGGTAGCGCTGAACAGACCAGCAATCTTTGGCACTTCGCTTTGCTGCCCTTCTCAGTGCTGGTATTGTTTGTCTTTTATGCTCTCAATGCTGCCCTTTACCGCTACCTCAATAATCTAGCTGACCAGAAACGCGCCCAAAAACAATTTGGTTTCTGGACTTTTATCGACGATATCCTAGACGATCATATACCTAGAACGAGCTGGACTTACCGCGGTCTCTTCGAGGTCTTAGTGAGCGTTTTGGTCACTATGGTAGTGCTCTATTCTTTCACCAAACAACTGAGTAGTGAAGCAGCTAGGCTCGATGCTGGCCCTAGAAGCACCTTGCCGGTGATCAGTGCTGCTCCCGGCGATTTGGTCAGCTCAAACAAGCTTTTGCCTCCATCAGGTGCTATTCCTGAGCGGGATCTTCTTTTGTTGAGACAAGATGGCCAAATGCTTTTCACTTTTGAACGTTTGACTGCAAGCGAGGCTCAGCAAGGCTTAACACCTCGTGTTCACCTGATCAATACGGGCGATGAAAGAGGATCTTTGATTCTCAGTCACCGAGTGAGACCAAAGCCTTGAGATGGGATACAATTTACGGATGAGAATTTTTGCAGCAAAAAAGACTCCAAGTTCTTCCACCAAGAGCAATCAAGGTTTTTCTGCTCACCAAAAACTGACACGCAGTGAGGCTGAAGCTTTGATCGGGTTCATTGAAAATAATCTGCGCTTTTCTCTCACCAAATACGCCTTGGGCCCTGCTAGCAAGTCTATTTTTCTTAAAAGTAGCGGCTCTGTAGCAGTGCTAAGCCAAAGTCAAGTCAAAGCAGGGCAAATTAAATTTGAAATAATCACGCTAGAAGAGGAAACCAAACTAGAAGGCTATCTGCTCATCGATCCATTGAAAAAAGAAGCTCAAATAATCCCCACTCAAGCCGGTAGAAAACTTTCTAAAGAGGACGTCAAAAAATACACAAAACTTTTGTTGAAACATTTCCCAAACATACTGCTCTGCCAAGACCTCGAGCAGAGCTCTGAGAAAAAAGCCCAAACCGAATTCAAAAGGCAGCTTTACCAAGATTCTATCGACATCATCGGAGCTCCGCTGCCCCGTGCGCAAAGCAGCAATAGAGCGCTGGCCCTTCTTGAGAAAGAACGTCAGTTGAAACGCTCTGCAAAAAATTAACTCACTTAAGCCTCGCTAGGGCTTGTTTAGCCTGTTTATTGTTCTTATTGGCCGCTTCGCGGTAATAGCGCCGCGCTAAAGCCATATCTTTTCGAAATTCCTGACCCTTTTCGCACATCTGGCCGAGATTATAGAGCGCGTCAGCATTGCCTAGCCGTGCCGCTTTCAGATAATAGACTTTTGCTCCGCCGGTGTCGCCTTCTCCGAGGGCTATTCCGCCAAGGGCATTGAGCGCAAAGTCACTGTTTTGGCCTTCGGCCTTCTGGTACCACTCTTTTGATTTCTTGGTATCTCTAATCACCCCGATGCCGTCGAAGTACATGTAGCCTAATAATTCTTGGGCTGTTTTTTCGCCTTGGTTAGCGGCTTTTTCCAGCCAAGGGAGCGCTTTGGTCTGCTCTTTCTCTACGCCTACACCATCTAAATAGGAGCGTCCCAGTTGGACCATTGCTTCTTTGTGATTGAGGTTTGCGGCTTGCTGAAACAACTCGAAGGCCTTTTCTTTCTCGCCTCTATTTAGGGCATTTTTGGCGAGCTGGAAGGTGGCTTCGGCGTTAGTTTTAGCGGCTAGTTTTTTGGCTAGGATTTGGGCTTCGTCTTGGTCTTGGCTTTGTTTCGAGCTGGTGAGAGTTTGTAGTAGTTTTTCTTGGGCTTCTTTGTGCTCTTTGGCGGCGGCTTGTCTTAGGTATTGGGTGGCTTTTGGTTGGTCCTTGAAGGTTTTTTTGCCGTCTTGATAATAGAGACCGAGCATGTAGTTTGCTTCTGGGTCATCTTTTGCCGCTTTTCGTTTCAGTTCGAGCAGTGTCGTTTTTTGGCTTTCTCTATAGGGTTCTATTTGGGCGCAGGCGCTTAGTGCAAGCGAGAAGAGCAAGAGGCTTAGGATGTTTTTCATGATTGGTTTTAAGCATAACAAAGCAAGGCTGAGCCTTGACCCCAATTTTTCTTTTCCCTTGTTTTCAAAGGGGGTTTGGGGCTGCATAGCGCTAGCTTGTCGCTAGACTCTTGCTACGCAGGAAGCCCCCGATAGAAACAAATTAAACCGCAAGTGAGTTCAGAAGTTTTCGGGCTCACTTGTGGTTATAAGAACCAATATGTCATGAGGGCTTGCAGCCCTCAAACTCCCGCTTGAAGCAAGAGGGAAAGTAAAAAATCTTTCCCAAAACCAAGTCAATGTTTCGATCCAATTGGATCAAAGCTCAGCTTTGCTTGTGTGAAAGATGCTCGACTAAAGACTGCACAGCCACAACATACCCGTAATGCCCTAGACCAGCAATGATCCCCACACAAACAGCACTGACAAACGAATGATGCCTAAAAGTCTCTCGCTTGAAAAGATTGCTGATATGGACCTCAATAGCCGGCAGGCCGCTAGCCACAATCGCATCACGCAAAGAAACACTGGTGTGAGTGAGAGCGGCCGGATTGATCACCAAGCCATCGAATTCACGAGCGCTTTCACTGAGCCAATCAAGAAGCTGACCTTCATGGTTCGATTGGCGAATATCGAGCGCTACCCCGAGCTCATCTGCTTTAACTTGAATTAGTTGGTTGATTTCGGCGAGGGTTAATGACCCATAAATTGCCGTCTCCCGCCTACCGAGAGTGTTTAGGTTTGGGCCATGTAAAAGCAGTATTTTTTTCATATTGCCCCAAGCATAACAAGCCCCCTAGTTCAAGCGCAAAGAAAAATGCTGATCGAAAGTATCAAAAGCTTTTTTTGCCGCATAACCGGAAACCTTAGCGTAACGGAGTGTAGTCCGAATATCACTGTGCCCCATCAAATCCATCAAGAGTAAAGAATCCATCTGTCCAGCCCGCTCACTAGCAAAAGTATGGCGCAATTGGTGAATGGTGACCCTGCTACCGTCAGGATTGACTATCTCTTCAGCGGCTTCGCTAAAAAGCTGTCTTGCTCGCCCATAGCTGAGCGGCCGATCTTGGGCGTGACTGGTCGGGAAGAGCCAGCCTTTCTCACTGGGCAAATCTTTGATGTATTTTTTGAGCAGCGGCTTGAGACTTTTGCTGAGATAGGCTTTGCGCGGTCTGTTTCCTTTGGTGCTGCGCACTTGCATGGTGTCAGTGTTCAGATTTATATCTTCCAAGCGCAAGCTGAGCGCCTCTGAGACACGCAAGCCTGTACTATAGATCAAACTGAAGAGCGCTTTATCGCGAAGCAGACGGGTATTATCGATAATTTTTGCTACTTGCTCTCGCTCGAGGCAACGGATGATGGAGCCTGCCGGCAATTCTCCTTGGTCTTTGTTGGGCTTGCGGCGGGCAATATTGGTGGCGGGATTGTTCTCTAGGTGGCCTTCGACGTTTAGCCAAAGAAAGAAACGCCGGAGCGTGGCATAGTGCCTGTTTTGGGTGGCAAGACTGACGCGTTTTCCCTCTTTAGTGATCAGATTGTCCAGATAACCTCTGATCGTCTCTTTATCGATGTTTGCTAGGTTGGCGTCAGGGCTCATATAAGCTAGGAAACGCTCTAGGTCAAGCCGATAAGCTTTCTGGGTGTCACCGTCTAGATCTAGTGTTTTACCAAAACGACTTATTGCTTCATTGAGAGAGAGAATTTTATTTGCTTGCAGCATGCTTGTCACACGATTGTTATCTTGAGATTCATGACGGGTGAGTGAGAATATTTGAGCCCGCCTTTTGTGCGTACAAATAAACATTAAAGATCTCTTAGGTTTTGCTAGCTCAGAGCTCTTTCAGTTAGTATTTACTTTTGAGAAATACAAATCGACATGACAGCATCTAGAGTTAATAATCAGGATAGAACAAATATTCTTTGCTCAGTTTCAAGGTCTGAGTATCGCCCGACTGCTGTCCCTACAGCCCTCCCAGGCGAGTCAGGGGATTTTCTCAAGCCACTGCTAAATCTTTTAAATCAATATAGGCCATTCAGCAAAGAGATCGCAGAAACAGAGGATCATCCTTTGCCCTTGATCTTGCCCAATGATGTATCCCTTATCATGCTTGCCCAGTTAGTTCCAGAGCTAGCACCAGCAATAAGTCAATATTATAGTCAAAGGGCTTTTTGTTTGCTGGAAGACTCTCTAGAGCCGATCAGGGTAGCAATCAAGAGTAATGTCGATCATTTTGGTTCCGTGCAGGATCTTTTTCGCTATTTGTTTGAAGATTTGCGACCTGAGCTTGAATTAGCCGCTCAAAGTGAGATCGAGGGCGAGCAAGCTGAACTGGGTCCAAACCGCAGAAAACTAAGGGGATTTGAGGCCATAGAAGCTAACTTTAGAGGGAAAACAAGCCACAAAAACGACCCTGAGTTCTATGAAGAGCTATTAGGGGAATTCAAAGCTCTCGCCTCTTGACCTCAATATTTACTATTCTTCGGTTACTTCTTTTTGCTCGCTAGGATCTGGTGGCAAAGGAATTGCTAAATTCCCCTTGGCATCGAGATATTTGATGCTGAGCGTCACTTTGCGTTCGTCTTCTTTCACCTTGATGATTACAGCCTTCAGCTTTTGGCCAAGGGTGAAAGCATCGAGCGTCTCAATCGCTTTGTCTTCCGATTCAGCGCTCACTTCATCTATTGGTAATAGTCCTTCAAAGCCAATTGCTTGGAGCTCAGGATCGCTGAATTCGATCTGTAAGAAAGCACCGTAGCTGGTGATCTTATTCACAGTGCCGTTGACCAAGGTGCCACGTGGTAGAACGAGCTTGATTTGATCCCATGGATCGGGCTGCAAGCGCTTCAAGCTGAGCGAAATTCGTGATTGTTCGGGGATTACATTCAAGACCTGCACATCGAAAGAATTACCGATTGTCAGAAGCTCGCTTGGATGAGCAATCTTTTTCCAAGAGATCTCCGAAAGAGGCAAGAGACCATCTGTTTCCGTGTCACCAATTTTCACAAAGGCACCGAAATCAGTGATCCGGACGACCTCCCCGTGGACGATCACAGGCTGGATTGGCTGACCTTGCGAGAGCGCTTCTTCATTGGCGCGCAGTGCACGGACTAGCTCAACCAAAAGCTTTTCTCTTTCGACAGAGTAGAGCTTGGCGATGGCGACCTTTTGGCTCAAGATCAGCTTGCCCAGTTGTTTGTCTATCTCTAGAACAGTGCAAGGGATTTTCTCGCCGATAAGCTGTGGGTTGCTGCTGCCGCCTTTGACGCGGAGATGGCTAGCTGGGATAAAGCCGCGGAGGCCATTCACTTCCACTACCACGCCGCCTTTCACTACATCTTGGACCACAGCGTCAAAGATCTCTTGACTATTTTTCTTCTCTTCGATATTTGACCAGCTTCTAGCCTGCGCTACGCGCTTGTGCGAGAGTACTATTCGGCCATCAAAGTTGCTGCCAGCTTCGTCTCTCAGTATATAAAATTCAAATTCGTTGCCAAGTGGCAAGACTGTTTCTGGATCTTCAAAGGAAAAATCGGCCACTTCTTTCATCGGCAAGAAAGCCTCTGATTTGGCTCCTACATCGACTAGGACACCGTCTTTTTGGTAAGCGACGATGATCCCAGAGACTATTTGTCCCCGCTCAAAGTAATAATCGTATCTTCCAGTCTGGATCAGCTCTTTAAAATGATTGTTCTCTGGCTTATCGCTAGTGAGTTGAGCTGCGCTGTCGCCGTCATTGGCGCTTAAAGTTAGGGGATTTGACACGTGTTTTATTGGCCGGTTTTAACGAGCTAGTCATTATAACCCAGAGCGTGCTTAGAATCCAAGGCCGCCAAAGATCCCGCCAGCTTGAGATAAGTCTCTGCAATCTCCTTGTTAGGCTCAGAATCATGCACTAGCCCACCCCCGACGTTTAAGAAAGCCTGCTTGCCTTGCCAAAACAAACTTCTAATGAGAATCGAAAACAAGCCATCGCCCCGGTGATCGACATAACCCAAAGCGCCAGTATAAAGACCACGGGCATAGGGCTCTAGCTCAGCGATGATCTCCATAGTCTTTGTCTTAGGCGCCCCTGTGACCGATCCACTGGGAAATAGCGCAGCCAAAAAAGACCAAATAGCCGCTGCCTCAGTCCCAGTTAGCCCCTCAACTACTGAGACCAGATGCTGGAGATGAGGAGTGCTTTCGATCTGCGCGAAGCGCGAAACCCTTACACTACCTGCTGTTGACAACTTTCCCAGATCATTGCGCTCTAGGTCAACGATCATCAGGTGCTCGGCTCTTTCTTTGGGGTCAGCGAGTAAGTCTGCCGCCCACTGCTCTCTACTTAGGCCAGCTCCCGTCAAGGGTCTAGTGCCTTTGATCGGATAAGTGCTGACCAGCTCAGCTTGCTTACGCAAAAAAGTCTCTGGACTGGCGCTGCAGAGAGCTTGGTTTTCGTTCAGTCTTAGGTATCCATTGTGTTGAGCTGGATTTTTGGCTAGCAGAGCTCTGAACAAACTCACTGGCGAGATTTTTTCTTGCTTTTTAGCCCAGCCCAAACGAAAAGGACGAGAAAGATTTAGGAGATAAGTGTCTCCGGCCCCGATCCGTTCTTTTACTTGGTCTATTGCTCGGGCATAGTCAGTATCACTCACCAATGTTTCTAGTCTTTCAGCTTCTGGCAAAGCCGGACAAGCACTCAAAAAATTATCAAACTCTTGGCCGCTCATCAGTTCTCGTTTCCTAAAAAGCTGAAAGCGAAGCGAAGGGATCTCATAGAGTTTTTGCTGGCTCGCATGCTCTGGATAAGCGAGGTAACCGAAGAGCAATCGATCCGGTCTGCCGGTCAGCTCTCGGGCACAATACTCAGCTAAATCACTGAAAGCTTGGCTTGAGTATTTTTGTTCTATGGTCTCCAGTAGATCTTGCTCGAACCCAACAAGCCAAGAGCGAGTAAGTCCATCGCGAAAGGCAAAGATGAGACTATTGGGGTCTTGAGCGTTCTCGATAGGCATAGACAGCTGCTTTCCCCCTAAAAGCCGGATTGGGGATATGGGGTTTTTTCACTGTCACGCCTACGGCTTGTATACGCTCAAATTTACTTAAAATCTCCAAAGCCAAGTTGTGGGCCAGATTCTCGATCAGCCTAAACTCCCGAGACTGAGCGAAACCTTCGACGCAGATAGCCAAATCGACATAACTGACTGAATCGGTCAACTCATCGCTGACCCCAACCTGAGCGTGATCGAGATAAGCACAAATGCCAAAGACTAGAAACTGGCCGATCGATCTTTCATCTTCAGCAAAACCGATCTTCGTGTAGACAGCCAAATCATCAACTCTCAGTTCATCGGATCTCACGGATCTCATAGAGTCACCTCGACAGCGGTCATAGAGCGGAGCGTCTCTTGGGTGGCTTCTCTTAAGCCGACAAAGACGGCTCTTGCAACCAAGGCAAAACCGATATGAAGTTCAGCGATTCCCTCCACTGAGCCTAAGAGTGCTGGTAGATTTAGGGCGTCTAGTCCATGGCCGGCGTTTAGTTTGAGCTTGTGATCCTGAATGAGCTTGCCAGCCACGCTTAGTTCCAGCAGCGCCTTTTCTCTTGCTTCTGGCTTCTCAAAGTCCGAGGCAAATTTTCCAGTATGGAGCTCCACTGCTGTCGGCTCGATCACGCTCAATAGCTCAAGTTGTCTTGGGTCTGGATCGAGAAAAAGACTCACTCCTATTCCGGCTTCACGGAGACGAGCTGTGTGGGCTTTCAGTTCTTCGGTTTGAGCCAATAAATTCAAACCGCTTTCGGTAGTGAGTTCGCGTCTTAGCTCTGGGACAAGCGTCACTTGTTTGGGCTTCAGCTTAAGCGCAATGCCTAACATCTCTGCGGTAGGAGCCATTTCTAGAGTTATTTGCTGGGGGTGAGCTTGGATCAGCGCGAGCACGTCTCTGTCTTGGATGTGGCGTCTGTCTTCTCGCAGGTGCACGGTGATGCCTTTGGCGCCTGCTTCCAAGACTATCTTGGCTGCTTGCAATGGGCAAGGAGAAAGGCCTCTCCGCGCTTGCCTGAGGGTAGCTATGTGATCGACATTGACGAATAGATCGGGTGTCATGTGTTAACTTTAGACTTAATTTCCCAAACCAGCCAAGCCCTCATCCAACCATGAAAATAGAACTAGAACAGCTTCCAGAATCTCGGGCAAAAATGGCCATCCAGTTTGGGACGGATCAGACCTCAAAAGCCTATAGCAATGCTCTCAAGGAAGCCTCGAAAAGCGTCCAAGTGCCTGGCTTCAGACCTGGTCAAGTACCTAAAGACATGATCGAAAAACAGGTAGGGATTGAACGCCTGCAAGCCCACGCTCTGGAGCTAGTGCTCACCGAACATCTGAACAAAATAATTGCCGAAAAAGGCTTGGATTTGATCAGCCGTCCTGAGCTCCAAGATTATCTCTTCGTCCAAGACGGCCTAAAAGTGACAGTGGCGCTTGAACTCAGGCCCTCAGTCAAGCTCGGTAACTACAAAGGCCTAGTGCTCACCATCCCCAAGCCAAAGCTTCCTGAGCTTACCAGCGACAAATTACTGGAAAAGCTAGCCCGCGATCTCGCTCCTTGGGAAGAACAAGACGCTAGCTCTGCCGTCGCTGCTCGCGAAGACAAACTGATCTTAGATTTTAAAGGTCGCCTCAAAGCTACAAGCGAGCCTGTGCCTGACTCTTCAGCTGAAGACATGGAAGCAGTTCTGAATGAGGAGACTTTCCCGACAAATGTGATCGAGCAGATGCTCGGCAAATCCTGCAATGAAGACTTTGAGGTCAGCACCACTTTCCCCGCCGACCATAATCTCGCTGAACTAGCCGGTCAAGAGGCGATCTTTGCCGTGCACATCAAACAAATTGCCCGCAAATCTGCTTTGCCAATAGACGACGAGCTGGCCACCAAGACAGGCCGCAAAGATCTAGCAGACCTAAATCAAGCCCTAGCAGGCGAAATAACTAAAACAGTAAATGCCGTTGAAGATTTGCGTCTAAGAGCCTTTGCTCTCGATCAATTCTTGCAAGAGACCAGCATTGAGATCCCCCTCTGGTTAAAAGAAAGAGACGCCAATCGCCTTAAAGAAATAGCCGAGCAGCAGGAGGGCGAAGAAGAGCATGTGCACGGCGAAAACTGCAATCACGATCACGATCATGAAGATGAAAAGCCGGAAATTATTCTCACAGAAGAAGATTTGGCTCTCTCAGAGCGTCGCCTGCACCTGCAACTAGCCCTTACGGAAATAGCCAAAGAAGAGAAGATCTCGGTGAACCAACAAGAATTGCAAGGAGCAGTGGCCGCTTACATGAGAGCTACAGAGCTGCCCAAAGAAAACGTCACGCAAGAGCTAGTGAGCTTCTTAGCTGAAGATCTCGTGCTGCGCAAAGCAATTGCGTTGCTTGGGATCGAAGCTAAGCCCACCTTCGTCGAAGAGGACGAAACTAACCTAAAAGTACTGCAAGAAAAGATCGAGTCACTACGTCAGATTTGTCCTTATTTCTAGAGATTTTGGCTTGAGGTCATGAGCTATCTGCAATTTCACCTTTGTTTTATCTTTCCGGCAATTTTATTTGCTGCTCTTTGGGGTGACAAGAAGATCAAGCCGAGCGATTATTTAGTTTTAGGGATGATTGCTGTCATTGCCCTCGCCTATACTTTCATTTGGGACAAGCATCTGATCGAGAAGGGCGTTTGGACTTATCCTGTTGGCGTTGTCATTGGGGCTTTTCAGCGCATTCCCTATGAAGAATTAGCTTTTATGTTGCTCCAGCCTTTTTTGGTGGGCTTGGCTTTCATTACGCTCAGTGATTTGCCAGAGCAACCTGATAGCACTAGGCCGATCATTCCGGGGATCTTTGAGTGGTCTTGTTTTGGGTTTTGCTTAATGATTGCTTATGGGGGATATCAGCTGATGGGGCAGGCTTCGTATTATTATTTGGGGATCATTTTGGCTTGGGCTGTGCCTATGGTCGGCTTGCAGCAGCTGTGGGGGGCTAGTGAGATTTTTGCTGTGCTTCGTAGATTTCCTTTGGCTTTTCTTGTGCCTACTCTTTATCTTTGTTTGGCTGATGCTTTTGCAATTTCGCAGGGGATTTGGAGCATTGCGCCTGCTTTCAGCACTGGCTTGAAGCTTGGTGTGTTGCCTGTTGAAGAGATTTTGTTTTTCACTGTGACTGATTTATTGGTTATTCAGGGTTTGATTTGTTATCGCTGCAGGAGCTTTTCCCCAAGGCTGAGCTTCGATCCGTCTGGGGCTGTTAGCCCACAGTAGAAAGAAAATTTCTGCACTCACTTGCTTTTATGAGCACCAAATATAATGGGGACTTCGCCTTCAAACCCCATGAAAAAATCGAGCAAAGTGAAAAAATACCGGTGCAACCCAAATCAAACTATCAACTCGATCTAAAACCCCCCCATGACCGGGCAAAAGCTCTCCAAAATCTTTGATCCCCAGATCACGCTTGAATCCACTCATCACCAAATCCCCCAACTGACCTCCCAAACCAACAATCACCCCAGCCAAGGCCACCTGCCAAAAACTAAAATGGGGAAAAGCAAAAGTCCAATTGAAGAAAGCCAAAATCAAACTCGAGAGCAAGCCCAAGACTGACCCCTCAATCGTTTTATTTGGGGATATGACACTAAAGTTTGTCCGACCACAAGTCTTGCCCCAAAGAAAGCAGAGAGCGTCATTCAGCTGCGTAAAAATGAGAACGTAAAGCAAGTACCCTAGCCCATAACTACAATTGGCTAGATAACCTAGATGTCCCAGAAACCAGCCAAAGTAAATCACCCCCACAGACCCTAAACCAAGCTGCACCAAAGCTCCCTCGTACTGATTCTTGAAAATAGGAATGAGCGAAAGCAAAACAATGCCCCAAATCGGCAAAGCCATGAAGAGCGGATAATTATCGAAAATCGAACAAGCGGTAAAGCCGACGATCAAAGCCCGAATCACCCATAAAGCCCACTGACCCAAAGCAGGAGTAGCCTTGTGCAGCTCTTCAATCGCAAGCAAAGAAAGCAGGCCGACAGCCAATGCCCAAGCCCAAGACCCAAGCCAAAGCGGCAGAAAGACACAAGGAATGATCCCCAACCAAGTCAAGTAAGGCTTCTTGGCTGCCTCGATCGGCTTCAACCAGACGAGCAGACCCAGTAGGCCGTAAATCCCCAACGCAAGTCCGGTGTAGGTTAACAAGACTGGACTGGGGAAGCTGAAAGTGAAAGGTGCAGGCATGTTTAGCAAGAATTATTTCACAAGCAACAATCCCCAATAGCAAATATGCCGCTTGCAGCCTTCTCTCTGATAATATTTCCAAGTCATGCAGCGCTCCCCTTACGGCATCAAGATGAAGAGTCTAGGATCGGCTCTTCCCACAAAAATAATCACCAACGAAGACCTTGGCCTGCTGATGGACACTAACGACGAATGGATCAAAAGTCGCACCGGCATCTCAGAGCGCCGGATCTGCACCGGTAACGAAGACGGACTAGAACTCTCAGTGATAGCCGCCAACAAAGCCCTAGGTGATACCGATCCCAATGAACTCGATTTGATCATTGTTGCTACTTCTACCCCTGATTTTCTTTATCCGTCCATGGCCTGTCGCCTCCAAGAGAGACTAGGCGCGAAGCGCGCTTTTGGTTTCGATCTCAGTGCTGCCTGCTCAGGTTTCGTCTATGGCCTAGTAAACGCTTATCAGTTCATCAGAAGCGGCGACGTGAAGCGAGTAATTTTGGTGGGTGTTGATATTCATTCGCGTTTTATCGATTGGCAGGATAGATCGACGGCTATTCTCTTTGGTGACGGGGCGGGGGCTGTGCTTTTAGAAAGTTGCTCGTCAGAAGAAAATGAACTTTTGGCTTATAGCCTACACTCTGACGGATCTGGCGCTTGTGATCTCACTTTACCCAATGCTGGTGCCGCTTTCCCTCAGAGCCAAGCTTCTATTGAGGCTCCTAAGGTCCAAATGAATGGTCGAAAAATCTATCAGTTTGCCGTCAGCACTATTCCGCTCTCTGTCGAAGAGACAGCTCAGAAGGCTGGACTGACCAGCAAAGACGTCGATTATTTGGTCTGTCATCAGGCGAACCAGCGGATCATTGAGTCGGTGGCGGGAAAGATGGGCTTGCCTCTAGATCGGTGTCTGAGTAATCTGGCTTCTGTCGGCAACACCTCGGCGGCCAGTATTCCGCTTGTTTTAGACCAATATTTTTCGCTCATTCCGGCTGCGTCAGTTTTGGCTTTGACTGGTTTTGGGGCTGGTCTCACTTGGGGCACTGTCCTCTGGCGCAAAGCTTGAAGCTTCACCCAGCTGAAAAGTAAATTACTTTGCCCTCAAGGAATTCAACTTTCCCAACGACAAGTGAGAGGAGAGTCAAGCATTCACCACAAAATCAGGGCAAAAAGAATTTATACTGGTTTATTAGATGGTAGATTTCAATAAAATAATCCCCAACTTTCCCCTCCCCCCCGAGCGACCCCAATCGCAAACTGATAAAGCTGACCAAAAAGCGAAACTGAGTGAAAAGAAAGCAAGCCCAAACTCTCAAGTAAAAGCCGGTGAAGAGCCTGAACTAGACGGCCTCGTCGATAAATTGCCCCCGGATAAAGTAATCAGTAAGCTCGGTGAGCTGCTGGAAAAATCAGTAAAAGATCCGCGCGTCGAAAAGATGCTCTTAGAGATGAAAGTCTCTCCCGATAGCCGCCAAGCCGTCGCGCTCTGCGCCTTCTCTTGCATCAAACAAATTTTAGGTAAGCGCCTCAACCTGACAAATGATGACGAGAAGTCAGTGCTAGAGAGCATCAAGCAAGAATACGAGGAGAGCGTGCAAAAACAAGGCTCGCTAGATCCCGACGAACGCAAGAAAAAGCAACGCGAGAGAAAGAAAAAAAGCAAACCTAAAGTCAATGCCCTGCTCCATATCATTGAAGAAGCTCTGCACAAGCTTGATTTGCGTCCTAGTGGTTTATCTTCAGAGGGTTAAATTTTTCTAAAGAGGGCTTGCTTTTAGAGCTTGACAGGTGGATAATTTAAACTCACTGTTTTTCTGATCTCTATGCCAATTCAGCCTACTATTCTTTCTCTCTCTAGAAATATCTTTAAATCTTCTTATCGTAGCGGTGAACTTTATGAACAGCAGAGGAAAGTAGAAGAAGCAGCATGTCTCATAAAAGGCTCCAGCGATCCTGTCTTTGCTAATGCTTTAAACGCTTTTATCTGCCGCTGGAAAGGGGTGCTTGGTAAGAAGTGTGACAAGATCACAGAAGCAAAAGCGACTGTAGCGATAATGTCTAAACTGGCCAAAGAAATATCCGGTAAGAATTTTGAAAAATTGATCAACGATCACATAGACGGTTTAGATACTGATACGCTAGCTTTCGCTGCTACTGAGAGTGGAAAGAAACAACAGTTAGTGCTCAAGGCAATAGAATTGCTCAACCAAGCCATCAGGGGTTAAGTCTTTTTAGTATTCTAATAGTCGCAAACCTGTATGGTAATATTCTTAAATGTCTTACGTTTCTAACACTTATAATACTCGAGAAATAATCGGAAAAGTCACCTGTAGTCCTGAGCAACTAGGCATGCCTTGTGACTCACCAGAAGAGATCAGGCTGATAGACTCTCTTTCCCGCAAGGCAGGGCAAATGGGAAACTCCGTTTTTGGCGGAGGAATCAATGAACTGATCAATTTGGGAGTGATTAAGCGTTTTTCTTCACCCAGCGAGTGGCAAGCTTCTCAAGCAAGCTCTACGCTCAGTAATCCAGCAAAAGAAATCTACGATCACCTAAAAAGCTTTATTCTCGGCTGGCACAAAGATAACCCCAATTTCTCCCGCGAGACACCGAACAGAGTGACAGTATCCACTAAGCCCAATCCCGAAGGTCTACTGATTCTTGGCTTTGGTTTGATGGTGAGCGTGTTGATGTATCTACTCTCAAAGCTTTCGCCACCACCTCAGCCCCAAATTATTACAACCAGCTTGACTCTCACTCCCGCTGGTATCTCGTCTTTAGGGAAAGCTCCTCAGCCAGTCTATGTGATCAAGTAATAGAGTTATCATCTGTTCATGAGACTCTTTTTCTTTTCGTTACTTATGTGCTTAGTACTCGGTTCTGATTCGCTGGAAGCGGCAAACAGCAAGAACGTCCTAGGAAGCCAACTGCAGGTCTGTGGACTAGAGCCGAAGACCGGTTTTTTCCGCAATGGTCTTTGTGAGACTGGTCCTAGTGACTCTGGTGTTCATGTTGTTTGTGCCCAGATGACCGATGAGTTCTTACGTTTTACGCTCAGCCAAGGCAATGACTTGATCAGTGCCAGAGGGTCTTCTTTTCCGGGACTAAAAGATGGCGATAGGTGGTGTCTCTGTGCCTTGCGTTGGCGTGAGGCTGACGAGGCTGGTCTTGCACCTCCTGTGATTCTCGAGTCCACAAATCAAGCTGCTTTGAAGTACGTGGAACTAGAGAAGCTGAAAAAGAAGGCTATTTAGGGGAAGAGCTAGGGCTTGCTATCGCTTTTTTCCCATCCCAGATTTCTTTAGCGTAGTCTGGAGTATCTTCACGGTAGATCACATGTTGCTTGGTTTTGCCATCTTTATCAACATAATTTGTGGCGATACGTTGAGGGTAGTGACTGGCCGGAAATTCATAGCCATAACCGGGGAACAGTTTGCCTTGATTGGCTGCAATGACTGCTTGGCTGGACTCTTGCTCTGTGATTCTTGTACCTTGACAATATAGTGATATCTGGGGCAAGAAATAAGGCTTGTCTTCTTTTGGATTCACTTTATAAAGAATGGAGCGCAGAACCTGAATCTCAAGTTTGTCGCTTTCCGGAAGATAGTTGATCCGTTGCATCTCCACAAGATCTTGGCCTTCAACGTTGGTAAGGAGTTTTGCTTTAAGAAGATTTGGCTCTGAGTTAGTTTTGTCAAAGACTTTCCAGTCACTTAGTTTTGGGTTAAATTGTTTTGATTTAGCTTCGTTGAGATTCAAGATCTTCCAGTCAAGCAGATAATCTTTTTTACTGTATTCTTTCTTGACGCTTTCGGCAAGCATCCAAGGCTTACCTGGCTCAGACTGCTTTAGTTGGTAAAGATTGGGGAAGATGTGAAAAGTGGCTTCATCGGAAAAGCAAGTGACAAACCATGCGCCTTTGCTTGTGCTTTGTTTTTCGTTTGTTGGGTTTAACTTGAACTGATTGCGCCATTCGGTGTGTCCGCTTAAAGAGCGCTCGCTAAGGTCTTTTTTGATGGAGGCAGGGTATTCGTAGGCTCCTACAGCCGTTTCGATCTTATTAAGTCTCTGTTTTTTTGCTTCTTCTTGTGGATTTGCGCAGGCGGTGAGGCAAGACAAACCGAGGAGAGCTAGCAGAATTTTTTTATTGCTTGATTTCATGGCTGGTTTTTGAGGAGCTCAGAGACTTTAGTTTTCTATTTTCATTACTCTAGCAGGGTGAGCTTTTCTTTGCTCTGCGCCAAATATTTCTCAAAAAGAAAGCCCTAGTACTGTTTAAAGTTAGGGCTCACTTATTGAAAAAATTACTTATTTAAATTAATTTTTGATCACATATAGTCGGGGCCACCAGTTGGTCCCCCACCAGCATTGGGGTCAGAACCACCACCGCTACCGCCAGCATTGGGGTCAGAGCCACCACCGCTACCGCCAGCATTGGGGTCAGAACCACCACCGCCGCCACCAGCATTGGGGTCGTTACCAAGAACACTACCGTTGCCGCCAGCATTAGGGTCAGCAGCGCCAGAATAACCTGGATCATAGTAACCAGAGTAGTCTGTTTGATCATCGTCACCTTGAGGATTGGAGACTATTGCCTCAGCTGGAGCAGCCACAGGTTCCCCAGCTGGGTTTTCAATTGGCAAGGTAGTAATGAAATCCCCAATAGTTGGCAAGGGCGAACCTGGATCATTAGGACCAATTAATTCGTAAACATCTACTGGTTGTTGAAGGATAGGATCTCCTGAAGCGACTACACCAAACTGACCTTGTCCTTCACCTGTAGCAAACTCACCAGTTTGGGTCAAATCAGAAACTGGTATGCCTGTGGCCGCAGAAACTGCTGCTAGGGTCTCATCGACAGTCTTATTCTCATCGGTGCCGAAATAGTAGACATCACCACCGGGAGTTACAACGACAGAGACATAGTCGTATTCGATAGATACAGCCGGCTCAGATGGAGGACCTGGATCGTAAATAGGTGCAGTATACACCGGAGGTATAAAGACTTCTGCTGGAGGTGTGAAGGGTTCCTGAGGAGGGTTATTGTCTGGAGGTGGATTGTCATCCGGAGGTGGTGTCGGATTGTCCGTAGGTGGAGGTGGAGTTGGATTGTCCGTAGGAGGTGGAGTCGGATTGTCTGTCGGTGGTGGTGTCGGATTATCCGTAGGAGGTGGTGTCGGATTGTCTGTCGGTGGAGGAGTCGGATTGTCCGTAGGTGGTGGAGTTGAGTCAGGAACACAATTTGGAATTGGGCATTTTGGATCGATCTCTCCACAGCTATTGGTTCCGGGGACAGTCCCTTGAGGACTAGTACCTTCGGGGCAACCAGGATCGGGCAAGCAAACACAGGGCGCAGGACTCACATCAGGCGGAACACATTCTTTGATCGGACAACGAGCAGGTATGCACTTGTCGAAGCATTCACCGTCAGAAAGCGAATCTTCAGGATTGCTCTTGATGCAGGGAGGAGCAAAGAGAGCTATTTTGACTACTCTCAAGGTGCTACCACTGGGGCAGACTGGATCAGCTGGGCACTCGCATGGAGGCTTGAAGCTAGGAAATAGTGTCGGAGGGATGCTAGGAGAAGGCAGAACTGGGTCGCAGATCTCAGAACCGGGCTCAGTAATTCCAGCAGGATTGCTGTAAACGACTCTGCCGCTAGCATCTTTGGCAACTACAGAACTATCGACTTTGGCACAGCTTTCATCGAGGAAAATCAAACCGCTAAATTCAAAGCGACTAAAATCAGCATCGACTAAATCCGGTCTAGCTCCTATGATTCCAGAAGTGATGTCACTCTGTATAGAGAGCTGAAGACGACGGAAGTCAGCTCTATTGAGGCAAGACAAGGCTTCAGGATCGCTCACTACCGGTGGGAAGAAGGTGAAGTCAGAATCAAGACCACCGATTGGAAAGAACTCAAACTCTATAGATCCATCAATGTCTAAACGATAATCGCACTCTAGATTCGGAGAGCTGCTAGGACTGACACTTGGGCTAACACTTGGTGAAGTGCTGGCACTGGGTGTTGGGCTTGGAGTTGCACTGGGTGATGGGCTTGCAGTTGGCTCACAGACGAGCTTCCGGCAATTCTTATTCGGTAAACATTGAATGAAGCATTCATCGCTTCCTAATCCATCCTTGCAAGGATTGTAGAAGAGAGGACCTTGATCGACTACGGCCGACCCTGATGGACAGACTGGAGCCACTGGGCACTCGCAAGGAAGTGGCTTGATAGTTGGGCTGGGTGAAGGACTCGGACTTGCACTAGCGCTAGCACTCGGTGACGGACTTGGGAAGACCAAGCAGGGATTGGTGATTACTACTGGGCAGTTCAGCTCTTCAAGAGCGATCTTTTGAATATTTTCTTTAGTAAGAGGTAACTCTAAAACATCTTTGACCCACCAAATAGCGGTGACAAGGGCAGCATCTTTATCGGTTAGACGGCCATCGCCATCCCAGTCATAACTGATCGTTTTGCGAACCACTGCTTCGGTGAAAATGCTTCTATCGATTTTCTTGCTGAAGCTTCCGTCTTCTTGTCTATAAAATTCGTCAGCTTGATTGAGCAAAAAATTGAAGTCTATTTCTCCGGCCTTGAACTCTTTGTTCCAGACAGCATAGGCAAGGGTTAGAGCAGCATCGTCATCGGTAATAGCCGGTAGCTGTTTTGGCAAATCACTGCAGGCTGTTGGCTGAATGCTGGGGGGGATAGGGGTTGAAGAGCCGCCCGTAGGTTGAACGCTTGGTAAATTTATCAAGCAGTCATTTTGGAAAGGAAGACTGAGGCCTTGTGTTGTCTTACTGGCCAAAGTGTTGAGGAAGGCTTCTATTTCTTGCTTACTTCTTTTTCCTTGACTGAGGGCATCTACTGTGCCAGAGTCAGCCAAATTGACTTTTTGACCAAAGCCGTTCCAGTCATAGTTGAAGATACTAATAATCTGCTCGTCAGAGCGTTGTGCTCCTCTGCATGCTGCCTGATCGTTATCATCGCTACAAAAAAAACTCAGATCCGCTCTGATGCTTGCCAGAAGCTGTTGGTCGCTTGCGTTTGGTCTGGCTAGTATTGCAGTTGTTGCTGCTTCTAGGATTCTGACGTCTCCTGAATTGAGATCGTTTATGGCGATCGGCGGAGGCAGACAAGTTACTGTTTCGGCTATGGCGCCTAGGCCAGCTGAAAAGAGAAGACTGGTGATGATGAAGAGATGAAAAAGCAGTTTGTTCATGTTTTAAGAGCTACTCACTACTTTTCATATTCACTGTTTTGCTTTATCTAAACATTATTTGTTTTGGGGGATAGTCCTGATTGGCTGTTTTTTGCTGGGGTAAGCGCTTATTTCTTCAGATTTTGCGCTTTGTTTCTTTAGGGATATCTTGGTTTGAACTCCAAGAGGCGCTGAATAGCGCTTAAATCTTTCTATGTGACTCAGGGGTTTATTGGGGGCGCAAGCCCAAAACCACCAATAATCACCAATAATCTAAAATAGAAGCAATAGAGTAAATCTAAAATATGCCAACTTTCGTACTGCCCTTCGAGAAAATGCAAGGCCTAGGAAATGACTTTGTGCTTCTACACCACAAACACCTTCCACCCAAAATCGCCCTAAAAGATTTAGCCAAAAAACTCTGCAACCGGCACTTTGGGATAGGAGCCGACGGTCTGATCATAGTAAAACCCCCTGAAGAAATAGGCGATTTTGCTTGGATTTATCTGAACGCCGATGGAAGCGAAGGGGAAATGTGCGGAAACGGTATGCGCTGCTTTGCTCGTTATGTCTATGATCGGGGCCTGACTAAATCCACTGGTTTCAGCGTTGAGACTTTGGCTGGCCTGATCGAACCTGAGATCCTTGAAGACGGACTAGTACGCGTCGATATGGGTGCTCCGATCTTTGAAGCAAGCTTGATTCCGGTGCTGAGCGAGCAGGGCGAAATCCTGAACGAGGAAGTCTTAGTGCTCGATCGAACTTTTCACTACTCAGCCGCCAGTATGGGCAATCCACATGCCGTGATTTTTCTGAGCGAACAAGAAAATCTGAGCGATTTCCCCCTTGAACAATACGGGAGCGCTTTCCAAGCAGACCCGCGTTTCCCAGCTGGCGCCAATATCGGCTTTGCTAAACTGTCGGATAAGAAAAATAACTTTGAGTTGCGCGTCTGGGAAAGAGGTTGCGGGGCAACGCTCGCTTGCGGTACCGGCGCCTGCGCGGCTGTTGTCGTCGCTATTCGCCTCGGTCTGTGTTCCCGTGCTAGTGAATGCATAGTCCAGCTACCGGGTGGAAAGCTCAGTGTAGTTTGGCCGGAAACAGGCAATGTGCTGATGACTGGTCCCGCCCAATCTGTTTTTCTCGGTCAAATGGAACTGGAACTAGCTTGAGCCCACTTGACGAAGTCAGTGCCAGAAGACTAAATCAAAGTAAAAAGCGCAAACGAAGATTGGTGCTCGGTCTTTTGCTTGCTTTGGTTTTCAACGGATCTCTTCTCTATTTGTTTTTTAGTCGCTCCAGCCCAATCCCCAATCTTGAAGAGCTAGGTCTAAAGTCTGACACGCTGATCCCCGAAGGGCCCCTCTGGCTTCTCGAGTTCGATCGGTTGCGCTTAAAAAGAGAAATATTGGCCACTAATCCCCTCGTCACTGACCTAGAGCTGAAAGCCGTCTTGTTTCCCGGTGAGCCGCGTCTGCAAGTCAGCTACCAAAAAGATAAAGCCCTTGCTCGCTTCAGCAATGGCTGGATCTTGACCGGTAAGGGAAAAATCCTCAAAGACAAAAATCATCAATTTTTGCCGGAAGCCAGTATTCAATGCTCAAAAACCGAATGCCAAGATTGGCAAGATAGAGGCAAAGAATTGTTGGAGCTAGTGAGCGTGGCCAATGCTAGCTCACCGGAAAAGCTGATCGCAGTGCATTTAGTAGAGGGCACAGTCTTTCTAGAATTTGAGACATTTCGGGTTTCACTGGGTTTTTACGACAAAAATGGCCCCAAACGCCTGAAAAATCTAGCCAAGCTCAAGGACCGTCTAGACTGGAACAAAATCACTGAAATCGAGCTCTATAGTGGATCTAAAGGCAGAATAGTGGCGCAATGAATACTGCAAACAAAAAATCTCCCCTCGTCTTCGCGATCATCGCTTTAGCCTCACTGAGCTTTGGCACTCTTTCAGTCAGCGCTGAGCCGACTAAAGCCGAAAGCAAAGCCGTTCAAACCGGTATCTCCAAAGAAGCCTTTGAGCTGCACAAGCAAGCCTTTAAGGCCGCCAATAAAGACGACTTCACGGCCGCTATCGGTTTTTTACAGCGTGCAGTCGAGCTGGAGCCAAAATTTAGCGATGCTCTCTATAATCTGGGCTCTCTTTATTTGCATCAGGCCCAGTATCAAGACGCCTACTTCTACTTTCAGCGTCTAGTGACTATCGATCACAAAGACAATCAAGCTAGACTGCAAAAGGCGATTTGTCTGATTGGTCTAAAGAATTTTCCGGAAGCTGGCCTAGAGCTCGCCAAGATCCCCAATGAAACTGAAGATTATTTGCGGGTGAATGAAATCCTCGAATTTGCTCTCAGCAAGCAACTAGACAGACTGAAAGATAGTCCCATCCCCACTCTCTACCCTGGCAAGAGCAGCACGCTGAAAGCCTATAGACAAATAGAATCTCCGACTGGCATCACTTCTGACGGGGAGAGTATTTATATTGCTGATTTTTTTAGTAATTCGATCAGAAGAAGCGCCCCCAATGCTGCCGAAGAGAATGGGTCAGAGCTCTTTCTCGAATCCCCACTACTCTCTGGGCCATCCAGCCTAGCCTTCGATCCGGTCAGCAATGCGCTCATTGTCGCCAATTATCGTTCTGGCAGCTTGCTGTCCGTCAACCTCAATAGCAAAGAGGTGACAGTGATCGCCACTGAGCTAAAGAAACCCTATGCCATATACTTGGGAGCCCGCAACAAGCTCTATGTCAGCGAGCAAGGTAAGAGGACAGTTTCGGTGTTAGACTGGACTGGTTCAGCCAAGTAAGCGTTTTTCTCTTGGAATACCCTAAACTCATTCTCGATTTAGTAGATTCTTTACGCCAATTTAGCGGGGTCGGACAGAAGTCGGCCCTGCGTATGATCTTTCAGCTTCTAGGCTGGGAGCGAGAAGAGGTCTTTTTGCTAGCTGAGCTTCTAAATAGACTTCGTGAAGAGATCGGTTCTTGTCCGGTTTGTTTTAATCTGAGCGAGCAAGGAGCGCTTTGCCTGATATGCAGCAATCCTAAACGCGATAAACGGATAATCTGTGTGGTCGCCAATGCTCGTGAGCTCTTTGCGCTGGAAAGAACGAAACAATTCAAGGGCATGTACCATGTCTTACAGGGCTTGATTTCGCCGATGGACGGAGTTGGTCCAGAAAAACTAAAAATTCAAGAGCTATTGGGTCGCATCGATGAGACTACAGAAGAGTTATTGTTGGCGCTCAGCCCCTCTACTGAGGGCGAGGCTACTTGTCTTTATTTGCGCCGATTGATCACTAATTCTGGCAAAAGCTTGCGGGTGACTAGACTTTCTTATGGCATGGCGATGGGGGGAGACATAGAGGCTACTGATGAGCTCACTTTGAGTAAGGCGCTGGAATGGAGAAGAGAACTAGCTTAGGCCGAATTGGAACGAAACATTGCTTTGGTCTCCTCGGAGACTTTCTGTTTTTCCTTGTTATCAAGGGGGGTGAGGGGAAGCTAAAGAAAAAAGTGATTTATGTGTGATCTAAGCTCAGCTTTGCACTCAACCCCCCTCGAAGGGAAAAGAGAAAGTGAGGAAACTCAAGAGAAACTAGGGCAATGATTCGATCCAAACGGATCAAAGCTCAGCTTTGTCACTTGAAGAAATAAAGCTGCCCCAGCAAAACCTGTACAATCCGCCCCTGCAAAAAAGGCAACAAAAATAACAAAATAAATATCCCAATAATCGGCTTAGCCGAACGACTCAACTCAAAAGCATTGACCTGCTGAGCCGAACGCTGCATCAGAGCTAAAACGAAATCGACAAACACCAAAATAATCAAAAAAGGCGCCGACAAAACTACCCCTAAACCTAAAATATCACCGAATAATTTGATAATTTCCGGAAAAGTGATCCCCAATGCCCCAAAATCAGTGCCGTTTAGAGGAAATGTCCCAAAGCTCTTTTTGAGACCAATCAAACAAATCTCCAAACAACCAGCCTGCAAAAACAAAACAAGTGCATAATTCCGAAACAATAAATTCATCAGCGTAGTAGGGCCAGTGCTCGGATTGACTATAGAAGCAAAATTGATCCCAAGTTGGAAATCAAGAATCTCACCGAGTGCCTCAATCACACAAAGTCCAAGCTTAGAAAGAAAACCCAGAAACAAACCAACAGCCAAATTCAAAACCAAAGCAAAAGGATAATTGAACCCCGGAGTATTGGGATCAAAAGGCGTAACTACTGATGAAAGCATCAGGGAGAGGCTAAAGACCATGGCAACCTTGATCAGGTTCGGCAAATTCTTCTCGCCTAAAGCCGGCGCCTCGACAATGAAGCCCAAGACACGTGCCAAAATGAGTAGAAAATTACCCAACCATAAATCAAAAATCAACCTAAAATCTGAGGCGGAGAATAGCTCCATGATTAAAAATTATATCGATCCAAACAGCGTTTTCCCCTTTCCTCTCGACGATTTCCAAAAGCAAGCGATCGAAAAGCTGATAGTCGGCGAAAGCGTTTTGGTCTGCGCCCCCACTGGTAGCGGCAAGACGGTGATAGCCGAATATGCAATCCATAGCGCCCTCGCCAACAACAAACTAGTCACCTACACCACCCCGCTCAAAGCACTCAGTAACCAGAAATATTTCGATCTCTGTAGACTCTTTGGCTCAGAAAACGTCGGTCTGATCACCGGTGACCAGCAAATCAACCGAACAGCGCCAGTCTTAGTCCTGACTACCGAGATCTTTAGAAACATTCTCTATAAGCCTGAGCAAGAAAAAGAAATGCTGCGCGATATGCAGTTTGTGGTGCTAGACGAGTGTCACTACATGAAAGACAAAGAGCGTGGCACCGTCTGGGAGGAGATTTTGATCAATGCTCCACCAAACATTCAGTTGGTAGCTCTCTCGGCCACTGTCGGCAATCCTAAGCGTATTGTCAGTTGGATGAATGAAGTGCATGGCAAAACTGCTTTGATTTTAAGTGATTTTCGGCCTGTGCCTTTGCGCTTTTTCTTCTTTGGGGCTGGAGGGTTGAAGCCGCTCCTCACACCACAAGGCAAAGCTAATCCGAGTCTGATTCCGCATAGCAATAAGCTCAAACGTAGCAACCGTGATTTTCCGCATGGCACAGAAGTAATAGCCGCTCTCGCTAAGCGCGAAATGCTCCCCTGTATTTATTTTTTGTTTAGCCGCAAGGGCTGTGACGCTGCTCTCGATTTTCTGGCCTCTTCTTCGCTGCAACTGCTCAGTCCAGATGAACAGCGCCAGTTGAACCTCGAGCTAGACGAACTAGTAGAAGAACATCCTTGGCTCAAAGATCATAAGCACCTCAGAGCCCTCCGCAAGGGGATGGCCGCTCATCATGCCGGTATGCTTCCGCTCTTGAAAAGCATTGTCGAGGTTTTCTTCCAACGAAATATGCTCAAAGTGGTCTTTGCCACTGAGACACTGGCTGCTGGGATCAATATGCCCGCTCGCACAGTCGTGCTTTCCCAGATCTCTAAGCGCAGTACTTACGGTCACCGGACGCTTACGGCCTCAGAGTTTATGCAGATGTGTGGGCGGGCTGGACGAAGGGGAATGGACGAGGTCGGCTACGCCGTAACGCTCGAGACTCCTTACGAAGGAGTCCTAGAAGTCAGTACGCTGGCTCTTTCGCCTCCAGAAGATTTGATCAGTTCATTTAGTCCATCCTATGAGATGGTGTTGAACCTAGCGGCTCGGCATGACTGGAAGACTTGCAAGAGCACTGTGCAGCGTAGCTTTGCCCGTTTTGATTTGCAAGGACAAATTAAAAGTCTGCAAAACGATCTGATTCAAATCGGTGAATCAAAGAAGAAAGAAGCTTCGGCCGAGAAGCGCAAGGCGAAAAAAGCGAGCAAAATCTCCAAAGATCTGGCTCGACTAGAAGAAGTGCCTTGGCGTGACTTTGAACTTGCCGGTCATCTGCTCCAAGATCTTGATTATTTGGATGATGATCATAAGCCCACCAAGAAAGGCCTAGCGGCGGCTGACTTACGCACTGACAATATACTGCTCACCTCTGAGGTGCTTTTTTCCGGTTGTCTAAACGATCTGACTGTTCCTGAGCTAGCGGGCATGGCCTGTGCTCTGGTCAACATAGAGCTACGAGGCGATCAGTGGCGGCGTACTGAGCAGTTTGTGCTCGGTGAAGATTTGCTTTCTGAGGCTGTAGCGGAAGTCTATAGCCAAATCAGGGAGCTTTCGGCGGCGCAGGTGGATCTGGAGATCAACTGTCCTTTACCTTTCAATCCCAACTCAATCAATCTTGGGATTACTTGGTCATTGGCTGAGACTTGGGAGGATTTCAAGCTTAGTTTTGAGCAGGAGGATGGTGATCTAGTGCGTGTTTTAAAGCAGGCAGGAGATTTACTGAGACAATTTGAGGAATTTCCGGCTAGTTCTAGCCAGTTTAGGCGTAATGCCGGTAATGCTAGAGCTCTAATGCTTAGGCCACCGGTGAAAGACGAGCTCCAGCAAAGCTGACAAAGCTCAGATTTACCCTCAGGCTTCAAAAAACAGGGGTTTGGGGGAGAAGTCCCCATTAAACGTTGGATGGTCGAGGCTACCCTTCCAACGTTAAATGGTAGGTGATTAGACCTCTTTTAGATCGATTTATTATTATTTGCATACGAAAAGCAAAAGTCCTGGATGATCACTTGGACGCTCGCCAAGAGGCCAGTGAAAGCGGCGATCCACCGCGTTGATTGCAACATCATTAATACTAGCTTCGCGACGCGACATAAAGCCGTTAGTGGAAAATTCCCACTGTTCATTACCATATGACCGCCACCACTGACCAGTATCATCATGCCACTCATATTGAAATCGCACCGCAATATGATTCTCATGGAAGGCCCATAGTTCTTTAATAAGTCGATAATCCGACTCTTCCTGCCATTTCTGAGTAAGAAATCCGATTATCGCTTCACGCCCTTGTAGGAACTCACTACGATTGCGCCATTGACTGTCAGGCGTGTAGGCAAGTGCGACACGCGAGGGATCGCGGTTGTTCCAGGCGTTCTCCGCTAGGCGGACTTTCTGCCTAGCAGTTTCAAGCGTAAACGGTGGAAGCGGGGACCGAGCATTCTCAGACATGTGATTTCGTCCTTTCTACGGATGCAGTGCGGGGTTTTCGTCTTTTCCATTAAACAAAATCTTTGGTTCCCATAACCACATACGATCAGCCTCAGCTTTACTTGTTACCAATAGCCACGAACAGGCTTATTCATCTCAACCTGAGCCGGAGCAGCCATCATCATCGGTGCATTGCCCTGAGCCGGAATGGTGTTGTTGATCACAGTAACAGGTGCAGGCATCACCAAAAGATAAATAGGCTGTACAGGAGCTGGAGCAAGAGGGGCCTCAGCAAAGACTCGCTCAGCTGGAGCCCACTGAGGACAAGCACCCTGCATAACGCATGGATCATATACTGGTGCTTGAGCACAGCAATTAGAAGCTAAAGGATTGTAACGGTTTCCCTGAGCAACATAGCCAGTATTAGCGAAATTTCCGGCACAGGGAGAAGCCAAACCGCCGTCGCATTTCGGGGTGCGATCGAAGAAGAAGCCAAGCTTTAACCCTATTTCTTTGTTGTCCATACAGCCGGTGAAAACATGATCTTTGTAAAGACCACCTTTTAGACCAAAACCGCCAGCCTGCGCGGCCGAAGAACCGATTAGCGCTATAGCGCAAAAAGCAAAACTAATTTTTTGAAGCATCATCTACTTGTTATCCTCTCTGATATCTTGTTTCTAAATCTAGCTTTCCCGAGTACAGTCACTTTTACTTCGGGTAATCCAGCTTTACTCCATGGATTCTAGCAGGAAAGCTTCTCTTCTACCGCTATACGTTCTTCCATCTTGTCAAAAATAGCGTTGACTTCAGCAAAAGTGCTGGCCCCATTCAGAGCCTCACGCAATACTTTTGCCCCCGCAAAACCACTAAAATAACGCGGAAAATGCCTCCGCATCGGCGGTATCGCTTTATCACCCTCTTCTTCGCAAGCCAAACGCAAATGCTCCCGAGCAACAGAAATTCTCTCCCAAGAACTGGGAAGAGCTTCTGGAGACAGTCCCAGTAAAGCCAAAACAGCCTGCCGCAAAATCCATGGATTGCCGATAGCGGCCCTTGCGATCGCCACTCCCTCACAGCCGGTGACTTCAAGCGCTTGCAGGGCATCTTCAGCTTGATTTATGTCGCCGTTTGCATAGACGGGCATCTCGAGACCAGCTCTGATCTCACGGATCGCCAACCAATCCGCTTGCCCCGAATAGAGCTGAGCGCGAGTGCGTCCATGGACGGTGATCGAGCTGAGGCCCATTTCCTGAAAACGCTTGGCTAAATCGAGCGCATTGCAACTATCTGCGGCCCAGCCTAAACGCATCTTCACGCTGACAGGGATTTTCACCGCCGCCAATACTTCTTGCACTATGCTCATCGCCAGTTCTGGTTCTTTGAGTAGGGCGGCGCCATCTTTACTTTTCACAATTTTGGGTACGGGGCAACCCATGTTTATATCGATGCTAGCTGCTCCTGCTCTTTCTGCTTCGATCGCTGCCCGCGCCAAATAAGCCGGTTCATGCCCAAAGAGCTGAATCACCACTGAACCTACTTCTTCCGAATGCAATCTCATTCTTCTAGCTTGGCCTTGCTCGATCAATCCACGTCCAGAGATCATCTCTGTAGATAGCTTTACTTCTGGCGCTAGATCTCCCAGTACATAGCGCACCAAACGCCGGAACGGTAGGTCAGTGACCCCAGCCATGGGTGGGAGATAGACTTTGGGTAGAGTTTTTGTTTGGTTTTTCAGTGGTTTTCCCTATAGTGCGATTAGTCTATGCTCTTTGCGCCCAATATTAATATCAAGAGATAAATTTATGTTTGGCGCTTTTCTAGACTCCATAAATAGTACAGTATCGCTCACCGAGGCTCTAGAGCAAAGCCAAGACGTGCTTTCCAACGCCTACACGCCCGGTTACCAACAATCAAGACCGAAACTAGCTTTCTCGGACTTTGGGGTTTTGCTGGGAGAGCCGGAGAAAGTGGATTCCGGCAATTCGCTAATTTTTTATCGTGGGGAAAAAGTGACTAAGCTGGCTATCGATAGAGACTTTCCCCAAGTTCATTTTCTAGTGCGCAATGGCAAGTCCGAATATCTGACACGTCTGGGTGATTTCACTTATACTCGTCGTCAGCGATCGAGTGAGACCTACATTGGGCAGCCCTTAGAGGAGAGGACTTATCTCAGTACCAGAGAGGGGTTTCCGGTTTTAGGCTATCCGGTCGGGCGCGGTCCATACAAACAAGAGAAGCGCTACAAAGATCCACTGAGTACTAGTGATCCGGTTATTTTGGGCGAATCTCCGATTCAAAATCCCGCTAAAGATATAGGCAAAAACGAACCGCTTCAGCTGGGGCCACTAGTGCCAATTGATCTTACCCGTGGCGCCAATGGTCTCTATCTCGATCGTTACGAGAAGCTGGAGACTAACAAAGAAGGAATAATTATGGGTCTCCGGAAGGGCCTGTGGGTTCCTCTCTATCAAGTAGCTATGGTCTCTGTCCCCAATCCGGCTGGTTTAGCTCGGGTAGACAATACTGCTTATAGGTTGGAAAACGAGAATAGTGGACTCCGTCAGGCTGCGCCGAACAATGTCAGGGTTCGCGCTGAGAATCTTGAGAAGAGCAATATCAATGTCAAGCTTGCTTCGTTTGATTATAAGAAGCTGAGGACAAATCTTTCTTTGGCGTTTAATTTGCAGAAGTCCAATGCGCAGTTAATGCAGCAGTTCTCGCAGCTCTTACAGGGCTAACAAGAACCCAAAGTGAGTAAGAGAGTTTTGTTTTCACTGTAGGTTAGGAAAGTTTATTTCCTTGAGGGCTGGCGCCCTCAAACTCCCCCAAGCTCAGCTTGAGGAAAAGTGAAAGACATTCCAAGAATCAAATCAATGCCATGCACCCAGTTGGGTAAAGCTCCTAAAAGACATCTCTAAGCTCAGTCTCTTCGATAGAACAAAAAATCAAAGCTAAATACGGATCAAAATGCGAAGCAGCACACTTCTCAATCTCCAAAATAGCCTCACGGTGAGTCCGCTGATAAGGTGGATAAGGCCGAAAATTAGTCATAGCATCATAAGCATCAGCCAAACAAATCACCCGACCAGTAACAGGAATATCTAAACCCTTCAAACCATTAGGGTAGCCCCTACCATCCCAGCGCTCATGATGAAAACGAACTGGATCGACATAAGCCTGTAACTCAGGATAGTCAGCTAACAAATCCACCCCGAATTCTACATGCTTTTTCATAAGATCAAACTCTTCTGTGGTGAGCTTGCCCGGCTTGTCAAGGATCTGTGCAGGAATTAAAATTTTTCCGACATCGTGAATCCAGCCCCCATACAGGCACTCAAGCCGTTCAGAAAAACTTAAGCCAGCAGTCTTAGCTATCAAAGCGCCAATCCGACCAACCCGCCCGAGATGCAAACCCATCGGGAAACTATGCTCGCCAGTCCTAGAGATCAAAGCATGAATGCGGTCAAGACAATGCGAAGCTCTCTTCTGGAGAGCAGGCTGAGCGGCAAAGCCTGCCCAGATTTCAGCTAGAAAATGCTGACTGGCCGGATGCGCTAAAAGTGGCGGTATAGCTTCTCTCGAAGAACCATTAAGCAAACTCTGAGTATTGGTGGAGGAGTTTTCAGACACAGTAATAAATCAACTTTTATGTACTCGTATTCAATTCCCCAAAAACAGGGAAGCTACTAAGGCATGACCCCAGTTTCAATCCAAGCACCACCAATGATCCCCGAATAGTCTAAATCGTAAAGCACAACGGCCTGTCCAGGGGAAAGGCTCATCTGAGGCTCAGCGAAGTGCACTAAGAAAGATTTGCCTTCGCCTATCACTCTCACCGTAGCCAGCGCTGGGGGGGAATTGTAGCGGTATTTGACTTGAGCCTGAAATTCCTCAGCCACCACTTGTTGCTGCCAAACTGCTCCGCTCGCTTTTAGTCCCGGTGCCAGTAGCTCAGATTTGCCACCGACATAGACGATGTTTTTGATCGGATCGAGTTCGACAACATAAAGAGGCTCTTCAGAGGAAAGGCCTATACCCTTTCTTTGACCGACTGTAAAAAAATGTGTTCCCGTATGCTCGCCCAGCAGAGCCCCACCGCTCTTTGCCCTGATCTCGCCGGTCTTCTCGCCGAGCTTCTCGCGCAGATAAGTGCTGGTTTTATTGGGGACAAAACAGATATCTTGGCTTTCTTCCTTGTCCCAGACCGCCAAACCAAAAGCTTGTGCTAGCTCGCGGATTTCTGTTTTAGTGAAATTCGCCAGCGGAAAGACAGTGTGGGCAAGCTGTTTTTGGTTGAGACCCCAAAGCATATAAGACTGATCTTTGCTTTCGTCGCTAGGGCGAGCAACATGAAGCTTATCGTTGGGAGAGGAGTTCAGGCGAGCATAGTGCCCACTGGCCAGATGACTACAACCCAAAGTCTCAATGTAGCTGAGCAAAGATCCCCATTTGATCTCAGTGTTGCAGGGCATGCAGGGGACAGGAGTCAGACCACGACTATAAGAAGAGACAAAAGGCTCAATGATCTTGCGAGCAAAGAGCTCCCGCAAATCGAGCGATTGGTGTTCAATGCCGAGGCTTTCAGCCGAATAGGCTGAGTCGAGCATGCCACCATCACAGCATTTCCCCGATCCCTCCATCAGCCAAGCTGTCACTCCAAGCGTTTCGTAGCCGAGGGCTTTGATCAGGGCAGCCGCCACACTGCTATCGACGCCACCGCTCATCGCCACGGCTATCCGAGAGCCTTGTTTGGGCAATAGATTGTTTTCGGCAACTTTGCTCAGGGCTTTTTGAATGACTGGCGAGTTGATAGTTTTGGGTTGCGAAGTTTCTGTGCTTTTCATGAAAAATAATGCTTTATATATACAATCATAGCTTAGAGAAAATACGGGTTTTAGGCTACATTAGAGGCGGCCTCCATGTTACTTTTCTTTTGTTGAAGTTTTCTCGACAGTAAAAAAGTGCCAATTCAAGAAATCTCTCCTGCAAGCACTAAGAGCCAGTTTCTGGGTCCTTACCAAAGGATCCAAATTTGCTCGGATATCCAAGACACTGCACCACCGGTCAGCATAGCTTTTCGGAATCATTATCGTGGTGAGCTGAGTGGGCTAGTAGACATTGCTTTAGAGAAAAATAGTACTTTGCCGGAATTGTATGAACTTGTCTCTGAGTTCAAAGGGACTATTTTGCGAGCGCGAGACGGAGGGCATTTTCATCATGCAGTGCTGTTGGCTAAAGAGCTCAGTAAGGCCTTCAAGGAGATTTCAGAGCGCTGTGAGAAGCCAGACTTTCAAATATCTTTTAGCAAGCTGGCCAAAGATTGTACAAACATGCTCGGGGCTATCTACTTTCCTCCTCTCTATCATCAGTTGACCAAGACTTTAGATCACTTAGGCCTTGATGGAAAAGAAGTGAGCTCCAAGACTATCTCTTCAGTTTTCACGCCGATCATCAAATCGTTCGGATTAGATCGAGTGCCAGTTGCTTCCCGCCAGACTTTGGCTCAATTGTTGGCAGAAAAGATAGATCTGAGTGTCGAAGGAAACGAAAATTCTTTTTTTGCTTTGCTCAGAACGCATGAAAGTCTGATCAAAAAAGCCGATCAGGAAACTCAAAATTATCTTGACTCGGCCGGTGCTGATTTAAAGGTTCCTTCTTCAGAGGTAAGCCAAACCATCACTCCTCTTTTAAAGAGAAGGGCAGGCTCGTCTTTTCCTAAACTAGATATATTCAATCTTTATGTTGAAGAAAATCTAGCTGTAACCTCCTTCAATCTAGCAATGGGTTTAGAAGAAACGAGACTTAGGGATAAAAAAGGTCCCAACTTCCAAAAAAATCTTCTAGAAGTTCAGAGGCTAGCGAAACAAGGACAAACTCATGCCCTAAACGTTCTGGAGATCCTGAATCGATTGGAAAATGAAGAGCAGGCGACTTTAGAGTTAAAGTCTCTAGAAAAGCAAGTTGGAAAAATGTACTTCGCTTATCAGTTTTTAGCCGAATTTACTCTTGATCCAGAAACAAGAAGAGAGACGAGAAGGGAGTTTAGTCGAATCAGAAAGGCTCTTTCTGGGGATTTGTTGAAAATACTAGAAAATCCAACTTTATATGAACGGACAGTGCACATCTTTGCAAAAAACCCTTTTCATTTAGAAGCTAATTTTGTTTTACTTTTTGGAGATTGTTTGACTTGTATCTCAGACATAAGGGAATTGAAGTTGACCTTATCGAACTCTGAAAAAGCAAATGCCCTAATGTACGTCTATAAACTTTTGAGTGAGATAGACTCTTTGATAACGGCTTTGAATAATGAGCAGCTCGTTACTTTTGAAATCAAAAAAGCAAAGGAACCGCAAAAAATAATTGAAGCTCTCGAGGAGCTAAAACAGGTTCTCGTTCAAGATGCCAAAGTTTTAAAAGCTTGATTTTTGCGAAAATACATTCATCAGGCATTCACGATCACGTAAAGCCTAGGTCTTTCTTTGATTTTCACTGTTACGCGCAGTGATTCGCGTTCTCGGCGTTGCAGCTCTGGTGGTCTCTCTTGGGCTGTGATTTCCCAAGGATTATGGAGGCTATTTTCGGGGTTATAGCGGATCAGATCTTCTAGTCTTTGGCGATTTAGTTGGCTTTCTTCGGCGGTGATTGTTTCTGGATTTTCTTTTGTTTTATTTGTTTGTTCGTCGTTTTGGTCTTGGCTATGATAGTGATTGCCGTTGTTGCCTTGGCCCATTTGGCCGAGCTTGATTGCTGCGCTGCGGGGGCGTTGGAAGTTTTGGCTGAGCATTTCTTGGCTGAGCTGGGGGTTTTGGTTACTGAAGGCTGGGTTGAAGTATTCCATATTATTTTTTTCTCTCCATTTCAACCGAGGTTGTCGACTATAGTCCCGAGTGGATCTTTTAATGCGCCTACTCCTACAGAGACAATGCCTCCTGCTCTTTCAAGCGTTTTATTTTCAGTTACTTTCCCAAAGGACTTGGCGGCTCTGGAGGCATGCATTCCTCCTTTTAGAATGTTTCCGGTCATCACTGCTCCGGCTGCGCGGGCAGAATGATAGGCTGTTTTAGCGCATTGCAGGGGTTTATTGACTGTGGGAGGCTGCTCCACCGCATACATTTTTGTGGCTGTCATAATTATAAATTAAAAAAATAAGATATTAAAGATTACAGCTCTAGAAGTGAGAATACTTTCGCTTTTGAACTGACTATGAGTTTTTTTTAAGATCACTGTAGGATAAAGGTTTTTTCAATGGGGGCGCTAGCCCAACCCCCTCTCCCTGACCAAAAGGCAGCCTCGAGCCCCACTCTTGCTAAAATCGAAAAAGTTCTTAAAAACAAAACCAAAATGCTGAAATTAAGAAAATCAGAAGAACGTGGTCTGGCAAAAATCAGTTGGTTAAATTCCCAACACACTTTTTCCTTCGGTCATTATCACGATCCGGAACATGTCGGTTTTCGCAGTCTAAAAGTGATCAATGAAGATAAAGTGACTCCCGGTGCCGGTTTTGGCCAACATGGTCACGAAAATATGGAGATCATCTCCTATGTTCTGGATGGAGTACTCGCTCATCAGGATTCCACCGGAACCAAAGGTATTATCAAGCCCGGTGAAATTCAACGGATGAGCGCTGGGGCAGGCATAGAGCACAGCGAAATGAATGCCAGTGAAATTGAGCCCGTTCATTTTTTGCAAATCTGGATTACTCCCGATCAGATGGGGATAAAACCTAGCTATGAGCAGGTTTCCATGCCATCTATAGTTTCGCCAGCTCAAATTGACTTGATCGCAGGGCCTAATGTTCAAGAAGGTGCGGTAAAGCTTCATGCCGATGTCAGTCTCTATAGAGTGATGCTGCAGCCAGGGGCGACCATCGATTTAGCTCTCAATTCTGACCGTCGTCATGCTTGGGTGCAGGTGGCGCGCGGCAGTGCTTTTGTCCAGAACCAAATAAAGGTTGGCGCAGGCGATGGATTGGCTATTAGTGGTGAAAATCTCTTATCTTTCCTGGGAGCTGATGAGCCTGCTGAGTTGTTGATTTTCGATTTATATTAAATATTTCACCTAGTCCCTCCTACTGAGAAGAAGAGAGACCCCAGCTACCCTGAAGAAGCCAAGCAAGCAAATAAAACTAGAAGTGAATCCAGAGCAATGTGCCGCTCCAAATTGGATGAAGCTCAGGCTTGAAGCTAAAATAAATAAAATGCAAGCCATAGAACCCTTTTTTCTCACCACCCCTCTCTACTACGTCAATGCCCAACCCCACCTAGGTAGCGCCTACACCACAATAGCCGCTGACGCAATAGCCCGCTTTCATAGACTATTGGGCGACAAGGTGATCTTGCTCACCGGTGTAGACGAACATGGCGGCAAGATCGAAGCCACAGCCAAAACCAGAGAACTAAACCCCCAAGAGCACTGTGACGAAATCACCCAGAGCTTTCTCACCCTCTGGCAAGATCTAAAGATCTCCTACAATTTTTTTAGTCGCACCACCAACCCTAAACACAAACAAAAAGTCCAAGCCTTCTTCCAAAAAGTCCAAGCCAAAGGCGATATCTATGAAGCCGACTACAAAGGACTCTATTGTCTCGCTTGCGAAGATTTCAAGAGCGAAAGAGAACTGCTAGAGGGCAAACTCTGCTCCACGCACCTCACCCCAGTCCAAGAATATGCCGAGACAAATCTTTTCTTTGCCCTTAGCAAATACACTGAACCGTTAAAAACTTTCTTTAGGGAAAACCCCGACTTCGTCAAGCCCGCTTTTAGGAAACACGAAATAGAAGCGTTGCTGGCCGAAGGCCTCCGTGACTTCCCCATCAGCCGACGTGGTGTCAAGTGGGGCATAGAAGTCCCAGATAAGCCAGAACAGACTATTTATGTGTGGTTTGACGCGTTGTTGGGCTATTTGTCGCCGTTTTCTGATGAAGACAATCCAAGAGCTTCATTGCACCTGATCGGCAAAGACATCTTGCGTTTTCATGCGCTCTATTGGCCGGCTATGCTGATGTCAGCCGAGCTACCGCTCCCCAAGATGGTCTTCGGTCATGGTTTTCTGACCATGGAAGGCGAGAAGATGGGCAAGACTCGGGGCAATGTGATCTACCCACATGATCTTTTGTACCGCTTTGGGATTGATGCAATGCGTTTCTATTTTCTCTTTAGTGTCCCCTTCGGCCAAGACGGAGACTATTCCGAAAAAGTCTTTGTGCAGACGGTGAACGCTTATCTCGCTAACCGGCTCGGCAATCTCTTTTCGCGCGTGATCAAACTCAAATCCACCTATAAACTAGAAGAGCTCACGGAAGCTCAACTGGCAATGAGCTCGCTGAGAGAATCTCTTGAAACTTTGCCCGCTCAGGTGAAGGCCTGCATGGAAGAGCTCGACCTCAGTGGCGCTCTGGGATTGATCTTTGCGGCTGTCGATGCGATGAACCTGCTGCTGACCGAGCAGAAACCTTGGACTTTGCTGAAAAGTGCTCCGGATTCAGCCGAATATAATGCAGGCTCTGTTGCTGTGCAAGAAGTCTTTCAGGGGCTCTTTGTAGTAGCGCAGCTGCTTTGTCCGTTCATGCCTAGTCTTGGCGAAAAAATGCTGGCTGTTTTTGGTCTGACTGAACCCAGACCATGGGCGGAGATCGCTTGGAAGAGTCGCTTTACTCTAGATTCGACCTTGGAGAGTTTGGCTTTGTTTTCAAGGATAGAAGGATAGAAAAACAAGGCAGAGGGTATATAATTTCTTAGTCAGTTATAAGATTACGAATTTAATACATATGAGTTTTAATAATCTTCACCGCGAATTTGGGCGTATTGGGGTTTTCATCGATGGTAACAATCTTTTTCATGCCGCTCGCTCGATGGGCATAGAGATAGATTACGCCAAACTACTGGCTGTCTTTTCCCGTTATGGTCCTCTTATGCGCGCTTTCTTTTATACAGGCGTGGACGAGAACGCCTCTAAACAACAAGGCTTCTTGCTCTGGATGAAGCGTAATGGCTATAGAGTCGTTCAAAAAGACCTCAAAGTTTTCCCAGACGGCAGTAAACGCGCCAACCTCGACGTTGAGATCGTTGTTGATATGCTCAATTTGAGCAAAACAACAGATACCATTGCCCTGGTGAGCGGCGATGAAGATTTCACCTATGCGCTTCAGCACCTCACGCAGATGGGCAAGCAGGTGATTTTAGCCGGTTTTCGGGTGAATACTTCGCCTTATTTGATGGACGCTTCCGATTATTTTCTCGATTTAGAGTCAATTATTGGCGATATCGTCAAAGATTCCAGTTCCTCTGGGCCTACTGAGTTTTACATTCAGCAAAATCAGGTGAAATCCAGTACTCTCGCCAATCGTCTCGCTGCTTCGCAGGGGAATTTGAGTGGAGTAGCTCGCACTGGCACAAAAGGTGACGAGGGTATTTTAGATAACAATAGTTAGTCTAGCCTTTACAGTTAGTCTGAGAATTTGAATCTATAATTTGCATAGACTGACTAAATATATAAAAACTTACTCATGCAAAATCTCAAATTAATTCTGCTGATCTTTGCTCTCAGCTCACTTCTGATGTTTGTCGGCAACGCCATTGCCGGTGAAAGTGGCCTGGTTTTAGCTTTGGGCATCGGCTTAGCTACCCAAGGCATAGCTTTCTGGAACAGCGACAAGATCGCGCTAGCGATGAATAGCGCCCGTGAGCTACCGGAAAATGAAAACCCCGATCTGCATGCCATGGTCAGATATCTGTCTGAGAGAGCCGGAATTCCTAGCCCAAGGCTTTTTATTACGCCAGATTCTAGCCCAAATGCCTTTGCGACAGGTCGTGACCCTGAGCATTCGGCGGTAGCCGTCACCCAAGGGCTGCTGCGTGCGCTAAACCGCGATCAGCTGGAAGGTGTGATCGCTCATGAACTAGGTCATATCAAAAACAGGGACGTTTTTCTTTCTACTATTGCGGCCGTCTTAGCTGCCTCGATATCGTCACTGACTCAGTTTGCTTTCATGTTCGGTGGGCACAGAGACGATGATGGAGACGGAGGTTCGCCCATTGTGGCGATTGCGGCGATCATCTTGGCGCCTATTGCGGCCAGTTTGATTCAGTTTGCGATATCGCGTACCCGTGAATATGAAGCTGATGCCACGGCCGTTCAGATCACCGGCAATCCGATCGGTCTTGCTAGTGCTTTAGAACAAATCCACGCGCAGATCGAGCGAAGGCAGACTGCTCCTGAGTCTTTGCAGCCGGCTTATGCTTCGCTTTATATTGCCAATCCCTTTACGGGCAAAAGTTTTATGCAGCTTTTCAGTACGCATCCACCGGTTGAAAAACGCATTGAGGCTATTTTGAAGAAGGGAAGAGCGATCAGTGAATAGTCTCCTCTCTCTTAAGCAGCCTCGGGTACTTCCTCCCAAATATCCCAGAAATTTTTATCTTTTGCGAGATCGTGGGATATTGTCGCCTGTCTTAAAGTTTCATCGAAAATCGCTTCTAGATCTTGTGCTTGATAAATTCCAGCATGTTTTACATTGAATTCGTCTTTGGCAAGGATCATCTCTTCGGGCATAGTCTCACTTATTAGCAGACGCATCTCCTCCATCGTTTTTTTGTTAGCTTCAATGAGTTCACGGGTAGCTTCTGGTGTGAAAGAACGAGCATACATAATCTCATCTCCATCATGGGGAATCTGCCAATCCTTACTATCGTCAAATGATTGCCAAAAGCTTTCCCGAGCTTTTACTAGATCTTTAACGAACTCAGGATTTTTCGCCAAATCAGCGTATGCATCACCTGTTACCATCAGTTTTTTATTGTGCGGGCTTCCATCCATAGTCACCCCTGTATCTTGCAAAGTTGTCAGATAGTTCTTATGTTTTTCTGGGACTATGTTCTGCCAGTGATTGGCTGCCCTGATCACTAATTCTTCACCACCACTAGTGCTGAAATGTTTACTCTCGGCGTATGACTGGCCGGGCAGTAGGAAGCTATGATGATCGAAGTCATGATTCAAGACCTCTGCGGTTCTAAAGCGTAGCTCTTGTTCTTTTAGTTTTTTTCCAGCCTTTACTTCCATGGATAGAGGCTGGGTACGGTGCAAGATCATTTCACCAGTCTCTTTGTCGATTAGGCGCATGTATTGATTGACATAGGACTCTCCATTTTGATTAGTTCTCTTCGCTTGGATTTGCCCCACTAGCCGATTTTCCTCCAGCAATTTTTGGGCTAGTGCTTGGGGATTTTCGCTACGCAAGCGTTTAATTTCATCGATATCGGTGGAGAGCTTTGATATAGGCTTTGGAGCTGAAACAGAGCTGTTTTCGCCCTTGCTCGCCTTGTCAGCAATCTGTGCTTTTTCATTGCTGGGCAAAGTGCCGCTGGCTTCTGGGGACTTACTTGCAGCTATTGCTGGGTCAGAACCTGCCTCTAAAGTCTTTGCTGAATTGGCTCCTGCTTCTAGCGCTTTCTTTGAGCTAAAAAGGGCAGATTTCAAGCCCAATTTGCCGGCATTTTTAGCTGCCTCTTTTAGCGTTCCAAGCTCACTACTGATCCCGACAACGGGCATAGCCTCAAGCAATAGATCCATCGAAGAAGAACCAGCTTCAATCAAAGCCTCAGCCTTCACTTTTTTATCTTGATTTGTTAAAGCTTTGACTAGCTGAGAACCGAACCTTCCGGCTCCTACTGTAGCCCCAAAGACTGCTAGTCCTGCCCCGATCACCGGAAACATAAGACCAACTAATATAACACCTCCCAGAGCAGCCAAGATCCCCGCCGCCTTCAATGGATCTTTCTTCACAAAATCAAGAACATGATCCAGAGCCGCTTTCGGATCTAGTGCTTTGCCGAGAAAACGACCCAGACCAGTGATCCAGTGCTTTATTCCATCGCTAAAATATTGGAGGGCGTGATTATTCCCAAAGCTGTCTCTTTTGAGATAAATATCTTCATAACGTTCTTTGTCTGAGACACTCAGATCTTCGGCTGAAATGATCTCCTCAACTGATTTGCCGCTCTTGCTCTTCAATTCTTGCTCAAAGGCATCTTCTAGTTTTTCTGCCTTGACTTCGGTTAGCACTGCTCTGACCTGATCGCCGTCTGTAGACCAGGTCTTTGTGGTTGCGTCCAGAAAACGCTCGACCAAGGAATTTGTTTGTGGGCTTTTCACTTCAGACATAGAAACCGCAATATTCACTACTTAGCAATACAAGTAAGTAAAGCGCCGGATTTTACAAAAAATGAGAATGCTTTAAGCTAATCTAGAAAGAGCAAAGACGATTGGTCTTTCCTGAGGAGTTTGTATACATAGTAGAATTTCTGCACTGCAAGGGGAGAAGATTGCCAATGATTGAGCTGATTCCCGCTATAGATCTGCTAGAAGGAAAAGTAGTTAGGCTGAAAAAAGGCGACTTCGAACAATCCCGCGCCTACGGTGAACCGGGAGAAGTGGCAAAAAACTGGCTAGACCAAGGCACAACAATTTTGCACGTAGTAGATCTAGATGGAGCCCGCGAAGGCCGTCTAGTGAATCTCAAAGCACTGCAAGCGATTTTGGCCACCGGTTTGCAGGTGCAGTTTGGTGGAGGGATCAGGAGCTGGGAGACACTAGAACATCTCTTTGAATTGGGGGTGCGTCGGGCTATTTTGGGGACTGCAGCCGTCAAAAGCCCCGAGTTTGTTCAGAGGGCTCTAGCTGTCTACAAGGAGCACATAGTGCTGGGGCTCGATAGTCGTGCCGGCATGGTCTCTCTTGAGGGCTGGGCAGAGCAGAGCGAGCTTAGCGAGCAAGATTTACTCAGTCAGTTGGCCCTTTATGGCCTCACCAATTTCATCTACACGGACATAGAGCGAGATGGTATGCTCACAGGCCCAAATCTGGCTGGTGCTAGCAGGCTTTGCGCCCAATATCCGACCATGAACTGCGTTCTTTCCGGTGGTGTGGGTAGTTTAGACGATCTTGTGGCGATCCGCACACACTTTGCCAACACCGAAAATCTCTATGGGGTGATTGCTGGTACTGCTCTTTACGAAAATCGTTTTACTTTTCAAGAGGGCTTAGCAGCGCTCAATTGATTGGGAAAAGCGTTTTTTTAGCTCTATTTGCCGCCTTCAATTTTAGCTTGATGGGTTTGCTCGCTAAGATCAGTCATTTCCCGCCTCAAGAGATGATCTTTGCCCGTTCAGTGTTGGCTATTGTCGCTTCGCTCTTTTTGCTTAGGCAGAAAAATCTTTCGCCGCTTGTCACCCGTCACGAGCTTCCTTGGCTTCTCTTAAGGGGGCTGTTCGGTTATGGGGCTTTGAGTCTTTTTTTTGCTAGCCTTGCTTTTATCCCTTTGGGTGTTGCTTCTGTTTTGCAGTATCTTTCCCCGATTTTTGGGTCTGTTTTTGCTTTTTTCTTTTTGGGTGAGCGTTTGAGGGGTTTGCAGGTAGTTGGTTTGGGTTTAGGTTTTTTGGGAGTTTTGGCTATTTTGGGTTTTGGGCTCACTTTGCCGGGACAGGGTTTTGCTTGGTGGGCTGTGCTCGGTTGCTGTTTGAGCGCGTGTTTGAGTGGGGCCGCTTATGTGATGGTTCGACGTCTTTCCAGTCAGGGAGAGGAAGACCGCGATATTATTATTCTCTATTTTCATCTTTTGATGCTTTGCGCATCGGCGCTTACTTTTGTTTTTGGTTGGTCAGAGTTTCAGCGGCCTGAGGGATTGGTGGAGTGGCTGCTTCTGTTGGGGGTGATGTTCAGTTCTTATCTGGGGCAGTTGGCTCTTACTATGAGCTTTCAGGCAGGCAAGACGGCTATTGCCTCCAATGCGCTTTTCAGTGGAGCTTTCTTTTCGACGATTTTGGGTTTAGTTTTTTGTGGTGATAGTTTGACTTGGGGGTTTTTATTGGGAGGGGTTTTTATCTTAGGCGCCCAATATCTGATGAATTCCAAGGCTAAGAGAGCCGAGCGCTCAACTTGAGTGGGGATTGCTAAAGGGCGTCTCGATCAAGAAGAGGTTCAGCTTTGCAAAGCGACAACAGGTTCACTGACAGGAGCAACACTCTTGAAATTCAAATGCCTTTTCGCCAAAAGCTCAGCCAAAAAAGATTCCTTTTCGGAAGCGGGCAAATGCGTCAAAATTCTTTGATAAAGAATCAAAATCTCTTGATCAAAAGCCAAATAAGACTCCCTTAAAGCCTTGTAAAGCCGAGCCTCAAGATCTTTAGAATATTCTTGCGAAATAGTACACTCGCGCATGGAGGGATACAAATCTCGAAACTTAGCTGGCCAGTAAGTCCCCCGAAAAGCCGAGTGACCATGCAACTCCAGACCCTGACGAGTGAAAATGCAAAGACAAGGCTTCCGTAAAAGACCAGCCAGATGAACATTGATATTTTCGGGGGCAACCACAAAATCCACCAGCTCAGTGAGCAAAGCCAGCTTTTCTAGCGAAGGGACCAGACTAGTTGCGTCTATGACATGGGGCTGCTTCAAAATCCAATTACCGAGACCAGCTTCGCTGAGATTGTCTGAGCTCAAGTAAAGCACCTGAAAATCGATCGAATTGAGCCCCCCTACAAGCGCCTTGATCGCCTCGGGCGTAAGAGCACGTTTAGCGCCACTCACCTGCAGGTTCAGCAGACAGAGTTTTTTGGTGGGGTTTAGATTTGTTTTTTGCTTTACTTCAGCCAGATAATTGCTCTTGGCTTTGCTGGTCAGCTTGAGCGGAGGACTGGGAAAGCGATTTAGCAGGGCGTTTTCGCCAAGATGCCTAAGGAGCAAGCAAGCCAACCACTCCACCAGTTCACGCTTATCGCTCACCATTTCCAAGACAAAATCATGCCCCTCAACCGTCTCGGCGGCGATGATCTCCGGATAGACGTTTTGTATCCAAGAAAAATTTTTAGCGAGACCGACAAGCGCCGAATGCGTGCAGATACTGAGCTTCAAATCAAACGCTTCTACAAAGACCTTCAAAAACGGCAAAGCCAGCAAAAAATCACTACCAAGACAATGTGGATGAGCCAAGACCATCAGCACTTTTTTGCCTTTCAAGATGCTTGGATCTAAAAAAATTGCCTCAAGATCTGAACGGACTTGGCCACATTCTTCAAAGAGATTTGTATGGTGATAGCGAAAAGTATCGTTTTTGCTGAGACCGGTGAGTGTCTCAAAGACAGCTTCCGGTATTGCTAGCGTTTTGCCGGCATTGATCAAATAACGACTATTCCAAAGCGGGTGCGGGCTTTGCGCTTTGCTGAGATCGATGAGGATCTTTTCGCTGGGGTCTTGGCTGCTGGCTTTGAGCTTAGTGAGCTTCATAAATTATTTATAGATTTTATATTCCTCATTTGAGTCCTCTTGCCTCTCAGCATCTCAGCGTTTAAGCCTAGAATTTTTGTGCTATAAAAGATTGTTCTGAGTAGCAAAGTCTTAGTAGATTTTTTCGGGATGTAGCGCAGCTTGGTAGCGCATCTGCTTTGGGAGCAGAGGGTCGCAGGTTCAAATCCTGTCATCCCGACCATTTTTTTCATCGTTTGCCCTGTCAAAATCAGCTTTTCGGCACTTCCTCTACGACTCTAACGTCTGAGCTTGTATATATAAGTTCTAGAAGGTGCCAACCAATGACTTTTCAGCTTTTTTTGGCTTCATGTCTCAGCCTTGGTCTCTGTGCGGTACTGCTTTTTTTGGGTGGCCTAAAACTGAGCCTTGCCCTGAAAAGAGCCGGATTAGCAAAAAAAATAAGCTTTGCTTGGAACTTTAGTGTGCTCTTCTTTCGCCTGCATTGCCCAAAATCCTTCCCCTTAGGACTGGCTGTGATCGCCGCCTTGGCCTGGCAAAGCTTCCAAGGAGAGAGCAAAGCGCAACAGCAAAAAGATTTAGGTCGAGTGGCTAGACTGGAGGCTCACTACCAAGATTTATTGAGAGCCGATCTTTTGCTTGAACCGGCTTGTTTTGGTAGACGTTGTCTGGGAGATGGACTAGAAAGTCTACTCGATGAAGCTCCACTGAACGAACTCCCCCCCAAAGAGCTACCGGAAGCGAACAGCTGCCTAGCAACCCTCCAAAAAACTTATCCTCAACTCGGCGAGGCAGATCTAAAAGCGCTTAAACCAACGCTCTTGGCCTGTCCAGTCGGTCAACCGATGCGCTTCACGCTCACTCCGCTCAGTGCCAAAATCTTGGGCGGACTGGTCTATAAAGAAATCCCAGCTAGCACCCTCCAGAGCGGTGAAAACTGGCCAGCTCTTTTCTCTGACCTCAAAACTCTAGGCTGGCTCTCCCCTCTGGTGAGCGAGAAAGCAAAACCTTGGCTACCAGCCTTTGAGATCGAACAGAAAGTCACTCATGCCCAAAATTTCAGTGAAGGGCTAGTCTATTACGCTCAGCCCGACGATCGCGGTGAGTTGCGTTTTCATTTGAGTGAGTTGGATTACAAATTGCGCGGGGAAGACCTTTCAGCCAAGCTGCGTGCTTTCATTCGCAATCAAAAAAGCAGTGAAATGCAAATCCGATCTGGTCTCTGGCAGGCCGACACGCAGAGTAGTTCCGCTCTCTTCTCGCTCAGAATAGACGGTGAACAAAACACAATCAAAATAGCCGATAACGGTTGAGCTGTCCTAGCAAAAGAAATACCCCTAGGGAATGCCCCCGAGAAAAGAGCCTAGACTAGGGAAGGTCTTATGAAGTAAACCTAAATAGAATTTTTATTTCATGAAAAGTCAGCTGCTTGCAATCAAATTTGCCTTTATTCTCTTACTAGGAGCCGGACAAGCTGCCTTGGCTTTTTCTCCTTATGACAATCACGGAAACTACGGCGGTGCTTATAACGGTGATTATGGTGGAGGAGGTGGCTACAACCTCAATTCCTTAGCTGGGGGAGGCTGGGGAGGCTATCCAGCCGGTCATGGTTGGCACGGATACGGTTGGGGCTTTCCGGGTTATTCGATTCCTGGATTCATTGAGCCTTTTGATAGACCGATTGCACAGGCTTGCTGCGGCGCTCAAGTTGCACCGGTAAACTATTGCCCAAACATTCAGGCCAACATGCTCCCCTGCTGCCCCTGATCAAGCTGTTTTACCGGTAATTAAAAGCTAGAACTTGACAAGAAGAGTCTGAGTGCCTATAATAATCTGTGCTTGGTGTTCAAGCGACCGAAAAACACTCGTTCCCATTCCGAATACGATAGTTAAGGCGGTCAGCGGTGACAATACTCGGACTGAGAGGTCCCGGAAAGATAACTCAGTGCCAAGCATTCTTTTTTTGATTAAGCGATTCTTATTTTCTCTTTGAGCAAAGATGTATTAGAATGTACATCTCGAATGCAAATACATTTGGTAGTTATTGGTAATTGTTTTCCATTCGCTGGTTGTACACCGGACAGCTCAGCTGAGATTTCATTAGGGGGATCTTTTTTATATGTCTAATTTAGCTCCAAGGGTCAGACCTTTTGCTGGTCGTGAATTTGACCAACTAGGCTGGTCAATATTGCCCGATCTAGCCGAGATTCAAAAGAACTCATTTGAGTGGTTCTTGAGGGTAGGACTAGCTGAAGAGCTCAAGGCCTTCTCCCCGATTAAAGATTACACAGGGCGCCTAGAGCTCTATTTTCTCCATGACGACTATGTCTTCGAAGAGCATACAGAAGACAAGAAAGCCAAATCACCGGCCGAAGCACGGGAAAACGACCAGAGCTACACCAAAAAGTTTTATGCCAATGTCCGCCTCGTAGACCGCGAAACCGGTGAAGTCCGCGAATCGCGTATGTTCATCGGCGAATTGCCGATCATGACAGACAAAGGTACCTTCATCGTCAATGGCGCTGAGCGAGTAGTAGTGAGCCAAATCACGCGTTCACCAGGAGTTTATTTTAAGAGAGAAATAGACATCAACGGCAAGCGGACCTTCAATGCCACCCTCATTCCCTCTAGAGGAGCTTGGCTGAAAATCGAAGGCGATAACAATGACCTTCTAATAGTAAGAATCGATAAAAATAGAAAAATCTATATCAGCACTCTCTTGATGGCCTTAGGCTATTCCAAAGAAGAACTGCCCAGACTCTTTCACCATGGTGAGTTTTTAGAGAAGACTCTCGAAAAAGATCCAGTACAAACCCGTGAACAGGCGCTAATCGAAGTCTACAAAAAACTGAGACCCGGTGAGCCGCCCAGCTTGCAAGGTGGTTACCAAGCACTCTTCTCACGCTTCTTTGACGAGAAACGCTATGACTTAGGCGCCGTCGGTCGTTACAAGATAAATCAAAAGCTCGGACTCAGTATCCCCGAAAATCTGACTATCCTGACCCGTGAAGATATCATTGCGGCGACAGACTATCTGATCGACTTGCACTACGAAATCGGCTCTGTCGATGACATCGATCACCTCGGCAATAGAAGAATCAGAGCAGTAGGCGAGTTACTTAGAGACCAGTTCAGAGTAGGCTTGAACAGACTAGAAAGAATTATTCGTGAACGAATGACTCTAGCTGACGCCGATACGCTGACGCCCTCCAGCCTCTTGAATCCCAAACCACTGGTTGCTGCGATTAAAGAGTTCTTTGGCTCAAGCCAGCTCTCGCAGTTCATGGACCAAACCAATCCACTAGCTGAACTGACCCACAAAAGAAGAATCTCAGCCCTCGGACCAGGTGGACTGACTCGTGAACGTGCCGGTTTCGCCGTGCGAGACATTCATCCATCACACTATGGTCGGATTTGTCCAGTTGAGACACCAGAAGGCCCTAATGCTGGTCTGATCGGTAGCTTGGCAACATTTGCTCGGGTCAACGATTATGGCTTCCTTGAAACGCCCTATAGAAGCGTCAAGAATGGCCGAGTCACCACTGAAGTGCTCTATATATCGGCTGCTGATGAAGAGCTTTACCGCGTAGCACCTGGTGATACCCCTTGTGGCCCCACTGGTCAGATCCTTGGCGAGTTAGTCACTGTTCGTTACAAGAAAGAATTTATCAGAGTAACCACCAACCAAGTGGACTTTGTGGCTGTTAGCCCAGTGCAAATTGTCTCTTTAGGAACGGCTTTGATTCCTTTTCTAGAGCACGATGACGCCAACCGTGCCCTGATGGGAGCGAACATGCAGAGACAAGCTGTTCCTTTGCTTCGGGCAATCAGACCGCTGGTAGGTACTGGACTGGAAAGACAAATAGCCCGCGACTCCGGTATGTGCGTAATCGCCCGCGCCAAAGGCAAAGTGACAAAAGTATCCAGCAATCATATTCAAGTCCAATACGATGGCGAAAAACAACCGGAAAACTACAAACTCGGTAAGTTTCTTCGCAGCAACCAAGATACTTGCGTCAACCAAAGACCGATTTGCAAACTAGGTCAGTTGGTGAGCCCTGGTGAAGTGCTAGCCGATGGTCCTTCCTCGCAAAACGGCGAATTGGCATTGGGTAAAAACCTGCTCGTCGCTTTTATGCCTTGGGAAGGTTACAACTTCGAAGACGCCATATTGATCTCTGAGCGGATGATCCAAAACGATGAATACACTTCTATTCACATCGAAAAGCTGGAGATAGACGCTCGGATGACCAAGCTAGGAGCAGAAGAGATCACCAGAGAAATACCCAATGTCTCTGAAGAAGCGCTCAAACATCTCGATGATGACGGCGTAGTGCGGATCGGTGCTCAGGTGCGGGCTGGTGATATCTTGGTCGGAAAAATAACCCCCAAAGGTGAATCCGAACAACCACCGGAAGAGAAGCTGCTTCGCGCGATTTTCGGGGAAAAAGCGAAAGACGTCAAAGACAACTCGCTTCGTGTCCCCCACGGTGAAGGCGGTCGAGTAGTGGCTGTTCACGTTCTAGACAGACTGAAAGGCGATGAATTGCCACCAGTAGCGAACAAGATGGTGCGCATTCACATCGCTCAAAAAAGAAAAATAAGGGTCGGCGATAAGATGGCTGGCCGCCACGGTAACAAAGGGATAGTCTCACGGGTCTTGCCGGTGGAAGATATGCCTTATATGCCAAATGGCGATCCAGTAGATATTGTCCTCAACCCACTCGGCGTTCCCAGTCGGATGAATGTAGGCCAAGTCTATGAAACAACGCTTGGGCTTTCTGCTTGGTTACTCGATGAGCACTATGAAGTCTTGCCCTTCGATGAGATGTACGAAGAAGAAGCTTCTCGTAATCTAGTCCGCCAGCAGATCCAAAAAGCCAAGAAGAAGACGGGGATTGATTGGATCACCGATGACGGCAAAATCAACCTAATCGATGGCCGTACCGGAGAGAGCTTTGACCAACCAGTGACTGTTGGCCGTATGTACATGATGAAGCTGGTTCACCTTGTCGATGACAAGATGCATGCCCGTTCTACCGGTCCTTACTCCTTGGTGACACAGCAACCCCTAGGTGGTAAAGCGCAGTTTGGTGGACAGCGTCTGGGTGAAATGGAATGCTGGGCACTGGAAGCCTATGGCGCCGCCTACAACCTGCAAGAGATGCTCACAGTCAAATCCGATAACGTCATTGGCCGTCGGGAAGTCTATGAAGCGATCGTGAAAGGACAAAGCCTGCCCTCACCCGGTGTGCCAGAGTCATTCAAGGTGCTCACCTGTGAACTACAAGCACTAGGACTAGATATCAAAGTGCTTGGTCGAGATGAAATGGGTGTCTTGCAAGAACTAGACGTCAAAATCAACGAAGGTTCTATAGTGCCTGCCATCTACGGCGACAAGGTTGATATCCCCGCTCCTAAACCCAGCCCTGAAGCCGTCTTGGCTGAACAGAGCTTGGCTCGTCTAGTGGGCGAAGCGATGGATGAGTGACCCCGTAGGGCAAGTGCAGCTTCAAGAATGAAGCGTTTGATGAAGTGACTTGGTAAATAACTTTCTGGAGAATATTTTGTGAGATTACATCAGCCCGAAAACATGCTCAACCAAAGCCTTGAATCCTTCGAACAACTTCAAGTGCGCGTTGCCTCACCGGAATCGATCAAGCGTTGGTCTTTTGGTGAAGTGAAGAAGGCCGAAACGATCAACTACAGAACACTAGCTCCAGAAAAAGAAGGTCTCTTCTGCCAAAAGATTTTCGGACCAGTCAAAGACTGGGAATGCGCCTGCGGCAAATATAAACGCATTCGCTACCGTGGCATAGTCTGCGAAGTCTGTGGCGTCGAAGTGACAGAATCTCGCGTGCGTCGTTACCGGATGGCTCACATTGGCCTCGCCTCGCCTGTTGTGCATATCTGGTTCTTGAAAGGGATTCCCAGTTATCTCAGCTTGCTTCTGGAAATACCGCTCAGAGACTTGGAGCAAGTGGTTTATTTCAATGCCTATATAGTGATCGAAGTGGGTAATGCTCCGCTCAAAGAAGGCCAACTGCTCACCGAAGACGAATACGAAAATCTCACCTTCACTGAAGGTCATGAGTTTGTTGCAGATATGGGCGCCGAAGCGATCTTGAAGTTGATCAACAAGATGACCCGCGTTCAGTATGAAACCCCCGAAGGTCCTAGACACGGCAATGGCAAGATTTTAGCTATGCCTGGCCTAGAAGAGCTTGTGGTATCGCTCAAACAAGATCTAAAAGCGAGCAAAAGCAGTGCTCAGAAAAGAGTTAAGCTGATCAAGCGCTTGCGCCTCGTAGACAAAATGCTTGCTTCCAGCATCGATCCGGCTTGGATGGTGATGGAGTCTTTGCCTGTTTTGCCGCCAGATTTGAGGCCTATGGTGCAGCTCGACGGAGGACGTTTCGCTACAAGTGATTTAAACGATTTATACCGTCGTGTGATCAACCGTAATAGCCGTTTGATCAAGCTGAAAGAAATGCAAGCACCGGAGATTATTATCCGGAATGAAAAACGGATGCTCCAAGAAGCGGTAGACGCCCTGATCGACAATGGTCGACGTGGACGTGAAGTTGTTGGCACAAATGGCCGCCGCCTAAAATCGCTCTCCGACATCATCGAAGGAAAGCAAGGTCGCTTCCGCCAAAATCTTCTCGGAAAGCGAGTCGATTATTCTGGCCGTTCTGTGATCGTTGTTGGACCAAAGCTGAAACTGCACCAATGCGGCGTTCCAGCTCCCATTCTGCTTGAGCTCTTTAAGCCATTTATCATCGAGAGACTGATCAAAAAAGCACTGTCGCCCAATATCAAGACAGCGAAAAAAATGATCGATGCTGGTCTAGCCGTTGTCTGGGAGACGCTCGAAGAGACGATCAAAGATCATCCCGTGCTCCTCAACCGCGCACCGACGCTGCACAGATTGGGTATTCAGTCTTTTGAGCCGGTTTTGGTCGAAGGTCGCGCCATTCAGCTCCATCCGCTAGTCTGTTCGTCATTCAATGCAGACTTTGACGGTGACCAGATGGCCATCCACGTCCCTCTGTCGATCGAAGCCCAGGCCGAAGCGCGCCTATTGATGCTAGCCTCCAATAATATTTTGCTACCGGCCACCGGCCAGCCATCGATTGTCCCGACACAAGACATGGTTTTAGGGATCTATTATTTGACCATCGAAAATCCCGATGCCGCCAATCCAGCTGTCTGCAATGGTGCTGGCCTGATTTTCTCTTCCCTAAACGACGCAATCTCCGCCTACGAACAACGCCTCTTGCACTTGCACGCCCAAGTGAAGCTCCGTGTTGCTCCTGGTGAGTTGATCGAGACTACAATCGGAAGAATCTTGGTCAATAGCGTGATCGATAAAGTGCTGAAAGCGGCCAAAGACAAAGTGGCCTTTCCTTTTGTCAATCATGAACTGAGCAAAAAAGCGCTCAGCAAGCTCTTCATCGAAATCTTTGAAGAATTTGGGACTTCAGTGACAGCAGAGTTAGCCGATTTGCTCAAAGATCTCGGTTTCCACTATGCAACCCAAGCAGGTGTGACAATCGGTATCGAAGATCTCGATGTGCCAGCCGTCAAGAAAAAACTATTGGCAGAAGCTGATGAGTTGATGGTCGTCGCCAAAGATCTCTTCGAGCGTGGCGAAATCACCGAAGTGGAACGCTATAACCGAGTGATCGACACTTGGTCTGAGACCACAGAGAGACTGACCGAAGAAGTGGTCAAAAACTTCAGCCGCCTCAACCCCGTCTATATGATGGCTTTCTCTGGTGCAAGAGGAAATCTCTCGCAGGTTAGACAGCTAGTGGGGATGCGTGGTTTGATGGCCGATTCGCAAGGAAAAATCATCGATCAGCCGATCAAAACTAACTTCCGTGAAGGTCTTTCTGTCACCGAGTACATCATCTCTAGCTATGGAGCCCGGAAGGGGATTGTTGACACAGCCCTCAAGACTGCTGACTCCGGCTATCTCACCCGCCGACTAGTGGATGTAGCCCAAGATGTGATCGTTCACATGGAAGATTGTGAAACCAACAAATATATAGTCCTCAAGCCGATCAAAGACAAAGACCAAGATGTCTTGTCACTGGAAAGACGTCTCTTCTCACGCACTCTTGCTGAAGACATAGTCGATCCCAAGACAGGCAAGATCGTGGCCGCCCGCAACCAAATCCTTAACCGGAAAACGGCCAAGCTAGTAGTGGCAACCGGTGTCGAAAACGTCAAAATCCGTTCGCCGCTCACCTGCGAAAGCCCTAGAGGGGTCTGCACAAAGTGCTACGGATCAAGCCTCGCCACCAACAAACAAGTGCCACTCGGGGAAGCGATCGGGATTATAGCTGCTCAGTCTATCGGTGAACCGGGTACTCAGCTGACCATGAGAACCTTCCACACTGGAGGAGCCGTTGCCGGTAGTGGATCGAGAAAGCAAGTACGAGCCACCAAAAAAGGCAAACTCAACTACGACGAAACCCTCACCAAAGAAACGCGTACGCGTTACGGGGAAATCGTTATGCAAGCTCTACGTGAAATGAGCATTGATTTGGCCGGTACTAAGATCAAAGTCCCAGCGGCAGCAGTAATCAAAGCTCGCTCTGGTTCAGATATAAAACTAGAACAAGTGGTAGCCGAATACAGCGAAACCAGCAGCAAAATGCTGACTGAAAGAGCCTTTAAAGACTTGATCTCGACAGTTTCTGGACAAATTTTGTTTAAAGACTTTACGATCGACGAAAAGCAGGACAGATTCGGCAACATCTCTAGGACTGCCAGCCAAAACGGCACGATCTGGGTGATGGAAGGCCAAGTCTATTCACTCCCCTCTGGCTCAGAAATCGTCGTTGAAGACGGCCAGCAAGTGCGTTCAGGAACTATCCTCAGCGAAACCAGTACTCTTTGTGAGCACTCTGGTCAAGTACGCTTTTCGCCTGAGCTGCGCCTTGAAGAAGGTAAAAAAGACGATAAGCCTTACAGCAAGCTCTTGGCCGGTAAAGAAGTGAATATTGTGATCGCTTCGATCTCCCCTGAGAACGGTAAGCTCGAACAAACCCAACAAGGTGGTTTCCTGCTTAAAGTAGCTAGCGGCGAAAAAGAACAATATGCGCTAAAAGTGCAAGGCGGGGAAATCGTCGAAGATGGAGCCCTAATCGGTGAACTGCAACCACAAAGCTCATCGAGAGTCGATTGTTCCGGTGAAATCCGTTATGCTCCCGATTTAGCGATCGATGAAAAGCGGACTATTGAAAAGGGTAAAGTCGGAACGATTTATTTCATTCCCGAAGAGATTCACTCGATTAGCAAAGACATCAGTCTAAAAAACATCGAATCAGGCGACACGGTAGTGGCTGGCCAAGAAGTAGTGAAAGACGTGATCGCTCGCATCGACGGTATCGCTGAGCTAAAAATTGAAAATGACATCATTTATGAAGTGGTGATCAGACCTGGTTCTATGCATAAGATCGTTGATTTGGAAGATCTTTTGATCGACAGTGAGCAGATTGTGATGGCTGGAACAGAAGTGATTAAGGGTGTCAAAGCTAAGAAAACTTCCTTGGTGAACCTAGTCACTAACCCCGAAACAGGCGAAGTGACTCAGCTCTTCTTGCGCCCAGTTCAGGAGTTTGTGGTGAAGTGCCCCGATCTAAAACTGAAACTAGAAGCCTCCAACAAAGACATCAGAATAGAGACCACCACTCAGCTTCTCTATAAAGATGGCGATCGCGTGCGTAACCTTGAGGGTGGTCAGTTGATGCGGACCAACATCATGCTCCATCTCGATGAAGACTTGAAGCTCTTGAAAGGTTCTGTTTCTACTGAAAACAATCATTTCTCTATATCTATTCAAGATTCAGTAATCTTGCGGAAAGACAGTGAATTCAGTACAACTTATTTGCTGCTTGAAGACGGTCAAAAAATTACGGCCGGAGATGTGATTGCTAAAACCCAAGTGCAATCTGACTCAGACGGGGAAATTCGTCTTAGCCACAATGACGAAAGAAAGCTGCTTTTGATCACCACTGACCATCTCTTTATCCAAGAACACAATAATCCTGAAACAGAGCTGCAAGTGGGTGCCCTGATCAAGCGTGGAGACAAACTCAACGCTCAAACTGAATCACCAGAAGTCGCCTGTTCTGGTCAAGTGGTAGCTGTCACCGACAAAAATCTGATCATTCTCAAGGGCCGTCCTTATCTGATCAGTAGCGGTACTCAACTCCAAATCGAATCAGGAAGCTTGGTACAGCGTGGAGACCAACTAGCAACGCTTATCTTTGAACAGCAAAAGACTGGAGATATCGTTCAAGGTCTACCTCGTGTTGAAGAGCTTCTTGAGGGACGTAAACCTAAAGAGCCAGCAATCATCGCTACTCTTGCCGGCATGGCCAAAGTGGAACCACTTAGCTCTGGTGCTGCTGAGTTTAGAGTGCTGATCACTGCTCCTGGTGGTGAACAAGTCAGTTTAGACATTCCGATCGCGCTCAATATCATCATCGATGAAGAGTGTGAGCTAGAACTGGGTCAAGCAATCACAGACGGTCCCTGCAATCCTCACCAGATCATGGAATTGATGGGTCAAGAAGCTGTTCAGCTCCATCTCATTAATGAAGTGCAGTCAGTTTACTGTAGCCAAGGCGTCGACATCTCTGACAAACACATCGAAGTTATCGTCAAACAGATGACGATGAAGGTGAAGGTTGAAGATCCAGGTGAAACGATTTTCCTCCCCGGTGAGCTAATCGAGTTGGCTGAACTTCAAGTCGATAATCTCAAGATTGAGGGTGATGAAGAGCGGGCTACTTACAAGCACGTACTACTCGGGATCACCAAGGCCAGCCTCAATACCAAGAGCTTCATCTCTGCTGCTAGCTTCCAAGAGACCACTCGGATTCTTTCTGAGAGTGCTCTTGAGGGTAAGACAGATGAGCTACGTGGCTTGAAAGAAAACGTGATTGTTGGGAAGCTGATTCCGGCCGGTACCGGTTACGCCTTTAAGCTGCGTAGGCGTGCTGCTCTTAAGCTTGAGGCTGACACCCTTGCTGAAGCTGAGTTGAAGCCTTATGAGCTGCCTGTCACTGCTCCTTCAAACTAACAAACTGAGTTTAGCTCCGTTTGGAACGACACATTCCTTTGCATAATTGCGAGAGGAGATGATTTCTATTCCTTAATTGACTCTCTGTGTTTTCGGGGGTTTTAGGGGCTTGCTCCCATGGAATAGATTTCTCTAAAGAGAGATTTGCACCCTTCGAGGATTTATGTTGCCCACCCCTGCCCCTCCTGAGGGTGGGAGTTAATTATTACTGGGGGCTTCGCCCCCCAACCCCCTTGGATTATTGATTTACCTTGCGCCCCTGCCTTTGCTGCCCTAAAGATTCATGGGGTTGTTAAGGCTCGTAGCAGAAAGTCTACTAAGGTGACTAAAGAAACTACTCTTTCCAATTGGGTCAAAGCTCAGCCTAGTAAACAAAAAGCCTCTCCGGATTAGGGAAAGGCTTCTTATTATTTACTTGATTGCACTTAGCTTACGTGGCACACTCGGCAGCCTAGACGGCTGCACTTGGCCTACGGC
>JBGSRC010000003.1:0-259914 GCA_041737745.1 Candidatus Caenarcanales bacterium
TTTCAATGAGGTGCTTAGTTCTTTTGCCTCTTCTCAAAATTCAAGAGGGGTGTTAGGGGGCGCTAGCCCCTTAAAGTAAATACTTCCAATAACCTTCAGTGAGCACAAAAACATAGAGATCACTGCAAATCCAATACTCTGGGCATAATAAACCTGTAACGGATATATCAACTTGTTGGCAAAAGATAAACAAGATACAGCCATCAACGAACTCTTTGCTCTCTTTCGTGAAGAAGCGATCAAAAGAAAGCTGACCGTCAGCGAAACCAGCTTTGAAGATGATTTTTGCCTAGAGATTCACTCAGCCTTAGCTTTCTTGAGTTTGTTTACACCAGAAGCACAAGGAAAAGTGACAATAGATGATGCAAGCCATGACCTAGAGCTCGAGCTGCATTATACAGCCGAAGACTTCGATCCGATCTTAGCGCCAATGGTCGGAAATTCTGCCCCGAAGGCAAGCCTCAAAGACACCCCCCAAATCAAAGCCACTAAAATATTCAAGCGTGGCGATCAATGGTTTCTAGAAGCAGCCAGAGACGAACTGAGCCCCGTCTTAACCGCTGAGATGATCGGGGGCTTGCTCTTCGATCAAATTTTTGGGATCAACGAAAAATCAGCCTAGAAGCTTGGCCAAATCACCGTTCTCATACATTTCTTTGACTATGTCGCAGCCTCCAACCAAGTTTCCTTTGACGTAGAGCTGAGGGATGGTGGGCCAATGAGAAAATTCTTTGAGCGCTTCTTTTTTCTCTGGGTCGGCTAGCACATCGATTACTGTGTAGTCTTTTTTGAAGGTATTTAGGATCATGATCGTGGCAGCGGAGAAGCCACAGCGAGGTTGCAGTTTGTTTCCTTTGGCAAAGAGCACTATCTCTTGGCTGGTAACGTCGCTTTTCAGTTCGGCAAAGATATTTTCTTGTGTGCGCATTTTTGTGTGGGTTTTATGAACTTTCTCTGATTTTAACAGTGCGTCCTATAATATGACTTTCTGGGACGGGGATGTAGCTCAGTTGGTAGAGCGCCTGCATCGCACGCAGGAGGCAGAGGGTTCAAATCCCTTCATCTCCAGTTTTTTCACTGAACCTTGAAAGGCTCAGGGCTATTGGGTTGGGTCTTTGAGACTTAAAGCCCAAAACAACACTAAAATTAATTGATAAAGAAAATAAAGAAAAACTCAAAATGCCAATTGAAACCTACGACATAGCAATCATCGGAGCCGGCCCAGTGGGTATGGCTGCTACCTACTACGCTGGAACCCGCGGCCTCAAGCCAATCATCATAGACACCCTCACAGAGATGGGCGGCCAATGCACTACGCTCTATCCTGAAAAGATGATCTATGACGTAGCCTCTCAACCCGGCTGCACCGGAGCCGAGCTGGTCAGTCAACTGAAAAAACAACTAGACAATGTCACCTATAACGCTCGCCTAGGCGTTTCGGTGAGCGAGTTGGTGCGAGAACAGGGCAATGATGGCGCTGAAAGCTGGCTGCTGAACTTCAAAGAAGGCGATCCGGTGAGGGTCAAGAGTGTGATAGTGGCCATCGGCAAAGGATCCTTTGAGCCGCGGAAACTGGCCATAGCCGGTGAGGAGCTGGCTGGAGTGCATTACACGGTCAAAAAACTCGATGTTTTCGCCAATAAAAACATACTGGTAGTTGGTGGAGGCGATAGCGCTGTCGACTGGAGCTTAGCGCTCAAGGGCAAGGCCAAGAGCCTTGTGCACATTCATCGTCGCGATGAGTTTAGGGCGCATGGGGCAAGCTTAGAGCAGCTGCGCGAAGCGGCCATTAGAGGCGAGCTAGAGTTGATCACTCCCTATGAGCTCAGATCCATTCAGGGGGAAGCTGGGCAGGTCAGTGGGGCTACTATCTTTGAGGCTAAGACTAAAGTAGAGCGAAATCTGGTCATTGAAGCGGTAATCGTTAGCACCGGTTTCAATCCTCAGCTTGGGTCATTGTCTGGTTGGGGTTTAGAGCTCGAAGACAACAAAATCTTGGTCGATCCGTTCAGAGGTTTTGCTACCAATCTTCCCGGTGTTTTCTCAATTGGTGACATCGCTCATTTTGAGGGGAAGGTGGAATTGATCGTCACTGGCTTTGGTGAGGCGGCTACGGCGGCTTATTATGCTTATCAGCATATTCATGGGGCGGTGAAGGGCGCTGCTTGGTGCGCTAAGTTACCTGTTTAGTTTGCTTACTGCTCTCAATAAAGCATCTAGTAATTCCAAAAATTCATAGGGCTAGTGCATGGGTCAATGCTGAGATCACTGTTGGAGTTATTCAGTGATGTTCTTTATCGAGCCTTGAGTAATTCCAAAAAATCATCGGGGTTTGTAGTGCATCGGTCAACGTTGAGGTCACCGTTGGAGTTATTCAGTGCTGTTCTCTAAGGAAAACGCTTATCAACGGCCTTGTTCACTGCCTGAGAAACAGTGTCTCGAATAAATGAGCGAGTCTCAGCAGACAAGACAATCTCTATTCTCTGTGCCCCTTGGGGCGAGCTGGAGACGTTTTGGATGGGTCTAGTAGGACTCTGTCTATTTTCCGTATTGGCCAAAACAGGCCTGCCAGTCTCAGCCGAAAGCCGAGGAGCAGGATTTGAGACTCTCTCCCAGTTGCGGGCTTCAGCGGAACGAGAAATTTTCCGCGCTTCTTGATGTGCCTTGAGCGAACACCAAGCTGTGGAATTCAAAAATCCATCACAGAGAAAAAAACTACCTTCTCCACTCGGCGAAGCTACTGTATAAGCTGGATAGCCTTGATTTGCTGTGCTGTGATTTTCTGGTGCGTCCATGATCCCCGGCACTCCTGGAGGAGCAGTAAGAGCACAATTGTTAGCAAAAGTACTGGCCGCCAAGGGATCGGAAGCGAGCAGCGGTCCTCCTATATAGCCGTCACAGACCAGATAACCGGCTGTTGAACCCAAGCGTTTGTTGTGTCCCCAATGATCGTTGCTGTCATAAGCTAAGACGCCTCGCATCTTTGCCTCCACTCCGCCAACAAGCGTTAAGGCGGGAGCAATCAGACATAATGCACTAAACCAAAAACTTCTACTCAAAGCTCTAATACCTCTATTCTCTCTCTGAATGGTATTTTCCCACGCAAACCGAGGGGAGCACTTCTTTAAGGGTTAACCTTGAAAGTGCTTCTTTAGGCTATGATAGGAAGTGGATTTAACTGACTTAGTAAAGACGCAAACATGGCAAGTAAAAAAGCAGGCGGTTCATCGAAAAACGGACGCGATAGTAACCCCAAATACAGAGGCGTAAAGCGCTATGGTGGTGAGTCAGTCTCAGCTGGCGAGATCATCGTCAGACAAGTAGGCACAAAGATTCATAATGGCAAAAACGTTGGCTTAGGCAGAGATTTCACCTTGTTTGCCTTGCAGGCTGGCACTGTCGTTTTCAGCGATAGACGTGGCCGCAAGTACGTTAACATCGCTCCTTTTGCCGTTGCTGCCTGAGAGGAAAATCGCGTTTAGGGTTAGCCCTAAGAGGGAACATATACTTTGAAGGATTGTCTTAGTAAGGTAGTCTTAATAAGCCAAGCTGGCGGTGAGGAGTTCACTGGTTTACTATGAAAGGCGAAGAACTTTTATTTATGAGCTTTAACTTTAAAAAAATTGCCCTTTTATTTTTGATCCTGTCTTTGGTTTCAGCTCAGCCGAGTTATTCGGAAGATCTAGCTCAACCAAAAGTTGCTATTAGCAATTATCAAAATAAACTAGTCAATGTTCGCTCCCAAACCGACTCAGTCCGCAAAAAAGTAGCAGCTGCCCGCAATAAAGAAATAGTGGCCCTGCGCAAACTCGAACAGACCCAAAAAGAACTTTCGCGCGTTCAGTATTCTTTCAACCGCACTGAACAAAAAATCAAACAATTGCGCGCCGACATAGACCAAACAAAAAAACAAGTCACAATCATTGACGCGGAAATAAATGTTCAAGCGCTTCAGCTCAAAAAACACCTCAAACAAGCCTATCTGCACAAAAACGAACTGCTTGCCTCGATGATCAGCAGCGTTCTAAAGGTCGGCAGTTTGGCTGAGCTCTTCAATACGATCTATTACCAACAAAGAATAATCGGCAGCGAGCTAGCTGTAATCGAAGAGATCCGCATCAAACAAAATGCCCTCGTCCTCGCTCAGAAAAAATACCAAAGCAAAAAAAGCTCTCTGGAAATCGGCCTGAAAGAATCGGAAAAACTAAAAGATTTGATCGCCACCAAAAAAGACGAACAAAGCTCACTAGTCAATAGACTGAGAGGCGAAAGACTGACTTATGAAGCGGCCGAAAGACAGCTAGAGCGTGAGTCTATGCAGCTCACAGACAAGATTTTGACCTTATCGCACGGCCATTCCGATCTGATCGGGCTGAAAGATTTGATCAACAAAAACTTCATCATGCCAGTGCAAGCGGCCATCACTTCCGGTTACGGTTATCGCTTGCATCCAATTTTTAGAGTACGTTCTTTTCATAGTGGCTTGGATTTTGGCGCTGCCCGCAATGTTCCAATTCGCGCCGCCAATGGCGGTCTAGTGATTTTTGCTGGCTGGTATCCCGGCTACGGCAAGACTGTGATCGTCTCACATGGCGAAAACGATTCGACGCTCTATGCCCACATGAACAAGATTGCTGTAGGCATGTCCGATAAAGTAGCCCAAGGCAACACACTCGGTTATGTCGGTGCCACCGGAATAGCTACCGGACCGCACCTGCACTTTGAGACCAGACGGAATGGTAAACCCTATGATCCTAGGATAGCGCTCAGGTAGTGGCAAATGATTTCGTTCATAGTAAGCATTCGGTAAAAGCCTGTTTAGCTAAGTTTCCCGAAAAATGCAAAGTCCTCTATTACACTTCAGATGAAGCTTTAGATGATCTTGCTCCACCAAAGGGACTTGATTTGATCTTTGTCGGAAAGAATGCAGACCTAGCGAGGCAGTTTGGCTTGCGTGATTATGAGAGTCATCAGGGAGTAGTGCTTGAGCTAAAGGAAGATTTGGGTGATTTTCTTTTTCGGGATGTGGAGGATCTGCTGATTAGAAGCTCGCATAGCGGAAAGTTGGTGCTGTGGCTTCCCGGCATTCAAGACCCGCACAACCTAGGAGCGGTGATCCGCTCAGCTGTAGCTTTTGGCCAAGTCGAGGGCATTATCATTCCGGCCAAAAAGAGCGTTCCGCTAAACGCTACAGTAGCTAAAACAAGCGCTGGGACACTGTTTCAAATGAAATTTGCCCGTTACAACAGCATGACCAACACGGCCAAAATCATCCACTCTGCCGGTTATCAGCTACTGGGCGTCGATCGTTTTGATGAAGCTCTCGATATCACTGAGGCGCGTTTTCTGGATTTTTATCCTTTTGTGATTGCCTTTGGTAGTGAAGGAAGCGGTATGCCTAGAGCGATCAAAGAGCAGTGCAAGCATTTTGTGAAGATAGTCCAACAAGCGGAAACAGAACCGCTAAACCTCTCAGTCGCCGTAGGGATTACTCTCTTTGAGATCAAGCGTCAGCTGAGCACCCTTTAATGACCGACGAGGGAAACTCTTGCAAGCCCGATCTTGGCCTCTATCAAGCCAAATACTGGCTGAGAAGTCTGCTTCGGCGCATTCCAAAGCTAGGCAACCTAAACCCAAATCATCTCTCTTTGTGGGCTGCTGTGCCCGGTCTGCTGGCTGCCTATTGTCTTTGGCAAGGGTTCTGGTGGGGCTTTGTCTTTTGCATTCTCGCTCGCCTCTTTTTGAATACGATCGATGGACTAGTTGCTGAAGATTTTGGGAAGGCGAGCTTGCTGGGCGCTTATCTGAACAGGCTGCCTGGTGAATTCAACGATATGCTCACTGTGATTGCTCTTTGGCCTTGGGTGGGAGCTGACTGGCTAGTGCTTTTGCTCGCTTTAGTCGGTTTGATTCAGATCTTTGGTTTATTGGGTTTAGTGGCTGGAGCGCCCATTCAGTCTGTTGGCCCTTGTGGGCAGACCGATCGGCTGATTTTGTTCGCTGTTTTTGCTTTGCTGGCGGCTTTTGGGCTAAATCTTTGGCTTGATCTTATGCCTTGGCTTTGTTTCGGTTGTGGCTTGACGATAGTCCTAAGAATCTGGCGTAGCTTGGCTTATTTGCAGGCACAGAGCGAAGACTAATGTTTTTGCCAGTCTATTTGAATTATGCCGGTCTAGCGCCAATTCCCCCCCGCGTCTATCTGGCTGGTCTCGCTCCGATGCAGCTACTGGGCAATCTTTGCTTGCCTTCATTGCAAGAAGAGGTGGCTGAGCTGAAAGGGCGAATCGCTGACTGGCTAGGATGCGAGCCAAGACAAATAGCGCTATATCCCTCTACCAGTCTGGCGCTGCGCGCCGTTGCTTTCAGTTTGCCTTTGCAGTCAGGGGATTTGCTGGTTTATCCCAATGAGGAGTTTGCCGCGAATGTTATGCCTTGGGGCGATCTTGCTGCTAGAGGGATAAGAGTGAAAAGTCAGCCTCTAGAGGGTGAAGCTTTGTTACCTGAGACCAAGTTTCTCTCGATCTCGACTGTGAATTATCGCAGCGGAGCTGAAAGACCATGGCGAGAATATCTTGCTCAAGCGAGCGCCCAGTCAACTTGGACTTGCCTCGATGCAATCCAGAGCGCAGGGATCAAAGACTGCTCGCCAATAGCATCAGTCGATTTTTGGGTGACTGGTACTCAGAAATGGCTGGTGGCCGGCTTGGGCTTAGCGATACTGGTGCTGAGCGAGCGGGCCCTTCGAGAGCTAAAACCGGCCCTCAGTTCTTGGCTCAGTCTCACCGATCCACCAAATATAGCCAGTGGGCTCTGCCCAGACGCTCGAGCTTGGGAAGCGGGTTGGGTGACACCGGAAGCAGTCAAAAGAGCCAATGCCTCGCTGAAGATGCTGGAAAAAATCGGCTGGGAGAAGATAAGCCTAGAGGTAAAAGCCAGACGGGATCTGCTCTATGCTGAGCTCCTGAACATGGGCTACCCCATCGCTACTCCCTACAAAAACTGGTCGGGGATAGTGAGTCTTGGGCCTTTTGCGGAAGAGCAAGCTCAAGCTTTACTGGAATCAGGCTATAAACGCAAAATAATCACCGCTCGTCGTGGCCAATATCTCAGACTATCAGCGCATTACCTGAATCCTTGGAGCGATCTCGAACAGGCTCTCAAGTGGCTGAGCGATGAACGGTGAGCGAGAGTAAGAGTTATGCTAGATTGAGTTTCAAGATGAATTTTTTACTGCAAAAACTAGCCCTGCAAACTATAGGACTCCTTAGTGAGGGGATCAGTTTAGGCTGGCGAACGGGCTTTGATTCTGGTTTGATGCTCGAGTACATTTACGAAAACAGACCGAGGGGTTTTAGTCCGCTTGGGGCTTGGATTGACTCGATTTATCTCGCTCATCCGGTCTGGAATGAAGTGCGCGCTCGTCGGGAATGTCTGATCGAACAGCTTAAGGCCGCTACCAAACAATACGATCAGCCTCAAATCTTCGACTTGGCCGCTGGCATGGGCTCTTATCTATTCTTTGTGCCGCCGAATGCAGCCAAAATAATTGCCGGTGACTATGAAGAAGAAGTCATAGAACGAGGGAGCATCAAAGTCTTAGAAAAAAAACGTAGCGATATCACCTTCAAAAAAAGCGACGCTTTTAGCTTTGAGGGTTTAGCTTGTCAGAAGGCTGATTTGCTGGTCACTTCCGGTTTTTTTGATATTTTATTGACCGAAGAGAAGATCAAGCAAGTACTGGCAAATGGCACACGCTGCACCACTCAAGGGGCTCGTTGGGTTTTTACGATCATGGAACATCATCCAGAGCTGCAGCGCTTGAAAGAGACTATGGTCGATCTCGATCACCGTCCGTGGGAGATGGTGCCTCGTCCAGCTAGTCAGTTTTTGGCTTGGGCTAGTGAGCTTGGATGGAGTTGCGAGAAGCTCGAGCGAAATAGTTGTTTTGCGATCGGCACGATGATCCGTGAGCGCTAAGACGGCTTGGGTGCTGGGAGGCAGTGGGGCATGGGGAGGCAAATGCGCTATAGCTCTCGCTGATCTGGGCTATTCCAGTGTGCTTCTTTCCCGTTCGGCGCCCCGCTCTGAGCTATTGGAGCTTCTCGAAGCTAGGGGTTATCCGGCTGTTTTCCATGCTTTCGATCTGGCTTGTGACTGTGGCTCTGGGTTGATTGTGGCTTTGCCTTTGCCGGACATTTATATTCATTGTGCTGGGGTCTTTGAGGGCGATCTCGCTCGACTCACTATGCTCAATTTCACTAAACCAGCTCTATTGATGGAAGCTTTGCTAGCTGAACTGGCCAGGGCAGACAAGCCTTGTCGCTTTGGAGTCTTTTTAGGACAAAACGGCCGCTTAGGCTTGCCGGGGCTCGCGCCCTATAGTGCCGGTATCGGGGCGCTCTGGACTTGGGGCGAAGCAAAATCGAGAGAGCTCAGGGCACAAAAATTGGCCTCTAGTCTTAGTTTGGTCTTTCCTCCTCGCATTCCCTCGGCGCTTCAAGCTCAGCTTGCTCAGGCTGCTGGCAAGGATCCCAAGACTGACCCTAGAGCTAAAGCGCATAAGCTCATTGAGGGGGTCATAAGCGGCGAGATGATGGTCGGGAGAAGCGCTCTGCTACCGGCTTTGGCTATGCTCAGGGGAATATGAGTTCAGCTGTTCTTTCGGGAATGAGATTATTTACTAATACTTTGAGGAGATTATCGGGAGCAAAATTTGGCTCTGAAGCTGTTCCTTTGACTTTGCTGAGCAGTTGATTCAGAAATATTTTTGCGCCTTCTTCAAAAGAAGCCTCTGATCGAGGGACAGCTCCTTCTTCACACATATGGCTGAGCTTCTGGAGACGCACTAGGTCACCGTGCAAGCCTTTTTTTGCAGTTTTAAGCATGGCTTCCATTTGGGCCAGATCACCATAATGCCCCCAATAGGCCACTCTGAACGGACTGCGACGAAGGAGCTTGCCCCCAAACCTTGTCTCTAAATCATGCTCGAGTTGGGCTATCTTTCTCAGCTTATCTATTGTTGAAGGGCCTGTAAGACTAACCACTTCATCCAAGGCAGCGGAAGCAGTCTTTGGCAGACCAGAGCCACCCAAGATCCGTGGCAGCGCAAAAGATCCTCCACGCGCAAAATGCACCCCAACAGCCACTGCAGCAATTGAAGCCGCCGCAATCATTAAGCCTCTTTTGTGTTCGTTCACCCAATCCCAGCTTTTCTGAAAGATGTTCTTTTGGCTGGCTAAAGCCGGATCTGCTCTACCCTCTTGTCTAGCGAGATAAGCCTGCAAGGCCTGCTGGTCTGCTGGGCTCATCGCTGGCTGCCCTGCAGGAACTGGCGCGCTTGCATAGGTTCTATGTACCTGTGAATAGGGGGTGCTAGCTTGTATATTCATTACGATAATTTACTTTCTAAATTTAATCTAGTATTTAATAATTCTTAATATTTATAGTAACATTTTTAGGGGACCTCATGCAAACCATTAAAGCCTTTTTTCCACTTTTTCTCTTAATTGCACTTTTCGCGCTCAACTCCTGTAGCCCTCCACCAGCGAAAGTAGAAGAAAAGACCAAGCTCGAAGAGATTACACTGACTCGGTCAGACCTACTAGAGCTAAAGGTCAGCGATTATTCTAAAACTTTGCTGATTTACGGACAGCTCGTCCCAGACAAAGAAGCGCAAGTGAGCGCCGAAGTGAGCGGCGAAATCACCGAGCTCAATTACGAACAAGGAAAATATGTACCCAAAGGAGCTCTGCTAGCCAAGCTCAAGCCAAGCGATCTGCTTTCAGAACTGACCCGCGCCAAATCAAACCGTAACCGCGAAGAAGCCCAGCTAAACCTTGCCCGCCTCGATTTGACCCGCAAAACCAAAGCGGCTGCCCAAGGATTGATCGCTCTGAGCGAGCTTGACCAAGCAAAAGCCAATACACGCTCAGCCGAAGAGGTCTACAAGGGGAGCTCCTCAGAATACGACCTACGCCAGTCAGATCTTGCGAAAACTAAGATCATCGCCCCAATCGGTGGATACGTGCAGGCTAGACCGGTAAAACTAGGCCAGTTTGTGCGGCCGGGCGATCCACTCTACCAACTCGTTCAACTAGATCCGATCAAAGCCGAGTTCGAAGTACCGACAGAAGCGGCCGCCAATATAATCATTGGGAGCAGACTGACCGTAGAAATCGAAGGACAAGCACCGATCGAAAGCAAGGTAGAAGCGATTGAGCCCATCGCTGCAGCCGATACTAGAACCTACAAAATCTATGCTCTGATCCAGAATCCAGAGAGTAGGTTGAAAGCCAATTCTTTTGCCAAAGCGCAGCTGGTTTTGACACAGGGCAAAGAAAGAGGAGTTATTATCCCCGCCAATGCCCTTAACTTAGCCGATGACGGTCGCCAAAGCGTGCTGGTCTTCAATGAAGCAAACAAAAGACTGATCAAGAAAATAGTGAAAGCCACCCCCCTGGATCCGAGTGCTTTGAGCTATGTGATTGAAGAAGGTCTAGAAGCCGGCCAGATCATCCTCAATGCTCCCAACAAAAAAGACGCCCCCGAACTACAAACTCAAATACTGAACTGATGCTGATCACCGAAATTTCCATCAAAAGACCAGTCTTTGCGATCATGCTGATGGTCGGTTTGAGCGTGATCGGGCTCTTTTCCTATTTTCGCTTGCCGGTAGCTGAGCTTCCAGACATCGATTTTCCGCTCGCCTTAGTCGAGGTCACCTACCCCGGCGCTTCACCAAAGGTGGTGGAAAGCGAAGTGACCAAGAAAGTGGAAGAAGCTAGCAATACGCTCCGTGCTGTCAAGAAGATTACCAGTTTCGTCTACGAGGGCCTGAGCCTGACCATTGTCGAGTTTCAGCTAGAAAGAAATCCTGACGCAGCGCTGCAAGACGTGCGTGGAGCCATTGCTCGGATCAGAGGAAACCTGCCCAAAGACATAGACGATCCGGTGGTCTATGACTTCAACCCCACCGAAGAACCGGTGATAGTGGTCGGTCTCTCCTCAGAGACACTCAGCCTGCAAGAGCTCTCAGATCTAGCTGAACAGAAAATAAAAAAACGACTGGAAGCAGCCGAAGGCGCAGGCCGCATTCAGATCGAAGGCTCACTCAAAAGACAATTTGGCTTATTGCTTGACCCAGACATGCTCCAAAAGTACAAGCTCGGCCTACCCGCTCTCATTTCCGCCGTCAAATCTTCCAACCTCGAACTACCAGCCGGCAGTCTCGAGAACAACGCCGGTAGTGGCACTAAGGTGCGCTTTGTCGGGAGACACCAAGAGAGCACTGGCTTTGCTGATATAGTGCTCAAAGACACGGCCAGCTCCTCTGTGAAGCTGAGCCAACTGGTCACCCTCACCGATGCCAGCAAAGAAGCTGACAGTCTTACTTTTCTGGACGGTAAACCCATTATTGCGATGGAAGTAACGAAGATTCGTGGCGCCAATGCCCTTGAACTGGCCGGCGAACTGAAAAAGATCATCGCCGCCATCAATTCTGAACTCCCTCAAGGTACAAAACTCAGTCTGATCAAAGACAGCTCAGAGAGCATCTCCGACTCTTTGCATGAACTGAATTTTGCACTGATTCTCGGTATAGCGCTCACAGTAGGCATAGTCTTTCTCTTTCTCAATAGCTGGCGCAGCACTGTGATCACCGGTCTCGCCCTCCCCATCTCGCTCATTTCGACTTTTGGGGCTATGTATTTTTTCGGTTTCTCGCTGAATACAATGACTTTTATTGCGCTCAGTCTAGCTGTAGGGCTAGTGATCGATGATGCCATCGTCGTGCGGGAAAATATCATCAGACATCTAGATATGGGCAAGACGCACTACCAAGCGGCCCTTGATGGCACCAAGGAGGTCGGTTTGGCCGTGACGGCCAGTACGCTCACCATCGTTGCCGTCTTCTTGCCTGTGGCCTTTATGGGTGGCATTACGGGCTTGTTTTTCAAGGAGTTTGGGCTCACTGTCTCGGTGGCTGTGCTAGTCTCTTTGCTCGTTTCCTTTACGCTTGACCCGATGTTGTCGAGCATTTGGAAAGATACTAGACAGCAAGAAAATTGGTTGAGCGGCTTCAATAGAGGCTTTGACAGGCTCACCACTTACTACGCTCTCGCCGTCACTCGTTGCATTTCCAGACCCTTCTTGACTTTGCTGGCTGTTTTGGTGCTTTGTGGCCTATCGCTGTTTTTGTTGCCTTCGATTGGTGTTTCTTTTTTGCCTTCGCAAGACAAAAGTCAGATAGACCTAGAAGTCAAATCTCCGGAAAATTCCACACTCGAATATACAGTGCGTAAAGGGCAAGAATTGGGGGTTTATTTGGACCAAAAATTCCCCGAAATCGACTTCATCTACTTTCGGGCTGGTGGCGGCTTCAATGGCTTGAAAGACGAAGGGAAGCTGACGCTCAGCCTAGTCCCCCGCAAAGAACGCAAAAAAGGGCAAGAAGAGCTTTTGAGAGAAATGCGCTTGCTACTCGCTAACTTCGCCGGTGCAGAAGTCAATGTGCGTGCAGGCGCCCAGACTGGCCCCGGTTCGGCGCCGGTAAGATTAGCTATACGGGGTTCTTCGCCCCGCCTGATGGAAGAATACGCCGATAAGCTCTTTGGTTTAGTGAAAAAGACCCCCAAACTCGTAGATGTCGAGCGCTCAGACGGCAGGCGCAATGCTGTCTTGAAAGTCGATATAGACAGACCCTTGGCCGCTGACCTGAAAGTGTCGCTCGAAAGTATAGCGAGCACGCTCAGGTATCTGATCTTCGGGGAGAAAGTGACTACTTGGCGGGACGCTAATGGTGAAGAATACGATGTGCTTTTACGTTTGCCGAAGGCTTTGCGCGGTGATTGGGGGGCTTTAGCTGGTGTGAGTGTGACTGCTGAAGATGGTCAGCAGGTTCTTTTGAGTCGGCTAGTGAAGCCTTTGCTCGGCGATGAACCTAGTCGGATCGAACGCCAAAAGCTTTTACGCGAAGTGGCGATCACGGCCGAAGTGCAAGGGATTTCACCGGGTCAGGCTATCACTGTGCTGCAGACCAAGCTAAAAGATTTTCCGCCGCCAGCGGGGATTTCTGTTTCTTTTGCCGGTGAAGCGGAAGATATAGAAGAAGCAGCCAGCTTTGGGGGGCTTGCTTTGCTTTTGGGGGCTATTTTCGTTTATCTGATCCTCGCTTCGCAGTTCAATTCTTACTCGCAGCCTTTGGCTATTCTCTTTACATTGCCTCTTGCCTTGGTTGGAGTGATTGTGGCTTTGTACCTCACCAATGACACTTTCAATTTGATTAGTTTGATTGGGGTGGTCACTTTGATGGGTTTGGTCACTAAAAACGGCATTTTGTTGGTGGAGTTTGCTGTGCAGCTTCAGGAGCGTGGTTTAAGCTGGGAGAAGGCGCTGGCGCGCGCTGGTCAGACTCGCTTGCGGCCTATTGTGATGACTTCTTTGGCTTCGGCTATTGGGGTATTGCCTTTGGCGCTTGGTTTGGGGGCTGGTTCAGAACTGCGTGCGCCGATGGCTAGAGCAATTGTGGGGGGGATTATCAGTTCGACTATTCTCACTTTGTTTGTGATTCCCTGTGTTTTTATTATTTTGCTCAGATCGAAAGTTATATTTGGGCGCTTTTTTGCTTGGGTGGGTGGTTTAGGCAAGAAGAAGGCTGTTTCCTTTCCTGCTAGTTAGAGGAATTTAATTGATGGGCTTCGTCGAGTCTAAAATGGGGAGTTTGAGGGTGCGCGCGTAGCGTGAGTGCAGCGACTAGCTGCCGATATTTCCCCCTCATTAAAAATTGGTTCTCAAAACCTTGAAGCATTTGCGGTTAAAGAGTTTTTTCGTGGGGGCGCAGCCTCCTAGCGCTCCCCTATTAGATTTGTTTCTCTAACATTAAGCAGCGCGAAGCGCAATCAATCAAGCTCTACAACCCACCTGGGTCTTTCTGTCCAGCAGGCAGTGATGGCCCAACATAAGGCGTGCTCTGATTTAGCTTGTCTTTGCTCCCCGAATCTTTACCAGAGCTGCTGCTGACTTCGCCACTACCGAAAGCAGTGTCTCTGTAGCCTTTTGCTTCTTTGCGGGTGAAATCGAGGACGCTACCTGAGAATTCTTCGAGGCTGAATTGACTGAATCCAACGTTAGATACTACGCTGGTTCCATTGGCGACATCAGAGGCAATTTTAGCGATCAGCAGAGGGGCGGCCAAGCCGCCAGTTCCTATGGTGAGGGCGATCAGGGCGGCTGTATCGAAGGCTGTGCTCACTTTCTGGAGGGGGGCGCCGCTATTGAAACGGTCATAGTAGCCGTAGAAATCGTCTCCGCCTTCACGGTCAAAGCCACGGCTTTCCACAGCGTCTTGACTCACTTGTTTAGCGGTGCTGACTGCTTTGACGCCTACTGCTTTTTCAGTACCGAATTTTACGCCTTCTCCGATCACTTTTGTAGTACCGCTAAGTACACCGGCTCCATTACCTGCTGTGCCTTGAAGAGCTTGGGGGATCTTATCGAGGCTGGCTGCTGAGGCTACGGCTTCTTTTTTGAGGGGGACCAGTGCTTTGCCAGCAGTCTGAGCCGCTGCTTTCGCAGTATCTAGGAGTGCTTGTGCGCCAGTTAAGGCAGTTTTGGCCGTTTCGTTTGCAAGCTCAGAGTCTTTGAAATTCTCGATTGTTTTGTCGTAAGCCTCTTTCATTACTTTGGTTATAGGCCTGTTCGCGTTTTCAGCATCTAGAATAGCTTTAGCCGCTTTATTGAGATCTATTTGTTTTGTAGCCAGCTCAGTCGCAAGCCTAGCAAACTCCTCCTCTGCTTTTTTCTTTGCTAATTTTGCGGCCACGTATTTTGCGCCCTTTTCGGTAGCTTCTTTTTTCGCAGTCTCATAGGCGCTTTTTTTGGCTGCGGCCTGGGCGACATTATCTAGTCCGCCGGTTGCCCACTTCACTCCATCATCCACCCCTCTCAGAGCGTCATCGGTGCTGGTACCACCCACCTTCTTGAATAAACCACCCACTAGAGGCAATTTGCCGGCGGCTTCTGCCACTCCAGAACCCAAGCCAAGAATACCCCGACCGACAGCATTACCATTCATAGCGCCCCCTATGCCACTGATCAGCCCTTGACCGAGATTGACGGCACTCTGCGCCCCGGGAATAGTCTTCAAAGCCCAAGACCCAAGCTTTCCACCACCGAACATAGCCCCAATGTCAGTACCACGAGCCAAAGCCCAAGTAATGTTCTGAATCACATTTGGCTTGCCCTTGAAGTCAGTATCTCTATGCCATACGGCAGAATCCTGCACCAGAAAATGAGCCATAGCAGAGTTCATCTCATGACCCTTACTGCTCTTCGGCACACGGTTTTGCTTGAGCATGTAAGGCACTAAAGTAGCCACAGCCGCATTGATCTTATTCTTGTCACCTTCAGCAATGACAGCCTCCATCATGGCGTTAAACAGAAGCATCTTCTTTTCGTAGCCTCTGTCCTTGGTCATCACAGTATCGAAATAGAGCGCTACGCGCTTCGGATCTTTCACTATGTCGTTTCTGACTATGCCCTTGAATTTGAGCCAGCCTTCTTTCTTCTCGTCTTTCTTCATCTTGTCTATAGCGCCGACCGCTTCTTGGATCAGCTGTTCTGCCTCGTCTCTATTGTCGAAGAATATTTCACTGGTCACCGTCGAATTCACCAGTCTATTTGTTTCTGCTGGTGGTTTTTCGGGAGTGCTAGTGCTTGATGTTTCAGGTTTTTCGATGTTTACCGAGTCATTGGCTGATTCTAGGGGCTCTGGTCCAAGACCAATCACTTTGTTTGATTTTGTGGTCTGACGAGCGGGAGCTGTAGTGGTGGGATTAGTGCTGGTGAGAGTATTTGAGCTGACTGGATAATTCATGAATATGTACCTATCGCCTTTGGTAGCTTTACTGTCTTTCAAGTAGCTAAGGTTTTTTTGTACTTACTTTGAATGAAATCTGAGAAACGCTTAATCTTTGAAGGGCTTACCCCCTCGATTTCTCCGCAGTTAAGCTATTCAGTGTCTTGATCTAGTTCATCAATCTTGTGCAGCACCCGACAAGCCCGCTCTAAAGATTCATCAGCATAAAAAGCCAAGGTAGGCGCAAAACGTAAGCGAAAACGCCGACAAATCTCACCTCGAATAACGGGAATGCACCGGCTCAAAATAGCCAAAACGTTCTTTCGATGCTCATCTTCAAAGACCGATACATAAACATTTGCATGCTGATAATTCCCCTCCAAAACCACAGCCGTCACCGAGATCAGTCCAGCAAAAGTCGGATCGCGAAACTCACGCAACTCACGACCATTGATCATAGTACCGAGCTCTTTTTGCAGCGTTGTAGTCAGTCTGTCTGAACGATTGTAAGCAGGTTTACCCATTTTGTCCCCTCACTCTATATTCTTTACCCCAAGCCTCAATCAAATCACCTTCAGCAAAGTCGGTGAAGCCTTCGACGGAAATCCCACACTCAAAGCCCTGCAGCACTTCTTTGACATCGTCTTTGAAGCGCTTGAGCCCCTTGAGCGGCGCACGGTGAATTTCTTTCTTCTCTCTGAAGATGCGCGCTTCAGCATTGGTGACTAGCTTGCCTTCATTGACTAAGCAACCCGCTATTCTGTTTTTGCCAATGGCGAAGATCTTCAAGACTTGAGCGGCCCCATGCTTGACCTCAAAGACCTCAGGCTCTAGCAAGCCATGCATAGCCTTCTGGATCGCTTCAGTGAGGTGATAAATCACATCGAAGTTGTAAACGCTCATCTCTTGCTCTTGCAGCAGTCTAGTAGCAGTGCTATCGATCGAAGCCCTAAAGCAGACCAAACTAGCACCGGTAGTTACAGCCAAATTCACATCGCTTTCGTTGACTGTACCAGCCGCGCAATGCACTATGCGCAAAGACACCTCGGCGTTGCTGAGCTTGTTCAGCTCTTGAGCGATGGCCTCAGCGGAGCCCTGAGTATCGGCTTTGATCACCACGGCCAGCTCTTTGGAGACTCCTTCTCGGATTTGGGTAGAGAGGAACTCAAGGCTGCCAGCGATCCGTTTGCGCTTGCTATTGTCTTTAGCCAGCTCAGCTGAGGCTTTCGCTTCGCCGTAGTTTTTGAAAGCTTGGAAGGTATCACCGGCTTGGGGCAAGATGTCCATCCCAAGTACTTGGACTGGCGTAGAAGGGGGGGCGAGCATGATCTCAAGGCCATTGTCATCGAACATCGCTCTGATCCGCCCATAGCTGCTACCGGCTGCCACGGCGTCACCTTTGCGCAGAGTTCCACTTTGTACCAGAAAGCTGGCCACTGGACCGCGACTAGAGGAAAGCGAAGCTTCGATCACAGCACCGACGGCTTTGGAGTTAGGGCTAGCCAAAAGTTTGTTGCCCAGTTCGGCGTCAGCGACGAGAGTCACTTTAGTGAGCAAGTCTTCAAGGTTCAATTGTTGTTTGGCGCTGATCTTGGAGACGGCTACTGGACCACCATAGTCTTCCACCACTATGCCGTATTCCATCAGCTGAAGCAGTACTTTCTCGGGATTGGCGCCGGGTTTATCGATTTTATTGACGGCGACGATAATCGGGATCTCGGCCGCTTTGGCGTGAGCAATAGCTTCTATGGTCTGAGGCATAACGCCATCGTCAGCGGCAACGACCAGTATAGCCAAATCTGTAATCTGGGCTCCGCGCGCTCTGAGAGCGGTAAAAGCCTCGTGACCAGGCGTGTCTAAGAAAGTGATAATCCGTTCTTGATCGTCATAATCGATCACTTTGACTTGGTATGCACCGATATGCTGGGTGATGCCACCGGATTCGCCATCGGTTATTTTCTTTTTCACTTTGCGGATAGCATCGAGCAGACTGGTTTTACCGTGATCGACGTGACCCATGATCGTGACCACCGGTGCTCTTTTTTCCAGTGGTGAATCTTTGGAGTCGAGGCTAGTGTGTTGGCTGACTAAGTCTTTGAGTTTGACCGATAGGTCGGTGTTGCTGTCTTCTGGGCTCTGTTCGGAGTTTACGGTGCAATCGAACTCGGCCGCTACCTGAATGACCAAATCGAGATCGAGAGTTTGGTTGACCGTTCTCATCGTCCCTTTCATGAAAAGGCTCCGGATTACTTCTGTTTCTTGCACTCTCAGCGCCAAGGCAAGCTCTTTGACGGTGATTTGGCCTTGAACGAAGATTTCGCTAGGCCCTTCAATTGCCGCCGCTTTACCGCGACCTTTACTGTCAGATTTTCCAGGGCCACCTCTTCCACCAGCAGGACGGCGACTAGGTGCGGCTTTTTTCGGGCGAGTGCTAAAAGGAAGCGACAGTGGTCTAGCTACCCGAAATGGTTGGTTTTGGTTTCTCAGGGCATCTGAGGCTGGCCCCATCGGTCTGGAGATAGGCTTAGCGGGGCCTGCTACTTTGGCTGCCTCGCTGAGCACTGGTTGTTTTACTTCGACTGCTTTTGGGTTTACTTTTGGTTGATTAGCTAAAAGCATGCTCGGCTTGGGAGGCAATGGTTTTACTTCTACTTTCGGCGGTAGCACTTGTTCGATCGTTTGTTCTATCACTTGTTCGACTACTGAGGGTACTTCTATCTTTGCTATGACGGGGACTACTGGGGCTATCACAACTGGAGGAGGTGGGGGCGCTTCTTCGGGGATTTCTTCAGGGATCTCTTCTATTATCTCTTCTGGTGCTTCGGCTTCTTCCGGTTCAAATATTTCTGGCTCTTCAACAACTGGAATGGTCGGATCGATACGTCTCAGTACTCTTGTTTTTTTGTTTGTGGCTGGAGAAGCAGGATTAGAGCCAGCTTGAATATTGTCGATGCTTGTTTCATTGTTGATGAAAAGCAAGATTCGGGAGACCATATTCGTTTCAAGCGAGCTGGAGGGTGTTTTTTTGCCGAAACCGAGCTTCTCGCAGAGAGTGACTATCTGCTTGGTTTTATTGGCTTGTTGGTCTTTTTTTTCTTTTTCGGGCAAATCTTCGGAGACCAGATTGCGCGCTAGGTCATAAATTCGTACTTTTCCACTATCTAACATTGTTTAGCCTCCTCGTTTGGACAAGCGGCTTGGATTGGGGGGCAAAGTGCCAAAGCTAATTCTAGGTCAGAGATTTTTGCAGAGGTTTTTTGCAGCAATCGAGCTGTTCTTTTTTTGCCTTGAAGCAACCTTGTGATGCATTTTTTGCTCGGAAAAACATAGAAGGAACGGCCTGGTACTTGAAAGGCCAAATCGGCAACAAGAGCCATGCTAGATGCTTGGCTAGGACGCGTTAGTTTGAGGAGAGTGCCCTTTGGCAAAAGCTCTCCGCAACCGCAGCAGATTCTAAGTTGTTCTAGTGTTTTCTTCAAGACAAAAAATCTTATCCCGTAATTTTATCAAGTCTCACTGGGATCTGAGTATATACTTTCGGCTCAAATGATTTGTAGATGATTGGAGGCAAGGGGATTCGAACCCCTGACCTTCTGCTTGCAAAGCAGACGCGCTACCAACTGTGCTATGCCCCCAAATTCGTCGAATGAAATCTTAGCCCTTTTTTGCCTCAATGCTCAAGAGCAAAGTGAAAACCAAGCTTTCCAACGCAAAACGCTAAAAGCGTGTATAATAACCGAACTTCCCTGTTTAATGTAAATATATTGGCTCAGAAGAAACAAGCTAAGAATATCGCGAAAGCTAAGCCAGCACCAGTTAAACCTAAGCCTAAGTCCAAGCCTAACTCTGATAAACCTCCAGCTAAGAAAATTATTGCTCCAGCTAAGAAAGTAACTGCTCCAGCTAAGAAAGTCACGACTCCAGCCAAGAAAGTAACTGCTCCGGCTAAGAAAGTCACGACTCCGGCCAAGAAAGTAACTGCTCCGGCTAAGAAAGTCACGACTCCGGCTAAGAAAGTCACGACTCCGGCCAAGAAAGTTACGACTCCGGCTAAGAAAGTCACGACTCCAGCCAAGAAAGTAGCTGCTCCAGCCAAGAAAGTCGTGACTCCAGCCAAGAAAGTAACTGCTCCAGCCAAGAAAGTCACGACTCCAGCCAAGAAAGTAGCTGCTCCAGCCAAGAAAGTCGTGACACCAGCCAAGAAAGTAACTGCTCCAGTCAAGAAAGTCACTGCTCCAGTCAAGAAAGTATCTGCTCCAGCCAAGAAAGTCACTGCTCCAGCCAAGAAAGTAACTGCTCCAGCCAAGAAAGTCACTGCTCCAGTAAAGAAAGTATCTGCTCCAGCCAAGAAAGTAACTGCTCCAGTTAAGAAAGTATCTGCTCCTGCTAAGAAAATTGTCGAAATACCAGAACCAAAAAAAATTGCCCTGCCAAAAGCGAAAGTAGAAACCCCAAAGAAAGAGAAAAAAGTCAAAGAGAAAGCCGCTCCCAAAGAAGAGAACGCCGCAGAAGAAGAGATTGAAACAAATAACGATGAGTTCTTTGAATTCAATGAGCACGCCGATCTCTCAGGCCTCTCCCCGATGAAAAGAAAGCCCGGCAGGCCACCCAAAGTGAAGAAAGTCAAAGAAAAGCTGCCTAACGCAGTAATCATTCACGCAAAGCGTCCACCAGTACAAAAGAAAAATCTGAGCGCGTCTCTGCCAGGTACTGGACTAGTTTCATTCTTGATGGACGTTGAGAAACCAGAATCAGCGATCAAGTTATTGCAAGAAAGAGAAGAGACCAATGCTCGAGAGCTTGCTAGCACCGATGCAATCCCTTTCCAAAAAGACGTTGATAGCCTTCCGGCAAGGCCTTCTTGGAGTACTAGGCCTTGGGTGACACGGGAAGGGGAAAGATTGATCATCAAGGGCAGCAAGATGCTCAAGGAAGAACAGTTCAATCCACTTTCCGCTGACAATAGCGCCCTTCATCAAGAGCATGTTGATGAAGTTTTGCGGAAGATCCGTGAGACTTACAAGAAAAAGCCACCGGGTTCAGCTCCAAAAAAGACTGAGCAGATTGTGATCGAGTGAGTTTGAAATCTGTGAAATAATATGAAATCCTTGCGCTTGTAGCTCAGAGGATAGAGCAACCGCCTTCTAAGTGGTTGGCCGCAGGTTCGAATCCTGCCAAGCGCGTATTTTATTGTTTTTTTCTTTAGATTACTGTCGGTTATGAGGAGTCTTGTTTACGCATGCCCCCAAGCCCCGTTTATTTTGGAGTAATTCAGGGGGGGGCGTTGAGGAAGCTGTCACCTTCAGTTGTCGTTAAATGAGTATTTTTTATGGGGCGGAGACCCAAACCCCGTTTATTTTGGAGTAATTCAGGGGGGGTCGTTGAGGAAGCTGTCACCTTCAGTTGCCGTTAAAAGAGTGTTTTTATTGGGCTCCGCCCCAAACCCCGTTTATTTTGGAGTAATTCAAGGGGGTTGTTAAGGGGCAAAGCCCCTTAAAGAAATTAACTTCCCAAACCTACAGTGAGCCCCAAACCCCTGCTCATTAAAACAAGACGAACAGCTAAACGATAGAAATAGGATAATCCCCATCTAAACAAGCAGAACAAAAAACTCTCTCATCCTGCTGCGCCTCACTGAGCGCCTCCTGTAAAGGCAAATACTCCAAAGTGTCAGCCCCCAAATCAGCAGCCATAGCTAGCAAATCGGAATCGTGACGCCTCGCAATCAATTCTTCATTCTTGAAAGCAATCCCATAATGACACCCCCAAACGATCGGAGGCGAACTGATCCGCAAATGAATCTCACGTGCACCGCATTTTCGTAACAAACGTACCAGCTCTCTAGGCGTGTTTCCTCGCACAATAGAATCATCTACCAAGATCACAGACTTGCCCTTCACCTGCGAAGCCACTGGGCTGAGCTTTAGCCTGATACTGAGCTTGCGCGCGCTTTGCTTTGGATTGATGAAGGTTCGGCCTATATAGGAATTTTTCACAATGCCATTGGCGAGCGGTAGCCCAGTCTCTTGAGCGTAACCCAGCGCCGCAGGCAGTCCAGAATCAGGCACCCCAATCACCAGTTCTACCCCTTCCGGTGGCGGGAAAAGCTGAGCAAGACGTCTTCCGCATCTTTCCCGATAATCCATCACCGTCAAATCAAGCAATCTACTGTCTGGACGAGCAAAGTAAATCAACTCAAACAAACACAAATGACTCTTCGCGCTCCCTAAGACCTGCGAGAAAAGTTGAAGTTCTCTATCGATCAGCAAAATCTCACCCGGAGGAATCTCCCGCACAAAACGAGCACCAATAGCATCAAGTGCACAACTCTCAGAAGCGATCGAATAACCGATCAGATTCCCCTCAAGACTATGTAAAGAACCTAAACAAAGTGGCTTGATCCCATTCTGGTCACGAATAGCCACCAAATACTGCTCTCCTAGGGCAAGCGCCAGCGAATAAGCCCCCGCAATGCCGCTTAAAGCCCCCGCAAACCCCGTGCTCAGCTCTTGAGGAGAGAAAGTGGAGAGTTTGTCAGTCAGGCTTTCCGCTAGAGCTCGAAGCAACAGCTCACTATCTGATGAGCTCTCCAGATCAGCCCACCGTCCAGCCAAAGCAGCCGAATTGACCAGATTGCCATTGTGCGCGAGCGCCACACAATCACCGCTAGGCGTGACATAACCGATTGGTTGGGCGTTGCAGAGCGCAGAATCTCCGGTAGTAGAGTAGCGCACATGCCCAAGGTGTATTTGGCCGGTCAGCTCGTCGAGGGCAGCTGGATCGATGGCTTGGCTCAAAAGACCCATGCCCTTGTGGCAAAGATGCCTCCCCCCTGCTCTAGCTGCCAATATGCCAGCCGATTCTTGGCCTCTGTGCTGGAGAGCCTGCAAGCCCAGATAAGTGAGCTCTGCTCCCTCTAGATCAGCCTCTGGACTGAGAATCACCCCAAAGACGCCACAAGCTTCCTTTAGATCAACCACCGCGACACCATAGTAGTTTTTGGTTCAAGACATTATAAAAATTGTTGGCTTTGTCTAAGCTCCTCAGTAGTCTGGTGACTGTTTTGGCTTTTTTGATCTGTATTAAATCTTCGGCCTCCAACAAAAAAGTCTCTTGTCCGTCTGCCTGCATGGTGATCAAAGGCTGCACTTTGTGTCTGGTGCTCACTTTTACATCGATCTCCGAGCTGTCTGAGACCACAAAAGGTCTGCTAGTCAGGCTATGGGCGCAGATCGGAGTCAAGCCAAAAGCTTTGATGCCTGGGGCGAGCACCGATCCGCCAGCTGCAAGCGAGTAGGCTGTGGATCCGGTGGGGGTGCAGACGATCAGCCCATCAGAGCTGTATTGGGCTACTGGGTTGCCGTCTATGCTCACTGCTATTTGCAAGATATGAGAGCGCGAACTACGACAGATGAAAATATCGTTGAGGGCAATCAAGTCTCCGCTAGCGCCACTAGGCAAAGCAGATCCTCGCTCGATGCTCGCTTGCAGCATTACTCTTTCGTCTATTTGGTATTCGCCAGCAAAAATCCGAGCCAAAAAGCGCTCTGGGTCAGTTGGAGTTTGCGCTTCAGAGAGAAAACCAAGGTTGCCGGTATTGATCCCAAGCAGAGGTGTTCCCAGTCCTGACAGTCTGCGAGCGGCTCTTAACAATGTCCCATCACCACCTAGCACTATGGCTAGATCGGGATTGGGGAGAGTTGTTTTCACTTCTAGCTTCTCTACTTCGCCAATGCGATAGCTGTTTACTGTTGCTCCTAGCGAGCAAAGGGCCTGCTCGTAAAGTTTGACGAGCGGTTGGGTGTCTGATTTGTGGGCATTGTAGGCAAGATCTACTGTTTTGAAGTTCAACGAGTGACTTTCATCGGAAACTAAATTATATGATTTATGGGATGAAGAAGTCTTTTCCCGATGTCTGAAGAATCGTTAGACGCTGAAAGTGTCACCAGAAGTAAAAACACTGGCCCTGAGAGCCATCTTAGGCATCTTTTGCGTGTTGGTTATTCTTTTCAGTCTCCTCTAGTGAGGGCTTTCGTTGAGGAGCATAGTTTGCAGAGACTAGTAAAAGAGTTGCAAGAGGGTGGAGAGTATAACCGAAAATGAGTTTGCTTTGAGTTCCCTAAAATTTTTATTACAAAGTCCATATTGCTCATCAGATAGGCTTTTCCCAAGATTTGTATGCCTTGATTTGAGCGCTGGGATCTGACACACTGTAAAGCTCTAAGATTTTCAGTTAGCCCATTATATGAGTCTATTCAAAGTTACAGTCGCCAGTGCATCCGGTTTACAGCCGCTCAGTATTCCTTGTTCTTGTTTGGAGTCTGCTGAGTTTGTTTCTCAATGTTTGACTCGTTTTTTTCCTAGTGCGTCTATTCGGTCGGAGGAGGAATCTATTTTGCCAGTTCCTAGGCTTCGGACTCGTTCTAGCGCGCAGCAGAGGGAGCCTGTTTTGTCTGATCGTTTTGCTGAGCTTGAGTTAGATCTTTTTCCTAGTTGTGCTTGAGGGCAAATCGTTTTTGAGTTCAGTGTAGGTTTTTGGAGATATTTGCTTTAGGGGGCCAGCCTCTTAACAACCCCCCCTGAACTTGAATTAAGCGTGAACTAAAAAGTTCTTTAAAGGACCAAAGCAATGGCATCTTCTATTGGGTCAAGGGTTATAGCCTTAGGGAGTTTGAGGGCGAGAGCCCTCATTAAAAAATTTATTTAACCTACAGTGAGCTTAAAGACCTCCGCCCAATAACCCTTCTCGCCGCAACGCAAATATGCTCAGCAGTCAAACCATAAAGCGCAAATAGCTCCTCATAATCTCCACTCTGCCCAAAACGATCCTCAATAGCCACCACCTCCATAGGACAAAACTGGCCTAAATGACAAAGAGCATTGGAAGCGATCAGCTCATTAGCCCCCCCGATCCGGTTGTGCTCTTCAGCCACTACTAAACAATTAGTTTTGTTAAGACTAGCCAAAATGTCAGCCAAAGGGAAAGGCTTCAAGCAAGATAAATTCAAAACCTCAGCCTCTATGCCCTCAGAAGCGAGCACTGAAGCCGCCTCAAGCGCCCGAAAGACCATCAAGCCAAGGGCCACAATAGTAATGTCCGAACCCGATCTTAAGACTTCTGCCCGCCCAATCTCAAATTTGTAACCCGAAGAACGAGCCAACACCGGTGCCGGTGGACGACTAAGCCGAATATAAGCAGGCTTTGGATAGTCTATTAGGGCGGCAATCAAAGCCTTGGTTTCAGTAGCGTCGGCTGGCACAAAGACGGAAAGCTCCGGAATAGCCCGAGCCAAAGCAAAGTCTTCAATTATTTGATGGCTAGCCCCATCTTGGCCGAGCGAAATGCCCGCGTGTGAGGCAGCGACACGAACGGGAAGATGGTTGTGGGCCACTGAGTTTCTGAACTGCTCCCAAGCGCGCCCAAGGGCAAACATCGCAAAGCTGGAGGCAAATGGCTTCAAGCCCATCGCCGCAAGGCCAGCAGCAGTTGAGATCATGTTCTGCTCAGCTATGCCCATATTGAAGAAGCGATCCGGATAGGCCTTCGCAAATTTTCCGGTGCCGGTAGAGCCACTCAGATCAGCGTCTAAGACAACCAGATCGTCGTGAATTGCTCCCAGCTCCAGTAAAGCTTCGCCATAGGCTTGTCTGGTGGCTATATTTAGGCTCTGAGTGCTTTGAATTTCTGTGTTGCTTCCCATTAGTTTTTCATTTGGACTGGCATTAGGAGATAAAGGTATTCATAGGCTTTGTCTTCGCTTCCGACTGGCGTCACTACAAGCGGCTTGAGCGGTTCGGACATCTTCAGTTCTACTTGCTCACAGTTTAGGTTGCGCAAGCATTCGAGAAGATAATTCACATTGAAGCCGATCGAAAAATCAACACCGTCATAATGCAAGAGATCGATTTGGTCTTGCGCTTCGCCAAGATCTGGGGTGCTGGCCTTGATCGTCAGAATGCCTATCCGCTCAAATAGAAGCTTAATCACTTTAGTGCGCTCATTGGCCATCACGGCCACTCGCTCAAGAGCAGCAATAAGCGCTGTGCGCTCAAGGGTCGCTTTGTTGGCGTGAATGCTCGGGATCAGTTGTTGGTATTTGGGATAATTCCCCTCAATGAGACTGGAAGAAACAAGAAAGCGCTGGCCCCGAAAGCTGATCCCACGCTCTTTGCCGGTAAAACATTCGATCATTTCACCCTCTTGAGCCAAACTCAAACAACGAGATAGCTCGCCAAGCGCTCTATGGGGCAAGATCATCTTTCTTGCCTCGCCAACATAGCCGGTGTTGCAACGATAATGGGCGAGCCTACTACCGTCTGTGGCGGCTATATCGAGGGATCCTTCGGCCCACTCAAAACAAATCCCGTTCAAGATGCTATTCACTTCGCGTTTGTCGCTAGCAAAACCGACCATACTCGCCACTTCTTTCAGTTGAGCGGCTGGAATTGAAACATGCTTGCTGTTAGCATCGAGGCTCTGTTCCATAAAATCGGTCGGGAAGGCATCGGAAGCGAGGCAGCTTAGCTCTGATTTGGAGCGACCACAGCGGATAGTGACAATATGACCATTGGAGAGCAGTGAGACTTCAAGCGGCGGTAGTTTGCTTACTAGCTCAAGCGCTTTTTGGGCGGGAAGGGTGATCTCACCGGGAGCTAGCACCACGCAGTTCACTTCGCAAAGCAAACCCAAATCCAAGTCTGTTGCCGCAAATTTGACGCTTTGGCTCTCGGCATCGGCGCGGATCAAAATATTGTTTAAGAGAGGCTGAATGCTATGTTTGGCGACGGCTCTAGAGGTTATCCCCAATGCTTCAAGCATTTGCTCTTGAGGGAGCTTTATATGAATTTCGGTAGCAGTCACAGCAGCAGTTTGGCTCATTCATTACATAATCTCATATTGGATGAGCTGAGATGATTAAACCGAAATGAAAATACTCACCATAAAACTGAGCTCGCTCGGTGATATATTGCACGCTTGGCCGGTGCTTCAGGCTCTAGGTCAGCAAAAACCGGACTGGGAGCTGCATTGGCTCACCAAACCCAGCTATGCTCCCCTTTTGCAGGCGCAACCCGAGCTCAGGGCTGTTCACTGTTGGCCTGAGGGCTTTTTAGCTCAGATCGCTCTATTGAAGAACTTGAGGGCTGAGCGATTCGATTATATTCTCGATCTACAGGGCCTACTTAAGACAGCTCTGATCGGCAAAGCAATAGAAGCAAAGACTCTAGTCGGACTTGCCCCGGCTCGCGAGCGGCTAGCTGAGATCCTATGGAGTGAGCGGGTGCAGACTAGCCCTATCCTTGACCCAGACGTCCATGTCATACACCGAAACCAGCAGATACTCTCTCTCTTCGGTTTGTCTTCTGCCGTCTCAGCCAAAAACTTTGCGCTTCCTGAGAATCTAGCGAGCAGTAAATTTCCTTTGCCCCGAGAATTTATCGCGCTAGCGGCAGGTACTCGTTGGCCGAGCAAAGACTGGCCCAAAGGGCATTGGGTAGAGTTGGCTAGCCTGCTTGCCGCCAGAAACTATTCGCTGGTTTTACTGGGCAATGAAAGCGATACGTTTGAGATTCCTGACGCTCTCGATCTTTGTGGCAAGACTAGTCTGAGCGAGCTGGTTTTTGTGCTCAGTAGGGCCAGAGCGGTGATCGGTTCCGATTCGGGGATATTGCATTTGGGGGATGCTCTGGGGATTCGGGCGCTTGGCTTGTTTGGGCCGACTTCGGCAAGGCGTACCGGCGTGAGGTGTGGTCTGAATATTTCTCTCAACCTCGCTTGTAGTCCTTGTCACAAACGCATCTGCCCACTCACTGAGCCAGCAGAGCAGCAGTCTTGTTTGAGGCTGATCACGGCTAGCCAGATCTTTGCTAGTCTGGAAGAGTTATTGGCGCAAAAATGTACTGAGAAAGATGAATTTTGAATTTTCCTTCAAGGGTATGCAGGCTCCACTGGTGGTGGGTTTTGTTTTGGGTTTTTTGCAGTTGTTTTGGCCGGAGTGGCTTAGCCTCGGTGGTGTAGAGCCGGATCTTTTTTTGTGTGCTTTGGCCGTACTAGCATCTAGCTGGGGTCTTGGGGCTAGGATCACTTTGGTTTTGCTGGGGGCTCTATTTTTCTTTCAGTTTTCTTCTTCTGGGTTGAATTTTTTAGTTTATTCTTTGGTGCTTTTTTTGCAGAGTTTTAGGCTTTTTTCTTTTGCTGGTTATTATTTGGAGGTTTTGATTTCTGCTTTGCTTTTTAGTTTGTTTCAGAATTTATTGATTTACATTTTCCTCACTTTTGAGGGGGTGGCGCCTAGTGTGGCTGATTCGTTGAAGATTTTTATTTTTTCCGGTTTCTTGAATGTTGTGATCGCTTTGCTTTCTGGTTTTTTGCTCAGTTACTGGAGGAGTTTGGAGAGTCCGAGCAACAAATATTCTCAGTTTTGAGGGCTGCCACCTAGTAAACATTTGTTTTTTAAACTCACTGTAGGTAGTGAAAGTTAATAATTTTCGGGGACAAAGTCCCCGAGCCCCTGTATTTTATGAAGATCGATCATCGATCAAGGCTGAAGAGTAAATGCTTGGCGAAAATCCGGATAAGTGCAACGATCCAAAAGCTCAGAAATGAATCCCTTCAAAAGTGACTCCTCTGCCTCTTTAGGTGAAAGACCACGCGCCCCCAAATAAAACAACTGCTCAGCATCTAGCTGGCCAACAGTAGCCCCATGCGAGCACTTCACGTCATCGGCCAAAATCTCGAGCTGAGGCCTTGTGTGAGCCCGCGCCAAATCGGAAAGCAGCAAGTGACGAGTCAATTGTTTGGCGTCAGTGCCTATGGCATGCGGAGAGACGATGATTTTCCCGCTGAACTCCGCAATGGATTCGTCACGTAAGATAGCCCGAAAAGCCTCTTCACTGTATGTGTTGGGTTGCTTGTGTTCGACCAGAAACTGACTGTGGGCCGCTTGCCTTTTAGCGAGTAGAGCGAGAGAATTGAAGCTGGCTTTTGCCTCTTCACCGTTGAGCGCGGCTTGGCAGTTTAGTTTTGAGATGGCCGATCCGTGCGTGTAATGGTTGAAAAGCAGACTGGAAGAGCCAGCACAAGCAAAACTAAAATTATAAAAATTGAGATTTGAGCCACTACTCTGATCGAGAAAATTGAGCTCAAACTCTGCCTCTTCTCCCAGTATTATTTCCCAAGATTGATTTAAGAGATTTGCTGCGTCTGGAGCGCTCTGTACAGAAATATTGAGCTGGATTTTTGCTCTAGCTGGACAAACTAAACGCAAATGGCTCAGGAGAAACTGGTGTTTGCCTTCGGGTTTGTATTCGAGCAGGAAAGCCCCCAAGTTTTTACCGGCTAAATCAAGCTCTTGATAGTGGCTGGGTTGTGCTTCTGGAAGAGCAAGAAAAGAATTTTGCTGTGGGCTGTTTTCAGTTGTCCAGATTTTGTTTTTTAGCTCTGGGCAAGCCGACTGAGCGTCTAAGGTCCCAAAATTTTGTGGAATATAATCGGTGAGACGCTTCAGATCGACGTATTTCCATTCTTCCGAATGCTTGAGGCCAGAGAGAGCCGCTTGGAAATTCTCCAGTCCGAGTTGGGTGGGGTGAATAGAATGCTTCATAGGACACCTGCAAACTGCTCATAGCCATTTATTTCTAGGTCTTCGGCCAATTCTTTGCCACCCGATTTGACGATTTTGCCCTCGATCATGACGTGAACATGTGTGGGGATAATATACTCGAGCAAGCGCTGGTAGTGAGTGATCAGGAGCAGGCTGCGATCGGGATTGCTTGCAAAAGCATTGACTCCTTTGGAGACTAAACGCAGAGCGTCTATATCTAGACCAGAATCGATCTCGTCTAAAATCACCAGCTTTGGCTCTAGGATTGCCATCTGAAGAATCTCGTTTCGTTTCTTTTCGCCACCAGAAAAGCCATCGTTCACTGAGCGCTCTTGATAGATGTCATTATGCAAGTCTAGCTCTGCGAGCTTTTTTTCCAACAAATCGTTGAAATCGAGCGGATCTAGTTCTTCCAGTTTTTGCGCTTTGCGTCTGATGTTGAGCGCTTGTCTTAAAAAATCGGCATTGTTCACTCCCGGCACCTCGGGCGGATACTGAAAGCCCAAAAAGAGGCCAGCTAGCGATCTGTCAGCTGTATCGAGCTCCAGTAGATTGACGCCCGCAAACTGCACGCTTCCGTCCAACACTTCGTAGTCTGGATGTCCGGCCAGCACTTTGGAGAGGGTGCTTTTCCCTGAGCCATTGGGGCCCATGATGGCGTGCTTTTCGCCGAAGCCTATCTCCAGTGAGAGGCCTTTCACTATTTCGTTGCCGTCTATGGCAACTCTTAAGTCTTCTATTTTGAGCAATGCTGTCATATGTAGCTAAAATTTTAAGCCAAGATGGTCAGCTTCGAAGCAAATCTTTTCTTTTGCCCTACATGTGCCCGTCCGGTTTGCCGTCGAGCTCTAGTGTTCAATATGATTTTAGGCGAAGAAGAAGATACTTATTGTCCGCTTTGCTTGGCTCAGAGGCAGGGTAGTTCACTAGAAGATTTTTTCACTTTAGCCAAGCATTATGTCGCTTCGCGTGAATGTTTTGAAAAGGCTTGGGATTTGATGAAGAGTCCTAGTGAGTGTCCTCTCCCCGACGAGTGTGCGATCAAGAGCTGTTTTGCTTCACTTCAATAATTCTTCTAGTCTTAGTTCTTCTAGATCTAGCTCAGCTTCTATTTCCTGAAACTGTTCGTCATTGAGCTTTCCCATGTCTCGGATCTCTTTCAGTAGCACTCGCTCTTCGCGGATCAGCCCCAGATGAGCTTGATCTAAATCTCGACTCAAAGCAGCTAGCGGATCGGAAGAACCAGAGCGGTGACCTTCGGTGAAAGCTTGCAGTTTGGCTTGATAGGTATGTCTGAGCCTGAGTAGAGCCTCTTCACTGAAACTGGCCTCTCTTTGGAAATGATCGAGGCGCTTTAAGGCCGCTCTGGTCATCGCTAAGCGAGCCTTGCTCAAATCTTCTTGGCAAGTTTCACGGGTTAAACCAAAAAAGCTGACCAGCACCGGCAAAGTCATTCCCTGCACCAACAGAGTGGCTATCACCAAGAGAAAAGTGACAGCGATCAAAATCTCACGATTTGGCAAACCCAAAGGCAAAGCATAAACGGCCCCAATCGAGATCACCCCCCGCATGCCAGCCCAAGCGATCACGGCTACGTTTTGCCAAGGTGGATAAGGATCTCGCTCGCGAAACGGCTTGTAAAGAAAGCGAGGCACATAGGTGAAAAAGAAAACATAGACTATCCTGATCCCGATCAAAGCTCCAAGCAGAGCCAGCAAAGGCAAAGAAGTTTCTAGAAAAGCATTCCAGTTGAGCGGGTTCGGGTAAAAGCTAGCCAATGAACTCTTCAACTGCAAACCGGTCAGCAGAAAGATAAAACCGGTCAAAATGAAAATAGTCAGATCCCAAAAAGCTTTGGCCTTCACCCGTGTGATCGGGCTCAAGAGCTCAGGCTTACGCCAGCCGAGATAGAGACCAGCCACCACACAAGCGATCACTCCAGAGAGGTGCAAAGATTCAGCTATCTTGTAGACCGCAAAAGGGGTCAGCAGCGATATAGATAGCTCAATGGCCGTGTGGTCTATTCTTTTGCGCAGTTCAGCGAACCCATAAGCACAAACCCAGCCTAAGAGCGCTCCGCCTAGACCCAAAACAAAAAAATCGAGTGTGGCCTTGAGCGGTGAAAAGCTTCCTATTTCGATCGTTTCTAAGGCAAATTTGTAGCAAATCAAAGCGCAAGCATCATTGAGCAGGCTCTCTCCTTCGAGAATAGAAGATACTCTCCGTGGAACGCCCAGCTCTTGGATGGTGGCCGTAGCGGCTATAGCGTCCGGTGGTGAGATGATAGCGCCAAGTAAAAAGGCTTGGCCGAGCGTGAGAGCGGGGATCAGCTGATGAGCAGCCCAACCGATCCCAAAAGTCGAGCAGAGCACTAAACCAACAGACAAAAGCAAAAAGATACGCAGATCGGCCTTCAGATTTCGCCAGTCGGTGTTCCAAGCGCTGATATAAAGCACTGGCGGCAAAAAGACAAAGAAAATCACCTCGGGATCGAGCTTCAGCGTATCGAAGACATCCAAATAACTCAAAGCCAAACCGGCCATCAGCCAGAGCAAAGGCAGTGTAAGTTTGCTTTTAAGATGCAAAAGGCCGCAGCCAGCAAGGGCTAAAAGAAGAAGTACTAGTTGTTCAGAATTCATTGGTCTGGCGCCGCGCTGCTGTGATTATACTTTTCTTTAATGCAACTAATCTGGGTCCTCGGTGATCAGCTAAATCTAAATACCGCTCTTTTCCGTGGCCTAGAGCCAAGTGCTGGCACTGTGCTCTTCATCGAGTCACTGCCTTTTGCCCGTCAGCACAAACACCATAAGAAAAAGCTGATTTTTTTGTTCAGTGCCATGCGTCATTTTGCTGCTGAGCTAAAAAAGCTTGGCTGGAATATTCGCTATATTCGCTTCGATTCGCCCGAAGGGGCGCTCGGTTTTGAGCAAAACTTAGCTGCGCTTTTGACTGAAGAAGAAGGCGGGAAATATTCCAGTCTGCGTATGATGCAGGGAGCGGAATGGGAGATGCGCCAAGAGCAAGTTCTGCTAGAGAGCAAGCTGAAGATCAAAACCGAAATATTACCAAACGATCTTTTCCTCAGCAGCGAGCAAGACATAGCTCAGTATTTTCCGGCCAGCAAGAAGAGTTATCTTATGGAGACCTACTACAGGCATCTCCGCAAAAAACATGCTGTCTTGATGGAGTCAGGAAACCAAAAACCAATCGGGGGCCAATGGAACTATGACAAAGAAAACCGCAAAAGCCTCCCCAAAAACATCAACCCCGCTCAGTTCAATCATTTCAAGCCGCTTGTTCCTGATGCAATCACCCAAGAGCTGTTTGATTTGGTCGAAGAGTATTTCCCCGATCATTATGGCCTAGCGGCCGACTTCAACTATTGTGTGACTCGATCGCAAGCGCTAGCCCAGCTGGAAGTTTTTCTAGACAAAGCGCTCCCGCAGTTTGGGGACTACCAAGATGCCATGTACACCGGTCATCCTTTCTTGTTTCATGCTCTGGTCTCTTACGCCCTCAACTTTGGGCTTCTACATCCTCTTGAGGTGATTAAAGCCGCTGAGGAGCGGTATTCGAGCGGTTTAGTTTCGCTGAACAATGCTGAGGGCTTTATTCGGCAAATACTGGGTTGGCGCGAGTATATCTACGCTCTCTACCAAGTGAAGATGCCCGAGTATAAAAACCTCAACTTCTTTGAGCACAAAACACCTCTCCCCGCTTTTTTCTGGACTGGCGAGACTGACCTGAACTGTCTGAAGCATTGTATAGGCCAGACCAGAGAGCATGCTTATGCTCATCACATACAGCGCCTGATGGTGATCGGTAACTTTGCTTTGCTAGCTGGCTTAAATCCTCAGGAGCTCTGTGAGTGGTATTTGATCGTTTATATAGACGCTCTGGAGTGGGTAGAGCTACCAAATACTCTGGGTATGAGCCAATACGGAGACGGAGGGGTCTTGGCTACAAAGCCTTATGTCTCATCTGGCAAGTATATTCACCGGATGAGCAACTATTGTGCTGGTTGCGTTTACGATGTTGAGCTGGCTGAGGGAGAGAAAGCTTGTCCCTTCAATTATCTCTATTGGAATTTTTTGGATAGGCATCAGGGGGTCTTGCGCCAGAATGGGCGGATGGGGCTTGCTTACAAGAATATGGATAATAAGACTGAGGGGTTTATGGGGGCTGTGCGGGAGCAGGCTGACGCTTTTCTTGGTGGACTTTCAACATAAATTTATCCCCAAGAAAAAAGCACCCCGAGAGGTGCCACAAACTCAAAAAAACAATTTATAAATCAACTCAGCTCTTCACTTTGTCTATTTCCCCTGTACCTTTCATGATAGAGCGCAGCACTTTAACGTTTTATTGAGAAGAGACTGGCTCAGAGTTAAGCAAGGCAAAAGGCGGAACAAAGTCCATCTTTTAGCTTCAAATGTAAGTAGGATGAGGAGAATAGTAGATCCAATTAAACAAGTACTATTGTGCACACTGCTCTGGGCTTCCTGTCAGCCTTTAGTAGCTTTTTCAATGGATCAAAATATCCAACAATTTTTCATCACCCCAAACAGTCCCCTGATCAAAGTAGGGAAAGGAATAGAAGTCGACGAGGAAGAAAAGCAATCCTATAGACCCCAAGGAATTAAGGGATTTGGTCGAAAGAGCAAAGACGAAGAAGGAAAAGAAACCTACTTTAGCCGCTGCAAGTCTTATCTGGAAAACAGAGCAATTCTTTTTTCAGCTTCAGACATTGACGCCCAAAAACTCAAATATCTGGGCACTCGCGAGTCTATCTCTCGCTTTGCCGATTCGGCGATCCAAGTGCAGCTCAGCAATCCGGTGATCCCCGACGGAAACCCGAGAGCGGTGATTCGGCTAAATGAATTTGGTTTGAATTTTAGGACAGTGCCTTTGCTTGCTGCTTGGTCTCTGGCAGACGCCAAGCTGATGAACGACAACATCAGCCAGCGAGTGCGTGACGATGCTATATCGAGTATCAATGGTCGCTATGGAAAGCTGGTGGTGGAAAAGCAACAATTCATTTTGATCGATGCACTGCAAAATTCGCAAAAATGCCATTGTGAGACTCTTACTAATCCTGAAAATGCTGCTCAGATCAAGCAAGTGATGGGTACTATTCAGGAAGATTCGCTTTGTCGTGATCTTTTGAATATTTGTTCTAAGTATGTCGAGTCTAAAGAGACTTTGCTGAGAACGCAAAAAGACATCATTGGTTTGATTGGGTTAAATCCTTGCACTGTGGAGCTTGGTAGTAGTGTTTATGATAAGAACAATCCGATGGATACGTGTTTGCAGGAGTTTCGGCCTGAGCCGGCGAATCAGAATATGAATTTGATTTTTCTTTTGGATGAGACTATTAGGGGTTTCCAGAGGAGCAGTTGTCCGGCTGGGTAGGGTTTTTCACTGTAGGTTAGGGAAGCTTATTTTCCTTGAGGGCTAGCGCCCTCAAACTCCCCAAGTCTTAGAGAGAGAAATAATTGCAGCTCTTCTTGTTTCAACGCAAGATCAAGGGGGGTCTAGGGATGAAACCCCTCATGGTAAATATTTCAAACATCCAAGTCTTTGAGAGAGAAATAAGTTCAGCTCTTCGTGTTTAAAAGCAAGATCAAGGGGGGTTTGGGGGGTGAAACCCCTCATGGTAAATATTTCAAATAACCAAGTTTTTGAGAGAGAAATAATTGCAGCTCTCTTTGTTTTAACCCAAGATCAAGGGGGGTTGGGGGGTGAAACTCCTCATGGTAAATATTTCAAACATCCAAGTCTTTGAGAGAGAAATAATTGCAGCTCTTCTTGTTTCAAAGCAAGATCAAGGGGGGTTTGGGGGGTGAAACCCCTCATGGTAAATATTTCAAATAACCTACAGTAATAAAAACAATCAAGAATGCAACTGCCATAATATTTGAAAAAAATGAAAACCCTAATAGTCCAACACGCAAACTTCGAAAGACCAGCAGCCTTCTTGGACTACCCACAGCTCCTAGGCGCACACAAAATTCATCACAGCTACCTAAACCAAACCTTCCCCGACTTAAATGACTATGACACCTTGATCCTACTAGGTGGACCAATGAGCGCCAATGATGACGCCAAACTTCCTTGGCTCAAGCAGGAAAAGATCTTCATCGAAAAGAATATAAAAGCAAAAAAACCAATAATAGGTATCTGTCTAGGAGCCCAATTAATCGCTAGTGTCTTGGGTGCAAAGATAAGCCAAAACCTAAACCGAGAAATAGGCTGGTTTGAGCTGCAACGCGCACCAGCAAGCGAGGAGCCCGACCCCGTTTTCGGGCAGCTTCCTTCTTCTTTCTTGAGCTTCCACTGGCACGGGGAGACATTTGCACTACCGGAGGGCGCAAAGCTACTCGCTTCCAGTCAGGCTTGCCACAATCAAGCTTTTGTCTATGAGAATCTGATCTATGCATTGCAGTTTCATCCTGAGGTTGAGGGGAGTTTCATTCGGGCTGCTTGTAGTCATTGTCCCGAGGACTTGGAACACGGATCTTATGTGCAGTGTGAGGAGACGATGTTGGCTGGCCTGAATGACCAGATTACTTTGTCGACCAATAGACTTTTGCTCCAAAATTTACTCAAGCAATCTGAAAGCCAAGCCTCAGTCCGCCGATCGAGAGATTGATGTTGCTGCCAGTATTTTGCTGGAATGGGGCCTGAGAAGTGTATTGGCCGCTTTGATAGATACTACTAGGCGAACTGCTCTCAATGGGGCTGGATTCAAGGCTGGAGAAGAGATCTTCCGTTTCTTGAAAGTCTTCAGCATCGACCTCTTCGTCTATATCTTCGGCTTGCACTGAGCAAGAGTCAGCAGTTGTGCTTGTTTGGGGAGTGGTGGAGCTGGCTTGTTGTTTGATTTGCAACTGGCCATTGCGCAAGGTGATCGTGATAGTAGGCATTCCAGAGTTGTTTGTGCTGGGCTGCTGCGCATTGTTTGTGCTGGGTTGGGAGCCGTATAGTCCTTTGCGCCTACGCGAGATCATCTGCAAATCTTTTGGGGAGAGTAGAGGCTGCTCGGTGGTTTCGCCTGTTTCACGGCTTAGGTTAGCTAGCCGGTCAAAGTCTTTGCTCAGTGCTTGCAGTGTTTTTAGGTACTTTGGGTCTACGTCTTGAGCTACGCGCTGATAGTCTTTGATTGTTTCTGTCAGATCGCGCCGAGAGACGAAGCCGTCTTCTAGTTTGTTTGAGGTTTGGCCTATTGGGTTGAAGTTGTATTTTTGGTCTGTGTATTTGTGGATTTCGCGGGCCACTTTGAGGTCGACCCCTGAGGCGAATTTGAATCCTGGTAGTTCGGACATATGTTTGTTGACCTCTCGTATCTCTTATAGTTTTCCTATAGACATCATAGATATTGGGGGTTAAGGGCTTTGTAAGTATTGTCTATTTTCGGGTTAAGGTGTTTGTTTTCTGGTGAACTTTTTTTCCAAAATTAAAGAGGGGGTTTGGGGGCGCGATAGCATAGCGTGAGTGAGGCGGCTAGCCTCCGATATTTCCCCCATCAAGACAACTTGTCCAGCGTGTAGTGATCAGAGAAATGCCGAGATCACTGGAGGGTAATTGATGTATTTTTTTATGGGGCGGCAGCCCCACACCCCGCTTGAATTTATTGAACCAAGAAAAACTGGAATGATTTCTCTTTAAAGTCCACCATAGTATCTAAGAAGTGAGAACCCGCTCCTGGCTCCCCTTCATCGCACCCAAATACCACTGGAAAATAGACCGCGCTAAACGCAAAGGACTATGCCTAGCATTACCCCTTGTATCTTCTAGCTTAGCCCGCAAAACCACCTCAGTAACAAGCCTTTGAGTCTGCACAAAATCTACCTCAAGCCGATTGGGTTCATTGGTGCTAGGCAAAAGCACTGCATCGAGAAAACTCATTCCCATGTGCTGGTTCAGAGCAAGCACAAAGTCAGAAGATTTGTAGCCATTTGTCTCAGCGTCGCAGACCAGATTGCAGACATACATTTTCTTGGCAGAGCTAGTCAGAAGCGCTTGCTTGATTTCCGGAATGATCAGATTGGGCAAGATCGAGGTGTATAGACTACCCGGAGCAATGACAATCAAATCAGCCTCCCCAATTGCCTCCACCGTCTCAGGCAAAGCCGTCGGTCTGTTCTTAATTCTTAGCTCTTTGATTTTTTTGCCGGAAAAAGGAATCTTCGATTCGCCTTCGACCACAGTTCCATCCTCAAACTCAGCCACCAACTCAACTGAACTGAGCGAAGAAGGCAATACTTCGCCCTCTGTCCGCAAGATCTGACAAGCAAGGCGAGCGGCCTTGGACATATCGCCGCCACAAATATCACTGAGAGCGGCCAAAAAGAGATTGCCGAGATTGTGCCCAGCGAGAGTGCCTTGCGTAAAACGATACTGAAAGAGAGAAGTGGTCACCTCTTCTTCTTGCGAGAGCGCCACAATGCAGTTACGCAGATCACCCGGTGGAACGACTTGCAACTCTTCCCGCAAGCGTCCCGAACTACCACCATCATCACCGACAGCGACAATGGCCGTGATCTTGCTGGAGTAACTCTTTAAGCCCCGCAAAAGATTTGAAAGACCAGTGCCCCCACCAATGGCGACAATCTTCGGGCCACGTCCGCGTTTATGCGCCCTGTCGAGAGCAGTGAGAATGATCTGGCTGGTGAGATTGCTGTCTCCGAGACTAGGACTCTCGCGCAGGGCAATGTTGAGCATTTTGCGCAGAATAGAAGCCATCCCAAGCGAAAGCAATGTACCCCCAACGAGCAGCATCACAGTGCCACTCATCGCTGGCGGGAAAGCTTTAGCGACCCAACGCATACTTTGCCAAGCCCAAGTGCTCAGATTTGTCAGTGGTCTCAGCTCAAGCAAAAGAGCCAAGCCCAGAGTGACAGCCACTAAGCCAAAAGCGAGCAAAATGATCCAGCGCTTTAGGCCAGGCAAAAGATAGGGCCTGATTTTTCGCCAAGGGTTCATCGGTCAGTTATTTGCGGGGGACGGCGAGGTCTTGAATGAAAATGGTGATGACGGGATTGGCCATGCCATATTTTTCTTTCAGTTTTTTGTTCAAGACATCACTGATCAGACGCTTGAGGAGCGAAATGTCTTTTTGATTTTGCTGAAGTGCCCGCAAAACGGCTATGCGCGCTTCCCGAATGACATTGGCTTCTACCTCGATCCATTCTTTAGACGTGGCCAGTGAGCTGCCTGTAGTCTTTAGAGTTGGACCGGCTATCAGTTTGCCTTCCACTGAATCCATAGCCAAAGCGATAGTGATATTCCCTTCTTCGCTTAGATTCTTCCGCTCATCAATGGAGCGCGGCGTGAGCGTAGCATCGATCGCTTTGCTGAAGAAAACGGGAGGAGTCTGCACTGAACCGACCATCTCCGCCTTCATCGTTGCTTGGTCTAAATCGATCGTGTTGCCATTGTCGATGATGAAGATACTACGCGGGTCTAGGCCACATTTGCCCATAAGCTCGGCGTGCAACACCAGCTGACGAACTTCACCGTGTGAAGGGATGAAATGCTTCGGTCTAGTTAGGTTGTAGAGAAATTTGAGCTCTTCTTGAGCGGCAATGCTCTGCACATTGACCCCAGCATCACGCCCCCCAATCACCTGAATACCTTGGACAAAAAGCTGATCGACAGCATTGGCCAAAACGCGACTAGTGCCGAGCGGAGGATTGGCCGAAAGAACAATCACATCACCGTGCTCTAATTCTAGGCTGGCATGACGACGATAGGCGAGCTCCATAAAGGGCTCAAGTACTTCTCCTTCGAGAGTACCGAGAATGATCACCGCTCTTTTGTCTTTATCTTTGCTCTCTAGTTCGTCTTCGGCCAAAAATTCAAGACCGAGCTCCTTGTGGTAACCGAGCTTGCAGCCTGCTTGATAGAAGCGTTTGAGCTGAGCGCCTAACATACAGACCTTACGGCCTTCTTTGGCTGCCGCTCTCAGCAAAACTTCTAGTCTTTGTGAGCTGGAAGCGCTGGCGAAGACGAAGACTCTTTTTTTGCATTGTTGCAAGATATCGGCCAGTTTTTTCTGGACTGAAAGCTCGCTGGCAGCGTAGCCTGTCGATTCAACGTTACTGGAGCAAGAGACCAAAATGTCCACTCCCTTTTCGGTAACGCGGCTGGCTATTTCGGTGAGTGAGGTGCGCCCTTCGATGATCGGGGGAGTATAGTCCATTTTGCCGCCGGCAAAAAAGAAAACGCGTTTTCCTTGCGTTTCGATCAAGAAAGCATAGGCGTCCATGCAGCTAAAGCCGATCTGGAAGGGAGTAACGATGAAGTTTTGGCCGACCTTGAAGCTTTCGCCATTGGCCAAGACATTCACCTTGAGACCTTCGCGGTTTTCTAGGCTTTCAGCGCTGATTTCCGCTAAGATCGGCGGCAAAAAGAGATCGGCTGGCTCCAAGGCTTCGATCATGTTCATCAGGGCGCCACAGTGCTCTTCGTGGGGGTTACTGACTAAAAAGCCTTTGATCTTCGCTTTGTTTTCCGTCAAAAAATCGAGATGAGGCAGCAAATAATCGACACCACCTTTTACACCAAAAGGGGCAAAGCCCATTCCACAATCGAGAAGCAAGGCTTCGCCAGCGTGTTCTAAGTACCAGCAGCTACGGCCTATTTCGCCTTGACCACCGATGGGGATCATGCGCATTTTGCCTGCTGTCAGAGGCTGCATCTGTTTTTCTAGACGAGGGGCATTTGCTCTGATCGGAGCAGAGGACTGCGGGCCCTCATTGCCTCCTAAGGTTGGTCTTGGGCCAGCTTCTCTCGGTCTACTTCCTTGTTGAGAGTTGTAGGGAGATTGGTAGGGTTTGCCTCCGCCTGAGCGCATATCCATACGGCGGGGGCCAGTTCCGCCCCTTCCTTGGTTTCCTGATGACATAAAAATATTTCCTTTAGTTTATAAATAGTCAAGGCTAACAATACATTCTTGGGGGGCTTTTGTCCAGCGCCTTTTAACTGCAGGTATGCAAAAAAGAAAGGTAGACCACGAATGACCTACCTCTCTTAATTTTTTTTAGATTTATAATCTAAAAATTTTTACTGAGCTTGTTCTGGTGAAGCGGCCCAGTCATAACGACCAGAAGGAACCATCTTAGTATTCACTTTGGTGAAAGTGTAATAATTGTAAGGTAGATCTTTCTTGGCGCATGGTTCCAGTCTTACGAGAGGCTCTGGAATGTTAGGTGCGCAACCAAAGCATTCAGGTTCGCACTTAGGGGTGGGGTTGCATTTATCTTCGAACAAAGCAGCGTTTGCAAATTGTCCGCAGACGAAAGAGATAGCGAGGGCTAAGCCTAATGTTTTCTTCATATTGTGTCTGTATGCTCCTTGAGTCAAGGGGTTCAGGAAATTGGTTGACCAACTTCAATATAATAACCCAAGCCTTGATTTTATAGAAGAGACTATCTAAAAGAATTTTAAGGAAGTGGACAACTGATTGCTCGGGCAAGATCATTTAGATCGAAGAAACCGGCCAATTGCCTGACCTCACCGGACTCTGTCCAAACCCAAGTGGGTAAAGCGAGTAGTGATTGGCATTCGGCTGCTCCACTAGAACAATCGATTACCTTGATCTGGTCGGCGGCTACCCCAAACTCACGCATCTGTAAAAAAGTACTCTTGTATGAACCAGCGCTCGGATCGGCAGCATTGGTGTTGCCATAAAGAACGGCTTTTTTGCTGGCTAAACACTGAGCCATTCTGTACTGGCTATTTTCAAGGGCATTTCCCACTTGATTTGCGTTGCCGGCACCACTGGCATAGGCGCTCAGGTAACTTTCTGTAGGTGCTTGGGCCCGCTCAAAGTTTGCTTGTCCAAGATTTTGGTCTAATTGTGGCTGGCTGGCTAAATTACTTGCCTGAGGGTTATAGCTGGATTGGCTATAGGTGGTTGCTGGCACAGGTTGCTCAGTAGTGGTTTGCGCTTTTTGCTCAAAATAATCGAAGCTGGCCACTTGCTGGCTAGAGCTTGCTGGAGCGGAAAAAGAAGACTGGGCAAAAGAACTGTTACTGTTGCTGGCCAAGCTCGGGTCAGGCAAACCACAAGAGAAAGCCTTGGAGATCGAGGCTAAGCTCTTTTCTGGACCGGGCAGCTTGGTGCCTGTGCTCGGCTGATACCAAGTAGGGAAAGGGTAAGAATTGATTTTGCGGCATTCGCTCTCATCGCTGCCTTTGCAGTTTTTGAGATTGCTGCTGAGTTGCGCTTCGAAAGCACCCTCAAACATTGCTTTTTGTTTGTTGCAATGTCCACAGTTTGGTGAACCGTAGAAATAAACTCCTTTTTGCTTGAGGCAAGAAGCTAGATCTTCCGGAGTTCCGAAATTACTGGAACTTGTAAATTGGGTCTGAGTGGTGTTAGTTGAGCTGATGCTGGCCGTGTAAGAACTGTTGCTGGTGCTTGTTTGTTTGTTGGCGGCAGCTCGAAGCGCTTCGCGCGGATCGTCTCCACCGAGAGCGGCGATCACATAGTCGTCACAGCCTGACTGAGAAGCGATAGTGTCGAGATTTGCTTCGCGGACAATCTTGCTGCCATTGGTGAAGTTCCATTGAGGAAACTTGCCGACTTTGGCGCGGCGGCAGGCGGCTTGACCTTCGGCGGTGGCTCTGCAGTCGACGAATTCGACATTTTTGAAGTAAGTGCCAAAAGATTCCATCTGCTGCTTGCAATGGCCACATGTCTTGGTTCCGTACATCACGGCTCCTTCTTCTTTGAGGCATTTCGTCAAATATTTGACGGCTTCAGGGTTGCTGTAAAGTTCAGCCTTAGCCATCCCAGCGAAGCTGAGTAGACAAACAAAAGCTGCTACAAAGACAAATATTTTGCTTCTCATCCTATTTTTTCTCCTGTGCGAAATTATGCCATGGGCTTTCTGGTCTTGGATTTGTCGCTCAAAAGAGCGCCCTGTTCATTGCAAACCGTTAACATTTGCTGCTTAGATGAAAGTTCTTTAATAATTTGTTCAAAATGTTTGAGCTTTTCGCTTAAGTTACTGCATAGATTGTTTGCAGCAGCGATGATCAACAAAGTCACAGAACTAGCAGACGGCAAAAAACAAGCGGAAGTCGCTTGGAAAGGCGATCAAAACCGCAAGGCTCAGCTCTTGATGAGCAGCAAAGACAGCCTGAGCAGTGATGGTGAATCTATTCAGGGCCCTTCGGGCAAAACATATGCGCGTTTGCTCTGGACCAGCGACTCTAGCGAAGCCCAAAAAGACACTTTTATCTTGAACGCAAAAACCGGCAAAGTTGCTCAGCATACGTCTAAAGATGGCGCTTCTCAAGGTAAGCAAGAGCATGACTATCAGCATCTTAAGCTGGCTAATGCTGAGCAAGCTAATGGGATTGATTGGGCCAGCGCCGATGCTTCTTTGGCTTAGCCTAAAAAGATTTTAATATTTTGTGAAAATCCCAGCTGTTGCTGACTTGTATCAGCAGCAGATATTAGAAAGGACTTTCTTTATGAACTTAAACTTTAATTGGCTCAACAACCTCAACCCTTTCGCTAAAACTAAAGTCCAAGAAATCAAACCCAAAGAATATACGATAGCCGGTGCGCCCGCTCAGGACTTCGCAAGAATCGAGATGGGCAAAGATGACTACGTTCTGGACACGGAAGAAATACACAACCGTACTGACAAATACGCTCAAGTGAACTTTAGTGGCTGGGTTAAAGATGGCTCTGGGCCAGTTTATGTCACTAGTATCTACGATACAAAGAAAAAACAATTCACTGTCCACCGCGAATACAACGAAAGGAGCAATAGTTACGGCTCCTACAAAAGCACGATCATGACCAAGGATCAATATGGTGTCTTCGAAAATGAAGGCCTCTTAAAAGGAAAGTATCTCTCCACCGGTTTCGACAAGCCCTCTTCTCTGGATAAAAAAGCCAAGAAATAAAAACTAACTGAGTACAGCCCCGATTCGTATACTTGGGCCTATATGCTCTCGCTCACAGAGATTTATCTGGCAAACTTTCGGAACTATAAAGCCGAAGGGAAGAGCTTTGCTTTTTTGCGCCAGCTAGTCTTCATCATCGGTGCCAATGGCCTCGGCAAAAGCAATCTACTTGACGGCATAAAACTACTTGCTGGCTCACGCTTCGGCCTGCCCAGTCAAGAAGAGTTTTTGGTGAACAGAGAATCTCCAAGCGAGCCTTATTGTTTAGCGGGAAGATTCCAGGTAAATAGCTCAACGCTCAAAGTCTCTTTGCTTGGGGGCGCAGGCCGGAGGAGAGCAGTCAGCTGCCATGGCGAAAAGCTGAAAAGCCTCAGTCAGCTCGGCGAACAAGGAATAGCAGCAGTCAGTTTCAAAGCCCGCGAATCGGTACTAACAATCTCTGGTGGCCCGGAGAAGCGCCGCGAATGGCTAGATGAACTGCTCTCGGCAGCCGATCCGCTCTACTCCGAAGCACTGCTAATCTACGAAAAAGCCCTTGCCCAGCGCAATAGATTGCTCCGTGAAGCGCAAGGAAGGCGGATTGCGGCACTAGACTTCGAGATTTGGGAGGAAGAACTAGCTCGCCAAGCCAAAATAATCCAGCCTAAACGTCAAGCTTTTTGCGAGGGGCAAGCCACAACACTCCAAAAACACTACTATTCGATCGCCGGAACTGAAGGGGACAAAGGGGAACTAGTCTCTTTTGCTTATAGCCCTCAGACCGAAGCGGGCAATCTGGCTCAAGGTCTTGCCGAGGCGCGCGAAAAGGACATAGGACGAGGCAGCAGCTCACTAGGTCCCCATCGCGACAATATACAGCTGCTCTTTGCCGGTATAGAAGCTAGGCATGTAGCCAGCCAAGGACAGCAGAGGACATTGGCGCTCAGTCTGTTACTTTTGCAGGTCAATCTAGTCTCTCAAAAACTCGGCCATTGCCCACTGATCCTTCTCGATGATGTTTTGGCTGAGCTAGATGAGGGTCGGCAAGGGCGTTTGCTGGGGGCTTTGCCTGAGAGCGCTCAGGTTTTTTTTACGTTAAATTCATTGAATATTCATCCTGAACGGGATTTTCAGGTGATCAAGCTTTAGGCTCACTTGAGGTTATTGGAAGTGTCTTTTCTTAAGGAGGTGAATAGCGTCTCCTAGTGAGAGCACACGCGGCTCTTGATTGCCTCCTAACACCCATTGAGGAAGGGAAAGCGCAGCTCACTCAGTTGAAAAACTCAATCTCCCTAAGGCAGTTCCTCTAAACCCAAATAAAAGACCTTGTCAATCGGCTCCAGCGCAGCTATTTTCCCCAAGACAGACTCAGGGACTATTTCGTCTAAGCTACAAAGCATAAGCGCTCTCTGTTCGGCATCTTTCCGCCCCAAAGTCATGCCGGAAATATTGATCTTGGCTTCCCCTAAATAGTTCGCAATGCGAGCAATCACACCAGGCTGGTCTTCGTGAGCGGTCAGCAAAAGATGTCTAGCTGGCGTCATCAAAAAGCGATAGCCGTTCAGGCCAGTCAGCATCACCTGATCGCCGCTCATAAAGGCTGCTGAGAGAGTGTATTCGCGCTTGTCTGTGCGCAGGCGCAAGGTGATCTCCCGGGCATAATCGCTCCTACTGAGGGCGGCGATTTGGGCGAGCTTGATCCCTCGTTCTTCAAGCAATAGCTTGGCGTTCACCAGCGAAACACACTCAAAGTCTTGCGATAAATAGCCAACAGCCGCCGCCAAGCAAAGCACAGACCGATCCTTGCTGGCCAGCTCGTCTTCCACTTCCAGCTGCAAGCTTTTCAGGCTTTCGCCTTGAGTTAGTCGCCGCAAGAAAGCCCCCAGATATTTGGCAAGTTGTATAGGCTTCCTGAGCTCAGCAAAAGCGGAAGCGGCCACTTTTGGTAGGTTAACGGCATTAGCCGAGAATTCCCCGCGCAAGACCACCTTCATCTGCTCAGCGACATCAAGGGCGACATTTAGCTGCGCTTCTTCGGTACTGGCTCCTAGGTGCGGAGTCAAGAGGATTTTGCCTTCTAGCTTCAAGAGCTCACTGTTGGGGTTCAGCGGTTCCTCGTCGAAGACATCGAGCGCGGCTCCGGCGATTTTCCCTTCCTGAATTGCTTTGATGAGAGCCTGCTCGTCGACTAGGCCACCACGGGCACAGTTGATGATCCGGACACCGGGTTTCATCAGAGCTAAGCTTTTTTCCCCGATGATGCCTACTGTTTGGGGGTTTTTTGGTATATGCAGGGTGATAAAATCGCTCCGCGTAAAGAGATTGTCGAGCGCTATCAGCTCTATTCCCATCTCTAGAGCGAGCTCAGCGGTCAGAAACGGATCGTAGCCCAGTAGTTTCATGCCTATACCTTGGGCTATTTCGGCTACTCGCGATCCGATCTTACCGAGACCTACTATTCCGAGCGTTTTGCCTCTAAGTTCTTGTCCGAGAAAGTCTTTGCGGCGCCACTCGCCTCTCTGCATGCTAGCTGCTGCTGGCGCTATTTGGCGCACTAGACCGAGCATCATCGCTATGGTGTGTTCGGCGGCTGAGTTGGTGTTGCCGTCGGGGGAGTTTATTACTACTATGCCTTTTTCGGTGGCAGCTTTAAGGTCTATGTTGTCTACGCCTACGCCTGCTCGACCAATTGCTTTGAGTTTGGCTGAGGAGGCGTGGATGATATCGGCGTCAACTTTTGTGCCGCTACGCACCATCAGGCCGTCATAGCTTGCAATGCGCTCAATGATTTCTGTTTTGCTGAGACCGGGTGCATAGTCTAGGTCAGCGAAGCCATCGAATATAGCTAGTCCTTGGGGGTCTAGGGGATCTGTGATCAGAATTTTGAACATGTTTATATGATTCTAGGTTTACTTATATGGCTTTGCTATTTTAGCTAGCTTTTCAGAAATCCAAATGTGTTTGTTTATAAGTGAGAGAGCTTCAAGGGTTTTGGTTTTTACTGGTGGTTATGAGAACCAAACCCCCTTTGAATCCTGAAAGAGACTAAAAGATACAGGAAGCCTGTCAGTCCGTAGCTCGATCCAGCTGATCCAAACTAAGTTTGGTGCTGTCTTTCATCAAGCTATCAGCCTGCTCACTGATAAAACCCAGATAAAGCTCACCAGTCTCCGGATCAGTCGATCTTTGCGCTAACTCCAAAACAGAAAAAGCCTCTCCAGCTTTGGTTTGAGCTGCACTGAAAATCTGTCTAAGCATACTGCCCCGCCCGCCTGTGACTGTCCCAGGGAAAGTCACTCCTCTCTCTTCCAGCTTGATCATCGCTACTTCGATTTCGATCGTTGGGGGCAAGAGCATGGCTATGTGGTGGTATTCGTCTTCACCAAAGCGCTCAACCCATTTTTTGATGATGTGTTCTGGTTTGTCGGGGTAGGCCTGATCGATGAAGACTGCTGTCATTACTGGGTGTCTGTAGACATTTGCCCACCAGCCTTCGGCTCGATAATCAACTTTTTCGGAGAAGCTCCAGCCTTCTGCTAGATATTTTTGGGCTGAGCGTTCTACGTCTAGGGTTCTGACTGTGAGGTGATCTAGGAGCAGTGGCCAATTTTCTTCGTGGCAGATTTCTGTGTAGATTTGGGCTGCTTGGTTTTGGTCGAAGTAGGCTTGGGCTTTTTGTTTTACGGAGGGATTTTCGTCAAAGATTTTCAGAGTTTTTTGGATTAATTCTTCATTCATGATTTATTTGCCTCTGTTTTCAAGGATAAGACAAGAGGCTTGATTCTTTTGGTGTTCGTCATTTTCATGACAAGAGTCTTACTTTAGTCACTGTTAGGTTAGGGAGGTCTCATTTATGAGAGGGCTTCTTGCTACGCAGCCCTCAAACTCCCCCTGAGACTTGCAAGGAAAAATAAAAGTCTTCAAAAGAAACCAAAACAATGACTGCCTCCAAATGGATCGAAGCTCGGCTTTGCAACAAATTTGTTAAGCTGAATTCATGAGCGAAGTGAGCCCCCAAACAACAGATTTCATTCGAAAAGACAAAGAATATAGTGCCCCAGCTCTGAAAAGAGTATTCCCAATCGTTGCCGCCAGCGCCAAGGGATCATATATTCACGCTATAGACGGCCAAAAATACTTAGATCTCACAGCTGGTATAGGGGTCAACCAACTCGGTCATTGTCACCCAGAAATAGTAGAGACGATACAGAGACAAGCAGCCGAATTGATTCACGTTAGCGTAGTCAGCTATCACCAACGCAACGCCGAGCTAGCAAAAAGCCTGAGCGCCGTTGCCCCCATGGAAGAAGCGCAAAGCTTCTTTTGCAATAGTGGCGCCGAAGCCGTCGAAGGAGCGATCAAACTAGCCAAACAAGCCAACAAAGGAAGACCAAACATCGTCGCCTTCCGTGGTTCTTTTCATGGCCGGACTATGGGGGCCACTTCTCTCTCTTCATCGAAGACCATCTATCGTTCGCATTACGATCCGCTCTTGGCTGGAGTGCACTTTTACGATTATCCGAATTGTTGGAATTGTCCAGTCTTCAAAGAACCCAGTACTTGTTCTCTCGAGTGCCTTGAACAACTCAAGCGCTCTTTCAAGCAAAATCTGCCACCGGAATCGATTGCCGCCATCATCATCGAACCGGTGCTAGGCGAGGGTGGTTATGTTCCGCTCCCCAATCATAGACATAATTATTTTCAGGAATTGCGCTCTCTCTGCGACCAACACGGCATTTTGCTAATCGCTGACGAAGTACAAAGTGGCATAGGCCGTACCGGCAGATGGTTTGCTAGTGAGCATTACGGAGTGATTCCCGATATCTTGTGTCTTGCTAAGGGCTTAGGAAGCGGGATGCCGATCGGTGCTTTTGTCGCTGGCCGTCAGCTGATGAGTCAAATGTTGCCCGGATCGCATGGGTCTACTTATGGTGGCAATCCGATTGCTTGCGCTGTCGCCCATAAGACGCTGGAAATTCTGGAGAGAGATGATCTAATCCCTCATGTTGCCCAGACAGGCACTGAGTTGATGAATTTTCTGCAAACTGAACTAGGATCTTTAGCGCAAGTGCGTGGCTATGGCTATATGATCGGTCTGCAGTTTGCTAGCTCTGAGCAGGTGGAAAAAATAATATCCAGTTGTTTTGCTCAAGGCGTACTGCTTCTCTCTTGTGGCACTTATAACGACACGCTACGTTTGATTCCATCGCTGAATATTTCCAGAGAAGATCTCTGGCAGGGCGCCAATATTATTCTCAAAGCCGCCAAGGAGAGCACAAAATGACCAAACAAATCACAAGCCTACTGGCTAAGCAAAGAGATGAAAACCAAAGCCGAGTGCGTTTCGAGAAAAGAAACCCCGCCGATAGCTCAGACCTAGTAGTGACCGGCGAACTGGGTACAAGCGAAGATCTAGAGCTAGCGATCACGGCAGCGCAAGAGGGATTTCAGCTGTGGAAGAGCATTCCAGCCCCCAAGCGCGCCGAAGTACTTTACAGAGCAGCCGAGTTGGCGATTTTGCGCAAGGAAGAACTATCCCAACTGGTGACCCGTGAAACAGGCAAGCCAATCCTCGAAGGGCGTGGCGAAACGCAAGAGCTGATCGATACGCTGCTCTTTTTCGCCGGTGAAGGACGTAGACTCTATGGGATCACTGGCCAGAGTGAACTGGGCGCTAAGACTATCAGCACAATCCGTGAGCCGATTGGGGTTTGTGGCCTGATCACGGCCTGGAACTTCCCTCTTGCAGTGCCAAGCTGGAAGATCGCGCCGGCCTTGATTGCCGGAAATTCTTTTATCCTCAAGCCTTCTGAAAAAGCGCCTCTTTCCGGCTACGCCCTTGTGGCTTTACTGCATGAGGCTGGGTTACCCCACGCTGTCGGTCAAGTGCTTTTGGCGGGCAAAGAAATAACCGCAAAGCTGGCTAGCGACACGCGGGTGCCAGTGATTAGCTTCACCGGTTCAGTACCGGTGGGCGAGCAGCTTTCGGCTAGCTGTGGCGCCAAGCTAAAAAAATGCTCGCTCGAGCTCGGTGGCAAAAACGCCATAGTGGCTCTCGCTGACGCCAATCGTGACTTGCTTCTTGAGGGTGTGCTTTGGGGTGCTTTTGCGACGGCCGGCCAACGTTGCACATCTACCAGTAGATTGATTCTAGAAAAATCGAGCTGGACAGAGCGCTTTCTGGATGAGCTGCTAGCCAAAACCAAAAACCTAAAACTGGGCAATGGCCTAAAACCGGAAACGGAGATCGGGCCACTGATAGACGAAAGCCAAATCCCGCGTGTGCAAGGCTATGTCGATCGGGCGCTCGCCGCTGGCGCTAGTCTCTTGTGTGGCGGTAAGCAGGCGCTTGGTGCTGGACTAGAGGGTGGGAGTTTCTATGAACCGAGTATTGTTCTCATTCACGATCTCAAATCTGAGCTCTGGCAGAGTGAAGTTTTCGGGCCTGTTTTGGCTGTTTGTCTAGTCGATACTCCCCAAGAAGCTCTTCAGGCTGCTAACGATTCAGAGTTTGGCTTGTCGCTTTCGGTCTATTCGCAAGACATCGGTCAAGCACAGCGCTTCGCTCGGGATCTAGAGGCAGGAATAGTTTATATCAATGCTCCGACCATTGGGGCTGAGTGTGGGGGAGCCAGTGCTTTCGGTGGCTGGAAAAAGTCGGGCAATGGCTCGCGCGAAGGTGGGCTTTTGGCTCTCGATACTTACACTCAGTACAAGACCATTTATCACGACTTTTCGGCTAGTCTCCAGCGCGCTCAGCTAGAATAGAGAGTCATGGTTTTCGATTTTTCCTTTTTTCTTTCACTTCTTTGGGGGCTCATAGGGGCTTTTCTCTTTTATTTATTTTGTGGTTTTGTCGACATCAAGCGCAACGATAATCTTGACCGCGAAACTATCCTCAAATATTTCCTGAAAAGCGGGCGCACTACATGGCATCTAGCGCCGCTCAATTTGTTGATGGATTTGTTTTGCTGGGGAAATCGTTATATTTACCAGCTGAGCGATCTATCCGATGAGTGTCAGGCTGAGGTGAAAGGGCTGATCGGTACTTTTGAGGCGAAAAAAGAGTTGATTTTCAGTGAGCTAGCCGAGAAAGTAAAAGGCAAGCAAAAGGGGATGATCTTTTTCAAGTGGTATGACAAAAACATCGAAAACAGCTTCACTATCCCCGAGTTTCACGCCCAGTACAAACACATCAGGACGATTGGGGTGTCTGTCTTCAATGCTGGCCAAGCTACGGCGGCTCATTTTGGTCCTTTGAGAGCGACTTTGCGTTTGCTCTATAACTTTACGCCGGTCAATGATGACAGTGTTTATATACAGGTTGGGCGGCGGCGGCATATTTGGCACAAAGAGCCATTGTTTATATTTGACGATACTTTGCTGCATCAGTCTTGTAACGGATCGGATCAGCCACGGTATTGTATTTTTGTGGATATTTTAAGACCGACTTTTGCGCCTAGGTTCATGGATTTGATGGTGAAGTTGGTGCAGGTTGTTTTCATTAATTTCAACCGGATTTTTTACAAGCACTGGGAGTTTATTCATTAATCCCTTTGTGTTGATCTGCTTCCCACCCCCCAACCCCCTCCTCGTAGGGGGAGTTAGAGAGAATCAAAAGTTTTATGAGGGCTTGCCGCCCTCAAGCTCCCGCTGGAAGATAAATGGGGGAAATCGTCTCTTCGCCCGCACAAAATATTTCTTTTAACTCCAGTAAAAACTAAGACTCAAGCTCCCGTTAGGAGCAGAGGAAGAGGAAAAACCAAGCTAAATTCGCTAAGCTTTAGCCTTCTCAGGCCTAGGATCACCGACAAGAAACTTCCGACCAATCCCCAAAGCCCCATCAGTCACCCCAACAGCAGCACCCTTAAGTTCCTTAGGTAAAGGCAATGACTCAAGCACAGCATTGCGGTAAGTGGCCATGTTCTCAATTAAGAACTCTCCGATATCAGCCACCAATTGCTTGTCTTCTAACAAAGGCTTCTCAATAGGAGCATTGAGCCGTGACTGCAACTCCATATAACTGATCCCCGATTTGCTAGCAAGGTGAGTGAGCGCTTTTTGCGTAAGAGGATCGCTAGCCCGACCAGCGCGAATGTTGGCCTGAAGCTGCTTGATGAACTGATAACGCAATAGCGGACTGTCGACATGTGGTTTAGCCGCTCCTAGTCCCGCCAAGACAGTCCCAATCATCATCCCCGGTATAAAGCCGATGGCAAAGCCAGCCAAAGCGCCAGCTCCCGCTCCAGCGGCTGCGTGCAAGAGAGAGCTTCCTCTATCGGCCCATTTTTGTTCGGTGATGATCTGTTTGTCTCGTAGATCGTTTGCTATTACTTTATTCCGGAATTCGGTGTATTTTGAGTCGAAGTCTAGCCCTTCGCTGCCTGGTCCTAGGCGACGATTGGCGATATTGAGAGTGTTGACGCCCACTTCATTGGCCATTTTGGCGGCATTTGGGGTGAAAAGACCGAAGCCATTTTCGAAGTTTCCAAGCTCTAAGAGGCGTTCGTCTTTGAATGATCTAAAAAAATCTTGACCTAAGCCATTTTCTTCTCCTATAGTCGAGCGGGCTTGGTTGACTGCTAAAAGAGGGAGGATGATTGCACTACCCCAAGCGAGGGCTGTTGGTATAGCTGAGAACATATTTTGGACCTATCTTATAGAGAATTTTTTATATAACACTGTGATAAGTCAGAAAGTATCTTGAGCTGAACTCAAAATGAAGAGAATTTAAGGTTCTGGAAATATTTACTCTAAGCGGCTAGCGAACCCTAACACCCCCCTGAAAAGCCCCGAACAATCCAAAGCGTCAAGATACGAATATACTTGAGATTATGATCAGCAAAAGCGAACTGAACCTCGCCAATAATCCCCTAGCTCGTGACACCGAAATCCTTGGCCAGAAGGTAAGAGAGCTGCTCGCAGAGCGCAACGCAATCTTACTGACACACATCTATCAACGCCTAGAAATCCAGCGCTATTCAGACTGTGTCGCCGATAGCCTTGCCCTATCACGGAAAGCAGCCCAAACAGACGCCAAAATCATCGTCTTCTGTGGCGTGCACTTCATGGCCGAAACAGCCAAGCTGCTAAACCCCGAACGCCTAGTGTTGCTGCCAGATCTAGCCTCAGGCTGCCCAATGGCCGATATGATCGTCCCCCAAGACCTGCTAGACTTCAAAGCCCAACATCCAGGCTGCCCTGTGGTCTGCTACATAAACTCCTCTGCCGCCGTCAAGTCGCTCTCAGATATCTGCTGCACCAGCACCAATGCCGTTGAGATAGTCCGTTCACTGAGCGAGCAAGAAGTGATTTTTGTGCCAGATAAAGGACTTGGAGCTTGGGTGCAGAGCCAAATCCCCGAGAAAAAATTGCACATCTATGACGGTTTTTGCCCTACTCACTACCAAATCACCACCAATGAGGTCACTAGGCTGAGAGAAGCTCATCCAGAAGCTGTAGTGATCGCCCATCCGGAATGCGATCCGAGCGTATGGGCTATGGCTGATTTTGTGGGAAGCACCTCTCAAATCTACAAATTTGCCGAAGAATGTCCCCAAGAAGAGATTATTGTGCTCTCAGAGCATGGTTTGATTCGGCGCATGCAAGCTGACCTCCCGCAGAAAAAGTTTTTGCTCACTTTCCCCAACCCACTCTGCCCGAATATGAAATATCACAGATTGGAGACGGTGATCAATGCGCTCGAAAAGCTGGTGCATCCGATCGAGATTCCCGAGTATGGCGTCCCTGATGGTCTCTTTGCTCGCGCTAAGCGGACTATCGATCGAATGTTCGAGGCTACTGAGGCGGCTTACAAGGGAAACTATTGGCAGGGAGCCAAGTCTGCTTTTGCTTAGAGAGCTTTCATCCCCTCACTAGTCCTTTTTCACGCAGCTCAGAAAGTAAAAGAGGCTCAGCGTGAGGATTTAGCCAGACCTGACCGAGCACAGTAGCCACAAAGATCTGATGGCCGACTGAGTCGCATTGATCGTGAAGCGCGCAGCGCAAATATCCGAGACTTTCGCTTAGGTAGGGGCAGTTTCTCTCGTCGAAGCCGTGGGGGATTTTGTTTAGCTTGTCGCGTTCGCGTCCAGATTTGCGGCCTAGAGAGCTGATCAGTTTAGTTTGTTTTGTGGCCAGAAAGTTGAGGTTGAAGATGCCGGAGGAGCGGACCAGTTCTATTGTGAGGTCAGTTTTGTAGAGGGCGATGGTGATCATTGTTCCCCCTAAATCGCTCTGCATGGCCCAGGTGATGATATTGGCGTTGGTTTTTCCTTGGTGGGCGCTTGTTACTGAGTGGACTTGATAGTTTTTGAGCTTTAGTAGTTTTTGGGGTGGCATTAGATTAGTTTGCCTTTTTAGGTGTTTATTGAATAATTATTTTGTTTTTGTTGCTGGGAACCGCTTCATAAAAGATCTCTATGACCTACAGTGAAAGGGCAATTTTTAGCTTACTGTAGGTTAGGGAAGTTAAATTCCATTAGGGGGCGCAGCCCCCTAAGACCCCCTAAGATCTTGAATTGAATCAAGAGCTAAAAAACCCCCTAAAGAAACGAGTGAAATGACTCCCCCTAATTCGGTCAAAGCTCGGCACCTTGTCCACTCAAGCTAAGCGATCAGGCTCAGCCTTGCTGACTAGCTCGCCAATCAGCCATAAACTGCACCAAACCAGAATCAGTGAGCGGATGGGCAATGAGCTTAGAAAAAAGTGAATGCGGAATAGTAGCAATATCAGCCCCAGCAAGCGCAGCCTGAGTGACATGATAAGCAGTCCGAATGCTCGCCGCAATGATCTCAGTCTTGATCTTATGCTTGGAAAAGATCTCATCGATATCTGCAATGATCCCCATCCCATCTTGATTGATATCTTCAAGCCGCCCAATGAAAGGACTGACATAAGCCGCCCCCGCCCGCGCGCAAAGCAAAGCCTGATTCGGCGAAAAGCAAAGTGTCATATTCACCGCTATGCCCTTGCCAGCCAGACTAGAACAAGCCTTCAAACCCTCAATGGTCGTCGGTAGCTTCACCACCACAGCCGGATCCCAGCTGGAAAATTCCATCCCATCACGAAACATCTCCTCGGCCGTCTCAGTGGTTACCTCAGCACTGACAGGTCCTTGTACCAGATCGCAGATTTGCACTATCGTATCTCTGAAGTCTCCACCGGCTTTGGCGATCAGACTTGGGTTTGTAGTCACCCCACTCAAAATACCCCAGCTTGCGATCTCACGGACTTGTTCGATTACGGCTGAGTCTATGTATAGTTTCATGTTTTGTCAGTTGGCTAAAAAAGTATTTTACTCTAGCTTTCTAGAGACAATCGACAGCCAGCAAATCTTCTGCTTGATTGTTTTTGTACTCTCCCGGCTCCAAATCAGCAAAAGCCCCTTGCGCCCAGTGCCCCTCCAGCTCATATCGCACCTCCCCGCGAGCGTCGAGCTTGGGATAGACTGGCCTTCTGTTCAGCAGAGCATTGCCGACAGTGCCTCTCAGCGACACAACGATCTTCTGGCCGTCAGCGTTCAGGAGGTTTAGTTTGTCTTGTTTGAGCCTAACTGTGCATTCTGTTGCATCTTCTGGCTTACTAAAACGAATCAATCCCACAAAACGAAAGACCGGTTTTAGGCTGCTATTGCCGTCCTTGAAACTATTGGCTTGAAGCAGCTCTTCGGGGGTCACTTTGTAGCTGGTGCTCGATTCTATTGGGCTGGCCAGTATTTTGAAGCGTTGGCTTTGGGTGAAAGAAATCTGAGGGAGCATGACGGGGCTGAAATCATTTGTGGGTTGAGCGTGGCTTTCCGCTCTCAGCAGGCAAATTCCCACGAAGACCAATACTGATTTTTGAAGCCAAAGGCTACGCATGAACAAACTATAATGGATTTTATGCGAGCTTATTTTTTAGGGGCTTTTTTTGCGCTTTCTGTCGGCCTGCAAGCTGTGGCTGCTGAGATCTTTGTGCCTCCGGTAGTGGCTTTGGCCATCAATGCTCCAACTGGTGGTGGGCTTTTTTTCAACGCCAATCTCGGCAAAAGTGATTTCACACATGAACTGAATGTTGAGGATTTGGTTTTACATAGAGCTAGAGCGAGCAGTGACTATCTCATAAATGGCGCTATTTATAGCAATTGTGATTTTCGGCGGCGTTGTGGCGGCTTGGCTACTAGGATGAAGGTTGAGATTTTCCCGACGCGGGTGGAGCTCCAGAACGGCCTCAATCGAGTTTATGTTGATTTGCGGGGGATAGTTGGTTCGAAGAGCATTGGGGGGAGCAGGATGGAGATTAGCGATCCGGTTTTAAGGCGGAGTGGACAGGTTGCTGGTCTTCCGTGGCAGGCAGATTTGCAGCTTGTTGGAGACATTGACGAGAGTCAGCTTGATTTGCGGCGCACTGCACCGGGGGCTTATACGGGTGCATTCAATGTCACTGTTTCGATTCTTTGACATTTCAAAAAATTTTTTATTCCTGAAGGTGCTCTTCAAGAAGCTCAGGGGTTGTGTAGAAAACACAGAACAATTCAATTTAGGGGGAGTTTGAGGGGGCCGAAGGTCCCCTCATCATTAATGTTTTCAAATAACCTCCCGTGATCTGGGAATTTCTCTGTCCACTGTAGTTAATAAGAATTATTTTGTAATGGAGGGCTTACTCCCCCAAACCCGCTTTGTTGCTGGGAGAGTATAAGACAGCCTAAAGAAAGCCAAGTGATTGCTTGTTTGATCTCAAGAGGGGCCAAGTTGCTCTTCAAGAAGCTCAGGGGTTGTTAAGGGGCGCCAGCCCATTAAGATAAATAATCTCTAAATCTACAGTCAGTCCAAAGATTTTTTAAGGAACGAAAGTCTCTAGAAAAATAGCATCACTACCAAGATTCCCCGAGCGCTGATAATCATTGACCAGCTGAGTCTGACCAGCAGCGTTAGCAACCTGAAACTTGCTAAGAGGACTGGTATTGGCTATAGTGACAACTCTTGGCCTAAGCACTACAGCCTTCGAGACTATCTCCCGCCCACCCATCACTCCCCGCACAGCCACAAAGGGAGCGAGGTTTCTAGTCCACAATGGCTCATTGTCGAAGGTGATAGTGGTCACCACACAAAAATCTTTATCAACATCATTAGCTGCTGGCGCAGCTTGCCTACATAGAGGATCGTTGTAGGGAGCAACCTGAAAGCGCCAAGTCAAATTCATGATCGGTGCTAGTGCCGCTGGGCCTCCGCAGTTATTTGCAGCAAAGAAAGTGCCAGTGGTCGTATAGCAAAGATTGCGGCTGGAGCCAGCTGCATTGGGTGTCAATCCGGGAAGGGCAGTAGCGGCGTTGGCTGGGACAGTAGCGCCATCTCTGAGCAAAGGATGAATCAGCTGTGAAGAAGCTTTGGCATAGACCATAGCAAGACACTCAGGCTCATTAATACGAGTTGCATTCGGTGGAAGATTCCCTGCCTCTGCAAATGCTCCAGAGATCGCACTGGCGCAAGTCCGCGCATAATAACTATCTGCAAAGTCGCGGGCAGCATTACCGACTACAGCCGCATCACCCATTCCAAGCTCCGAATCACGCAAAGAGGCCAGTTCGTTGGCGGCAGTGAGCGAAGCAGCGTCAGCGGCAGACTTCACGCGGTTTAGCGAAGTCATCAGTCCTGAGACGTCATTGATGAACATCACTATCAAAAAAGCCCCCATCAAAAGCAGCAAATAGGCTACTGGTGCCAGAATTGAACCTCTTCTGTTTCTTTGTTGAGAGAGCATGGCCGAATATAAATCCTCTAGAAGTACTATGTACCCTGTTTTGCTCAGCGCTAAGCAGGGCTTAATGAGCGCAGGGAAGAATTGAGAAGATAAAGGGAATTTGAGCTATATGCCAAGCGGAAAAACACATGACAAATTGACACTCTATTCCTGTTTACCTTTGGCTCTAGGTGGGTTTTGTTTTGGTTTGGATGGGATTTTGCTCAGCACTTTATTGGCCGGTCATCTCTTTGGGGGGTTCATGTTTGGGCCCGATCTCGATAGCAAGAGTCTTCCTTACAAGCGTTGGGGGCTATTGCGTTTTATTTGGAAGCCTTATCAGAGCCTTGGGGGTCACAGATCTTTTGCGAGCCAGAGTCATGATTCACTTTTTGGGCCTGTTTTACGTTTAATTTATGTTGGGCTAATTGTTGTTTTGATTTTCAGTTTTTTTGGTATTCCCCCCAAAGACCTTGGTCTAGAGCGAGTATTTAGCTTGAAAGAGCCTTTGTGTTGGTTGGTGCTTGGGACTGTCAGTGCTAGTTTTGTTCACCATCTAGCCGACTGGGTGATGGCTTTACCGGGCTTAAAGGGGCGCCGCCGCAAGCTTTTTAGTAGGTAAAGTGACAGTGAATGTAGTCCCAACCCCCTCTTTTGAGCTCACCAAAATGCTGCCATTGTGCAAATCAACCATGGTCTTGACTATAGACAGACCCAAACCTGTCCCCGGAATGCTCTTGTTGATCCTCTTGAAACGCTCAAAGATGATCTTCATGTTGCCCTCAGCAATGCCGATGCCCGTGTCTTCCACGCTAAAAGAATTTTCCTGAGCAGCATTCACCCTAGCTGTCACCTTGCCGCCCGCTTTGTTGTAGCGAATACCGTTTTCGATCAAATTCTCGACTATGCGTTCCACTTTGTCTAGGTCAGCCACCAGCACAAACTCTGGCGGGATTTCGTTTTTGAGCTCTACATTCGCTTTAGCTGCTTGCTCGGCTAAAACGCTAATCGCTGCTTCTACTAGCGCATAGAGAGAGATTTGTTTGTAATGGAGCGGTACTGAGCCAGCCTGCATGCGGCTGAGGTCTAGAAGCTCGTTAAGGAGCTTGGTCAGCCTTTCCACTTCTGAGTGTAGTTGTCCTAAAAACTTCGGGCGAACAGCCGGATCTTCACCAGCCCCCCACAGATAGAGCGTGTCTACTAGCGATTTGACATTGGTGAGAGGGCGACGCAATTCGTGACTCACTTCTCCTAGCCTGCCTTCAGCGGCTTCACTGGCTTCGATCACCTGCAGATCACCCATGAGATGAAGATTACAGACCAGTGGCTTTGAGGGCAGGTCACTGAGCACTCGACTGTAGCCGTCTATATTTAGGGCTAGTAGATCCCGAAGGCCGGCAGCATAGGGTCCGAGCTCGCCTGATGGGGGGAGTTGGAGCAGAGTTTTAGCGCTTTCGTTTGCATAGAGCAGCCCTTCATGGTCAAAAGCGAGCAGGGCGGCGCTCAGTTTGGCCAAGATCTTTTCGCTGAATTGCGCTAGGTTCGCTCGGTTGGGCATATTAAGTGATTATTATGTATTTTCCCATGATCTTCGGGCTAAGCCTGTTTATATTTTAGATTATTGGGGTCTTCCTGACTCTTTTCGGGCTTTCCTCACTTTTCGCTTTGATTTCGATCAAAAATAAAAATACTGATTAATGCCTTAGATACTTGCAAAAACTGAGAATTTTAGTCTCCAATGATGACAGCATCCATGCTGCGGGCCTCAAAGCGCTCTGCAAAGTGCTTGTCGCTCAAGGCCACCAAGTCTGCGTTGTCGCTCCTGACAAAGAAAAGAGCGCTACCGGCCATTCGCTTACACTACATAGACCGCTGCGGGTAGAGCAGTTGCCGGCGGGTTTCATTCCTGGTTGTGAGGAGATCTATGCGATAGACGGCACTCCGACTGATTGTGTGAAGATCGCTTTGAATCATCTTTTGCACCCTAAGCCAGATTTGATCGTTTCGGGGATCAATCACGGCCCAAACATGGGCGCAGACATCATGTATTCCGGCACAGTCAGTGTGGCCGTTGAGGGAGCTATTTATGGGGTCAAGAGCGTCGCTTTTAGTTTGGGCGAGTATCGCGATCATAGTTTTGATGAGCCAGCTCAGCATGTACCGGCAGTTTTGGAGTATTTATCGAAGCTTTTGCCGGTATGGCCAGCCAATACGCTTTTCAATGTGAATATTCCGGCTATCAGTGCTCAAGAGTGCAAGGGTTTGACTCTTACTCGGCTTGGGGAGAGAATGTATAAAGATTTTTACGATGAGCGTTTGGACCCAAGGCAAAAGAGATACTACTGGCTTTCCGGTGATCTTTTAGGGATTGATCCGCAGCCTGATTCCGATGTGACCATGACGGCTAAGGGTTTTGTCTCTATTACGCCTATTACTTTTGAATTGACAAATTTCAAGTTGTTGGACGAGTTGAGAGCGAAGCAAGGCTGAGCTGAATTTTTAATTATTTCTCTCAAAGCCTGAGGTTGCTTTGGTGACGGCAGTCCCCCCAAAAAAGAATCTCCCAACCGGAGTATAATCTCTCTAAAAGATAAATGACCACCCAGTCCATGAACTCTCTCCCACCCCCAACAGCAGAATACGAATACAGAGCAATAGGCTTCGTTCGTGCTTCATTCTCACCCGGCGAAGAAAGCTTCGGCAACGGCAAACTGATCCTAGAAGACGGAACAGAAGTGCCCTCAGTGATCTACAACAAATGTCTGATCCGCTTTCTGGAAACAAATAGCGAAGTCTATGTAGGAACCCTCCAAAACTGGACAGTCTACCCAAAAACTCAACCAGAACTGCGTTTCCAAATCAAATTTCTCCGCAGAACAGGCAATGACCAAGCCCAAGAAGCCAGCGAAGAAGACAATGGCCAAAATGAAGCGCTCCGCGCCCAACTGAGAGCAGCCTCAGCCGAAATAGCCCGCGATATCCAAAATGATGAAGAACTCCATGAATCGCTGGAAGACGAAGAGCTAAACGCAATAGCCCCCATCGAAGAAGACATAAACTATCTGGCAATAGATGAGACCATCTTTTCGATCCGTGGCGCACTGCACAAATGGAACGTCGAAGAGCAAGAGTTTTACCTACAGATCAAGCGCAACAAAAAAGACAAAAAAGGGACTTTCCTGATGCGCGTAAAAGGCCAGCTGGAAAACTATGTAAAATCAGCCTTCCTCGAAATCTCCTGCGGCCTATTAGCAGACAATATGACCCTGCAAAGCTATAAACAAATCGGTATTCTCCCCTCTAAACCGAGTAGGGGGCGCAAGTTTGGAGGAACAAGACCGGACTTCAGAAGAGAAAGACCAGCGCAGATAGTCTCCAATGAAAGCGGCAAGTATGCCAGACCAATGGGACCCAAAGGCGGTAACGAAGAAGATCTCAGCCCAGAAGCTCAACCCAAAAACGAAGGCTATTCCCAAGGGATGAATAGAGGCTTTCAGCCTAGAGAATCTTTTACCCCAGCTAACAGTGAAGGCAACAATCAAGAACGCAAGCCTTTCCCCGCTCCACGCAGACCACTAGGAGGCGCTCGGGGAAGCTTTAAGCTGCCCAAGATGATCGACATGCGTTCCACTAAACCAGGCGAGCCCAGCACTGCACCACCACCTTCCAGTAAAGATCAAGGCAATGTTTGATGTCATTCAAGAAGAGAATTCGCTCTGGCAGATAGCCAAGGAACTGGCTCGCGGCAAAAAATCGGAGAAGTATTTTCTCGCCGAAGGCAGCAAGACAGTAAAATCTTTGCTGGCCAGCTTTCAGCCGCTTGCACTTTTTACCAGTGCTTCCTTTCAAGCTGAACTCTATGGACTGGAAGGTCTGGGGACTAAACCAGAAATCATCTCAGATAAACTCTGGGCGAACTTTTCCAGTACCAGTTCACCGGTCAAGCTAGTGGGCTTGTTTGAACGCTTTTATGCTTCGGAAGAGCACTTTTTTGCCCCAAATCCAGAAGCGCAGACTGTTACACACACCCTGATCCTCGATGCTGTCCAAGATCCCGGAAACGTTGGGACAATCTTGCGGACAGCAACGGCTACCGGTTGTTGGTCACGCTTGGTGCTCGCTCCTGAGACAGCCGATCCCTTTTCGCTAAAAGTAATTCGGGCCTGTGCCGGCCATCTTGGCCAACTGAAAATTTTAAGACTCAAATCAATAGACTTTCTCAAACAAGAACTGAGCAGAAACAACTATGAGCTAGTGCTACTAGATCCCCATAGCAAAGAATGCCTGAGCAATTTCAAACCCTCCAAGCCAAGCAAACCGCTAGCTCTCGTCTTGAGCCGAGAAGGACAAGGACTAGCCGAGCACTGGGCTGACTTTTCCGGAGCGCTGCGTCTAGCCCTGCCCATGAGCAACAATGCTGAATCACTGAATGTCGCGGTGGCTGGAGCGCTCGCCATGTACAAGCTAGGAGGCTTGTTGTGAGTCAGCCTCTTGGTCAGCCGTTACCAGCGAGCGAGCATGCTATCTCTGTCTCTTTGCCCGCTTGGCAAGATGTGATCGACTATGAAGAAGGTCTAGAGCGAGTTTTAGGGAGCCTGCAGGCTGGCTATCCGCGTTTTTTCTTGCATCCTTATGTTCAGGCTCTTTGCAAGCAGGCTAGTAGTGAGTTTGATTTGAGGTCAGACCAAGCCTGTTTGCCTTTTCCCTCTATGGTTTCGGCTCAGAGGGCTTTGGCTTTTTGTGCTGGTTCTGGTCAGATTGTCACTGGGCTCGGTGGGCTCAGCTATGTGGTCATTGAGCGGGGAAAGCTCGCCCGTCTCCGCAAATATTGGCAGCATACAGGCGAAATGATCAGCTCCCGTCAGGCTAAAGATATTTTGTTTGGCAACAGTCCCCAGAATTCTCTCACACAAATCACAAAGCTCAAAGCCCGTTTAGCCAGTCTCTATCAGGTCGACAGTAGCGCTGTGTTTCTCTATGGTTCAGGTATGAACGCTTTCTTTGCCTTGCAGCAGGCGGCTTTTAGTCTGAGCTCTTCTAGGCTTGCTGTTCAGTTTGGTTTTCCCTATACAGACACGCTTTCTGTTCAGAAAGAATTTGGGGAATGTGTGCTCTTGGACTGTACAGATTTTGAGGGGCTTGCGGCGCTCAGCCCTGCTTTGGTTTGTACAGAAGTGCCCAGCAATCCTCTTTTGAAGACAACGGATCTTAGGCGTCTTTTTGCGCTCTGTCAGTCTAAGCAGTGCCCATTGATAGTTGACGATACCATTGCTACGCCGATCAATCTGCGCTTGTTGCCGCATTGTGATGTGCTTTGGTGTAGTCTCAGCAAATCTTTTTCGGGGGCTGGTGACGTTCTAGCTGGGGCCATTATTTTAAATCCAGAATCGGCTTTTGCTGAGCGCTTTGCGGTCTTTTTGCGCAATTATTCGGAGACTGACAGGCTTTTTGCCGCTGACGCAATTGTCTTGGAGCAAAACTCGCGAGACTTCGCTGAGCGTGTCCAGGCCAGCAACAGAGGCGCTCTAGAGGTTGTTGAATATTTGGCTTGCCGGCCTGAGACGCTAGAGCTCCATCATCCGAGCCTAATTAATAAAGGTCTTTATGAGAGTCTATTGGCGCCTAGCGGCGGTTTTGGGTCGCTTTTTTCTTTGCGCCTTGCTGGAGGTGAGCAGGCGGCCAGTTGCTTCTATGACGCCCTAGCTTTGGCTAAGGGGCCTAGTCTTGGAAATTCTTTTAGTTTGGTTTGTCCTTATGTGCTTTTGGCTCATTATGGGGAGCTAGAGGCTGTGGGGGGTTTTGGTTTAGCGCGCGAGCTATTGCGTTTTTCTATTGGGGTGGAGAGTGCTGCAGATTTGATTGAGGTTATCGAAGCGGCAAGCCCCATGAAGCGTCTAGGCTAGACGGGAATAGTGTTGACAGACAGCTTCGGGGAAATAGATTATGCTCCTATCGCAAAAGCATTTAGATAGAGATTTTATTGAATCAGAGGTACAAAGATCGGCACAGGCTTTGGCTAGTGCTTGGCAGCTTGGTAGGCCTCTTACTAGTGTGAGGAGTTTGCTTACTGAGGCTTGTTATAAGAGTTTGAATTCTGAGGCACATATTTGCCAGCTGAAGATCAAGGTTTTTGATTTGGCTGATTGTTTGGGTGAGAGGACGGATCGTTTAGAGATTTTGGGGATTTTTACGCTGCTTGAGGAGCATCGGGGAGATTATGTGCTTACTGGTTTGAAGGGGAGTTTAGCTGAGGCAGAGTCTTCATTTTTAGTTTTTAAGTGGAGTGAGGTCTCTGAGGTTTGGCTTTTAGATAAGATCAGTTTGCCTTTTGAGGAGAGAGAGTATTTGAATTTTTTGTTGAAGACATCTGTTTTAGCTAAGGCTTTGTGAGTTTCTAGGTCGCTGTAGGCTAGGGAAATTCTTTTTTTAAGGGGCTGCGCCCCCTAATATCCCCTCAGTAAAGAGCTCAACGTCTCAAAATTTTAGTCAAGTTCAGCCTAGAAGACCCCAAAAATCGCTCCAAAATAAGCTTCAAAGCAAAAGTCAACACCCCACGGAACAAAGGCTGAAGTGGAAGCGAAGTGAACTTTCCACTTTCCTCAAAAGTGATCTTTCGGTCTTGCAATGCCTTGATTCCCTCAGTCAGACTGCGCTCAAATCTACTAGCGCTAAATGCAATAAATAAAGCCCCAAAGCTTAAAATGCAAGCAAGCACACTAAAACAAACAAGAGTCAGTTTTTGAATATCCATGAGTCTAATAGCTTACAAGAATATATTGCCCCGAATCGGCCAAAAAGTCTTCATTGCCCCAAGCGCCGATGTGATCGGAAATGTCGAAATCGCAGATAATTCCTCAGTCTGGTTCGCCTGTGTCATAAGGGGCGACGTGAACTTCATCAAAATAGGACCAGACAGCAATATCCAAGACGGCACAATGATCCACGTCACCCGCAAAACCCACCCCACAATCATCGGCCAAGGAGTGACGATCGGTCACAAAGCCCTTTTGCACGGCTGCACTATCGGTGACTATGCCTTCGTCGGCATGGGAGCTACAGTGATGGACGGAGCAATGCTGGAACCGAAATCGATGCTGGCCGCAGGTGCCTTGCTCGCTCCTAGGACAGTGATCCCTAGTGGCCAGCTTTATGCCGGTATTCCTGCCCGCCCAATGCGCGCTCTGAGCTCTGAAGAGCTCGAATATCTGGAAATTTCTGCGGCAAACTACATAGCGCTCAAAGAAGAATATTTGACAGCAAAATAATTTTTTCGCATGGGTTCTACAATGAGAAATGGGATAACCCCCAAATTTACGGGAAATATATCTTAGTGACTGCTCCCCAGAAATATGCTCGCCCTAAATAAAAAACACTCACAACTGCTCCTCCTTGCCCTGACAGTAAGTCTGAGCAGCCATGTTTTCGCTCAAGAGATAGGCCAAAACACTGTCTCCCTCGAAACGCAAGAACTGATCGCCTTAGAACCCCCAGCTTCAACATTGGAGCTCAAAGGCCTATACAGCGCGCAAGCGCGCCAACTGCCGAGCGCCTTGGTGGAAGAACCAACAGCAAACCCGCTCGGTATCTTCGAGAATTTGCCACCGGCCGAAGATCCCTACAAGCTAATAGAAGAGCTCACTGACCCCAATGCCCCCATCCCCTCCAGTCCTTTTTTCGGAGATGACGCCGATATAGCAGGCAAAAGGCTAGATAAGACTATCCCACTGGATAGACCGCTCACAGACTGGCAGAAAGACATGCTTGACCCGATAGAGCTCGATATTAGCTCAGAGAGCATAGCCAAGCTAAATCTTTCCAGTACGCTTTTTCGGGCTATGCAAGAAAATCTGCCCTACAAAGTAGTGAACGAGACGGTGATCCGTGACCGTTGGGCTTTCTGGAACAGTTCCTCAAGACTTCTACCAGACGTTTTTCTAAGCTACAACATGACTGACCGCTCAATCCAAGCGGCGAGAGGATCATTGCAAGGCTTCCAGTCTGGTGGTACTCGTACTTTTCATCAATTTGGGCTAGGGATCAACTACGATCTGAGCGGTTCAGAAGTATTCAACACGATCGCTTCATACTATGACTGGATGGCCAATGTCGAGTTTCAAGGCTCTAGTCTGCAAGATCTGTTGAGAGAAGCCTCAAATCGCTATTTTGATGTGATGCGCTCCAGAGGAGAGCTAGCAGTCCGGATCGAGGGCGTCAAACAAGCCAAAATCCAACTGCAACTAAACGAAAGACTAGAACAAGCAGGCGTCGGCACCCGTTTTGCCGTTCTGCAAGCCACCGAACAGATGGCTGAGACTGAGCTTTCTTTGATCTCTCAGCAAGCACTGGCCCGCATCTCTGAGATTAGACTCTTGAATTTTCTCAATCTGCCCCTCGGCACAAATCTCGTTTTAGAGGAAAATGCGCTCAAAAAGAGAACCTTGGTTAGCCAAGACTATGAAATCTTCGATCTAGTGGAGATGGGTTTGGGCAATAGACCGGATATCACCAGACGCAGTTTCAGCTATCAGGCGGCTAAGACGCGGATTTGGCAGGCTGTCGCTGATTTTGGTCCTACTTTTTCCTTGAATGCCAACACTACCAGCAGCACAAATAGCGTTTCTGGTGGAGTGGGAGCAGCTTTCCGCCCAAATAATGTGATTGAGTTTCGGACTATTGGGTTGGGTATAGACTGGACAATCGGGCGGGGCCTTGGTCTTGGCCAGATCTCTTCGATCAATCAGCGTAAAGCAGAAGCCAGAGCGGCCAGCTTTGAGCTACAAAACGCCAAACTGAGCGTGGAGACTGAAGTGCGCGAATCTTTCTTGCGTAGCAAATCGGCTGAAAAACAGATCGGTACTTCCCAGAAGCAACTCGATGCAGCTACTGAGGCTATCAAGCTTGCCCGGATTCGCTTAGCCAATGGAGTGGGGACAAACATCGACTTACTCGATATTCAGCGCAACTATGTCGATGCTTTGATCAATAAAGTCCGTTCGATCATCGACTATAACCAGTCACAGGTTGATTTGCTTCGTGCAACTGGTTTGATTACGCCTTCTACTGTTTTGCATCAGACCTTGGCTTTTAGTCCTTATTGGGGGAAAGATTATGCGCCTAAGGGTTCGGCTTATGCTCCTACGGATTTTGAGCAGGCTGATTATGACAATGATGAGAGCTGAGCCTGATCTCTTAGCGTGAGTGCTTTGGTTCCTTTGTGGTTTTTCTTGTTTACATTGTTTTTCACTGTATCTTCCAGCGGGAGTTTGAGGGCTGCAGGCCCTCATTGAACTTGGTTCTTTCTAATTCCCCCTCCGAGGAGGGGGTAGGGGGGTGGCAAGGTTGAGCCTTATTGCCTAGCGTGAGTGCTCTGGTCTCTTTGTGGTTTTTCTTGTTTACATTGTTTTTCACTGTATTTTCCAGCGGGAGTTTGAGGGCAGCAGGCCCTCATTAAACTTAATTCTTTCTAATTCCCCCTCCGAGGAGGGGGTAGGGGGGTGGCAAGGTTGAGCCTTATTGCCTAGCGTTAGTGCTTTAGTCTCTTTGTGGTTAATCTTGTTTACACGCAAGCTTCAGAGGGGTATTAGGGCACTTAAGCTATGCAGTGCGCCTGCAAATCGTACTCATCAGCCCCAGTCACAGCAACAGAAACAAACTCACCCAATAAACTCTGACGCTTCTCAGCACTCAGATCAGCCAAAATCACCTGCCCATCGATCTCCGGCGCGTCCCGCCAAGTCCGCCCAATCAAATTATCTTCAATCTCCCGAACCAATAAAACCTGTTCAGTAGTCCCCACCAGAGCCCGATTTTTTGTCAAAGAAATGCCAGCCTGTAGCTCCATCAACTTTCTTCGCCGGCTTTTTTTAGTCTTCTCTGGCACTGGGTTGGGGAGATCAGCGGCCACAGTCCCCTCCTCAGACGAATAAGTGAAAACACCAACCCGCTCAAAGCGCTGCTCAGCCACAAAGTCCATAAGATGAGCGAAATGCTCCTCAGTCTCGCCCGGATAACCAACGATGAAAGTTGTTCGTATAGCCGCCTGCGGCAAGATTTCTCGAATCATATCCAGCGTAGCTTTGGAATTAATCGGCCTTTTCATCGAGCGCAAGAGCTCTGGGTGAGAATGCTGAAGCGGAATGTCGATATAGGGCAAAATGCGCTTCGAGCCAGCAATCACCTCAAGCGTCGCTCTAGTGACCTCGGCCGGATACCAATACATCAAACGAATCCACGGCACTTCTGTCTCCAGGTCAAGCCGACGCAAGAGCTCAGCAAGCAGCCATTGGCCACGATGCAGGTCTAGCCCATAAGCGCTCGAGTCTTGCGAGACGAGGATCACCTCTTTCACCCCTTCTTCACCGAGTTGACGAACTTCTTCCACTATGTCGTCCATCGCTCTACTCTGGAGATCGCCCCTTAGCTGCGGAATGATGCAAAAAGTACAACGATGATTGCAACCTTCAGAGATCTTCACATAGGCGCTCACTCCCCCACTGAGCCGCAGGCGAGGAGTTTTAGCGGAAGCGATGTAGCCGCCCTTACTGGCATTCAGGAAGCTCTTTTGCGCGCTGGGATTGTTGTTCACCCAGTGTACGGCTTCGCCGATCCGTTCTATGTCGGAAGTTCCGATCAGGGCATTCACTTCCGGTATTTCTTTGAAGAGCTCTTCTTGGTAGCGTTGGGCGAGGCAACCGGCCACTATTATTTTTTTGCCTTCATCGACCATTTCCAAGATCCGGTCTAGGCTTTGTTTGGTGGAGCCTGAGATGAAAGTACAAGTGTTCACTATGCAGATATCGGCGCTCTGGGGCGAAGCTGTCACCCTGTAGCCGGCCGCTTGCAATAGTCCGAGCATGTTTTCGGAGTCAGCTTCGTTTTTGGCGCAGCCGAGAGTGCTTAAATTGATCTTTAAATTTGATTGGCTCATGTTAATTTTTGGCTTTGTGACTGGCCTCTAAGAGAGTATTTGGTGATATTATTAAAATCATATTAATACGATGATTAAGACTACAACAAATACCATAAAATCATTTGAAACAACTGCTGCCCGCGAGGGAACAGCGATCGATTCAACTTTTAAAGCTGTCATGACGCCTATCTATATGACCTCTATATTTTACCAAGAGGCTTTAGGTGTTGTTTCCGAATTTGAATATACTCGCTCGGCAAACCCCACCCGAAACGCTCTTGAAGTTGCCCTCGCTAAGCTGGAAGGCGGCTCTGGAGCAGTGGCTACAGCTTCTGGAATGGCTGCAACATCACTGATTTTTCTTTCGCTGCAAGCAGGCGATCATGTGCTCACCCAAGCCCAAATGTATGGCGGGTCTTTACGGCTTTGCGGCCGGATGCGTCAACAGCATGGCTTAGAAATTAGTCAGTTATTCGATATAAACGATTTTGAGGCTGTCCGAAAATCGATCAAACCGAACACTAAGCTGATCTGGATTGAGACCCCCTCCAATCCGTTATTTCAGATAATAGATCTAGAAAAGCTCTGCCTTCAGGTAAAAGCAGAATTTCCGGATGTGCTAATTGCTTGTGACAATACGATGGCCTCTTCTTATTTTTTGAAGCCACTCGCTCTAGGTTGTGATCTGGTGATGCATTCGAGCACCAAATACCTGAACGGCCACAGTGATGTGATTGGGGGGATCGTGGTGGCTAAGAGCGAAGAACTTTTAGCGCGTTTACGTTTCACCGCCAATTGTTTTGGACTTACCGAGAGTCCTTTTGATGCATGGTTGGTGCTGCGGGGCTTACGCACTTTGCCTCTCCGGATGAGGGCGCACGAAGAGAATGCCCTAGCTGTTGCTGGGTATCTTTTAGCTTCCGAGTTTGTGGAAAAAGTCTATTATCCCGGTCTAGTCAGTCATCCCGGTCATGAGATAGCAAAAAAACAGATGAGCGGCTTTGGCGGGACTTTGTCTTTTCGGCTGAAGGCTGGCGCTATCGATTTGCCGGGTTTTTTGCAGATGCTTGAGCTCTTTACGCTCTCAGTCTCTTTAGGCGGGGTGGAGTCTTTGATCGCGCAGCCTTGGAGCATGAGTCATGGTGGTGTGCCGGCCGAGGAGAAGATGGCCACGGGGATCACGCCTGAGCTAGTAAGGATTTCCTGTGGGATCGAGAGTCAGCAAGATTTGATCGCAGATTTAGATCGAGCTTTTCAGGCCTGTTGTTGTTGTAGCCAATAGTTTTTTGTTTTGATTCAAAAAAATTCGCTAATAACACCGACACGGAAAAAGAAATGCGCGTAGAAAAAAATCTAGTTTCACCACTAAAAAAGATTTCGGGCGAAAAGGTGAGTGCCCTCGCCAATAACTGGATCACCCCGCTCAGCATGGGCGGTTTAGTTCTGTCTTCATTGATTGGGCTCAACCGAAACTCGAATGCAGATGCGATCACCAGCTTGCCAGCAGCTAATCAGCCGAGCAATGCTCTTTTAAACCCGAATTTCTGGAACGGTATAGGAGAGGGTAGTGCTGCTCTGGGTGACTTATCGCGGCCTGGCTCTTTTGTGGGGTGTGTGCTCCGGATGTTTTTGAACTTCTTCATCAGCGATCCGGCTCAGGCTACTTTGATCAACAAGGCTTTTTACATGGCAACGCCTTTGATTGCTACGTCTTGGGCTGTCTCTGAGTCACCAGTGGCACGTGGTCAGTTGAAAAACATTTCTGGCTTTGGCTCTAAGCTGGCTCATGAAGCAAAGTTCTTTTTGACTGGTGGAAAGTCTTTCTTCAAGGGCAGCAATTGGGCGGCTTTAGGCAAAGAGATGCGGGCGCTCCGATCCTTTGGTGCTTTGGCTCAGCTCTTCAGCAAGCGTACGGCGGGGATCATTTTGGCTGTAGCTTGGAGTAGTTTGTTGGGTGGCAGTGCTCTAGTAGCCGATCATCTCTTGAATCCGAAAGCACGTGAGGTGAAAGGCTCGGCTTTGACTGAGGCTTCTTGGTTGGCGGTGAAAGGATCGATGAGCTTGTTGAGTCTTTCATATCTTAGCAAGGTCTTCAGTCCTCGTTACCGGACCACTAATGGGGTGATTGCGGCTATTTTGGCTGGGGCGACATTGGCGGCGAATATAGTCAGAACTGTTTTTGCTGATAATCCCCAGAAGGGTCAGGCCAGTCGGGTGGCAGCTGATCTATTGGCTCGTTTGGAGAGTTGGCGTGTTCGTTCCATTCATTCCCAAAGCTGAGCTTTGATCCAATTATGACGAAACATTGCTTGGGCACTGGGAATGATTTCTTGCCTTCCCCATGCTCTCGAGGGGATCTGAGGGATCACGCCCTCAAACTCCCATAAAGTTTTATTTCTTGAAGCTCAGTTCTTAAAAAAACAGGGGCTTGGGATCCCCCAAGAAAAAAGCCTTCTCTTTAGCTAGTTACTAAAGCTGCTACAATGACGCTTTTTAGTAAAGCAAATTTCACGAGAATGAATAAAGTAAACCCAATCCAAAGACCAATCCTAATAGGTCTTAAAGTACTGCCAAATAGAATAACGGAAGAAACCCGTCCCTTCCTAGAAAAACAACCCCTAAACAACCTAGATTCAGCCTTTAAAGTTCAAGGCAAAGTTCCCCTTCGCCAAAGCGAAGCACCACTTTTTGATCGCTCGCTCTTTGATAGCCTAACTGAACACATTGAAAGAGGCTTTGCTCCTCTGGTAAGCGAAAATTTGGCGGAACAAGAGACTCTAGAGATTACCAGAAGAAAAGAACAACAAAAAGAAGCAGGCCAAACACCTTACTTTGGCAGCATGGCCAAAGCCTTAGATGATTTTGGGGAAGAGAGCAAAAAGCTAGTTTTAGCCCTAAATATCCTCGGTGATATTAGACCGCTCTCTGAAGAACTACTTGCAGCTTGGAAACTTCTAAAGAAAGATGGAATTTTCTTGAATATCCAAACCGTAGCTCCGCACTATGCCCAAAACATCCAATATCTTCAAGATTTTTACCCTAAAGGACTGGCAGAAGCAGAAATCTTTCATAATCCCACTCAACCAGAGGTGATTCACTCCATTTCTTTAGAAGTCGGAAAAGGCGATGGAAAAACTTTAGTAAACTGGACAGAATTGTTTCGGCATAGAGTAAGAAACGCCTCGGAAGAACTCAGCGCTGACTTTCAATTGTTGGAAAATGACTGGGTCACAATCAAAGCTCCCTTACCCTTTCAGCAGAAAACCAAGGCTGATCTGCTCTTTTCGCAAGGTAGCGAATTTGTCTTCAATATGCCGAGCGAGTTGCAAGATGACCCCGAATGCAAGCCTGTAGGCACTATGTTTGCTTTGATCTCCAAGTTTGTAAAAAGCGACTCAGCTCAAATGCCCCCTCTTCCAATCCCAAGAGGGCAAAGGCAAGAAGGGAAAAAAGGCCAGAAGCGCCAACAAGGCGGTGGTGGCGATGATGGGCCGGGGGCAGCTTAGATCTACTGACTGACAGTGAGATGTTTGCAGATTTTCGCCAATACTTGGGTTACACGCTCTGGATGAAAAGGTTTCACGATGAAATCACAAGCGCCAAGCTTGATTGCTTCTATCACTTTCCCTTGTCCGCCTATAGCAGAGCACATCACTACTTTGGCTTCAGGGTCTAGCTCCACTATCTTTTTGAGCGCCTCAATTCCGTCTAAGTCGGGCATGGTAATGTCCATGGTGACTATGTCGGGTTTGTTGCTGGCAAAGGCTTCGATTGCCTCGTAACCGTTAGTGGCTTCTCCGACCACATCGTAGCCGTTGTCTTGAAGGATATCTTTCAGTCTATCCCTCATGAATCTTGAGTCATCTACTATCAGTACGGTAGTTTTCTTAGCCATGATCGTTTGGTATTCCCCCTTAGTTTGGTCTTTAGTTGAAGAGTGAGTCTGGATACATGATAAAAACGAATTGTTTCCTATCTCTATCTTCTTTCCCACAAATGCGACCGATCTTTCGATCTTTGTTTAGTGAGGAGAGATGGCCTGGGGCAATTTCTATGTCTTCCTGTTCGATTTGGGCCACTTCTTCTACAGAATCGACCATTAGACCATAGAGTTCTGTGCCTTTTTCTAGGATTATCCCTTGGGGGTTTTCGGGGGGCGGCAGGTCTAGGCCGAAGTTGAATTTTTTGCGGGTATCGATGATTGGAATCACTTGGCCGCGGAGGTTTATTGTGCCTGTAAAGTAGTGGGGCGATCCGGGTATTCTGGAGATGCAGTGTTGTTTAAGATTGATCACTTCACGCACTAGGTGAACTGGAATGCCCATGGTTTCGCCGGCTAGTTTGAATATTATAAATTTGCTGCTGTTTTTAGTTTGTTGTTCTGAGTCTGTGAGCTGCATGATTGTCTCTTCTTTTTAGTTTATCTATCGTTCATATACCCAAGGCGGGAGCCAAGTTCAATGAGGCCCTGCAGCCCTCAAACTCCCGCTGGAAGATCAATGGGGAATGCCCCGCCCAAGCTCAAAGGGGGTTTGGAGTCTGGGTTATAGAAAAGCACAAAAAAAGTCAAAGCATTAACTCAATCTAGAACGGTCAAGGCTCAGCCTTGCAAAATGCTAAACTCGTGTTTTCTAAGATTTTCAAGATGAAAAACAAATATAAAAAAGTAGTACTGGCCTACTCAGGCGGCCTAGATACCTCAGTAGCCCTCCGCTGGCTCCTCGAAAATATGGCCGAAGAAGTGATAGCCGTCACAGTGAACCTCGGCCAAAACGAAGACCTTGAAGCCACTAAACAAAAAGCCCTCAAAACCGGCGCCAGTCACTGCGAGATAATAGACGCCAAAGAAGAGTTCGTCAGCGAATATATCAGAAAAGCAATCTTCGCCAATTGCCGCTATGAATTCGATTATCCAGTCTCGACAGCCCTAGCTAGACCGCTGATCGCCAGCAAAGTAGCGAGCGTCGCCCAAAAATATAATGCCGATGCCCTCGCCCATGGCTGCACTGGCAAAGGAAACGATCAGGTCCGCTTCGAGCTCTCTTGGTACGCACTTGTGCCGAAGCTAGCCGTCCTTGCTCCCGCGCGGATCTGGGGCGAACTGGGCGATCGCAGCAAAGCGATACAATACGCCAGACTGCATGGTATCGACTTGCCGGTCACGCTAGAAAAGCCATTTAGCATTGACGCTAATCTCTGGGGGCGCTCTGTCGAATGTGGCGTACTAGAAGACGCTTGGTCTGAAGCTCCCGAAGAAGCCTATGCTCTGACCCTTGCCCCTAAAGACTGCTCGGCCGAGCCGGTCTATGTCGAAATCGAATTCGATCATGGCTTCCCAATAGCCCTCAATGGCCAAGCTCTAACTGGACTAGCCCTGATCGAAAAGTTGAATGCACTTGCTGGACGAGAGGGAATAGGCCGCATGGACCAGATCGAAAATCGCCTCGTCGGAATCAAAAGCCGCGAAATCTACGAAGCACCAGCCGCCCACGTCTTAGTGCAAGCGCACCGTGAACTCGAATATCTAGTCTCACCGCGCGATTTGACTCGCTTCAAAGCCAGCATAGACCAAAAATACAGTGAGCTGATCTATGACGCCCAATGGTTTACCCCCTTGCGCGAAGCGCTAGACGCATTCCTCACCGAAACCCAAGAAAGAGTAACCGGAACTATCAGGCTCAGACTGGAAAAAGGTAAGAGCAGTGTAGTTGGGCGCAGTTCGCCTTATAGCCTCTACAATGAAGATTTGGCGTCCTATACCGAACGCGATAGCTTCAAGCATCAAAGCGCCGAAGGCTTCATCGAACTCTATGGACTGCCGATCCGCACCTATTATGGAAAATAACTCGCAAATGCTCCCCGAAGGATCACGCGATCTCCTCCCTCTAGAGCTGATTCGCCAAGATAAGCTCAGAGACATGTTGCTTACCCGTTTTCGCTCTTGGGGCTATCAGCCTGTCTTACCACCGACATTGGAAAGCCTTGAAGCGATCGAACGCGGTCGACCCCAATTCATTCGTGATAGCTTCAAGGTGATCGATCAAGACGGTTGCTTGCTGGCACTCAGACCGGATCTCACTTTGCCGATCGCGCGTCTTGCCGCTACTAGACTGAGCCAAGTCGAGAGACCTCTACGTCTTTGTTACGCTGCTGCTGTTTTTCGGCCTAATGCCCATTTAGCTGATGAAAGAAGAGAAATTTATCAGGCGGGCATAGAGCTGATTGGGGCGCACCGTGGCGCGCAAGCTTACACTCTCGAACAGACCAATAAAGCCAATCTGGAATGTCTTAGTTTACTGATCGAGACGCTGCAAGCGCTCAAACTACCGGGCTTCAAGATCGTGCTTTCGCACACAGACTTGTGGCGTTATGCCGGTGAGATCTTTCGGCGTGTGCAAGAACATCTAGATATTGATCTTTCGCACGATCTAGACCGTCTGATGCGTCGGGGAGACTTTGTCGAATACCAAAAGAGCATCAAGCAAGCTGAAGATCGTTGTCGGCGTTCATTTAGTCGGGGCACTCAGAAAGTCACCAATGAGCTCCAGACTGTATTCGAGGCTGCTGGGGCTGATTCGCCGCTTTCCTATTTGAACAAAGCTTGTTATGAGCTGACTGGCAAGCCTGAGCAGATTTTGAGTTATTTTGATGCTGATTCAGATTTAGCTAAAGAGCTGAGTGGGATCATTTCGCTGGAAAAGATTTTTGGGGAGGATATATTTTTGGTGGATCTCACTATGCGTCCTGATCCGGATTTTTACACTGGGCTATTCTTTCAGGTGATCATTCCTCAGCAGGGGCGGCCTATTGCTTCTGGTGGTCGTTACAATAATCTCATTTCTTGTTTTGGGATCTCAGAGCCAGCTATTGGGTTTTCTTTGCAGCTAGATCATCTATTGCGTTTCAGCAAGTCGGAAGTGCTCAATGAGCCTGTCTGTCAAGCACAAAAAGTCTGTGTTACTTCTCCTACTGGAGATCTCTTGGAGGCTATAGTCTCGGCTAGCAAGCTAAGAGAGACTCATGAGACTGTAGTTTTGGACTAGCAAGGCTGAGCCTTGACCCTATTGTTCACGAAACATTGACTTGGTCACTTTTAGTGACATTTCTTTTTCTTTTGCTTTCTTCGGGGTGGGTAGTTTTTGTAATGATTGTCTAGCCTCTCTCGGCCATTCCTTCTAGAGTCATCGCAAGGTTTACGGCTAAGCAGTCCAGGGCTTCTTCTGGAGAGTTTCCGTGACCAGCATCAAAGATATCGGGTTCGTCTATTATTCTTGCGGTGAAGATTTCGTCTGTGAACTGGACTAGGACACGAAACTTAGAGAGATCTGCTCTTTTACTCACGTTCTGATTTTAGCAATAACAATTAGACCTTCGTTGGGGTCTTACCCTAGCAGCTCTCTCGGCCTGACGGCACTCTAGCTATGCTGGCTCTCGGGGCTAGTCGCCCACTCACCCTCCGGGATATTGACAATTCCCCGAGCATATGAGATTATGATTCGGCTAAATGATCTTCCGCTAACTGAAAAAGAGGGCAGTTTGTTTAAGTTAGGGTTAAAACTTCTCTTGACAACTTGAAAGACTAAATGTCATTATGAAGTTAAGGCAATACTAAACAAACGTTAAAGCTTAAATAACCAACCAAAAGGATCTCTACAAAAAATAAACATTATGGCAGACAATATGACAGTTAATGGCGCACAAGGCGCTCCTCAGGAAGTATATAACAGCAAAAATAATAATAGAACAGTAAGAACCCCTAAGCAAAGCGGTACTTCAACTGCTGGCTCCACTCAGCTATCCCAGTTTGCTAGCGCTAGAACAAGCAGCAAAGTATTTGGATCTCAACTCCGTGGAGAGAAAGAAAGAACACTCGAAATTGAAAAAGAGAAGATTAAAAAGACAGCAGAAGCATTAAAAGAAAAGCTCCTAGGACACGTGGATACAATCAAAAAGAAAGATTCTCAAGATTTTATCAATGCTTTCTTAAAGAATGTTAAAGCTCATCAACTTGCTAACAATGGAAATCTAGGCGAGTTCCACGATCTAGTAAAAGCATTATCTGAACACGAAGCAGTTAAAAAAGCCCCAGATCCAGCAAAGGGTTTGGGAGGTTTAAGAACATTTGCACTTGCACACTTAACAGGTCATGAAAATCACGAAGTATTCGTACAGAATGGAATAATAGGACTAGATAAATCTCACGAGCCAGCAAGGAAGCTTGCTACTTTACTTTCTCAAACAGTAGAGGAAAGAAATGAAGAAATATTTAGATTAGAGGAAAAACTAGAAAAAAAAGAAACATTAACACCTGATGAAGCTGTATCTCTTTACTATTTGAAAGATAGTATAAAGATTGATAGTGGATTAGCTAGTGCGTACCCAAATGTCACCGCTTTTCCACATCCTCAATCGGTAGTAAAAGGACCAGTAGCAGACGCTATCCTTGCTTTCCATGATTCTTATGCAGATACAAGTTCTTCAAAAGTTCAAGCATTAAAGCTTCTTGAAGATGCTGCCCAAGCTATAAAAACTAGGCTTGCTGAAACTACAAGTCCACCAAATCCTCAAGAAGTAGCCGAATTACAAGGCGAGTTGGCTTTTTTACAGTCTCATGCGGCTGAACTGAAAACTAAGGCTCAAGCAGAATCAGAAGTATTCAAATCAGTAACGTCACTTATTAATGACACTATAGATACCCGCCTATCAAGCCTAAATATCAATCTTTCAGACACTGACAAGGCAGCTTTAAAGCAAGAAATAATAAATTCTCTGCCCCCTGTATCCGGCAATGTTGATGCCGACGTGCTTAAGAGGGCCGTCGATACTGCCGTCGCTGCAAAGACTGCTGATTTGGAAACAAGATTAGCAGCCCAAGAAGCCGCCGGACCAGCTGCTAAAAAGACGATCGACGCTGCAACTTTTAAGACTCCAGCAATATCAGAGGCCCTAACTGCTCTTACTACAGCAAAAGGTGATCTGCCAACTGAAGAAGCAGCTACAACTGCTCTTATCGCCAAGGCTCAAACAATCCATGATGCTCTTGAAGAACTTAATAATGCAGAAAATGCTGACGCCACTGATATAAAGGCTTTAAAAACTGAGCTGCAGGGTGCCTACGATGCTCTTCACGAAGATATCAGAAATAAAGTCGTGAAACCCAAAGGTCCAGAGGTTCCTGGCGGTGGTGGTGACAAAAAAACCTCACCTTTCCTCTGGGGAACCGCAATAGCAGGCGCAGCAGCCGCCTTCTTCGGCCTCTTCCAAAACATGGGCAATAGTAGTAAACAAAAAGCAATGCTCACCGCCCTTGGCCAGCAATTCCAAGGCATAGGAACCCAAGTCTCCCAAGCAATGCAACAACTGCAAAGCCAACTGGAAGACCTAAAAAAAGATAGCGCCGATACCTCCCAAGCCTTCTCCATCCTCAATGAAGGACTGACCACCGCCTATGCCTCTGCCCCAAGCAGAGCCGTATTCGGCAGCGGCAAAGCAATCTTCAATAGCGATGAAGATGGCACCAGCACTCCACCAGCAGCTAGTTCAGCCAATGATGGACCGAAAACCAAAGCAGCCAAAGAGACATTGGCCAAAATGAAAGCCAAGAAAGACCAACAAAACCAAATGGGTGGCGGCAATATGGCTCCCGGAAATGGTGGCGGTAACATGCCCCCACAAGGCATGATGAGCGGTGGAGCAAGCAACAGCGTAAATGGCCAACCAGGAGTGACTACATACCCAGATGGAACCCGCTCTTATGCGATTTCCTTCCCAGGTTATCAGCAGCAACCAGCCGCACCAGCTGCCGCTCCGTACATGATCAACGTTAAGCAGTAAGCCCGCGTAGCGTGAGTGGGGCGACTAGGCTGCCGAGTGTGCCGCGAAGCGCAAGTGATGCAGGTAAAAGGGAAGGTTACCGAGTGTGGCCTTCCTTTTTTTCTTTATAAAGAATTTAACTTCAAATTCCCCCTCCTTGGAGGGGGTTAGGGGGTGGAAAACAAAAACCTCTACTCACGATAAAATCACCAAAGCTGAGCTAAAATAAAGTCTCATGAAAAAGCAACTAATAACCCTAAGCTCACTGCTCCTAGTTTTCTTAGTATCCTGTTCCCCTACCCAAAGCAAAAAAATGAACCAAGACCTGCAAATGACCGATGAAGTAGTTGGCCAAGGCGCCATAGCCGAAAAAGGTAAAAAAGTAACAGTGCACTACACAGGCACTTTCACCGACGGCAAAAAATTTGATAGCTCATTAGACCGCAATCAGCCCTTCAGCTTCAAACTCGGAGCCGGCCAAGTGATCAAAGGTTGGGACCAAGGAGTACAAGGAATGAAAGTAGGCGGCAAGCGCGAACTCACCATTCCACCAGACATGGCCTATGGCGCTAGTGGCGTACCGGGAGCTATCCCCCCGAATTCGACTTTGAAGTTTGATGTAGAGCTTCTTTCAGTCGAGTAATCCGCGTAGCGTAAGTGGGGCGACTAGCCCCCGAGAGTGACGCGTAGCGTAAGTGGGGCGACTAGCACCCGAGTGTGACGCGTAGCCATTAGTGCAACAAGTTAAGAGTGGGAAGGCTACCGAATGTGGCCTTCTTTTCTTTTTTTTGCAAGCCTGACTTGTTCAGCATGAATGCTGTAGCTTACTCTTTGATCGGTCTATTCTCTTTCAAAGTTCAGCGGGTTGTTAAGGGGCCGGTGCCCCATATGATAATAAACTTCCCTTTTCACTGAGAGGGAGACAATCAAAAATCAACTCAAGAACTAAGTAGTGTTTCGTCACAATGGCATCAAAGCTCAGCTTTGCTATATCTTCGGCTCTTCGCCACGAAGCAAGCGCCCAATATTGCTTTGATGTCGAATGACAATGTAAACAGTGCCCAACAAGCAAAGCAACAATAAATACAACCACGAATAATTCCCCGAACCAGTAGGCCGGTGGAAAAAAAGCATACAAGGAATACTGAGCGGAATAGCCACCAAAGCCGCAACGGAAAAGATCCGGCTAACAGCCAAAGTCCCACCCCAGATTAAAGCGACAATCAAGCCCACCCGCCAATCAAGCCCAAACAAAGTCCCAACCCCACAAGCAACAGACTTTCCTCCCTTGAAGCTCAGCCAAATGGAACGAGCATGCCCCAAGATGGTAGAAGCCGCCGCCAAGATCCCCGGCAAAACTAAATCCCCATCACCCAGCGAAGCCCAAAACATCAACCCCGGCTCATACCATAAAGCAAATTGGGTGGCCAAATATGGCGCCAATAAACCCTTCCCAAAATCAAAAAAGAGTACAGCAAACCCAAAGCCCTTCCCTAGTACTCGGAAAGCATTAGCCGTTCCAGGATTACCACTACCGTGCTCTAGTATGTTGAGCCCCTTTAGTCGCCCAAATAGATATGCAAAAGGAATAGCCCCAAGGACGTATCCGACTATAATAGGTACTAAGATTGAGAAAAATGCATTCATCTGCTTTTCTTTACTTCTTTGAGACAACGATTACAAAGTAAACCATAAATCACGCGCTTGCAAGAACCGACAAATAATAATCCCGAAATCGATAAACTGCTAGAGCTGCTGCCAGACCGGATAGTGGCTAGTATTCACAATCATACGAGCAAAGATAAATTAATAGAAGTAGTGATGGACCTAGGACGCCTCCCAGAGCTCCGCTTCCACGATGAACCTACCCTCTATCTGAACGAACAAGTGACACAAGATGAGATAGATTTCATCTGTTTGAATGTGGGCGGTTTTTCTTCAGAAAATAGAGCGGGGATCGAGCGTACCTTGCACCGAATCTCAGCGATCCGCAACCGTAAAGGCGATATTATCGGGCTGACCTGCCGGATCGGGAAGACGATCACCGGCACGATCACCCTCTTTGACGATCTGTTGGAAAACAATGAATCTATCCTGCTGATGGGGCCCCCCGGTTGTGGCAAGACCTCTCGTCTCCGCGAAATATCGCAAATGCTCGCCGGCAAACACAATAAACGCGTGATCATCGTCGACACCTCAAATGAGATCGGTGGTGACGGTGATATTCCCCACGCCTCAGTAGGACGGGCTAGACGCATGTCAGTGATTGACCCGTCGCAACAACACAAGGTAATGCTCGAAGCAGTCGAGAATCACATGCCCGAAGTGATCGTGATCGACGAGATCAGCACTATGGAAGAGGCCATGGCCGCTCAGACTATAGCCGAAAGAGGAGTGATCTTGGTGGCCACCGCTCACGGAAAAGACCTAGAGAGCATAGTGCGCAATCCACCACTTTCGCTTTTGGTCGGGGATCCACAGGCCGTAACGCTCAGCGACGAAGAAGCAAAACGACGTAAAACGCAAAAGAGTGTCCTAGAGCGCTCCAAGGAAGCCACTTTTTCGATCGCTGTCGAGATAGTCTCTCATCACTCGGTGGTGATTCACCATCAGGTCAATGCTGCCGTCGATAGTATATTGCGAGGCTCTAGCACAGGCAGCTCAGAAGTTCGCCATGTCAATGACCAAAAAAGCCAAAAAAACAAACCTGACGAAGAGAAGCTGTTAGCCAGCAAAAACACTAGTGAAGAATATGACCAAGTAAAACCGATGCTCGTCTATCCCTATGCAGTCAGCCATACGCAAATCAACGCCGTGATCAAAGCCCATGACCTGCCCGCTGAGATAGTCGATGACATAGACCAAGCAGATGTAGTGGTGGCGCTGAAAGACTATGCCTTGCCAGGCGCCAAAATCAAAAAGCTCACCGAAATGCTCGGTTTGCAGCTGATCACAATCGAGAATAATAATTTTTCAGAACTTCGTAAAGCGCTCACTAGCTTGCTCGCCTATCCTATTGAGGAATTTGATGAAAGTGAGCTGGAAATCCAAATCGGACTAGAAGAAGCGGAAAGAGCGATTCATCACGCTAAAGCGAAAGGTGTCGGTCATGAGCTAGCGCCCCGCAAAGAGAAAGTGCGCAAAGCGCAACAGGATTTAATTAATCGATCTGGTCTACTCTCTGAACTAATCGGTGAAGGAAGCAATAAAAGAATCAGACTCGGTGGCGAATGAAGCCTCCTAGCGAACAAAAGCGAAAAGTTGCTCATCTAGCGATCATTATGGACGGCAATCGGCGCTGGGCTAGCAGTCGCGGGCTTCCGGTTTTTCTCGGCCACAAAGCCGGAGTAGAAGCGCTCAAGCGGACTATAGAGGCTTGTTTGGCTTCTGGTGTCAAAGTGCTTACTGCCTTTGTGCTCTCTACGGAAAACTGGAATAGACCAGAGGGTGAACTGAAATATCTTCTAGGGCTGCTTCAAGAGACTATAAGAGCTGAGATGAAGCTGCTTCAGGATCATAAGGTGAAAGTTCGTTTTCTCGGTGAGAGCTTGCAGGCTGCTTTCCCTGGGCTTTATGAGCTCTTTGCGGCTACTGAGCGGGAAACTGAGGGCAATGACAGTCTTCTATTGCAGGTGGCGCTCAATTATGGCGGTCGGGCTGATATCTTGCAGGCTACCAGAAGCTTTATGCGGCAGGCTTTAGAGGGGACTTTAGCGCCAGAAAATTTAACTGAGGGTTTGTTTGAGCGGGCGCTTTTGACTGGCTTAGGTGATCAAGCGTGTTTGGATCCGGATTTGTTGATTCGGACTGGTGGAGAGCAGCGTCTCAGCAATTACTTGTTGTGGCCTTTGGCTTATACTGAGCTTTTATTTTTGCCTATTTTGTGGCCTGATTTTGGACTTAGTGATTTTGAGGCTTCTTTGGCTGAGTTTCAGGGGCGGGATCGTCGGTTTGGCTCTTAGTGAGTTTATTTACAGCAACGGTGGATCCTTGGACTTTGGTTTTATCACTGAAGAGCATGGGCTTTCTAGTGGTCCAGTAAGGCTAGAGCGAGGCAGTGAAGATACCTTTGGACTTGCACATGTTGAAGAAGCAAAGCGTTTAAAATCTATTCAAAAAATTGGATTTGTCGATGCTTTGACTTTTATCGAGTTCATTGCGGCACATTTTGATCAAGCTCTTGACAATCCTCAAAGAAGCACTAGCCAGCCTCGTTATTGTTTAGTCAGGCATGAAGGCGAGAGGCGTTTAGTCTTGATTGTGGAGCTCAAAGCAGAAGCCGGTAAAACTTTCTACTCAATAATCACAGCTTTCCCCATCTCAGATCGGAAAAAGTACTTGAAAGACAATAAAATACTCTGGACAAAAAGGTCGGCTTGTTAGCAGAAGAACACCCCTTCTGCGACTGGTAGCGGTCTTGCCAGTCATCTTTACCAAATAGCACGTGTGAGATTGCTCTCAAGACCGACACTGCTATTATAGGCGTCTAGAATCACAAACCTATATATATTATATACCCCTACTTGTCATAATTTACCTACTTCTTGCAAGCGCTCTCTAATATAACTTTGTAATACATCACAGTTGATGGTGTTTCCTAACATGATCGACTAAGAGCACCTAGTCTTCTCAAAAAACTGGGGACAACAGGCTCATCATAATGATCGATCCCCTCGTATTTTTTAAGCCCCCCAACAGCCAAGTAAGTGAGCGGCGTAGCCAATATCTCCCAAACAACCTTGATCGTATAGTTGAACAAAGCCATCTGAAGTAGCAAGTCAAACGTGAAAAGATTTGTCCCAACAAAAGCAAGCGGATAAAAGATAAGCGTATCAACAGCTTCACCCAGCACAGTAGAACCGATAGTCCTTACCCAAAGATACTTGCCGGCCGTGATCACCTTCAGCTGAGCCAACACAAATGAATTGCAAAGCTCCCCAAAGGTATAAGCGATGATCGAAGCAAAAGTAATACGCCAGCCGTTAGCAAAGAGCTGCTCATAAAGATTTTGTTTGGTCCACTCAGCCGGATGAGGCATCACCAAAATGACCTGTACCATCACATTGGCTACAAGCAAAGCCATAAAACCAGTCCAAATCACCCGTCTACTGACCTCATAGCCATAAACTTCAGCCAGCAGATCGCCAATCAAGTAAGTGAGCGGAAAGAAGACAATGCAAGCCCCAAAGGCCGGACTGACGAAGTGAATGCCTAGACTGGGCAAGTCCAGCGTGAAAATAGCTGGCTTCTGCGCCCCAATCAGATTCACCACGATCAAGACGCCGATAAAGATGGCCTGAAAGGAAGTGAGGAATTTGTACTCTTTTGTTGCTGTGAGCAAGGTAGAAGCGGTGATAGACACTGTTTTTTTAGTCTAACAGTCTTTATAAGCTATGCCCCTTCCAGAAAATACGGTCGAAGTTTAAGGAAAGCTTGAATGATTAAATCATCGCGGAGTTTGAGGGGGACCTTAGTCCCCCAATATCTAATATTTTCTTAACTGCAAGTGAGCCTAAAGACCCCACCCCCAACCCCTCCCTCAGGGAGGGGAGAAATTTTTCACCATGGGGACTTCGTCCCCAAACCCCTGTTCAATTTGAAAGTCTTCGTATTAAAGGGGGGTCTTTTTGGAGTTTTTTCGCTTTTTCTCAAGAACAAAAGAAATCTCCCAAAGTCAGGGGATTGCTAAGATAAAGCTTAACAATAGAGAATTTTTAAAAATGTGTGGAATCGTCGGATACATAGGCCAAGGCCAAGCTTTCCCCTACCTGCTCAATGCCCTTAAACTTCTCGAATATAGAGGCTACGATTCCAGTGGCATAGCCCTCTATGACGCAGAGACGGGGCTTACTGTCAGCAAATGCCAAGGTAAACTGGCAAAGCTAATCGAAAAAACCAGCACTCTCCCCATGAATGGCACCATGGGCATCGGGCACACCCGTTGGGCTACCCAAGGAGTACCTAGCGATATCAACGCTCACCCCCACCTGAACGGCAAGGCCAGCGTAGCGATCGTCCACAACGGCATCATTGCCAACTACAGTGAACTCAAGCAATCTTTAGTTGCCAAGGGGATTAATTTTGTCTCTGAGACTGACAGTGAAGTACTAGCCCATCTAGTCGGCTGCTATCTAGAAGAAGGAATGAATCTGAAAGCCGCTCTCAGAAAGGTCACTGAGGTAGTAGAGGGAAGCTACGCTATCTGTGTGATCTGCGCTGATGAGCCGGATAAGTTGATGATGACTTGCCATGACGCTCCTCTGGTGATTGGTTTGGGTAGTGGTGGCGATCTGTTTTGTGCCAGTGACAGCATGGCCATCCTCCAATACACCAATCGGGTGATCAGACTAAAAGAATCACAAATAGCGGAATTGCGCGCTGACGGTAGCTTTAGTCTCTTTGATCGAGAAAATCAACTAGTCTCAGAGCCCGAAGTGCAGCTCTTGAGCCATGATCCGCTCAGCCTAGACAAAAAAGGCTATAAACATTATTTGCTCAAAGAAATCCACGAACAACCGGCCGTCTTGCGCTCGCTTCTGGAGAGTCATTTGCCCGGTGGCCAAAACGTCAGTATCGAGAGTCTAGACCAAGAAGCGCTCAAAAATGTGACAGGCATCACTCTGCTGGGCTGTGGGACGGCCTATTATGCTGCCCTGGTCGGCAAATACGTGCTGGAACATTTGGCGAAAATACCGGTGCAAGTGGAGTTTTCTAGCGAACAAATCCAGCGCCCAGTCTTGATGGACAAGGATAGTCTAGTGATCGCTGTCAGCCAATCCGGTGAGACAGCCGATACTTTGCTGGCTGTCAAAGCCTGTCTGAGAGAGAAGATCAAAGTGATTGCGATCACCAATAGACTGGAATCTTCGCTCTCAACGATTGCTGATGCTGGTTCATTTTTCTTGAATGCTGGAGCAGAAATCAGCGTAGCAGCCACCAAAAGCTTCAGTGCACAGTTGATGTGTTTATATTTGTTGGCTCTCAAGCTTGCTAGCTTGCGTGGAACTCTTCCTGAGGGTCTTTTGCAGACTTTGCAAAACGACTTGCGTTGTATTCCGCAGCTTCTCGAGCAGACTCTCAGTAGGGCTGAACAATACAAAGATCAGATTTTGCCCTATTCGGGCTATCAGTCTTTTATCTTTCTTGGTCGTGGTGTCAACTATCCTCTGGCGATGGAGGGTGCGCTTAAGCTCAAGGAACTCACTTATGTGCAGGCAGCCGGTTACGCATCCGGTGAGATGAAGCATGGGCCTATTGCCACTATTGATGAGAATGTGCCGACATTATCTATCATCGTTCCTGGTGAGCTTCTGCACAAGACACTGCACAACTGCATTGAGGCTAAGACTAGGGGAGCCCCTTCTTTGGGGATCATCGCTGATGGTGATTTGGAGAGTGCAGAGCAGCTTGACGCTGTTTTCTCTATACCGAGCATTGGGGGGGATTTGCCCGAGTCCTTGCGGGATCTTTTTACGCCATTCTTGGCTGTGATTCCTTTGCAGTTGATGGCTTATTATTTGGCTGAGTATCTTGGTAAAGATGTTGATCAGCCCAGAAATCTAGCCAAGTCAGTTACTGTCGAATAGCAGGGGTGAGTTTGAGGGGGCTTAGCCCCCAAACCTTCCACGCAGCAGATCAACTTCTTGCCGCTCTAATATTTTTCATACTGAATAGTATTAACGCCACCATTAGGTCCAACGCGATTTATAGTCCCAGTCTTTGTGCTGGGATCATAGGTGCTAGTAGAAGATGAATTGCGGATCTGACCATTAGGTAAGATCACTTGCTTGCTACCGGTGCAATTTCCCCCAACGCATGAAGCAGAGCGGGTAGTGCTAGTAGTCTGACCTCTAGAGTTTGTGTAGGAGGAGTTTGATTGGACCCCGTTACCGTTGCCATAAGTGACATTTTTGGTTCCGGTGCCGCCATTGGGCCCTTGTGTGTTGAATTGAGCTGTCTTATTCACTCTGTCAATTGTTCCTTGAGTGGTGGAACTGAACTGGCTGCCATTTGGGCGCGTGACTGTCTTAGTGCCGCTATAAGATCCATTACTGTAGGTTCCTTGAGTAGTAGTGACACGCCCGTTTGCGTTGGTGCGAGTCGAGGTACGAACGCCATTTGATCTATTCACAGAGCCGCTGCCACCGTTAGAAGTGGTATAGCTGCGTCCCCTTGCTTCGCCGCTTTCAGGGATTAGAGAGGCAAGAGAGCAAAGGGCTAAGAGAAAAAAAGCAGTTTGTTTGTTTTTCATGAGCTGATTTGATTGAGGTTCTTACTCTCATGATAAGCACAGAGCCTAGCTAAAAATGCTAGGGGCGAGTTAGCTGCATGTTGGCTGAATAAAACGCCCGTCACCATCTGGCCAGATCGAATATTCTCCCAAAAGCCGAAAGTGCCGAACAAAGCCTCTAAGCTCGTCTAAGGCCTCTGCTAGTGCTGGAGTGACCAGAATATCCACGAAAAAAACGTATTGGCCAAGGTCATAAGTACTGGGGCGAGACTCGATCCGAGTCAAATTAATCCCACGTTCAGAGAAGCATCTAAGACTCCGCACCAATCCCCCAGAGACCCCAAGCGGTATATCGAAAGCGAGCGAAGCCAGTCTTTGCTGGCCCTCATTCTGAGCGAGGTTTAGGCTGCCAGCTTCTCCTAAGAGCCAAAAACGAGTGCGGTTATTGTCTCTGTCATTGATCTTCGCTCTGAGCAACGGTACGGAATGAAGCTCAGCGCAAAGCGCATTGCCGATAGCCGCCTGTGTGGTGTCACTGGAAATGAGCGAAGCGATACCCTGCGAGTTACTGGCGCATTCGATCAGCTTGGCTTTAGGAAAGTTTGCGGCCAAAAACTCGGCGCATTGCAGGTGAGCTTGATAGTGGGCTTTGATCTCCTGAATTTCTTCAAAAGCGCCAAAACCGTAAAGGCTGTGAGTGACGGGCAAGACGTACTCGATCAATACTTGCTTGCTAGAACTAAGGCGATAGACCCCATCGAGACTGCCTTGCACGCCGCCGCCGACAGAATTTTCCAGTGGCAAAAGCCCCATATCTCCCGCCTCAACGCCTTCGAGTACCAGCTCCAGTTTTAGGCACGGTGACAATAAAAAAGCATCATTGAGCCGAGCCAAAACTGCCACAGCGCAAAGATGCGAGAAAGAGCCTTCTGGCCCCAAATAATGCAGTTTCAACATTCGGCTAGCTTAACCGATAGGCAGAAATAAGCCTATTCTCCAAGTAAATTCTTCCAACGGGGGTGTATTATCGTTCAAATCTTCGTCGCTATCTGACACGTCATAATCTTCAAAATCAAAATCTTCAGCATAGTGAGTCTCACTTCTCTTTAGCATCGATAAAAGGTCTAGGGAGCTCATATTTAATTGCCTCAAGTATTCTCTACCTCAGGAATTGTGTTTTATCTCAGGCATTGCCCTAGACAGTGAAGTAGCTAAAGACTATTTCCCTCAATAAATTAAAGGGGTTTTAGGGGACGCTTTTTGAGTACTGTAGGTAATGAAAGCCAGATGTAATGAGGGGACCTTAGGCCCCCTCAAACTCCCCCAGTCCCTTGATGGCTAATGGCAATACTCATAGAAGAGTCTGCTCTCAAACTCCCCTCAAGGATTAAAGGGGGGTAGGGATGCTTTTTGAGTACTGTAGGTAATGAGAGCCAGATGTAATGAGGGGACCTTAGGCCCCTTCAAACTCCCCCAGTCCCTCGATGGCTCATGAAAATACTCGCTGTTGAGTGGGTTCTCAAACATCTCCTCAATAAATTAAAGGGGGGTACGGATGCTTTTTGAGTACTGTAGGTAATGAAAGCCAGATGTAATGAGGGGACCTTAGGCCCCCTCAAACTCCCCCAGTCCCTTGACGGCTCATGAAAAATACTCCTAGAAGAGTCTGCTCCCAAAATTCTCTCAAGGGGGAATTAAACCCCCAGAAATTGAACTAAGCGACCTTGGTTTGTGTGACCGTTTTTTGGAAAATCTTATCCTTGAGATGCTGCTGCATCAAAGCAGCCACAAACCCCGTCGGATAATCGCCAAAAAGAACTTCGTAAGAACTGGAAAATTTCGCCATAGCCGAATCTAAATCAACCATCGCCAAATCGTAAAGATGGTCCTTGTCCGCTTGCTTTAAGCTGTTCATGAAAGTATCAACTAATTTTCTGGCTATTAACATGTTGTTTATTCTCCTGAAAACGCGGAAACGTTTAATAGTTTTTATTGTGCGCTAAGAGCAAAAGCCACTCTGGCAAAAAGGCCCTTTTTCACCGAACTCAAACCAATTCTTAGGACCTTCTTAATAGAAGCGCAGGCAGCGTAAAACGCATTAGCTGAGCTGCTTGCAAGCCAGGCTAACTGCTTCTGGTTTATGATTATCGGCAAGATTAGAAAAATCAGTCACTCAAACCAGAGAAGATAAAAACCAAATTGCGTGTACTAATCATCGGAAGCGGCGGCCGTGAACATGCCTTGGCTCTCTCAATGTTTTTGAGCCCACATGTAGAAGAAGTCTTCTGCACGCCCGGCAACCCCGGTATCTCCCAAATAGCCCAATGTATACCCGGCTCCGTCGAAGACTTTCCACGCATTGCTGAGATAGTGCAGGCCCAAAAGATCGACTTGGTGATCATCGGTCCAGACGATCCGTTGGCCGGAGGCATAGTAGATTTTCTGGAAAGCAAAGGAATCAAGGTCTTTGGTCCCCGCCGTGATGCCGCTAAGCTCGAATGGTCAAAATATTTTGCCAAAGAATTCATGCTCAGAAGGGGCATTCCGACAGCTAGATATGCTGCCTTTGATGAAAGAGCCTATGCCCTCGCTTACGCTCAGTCGAGACGCCTGCCAATCGTGATCAAAGCAGATGGCCTAGCCAAAGGCAAAGGCGTGACAGTAGCCAATACCCGCGAAGCAGTGGTGGCCGCCATCAACAATTGTTTCGACGGTAAATACGGCGAAGCCGGACGGATGGTGGTGATTGAAGATGCCCTGATCGGCTACGAGGCCTCAATCTTCGCTATCTGTGACGGAGAAAACTATGCCCTGCTTCCGACAGCCCAAGACTACAAACGCCTCTTAGATGGAGACAAGGGCCCCAATACAGGTGGCATGGGGGCTATCGCTCCTCACCCGCAGATCACACCGGAGATTTTGCAAAAGATCGATCGAAGAATCATCAAACCGACCATTCAAGGGATGAAAGAAGAGGGGAGACCATACAAAGGCTTTCTCTATGTGGGAGTGATGATCGATGCTCAGGGCGACCCGTGGGTGATCGAGTTCAATAGTCGCCTCGGTGATCCTGAGACTCAGGTAGTTTTGCCTTTGCTGGAGTGCGATCTTTTTGAGGTGATTTGGAAGGCTACACAGGGCAATCTAGGATCTTTTCGAGGCATGCTGCCGAGCGCCGAGACTTCGCGCAATGCTGCTAGTGTTTGTTTGATTTTAGCTAGTCAAGGTTATCCGGAGAAGTTCGCTACTGGTTTGCCTATTCGTTTTCGGGTTGGTTTTAGCCTTGGGCCTCATTGTCAGTTGATTGATAAAAGCGGTGATGTCCCGAATTCCTTAGTACGTTTGATGCTTTTTCATTCTGGTACTAGGCTCGATCCGGAGCGCAACTTGATAACGGCTGGGGGGCGAGTAGTTGGGGTTACTGCTTTGGCCGGAAATCTCTTTATGGCTTTGAAGGGGGCTTATACGGCTGTTGAAAAAATCGATTATCCCGGAAAATATTTTCGGACAGATATCGGGGCTAGTTGAGTAAAGATTGATAATAAGAGAACTATGGAGGCCAGTCACTCAGTTTTGTTACTGACAAGCTACAAAGCTCAAAGTCGATTTTTAATAATCATCACCTCAGCGATCTTCGTAGCCAAAGACTTCTGAATAGCCAAGACTTCCTGCAATTCACGAATGAAGTTGTTTTCATCTTCAGTGACAGTGCCATCGTTCAAAACCAGATCAACAGCAATAGCAAAGGTAGACTCTTGCACCTCTTGGTTCAAGGCCAGCGACGTCCCCGCAACCTTTAAGGCCTCACTCATGCCAACAGTTTTAATGAATTGGACTATTTTGGCAAAGACTTTCTCTTTGGAGACATTGGTGAAGATTTTTCTTTGGTCCAAGACCAAAAGAGCTTGATTCAATTCGCCGTCATCTATCTGCCCGTCAGAGCTAATAGCCACCATGATGATGATCGCTATTGCCTCTTGTTCGGAAAATTGATTTGACTCAGAAACCTCAATGCGCTCAGTCAAATCACTGGCATCAATCATGTCTTCTAAAAAACCCATAAATTATTTGCTTTGCTTAGGACTAAAAATATTTATGCCCTTTTCCCCTCAACGCTAAACCCAGAAGCGGCTTTTCTCGGTAAAGCCAAAGCGCGCGCCAAAGCCAAGAAAGCAAAAACGACCTCACCAGTAGCCGTAAAGCCAAAGATGGACAAGCTGAGCCACGCTGAGACCACCCAAGAACGTAGATCTAGCGGAACCATGAAAAAAAGACAAAGCGCCACTATGGACGCAGCCGCCGCGCCGAGATTAGCCCAAATCGCTCTCTGAGTGATGTTCGCTAGCTGCTCTGTAGTGATGGATAAATCTATCTCTCTAAGCCTAGAGTCTGTACTGAAAGTGAAAAGGGCAATGAAAAGAAAACCGAGATTCACCGAACAGACCAAGACGATGATCGGGAAAACCAACCAAAAGTTTTGATCGATGGAAGCAACTGAAAGCTGAAAGATTAAACCCGGTGCCAAGCTCAGAAAGACTAAAGCGAGAAGATTTGATTTATTTTGCATGAGCGAGTATGGCCTCAGTGAAAGTATCGAAAAGGGCAAGACAATCATGAGGACCAGGAGCAGCCTCCGGATGAAATTGCACACTGAAAACTGGCCTCCCAATGAGAGCCAGACCCTCTACGCTGCCATCGTTGAGCGATCTGTGGGTGACAGAGGCTAGCTCAGCAGGGACAGTATTGGCCAGCACCTCAAAGCCATGATTTTGGCTGGTGATGAAAACGCGGCCAGTAGACAACTCCAAGACGGGGTGATTTGAGCCTCTGTGCCCAAAGCTCATCTTGGCTGTCTTAGCCCCAATCGCTTCAGCCAGTATCTGATGTCCGAGACAAACCCCAAAGATCGGTTTTTTATAATTTGCTAGAAGCTCTCGCGTTTCTCGAATAAGCCCATGACAAGCGGCCGGATCGCCAGGGCCATTGCTGAGAAAAATCCCATCAGGCGCTGAGTCGATCAGCTCCTTGGCGCTCGAAGCAGCCGGAAAGATCTCCAAGTCAAAACCGAGAGCCAACAAAAGGGCACTCATCTCTCTTTTGAAGCCAAAATCAAAGAGAGCAATTTTCCCCAACCGCTTGGCAGTGGTGCTGTGGCTTTCACGGGCATTGGAGCTTGCGTCTATGGTCAGATCGAGGCCATTCATCTGAGGGCTGGCGAGCAGGTCCTTTTGCAGTTTGTCTAAATCAAGATTTTCACCGACAGCAATCAGTGATCGCATTGCTCCTTGGTTGCGAATTTTGCGGGTGATCGCCCTTGTGTCCACCCCAAAGAGGGCGGGGATTTGATGTCTAGCTAGATATGAGGCTAAGCTTTCACGCTCCGGTGGCGAATAAGGCGACAGATTTTTGGCGATCAAAGCCTTGGCTAAAGGTCTTTGCGCTTGGTCGTCAGTGTGAATAATTCCATAGTTACCGATCTCAGGATAAGTGAGTAAGACATTTTGTCCAGCATAACTAGGATCGCTCAAGATCTCTTGGTAGCCTGTCAGGGCAGTATTGAAGACCAGCTCTCCGAAGGCCAAAGAGCCAGCAAGCGATGGCGACCAGCCCCTATAAAGAGTTTTGTCTTCAAGGAGCAAAAAAGCTTCAGTCATACTGAAAACCATCTTCGATCCGCTTCCAGAGGTGATGATGAGGACTGGATTTTGGCTTAAGTCGGCCTTCTGCCTCACTGAGCCATGCTTGTGCGTTCGGTCTTTGGTCAAGGCTTTGAGCTAGGCGCACTAGTTTTTTGGTCGTGATCTCAGCCGGTGTAAAAGACCCATCGTCTGAGAGCAAAATACCTTCCACCAGACTTTCAGTGATTGCTTTGTCGAGAAAAGCCTGTATCTCAGCACCGGTGGAGAGTGATTTAGCAGCGGAGATCACTCTCATAACATCTATTTTTTCTGGATCGATAATTTCACTTTCACGCGCTTCTAGTAGACGTCTAAATATTTTTGCGCGGCCCAATTTGCCGGGAGGAGAAACGAAAAACTGCCTATCGATCTTGCCCAAAGCAAAAAGCGTCGAATCGAGATGCCAAGGGGAGTCAGTGATGGCCAACAAGCCCAAACCAGCATAAGTGTTGTTCTGGAGCAGCTGACGAAGTAGTGAAGCACAAAAGTGACTTCTATAGAGGTGAGCGTCATTGAGGTTGCTGCTACTGTTAACATGGCCCAGCCAGAGAAGCTCGTCGATCACGATCGTGCAGGGCCGACAGGCCAAGGCTTGCTCGATCACCGCTTCCAACCTCTCTTCACATTCTTCATAGCTGAGATCGAGAAAATCAGCGCTTTTGATCTCACACATCGAGAGCTGATATTCCTGCAAAATAGAGCGCACAACGGTAGATTTCCCGCAGCCAGCCGGTCCATAGAGCAAAATCTTGGGACAAGAAAGGCTTTGGTAACGCTCAAAGAGCTCAGGATTGCGGAGCGGTATGACCAGCTCTCTGAGCAAAAAGTTTTTGGTGGCATCAAGGCCCTCAAGCTCACTGAGAGGAGGAGCTTCTATTAGTTTGCGAGTAATGGGCTCACTGGCGGGAACAGCTGAAGGTGGAAAGACGGGTAGCGGAAAAGGCATCATCGAGGCAGCTTCCAGAGCGGCCAGCTCTAAGACTAAGTAGTGCTTGCCTGAACTCACTATCTGCTCTTGCACTTTATTTAGCTTCTCGAGCGCTTGTAGATTGGTCTTGATCAAATTCAATAGAGGCATTTCTGAGATCAAAAGCGATGAATCTTGAGCTATCGCTTGATCGAGCCAAGTAGATGCGTCATTGTATTTCGCTAGACTGGCTGCCACTTTAGCAAAGAGAAGCAGTTGTTCTTTATTTAGTTGAGTGTTGGGAAGAGCGGAAAGTAGAGAAAGATAAGAGTAGGCATTCTGAAAAGAACGTTTTTTCCAATGGACCCTTGCTAGACCCCAGAGCGCTTCTTTGGAGCTTGGGTTGTCGTGCACGAGGGCATTTAGTAGCTCTTCGGCTCTATCCCACTGCTGAAGGCTCAGGCAGAGGGTAGCTAGTTTTTCTTTGATATCGAGATCACTTGGTTCTTGAAGCAGTTTTGCCTCTAGAAGAGTCAGGAGCTCCATTTGCTCAGTGATATTTCGTTTTTCCATCTGTATTTATTGACTCAGTTTGTTTGAAGCTTTGCCAATATTCAATTTAGTAATAGTCTTATAATACTAGAAACTCGCTCCAAGTGCGAGATCCTAGGGCTTTTAGGAAAAAACAGGTTGACAGGATTTAGTTTTAGGCTATAATTTTTTGTCTTAAATTAAGATGGCAAAAAAATCAACAAAAGAAAAAGCGGCTAAGCGCATTATTGAAGTGGCAAATGGCGAAAGGTCAGCTGTCCAACTTCGCAACCGTTGCTGGAAATGTGGTCGCCCCAGAGGATTCATGCGCGATTTTGGTATATGTCGCATCTGTTTCCGCGAGTTCGCCCACAAGGGCATCATCCCCGGCGTTAGAAAGGCTAGCTGGTAAATTATGTCACTTTCAGATTTGACTTCGGACTTATTAACGCGTCTTAGAAACGCCTCGATGGTTCGCAAAAGAAGCATCACTATGCCCCATTCAAAAGCATTGGTCAGATTGGCAGCAGTTTTTGCTGAAAATTCGATTATCGCTTCATATGAAGAAGGCGTTGAAGAAAGGGGCCATAAAATCCTCACTTTAAATCTCCGTTACGTTGAAAACAAACCGGTATTTTCAAAAGTAATCAGAGAAAGTAAGCCTGGCCGTAGACTTTTCACCTCAGCAACTAAGAGATTTGGAAGAAGACCACAGCATTCTTTCACAGTACTTTCTACAAGTTCTGGTGTGATGCCCCTCAGTGAGGCTTTCAAGCAAAATATCGGCGGCGAAGTGATCTGCACTATCTGGTAACTAAAACATGTCAAGAATAGGAAAAAAACAGTATGCATTGAGCGCCAAAGTGAGCGCCGAACTGAAAGAAGGTCAAGTAATTGTTATTGGGCCTAAAGGTACTCTTGAGTTTCCTTTGGATCCGGCTTTTGGCTTGAGATTTGAAGATTCTCTCGTCGGAATTGAAATTACCGCCGTCAACTCCAAGCGCAAAGACATTAAGGCTCTTTTCGGGCTTTACGGTGCTCTGCTCGGCAATGCCGTAAAGGGAGTGAGCGATGGCTTCTCCAAGAAGCTCAACTTGGTCGGTGTCGGTTATAAGGCGCAAATCCAAGGCGATAAATTGATTTTGGCAATCGGCTATAGTCATCCGGTGGAATTTATTATTCCTAGCTTTCTCAAAGTAGAATGCCCAGACCAAACCACTATAGTCATTCATGGCATGAGCAAGTATGAAGTGGGCCAGTTTGCCGCCAATGTGCGTGTGGTCAGACCACCTGAACCGTACAAAGGAAAAGGTATACTCTATGAAGGCGAAAAAGTCCGTCGTAAAGCCGGTAAGTCAGGTAAAAAATAATGTCAATCACTAAAAGACAAGCATTGAAGCGAGCACACACCAGAGTGCGCAAAAAAGTCGAAGGGTCTTCTGCTAGACCGCGTCTTTCCATTCATCGCAGCGGAGCTCACATTTACGCTCAGATTATCGATGATGAAAAGCAAATCACCCTTGTTAGTTCTTCTTCCTTGGACTTCAAGGCTGACTCTAAGGGAAGTAATACCGAAGCGGCTAGCCTGGTCGGCCAAGCTCTCGCCAAAAAAGCCCGCGAAAAGCAAATTGAGGCCGTTGTCTGTGATCGAGGCGGGCATCGCTTCCATGGGCGAGTCAAAGCTCTAGCTGACGCTGCTCGTGAGGGTGGCTTGACCTTCTAAACCCGGATTTTCTTTACACTCACTATATCTACGATGAACCTATTTCAAAAACGCAGCAAGACAAGTCCAAAGCCAGGAGATCCAGCTTCTCCCGATAGACCAGTTCGTCGGGGCAGACCTGGCCAAGAAGGTCAAGGCGGACGCGGTGGTGATGGTCGTGACAGCGAGTGGCAAGAACGCGTTATTCGTATTCGTCGGGTGACCAAAGTGGTCAAGGGCGGTAAGAATATGAGTTTCTCGGCCCTAGTGGTCGTTGGCGATATGAAGGGAAACCTCGGAATCGGACACGGCAAAGCCGCTGAGGTGGTCGATGCAATCAAAAAAGGCATTGAAAATGCTAAGAAAAATATTATTCGCTTGCGCTTCGATCAAGGCTCAATCCCGCACAACACAGAAGGCCAACAAGGTTCTTGCCGCATTTTGATGTTCAAAGCCCCCAAGGGAACTGGACTGATCTGTTCTTGGTGTCTGAAAATGGCTCTTGAAGTAGCTGGTCTGAGAAACGTAGTCTGTAAAGTGATCGGTTCCACAAATCCCGGTAACGTGATGGGTGCTCTTACTGACGCCGTCAATACACTCAAGACAAAGACAGAATTGAGAGTATTACGTGCTCCACACAATGCTCCCAGCCCAACTCCAAGCATTGCCCCACCGGCAGTCTGAGCTAGCAAGCAAAATTTCTCAAATAACCTAAATGAATATCATGAACGAACAAGAAAGTAGACCAAAGCTAGACCTCGGTAGCCTCAAGCCAGCCCCCGGTTCTTTTAAGCCAGATAAACGCGAAGGTCGCGGCAGAGCCGGTTATGGTGGTAAAACTTGTGGCGCCGGTCACAATGGCCAAAAAGCTCGCGCTGGTAAAGGGGTCAGACCGCAGTTTGAGGGTGGACAAACTCCGCTTTACAGAAGATTGCCGAAAAAGCAATATATTTCTGTCCCAAATCGCCGAGTGCTCTCTATTGTCAATCTTGAGCGCATTGCACTGGTAGATTTGAGCGGAATCGAGGAAATCAACCCAAGAGTATTGCTTGAGCTTGGTCTGATCAGAAAGTTGGCCAAAGACGGTGTGAAGCTTTTAGGTCGCGCTCCTCTTGGCAAAGCGATCAAGTTTCGCGTTCACTCTTGTTCAGATTCCGCTAAGCAAGCTGTGGAAATTGATGGTGGCCAAGTGCAGATCATTGAACTAAAATGAGCTCAGGCCGCAAATCAGCAACAGCAACCAGCTCTCCCGCTTTGCCAGACTTTCGCAGTTTAGCTGAAAGTGGCATTTTTAAGCGCCTAATGGTGACAGTTGGTTTGCTTGCTTTTTATAGACTAGGTGTTCAAGTCCCTATCTGGGGTGTCGATCATGAGTTGGTTAAGTCCACTCTGTCTAGCAATTTGCTTGGCTTTGTCGATCTGTTTTCGGGCGGTGCGCTCAGCGCTCTATCCATCTTTGCACTCGGCATCGGTCCTTACATCACTGCTTCGATCATGATGCAGCTCTTAAACGAGATCTTTCCTTCGCTGAAAGCCCTACAAAGAGAACAAGGTGAAAGTGGCCGTAAAGAATACCAACAGTGGGTTCGCCGTCTTTCTGTCTTGATTGCGCTCATTCAGTCATCGGCTTTGGTCAGTTTTTTGGTCGGCAGTGGGGCTGTCATTTCCCCCAATATTCCGCTTTTCGTGACGCTCTCGCTGATTGCTCTTGTCTCAGGCTCGCTATTTGTGCTGTGGATTGGTGAGCTCATCAGCGAATTTGGGATCGGCAATGGTGGCTCTCTTTTGATCTTTGCCGGTGTGGCTGCTCGTTTACCACAAATGGTCGCCCAGACTTATGAAGCAGTGAAGATCGAGGCTATTCCATTGTGGGGCATCAGCGCCTTGCTGGTCTTTTTTGTGTTGCTCATTTACGCCATCATTTACCTGCAAGAAGCAGCCCGAAAGCTTTTAATTGTTGGGGCAAAAGCGGCTTCGCCTGCTGGTGGTTACCAACAAAACTCGCATTATTTGCCGATGAAGCTGAACCCATCAGGTGTGCTCCCCATTATCTTCACTTACGCTGCTATGTTCATGCCTGTGCAACTTTTGATGTTTGCGGGCAAGGGTTCCAGTCTCAGCGATGCTTTTGGCGATTTGTTTTATCGAGCTGACCCTTTTCGGGCTATCTTTGAGCCACTTCTCACCAATCTTACTTTTGCTGGTTTCTTTGGGGCTATTGGCTTTGCTCTTGATCAGATTTTCTTGGATTCAAATTCTATTCCGCACACAATCGCTGTCCTAGCGCTCATTATTTCTTTTGCTTTCTTCTATTCATCAATATTGTTGCCGCCACGGGAAATAGCCGAGAATTTACAAAAATCCGGTAGCGCCATACAGGGAGTAAAGCCCGGTAAAGCCACTTCCGAGTACCTTGAAGGCCTGCTCAATCGTCTAGTCTTCATTGGTGGTATCGCAATAGGGCTGATCGCTATTACTCCAGGATTAGTTGAAAAAGCTTGTCAGGTCACCACTCTCGGCGGACTGGGCAGCACCTCGCTGATTATCATGGTCGGTGTAGCTGTCGATCTCTACAACCAAGTGCTCGCTTACACTCAAGCGCACCAATACAAGGTGAGGTCTCTATTCAATTGAGTTTGCCTAATCTTCTGCTCATAGGTCCGCCGGGAGCTGGTAAAGGCACACTGGCCGATAGACTGGTAGCTGAGCACAAATATTCTAGACTAGACACCGGATCGCTGATCAGAGAGGCGATCGAAGCAAAAACCGATTTGGGAATAGAGGCCAAATCTTATGTCAACGAAGGCAAACTAATCCCTGACGAGCTAGTGAATTCGATCATAGCAAGCAAACTGAAGCATTTTGCAGACACCAAAAGTCATTTTCTATTAGATGGCTATCCGCGGAACAAAGCGCAAGCCGAAAATTTGCAAACACTGCTAGCCGAAGATGGACTAGCTTTGGGGAAAGTGCTTGAATTTGTAGTATCTGAAGAGCTCTTACTTGGCCGCATCGATGGTCGTTTGCTCTGCACTAATTCCAGCTGCCGCAAAGTCTATAACCTCAAAAGCTCACCGCCAAAGAACCCAAATCTCTGCGATCTCTGTGGTTCTGCACTTCAGCAGCGGAGCGACGATAAGCCTGAAGTTTTGGCTAAGCGACTGGAAGCTTTCAGGGCAGAAACGCAGCCTATTTTGGACTTTTATCAAAAGCTCGGTTTAGTCTTGAAACTAGAAGCAAACAAGCCTCCTCAAGAAGTTTACGGGCAGCTTTTGGGGCTATTACCGAGCAAAGCTGAGTTATAATCTTAAGACTGATTTAGAGCTTACAAAAAATATATGTTGCAGCAAACCTCTCCCCAAAATACGCTCACCAAAAAAGACTTTGCCAGCAGCCAAGATGTGCGCTGGTGTCCGGGTTGTGGTGATTATTCTATTTTGGCCGCCATGCAAGCCACTCTTCCTCTCCTAGGTCTCCCCAAAGAGAAGATAGTCTTTGTATCCGGCATCGGTTGTAGCTCGCGTTTCCCCCACTACATGAGCACTTATGGTTTCCATACCATTCATGGTCGTGCTCCAGCTTTTGCTACTGGCCTAAAGTTGGCTAATCCCGATCTGAGCGTTTGGGTGATCACCGGTGATGGCGATGGGCTTTCTATTGGTGGAAATCATCTGATTCATGCTCTTCGCCGCAATGTTGACCTGAAAATTCTACTTTTCAACAATAAAATCTACGGCCTTACTAAAGGGCAATATTCGCCTACCTCAGACATCGGTACTATCGCCAAGTCTACGCCATACGGTTCGCTCGATAGAGCCTTCAATCCTTGCGAGTTAGCTTTGGCTGCTCAGGCTAGCTTTGTGGCGCGGACAATTGATACTGACCCTAAGCATATGCAGGAAGTCTTTCTGAGAGCGGCGGCACACAAGGGCTCTTGTTTTATTGAAATACTGCAAAACTGTGTGATTTTCAATGACAAAACACACGCTGACATCACCGCTCCACAGACCAGAGACGAGCACCAGTTGCGTTTGAAGCAGGGCGAGCAACTTCTTTTTGGCAAAGCTGACGAGCAAAAAGCGATCACCTTCGATAGAGAGAGCATGAGCTTGAAGGTTGTTTCTGCTAGTGAAAAGTTTGAGCCTTTGCTTCATGATGAAAATGCAACTAGTCCAGTGCTGGCGCAGCTTCTTGCTACCTTGCATTCGCCTTCGGCCCTTGGTGTTTTAAGGTGTATTGAGGGACTTAGTTCTTATGAAGAAGACGTTTATGCTCAGAACGCCAAGCTAAAAGCTGCTAAAGGACCGGGTAAGCTGGAAAAGCTCTTGTTTTCGGCTGATAGTTGGACTATAGAGTAAAAGCCCTAGAGTGAGGAGCTCAAGGATAGAAAGAACTCTAAAAATTACTTGCAAGAACAAGTACAAGCACAGTCTCTCAGATCCTTGCAAGCCAAACACTTACACTGACAATCTCTAGTAGTTTTAACGTCAGAAGAAGCTAGCAAAACATTTGGCAGGGCAGCTTGCTTATTCTCCAAATCGCTCAAAAGTGAACTGTAGAGAGTATCGCTGCGCAAGGCAGAAGCATTGGCGTAAAGCTTCCCATAAGCGCTAGCCTCACCTACTGAGCAAAGATTTGCCCTTAAATTTTCAAGAAAATTTAGCGGATAAGCCTCTTCCCAAAGAAAGCTTTCTTGACTGTAAACCGGATTTTTATCCAAAACAAGCAGCTTTGCCCGAATGCTCTCCAGTGACTGAGCGAGCTTTGGATTAGGTTCTTGAAATCTCAGCTTACCAAAATCTTCCTCCAGAGCAGCCAGCCGCTGGTATTTGTTCACGCTAGCGCGAGCAAGGTAAGAGGGTTTAGCAAGCGCATCGCAGTTAGGAGCCAGTTTGCTCGGGCTCAGTGGTGGAAGGGGGGGCTTGGTCAAATCATTTAGACCGGCAATAGAACTCTGGCCAGCTTTCAGGCTCCCAGCAAAATCAACGTTTTTAGCCACAAAGAAAAAAACTAAGATCAAAAGCCCCAGAAGGCCAAGTAGCTGCAAGGGCATTGAGCTTTGCTTCGCCTTGTTGTTTTTGAGAAATGCCTCAAAGTCATCTATCTGCACGAAAGGATTGAAGCTTGGATTTCCCCCTAAAAAGTCTTCAATGTTTTGTTTGTTCGACATATTTAAGCTTAATGGCGAAATAGCTCTATACAAGTATTATTTGTAGCATTAAAGCCATCCGTAAATAAAGCCCATTGCTCACTTGCCTCTCTATGAGGGAGCAGGGATCATAAATCAACTCCGCACTAAGCTCAAAACCAGCATTGACAGGCCCTGGATGCAAGAGAAACGCTTTACTCAGATCCATTCTCGCCGCCTCAAGGCGTTTTCTATTCACCTGATAATATTTGGCGTATTCTGCCTCGCCGCTTGTCTGCCCAAAGCTGCCTCTCTCGCGTTGAGGGCGAAGAACCAGCACAAAGTCAATATTCTTTAAGGCTAAGTCTAAATCCGTCTCCAGTTCTAGCCCAGACCCTTCGCTCAGATAGTCTGGCAAAAAAACCGGCGGCGCACAAAGCCTGATCTTCACACCTAATCTAGTCAAAAGCTTGATATTCGATTTGGCGACACGGCTATTCGTGATATCCCCAACTATCAAGAGTTTTTTGCCAGCTAGCTTGCTCAGCCCCCCGACAACCTCGTAGAGCGTGAAAGCATCGAGTAGCGCTTGAGTGGGGTGCTCTCTAGTCCCCTCGCCGGCCGAGACTAGGCTCAGCTTCCAAGGTTTAGCTTTGGCGAGGTTTTGGCTGGCATCTGAGGACGGGTGACGCAAACAAAGCAAATTGGTGCCGAGTGCTTGCAGTGTGCTCACTGTCTCAGTCAAGCTTTCGCCCTTCTCGACTGAAGATCCCTTGCTCTCAAAGCTGATGGCTGTCGCTCCTAGACGTTTGGCCGCTAGCTCAAAACTGAGTCTAGTTCTAGTGCTGGACTCATAGAAGACAGTGCAGATTGTTTTTTGCGCTAGCTCTTCCCCCCAATGATCTGTCGCTTTAAGTTGAGCTGTTTTGGTGAAGAGTCTTTCTAGCTCAGTCAAATCAAGATCATCGACGCTCAGTAGATGCTTAGTCATTGAAATCATTTAAGCTCCACCAGCCAAGGACTAGGGTCGATGTTTTCGCCATGGAGATAGACTCCCCAGTGGAGATGCGGACCAGTGGCTATGCCCGTGTCACCGACTTTGCCGATCAGCTGGCCTCTGATCACCGGATCGCCCTCTTTGACTAGCGCTTGGCTCAAGTGCAGGTAGCTACTGACTACACCTTGGCCATGATCGATGAAAAGGCAGTTTCCGTGGACAGCAAAGCCTTCTTGCTCCAGTCCGGCTAAGACCACGACTCCATCGGCTGGGGCGATGATCGGCTCACCGGCATTGGCCGCAAAATCCAGTCCTTTATGAAAATAGTCTTTGGCCAAGACACCATTGTATTTGCGTCTGACCCCATAAGGAGATGAGCGACGGGCTTTGCTGGGAGCAGCCCAAGGAAGATCGGGCCAGAGCTGATAGCGGGTTTCGGTTTTGATTGCGGCGGCAACTGCTTTCTTTTCTTTTTCGGTGGCGCTTAGCGAGTTCTTGCTGGCCGTAAGCGTGATGCTTTGCAGCTCAAAGCCGCCATCGATGATCTCTACCGTATAGACTTCTTTCTCTTGATTTGGGCAGACTAGAGTCACTTCTTGTTGGCCGAGAGGGCTATTGGGCGTTGTGGGGAGGCGGATCATGAGATTATTTTCACTTTCGCCAGCGCTATGAAAAGCATATTTTGCACCCAAAAACTGAACGTAACAATCCCAGTTCAGATACTCTGGGTTATGTCCTCCGAGTTCGATGATCTGTCCTTGTTTGACTTTGAACGGTTCTATCCAGATCTCAGCGCCAGTAGGCTGGACTAAACAAACCAGACCCAAGACCAAACCAAACAAGCACTTCCAGTCTGGTTTCATACTAGGCTCTCCGTTCTTTCTGGTAGAGAGAGCTCATACTCGTACTCTTCAGCGGCCGGACTGACCAGCAAGCGCCCACAAAGCTCTTCGAGCAAGCCAAACCGATAAGCGCTAAAGCTGAGCAAAAGTCTCTTCCCCGAAGCAATAGAAGCAACTGAGCCAAAACCGAGCTGTTGGCAGGCCTGAGTGACGGCTTTGCCCACCGGGTCAAGTAAACCAGCCTGAGGGTGAATGCTGAGACTGGCTTCTAGTGCTATTTTTGGGTTAAACGAGAGACAATCAAAGCTCTCTAGCTTCTCCAAAACAGCCCTGTAGCCGACTATTGGGTCGCCTAGATCGAAACGAAAGAGATCTTTGTCCAGTTTTTTTTCTGATTCAGGGCCTTCTTGGCGCCATAGTCGCATCGTATCTGGGCTGATCTCATCGCCTAGGATGATTTTTCCGGTATCGTCAAGGCCAAATTCGAGTTTTAGATCGACCAGATCTAACTTAAGTTCGTGAAAGAGCGCTTTGAGGTATTCGCCTACTAGGAGAGTTTGATTTTTGAGTTCATTGATGTTTTTGCTGTTAGCCAGCCCTAGAGCAAGCACCTCGCTCTCTGCAAGCTGAGGATCACCGAGCGAGTCGTCTTTGAGGCAAAACTGAATGATTGGTCTAGAAAGCAGAGTCCCTTCGGTTAGCTTGAGGCGTTTAGCGAGGCTTCCGGCTGCTTTGTAGCGGATGATCACTTCGAGCGGAAGCATTTTCAGTTTCCAGACTTCGTGAACGTTGGGGCTGATTTCTTGGATGAAGTGAGTCTGAAAGCCTTTTGCTATCAGGAACTCAAATAGTATTTTGGAGATTTTGGCGGCCAATGCTCCTTTGCCAACCAGCGCGCTTTTCTTTTCATTGTTGAAGGCCGTCAAATCGTCTTTGAAGCTCACCGATAGCTTGCCAGCTTCTTTGCTTTCCTCCATGATTTTTGCTTTGCCTTCGTATCTTTTCATTTGTGCTCAATTATGACTTAATTTCACCCCTGCTTGGCTGAGCATTCGGGGTGCAAGGCAGACTTCTCAAGCAAGACTTGGCATCATAAAAAATAGATGAAAGACCAAAACCTAAAAATCAAGAGCTTCGCAGAGGCCTTAGACGAACTTTCCCAAGAAAAAAACTGGCTCTATTGCGCTGAGCTTTTCTTGAATTCGGCTACCGATCTGGAATTATTTAACTTTTTGGCCAATTACTATCCAAGGCTAAGCTATGACGATTCTTTCAGCAGGCCACTGGCGGCCAGCCTGATCAATCTACTCCCTCCAGAACAGTTAACCGGTGAAGGGCAGAAACTACTGCAAGCTTGGCTAAAAATATATATAGAGCCTCATTTTGTTTTTGCCGGTCAAGATCTGGTGGGGATGTTTGGTTTGCAGGAGATGGAACCGAGGGCTTCGGCCAGATTATTAATCGATTTGCGCGGTTCAAAGACCGTCAAGAGTAAAAGTGCCATTTTTATGCTTAGGCATTGGGTTGAGGTTTACTCGAATACTGTGCTTTCCTTGGGTTACAAAGCGCTCACTGTAAGCGCCATTTCAGAGGCCCAGAATAGTTTGATTCAGGCTGCGCAAAAACGGGGCTTAGCTTTTATCGCTGCTGGTTGTGGGGAGTTTAGGCGTTGGGGTGGGGAGCTTTTGGTTGAGCGGCTCTATTTTTTGCCTGTCAGTGCTGCTAGCCCGAATGGTGAATAACTTGTTTTTTCTTAGGGGACTAGCGCCCATCAGAGAACACAATGAAAATTTTAAAATCAAAACAAAAGAGTAAAAAGACCAAGTACTTGTCTTTCACACCCTCATAGCACTATACTGCTTAGCTAAGGAAATAATATGCCATGCAAATCAAACAACTAGGACAAAGTACCGTCAAAAACGTTATAGCCCAACAAACTAAAGGCTATCTAGCCGGAAGATTAGCCCTAAACGAAAGAGGTGGAGCGCTGATGATAGTCTCACCAAACAACCAAGAATTGAATGAGAAATTAGAAGGTTACAGAGGCTCTTCGCCAGAAGAACCTTTTACTGTCCAAGAACTTTTAGGTTCGCAAGGACTGTTTGAGAGAGCCTTGCCTAGTATCGAAGAGCAACTCGCAAGCTTTTTCACCAAAGGAACAGAGTTCATAAACGCTATATTCGATATTGAAAAAGGACAATGGACTTTTGCCAGAACCGATAATCCAGAAATCCAAAAAATACTGGACGAAAACCCAAATCTCCCACCCCAAAAACCTCAACAACCTAAAATGCTGAAAGGGCAATAAAGCCCCCTCAGTCTAAAAAATCAATAAAAAACTATTTAGAAAGGCCTTCGCGAAAACGTTCAATGCGCTCAGTCATAGCCGGATCTAGTTGATTGTTCGCTTTAGCTAAGGCCTCTGCTTGTTTGATGTCAGCTTCTGCTCCCGCTTTGTCGCCTTTTGCCTGCAAGATATTTGCTCGAACAAAATAACTATCAATGTGCTTCTCGTCCATCTCTATCGCTTTGTTGAGGTCGACTAGAGCCTCTGTGGGCTTGCCAGCACCAAGCAACATGCTGCCACGATAATAGTAAACTTCCCGACGCGCTGGGTAAGCTTCAACTAGTTTGTTAATGTCGTCGATCGAGGAGGTGAAATCGCCATTGGCCATCTTGTTGGCTACTGAAGTCGAGAGCTCGCTGAATTTTTTGCTGAACTCATCATTTGCCTCAGAGATATTTCCACCGGCATAAAAATCTGTTCTGTTCTCTTCGATTTTTTGGCCGTCTTGGGCTAGAGGAGCGGTTTGGGTTTCCGCTTTCTTCGAGCAGCCCGTGAGAGCTAAACCAAGAATAATAGTGCTAATAAAATATTTGTTTTTCATGTTGATTAGGATTTACTGGATGACTAACCATTCTTTTAGCACAAGGGCGCTCTGTTTAGCTAAAGCCAGCACAAACAAAACTTAACCTGTCAAGCGCATACTGACTGCAAAGAGAAACTGGGGAAAATTTATGAACGTCAATATCACCATCGGGAGCGCCAACAAAAGCAATGAACCGAGCTGGCTCAGCGAAACGACTAGAGAAAACAAATCCAAAGCAAATTGCTCTGAAAGCAGCTCAGCCGACAGATTTCCTCAAGAAATATTTCGAAAGCTAAATACAAATCATGCCCGCAGAGTCATCGATCTAGTAGACCAACGTTTTTCTGACAGAAGCGGTGGCCGTGACCAAGACAAAATCATCACCAAAAGCGAACTGCAAAGAGGACTGAATTATTTGCGTGAGTTTCACCCTCGCCTCGTGCGCACCGGTGAGTTGATGCTCCGTTACTTTGACCAACTGGCTAGTCTCAGAAAAGATGTAGACCAAAACAGACAAAACGAACTCTCCTTCAAAGATATAAAGGCCCTCGAAATGAACGGTGGCGGTCAACGCGATCAAAAAACACAAAGCTCATCGGAAGTCAAAGTGAAAATTTCTCTAGAGACTTTCGGCTAAGCCAAAAGCGCCTATTCTGCTTTTTGTGGGGCTTTTGGACTAATCAAAGCTTTGCTTGCCAGAGTCTCTTTGATCTGCGCTTTGCTCTTCCCCTCACCCTCCAGAGCCTTGGCTAGCAGACCGAGAGCACGGGCATGATCGGTTTTTGCCTCAGTGAAGCCCTGAGCGTATGCCGCACTGAGATTGCTTAGCGCTTCATCCAGATCTTCACTTTTGCTGGTCTGAGTCTTTAAGAGCATTTGGCCCACTTTCAGCCTGAGGGCTGGAGAGTCCATGTATTCGAGCGCTTGCCGGTAATAACTCAGCGCTTCTTGGGGGTCTTTGCTTTGATCGGCGAGCATCTTCAGCGTAAAGGAAAGCTCCCGTTTACGACCGAGCAAACGACTAGCATCACCTTCTTGAGCAGCCAAAAGGCTGAAAGCTCTTTGGAGCAGTTCTAAGCCAGCCGCTAGATTGCGGGCTCTCAGCGCTTGTCTACCCTGCAAAGTGTAATGCTTGGCCAAGAGCTCCTTGCAAGCCGGACAAACAGCCTTGTCCACCTGCTCCAGAAGCGGAACTATTCCCTCAAGCTGTTCGGCGCCTTTCATTTCACGCGCCAAATATAAGACAGTTTGGTTTAGCTGCGGGTTGTTTGGGTCTTTGACTAAGGCGCTTTCGATTATCTCTTGGGCCGTTTCCAGATCGCCTAGGGCAATGTTAGCTCTCGCTAGGCGCAACTTCAGATCATAACCACCACCGAAGGTGAGCTTGGTTTCGAGCATACTTTTTGCCGTTGCTGCTTGATTGGCTTCTAGCGCCCTGTCTATTGATTTTGTGCCAAAAAACTGCTCTAGGCTCCAAGCTGCCAACCCGCAGAGCAAGATGCAATAGAGGACCAGTCTTAGATTGTTTGGCTTTGCTAGTCGAGCCAGAATCTTTAAAATCGGGTTTTGCGCTTGAGGATTGGTGAGCATCTAAGGGCTCATTATATTAGTCTTGGCTAGCTTGGCGAAAAAAGCCTCTATTTTCAGGGGATCTTTTTTTCCGGCAAGCTGCTCGAGCGAGCTGCAAAGATCTAGTCCCAAAATGCGCTCTGGACTTTCTTGCTGCCAGCCCCTATATCTTTCTAGATTTTCCTGATCAACCCCACCAGCCAGTATTAGCTTGGCGCTAGTTTTTATGAAAGCTTCTTTGAGAAAACTTTCGGAAAAAGCCTTGCCGCTGGCTGCTCCGTCTAAGAGCAGGATCTCGCAGCTAGCTAGTTTTTCCCAAGCAATGTCTTCACCGGTGTCGCGTAAGGCCAAAATCAATTTTTTGTCAGTGCGTGCTTTTAGCTCAAGGTAAGCCCCCAAATCTAAAAGCCCACCATGGAGCTGAGCCGCCCCCAAACCTGTCTCGGCCAGCACAGCCAAAATCTGAGCTGTATGGTGACCCCGAAAAACTCCCACAGTCAAGTACTCCCCCCCTGCTAAGCCAGCCAAAATCTCTCTGCAAGCAACGGGGCTGAGGTAGCGGGGACTTTCGGGAGCGAAGATGAAACCGAGGGCACCAGCGCCAGCCTGAAGGGCCAGCTGAGCGTCTGCCAGGGAGGTAATCCCACAAACTTTTACTAGCAAATCAAAACGCCCAAGAAAGGCAACTCGCGATAACGTTCGGCAAAATCCAAACCATAACCGACTACAAAAAGATCTTCGATGGTGAAAGCGACAAAATCAGCCTTGACGTCTTTCAGTCGGCGCGAGGGCTTATCGAGCAAGGCGGCCATCTTCAGCGAACTGGGCTGGAATTGTCCTTCTAAGTAAGCGAGCAAAAAAGAAGCTGTCTTGCCCGTATCGACTATGTCTTCCACCACCAGTACATGCCTAGCGGTGATATTGGGGAGGGCAAGGTCTGGCACTTGCAGCTCACCGGATTCTTGTGAGTCTCCATAGCTGGCTAGGCGCACAAACTCTAGCTGTACCGGAAAATCTAAAGCCCGAATCAGATCGGCCAAAAAAACCAAAGCCCCCTTTAGAACACCTACCAGCACCAATCTTTCACCGTGGGCGAGGATCGGTCTGTAGTGAGAATTTAGAGTTTCCGCTAAACTCTTCACTCTATCGGCTATCTCACTGGCGCTCAGCAAGACCTCGATCTCAGTTGCTGTTTTGATTTGCGTTTCGCTCATAGCTATTCGAGAGTATCCAAGAAAGCGATTGCTTCAGTAGCGGCCAGTGAGCCATCGGCCGCAGCGGTGACAGCTTGTCTGAGCGGCGTTACGCGCACGTCGCCACCGGCAAAGACACCTTTTATGCTGGTTTCCAGTTTTTCGCTTACGATGATTCTGTTGCTTGAGTCCATCGCTATTTGGCCTTTGAAGAGCTCAACGTTTGGCTCTAGGCCGACGTAGATGAACACTCCGTCGCAGGCTAGTTCGCTCTGTTCGCCGGTCTTGAGATTTTTCAGTTTTACTTTCGTCACTCCCATCAGATCTCCCTCGATCACTTCGACAGCCGAATCCCAAAGAAAGCTTATCTTGGGATTGTTGAAGGCGCGCGTCTGGACAATCTTTTCGGCTCTGAGTGTGTCCCGTCTGTGCACTAGAGTCACTTTGCTAGCGTAACGGGTGAGAAAATTGCCTTCTTCCACAGCGGCATTTCCGCCACCGACCACCACCACATGTTTTTGCTTGAAGAAAGCTCCGTCACAGACAGCGCAATAGCTCACTCCTTTACCGGAAAACTCTTTTTCGCCCGGTACGCCCAGTTTGCGGTGTTCTGAGCCGGTGGCGATGATCACAGACTTTGCTTCTAGAAGACCATTTTCGGTATGAATTAGCTTCGGTTGGGCTGCTAGATCCACTGAATAGATCGTGGTTAGCTGCAAAAACTCAGCCCCAAAGCGCTTGGCGTGGTCTGTCATCATGTCGGCTATTTCTGGGCCTTTTTTGTTGTCTATGCCAGGATAATTTTCTACTTCTTCGGTGTTGTTCAGCTCGCCACCGGGTAGTCCTTTTTCGATCACTAGCGTTGAGATATTGCCTCTGGCGCCATAGAGTGCAGCCGAAAGACCGGCTGGGCCGCCGCCAATTATAGCTAGATCATATTGTTTGGTGGGTTTATCCGATGGTGCTTGGGTTTGCATTACGCTTTGCTGTTTCAAGGTGAATTTTATATTTTAAGTTGTATAGAAACTTTAACTCGCTTCTGATAAGACAGAGCTTCCCAGCAAATCTAAATCTTCAAAACGAAAACCGGTCCACAAACAAAACGCATGCCCAGCCTGCCCCACCAGCATCGCTAGACCATTTTGTCCCTGAAAACCGCGAGAGCGAGCTTCTCTCAGAAAAACAGTCTCAGCCGGACTGTAAACCAAATCGTAAAAATAACTCAGATGTCCGGTCAGGGCGTCAAGCTCATGCGCTAGAAGCGGAGACTTTTCGGCGGAATGACCGTGCATTCCCAGCGGGGTGGTGTTGACGATCAGCTGAGCGCCTGCTAGTCCCTCCTCAGCGCTGCCCATCACATTGAAGCTGGCTTTGATTCCCTGTGCTTCTATTCTGGTCAAAAGAGCGGCTAGATTGTCGCTAGTGCTAGGCTCAGAACGACTGATAATCACTATTTCTCTTGGTCTCAGCGCGCAGAGCGCATAGATTATTGCTTTAGCTGAACCTCCGGCTCCCAAGACAGCTGCTTTGCCTAGATTTTGTTTGAGCCTAACGGGCAATGAACTCAAAAACCCCAACCAGTCTGTGTTATCGGCTTTCAGCGAGCCATCAGCCAAAAAACTAATACTATTGCAGGCGCCGAGCGCCTCCACCTCAGGGCTTTTATGCTGGCAAAGAGCAAGCGCAATTTCTTTGAGGGGGATTGTGAGATTGACGCCCAGATAGCCTTCTGAGCCTAGGCGCTTGAGAGTGTCAGCCAGCTCAAGGGCTTTGGTCTGTATTCGTAAGTAACTTCCTTCTAGCTTGGCTTGCGCGAGAAACTGACTGTGAATCTGCGGCGAAAGACTATGCTCGATCGGGTCACCTAGTACAGCTAGCAAAGTTTTCATTCTGCTAATGTTAGCTCCATGTCTTTCGTTTACCAAAAAGCGCTCTTTTGGCTTCGTCGTGATCTGCGTCTAGCCGACAATGCTGCTCTGGCCATGGCTTTAGCTCAGGCCCAAAAAATAGCCGTTGTCTTTGTCTATGACACACAAATTCTCTCTAAACTCACCAATAAAGCCGATCGGCGAGTCAGTTTCCTTTGGGAGAGCCTCTTGGAGCTTAGAGCTGAGCTTAGAGCGCTTGGATCTGATTTATTGATCTTATCGGGCGATCCTATCGAGCTTATCCCGAGACTTGCTAGATCGCTTGGACTGGAGGCTGTCTTCACCAACACAGACTATGAAAGCTACGCCAGAACTCGCGATGAGCAGGTGCGCCTCTCTCTTGAAAGTGACTCTCGAGTATTTAGCGCACACAAAGACCAGATCTTGCTGGAATCCGAAGAAGTTCGGAAAAGTGACGGCACTCCCTACACTGTCTTCACACCCTATAAACGCCGTTGGCTGGAGACTGCTAGCAGCCAAACACCCAGTCCTTATGTTGAGCAAAAAGCGAATTTGTTGGCTGAGCGTTTGCTACCAGCAGCTGAGTTGGGAGAACAAGAGCAGCGTTCAATTGAAAATCTAGCCGAGATCGGTTTCAGTGAAGCCTCAGATTTGCTTCTGGCCGGTGGGCGGAAAGCTGGCCTTGCTTTGCTTGATGCTTTCGCTGCGAAAAAAATAGAGGGCTACAAAGCAGACCGTGACTTTCCTCAACTAGAGGGGACCTCGGATCTCTCTGTGCATTTGCGCTTTGGTACTGTCAGTGCCCGCGAATGTTTTCGTTTAGCTCACAGCCAGCCTGACAGTGAAGGGGTGCAGACTTGGATTAGCGAATTGATTTGGCGAGAGTTTTATTCAAGTGTCTTGCAGGCTTTTGGGCATGTTGAACTGGATTCTTTCAAGGCTGAATACAAAAATCTAGGCTGGGAGAATGATCTAGGACTCTTTGCCGCTTGGCAGGAGGGTCGTACTGGCTTTCCGATCGTTGATGCTGGGATGAGACAGCTGGCTAGTACTGGGCGAATGCACAATCGTGTGCGGATGATCGTCGCTTCTTTTCTGGTGAAAGATCTGCTGATCGACTGGCGTTGGGGCGAGAAACATTTTGCGGGTTTGCTTTTGGATTTCGATCTAGCCTCAAACAATGGCGGCTGGCAGTGGGCGGCTTCTACTGGTACTGACGCGGCGCCATATTTCCGGATCTTCAATCCGACCTTGCAGGGAGAGCGTTTTGATCCACAGTGTGTCTATATCAAAAAGTTTGTGCCAGAGCTAAGAGCGCTCAGCGCCAGTCAGATTCACGGTGGCAGTGGAAGTTTGTTCGGTTATCCGGCTCCTATAGTCGATCATAAGCTCAGAAGCGAGAGGGCCAAGGCGATGTATAAGAATGCTGGGAAGTGAGAGGTTTATTTTTGGCTGTGCCAATACCTTACTCAAAACCATGGAGCCTGCGGTGAGCTTGAAGATATATTGGGTGAGGAGAAAAAAGCTTCATTTTAGGCAAGTTTATTTTCTGTCCGTTATATCTTGTGAGGCTTGCAAAAAGTACTTGCTGGTGAACTTGAATTAGGTAGTCGTCAGAAATGGTAAACAGCCCTCTATCAAAAGCCCAGTGATAAAAACGGCTTAGACAAATTCCATTTCTTGGATCGTCTTTACCATCCAGTGCTTTAGGGTAAATATGGGCTACTTCTACTTCTGGTCGCCCTTGAAGATCAAAGACCTGATTTTGGGAAATAGCACAACGGCACTCATAGGCTTCTCTGACTAATTTTATAAATTCTGAGGATCTTTTCTTTCTATTTTGGAGGAATTGGACGATCTCTGGATTTTCAGTAGTCAGTTCCAGTTCTTCTAAATTTTCGTTGTTTACTGAGGCAGGGTTTGCATTTGGTTCTACTTCTTCCAGTAATTCGATTAACTCAGATTCTTTTTTGTTGAGCTTTGAGATGTAGTTATGTATTTTTCTGGTGATTGCTGAGTATTCGTTTTGCATAATTAGTGAGTCAAGCTCTATTTCTAGAGATTCTCTTTCTCTAGTTATTTCTTTCAATTCTTTAAAAAAATGTCTTGCACTTGGATACTCATTATCTTGGACATTTGAAGATATGACGTTTGCTGGTTCATAATTTTCCTTAGAGCTGCTGGTTGTTTGTGATTTATTTTCGGAGGGAGCAATCTGAATGGAGCTGCTTGATTCAGTAGTTGCAATGGTGCTTTTACGGCCTGAGGTCAATAGGCTTACGATGGGCTCTAAGTTAAACGGAATGTCAGTCAGGGAGAGGCTTGGTATCGAATCTGTCGGCTCAATTTTTTTAACTGGTTTTTCTTTAGGCTTAGTCTGCAACGCATCAGGACTAGGGTGGCCATTTCCTAAAAGTGGCTTAGAAGGTACTACTTTTGGTTTAGAAAAGAAATCAATGATTGATAAAGGTATTCTTACTAGAAGAGCTATGAGGCCCATACCCGCCAAATACACACTAACAAACATAATTACCGTGGCCAACAGCGATAACGGAGTATCCCAAGAATCTATATCAATAGCTTCAGGGTAAACAGCTTCCGAGAGAAACAGCGCTAGCCCTCCAATCCAAAGAAACCAAAAAAAATAGCTCCAGACTAACTCAGCTAAGCTTCTATCTATTTTTTTCTTTACTCCCAAAAAGTACTACTCCTTTTCTGCTTCAATCAATAGCAACAATACTATTTCACCCCACCTGTAAAGCGATAGCTGCTCTCTCTTGTTCGACTATTTCCGTTGCGCGACTTATACAGCGTGGAAACTCACGCCCTCGCTCAAAAACCTGATGATCGTAACGCTGTGGCTGAAAGATCGCCAAAATATAATCCAGCGCAACAGAAACCTCAAAGGGCTTGCAAGAGAATATATCGAGCGTGAAAAAGCCCTTTTCTGGATAGGTGTGTATTGCTAGATGTGACTCAGCAATGATCACAAAACCAGTGACGCCACCATCTTCAGGGCCAATGTCGCCGCCGTCATACTGAAGCACGCGAGGAGGCATGATGATATTCATCTCCATCAGGCCCGGCAGCTCGCTCAGCGCTTTTTGGACGGCATCAGTGGAAGCCAGAGCCGCTCTGTCGCGACAATCGTAACCTTCGAGGATGAGATGAGGCCCGTACATAGTTAGAAGCTCATAAAAACTTAGGATCTATAAATATAACATAGTCTAGTTTGTCAACAAGTGAAAAAAAGAATAAGCTGCAATAGTCTTAGCGTCAATCACAGAGCTAGCTTTCAGCTTCTTTTTCAGATCGTCTTCAGAGAGTTTAATTATCTCCAGACATTCGTCTTCGTCGGGGTTTGGCTCACCTTCTGTCAGATCAGTGGCTAGAAAGAGAAATAATTTTTCTGAGCAAAAACCCGGTGCCGGATAGATCTCACCGAGCTTGGACCAGCTCTTAGCGCTTAGCCCAGTCTCTTCACCCAGTTCGCGCTTGGCGGCTTCTAGAGGATCTTCGCCTAGTTCTAGTCTACCGGCCGGAAATTCGAGCAGAAAATCTCCGGTTGCATAGCGAAATTGTTTGACCAGTGTAAATAGCCCAGTGAGGCTGTCATAGGGCAAGATCACCACGCCGCCATTGTGCAGAATTATTTCTCTAGAGCCTACTCGCCCACTGGGAAGATCGACAGAATCTCTCACTAGGTCTATTACTTTACCTGTGTGGATAATTTGGCGGGAGATTTGCGTTTCTTTCATGATCTGGAGCGGACGATGGGACTCGAACCCACGACGTCAAGCTTGGGAAGCTTGCATTCTACCACTGAATTACATCCGCAATTGCTAACTTCTATTTTACTCTTCAGACACTCAAGGAAGCGCTGAATCACTCAAAAAGATACTGGGTTTGGGTCCTTGCGTAGCAAGAGTGCCTAGCTAGGCCGATACGCAGAGTCCCCAAGCCACCCCCTGTTTTTAAGAAGTTTGATACTCAGCTAAAAGTCTCTGCTCAAGTTACAACTGCAAAACTTTCTTAAGTCTTTTAGTTTTGTGTCTTGTTTTTCAAATTTAGGGAGAGTCTTCCGGTGTTTCCTTAAGCCCCTCCCTGATTCCCGTCTCAATGAACTTCAAGACCTTAGCCAAGGTCTCTTTGCGGTTCAATTTATACTCTGCAAGCATAGACCCAAGATCGATCGGCTCAGCAAAATGCATAGTGCCTTGGCGGGGAGCATTGACACTCGCTTTCCCGAAGATCTCTTTCTCGAAGCGTTGCGCTGTCTGGATTAGTTTGGCAGGCGAAAGCGTCTGGCTAGCTGGAGGCAAGAGTAGCCCGATACTTTGCCTTTCTAGATCGCCGTAGAATTTTCGAAATTGTTTGAGATTCTTGGCGAGCAGGCGTTCTTCATAAGGGCTAACAGGCTTATGTTGACTAAAACGGTAAATGTATTTGACTATGGTATTTCTCAAGGCGATAATCCGTTCGCTCTCGCTCAGTGGCTTATCCGGTGATAGCTCAAAGAAACGTTCCAAGCTGGAGAGGATCTTTTCGCGCATGTTTGCCTGCAAATCGATCATCGAACTTCTCTGGTCATGGGCAAATGGCTGATGAGTGCTGCTTGTTTGAGCAATGTGAATACCTTCTGCTATGGCTTGCAGTCTTTCGGTCTGATCTTCCCCCCGCCGACTGGGGAGAGCTAGAGCGTTTTCCATTTTGTTTAAAGACTGATCAAGAGCCTGCGACCAGCCTGACTCATAGTTGTATTTTAGGCTGGCGGGAAAGACTAAGAGCTTTTCGCCAGCGGGCAAGTCGCTCAGGGCAGAGAAGGCGAGAGCCAAGACACCGGATTCCAGCGCCAAGAGTCTGTCTTGGTCGTAGCTGACTTCTCCTTCGATGAAGACCACCAGTTTTTGTTTGCCAGCACAGAGAATTTGTTTGGTCATCGCAAAAGACTCGCGATCGGGCGTGCCACGGAGGATCGAATAGACTCCTAGTCCTTGCATGAGAGGGCCAAGCCAACAATTCTCCCAATCAAAAACTTCTCGAGCCGCCAAACAAAAGATCTCTTCGCCCAAAAACTTAGAAAGCTCAACTAGACAAAACGGATCGTCTTCCGTGGGGTGGTTCGGGAGGATCAATGCTCTTTTGGCGGCTTTTAGTTGAGCGGTGGAGCCCGAAAACTGTACTTGTAGGTCGTTTAGGCCAAAGTACCCAATCAAAGGGGATAGAGCCCTGAAGAGCCCGATCAAAATGCTATTTGGCTTGGGGGGAATGAAACTGCCTTGCATCGGTGAATGACAGAAATTTAAGTCAAAATGGTGGGCAGTACTGGACTCGAACCAGCGACCTTCTCCATGTCAAGGAGATGCGCTACCAACTGTGCCAACTGCCCTCATTTTGCTTGTTGGGGAGAGCTTTCCTCAGCCCTAAAGCATGCATAGTCTAACATAGCACTGTGGCAGACAAGCAAAAAAAGAAAAAGATTGAGACGGCAAGCATAGCCAATCGTCGGGCTAGAGGGGAATTTGAGATTCTAGAGACAAAAGTGGTCGGTCTGATCTTGCTCGGCACCGAAGTGAAAAGCCTGCGTCTCGGCCATGGACAGCTCCAGGAGAGCTTTGTGCGGATCGACAAAAAAGACGAAGGCTACCTTTATGGCATGACTATCCCAAAATACGAATTTGGGAATATCTACAATCATGACCCTACCCGTGTGCGAAAGCTTCTGATGAAGAAAGAGGAGCTAGAACGTTGGCGCGCTCGGCAAGAGCGGGATACTCTTACGATAGTTCCTTTAAAGCTTTTCTTTCATGGATCGTGGGCTAAGTTAGAGATTGCTCTTGCTAAGCGCAAAAAGCTCCATGACAAGCGGAAAGATTTGAAAGACAAGGCGGTGAAGTTAGATATGGCTCGTGAGTTGAAAGACCGCAATAAGTGAAATGCATTGACAACAGAGTCACTCGGCTTCATGATTTAGTCTATGTTTGAAACTTTCCTCAAGCCAGAAACTTATATAGCGCTAGCTACTCTGACAGGGCTAGAGATCGTGCTGGGGATCGACAATATAATCTTCATCTCGATCCTAGCAAGCAAGCTCCCACCGCCAGAAAGCGATCGAGCAAGACAAGTAGGTCTGGTTTTGGCTCTCTTCATCAGATTAGCCTTGCTTTTTTCTATTTCGTGGCTGGCTAGCCTCTCTAAGCCTCTTTTGCAACTTTTGCCCTTGCAGGTTTCTCTGTCTGGTCGAGATCTGGTATTGCTTTTTGGGGGGCTTTTTCTGCTCTGGAAAAGTTCTATGGAAATTTATGAGAAAGTGGAGCACGTAGACGGTCCAGAGAAGCAAGAGAAAGGGAAAGTTCATAGTTTTCAGTCGATTATATTGCAGATAATACTCATAGACGCAGTCTTTTCCCTCGATTCGATCATCACAGCCGTGGGCATGGTGAACGATTTGCCGGTGATGACTTTAGCCATCATTATTTCCGTTCTATTCATGCTCTTCGCTTCGGCGGCTGTCAGCAGTTTCATCGAAAAGCATCCTTCGATCAAGATTTTGGCACTCAGTTTTTTGACCATGATCGGCACTATGTTGGTAGCTGAGGCTTTCCATTATGAGATTCCGAGGGGCTATATTTACTTTGCTTTTCTCTATTCCCTCGCTGTGGAGATGTTCAATATCAGGCGCAACAAGAAGCAGGAAATGGGCTAGATTTGTTTTGGTTTTGTGCTAGGATTTTATTTAACTTGTCGAAGTGGCGGAATAGGTAGACGCGCACGTTTGAGGGGCGTGTAGGGCGACCTGTGAGGGTTCAAGTCCCTCCTTCGACACCAGTTTATAGATTAGATAATTAAAGAATTTTAGAAGCAGAAAGCTTGATTTTTTCGCTAATGTGTACTATTGTTTCTGGAATGAGTATCACCGTGTCTCCATCCTTGCACGCCACCCAAGAGGGTCGCCTCAATTCTTGCTCGCAAACCATTGCAAGACAAAGCTCGGTTTCTGCTGAGGCAGTCCTAGGAGAAAATCGTTCAGAGTCTCTGGAGCCTGCCCTCAATGCACAGCTGAATTTGCTCAGAAATACTCTAGACCAAGTAAGAGTACCGCGGAATTTTACGATCTACCAAGCACAAAATGACAGAACTGGCTTCCCAAAAATCATTGAAGAAGGTCTTGTCAAGCTAAGTGCAGTAGCTGAATATCTGGAGTTAGCAGCTTTCCAAAAAGATCTCTTAAAAGTCTATGGCAAAGAAGGAGCACTGAAGATCTTCAGGGATCTCAAGCAGTGCCAAGCATTTTTAGTAGACCAGCTATTTCTAGCCTCTCAAGCAATAGAGGCTTTAGACAAAAAGGAAGCAAAAGTAAAGCGAAGCCCTTGGACTGAGCAAGCTAACGAAAGATAGAGCTAGGCTATTAGACTCTTCGGCCAGCATGAATGAAATAGACTTCCTTGGCGATAGAGGTAATAGCATCGACAATCCGCTCTAAAAGCCGCACCAAACTCAAAAGCTGAGCGTCCAATTCGATCTTGTCTGGGGCGTCTTGATTTAGCCTGAGCAGCAAGGTCTTCCAAGCTAGATCGTGCAGCAGGTCTATTTCGCGCTCCTTGGCTATCACTTTTTGGGCCATGTTGGAGGAGCCGAACTCAAAGGCTTTCAGCGTGTCTTGGAGCATCAGATGACTGTTTTCGGCCGCACTCTTCAGTTCAGCCGGTATGCAGTCTTTGTTTTCGATGAGTGTGCCGTTTTGCTGAAATTTGATGATGTGCTTGGTCAGTCTGAGTTGGTGATCGGAGATACGCAGGCAACCTAAGACAAAACGGAGATCTTTGAGCAGTGGCTGTTGGAGAGTGAGGATCGAGATTGCTTGCAGTTCGGTTTGCGCTATCTTCTCAGTAGTGCTTTGGTTGTATTGGGCTAGTTTTTCGGAGATGAATTCTGACTCGATCAGCAGTGATGAGATCAGGAGCGAGAGCATGGTGGCGCTGTCTTTTCCGACATCCAAGATCAAATCGTGAAGCAGCTTCAACTCACGAGTGAGCGTGATTCTGGTGCTGAGGTGTGGGTCTTGTTGCTGCAAGGATGGCGAGATGGTACTAGGTCTCATTATATAATCACCATTGGACTAAAACATGGCCTCTTCCGAAAAGCGTAAACAAAAAAACGAGCTCTTCTCTGTGCTCCTAAACTGCCTCTTTGTTCTGGGCTTTTTCTGGTTGGCCGGCGGTCTTTTTTCCAGTTCGATTATTCAGCTCAGTGCCGGTGCCTCGGGGCTGTGGGAGAATCTAAACGTTTTCAGCCAAGGCCAAGCGAACAAAGTCTTAGCGAGCCAAAACACCCTCGAAGAGCAAAGTCAAACGATCAGAACTCTTCAAGCCAAGCTCAGAGACTATGAATACAAACTCAACTTCATTCAGTCTTCTTTGGTGGATCTAAATAATCTGAGCAAACTACAAGCCCAAAATAGCTTTGTGGACCTGAAGGCAGAGCCGATAGCGAGAGTGGTGACTCGTTTGCCGGACAATTGGCACAATGAAGTGATCATCGACAAAGGTCAGCTTGAGGGGTTAGCTCTGGGTATGTCTGTGCTTACGGAAAAGGGCATAGTCGGACAGATCAAAAACTGTCAAGAGCATTTTTGTACTGTGCAGCTGCTATCCAGTGAGCGGGTCAAGCTTGGGGCGATCATTCCACGCTCAAAGGTGATGGGCATTTTGCTGGGGCGCAAGGACGGCAGTGCTCTCTTGAAGTTTGTGCCGATCGGGGCTGACGTCAAAGAAGGCGATATAGTGCAAAGCAGTGGGATCAAGGCGCAGCAGACCGGTCAAGCTTATCCGGCCACTTATCCGATTGGGGTTGTCAGTGAGGTCGGTCAAAGCAAAAACGGATCAGAGATGTTGATAGTTATTCGGCCCTATGAAGATTTGGCTGGACTGACAAGGGTGATGATCTATAGAGGAGGCAAACAACATGTCCAGTCGCAAAAATAAACCGCTTATATTTAACGAAAGGCGCCAAGAGCTCAAAGACAGCTTAGATGCTAAGCGTTTACCTATGGCTATAGGTATTTTGCGCTCGAAGTTTGTGGAAAACATCGGGGGGATCATCCGCACGGCCAATGCGCTCACCATCCAAAAGATCTTGATGCAATCGCAAGTATTCAACAAAGCGGCCAGCGCGGGCACTCATCCTTGGGAAGAAATTCAGATCGCCGAAGATCCGATTGCTCAGCTCAAAGCCGAAGGTTATCACCTGATCGCTTTAGAGCAGCATGCTCGCAGCGTGCCTCTTTGGGATTATAAATTCCCACGCAAGTGCGCCATCATCATCGGCCACGAGGTAGAGGGGATGATGGACTCTGAGGTCGATTTGTGTGCTGATGTGATCGAAATTCCTCAGGAGGGCTTAGTGGAGAGCTTGAACGTCGCTACGGCTACTAGCATTGCCATTTATGAATATTGCCGCCAGCACAGGCGGGCTTAGGCTTGATTCTTTGTTTCTTCAAGGAAATAGCGCACTAGCTTTGTTTGGAATTGCGTAAAGTCTTCATTTTGCTTGGATTGATTAGAGTTTTCTCCGTGAGCGCTATTTAGCTTCTGAAGAAGATCTTGGAGACGCCTGGTTATGTCATTAAGCCTAGAAGCATCTGAGTCTTGCCAGGACAAAACAGAGGAAAGAGTTCGTGAGATTTTAATCCATCTCAAAGTAGTTTCCAAGCTGGGATGTACAAGAGTTTCGTCCAATGGGCTCTCTTCATGGAAGGTTCGCAAAGCTCTATCGTAGAGTGCTTTCAGGGAGTAAACAGCCTCCTCATTTTGCTCTATAAATTTAGCAGCATTCTTCCCGCCGCCAAAATGACTAGAGAAAGGATGTCCGTGAGTGCTTTTTGCGGTTAAATAACGGTAGAAAGTATCTGTTCTTGTCTGGATCGTGCTGTCGTTACTCATTGGTGCGCTGGCCATTAAGAGCCTGAGCATTTCCAAATCTTTAGTGATGAGGTTTTCTTCTAGTCCAAGTGTTCTTAAATACTTTTCTAGACCACCTCGCTCTAAAAACTTCAGAAAAGCCTCGGATAAAGTAATAGGCGTTGGGTTCTCATCGTTGATCGTCATTTGATCTAACAACTCTTCGTTTGAGCGTGCTAAGAGAGTTTTCTTCTTCTCAGCGCCCTCTTTACCGCCAATAACTAAATCTGTTGGCCTTGGTAATATAGAGTCGTTTTTGTTCGGCAGATCGTCATCTAGGAATATTTCTCTAGAGGCGCTTTTTACTTCGTTGAAAACGCTTAATTGTGTTGTGATGGGAGATGATTTTAAAGGTTCAATTAAAGTCAAATTTTTGCGAAGTCGTTTGTTCCAATAGCTACCTGCTTCAATAAAAATTGTCTTGGGCATACTTGAAAAACCAGATGCTTTGTCAATCGACATCAAAAAACCCCTATTACTTGGAATAAGCCTAGATTAACACGTGCTATCCGTAAAGCGCAATACTTTCAAGCAAGAAGCTCATACCATAGCCTGTCTGATTGCTTTGGCACGTTTCAAGATCTGCTTGACTTTAGAGAGCTCGATCATATTTGGACCGTCAGAGAGCGCTTTGCTCGGGTTCGGATGCACCTCCAGAAAAAGACCAAAAGCGCCTGCGGCCACAGCCGCGTTCAGTAGTGTAGGCGCAAGCTTGCTCTGTCCACCGGAAACACCATCACCAGCACCCGGCTTTTGTACTGAGTGAGTGGCATCGAAGATCACCGGCAAGCCGTATTCTTCTTGAATGATCGGGATATTGCGGAAATCGACTACCAGATCGTTGTAGCCGAAGCTCGATCCTCTTTCAGTGATCAAAATATTGCTATTGCCGACGGATTTTATTTTTTTGGCTATATGCACTATTTCTTTAGCTGAGAGGAACTGGCCTTTTTTGACATTGATCGTTTTGCCTGTCTTGGCGGCGGCGACGACCAAGTCAGTCTGACGGCAAAGAAAAGCGGGAATCTGGATGATATCGAGCACTTTGCCAGCGGCAGTCGCTTCTTCGGCTGTGTGCACGTCTGAGAGCACCCAGAGACCCAGATCTTCTTTTAGTGTCGCTAGCTGTTCTAGTCCTTTCTCAAGGCCGGGGCCTCTGTATGAATCAATTGAGGTGCGATTAGCTTTATCGTAGGAGGCCTTGAAGACGAAGGGTAGGCCTAGTTCAGCGCAGATATCTTGCATTTCGGCTGCTACTTGGTAGATAACGTCTCCGGGTTCTATGACGCAGGGACCGGCTATGATCAGGAGCTCATTTGCTTGTCTGCTCTTTGCTTGAAAATCGCTAAAGAGGACGGGCAGACTTGGGTTATCGTTTTCGCTTGGCATTAAATAGGGCTATTTTTGTAGGTTTCATCATACCTCTTTGGAAGATCTTGGTTGGCTACGGGTGTGTTTACTTCCCCCAACGTTACACCCCTCGCTTTTATTTGAGTTTGCAAATGTCATATTTTTAACGATCTCTGCTGAGGGGGAGTTTGAGGGGGCGAAGACCCTTCAAGGAACAGACTTTCCCAAACCCCCATGAGAAGACCTTGACGAAAGAAGCACTAAGATTTTTTGTCCCACCCCTCGCTTTTATTTGAGTTTGTAAATGTCATATTTTTAACGATCTCTGCTGAGGGGGAGTTTGAGGGGGCGAAGACCCCTCAAGGAACAGACTTTCCCAAACCTACAGTGCGGAATTCTATTTCACCTGCGAAACTACCTCACGCAAAGAATTCAAGTTTGACTCAGCCCAATATCCCTGAAAAATAGGACTTAAAAAGTCATTATTAGGTACACCCTTAGCTATACGCTGTATCGAATAACCCTCTTTTCCGCTCAAAATCTTGTACTCAATAGTCGAATACTTGATCGGCAATGAACTGTGCAATACACAACCCTTGAAGTTAGCCACCTCTGCCCGCTCAATCAAATAATCGATCTCAATTGGCTTGCCGTTTAGAGCCGCAACAGGCGTCTTCTGTGGCCGGAAAGTGAGATGATAAATGCGCCCACGGCCAGCCTTAGCAGGCAAAAGCAAAAAACTATTTTTGGGATCGAGCTTCTTGGACCAATTAGCTTTCCCTTCAAAATCGCTGAGCATAGCTAAGATCTTCTGAGCCTGCTCCTTGCTTTTTACCGGTAGAGCAGCTTGGGCGACCAGAGCCGGCTTGAAGTTGCAATAGGAATTTAGCTGTTTTTCAAAGCTCGCTTGGGCGTAAAGCTTGGCTCTGTCACCGCTAGCACTGGCTAGGACAGCTACTGTTGAGACTCCAAGAATCACAAGAGCAAGCAAGCTGAGTTTTGTTTGAAAATTTTTCATCGAAATATTAGTAATCCCCTTTGGCTCCTGAAAATATCTGGGTTTCTTGGGGGAGAATATTTTTGCTGATGCTAGCATTTTTGCCCTAAAATTCCGGTTATGGTTCGTCTCTTCTTTTTGTTGCTTTGGCTAGCTTTTTTCGCCAATGCTTGCTTTTTTGCTCCCGGTTCTTTCAACGATCCCCAAGACCTAGAACTGGTCAAGGCTTCCTTTGGTCTCAGCAAACTTCCACTTGATTTGAGTGTTTTGTTGGTTTTTTCTTCTTTGGGGGTGCTTCCTCTGCTTTTGGGCAGCTATTTGCATACCTCCAGATCGCTTTACCAGCTTCCATACTTGCCATTTTTGCTCGGCTCAATGTTTCTGGGGGCTGGCGCTCTTCTACCCTATCTTTTCTTGCGTGGCGAGCCTGTTGGGGGTGTTCTGGGGAAAGGTGACTTTTATTCGAGCAAACTTTTGCGTTGGACTTTGGGGATAGCGCTTGTGGCAATGATCTTAACCGCTCTATTTTTCGGCAATTGGGCTGAGTATCTGAGCTGGTTTAGCCGGTCGAGACTGGTCTATGTGATGAGCTTTGATTGGGTGATTTTGGCCTGTATCCTTTGGCCTTACTTGCATTATACTGAGAAATCTCTTGTCTCCCCTGCACAGACCAGCTTATGAATGCCCTCAGTCTTAGCTTTCTTTTACCGCTCTTTCCACTGATAGCGGCTTGCTTCATTTATTTTGGCTCTAGGGAGAATCGTCAACTGAGTGCCGGTCTATCGATCGGAGCCGTCAGTATCGCTTTGCTGCAGAGTGCAATCATCTTCTTTGCTTTTCCAGAAGTTTCGGAAGTCCCCTTTGGACTCAGTTTTCATTGGCTAGAAGTGAGTAGCTTTCACCTCGATCTAGGTTTGCTGGTCGACGGCACAACGGTGATGATGCTCTTGGTGGTGACAGCTGTCAGTTTGCTCGTCCAAATCTTCACGGCTGGCTATATGAAAGAAGATCCGGCTTTCAGCGAATTCTATGCGCTGCTTTCGCTCTTCACGGCGGCAATGCTAGGACTTGTGCTCAGCGATAATCTGTTCTGCCTGTATATCTTCTGGGAACTGGTCGGGCTTTGCAGCTTTTTGCTGATCGGTTTTTGGAGCTATAAACCGGCTGCCGGCGACGCTTCGCTCAAAGCTTTTCTAGTGAACCGTGTCGGTGACTGTGGTCTTTTGGTGGGAATTCTCTTGCTGCTCCAGTATTCTTCTGGTCTTTGGGGTGGTGTCTTTCTGGGCTTTCAGGACTTGCCAGCGATCGTCACTCAGCTCAAAGCTAATCCAGATGTGCCTCTGCTCGCCATCTGTGTTTTCTTGCTTTTAGGGCCTATGGCAAAATCAGCCCAGTTCCCGCTCCATACATGGTTACCGGACGCCATGGAAGGCCCAACGCCGATCAGCGCTCTGATTCACGCTGCTACGATGGTCGCCGCTGGTGTCTATTTGTTGGCTAGGCTCTATCCGCTCTTTTCCGCTTCACCTGAAGCGATGCTCTTAGTGGCCAGTGTTGGGCTTGTCACGGCAGTCTTTGCGGCGAGCATTGCCCTTACCCAGTACGACATCAAGAAGGTGCTTGCCTATTCTACCTGTAGTCAACTGGGCTATATGGTGATGTGTGTCGGGCTCGGTTCTTGGACTGGTGCGCTCTTCCATCTCTTCACTCATGCGTTTTTTAAGGCTTTGCTTTTCCTCGGTTCTGGCTCGGTGATTCACGGTTGCCATCATGAGCAAGACATACGCCAATACGGAGGGCTCGCCAAATATATGCCCATCACTCATTTCACCTTCCTGCTCGGGACTTTGGCTATAGCCGGTGTGCCTGGTCTTGCTGGTTTCTGGTCAAAAGAGCCGATCATCGCTCAGGCCTATCAGTTCAATGCGCTGTTTTATTGGGCTAGCTCTTTGACTGCTGGACTGACTGCTTTTTATATGTTTCGGGTTTACTTTCTCACTTTTGTTGGCTCTTACAGAGGCCACGAGCACCCGCACGAGTCACCGCTCAGCATGACTGTGCCGCTTTGCTTGCTCGCCGTGCCAACTGTTTTGGCTGGTTTTTTGGGGACTCATCTCAGTCTTTTTGGTGGCAATCTTTTTGCCCATTATCTCGATCCTAGCCATGGGGCTGGGCATAGCCTGAGTCTTGGGGCTTTCTTTGGCGAGTTTGCTCATTGGGAGAGTTTTTTACCGATCATCTTCTCGCTCTTCGGGATCGTGCTCGCTAAGCTCATTTACGCCGATAAGCTGATCAGCTGGAATGATCCTCTAAAAGAAGCCCCACTCTATCCGGTCTTGCGTGGCAAATGGTATGTCGATGAGCTGGTCAGTTATTTGCTGGAGCGGATTATTCTTCCTACTTTTCGCGGTACTTGGCTGCTTTTCGATAGGTTTCTCTCAGACGGATTACTGGTTGGTGGGGTGACCAGAATCAGCCAAATCGCCGGTTGGGGCCTGAGTGGCTTGCAGACTGGTCGAGTGCAGTTTTATGTTTTGTTCAGTTGCGTGGGCTTAGTAGCTGTCGCTTTGCTCTTCTTTTCTATCGGCTATCAGCTCGACTTCGCTTCTTTCAGTTACCTCAAAAGCTTACAAAATGGTCAAGCTATCGCGCCCTGAGGGCATCAGGCCCACTACTGGCCGAGTGATCAAGGCCCTCTACGATATTTTGGGTTCACGGGTGGAATCGATGGCTGGCTGGCAATGCTTAGAGCTCTTTGCCGGTAGCGGTGCTGTTGGACTAAAAGCGCTTGAACTGGGTGCTGAGCTACTGGTGGCCGTCGATCTCGATCAAAACAGCCTCAATGCCATCCAAAAAAACGCCAAACAACAAAAATGCACGGATAAGGTGAAGATCGTGCGCCTAGACTGCAATCTGGAAAACCTACCAAAAATAGTCGGTAAGTTCGATCTGATCTTCCTCGACCCCCCCTTCAAGCTCGATCCAGCTGAGCTAGTCACTTTGCTCAATGCTCTTGAGCCTCTCGCTAAACCGGATGCTTGGTTGATTCTAGAGTTCAGTGCCCGCCAAAGAGGAAAGCTAGAAGCTCCAAGAGGCTTTCGGGCAGCAGAAGAGCGAGTCTATGGAGACGTCGGATTGTGGTTCTGGAGAGCAGGATCGACTTTGTGATGCAAATTCATGTCTTCTAGTTCGATCTCCAACGCGCTAGCGGAGATATAAATCTCTTGGACGGAAAGAGCTAGCGAGAGCGAGAAAGCACCAAGGCCTAAGCCAAAAGATATTTTAGCGAAAAGCTGACTCTCCAGAAAAAGACAGATAATACTTAGAACACAAAATAGCAAACTCAAAACCAAGAGCGCTTGACTGTTTCGCAGTAGTTTGATTCGTTTGAAAAAATTCTGAGTCTGAGCGCGAATCTTAGCGTCAGGAGAGGCGAGGTATTGTCTATGCATCGCTCTGGAGATGGTCGAAAGCCCCAAAAACCGATTTGTGTAAGCGAGAAAAAGTACTCCCCCGCAAGACAAGACCACCGAAGGTGCAGTGTAGTTCAGTTCCATGTGATAGACATAGTCTAAACTAATTGCTATATTTTCTTCAGTTCATTTAGAGACGACAAAATATGAATCCAACCATGACAAGCTCTAACCGCAAAGAATATTCAGCCCAAGACATCATGAAAATAGCCGAGGGAGAAGACGTCCGTCTAATTCAGCTCCGCTTTGTCGATATCCATGGCGCCCCCAAGCAAATGACAGTGCATGTCGATATGCTCGATAAAGCGCTCAACAACGAAATCATGCTTGATGGCTCATCTATTCAGGGTTTTCGGAGCATCGAAACTTCTGATATGTTCTTCTTTCCCGATAGAGCCAGCTTTCAGGTTTTACCTTGGACAGTAGCCGACAAGAAGATTGCTAGTCTCTGTTGCGATATTTACAACCCCGACCAGACCCCCTTTGAAGGCTGCCCCCGCAATAACCTCAAGCGCGTTTTGGCCAAAGCAGCAAAGACCGGCTACATCTATAACGTAGGCCCAGAGCTCGAGTTCTTCCTCTTCCAAAAAGACCATGATGGCCTCCCCACTCTCGAAACCCACGATCAGGCTGGTTATTACGATCTTTCTCCTGATGATTTAGGCGAGGAAGTACGCTGCAAGATAGTTGAAACGCTTGAAAACTTGGGCTTTGAAGTGGAAGCTTCACACCACGAAGTGGCCAATGGTCAACATGAAATTGACTTCAAATACGCTGACGCTCTCACCACCGCCGACAACGTAATCACCTTCCGGACAGTGACCAGAAAGATCGCTTCCGAGTATGGCTTGCACGCGACATTCATGCCAAAACCGATTTTTGGGATCAATGGCTCAGGCATGCACTGCAACCAGTCACTCTCCACCCTCCAAGGCGCAAACTGCTTTGTAGACGATAAAGGCGACTATCAACTCAGCCAAGCCGCTCTCCAGTTCATCGCTGGTCTGCTTCACCATGCCCGCTCTTTCACAGCAGTCACCAACCCGCTCGTCAACAGCTACAAGCGCCTAGTACCCGGCTACGAAGCACCAGTCTATATTGCTTGGTCTCCTTCAAACCGTAGCGCTCTGATCCGTGTACCAGCCAAGCGGGGCAACTCAACCCGCGTTGAGCTTCGCTCGCCAGATCCTAGCTCTAATCCATACCTCAGCTTTGCGATGATGCTTACCGCTGGTCTAGACGGCATAGAGCGCAAAATGCAGGTTCCAGCCCCTACTCAGCTGAATATCTACAAACTAGACGAAGCGCTTCGCGAAGAGCATTCGATTGAGAGCCTTCCAGGCAGCTTGTGGGAAGCAATGGGTGAATTCCAGAAGAGCACTATTGCCAAAGAAGCCCTAGGCGAGCATATCTATCAAGAATTCATCAAAGCGAAGACCAAAGAATGGAATGACTATCGTACTTCTGTCTCTCCTTGGGAGCTAGATCAGTACATGAGCAAGTTCTAAGAGTTTGCGGATCGGCGTTGTCGGCCTTGGTTTGATCGGGGGTTCTATTGCTCGTGGTCTGCACCAGCTTGGGCATGAGATATTTGGTTTTGACTTGGATTCCAGCATTCAAGCTGATTTTCAACTGGTCTCAGAGCTGAAGGATCTTGCTGTCTGTGAGATTCTCTTTCTTTGCACGCCGATGAGGGCAATGCCCTCCTGTCTTACGGAGCTTGGGGCGATACTGCCTCCTGAGGCTATAGTGACAGACGTCGCTAGCGCGAAGCGCTTTTTGGTTAGCCCTGCTTCTTCCTATCCCTTTCGCTTTGTGGCCGGTCATCCGATGGCCGGTAGTGAGAAAGTCGGTTTTGTTCATTCCGATCCGACTCTCTTCCAGGGCAAGCGCTGGGTTTTGCTCGACGGCGCCCAGAAGCAAGCGAGAGAGCAAGTAAGCGCGCTAGTAGAGTCACTGGGCGCTCAGCCAATTCTCACGACAGCTAAAAATCATGATAAAGCAGTCGCTTTGGTTAGCCATTTGCCGCTCGTTTTGTCGTGTGCTCTAGACGATCTTTTTCAGACTGAGGCCGGACCTGTGGAGAGAACTCTGGCCTCATCTGGGCTAACGGGTATGTTGCGTTTGGCGCAGGGGGACAAAGTGCTCCTCGAAGATCTCTGGAAATATAACGGTGACTATATAAGTGAAGCTCTAGCTCAGTACAGAGCTCGGCTGAGGGATAGCTGAAAGATATGCTCTCACGATCTGCGCAATCTCTCTGGAACTCTCACCATCACCGAAGACATTGCTAGGCCTATTCATGCTTTGATAGAGCTCAGAGTCAGAGGCTAGCGCTCTAAGTTTGCTCAAAATCGAATCATAGTCAGTTCCTCCCAGCAGGCAGACGCCGCTCTCGATCGCCTCGGGTCTTTCGGTGGTCGATCGCAAGACTATAGTCGGGATCCCTAGACTGGTAGCCTCTTCTTGAATACCCCCTGAGTCAGTCGCTATGATGTGCGCTCTTTTCATGAGGTGAACCAGATCGGGGTATTCGAGAGGGGCTATGAGCTGGATATTTTCTTTGCCGCCAAGGATCGGTCTGATCACCTCTTGCACGGCTGGGTTGGCGTGTAGGGGGAAGATGGCCTGATAAGCACCTGCTTGTTCTTCGATGAAATCGGCTATTGCTTCGGCTATCTCTCGGTGGGCATCGCCGATATTTTCGCGTCTATGCATTGTCACCAACAATATTTTCTTGCCTGCTTGGTGCTGGACATGACTGGGAACGAGGGTGTCTTTGATCAGTGACCATTTGAGGGCATCGATCACCGTGTTTCCTACCTGATGGACTCCATCGGTGATCCCTTCGGCTTTGAGATTATTCAGTGCTCGCTTTGTGGGGGGGAAGTGCAGGCTGGCCAGTATTGAGATCTTTTGCCGAAAAGCTTCTTCCGGAAAGGGATTGAATTTATCAAAAGTTCTCAGACCGGCCTCGACATGGGCTACTGGTATACGGTTCAGGAAGGCGCAGAGGGCTGACCCGAAGGCTGTTGCTGTGTCGCCTTGCACTATTGCCAGATCGAAGTTGGCTATATAGGGCTCTAGGGAGCTCATGATTTTGGCTACGGCTTGGCTTGGTCTTTGCCTTTCAGACATTACTTTGAGGTCTAGGTCTGGTTCGATTTCAAACCAGCGAAAGAGGGGGTTGAGCAGATCTCGGTGTTGGCCGGTGTTGATCGCTGTGACTTGGATTGAGAGGGCTCTAAGTGCGGCAATCAAGCGCACTACTTTTATGTATTCTGGTCTTGTTCCGAAGATGACGGCTACACGCATGGTTGAGATTTTAGCAAAGCTGAGCTTTGATCCAATTGGGGGTGAATCACTAGGCTTGGTTTCTAGTGTGATTTTTCTTTTCTCCTTTCTTCTAAAAGGTGGCTTGGGGGCGAAGTCACCCTTAATGAAACTAGTTATTCAGTCTCTCGTTAAGCTACCGGCGAAGAAGCCCTTGACTTAGCCCGAATCTGATACGCAAATATCAACACCTCCGCCACAGCCCGAAATAACTCAGGAGGCACAAAAGAGCCGACTTTCACCAGCTTATAAAGAGCCCGTGCCAAAGGAATATTCTCAATAATCGGGACCCCATGTGCTTTACCCAGAGCGATGATCTTCCAAGCCGAAGCGTCTCCACCCTTAGCGACCACCCTTGGTGCCTCCATAGCCCCCGAAACGTAACGGATAGCTACGGCTATCTTGGTCGGATTGGTGGCGATGAAGTCAGCCGTGGGAATGTCGCTTTGCTGCCGTCTTTGTGCCATTTGGCGGGCAAGTTGCCGGCGCTGCGCCTTCACCATCGGATCCCCATCGCTCTCTTTCATCTCGTCTCTGAGCTGTTTCATGGTCAGTCTATTGTCTTTCGTGAACTGAAAACGCTGATACAAGAGATCAGCTAGAGCGATCACCAATAGCGCAATGCTGGTCTTAATCACAAAGTCATAAATCACTTCTTTGAAGATCACCCAGATATTTCGGTAAGTACTGGTCGAAATAGCCGCAATGATCTGCTCCCAATGGTCAGTTGTGACGACATAGGCGATATAACCCAAAACAATCACCTTGAAGATAGCTTTAACTAGATCGACTATCCCCTTCAAGCTGAAAATTTGTTTGATCCGGGTCAGAGGGTTGAGATTGCTGAGCTTGGGTGAGATCGAATCAGTCGAGAAGATCGGCCCAGTTTGCCCGACATTGGCTAAGATTCCGGCGACCGCCACCACCAAAAAAAGCGGCATCACGATCATCAAAGCCGGCTTGAAGGCATACTCGATAATATAACCAGCCCCGACTTCAGTGAGATAACCACTGGAAAGCTCCTTCCAAAGCCCCACAAACATCTTGGCAAACTGATCCCACATGAAGGGCGCATTGAAGATAAGATACATGACAGCTGCTATGTATGTCGCCAACTGGGCGAAATCCGTTGATTTGGGCACTCGGCCTTGCCTTCTCAGCTTTTGCAGTGTCTGCTGAGTGGGGTCAAATTCCTTAGTGCCGCTATCATCACCGCCTGCCATTTAGAATTTCTCTGATAATAGGGATAGCACTACTATTCCCAAAACTCCCCTCGATGATTTACGAAAAGCTTTTAAGACCGTTTTTCTTTCGCTTGGATCCTGAAGAGGCTCATGAGCTTGCCATTGCTGGTCTGGAGCGTTTTCACCCGCTGCTTTGGCGTCAGCCTCACAATGACGATCCGCGCTTGGCTTTTGAGTTCAAGGGACTGCATTTCCCCAATAGGATTGGGTTGGCTGCCGGCATGGACAAAGCGGCACAGGCTCTCTTGGGTTGGCAAAAGCTTGGTTTCGGTCATCTAGAGATGGGAACTGTAACTTGGTCTGGACAAGAGGGAAATCCCAAGCCTAGATTGTTTCGTTTGCCAGAGCAGAAGAGCCTGCTCAATCGCCTTGGCTTCAACAATCCCGGTGCGCCTTTCATCAGGGAGCGTTTGCAGGAGCAGGCTAGAAAAGGAAAACTGAAAATCCCTCTAGGTATAAACATTGGCAAATCACGTTGCATAGACCCAAACGATGAAGCGGAAGTGATCGAAGATTATTTGCTGAGCCTGCGGGCTCTGGTCGACTATGCCGCTTACATCACGGTAAACGTCAGCTCACCGAATACGCCGGGTTTAAGGGACTGGTTGGAGCCAGCACGGCTCACCAAGCTGCTCACTGCTTTGCGCCAGAACTGTCTAAAGCCGATTTTGCTCAAGCTCAGCCCTGATTTAGCTGATGAGCAGATTTTAGAAATAGCTCGCACGGCTTTGACTTGTTCACTGGACGGGCTGATCGCCACCAATACTACTGTCAGTCGGGAGCATACTCCTGCTTGGGCTCAGCTTGAGAAGGGAGGGGTTTCTGGAGAGCTTTTGGCGGCTGAATCTGAGCGAATTTTGGCTTTGCTTGCACCTTTCAAATCTGAGGGGATGTTGTTGGTCAGTGTGGGTGGAATCAGTACTGGTGAAGATGTGCGTCGTCGTTTGGCTTTGGGGGCAGATTTGGTGCAGGTTTATACTGCTTTTGTCTATGCTGGACCTAGCTGGGTTAATGGGGTCAATGCGGCTTTGCTGAGAGAACAGGCTTTCGCTTAGCCCCAAAAATTCTTAAAAAGAAGGTCTCTTAAGAAAACGTTTTGAAATGTTAAGGAAATCAGTTTTTCAGCGTTTCCTGAAAAAAAGGGATTTTCACAAGCGCCCTAAACTTGGCGTATTCTTAAAGCATCTATGAAAGACCTTCTAAGTTCTGGTGACCTGAGTCGGGAAGACTATCTGAAGCTCATTCACGACGCCCAACGCCTAAAAAAGACTGCTGGCTTGGCTGGAGACGCTCTCAAGGGGAAGCATCTGGGTCTTTATTCCAGCAAGCCTAGCTTGCGCACACGGGTTAGCTTTGAAGTGGGAATAGCCCAGCTAGGAGGCCACTGTAGCTTTCTCCGTCCCGACGAAATCGGCTTTGGGACTCGCGAGCAACCGAGCGATATAGCTCAAGTGCTAGCCAGATACTTGGATGGACTGATCGTCCGTACTCATGAGCATAGTCTGCTTGAAGAGCTAGCTAAAGCTTCTTCTATGCCCATCATCAATGCGCTCAGCGCAGACGAGCACCCTTGCCAAGCGCTTGCTGATATGGTTACGATCTTGGAGCGTTTCGGTGTCTTTTTAGGCTTGAAATTAACCTATATCGGCGCCGCCAACAATGTCTCCAATAGTCTGATGCTCAGCGCTGCTATTTTGGGTCTTGAATTTACCATCATTTCCCCTGAAAACTCTCAGAGTTCTAGAAGAGTGCTGGAGCAAGCAAAAGCTCTGGCTAGACTCTATGGCAGCAAAGAACCGCGGGAAAGCGATGATCCAAATTTAGCGGTAGAGGCCGATCTGCTCTATACAGACGTCTGGGTCAGTATGGGCGAAGAGCAAGCTGGCGGAGACATTGCGGCGCAGTTTGCACCCTATCAGCTAAATAGTGAACTGACGGCCGGCTTGACTATTCCGGTCTTGCATTGTTTGCCAGCGCATCGTGAAGAAGAGCTCACAGGAGCCGTCTTCCATCAAAACAAAGAACTCATTTTCACCCAAGCCGAAAATCGCCTACATGCCCAGAAGGCGCTAATGATAAAATTGCTGGCAAGCGGTTAAGATTCGCACCAATGATTTTTAGAGGTATTTAATTCAAGATGGGCTTTCTAGGCAAAATGTTTAACTTTTCGATGAACCAATATATCGGGATCGACCTAGGAACGGCCAATACCCTCGTCTGTATTTGCGAAATGGGCAAAGGAGACTTGCCCTACAAACTAAATATAGTGCTCAATGAACCCTCAGTGGTCGCAGTCGATTATCGAAGTGGCGAAAGCATAGCAGTAGGTAGCGAAGCGCGCAAGATGATCGGTCGTACTCCTGACTATTTGCGTGCCATTCGTCCGCTCAAAGACGGTGTGATCGCCGATTTTACCCACGCTTCACGCATGATCAGCGAGTTTATCGGTCGAGTCAGTCGTCCAAATTTTTTCTCTGGTCTCACTAGGCCTATCTTGGCTATCGGCGTTCCTTCTGGGATCACCTCTGTCGAAAAGCGCGCCGTCAAAGAAGCGGCCGAAAATGCCGGTGCTTCGCGCGTCTATCTGATCGATGAACCGATGGCAGCTGCTATTGGGGCTTGTTTGCCCGTCACTGAGCCGGTCGGTAGCATGGTTGTCGATATAGGCGGCGGTACTACCGAGATAGCGGTGATCAGCTTATCGGGAATCGTTGTCAGCGAATCGATCCGAGTGGCTGGTGATGAGCTAAATGAGTCGATCGTCCAGTACTTGAAAAAAGTCTATAACCTAGCGATTGGTGAACGGACAGCTGAAGAGATCAAGCTTTCTTTGGGATCGAATTTTGGTAGCAATGGCGATGACAAATTTGAAGTACGTGGTTTGAATTTAATTAATGGACTGCCTAGAACAGTCTCTATCAGCCAAATGGAAGTGCGCGAAGCGATGGTTGAGCCACTTACTTCGATTGTCGAGGCTGTCAAGCGCACTCTTGAGGTCACTCCACCTGAGTTAGCAGCCGATATCTATGAGCGGGGAATCACGCTTGCCGGTGGTGGCGCTTTGCTCGATAGTCTAGACGTTGCTATCCGCAATGAAGTAGAGATACCTGTATATATTGCCGAAAATCCTCTAGAGTGCGTCGTGATCGGCACTGGCCGTGTGTTAGTCGATAAAACACTGAGACGGGTGCTTGAACAACAGTCTGAACAGAGTGTGGGTGTTATTTAGGTTAGGTCTTCCTTAAAAGCTATTGACGTTTTGAGTTTGAGGCTCTAGTATTTTTATATTATTAATTTATGGTGATTTATGATCATTCCTGTATTGAGAAACCTGCATAATTTTGTCATTTTTGGAAAGAGCAATAATGGGGTTAGACCTGAAAACATGCAAGCTTCATTCTCAAAGCCATTAGAGGCTTCCAAACCTTCAGGAGAAGCGGAGAGAGTAGCAGCCAGTAGCTACGGTGGAGTTAATCTTGACAACAGCCTTGATGTGATCCACCGTCTCCAAAAGCAACTAGAGAGCGACTACAGGCGGAAGAACATAAACAGAGAAGTGCTAGGTGAGCTTAGTTTTGCGTTGCGTAGGGCGAAAACACAGTTTCAGCAGCAGAGCAGCCAAAATACCAAAACTAGCTTTCAGCAACAGATCACGTCAGTGCAAGCCAAGCAGCAATACAATATTCTTCGTAACGGTCAAGAAGACCCAAAACTGAGTGGATTATTAGAGGATTATTTTGCGAAACTAAAGGGCTTCACTGACTCTTTGAATTTTGCTGATCTTAAAGCAGAGAAGACAGTGGCCAGTTTCCAAGCTCTTGAGCATAGTCTCTTTCTTCTTGAAGATCACCAAGAGCAAAAGACAGCGGGGGGGAAGTCTGTGCAAGCCTTGAGAGTAGAGTGCAGAGAGCAGACCATCAAAGAAGATCAAGGCCGCCTCGATCAGATTATGACCAGTCTGAATAAACTCTCTTATCAGACAAAGCTGAGCCATTCTCAAAATGAACAAAAACAAAAATTGCAGTCAGAATATTATGCTTGGCAAAAGCTGGTCTTAGAATCGCTCAATCATCCGTCCTTAAAGACAACAGAGCAAGAGAACCTCGAAGAAAAGAACCCTTACCTAGATCTGCTCCCAACGATCATGGCTTATGCAAAAGGACTGAGTAAAGAAAAGCAGAAAGAAAAAATGATCCGTTTTTATGAAGGCCTGTACAAAGATGCTATTGCGAAGAATGAAGAGCAAAAAGTACTCCAGATCACGCAAGTTTTAGATATTCTAGGCGCCGCCTAAAAACTGCTCAGATCTTTTCAGGTTCTTCAGTGTTTGAACAAAGTCTCTAAGTCACTCGTCAGCTAGAAATTATGTCTTTTCTATTCACTCTTCAAGCGGATGTTTAGGGTCTCAGGCTCCTTATAGAGTCGATGTCCTGAAGCTTCCGTGATCTGGCGGTTTTTGCACTCACGCTAAGCGCGCTTTTTTCTGAATATTCTTTTCCATCCACTCTTCAAGCGGGAGTTTGAGGGTCGCAGACCCTCATAGAATCGATTTCCCATAACCTACAGTGAGCGAGAATCTCTTACTTTAGAGAGAGCTCAAGGCAGCGTAAGCCTCGCCCAGACCCGAGCTTTTCCAATAGACTGGCGCTTAGATTTACTCTCAATTCATCAGCGAGTACCAGACTCTCTTCGCCAAGCCTGATCAGCACAGGAAACTGGCCAGCTGACTGACGCAATAGTCCCCTCAGACTCATGAAAAATCCCTCCCAGTCACCAGCAGAGCTGTGGAGACCAGCCTCAACCTCGATCTGCAGATAACGAATATCGGCAAAGTCAGAGATACTCTCCACCATGATCGAAAATTCCCCCTCGCTCTTTTGCTGCAGTTTGCCCCGAAGAAAATAAAGCCCCTCTTCTTTCAGCCCAGCTTGGCATTCTTCAAGCACACGGCTAAAGATCACGATCTCTGCTTTGCCGAAAATGTCTTCGACTGTACCGACAGCCATCAGTTTATTGGTCTTGGTCATCTTCTTGGTGAGCGATGTGAGCAAGACTGGCAAAAAGACCTCAGTGCCATCTTCAGTCTCGGCTAGTTCCAATAAATTGTGACTGGCTAAAGCCTGCAAAACTGGCCACTGGCTAGAGAGCGGATGTCCGGAGACATAAAACCCCAATAGTTCTTTTTCAAAACGTTGAAGCTCAGCACTAGTAAACTCAGGACAGTTGGGTATGTTGAGCGCCTCCTCTTCGCCAAAAACTGAACCGAAAAGATTCACCTGACCACTGGAACGATCCTCACTGGCTCTCTGCGCTTTGGCGGTGAGATTGTCAAGTCCCTGAATGCAAGCCCGACGAGTCAGTGCACCGGCTAGGTCTTCCAGCGCGCCGGATTCGATTAGACTTTCTAGCGCTCGTCTATTCAGTACTTTTGGGTCTATCCGTTCGGCCAGATCGGCAATTGTTTTGAACTGGCCAGCTGCTTCCCGCTCTTCGATGATCTTCTGAATCAGCCCTTCACCGACATTCTTTACAGCTGCCAGACCGAAGAGGATCTTGCGTTCGCCCGCTAGGGGAGTGAAGCTGAAACCAGATTTGTTCAGGTCTGGCGGCAAGACTTCGATCTTCATCCGCTGCGCTTCCGCTATATAGACTTTGATCTTGTCTAGATCGCCGCCCACCGAAGACATTAGGGCCGTCAGATATTCGACCGGATAGTTTGCCTTTAGCCAAGCTGTCTGGTAGCTGATCACAGCATAGGCGGCCGAATGGGATCGGTTGAAACAGTATTCGGCAAAAGAGAGCATCTGCTCAAACAAGCCCTCAGCTACCTTCTCGTTTATTTTGCGCTCAGCGCAGCCACTCATAAAGATTTCCCGATATTTCTCCATCTCTTCCGGTTTCTTTTTGCCCATGGCACGGCGCAAGAGATCGGCTTTGCCTAGTGAGAAACCAGCCAGCTGCTGAGCGATCTGCATGATCTGCTCTTGATAGACTATTGTGCCGTATGTATCTTTGAGAATGGGCTCCAGTTCAGGTGTGGCATAGCTGATCTTTTGCCGGCCATGTTTGCGGCCGATGAAATCATCGATCATGCCCGTATCTAGTGGGCCTGGTCTATAGAGCGCAATGATTGCCGAGATGTCTTCGATCGACGACGGCTTCATCTCTCGGGCAACGCCCTTCATACCAGAGGAAGTCTCAAGCTGAAAGATCCCCACCAGATCACCCTTTGAAAGTAACTCATAGACTTTCTTGTCGTCAAAACGGGCTCTAGGCAGTTCTACTCGCTTACCATCATTTGCCTGAGCGATCAAAGTGAGGGTCTTCTCGATTGTGGTGAGATTTCGCAGACCGAGAAAGTCCATCTTCAGCAGGCCGAGGTTTGCCAGATGGTCCATCGAATACTGGGTGATAATCCCCCCTTCTTTGCTTCTGGTGAGCGGCACTGTCTCTGTGAGCGGTTCAGCGCTGATCACTATGCCAGCAGCATGGACGCCATAGGATTTGTTGGTGCCTTCGACACTGGTCGCCAAATCTATCACCTGTTGCGCTTCTGGGTCTGTCTCATAGAGCGCTTTGAATTCCGGATGATTTTGCCGCATCCAGTCGATCTTTCGCGGCTTGCCGCGCACTACCGGGATAGTCTTTGCGAGATTTTCTGCTTTTTGGTAGGGATAGCTGAGCACTCGCGAGATATCTTTGATCACCGCTCTAGAGGTGAGTCTGTTGAAGGTGATGATTTGGGCTACTCGCTCTTCGCCATATTTTGCCCGCACATAGTCTACGACCTCTCCCCGTCTTTCGATACAAAAATCGGTGTCTATGTCGGGCATTGACTTCCGCTCTGGATTCAAAAAACGCTCGAAAAGTAAATTGAAGGCAAGCGGGTCAATGTCTGTGATCCCTAGGAGATAAGCGACAATCGATCCGGCCGCTGAGCCTCGCCCAGGACCAACGGGGATCTTCTGCTCGCGAGCAAAGTTCATGAAATCCCAAACGATCAAAAAATAACTGGAAAAACCGGAATCGGCCATTACCTTCAGTTCATACTCTAGGCGCTCAGTAACCTCTGTCGTGACATCTAGATAGCGCGTAGGCAGCAGTTCATAGCAGACTGCTTTCAGGTGGCTTTCGCTGGTGGAGCCAACTGGTAGGGTGATTTCAGGGAGAAGAGCTTTAGGTTCTTCGAGCAGCGGATAGCCTTCGATCTTTTCAAAAATCTCTAGGCTACAGGCTTCTATGGCGTCTCCGACGAATCTTTCGTCTTCTAGATCGCGGAAACCGGAAAGCATTTCGTCGCCGCTTTTTAGGTATTCTTGGCCGCTGAAGCGCATTCTGGGAAATTCTTTGACTAATCTATTGGTCTGAATGCACAGAATGGCGTCGTGGGCTCTGGCGTCTTCTTTTGCTGTGAAGTGACTATCGTTTGTCGCTATCACTTTCACTCCCAGTTCGCGGGAGAGGGCGCGCAGGCCATGATTCACTTTGGCTTCTTCGGCTTGGCCATGGTCTTGGATTTCTAGATAAAAATCATCACCAAAGAGTTCTCTGTAAAAGATCGCTGCTTTTCTCGCTTCTTCGTCATTGCCCTTGAGGATTTGGTTGGGGACTTCTCCGCCTAGGCAGGCTGTCAGGCAGATCAGATCGGAGGAGTGTTGGGCTATAAAGTCTTTGCTGATCCGTGGTTTGTAGTAGAAGCCATTGAGACAGGCTTCGCTCACTATGCGGGTTAGATTTTTGTAGCCTCTTTCGTTTTTGGCGAGCAGCACCAGATGGTAGAGGGGCAGTCGGGTTTTTTTGTCTGTATGATCGCCGTTGATCACATAGACTTCTGAGCCGATGATCGGTTTGACGCCTTTACTTTTGCAGCTATTCAGGAATTCGTAGCAACCGTACATGACTCCGTGGTCGCTGATTGCTAGGCCGGGCAGTTTGAGCTCGGCGGCACGGCTTACCAGATCGTCTATTTTGCTGGCGCCATCTAGGAGGGAGTATTCGGTGTGGACGTGGAGGGGGATGTGCTGGAGGCTACTCATTGGCTTTCTATTTTACTAGGCTGTAAAGCTGTGCTTTGATCAAAATTGAAGCGAAACATCGATTTAGTCCTTGGAATGATTCTTAGCTTTCTTTTGTTTTCTTGGGGAGTTTGAGGGCGCCAGCCCTCAAGGTAACTCACTTCCATAACCTCCTGTGAGCCCTAAAACTTCTCACCCTAAAAAGTAAAAAGAGAACCGCAAATTGGGTTCTCTCAGGGGGTAAAACAGGGAAAACAGAGACTGAGCTAATTAAAGGGTTTCATTTCGTCCTTACATAGACAAGAACGATCCAAAGACCCGAAATGTAACATTAGATGAAATATATTTTAACTTTCTTTGGGTTTCAGCAAAGCACCCAAAATCATCGTGATCAATGTGCACACAATACTGAAGAGAAACGCCGTCCACAGGTCACGCACCCAAAAACCGCGCAACATAGAATCCACCAAAAGTACAAGAGCCGCATTGATCAGTAGTGAAAATAAACCCAAACTCAATAAACTCAAAGGCAAAGTGAGCAAACGTATAACTGGCCCAATCGTAGCGTTCACCACCCCAAAGACCAAAGCGACAATCACCGCATCGAGCGGAGTGTTCAACTGCACTCCCCCCAGCCACTGGGCAGTCAAGAAGACACCGAGGGAACTAGCCAAAAGTTGAGCTAAAAAATTGAGCATTGAAAGCAAGGATGGACTAAATCAAGATAATAACCCAAAATTCTCTCACCCAAAGATGCTCGCTATTGACTGTTATCTATTAGAGCAGCCTCTCTAGATTGAGTTAGAATACTTAAATCGTTGACTGAAAAATTTAAAAAATAAATGCGTGTCCTCAATCAAGCTCAGAGCGCCGATTTGAAACTCTCAGAGCTGATCAAAAAAATCCCCGCCGAATCTCTCTATCCACCTAGTCTCACCAATTTTTTCGGCTTTGTGATCAAATACGGTCTCTTTGCCACTTTCTTTACCCTAGCTCTACTTTCGGAAAATTGGCTCGCAATAGCAGCCTCCACTCTGGTAGCTGGCTTACTGATGTTCAGTCTTGGAACAGTGGGTCACGATTGTGGACATGGCGCATATATAAGACCACGCTGGCTCAACAATCTGATCGGCCAAATGTGCATAGTCACTCACGGTATGCCCTATGAAGGTTGGCGCAATTCGCACAATGTTCACCACTCAAACACCAATAGATTGACTCAAGATCCCGATAGACTCTGGATCTATAAGAGCGAATATCTTGCGCTCAGTCCTTTCATGCGTTACTGGTGGGGAATGTTTCAGACTAGGCTCTTTTGGCTCAGCGCTGCTGCTCACTACTTTCGCTCAATTCTTCCTTGGGCTTTCATCATCGAAAGCAAGACTACAGATAAGAAGATCATCGCTTCTGCTCGTCGTGACATCGCTATCTTGCTTACAAGCTGGCTGGTTTTCCATAGCAGCATGTTCGCTCTTGGATTCGGCTTCAAGTCTATTTTTCTACATGTGATCATGGTTTTGATCGGTTTTGCTGGTTTGTCCGTCTATGTCCGCACTCAGCACTTCTTGCTCGATACAGGCCCAGATTTGCATGTTAAGCCTTGGGATAATAGTCGCACTGTGCTCCAACACCCGATCCTTGACTTCTTCGTTACTAACCTCAACTATCACGTCGAGCATCACATTCTACAAACCATCCCTCATTACAATTTGAAAAAATTGAGGCCGATGGTGAAAGACACAATCGAGCGCTCTGGACATACTTACTACGAGTTTGACCTCTGGCCTTTTATGCAAATGGCTTTCAGTAGACCTTTCTATCTTGTTGAAGACGGCACTGACAGAGAGATATTGGCTTCAGAAGTAGATCGTGAGATTCGCTCTAAGAAACTGTAATGCCCTCAGTGATTTTTCATCTTGCTTTTCCAGCCAGAGACATTGAAAGCACCAAGGCCTTTTATGTAAGGGGTTTAGGTTGCTCTCTCGGGCGTGAGACTAAAGCTTCTCTTATCCTTGAGCTTGCTGGACACCAATTAGTCGCTCATTTGACCAAGGAAGAGCTGCTTGAGCCTCGCAGTATTTACCCGCGGCACTTTGGCTTGATCTTTCTGGAGAAAGCAGCTTGGGATAGTCTTCTTGCGCGGGCTAAGGCTGAAAATCTCCATTTCTTTGAGACTGAAAAACTACGCTTTGCCGGTAGCCCAACTGAGCACTCTACTTTCTTTCTTCAAGATCCTTCTCACAATTTGCTTGAGTTCAAGTTCTATGCTCACCAAGAAGCTATTTTTGGTTGCCTTGATAGACAAGAAGTCGGTGATTCAGAGGCTCACTAGGTTGGGGAGTTTTTCGGAAATAAAACTGGGCACAGTGAGCATAGCTTCTCGATGAGCTGGTCCCCAAAATTTGGTTTTGAGGGGATGCTGGAAATGACGATTAGCTAGGCTCAGTTTGCTGGCTAAGCTAAAGCTCCAAAGCGCACCGGGGTAGGTCGGTACTATAGACCAAGCTAGTCCCTGAAAGGGAAAAGAAGCCCCAAGGTTTTTGGTGGCAGTAGCTAGCTCTTCAAACTGAGACAAAGGAGATCCGCTCTGAGCGCAAAATAGCCCTTCAGGGGTCAGTAAGCTGCGCACTTGATTGTAAAAGTCGCATTCGATCAGACCAGCCGCAAAGCCGACCGGATCGGTGGAGTCACTGAGTATTGCATCATAGCTTCCCTGCTCGGCGCTCTGGACGAACTGCAAGGCATCTTCTGTAAACAGCTGCACTCTGGGCGAGTCAAAAGAGCAGGCGCATTCTGGAAAATATTTTTGGCTAAGGCGCACTACCGCTTCATCTATTTCCACTACCTCGATCTTTTCGATGCTCGGATACTTGAGCAATTCGCGGGCTGTACCGCCGTCTCCACCGCCTATCACCAAGACTTTTTTTGGTTTAGCCAGAAAGCTCAGAGGGAGGTGGGTTATGCTCTCATGGTAAAAAAATTCGTCTTTTTCGGTGATCATCAGCTTCTCGTCGAGGAAGAGCACTTTGCCCCAGTCATAGCTGTCGATTATTTCTAGTTTTTGGTATTGGCTTTGTTCGCTATGCAGCAGGGTTTTGGCTTTGAGCGAGAGGGCTGTATTGCCGTAGAGTTCCGAGTAGAAGAGTCCGTTCATTGGATTAAATTTATCATAGGGCAAGATTCTAGTAGAGCAAAGCCTGAGCTCACTGGAGGTTGGGGGAGTATTTACTTTAAGGGCTAGCGCCCCTCTTAACAACCCCAGTCGATTTGAGTTAGTCTGCATTTCCCTCTGCTTTTTTTTGACGCAGGGGGGTTGGGGGACGAAGTCCACCATGAAAAAAGACCTCCCTAACCTACAGTGACCTCAAGCTCCCGTCATAAAAGAAGAGGCAAAGCCTAAGCCTCGTCAGCGTCAAGCTTAAGAACAGCCAAGAAAGCCTCCTGAGGCACCTCTACAGTCCCAATAGCCTTCATCTTTTTCTTACCTTCTTTTTGCTTTTCAAGCAGCTTCTTCTTGCGGGTGATGTCCCCTCCATAGCACTTGGCCAAAACGTTCTTGCGCATAGCAGAAACAGTCTCGCGGGCAACGATCTTCGCTCCAATGGCCGCCTGAATCGGCACCTCAAACATCTGTCTCGGTATTAGCTCGCGTAGCTTTTTGGTCAGCCGACGACCAAGCGAAAAAGCCTTGGCTTCATGAACGATCGCCGAGAGAGCATCGACGTTTTCACCAGCCAGCCGGACATCTAGACGCACTAAATCTCCTTCTTTATAGCCGATTTGTTCGTAGTCAAGACTGGCATAGCCTCTGGAGCGCGATTTAAGTTGATCGAAAAAGTCAGTGATGATCTCAGCTAGTGGAAGCTCGTAAATGATCGTCACTTTGCGGTCTGTCAAATGCTCCAGATTCACTAAAACGCCTCTTCTTTCTTGGCAGAGCTCCATCAGAGAACCGACATACTCAGGAGGACAATGCACATTGGCTTTCACCCAAGGCTCCTCAATCCTGTCAATATTGGCTGGATCAGGTAGGTCGCAGGGATTGTCGATCTCAAATTCTTTTTTGGCGCCATGTGTGATGAAAACTCGATAGATCACACTGGGAGCAGTCGCAATTAGATTGAGGTTGTATTCGCGTTCTAGACGCTCTTTGGCTATCTCCATATGCAGCAGTCCAAGAAAGCCACAACGAAAACCAAAACCTAAAGCCGCTGAAGTCTCAGGCTCAGAGGTGATCGAACTATCGTTTAGACGCAGCCTATCGATGGCGTCTTTCAGTTCTTTGTAGTCGGAAGAATCAACCGGATATATGCCACAAAAGACCATCGGCACTGCTGGTTTGTAGCCTGGTAGAGCTTGGCTGGCCGGATTCGCGATAGTGGTGATCGTGTCACCGACTAGCGAATAGATCTCTTTGATTGAGGCGGCGACATAGCCCACTTCACCCGAAGAGAGCACTTCGCGGGCAGACTTGGGGGTGAGTATACCTAGCTCCAAAATCTCAAATTCTTTTTCCGGTGCAGCCGACATCAGCTTGATCCGCTTGCCGACTTGGAGCTGTCCGGCCACCACTCGAACCTGCATCACGATCCCCTTGTAGGCGTCATAGTGGCTATCAAAGACCAGCGCGCGAGTCGGTTTGTCTCTGTAGTCTGTAGGAGGAGGAACTAGCTTGACGAGCGCTTCTAACACTGCTTCTATGCCTATGCCTTCTTTGGCGCTCACTAGCACTGCGTCATCGGCTGGTATCCCGATAATGCTTTCGATGTCGGCTTTTACTTTGTCTACTTGGGCTGAAGGAAGGTCTATTTTGTTTATGACCGGAATGATCGTGAGGTTATTCTCGAGGGCCAGATAGACGTTGGCGATGGTCTGAGCTTCTATGCCCTGTGTAGCATCAACGACGAGCAGAGCTCCCTCGCAGGCTGCTAGTGAGCGTGATACTTCATAGCCGAAATCGACGTGACCTGGTGTGTCGATTAGGTTGAGGACATAATGGTCACCCGCAAGCGATTTGTAGTTCATGCGAGCGGTTTGCAGCTTGATGGTAATCCCCCGCTCGCGCTCTAGATCGAGACTATCCAATACTTGCGCTGTCATCTCTCTAAGGCTTATTGTGCCGGTGAATTCCAGCAAGCGATCGGCTAGAGTCGATTTGCCATGGTCGATGTGGGCGATGATCGAAAAATTTCTGATGATGCTAGGTTCTGTAACTATTAGCTTTTGGTTCATCAGGACTATAGTTGCTGCTCTGTGATAGACGTTGGATTATAATTATGACAAGTTTCAGGCAATAAGCTCATCAGATTTAAAATTATGCAAACTAAAAACTTACTATTATTTTCTTTGCTTCTGGGCTCTTCATTTGCCGTTTTGGCCGCCGATGAAATCATCAATCCGCTCGCTCCCAAAGGAACCGTGCTCGATACCGGCGCTGCTCCCGCTCCTACAGTATCGGGGATCTCTTTTGGGGGGATCTCGCTCAACGACAGCAGCTTCTATGAGATACCAACAGAAAAATGCCCCAAAGGCGATGTGGTTGCTGAACTGGTAGGCGAATATGGCCTTACCGAAAAAGTCTATATATTTCAGTCTGAGCGGGGCTATGGCGTCGTTGAAATGAGTCAGATCTACAGAGACCTTGAGACAGGTGTCAGGCGCAAAAGCAATAACTCTTGCCGCGTCTTCAAGGGCATGAAAATCCAAGGCGAACTGGACTGTAAGGGCATTAAGACAGTGAAAAAAGAGCCGTATGAAAACTGTGCCTTCGAAGCGAAAATCTGGGGGCATAGCCAGAGTGAGTTGGGAGCCTTTGCGCTCGTTACTTCTAAGCTAGACAAGCAGTTTCGCGAATATGCCAGCAAATGTCAGCCTGTCAGTCAAGGCAAAAGTCTCAAGGAAAGAATGGACTTCGGCTTCTAGAGGCAAAACGAAAACATAATCTTCCCCCTTCAACCTAGCTATAGAGAGAAAGGGAAAATATATGTCTTTAAATCCGGTATCTACGATCACCATAAATCTGGTCTTGAACGATGTTTTGCGTGGAGACAATACTAAAAAAGGCATTGATAGTGCAGGATTAGGGGCTTCTCCGCAGACTGGCGAAGATCGTTATGGATCGGATTTTGAGGAAACACAGACTAAGCCACAAGCTCCTAGCAACCCTGTTGGTAATACTACTGGTGGTTTGGCCGGAAAGCTCGGTCAAGCCGTTCAGGGCTTGAAGGGGCAGACTATCAGGGGAAATGAACCGAACTGTGCCTATACTGTGATGGAAGCTTACGATCGAGCTGGAGGGAAGGGCTTTGCAAAGAACATGGGTTTAAATTCTTATGTCCCGACTGCTTATGACAGCATGAAGAGCAGCGGCAAGTGGCAGGCTTTGAAGCTTACTCCAGGCGTCAAAATCCCTGCTGGGGCTGTCGGTTTTTCAGAAAGGTTCGGGCATATGGTGGTGGCCAGTGCTGATGGGAAGTTTTACGGTGCAAATGAGAGTGGTCGAAAATCGCTTGGCAAGTCTTGGTATCAGCCAGAGAATAGAAACCTTGATGCTGTGTTGGTGCCTAAAGACATTAGTGTTTAGAGGGTCGATACCCACATTCGCGCAATGCGTGCTGGCTCAGCCTTTGGATGTCAGTCACCTTGTAGTCAATACTTGGAGTAACCTCAAGTGAACTAAGAGATTTTTATACTCACTGTAAGTTAGGGAAGTTGTTTACTTTAAGGGGCTTCGCCCCTTAACAACCCCTGAGCTGGAGCAGATAATGCTTATTTAAAAATCCCTCTAGAATGCGAAGCGAGGATCGCCCTATCTAAAAAACAAAAGCTAAAAGTGAAACTGCTCACCTAAAGATCTCTTAAAACTGGGAGTTTGAGGGCGCCAGCCCTCAAGAAATAGACTTTTCACAACCTCAAGTGAGTTAAAAAATTTTTTTCTTACTGTAGGTCAGGGAAGTTATTTACTTTAAGGGGCGAAGCCCTTTAACAACCCCTGGGCTGGAGCAGATACTGCTTATTTAACAATCCCTCTTTAGAAGGCGAAGCGAGGATGCCGAGATTTGGGGGCGGAGCGCCCCAGCTAAAAAATAAGAGCTAAAAGTGAAACTGCTTACCTAAAGATCTCTTAAAACTGGGAGTTTGAGGGCGCCAGCCCTCAAGAAATAGACTTTCCACAACCTCAAGTGAGTTAAAAAATTTTTTTCTTACTGTAGGTTAGGGAAGTTATTTACTTTAAGGTGCGAAGCCCTCAACAACCCCAAGGCTGAAGCTGAGACTGCTGATATAAAAATCCCTCTAGAGTGTGAAGCGAGGATCGCCCCATCTAAAAAACAAGAGCTAAAAGAGAAACTGCTCACCTAAAGATCCCTTAGTTGGGTCATACGAGTTGGAAAGCCTTTAGCAAAACTAATCTCGCTACTCGTCACCAGCAGCTAAACCAAGCGACTTTAGAAGATTGCGCTTGTGAATGCCCTTCAAACGCTTTTGCTTCTTCCGCTTAGTGTACTGAATCACTCCAAGCTTGATGTCCGGATTACGTTTGATCACAGAAGTAGCCACCCGCAATTTGATCGGTTCACCAGTCTCGGCGAAAGTACGGATCACTTGTAAGTTCACTTCTTGACGCTTTTTGGTGGTGGGGTTGAAGTGAGATCTAAGGAATGAATAAGCCCAGCCCATTCTGGCTTTCTTGCCCGATAGTTGACAGATTCTTCCACTTTTTTTAGGTGCTTTCATAGTGTTTATTGATTCCTCGCTTCCTTACATTAAGTTCAATTGTCTTGCTCTCTTGATCGAGTTTGTAAGCTTCCGCTGAAATCTGGCTGGAAAGCCATTCATGAAGCGTGAATTGATCTTCGAAGCTTTTCCGTCACCGGAAGTGAAGCGCCGTAGAAAATCGACATTCAGAAGTTCTATCTGGTCGATCGTAAATTCGAGATTTCTCTTTTTTCTTTTCACTTAGGTTATTGCTATCTTTGAGCTCATTGATGATAACACAAGCTAAAGACGAGCTCAAGAACAATGTCCATTTGGTCAGCAGAATTTGGCCACAAATAAAGCCCTATAGCAAAAAACTCTTTTTGATCTTTTGCACGCTCATCCCCTCGGCGCTGCTGATCGCCTCTCAGCCTTTTTTCTTGCAGAGCACGATCGATAGCTATCTTGGCTCCAAGGGCGCTGGCAGTATCAAATATCTCAATCTCCCCGTTACGTGGGCTCCAGCCCTCCTAGGCGCTTCTGTCTTGCTGGTCTTTGCTCTCAAGAGCTGGCAAAGCTTCAATATGCAAGCGACAGGCCAAGACTTTGTGGCCAGCCTGCGCGCTCACCTCTTCGGTCATATACAGGGAATGAGCATTGATTTTTTCGAGCGCAACCAAGTAGGCAAGCTCTTAAATAGACTAACCAACGATCTAGAAGCGCTCAGCGAGATGATCACCTCTGGTCTGCTGGGTGGTCTAGCTGATCTTTTTACGCTCTTTGGGATCACTGTTTTTATGTTTCTGCTGAATTCTTCTGTGGCCACCGCTTTGCTTTGCTTGCTGCCTCTGGTGATTATCGCCACCGCTTGGTTTCAGCGCATTTATCGCGAGGGAAATGGCTTGGCTCGCACTGAGCTTGCCCGCCTAAATAGCCTCTTTCAAGAAAGCCTAAACGGCTTAGAGGTGATCAAGGTCCATGGCCAGCAAAAAAACTTTGTCAAAGAATTCGATCTGTACGCCAAAGGCTACGAGAATGCCAACAATACTTTTATTGCCGCTGACGCCTCCTATTCGGCTTTTGTGGAGTCTGTGGGTATTTTTGGGACTATTTCAACGATCATAGTCTTGCTGCTGGGCTGGGCCAAGGGGCTGAGTGCTGGCGAGCTGGTCGCTTTTGTCAGCTACTCACAAATGTTTTTCTTTCCGATTCGTAGTCTGAGCGATAAGTTTGGCGTTTTTCAGTCTGGCTTCACTTCGCTTGAGAAAGTCTCAGAGCTGCTAGATGAAGCGCCTGCCCTTGAAGAACGTGGAGGTGTAGCCGCTTTGACCAGCTTCAAGCTGCTTGAGATCAAAGATCTGAGCTTTTCCTATCCCTCGCGTCCCGCTCGTGTGCTCAGCCAAATCAATCTCAAGCTCTATGCTGGCCAGTCACTTGGGTTAGTTGGGCGCACAGGCTCTGGCAAGTCGACAATAGCCAAGCTGCTTTGTCGTTTCTATGAGCCGAGTGAAGGTACTATCAGCATCGACTCTAGGCCTCTCAGTTATTTCGATCGGAGCGAACTGAGGCGCAAGGTGCTCTGGATCCCTCAGCGTTCTTTTTTGTTTACCGGTACTATCCTCCAGAATCTGCTCTTGGAGCTTGTCTTAAACGTTGATATCTATGAGGCTCAGCTCCAGAGACAGCTTGAGATCAGCGGCTTGGCCGAGTTGGTCAGTAAACTACCGGCTGGCTGGAATACACAGATCGGCCATGGGGGGATAGAGCTTTCAGCTGGCCAAAAACAATTGATCAATCTCACCCGTGCCCTAGTCCAAGACCCGCTAGTCTTGATTCTCGATGAAGCTACTTCTAGTCTAGACGCTGAGAGTGAAGAGCTCGTGACGGCGGCCACTACCAGCATTCTGCATAGTGGTAAGACCATTGTCTTTGTCGCTCATAGGCTTCATCTAGTGCGCGAATGCAATGAGATCATGGTGCTCAAAGAAGGGCGTGTGCTTGAAAGAGGTAGTCACCTTGAGTTGATGGAGCAGGAGGGTTATTATGCTGGTTTGGCTGAGCTTTCTTCTTGATGCACTTTTTATATAAACCAAAACTTTTATTCGATTTATTCGCTCTATTCGCTTTATTCGCTTTTCCCTCAGCGTTTTTTAGCTGGCCTGCTTGGTCTGCGGGTAGTGCTAGCAGCCTGATCGAACAACGTCGCGTAGAGATAAAAGAACGCCTTGCGGAAATTGATGCCCTAATCGAATCGGGCATAGCCAGTAAACACGATAGAGAGCCGCTAGAATGCGAGTTAATTGAAATCGACCAATTCGAGAATCTGCTCAAATATAGGACCTCTCGCAAATACGAAACAGTGCTAGTAGGCCACCTTGAAGAAAAGCTAGTAGTGCTGCAAAACAATATCGAAACGCAAAAAAAACTGCTTGAAGACGGCCTAGTAGCCCCCAAAGAAATCGAAAAACTGGAAGAAAAAGCGGGTCTCTACAATCAAGTCCTCGAATATCTCGGCTCAGCCCCCTTCTATGGCCCCGTAAACCTCGGTAAAGGCTCAATCAAGATGATCGCTCTTTTGGGAGCTGCTTATCCGATCACCTCTGGTTTCGGTTATCGGGCTGATCCGATGGGCAGAGGTAGACAATTTCATACAGGCGTTGACGTGGGTGCTGGTACTGGGACACCAATTCGCTCGCCTTTTGCCGGTAAAGTCCGTTTAACTATCAAGGGAACTGGTTCTGGGGGTGGTAGACAAGTTTGGTTGCAGCATGGAGATGGGGTTGAGACTGTTTATATGCATCTGTCACAGATTGTGGTTAGTTCTGGTCAGGTTTTGGAGAAGGGTGAGGTTTTGGGTTATGTTGGGAGTTCGGGGAGTAGGGTTACTGGTCCTCATTTGCATTTTGAGTTGCATTTTCGGGGTATTCCTGTCGATCCTATTCGTTATTTGTGAGGGGGCTAGCCCTCAAGGAAATTGATCTCTGCTAACCTACAGTGCGCTCAAAGCCCCGCCCCATCTAGCCGCCGCAATAACTCCCTAGTCTCAAGCTCCAGTTCAACCCGCGAAAATCTGAGCTTCAAATCCAATGCCCTAGTCAAATCAGCCCTCGCTTTGCCCTCATCGCCTTGATTCAGATAAATCATTGCTCGGTTCAAATACAAGATCGGGTTGTCAGCCTGAAGCCCGATTGCGCGGTCATAGCCCATTAGTGCGTCTTGATAGTTTCCTTGCCCAAACGCGTGACTAGCAAGCTGAGCCTCAACGGCCGGATCTGGGCTGAGCTTTTGGTACTCTTCCAGTAGTTCTTTGCCTCTAGCCGCGTTTCCGAGGCTGTCTTCTGCCTGAGCGAGCAGAGCTAATACTTCTAGGTCTTCTCCGTTCCGTCTATAGGGGGCCAGTAAAACTTCTCTAGTCTGAGCATAATCGCCGTCATTGAACTCAAGCCAAGCCAGATTTAAATAAGTGGCCCTGTGCTTGGGGTTGAGATCGAGAGACCGCTGCAGGTCTTTTTTGGCGGCCTCAGTGTCGCCCAGCTCAATGGAGGCTAATCCGCGCAAATAAAAAGCAAACCAGTTTTCAGATCCCAAACGCAGCGCTTTATCGAAATTACGCCAAGCAAGAAAACTCTTTCCCGCCAAAAGCTCAGCCTGTCCGAGCAAAAGTCTCAGGCTGCTTTTAGCGCTCAGCCGCGGGTCCAGCAAGGCCGCTTCCATGAACAGACTGGCTTTGGGGTAGTCACGCCTATAGAAAGCAATCACACCGCGCAAAGCGGCTATCTTGGCTGAACTGGGGAGGGCCAGTAGCTCTTCGTCGATTTTTAGCAGGTCTCGCTCGTTTTCAGCTTCTAGTGCTGCTTTGAGTCTTATTCCTAGTGTCTTTAGTCTTTGGTTTGCTTCGCGTTCTTGCTTTTCTGCTTGGATTAATTTTTCTTGTTTTTCAGAGTTCTCAATCTTGTCAGCTAGTTTGAGATTGAGTTTATTTGCTTGAGAATCCAGGCTGAAAGGGAGAGCAAGACCACGAAGTGCAAGCAAGCAGCTGATAGCAAGCCCTAGACTGAAAAAAACCCGCTTCATTTGCTACTCAGTTCTTGGACCAGAGAGCTAGCCAGAGCAGATCTTTGTTGGTCTTTGGTCTTTTCAAAGCCAGCTTGAGCGAGCTTGGCAAAGGGCAGCGCCTCTTTGGGTTGTTTAGCGTCATTGAGTATTAGCGCTTTGGTCAGATTGGCTTCTGGGTCTTCGGGGGTGGCTTTTAGTATTATCCCCAAAGTCTTCTCGGCTTCTTGTTTTTTGTTTTGGATCAAGAGCAGGCGAGTTTTGATCAGCAAGGCTTGGGTGTTGCTGCTGTCTTGGGCTAGGGCTTGCTCGACGCTTTTTAGGGCGCCTGTGTAGTCTTTCTGTTCTGTCTCGAGGCTAGCTTGCAGCAGGTATGCGGGCAGATAGTTTGGGGTGATAGCTAGCACTGAGGCCAGATCGCCTTTGGCGCCTGCATACTGACCTTGAGCGCCTTTGAGCATTGCTCTCTTGAAGAGCAGCGTGGCGTCTTTGGGGTTGGATTCGATCAGACTATTTAAGATAAGCAGGGCTTCTTTGGCTTTGCCTTGTTGGGCTAGTAGGTCGAGGAGAGTTAGTTTTAGTTTTTTTGTTTTGCTGGGATTGTTTGATTTTGCGATCATGCTTTCGATGAGCGCTTGGGCTTGTTTGTAGTCTGCTTGGGCTAGCAAGAGAGAGAGTTTTACTTCTTCTGCGTTTTCGCTTTGGGCGAGCAGGGGGGGCATCTTTTCCATGGCGAGCAAAGCTTGTTTGTTATTTCCCTCTTCGGCTAGGATCAGCGCTTTGAGCAGGAGGGCGCTATTGCTGTTTTTGTTTTTGAGGGCCTTTTCTAGGTATTCTTGGGTTTTTTCGGAGTCATTGTTTTTTTTGGCGAGGCGGGCGCAGCTGGTCAAGAGGGCGGTAGAGCTATTAGTTTGGGTGGGTTTTGGGCAGAGAGAGTAGGCATCACTGAGTTTGTTTTCGGCTTCTAGCGATTCGATTTGGCCGAGGGTTGCTCTTGTCGATTTTGGGTTTTCTTGTTCGGCTTGTTTGTAGAAGCGGGCGGCTTGGGTGGGGTTGCCGTTTAGGAGGGCGCTGTTGGCTGTTTGCAGGTTTGTGTTTGTTGCGTTGGCGCAGCTGGTGAGGAGGAGCAGGGTTGAGAATTTTAGGGTGCTTTTATAGAATTCATTCATTAGATTATTATATTTTTTATTGCTATTTGAAAGTATTTTCCTGAGTACTAGTAATTTTTCTCTGATTTTTTTGCTTTAGGTTACAAGAACCAGATATTACGAGGGGACTTCGCCCCCTCGAGCTCCCCGCTTGAGAAGCTCATGGCGATTTTCCTGAGTACTAGTAATTTTTCTCTGATTTTTTGCGGTAGGTAATAAGAACCAAATATTACGAGGGGACTTCGCCCCATAGAGCTCCCCGCTTGAATGGCTTGATGGAAAAAAATCATCTCAAGAACCAAACTAATGTTTGCTCCCAACAAAGTGAAGCCTCAAGCCTCTTTCTTAAACAACAAACATCAAGGCATTCTGCAAGAAACTCATAGTCCCAGAATCGTTGAAATTCTTGATCGTATTGATAATGGGATTCTTACTCTCCCCAACCGGCGAACCCTTCGCAAACATCACCGACAAACCACTGGAAGCCGTAGTCAAGCCAAAAACAACAGGACTAGAGAGCATCTGCCCGACACTGCCCCAGTATTTGAAGGCCGCTTGCTTGGCTTCCTGACTTCCTAAGACTAGCTTTTGACCATCAGCCCCAATCAAACCAGCTTCATGTTTGGCGAACTTAAAGAAATCAGGAATAGAGCTCCAGAGCGATTTTTCGTTGCCAAGTAGTTTCGCTAAGCCGAGTTTTTTTGCATAGATCTTAGGGTTGGTCACCTGCAGTGCTGCTTCCGGCATTGCCCGAGCTAGATCGGTGGCATGCATGGCCGACCAGAAATTCCCAAAGAACATCTGGAGGCCGAAGGCTGTATTGGTCACAACACCACTGAGACGCAAGATCCACTGGAGGCGATCGAGATTGGCTTGCTCTTTTTGGTATTCTTGGGCGAGCTTGCCTTTGATCTCGGAGTTATATTCTTTCACCAGCTTCACAAGGGCTTGTTCGGCTTGTTGTTTATCGATTTTGTTGGCTTTGTAGGCCATGATTATCTCTTTGACTAGGCCAGCATATTTTTGCTCTTGCTCTTGCCATTTGGCGTTGATGTATTTTGTGACTTTTTCTTGTTTGTTCTTGTAATACCAAGTAAGCGGAATGCTGAGCAAAGAAAGCCCACCGGCCAGTGCGTTCACGCCGATCCCGATAATCTGCTGGAGAGCGCTCATTCTGGTACCAGCATGTAGCAAACTACCATTGGCCTTTAAGCCTTTGCCGAAGACAGCGGATACAAGCTCGCCAAGATGTTTGATGCCATTTTGGTTGGCGATCAGCCTGAGATGGCTCCAGTGCGAGAAGAGAAAAGCGGCCATCATCGCTGGATTGAGCACTTGGGCGACGTTTTGGAGATTTTTGATCACCTTGCCGATGCCAGTAGGCTCTTTTGCCCCCAATTGGCCCTCATAATCTATGGCCATATTGGCTACGCCAAGCAGATTTGACATCACATGCAGCCAGCTTGCCCCTTTGACGAAAGGAGAGACTTTTTTCATCCATCCTTGGAGGCCAGTGTGATCGCCTTTCATGGCGCTTTCCAGAATGTTGATCGAGGTCATCATCCCTGTGCCTTGCGCTACCACTCCTATGGCTTTGGCGAGGTTTTGGTTGCCTGCTTTGTAGGCGTTGATGCTCTGATCGAAGAGGATATTTTCGAGGGCAGGAGCGACTACCCAGGCCGCTATTTGGTTTCTGGAGCTTCGCGCTTGCATGGTGGCGCTAGCATCGATTAGCTTTTCTGTTGTTAGATCGGCGTGTCCGGTATTCTTGAGATTCTCTTGGATGCCTATTGAGAGTTTTTCATAATCATGCGAGTGATTGGCTTTGAGCTCTTTTCCGGCCTTCCGGATCGAATCGGCGTTCATCCCGATCAGGGTCTTGAACATCTGAACGATTTTATTACCGCTGCCATTGGCGAAGGCGTTTTGGTTGAGGATCTGGTTCAGATAGTTCCAGTCAGCACAACCTTCTAGCTTGTAGAGAGCGGCTTCTGTTGGATTGTTGTGGGCACCAAAGGAAAAAGGCAAGACAGCATTGCGGACATACTTGTTTTTGATGTTGGTGACTTTTTCATTGCTTTGATCGAAGAAGCCTTGGACTTTCTTTGAAGCTTTACCAAAAAGATCATCTTGCCCGCCAGTATTTTGGGCTTGGTTGGGGTTGGCTGTGGCTGTGCTGGCAAATAATTTCATCTCTTTGAATATTAAATTGAGTCGCTTTTATAAAAACTTAATCGTGCTTTAATCTATTAATCATGATAATAACAATTGGGCTATAAGTCAACTAGCTTAAGCTAAAAGATGTGTTTTTTCTAAAAAAAGATTTGAGGGGCTGAAGAAGCAAAACTGCTCGAAAGCAGCTCAAGATGGGGCAGAAGACGGGATTCGAACCCGCGAGTACCGGTACCACAAACCGGGGCCTTAACCGCTAGGCGACATCTGCCATATCCCAAACGACTGAGAATGAAAACTCTAGGGTCTTCTCTCATGCGCTCTCGGGAATATCTTAGGAGTATACCTGAGGAGTAGGGTACTCTCGCAATGATTTCAATCGATTATTTAAAAATAAGCTTGCAAAACTGGCAGGGCGAAGACGAAAGTCGCCTCAAAACTCTCAAGCTGGTGCTTGGTGGTTTCAGTAACAACTATATTGCTAAAGAACTGAATTTTTCCCTAAAAAACATAGAATCGATCATCGCCAAACTCTTTAGGAAGAGCGGGATCATCACTAGGGGGCAAAACTCTCACCTGATCAATCCACGCGTCAAACTCTTTGTCAATGGACTAGAGCGAGACTGGTTGCGCTATCAAGTAGAGGACAGATCGAAGCAAATGGAGCTCTTGTCTCGAAACCAGTATTTGACTTTGCTCTTATGTGCAGCTGGTTGCTCGAACAATGCCATCGCCGAGTTTTTGTGCATTTCCTCCAAGACAGTCGAAAGCCGCCTAAATTCCCTTTTTAGTATTTTCAATGCTGTCGCTCAGCTAGATAATTCGGTCAATCATCGGATTCGTCTGATCGTCAATGCTGTGCGCCAAAACGTGCTCACCGTTCAGGCTATCAAATACGCCGCGCAGGTTTTGAATGCCGATGCTTGGGAGGAGACCTTGGTTTCTAGGGAGCAGATCAAGGAGAGCTTTTTGCGTTTGCAGTTCGAGCCGGTCAAGCCATTTTCATTCGAACCTACAGAGGCTTTGAGTGCGCTCACGGGGCGACTTGCCAGTCAAATTGGTTTTGCCTCACATCTCCAAGGAGGAGAACAGAGATTGGCTGGAGCTGTCTCAGGTGTTGGGGAGTCTTTCTTGAAGCCGCACTCGCGTGCCGATCAGCAGTGGTATTGAGCCTTTCAAAAGGCTCAGCTAGCCTAGCTTAAGCAAAAAGCCCCTGTACTTGCTTTTCGTAATTCTTTAAAATTACTTTTCGTTTGAGTTTGAGTGTATGCGTTAGTTCTTCTTTGTCTTTACTGAAAGCTTGAGGCAAGACTAAAAAACGTTTGACTCTTTCGTATTCGGGTAGTTCGGCTTGCAAGGACTCAATTTCTGCCCAAACTAAATCGCGAATATCACTGCTAGTGACAAAATCCTCCCAAGAAGAGCCAGCCTCCGGAAAGCTTTCCACCACTTTTTCATGAACTAGAGTGACAAGAGCGACCAGCCATCTTTGCCCTTCACCGAAAACCAAAACATGTTCTAGATATGGCGAACGAATGAGCTTTTCTTCCACAAAACTAGGCGAAATCTTCTTGCCACCAGCCGTCACGATCAATTCTTTCTTGCGGCCAGTGATGAAAAGATAACCCTCTTCGTCTATTGAGCCCAAATCACCGGTCAAAAACCAACCCTCAGCATCAAAACTAGCTCTACTCGCTTCTGTTTTGTTTTGGTAGCCGGTGAAGATCATTGGTCCGCGAAAACTGATCTCACCTTCACCGGTTAAGCGGAGGCTCACCCCTTTCATCGGTTGTCCAGCTGAGCCCACTTTTGGTTTGGTGAGTGTATTGCAGACAATCGGACCCATAGTCTCAGTAAGACCATAACCTTCACGCACCGGTAAGCCCAAAGATTCGAAAAACAAAAATAGATCAGTGGGCAAAGGGGCCCCACCAGAGACAATGAGCTTAAGGTGAGGCGCAAATTTATCGCGAAGCGAAGCGAGCAGCGCTTTTTGGACAGCTGAGGTAGTAGTGAAGAGAAAGCCGCGCAAGAAAGGATTTTTTGTCTCAAAACGAAGATTGCAGAGCTTCAATGAACAATGCAATGCCTCTTCGAGAATTTTTCTTCTATGCTCGGGAAGCTCTTGTATACCCTGCAAAATCTTTCTTCTTAAACGCTCTAAAATCAAAGGAACGGCCAAAAGCACAGTGGCCTTGCTCTCTTTCATGCCAAGCGCCAGCTTTTCGATGCTACAAAAATGAATCGGGCGACAGACAGACAGAAAATACCACTGCCCTGCTACTCTCTGGAAAATATGAGCGCTAGTAAGACAGGCTAGTAAGCCCTCATCAGGTTCTTTGACCGGCAAAAAGTGCCCAATGCTCTCCAATGAACTGAGTAGATTATTTTGGGTGACGAGCACACCCTTCGGTTCGCCACTGGTGCCTGAGGTGTAGACAATGCTCACTAGATCTGATCCTTCTGCGAGCAAACCGGCCGGCTGAAAGCGACCAAGCGCCTTTTCCACCATAGCGCCCATCTCCTCAAGCTGCCCCAGAGAGGTTACCGCTTCTTGCTCTTCGATGCTGAAAATATTTAGGGTGCGTGCTCCGGCTTCATAGAGGACGCTCAAGAGTTTTTTGTCCTCGACGAAGATAGCCTTCAGGTCTGCATCTTCGATGATGAAAGCCAGCTCAGCGACAGAAGAACTGGGATAGATGGTGACTGTGACAGCCCCTAGCGAAATAATCGCTAAATCGACCAGCATCCATTCCGCTCTAGTCTCTGCAAAGAGCCCTACTTTGTCACCGGCCGCGATTCCCTGCTCTTGAAGGGCAGCAGCAACGAGACGGACTCTTTCAGCTAGCACTGACCAAAGCCATGCTTGTGGTTTGTATTCTGACCTTCTGGTGGCTGTATCGGCGTAACAGCAGATTTCGCTTGGGTGAAGCTCAGCTTGCTGGAAAAAAAGCTGGGTTAGATTTTTGTATTTCATTTTTTTGAATCCCAGTCAATGAATTAATATATAGACTATGGGCATTATAGCGACAAAGATTTTTCAACTCTTTTTTTGCTTGCTTTTAGTCAGTTCGCCATGTCTAGCTCTTGAACCAGAGCAAGAAATAGAAATTTACCAAAAAATTTCCTCACTCACCTCAGAGCTGGCCAGTAACCCCGACCAATACAAAATCCACCTTGAGCTTGCTAGTCTCTACACTGAGCTCGGCAATCCCGCCCAGCCCGCTTTTCACCTCACCCAAGCGCTAGCGCTCAATCCTGCTGACAGTAAAACCAGAATAGTGCTAGCCAGACTTTATCTGAGCCAAGGAGAGTACAGCAAAGCGCTCCAAGAATATCAGACCTTGCTAACAGCTAACCCCAACTCCGAAGAAGCCCTCTTGGGAATTGCGAAAACTTATGCTGAACGCAAAAAATACAAAGAAGCGAAAGGTTTTTACGCGCAAGCGCTCAGCCAAAATCCAGCCAGCCCAGAAGCGCTGCTTGGGATGGGACTAGCCCAGTTCAATACAGGCCAGTATGAGCTCTCTGTGGCTAGTTGCAAGGCGGCTCTAGAACTAAAAGCAAGTCCTCTTGCTTGGAATTGTTTGGGCAACGCGCAGCTGAGACTAGAAGCCAAAAGCGAAGCGAAGAAAGCATATAGGCAGGCTTATATGGCCGATCCAAATTTTTCCGAAGCGCTCTTCAACCTTGCCGCCATCGAAGTGCTAGAGGGGAATCTAGCCGAAGCGGAAAGACACCGCAAGCTACTGAAAACCCAAAATCCCCACCAAGCCTATAAACTCGCCCAAATGATCCAGAAAGCGAAAAGTACACCCAACGAAGCACCAAAATGAACAACCAAATAAACTTCCCCTACCAAGAGACAGTGAGCACCGTTAGCGGCGAAAAGCTGGCGCTGAGCAGCCTAGAGGGGAAGGTCTTGTTGGTGGTGAATACGGCTTCCCGTTGTGGTTTCACCGGTCAGTACGGTGACTTGCAAGCTCTGCAAGAGCGTTTTTCAGCAGGTCTTTTTCAGGTGATCGCTCTCCCCACAAATGATTTTGCTTGGCAAGAGCCTCTTAGCGACTCTGAGATCGGCTCTTTTTGTGAGAATAATTATGCAGTCACCTATCCGGTGCTTGCTAAGAGCACCTCGCGGGGAAAGAAGAAGTCTGTGCTCTTTGCTTTCATCGCTGACACGCTCGGTAGTCCGGTTTGGAATTTCGATAAATATCTGATTAGCGCTACCGGTGAAGCCAAGAGACGTTTTTTACCGCCAGTTAGCCCTCTTTCCTCTGCGGTGATTGAGGCGATTTCGGAAGAACTCGGTCAAAAAGCTTAAAATCATCTAGTGCTTCTATTCTGCAAAGTTTCAGGTGTCAACTTTACCAAAGTCTTATTGGCGCTTTTGCTCAGTCTCTGCGCTTTGGACTATAGAGCTTTAGCGCAAATCAGCGATCTGACCCAAGAGACTCTAGCACCAGGAGTGATTCATCACCAGTTTGTGCACAGAGTGGGGCGGGGTGACGTTTCTGTGCATGTCTTGGAAATAGACCAAAGCCGTGGCTACAGCATCAAGCCAGCGCTTGCCCTTGGCGGTAGTATCTGGGGTAAGTCCACCCTGACTGAGATAGTCTCGCGTAATCGCGCTTTGGCTGGACTGAACGCCAATTATTTTCGGAAAGATGGTCTACCGATCGGCTCACTGGCCATTGACCGTGAATGGATCATCAGCCCGATCTTGCATAGAGCGACACTGAGCCTTGACGAGAACGGCAAAGCTTATTTTGCTAGACCAGTAGTCTATGGCAAGCTGGAGACAGGCAACGCCAGAGAGCTGGTGCGGGTGAGCTGCATCAATCAACCGGACTCGCTCAGCGAAGAGGGAAATTGTTTTTATAACCACTGGTGGCAACAAAAAGTCTCATGTGGTGAAGGCAAAAGCTGCCTACTCGTTGACGGTAAAGGCCTAGTGCGCCTAAAAGTAGAAGCGAGCGAAAGCATTACTCCCCTTCAGCCTACTAGAAGCGATTATGTGCTTTCTTTAGCTTCGCGCAGCGCAGACTTGAGTTCATTGCAAGTAGGGAGCAAAGTCAATATTCGCTGGTTCAGTGCTCCAGACTGGTCACGGATGACACACGCTATCGGTGGTGGGCCTTATCTGGTGAGCAAAGGGAATATTATTCTAGACGAGAGCGCCGAAGGCTTTACGGCCAGTTCGGGGATTGGTGGGTCAGCGCCTAGAACAGCCGTTGGGATCACCGCTCCTGGACGCTTGATTTGGCTTACCGCTGACGGTAGGCAGGAAAACTCGGTTGGGCTCAGTCTTCGCGAGCTAGCCCAGCTGCTTAAAGAGATTGGGGTGACAGAAGCAATTAATCTCGATGGTGGCGGCTCAACGACCATGGTTTACGGAAATCAAGTGATCAATAGCCCCTCAGACAAAGGCGGCCTACGGCCGATCAGCACAGCCCTGCTCCTCTATAGTCAAGCGCAAAGCAGACAAGCCAAACCACGCGCTGGTCCATGAAAGAAGGATCCAGAGCAACAGATGAAGGGCAAGGGGTCTATTACATTCTGGGCTGGGAACAACCGAACCGCAAGATAGCAATTCTCTGCAGGGCTTCTATGGGTCCTGCTCTTTGTCGTACTTGGCAAGAGACGGTGAAGCTCCGCACAAATCTGGTCAACGATCCTCGTACTGGCCGCAACGGTAATGCGCTGGAGATCATCAAAGAATTGCGGATCTATAGGCTCCTCAAGGGCGAAGCACTGCTCTGGCGTCCCGGTGATCTTTGGGTCTATGTCGATCGTCGCGCTCTGGAGAAGATGGAGATCTGATGGAAGATCCTAGCTCTAGCATTGCGATCTTTGGGGCTGGCTGGTTGGGCTTGGCGCTAGCCAGAAAGCTACAGGCAGACTCAGTCTATTCAGTGAAGCTTTCCGTGACTGGCGAAGCGAAACGCAACGCTCTTGAAGCTGAAGGGTTGTGCGCTTTTCAGCTGACTGCACCGGAGAACCTAAATTCAGAGAGCACTTTTTGGCAAGCTGAGACATTGGTGATAAGCATGGCTCCAAGGGGGGATTATTTCGCTTATCCGGAGCGGGTGGGGGCTGTTGCTAGCACTTTTCTGGCGCGCTCGGCCGGCGGCCAGATCATCTTTACCAGTTCTACTTCCGTTTATCCCGATACTGGCTTAGCAGTCGATGAGACTTGTGTTCAAGAGCCCACTAGTCATAACGGAATTTCCATCAAAGCCACTGAGCGAATTTTGGTGGGCTTGAGTGAGCGGGTTTATATTTTGCGTTTAGCTGGTCTGATTGGGGAGGATCGAAATCCGATTTTTAGAATGGCTGGGCGCACTGGTCTCACTGGTGGCGCGAATCGTTTGAATCTAGTTTATCGAGAGAGTTGTTTGGCTGTGATCTGTGCTTTGCTTGTTCGGCCTATCCCTTACGGAATCTATAATCTGGCTATAAACGAGCATCCTCGCCGCGATGATTATTATTTGGCGGGGGCTAGAGCTTATGGTTTGGAGCTGCCTGAGTTCATTGAACCGGAGTGGACAGGAGACAAGATCGTGTTGGCCGAAAAGATCAAGAATGTCCTTGGGATCGAGTTTGGCACTCTGAGGAAGTTCTAAAAACGGCAAGTCCCAAGCATCAGACCACCACCACCACCACCATCTTCAAATATAAGAGCTAAAATCTAGATTGGCATCAAAGCTCGCCAAGCAGCCATTATGAATTTTTCGAACTTCTCATTGCTACCGGCTCTCTCAGCTCTAATTTCTTTAGGAGCACTGGGGACGGCTTGGCTAATACCGGAAGCGGGCGCGCTCTTGCAAGTTTCGTTTGTGCTAACCGGATTAGCGGGAGGTCTGGGACTGGGGCAGGCTCTCAGTAGTCAAAGCAAAGAGAGACCAGCGCTAATTGACCCCCGTAAACTAGCCCAAGAACTGGCCTCAGACGAAAGAAAAATGCTCGAAGAAAAAGTGAAAACGCTCAGCTTAGCCCTCGACAAACTCTCAAAAAGGGAATGATGAAATTTAGACTAAATAGTCTCTGAAGTCATGCTCAAAAAAAGCAAATGGCAATTTTTTCTAAATGTTTTGGCTCTGCTTGCCATCAGTCTGGCCTGTACTTTGCTGCTGTGGCAAAAGCGCATTTTTCCGGCCAAATTTGAAATAGGGGAAAAAAGCCCCTCACGGTTGGTGAGCACCCAAGAAATTTCAATTATTGACCAGAGCCAAACAACCCAAAAAAATCTCAGCCGTAAACAAGAGGAACTAGAAAAATTTCTCCAAAAACCTAGCCTGCTTCGAGCTAGCAGCGCAGACTCAGAAAAACTAGAGCGCTTTAAAGGCGATCTGCAGAAACTAAGAGCCCTTTCCCCCCACCAATGCCCCCTGACAGAGCGTGATTTGTATAAAAAACATCCTAGTCTTTGCTTGTCTGGTATAAACCCGAAAAGTGCAGATCTAGCGCTAAGAATCGCTCCCAGTCTGCTTGAACGTGGTTTTTTGGGAAGTCTAGATCTTCAGTCTTTGCAGGCTAGTCTCAAGCTCGATCTGGCTGCCGAAAATTTAGCTCTGCAAGATTTGTTGCTCGTAAAAGATCTACTAGAAAAGCTCCTCCCCCCAAACCTTTCAATAAACAAAACCGACCTCCAAAATAGACTAAATAAAATCGAAATGATGATTGAGCCAGTATGGGTCTCAATGCCTGCCCGATCGATTATTCTGGAGCGTGGGGAACTGGTCACAGCCGAAAAATACGCCTTGATCGAAAGCCTAGACCTCAATGTTAGCGGCTTCGATTTGGAGCAGTTTCGCGATGCAATTTTGATCACCACTTTTTTCTTTTTATTATTTGCTGTTTATCTGAGAGCTTTCGAGAAGCTCGCCTTCCGGAACCGAGAGCTAGCCCTCATTTCGCTCATCTTGCTCACCGCTTCCGCCTTGGTTGGGCTCTTTCCTCTGGAAAAAGTCGCTTTCCTTCCTATAGCAATCGTCGGAGTGAGTGTGGCGCTTTTCTTCAGGCCAGCTGTCGGTTTCTTTGCTGGTTTGATTTTCGGTTTGCTTTGTCTGTTTGCGCTTGAGACTAGCCCTATCTTCATCATTCCTGGTATTACGGGGACGGCTATTGGGGCGCTCCTCACCAAAAAAGCCCGCAACAGAGCCGATCTAGCTAAAGCTGGCCCTTGGATCGCTCTCGCGCAGATGCTCAGTTTTTTGGTGGCTGCCTTGGTCAGCAAAAACATTTCTCTGTTTAAATTCGAAGAAGTGCTTTTGTATGGTCTAGATGGTGTTTTCACCGCTCTTTTCATCTCCGGCATCATGCCTTTTCTAGAGAGCTTGTTTGGGATAGTCACTCGTTTTCGGCTGCTTGAGCTATCGGACTATTCAAACCCGCTCCTGCAGAGACTACACGATGATGCCCCCGGCACTTATGAGCATACTTTGGTGGTGGCCGATCTGGCTGTTGACGCGGCAAAATCGATTCAGGCCAATCATGAACTGGTCAGAGTCGGCGTGCTCTATCACGATATCGGTAAGCTCTATTGGCCTTGTCTTTTCATTGAAAATCAATTTGAGGGAAAAAACCCGCATCTTAGCTTGAGTCCCTTAGAGAGCGCAAAAGCTTTGATTCGGCATGTACCAGAGGGCTTGTCGCTCGGCAAACAATACAATCTACCAGAACCGATCTTGAACTTTATTCCCACGCATCAAGGGACGGCCAGAACTGGGCATTTTTTTCTGAAAGCCAAGCAAAATGACCCCAGCTTAGTTTCAGATAGTGAGTTTCGTTATCCTGGCCCTAGACCGAACAGTAAAGAGACGGGCATCGCTATGCTGGCTGATTCGGTTGAAGCGACGATCAGAAGCTTGAAGACTGGGGATCATGATCTTGTACGCAAGACTATCTGTTCGTTGATTGAGGCGCGGATCGAAGACAAGCAGCTGGTAGAGTCTTCGCTCAGTGCTGAGGAATTGGCTTTGATTTCTGAGTCGTTTTTTGAGTCTTGGAAGAATAAAAACCATGAACGCATTGCATATCAGAAGGAGCGGAATTTTTCTCGTCTTTCTTTGAGCGTGAATTGAGTGGGTGGTTTTTGGCCCATCCCCAAACCCCTTTTTTTTGACATAGAGTTTTGCGGGGATGAAGCTCAAAAAAGCTAAAAACAATGAGAGAATTTAAGCCTTCAATGCTTCCAAACACACAAGCAATGACCACCATGAAAAACTCAAATAGACCAAAAGTAACAGTGATAGGCGCCGGAAACGTCGGAGCAACAACAACCCAACGCCTCTGCGAAAAAGCAATAGCCGATGTGGTCATGATCGATGTCGCAGGCGGTATAGCCACCGGCAAAGCCCTAGACCTGATGGAAGCAGCCCCCATTGAAGCCCATGACTGCTCAATCACTGGCGGTAGCGATTATACTCTCAGCGCCAATTCTGACGTGGTAGTGATCACAGCCGGTATAGCCCGCAAACCTGGTATGACCCGCGACGATCTGGTGAAGACAAATGCCGCCATCGTCTCTTCTGTGGCCAAAGAAGCGCTGATCCATTCGCCAGAAGCGATCTTTGTGGTAGTCTCCAATCCACTCGACGTGATGACTCATCTGACGGCCCAAGTGACTGGCTTGCCCTCTCACCGTGTAGTCGGGATGGCCGGAGTGCTCGATTCCGCCCGCATGAAATTTTTTATCGCCGAAGCACTAGGTGTCTCAGTGCAAGATGTCCAATGCTTTGTGCTAGCTGGCCATGGCGATTCGATGGTGCCCTTGGCTCGCTTTAGCTCAGTCGGTGGGATTCCGCTTAGCCAGCTCATGTCCGCCGAAAAGATCGAACAAATCAACGAAAGAACGCGTAAAGGTGGCATCGAAATCGTCAATCATCTTCAGACTGGTAGCGCCTTCTATGCTCCCGGTAGCGCCACCGCTGAGATGGTCGAGTCTATTATCCGTGACCGTAAGCGTATACTGCCCTGCTGCGCCTATCTGGATGGCCAATACAACTGCAAAGGTCTCTATATGGGCGTACCGGTAAAGCTCGGTGCAGCCGGAGTGGAGCAAATTTATGAGCTTGAGTTGACACCAGAAGAACAGAGTGCTTTCGACAAATCAGCCGCCGAAGTGCGGGAAACGATCGAAGCGATGAATAGCGTGAAAGCCTGAAATGATCTTCTTTCAAGACATCATCAAAAGACTGAACGATCATTGGGCTAGCAAAGGCTGCTTGATCATGCCCTCCTACGATCTGGAAAAGGGCGCTAGCACCATGAACCCGGCTACTTTTTTGCGCGTCTTAGGACCTGAGCCGTGGAAGATGGCCTGCATCGATCCTTGTCGCCGTCCCACTGATGGCCGTTATGGCGAAAACCCAAATCGCTTGCAGCACTATTATCAGTACCAAGTAATAGTCAAGCCCTCGCCAGCAGATATCCAAGAGCAATATTTGGAAAGTCTCAGTGCACTCGGTCTGAAGATCGAAGAGCATGATATTCGTTTTGTCGAAGACAACTGGGAGTCGCCGACACTAGGCGCTTGGGGAGTAGGCTGGGAAGTGTGGCTTGATGGGATGGAGGTTACTCAGTTCACTTATTTTCAGCAGGCAGGGGGGATAGAGCTGAAGCCTACTTCTGTCGAGATCACTTATGGGCTAGAGCGGCTTGCCATGTATTTGCAGGGAGTTTCTAGCGTTTACGATTTGCGTTGGAATGAGCATGTTCTTTATGGTGAACTCTTTAAGCCTGCTGAGCGGGAATGGTCAACTTATAACTTTGAGCAGGCAAACGTCGACGCTCTTTGGCAGACTTTCGATTTGGCTGAAAAAGAAGCGCTTGTCTGCCTTGATCTCGAAACTCCCTTGGTTTTGCCAGCTTACGATCAGGTCTTGAAGTGCTCTCATCTCTTTAATTTGCTCGATGCGCGCAATTCCATTGGGAAAGATGAGCGGAAAGGGAATATTTTGCGGATTCGGAGGTTGGCCAATAGGGTGGCTGAGGCTTTTTTGGAGCAGCGTAAAGTTGCTGGGTTTCCTTTATTGAAGCTTGCTGAACACCCTGTTTTCTGAGAAATGACAGCCAAGCCGGAGTTTGAGGGCTGCAGGCCCTCATAGTAAATACCCCAAGTAACCTACAGTGAGTAGAAATTCCAAGTTTTGCCCGCCGATCAAAGCACAAGATAAAATTAGGACAAATGCCTAAAAATTGTTTCGAAAAAGTTTGGCAATCCCACGAAGTAAAAAAACTCTGGAATGGCCAATCCCAGCTCCAAATCGGCCTGCACCTGATCCACGAAGTGACTAGCCCCCAAGCCTTTGGCATGATTCGGGATCGAGGGCTCAGCGTGGCTTGCCCAGAACGTACCTTCGCCACCATCGATCACATAATCCCCACCAAAAATCTCCAACTAGGCTACGAAGACGCCATGGCCGAAGAAATGGTGAAAAGCCTAGAACAAAACTGCAAAGAGTACAACATCAAATATTTTGGCCCCAAGAGCGGAAGCCAAGGCATAGTGCATGTGATCGGGCCCGAACTAGGCCTCACTCAACCCGGCATGACAGTAGCTTGCGGTGACTCACACACCTCTACCCATGGAGCCTTCGGCTCGATCGCCTTTGGCATAGGCACCAGCCAAGTCAGAGATGTGCTAGCTAGCCAAACGCTCGCCCTCTCCAAGCCTAAAGTCAGATTGATCGATATCCAAGGCCAACTCGGCAAAGGCGTCTATGCTAAAGATTTGATCTTGCATATCATTGCTAAGCTCGGCGTCAATGGCGGAATCGGTTATGCCTACGAATATGCCGGAGCCAGCATAGAAGCGCTCAGCATGGAAGAACGGATGACCATCTGCAATATGTCCATCGAAGGCGGGGCACGCGTCGGCTATATCTCACCCGATCAAAAAACTTATGAATATATCCGTGGTAGACCCTATGCCCCTAAAGAAGCTGACTGGGCTAGAGCACTAGAATACTGGAACAGCACGGCCACCGAAAGCAGCGCCAGCTTCGATGACGAAGTGCATTTTGCGGCGAGTGAGATAGAACCGACAGTCACTTGGGGGATCAATCCCGGCCAATCGAGCGGCATAAATGGCCAAGTGCCGGAGCTCAAAGATCTAGAAGGTAGCGCAAAAGCCTCACTGGAAGAAGCACTGTCCTACATGAAGCTCTCACCTGGCCAGAATCTTCGTGGTACCAAGATAGAAGTGGCCTTCATCGGTAGCTGCACCAATGGTCGCCTCTCAGATCTCCAAGAAGTGGCGAGCCAACTAGATAATCACAAAGTAGCCGCAGGCATCAAAGCGCTGATCGTCCCCGGCTCAATGGAAGTGAAACGCCAAGCCGAAGCGCTCGGTCTGCACGAAAAATTCTTGGAAGCAGGCTTTGAGTGGCGTGAACCCGGTTGCTCGATGTGTCTAGCGATGAACCCCGACAAGCTGATCGGTGACCAGCTCTGCGCTTCCAGCAGCAACAGAAACTTCAAGGGACGTCAAGGTAGTAGCACTGGACGTACTATGTTGATGAGCCCGCTGATGGTCGCCGCGGCGGCTATTAAAGGGGAAGTTGCTGACGCGAGGGAGGTCTTTAGCCTATGAACACTGCACAAAAACTACCGACTGGTCAAATCGAACACATCAGTGGACAAGCTCTCTGTTTGCCGGGAGACGATATAGACACTGACCGGATCATTCCCGCTCGCTTTTTGAAATGCATTACTTTCTCTGGTCTCGGCCAGTATGCTTTCTATGACGAACGCTATGATAAAGCCGGTCAGCCGCTCGCTCATCCCTTAAACGATCGGCCTCAAGCCTCGATCATAGTGGCTGGGGCAAACTTCGGTTGTGGTTCTTCTCGGGAACATGCCCCGCAGGCGCTGCTTTATCATGGCATTAGGGGTATTTTGGCCCTTTCTTTTGCTGAGATCTTTGCCGGAAACTGCAATACGCTCGGGATTGCTTGTCTCAGCTTGAGCTTCCCCGACCAACAGGCGATTTTCGCTGCACTAACCTCGAACCCAGCCGAACTAATAGAAATCGATATAGCTGCTGGCACAGTTACTTTGGGTGAGCTGCAGCTGCAGGCTAGCATTCCCCAGTCCATGCAAGGCGCTCTGCTGGCTGGCTCATGGGATCCGCTGCAAGAATTGCTCGAAGCAAAAGATCTAGTGCTGGAAAAAGGTCAGACATTGCCTTACTGGCGCTCTTTCCAGCATAATTGAGAGATTCATCCGTCGGCTAATACAAAAAAAATTCATGAATCCGAAGACGCATATTCTTGGCTACCCACGCATTGGCCCAAAGAGAGAATATAAATTCGCTATCGAAAAGTTTTGGCGCAAAGAAATCAGCGCCAGCGATCTTCAAGAAACGCTCAGCACAATAAAAAACAACAACTGGCTCTCTCAGAAAGAAGCTGGCTTAGATCTACTCACCAGCAATGACTTCAGTCTCTATGACCAGGTTCTTGACACCGCAATCATGCTCGGTTGCATTCCTGAGCGCTATGCTGGGATCAAAGATGAACTCGAACTCTATTTTGCTCTAGCTCGCGGTAATGCTGAGCACTCAGTAGTAGCCCTCGAGATGACTAAGTGGTTCGATACCAACTATCACTACTTGGTCCCTGAGATTGCTCGCCAACAAAAATTCGCCCTCAATGCTAAAAAACCATTGGCCGAATTCAAGGCGGCCCAAGCGCTCGGCATTCAGAGCAAGCCGGTGATCCTCGGCCCAGTGAGCTTTTTGGCCATGAGTAAAACTGACGCCGAAGGTTTCAATCGTTTCGTGCTTCTCAGCGATCTGCTGCCACTATACGAAGATCTCTTGAAGCAACTAGCCTCAGCTGGCGCCGAATACATCCAGATCGATGAGCCTTACCTTGGGATGGATTGGGATATAAATCTTGAAAGAGCTTATGCAAAATTCCTCACTGAGCTGACTGTGCCAACTGGCTGCAAGATCATTCTCGCCTCTTATTTTTCTGATCTCAAAGACAAAGCACTAAATTACATTTGCAAGCCTGATACCTGCTGGAATTTTTTGCATCTAGACCTCAAGCGTGGCCAAAATTCGCTCAAAAAAGTGCTAGCCCACTTGCCAGTCAGCAAAGGTCTTTCGCTTGGTCTAGTCGATGGCCGTAATATTTGGCTAAATGACTTGGAGGACAGCACCAGCCAAGCTAAAGAAGTAATAGCTCAGCTTGGCGCCGAACGTGTCATGCTCTCTAGCTCCTGCTCACTGCTGCATGTGCCAGTCTCGCTCAGCGAAGAGAGTGAACTAGACCCACAGATCAAAGCTTGGCTCAGCTTCGCTGAAGAGAAAGTAGGCGAGCTAGTGACTATCCAAGATCTCTGTAGCGAATCTCCCAGCGAGAAAGCCCAAAGCAAGCTAGCCCAGAACAAAACTAATCTACAAGCCCGCAAGAGCTCGCCACTAGTAAACAACACTGCTGCCCAAAAAGCGCTTCAAGAAGCAGAAGGCCGCGACACACAAAGACCAGAAAGCTTTGCCGAGCGCATAGCTGCCCAAAAACAAAAGCTCAATCTACCGCTCTATCCGACTACAACGATCGGCTCCTTTCCACAGACCAAGGAAGTGCGTGAGCTCCGCAATAAATTCAAACGTGAAGAACTGAGCCTAGCGGACTATGAGACTGAAATTAAGCGCCTTACTGAAGAAGCGATTCGTTGGCAAGAAGAGGTGAATATCGATGTCCTAGTTCATGGAGAGTTCGAGCGGAACGATATGGTCGAATACTTCGGTCAGTTTCTAACTGGCTTCACCACCACTCTCCTAGGCTGGGTGCAGTCTTACGGTAGTCGTTGCGTCAAGCCACCGATCATTTACGGTGACATCAGTCGCGTCAAGCCGATGACAATAGAGATGGCCAGCTACGCTCAGAGCTTGACTGATAGACCGGTGAAGGGAATGCTCACTGGACCTGTCACTATCTTGCAGTGGTCTTTTGTGCGTGATGATCAGGCTCGTTCGCTCACTAGTCGCCAGATTGCCCTTGCACTGGCCGAAGAGGTGAACGACCTCGTGCAAGCGGGAATTAGTGTCATTCAGATCGATGAACCGGCGCTGAGAGAAGGGCTTCCTTTGAGGCGTGAGCACTGGCCCGCTTATTTGGCTTGGGCTACTGACGCTTTCCGTCTCTCTTGCTGCCAAGTGCCGCCTGCCGTTCAGATCCACACGCACATGTGCTACGCCGAGTTCAATGACATCATTGAGCAGATCGCCCAGATGGACGCTGACGTGATCACAATTGAGACTTCTCGTTCGCAGATGGAGCTCCTAAATGCTTTTGAGCGTTTCGCTTATCCTAATCAAATCGGACCAGGTGTATATGACGTCCATTCGCAGCGGATACCGAGCGTTGAGGAGATGGTAGAGCTTCTCGCCAAGGCTTCACTGGTGCTGCCTAAGACCAATATTTGGGTTAATCCGGATTGTGGTTTGAAGACTAGATCTTGGGATGAGGTGAAGCCTGCTTTGCAGAATATGGTCGCTGCTGCTTGTGCTCTTCGTGAGAAGGTTTTGGCTCCCCGTTCATAGGAGTTCTTTCAAGGGGGAAGCAAAGCTCAGCTTGATCGCCGAAGTCCGAGATTAATCCAGTTGGGACAAAACATGGATTGGTCTTTGGGATGATTTTTAGCGGGAATGGGGGCGCTAGAAAGTGACAAAAAAACCGTCTAGATCCCCCTCCGCTTAGACTGAAAAAAAGACCGAAGTAAAGCAAAGCACTCATCCCCCAATAAACCTCCATAAACTTGCAGTGCCCCAAAATCACCTGCAAAAGAACTCAAACCACGCCCATGAATAGCTGAAGCCCCATAATAGACAAACCCCAACTGAGCCTCCAAAATAGCCCCACTACACATCAAACAAGGCTCTAAAGTGACATAAAGAGAACACCCCGGCAAACGCCAATGCCCAAGCTTTTGAGCCGCTTCTTCAAGACACAAAAGCTCTGCATGCTGACTTAAGCAAAGATTTCTCTCGCGCGTGTTTGCTTGCTTTGCCAAAACTAAACCACTAGCCCCATCCACCAATACAGCCCCAACAGGCACGTCTTCCGGTAAAGCTAAAGCAGCTTGTTCAAGGGCAAGCTCCATGTAAGTAATATTATTGGGCGGAAAGACTCTATTCATCTTCTATTCACTATAATTTGTTCAGGAACTTTTTTAAGAGGGATATTCACCGATGGCCAGACTAGGTAGCAAGAAGACCAATGACGATAAAGCCTCAACCCCCGAGCCAAGAGGGCCAGCCTTAGGAGATAAGCACAAAGTGCTGCAGTCTACCCTCGATAATATCGAAAAGGAATTCGGCAAAGGCTCAATCATGCGTCTAGGCGCTGCTCCCAAAGTAAGGGTCGATGCGATCTCTACCGGATCCATCTCTCTAAATATCGCCCTTGGTATAGGCGGCATCCCCAAAGGCCGAATCATCGAGATCTATGGCCCAGAGTCTTCAGGCAAGACAACCTTGGCTATGCATATCTGTGCTGAAGTGCAAAAAACTGGCGGCATAGCCGCTTTTATCGACGCAGAACACGCTCTAGACCCCGAATACGCTAAAAAAGTAGGTGTGCAAATCGATGAGCTGCTAGTCAGCCAGCCCGACACAGGCGAACAGGCGCTCGAAATAGTCGATCAGTTGATCAGAAGCGGCGCCGTGGAATTGGTTGTGATCGACTCAGTGGCTGCACTCGTTCCAAAAGCGGAAATTGAAGGCGACATGGGAGATTCATTGCCGGGTCTTCAAGCCCGTCTGATGAGCCAAGCCCTCCGTAAGATAGCCGGTATCTCTTCCAGAACAGGCTCTACTATTGTCTTCATCAATCAGCTCCGCCAAAAGATCGGCGTCTCCTACGGTAACCCAGAGGTGACCACCGGCGGCACAGCGCTCAAGTTTTACGCATCGGTAAGGCTGGACATTAGACGCATCGAAGCACTGAGACGGGGCGAAGTGGACTTCGGAAACAGAGTACGGGTCAAAGTCGCCAAAAACAAAGTAGCTCCTCCTTTCCGCAAAGCCGAGTTCGACATCATCTTCGGAGAAGGGATCTCCCAAACCTCAGAGCTGGTGGACATCGGAGTGACTATGGGCATCATCAAAAAATCGGGCTCTTGGTTCTCTTGGATCGATCCAGATACGCAAGCCGAAAACAAAATAGGCCAAGGGAAAGAAGCGGCAGTCCAGTTCCTGAAAGACAATCCCAGCATCTTCGAGCGCCTGAAAGACTATGCGCTCAAGCATCACATCTCCGAGCAAGTGCCTGCAGAGCCAGATGATGAAGAAGACGATGCTGCTCTCGCCGATCTTTTACCGGTAGAGGCTTAAACTATCACCCTAGTCCTCGGCATCGATCCGGGTTTGGCTACTACGGGCTTTGCTCTGTTGGAGAGTGAGGGGATGGTTTTGCTCGATTGTGGCTGTATACTCACTGACCCTAAACAAAGCACTCCAGAGCGTCTTTTCCAGCTCCGTAATGATTTGTTGACTGTTTGTGAGCGCTATTGTCCGAGCTTTTTAGCTATTGAGCGACTTTTTTTTTCGAAGAATGTCAAAACGGCCTTAGCTGTCTCTGAGGCTCGTGGAGTGATTTTGGCTACACTCTGGGAAGCTGGGTTGCATAGCTACACTGAGCTTACTCCTACTGCTGTTAAGCAGATTCTCTTCGGTTCTGGGCGAGCTGACAAAAGGCAGATCATGGCTATGGTTGCTGCTCTTTTCCCTAATGTCCCTCCGATCAGATCTGATGATGCTGCTGATGCTGTGGCTATTGCTGTTGCTTCTTTGCGGACTTCACTTCAGACATAGGAATAAAAATTCTCAAAACCTTACCGTGAAAGGGGCAATGTTGAGCTCACTGGAGGTTGGGGAGGTCTTTATTCGTGGGGGCTGGCGCCCCTTGTATTTGAAAAACCGCAGCTCTTATAGCTTCAAAAGGGTAGTTTGAGGGAGTCAGCCCTCATGGAATAAAAAATCTCAAAACCTAACAGTGAAAGGGGCAAAGTTGAGCTCACTGGAGGTTGGGGAGGTCTTTATTCGTGGGGGCTATCGCCCCTTGTATTGGAAAAACCGCTGCTCTTTTTGGTTCAAAATGGGAGTTTGAGGGCGTAAGCCCTCATGCAATAAAAATTTTCAAAACCTACAGTGAAAGGGGCAATGTTTCGTCCCAACTGGAGGTCGGGGAGGTCTTTATTCGTGGGGGCTGGCTCCCTAACGCCTAATAGAACCCTGATACTGCAAAAAGAATGACCGGAATTCTTCAGTAAAGGCCAACCCCTCAGCCTCCAAATACTCATTATGGCCAGCAGAGTCTATCTGATAAAAACGCTTAGGCTCACCAGCCGCCCGAAAAAGAGCCATACCCTGCCCAAAAGGAACAATCTCATCAGCCTGACTATGCACAAACAGCTTAGGACAAGCAATAGCCCCGATCTTCGCCAAAGTGTCCATCTTGCACGCAAGCCAACTAGCAGGAATGAAAGGAAAAAGCTCAGCAGCCATACCGGCAATAGAAGTAAAAGTGCCCTGCAAGACCAAAGAACCAGCATTCACTTCAGTAGCTAGCTGAGCAGCAACAGCTCCCCCGAGCGATTCGCCATAAAGACAAATGTCAGCCGGTAAAACACTCAAAACCTCAGTCAAATATTGCCAACAGGCCCGAGCATCAGCATAGAGACCACCCTCAGAAGGCTTGCCCTCACTCAGTCCATAACCCCGATAGTCGACAATGAAAACCGGAAAACCAGCTTGGCGGAGGGCAAAGAGAAGCTCTAGGCGACTACAGATATTGCCAGCATTCCCGTGAAAATGCAGCAGAGTGGGAAGCCTGGAACGCTTGTCCAGAGGCTCCACAAACCAAGTATGCAAACGCACTCCATCAGCGGTCACCAACCAATGTTCACGAGGGCTTAGTTCCTCTATCGCTTCCAGAAAAGCTGTCGGAAGCTCGCTCAGGGAAGCTAGCTTGTAGGGCTGAAAGATGAAATGCTCTTCGAAGATCATCGAGTCTAGCTCCAGTTCGGGGAAATCAGTTCAAGCTAGTCTAGGAGATCCATTTGATGTTGCAGCCTATGCTCGGCTTTTGCTTATCGCCAGGAATTGTTTTTCCTTCCAATAGGCAGTCACAGGCTTCTTGCAGGCTCTCACCGGTGATTGCTTTACCGTCTCCAGGTCTGGAATCATCGAACTGGCCTCTGTACACCAAACATAAATTGGCGTCAAAGAGATAAAAATCAGGAGTACAAGCAGCCTCATAAGCTTTGGCCACTGCTTGGGTCTCATCATAGAGATAAGGGAAGTTGTATTTGAAAGCGATAGCTTCTTCCTTCATCTTTTCGGGCGAATCGTCTGGATAGTTGGCTACATCGTTAGCGCTGATCGCTATGAAAGCGATACCTGCTTCTATGCACTGATCGGCGAAGGCGGCCATCTGTACTTGGAGGTGTTTGACGAAGGGGCAGTGATTACAAATAAATGCAATACAAGTACCGTTTTTGCCGGCAAGCTGGCTGAGCGAATGCTTTTGGCCAGTGACTGTATTTAGAAGCTCAAAACTGGGGGCAACTGTGCCTAGTGGAATCATCTTAGATGCTGTTTTGACCATTTTTCTATCCCTCTTTTAAAAAACCCTAAGATCTAAATATAGCCTAACCTGGGCCCATCTTGAGCATATTGACTACGCCTCTGACGCCTTTGATTGAGCGGGCTAATTCATTGGCTCTGATCATCGATTCGCGGCCTGACACTTCACCACTTAAATAGACTATTTTTTGCCGAGTACTTACATTGATTTTGTAGCCGGAGATTTTAGCGTCATTCATTAGAGCAGTTCTCACCTCTTCGCTGATGTGTTGGTCGTGCTGGCAGCCAGATGCTTGTCCGTGCATTTCGACATTATGAAAAGCGAAGGCAGCGGTGCCATTTAAGAATAGGTTGAGGGCTATAAGGATCTTTACTTTCAAGCTGGTCATACTCCTAAGATAACTCATCTGGGGGGACTCTTCGGTTCAGATCTTGTAAACATCGCGTAGCATGAGTGTGCGTTGCAAATGTTCTTGCACTCGGGCTAGTATATTCACTAGTTTGCAGGAGAAGACAGATGAGCATAGCTAAAGCTACCGAGTCAACTTTTAGACCGAATATAGATAAGCTAATCGAGCGAAAGTACCCTAAATTGCTTGACGCTCTAGCTGGGCAAAATGGTCTTGTAGTGGCTCATGAACGCACTAATGGTGGCAATGGCGACGGGTACGTACATCCTCATTTTGTTTACCTGACTGAAGAAAAGCAAAGTTTTGTACCCCCAAAGGATTATTTGCAAGTTTTAGCTCCTTTCCTTAAGTCACCCTCTGGGAAAGATGCTTCGATCAAAACTCCCGGGTCTAAAGAGAATGTATCCTTCTCTGAGGTATTAGAGTCCCTGTTTGAAAGTCTTTTGATGACTGAGAAAACAGAAAGGGCAGTTCATTATTTGTACAATGACATTGAGCGGACTAAAGGAAAAATAGTCACCTCCAATGCTAGATCTGGAAATACATTTCGGAGAGAAAGTCCCCTATTGCTTCCTAGTGATGGACCTAGCGTAATCTTCGATAAATTAGTCAATGCCATTAAGTTGTCTTTTGCTCAAGCGCTTAGCCCCAGTATCACTGCGGAAGACGTTGCAAAGAAAAACAGTAAATATGATCAAGTTGCAAAAGCATTTAGGCGCAATGTCAGAATAAAACCTGTTACTTTAGGTGATCAAGAGAGAAGCCTCCCCCTGTTCGCCCAAGAATTAGCCCAACAAATTCTGAATCTAGAGACAGAGAAACCGAGAGGGATCTCTGAACTAAATACTTTTAGTGTCAACAATGGCAATATCCCCAATGAATTCATGCAAGGGCTACCCAAAGGTTCTGGGCGTTACGTCGACCGTATTCGTTTCTTTTTACCGGAAGATGGCACTAGTTTAGTCGATAATTTTTTCCGCACCAGTTTAGCCTTAGAGAATAAGCCTCAATACTTAAATGGGATATATCCAGCTGATCGTACAGTTCAAAAAACCCCTCCTGCTTATCAAGTCCGCAAAAGCTCTTTGAACTCATTGACTTTGGCTGATGTACCCAAGAGCTTTCAGTCTCACTTTGAGGAAATAAAGCGGATTGGACAGGTTCTAGAAGCTTTAAACGCTGTGCATTCTTCTGAAGAAAGCTTTAATAAGACGATGAAAGCGCTTTCGCCCACTTGGGCTTAGGTTGAGCTTCTATTGGCTGATAACGAAGCATTGCTTTCGTCTCTTTTCTAGACCACAAGTGAGCCCGAAAACCGCTGAACTCACTTGCGGTTACTTGAAATATCGACCATGAGAGGGCCTTCGGCCCCCTCAAACTCCCCTATTGAGGGAAAATAAGTAGTCGAAAAAGAAACCAGATCGATATACGTTCCGACTAGATCAAAGCTCAACTTTGCGCCTTCACCACCCACTTCAACGTGAGTTTGCCCTACAGAAATGCCTTTATGCAGGCTAAAATCTTTACAAGTTTGCAGGGAGAGACAGATGAGTATAGCTAAAGCTAACGAGATGAAAGTTTTTGATCCATCAGGGTTAGGCATTGACGGTAAAACCACATCTGCTCTTCTCCAAGCTTTAGCCCCTGAAGCTCCGCTTGTTGCTTCTTACCCCCGCTGGAGTGGAACAAAAGACAATAGACACCTGCACTTTCTTTATCTGCGAAGATTTCAACAAGACTTTGCCACTATCGATCTTCCTGGGCTGTTTACCCGTTACCAAAAGTCTAAGAATGGCTCAGATGCAACGGTCTCAGTCGGTCAGGGAAAAGAAGTAGTCACTTTTTCAGAAATTCTAAAACCGCTCTTTGCTACTTTGAAGTTGGATCCTAAAGATATCTTTGGCCAGCAGTTTGGACTTGGTATTGTCGAGGGCTTGTTTCAAGATATCGAGCGAAATGATTCTGGGAAAATCGTGCAAGAAACTAAACCCTTTCGCGATGAGGCAAGCCAGCGCCTATACGATTTCAATACTCACTCAGGTCTAATAAAAACAATAAAAAATCTGTTTTTTGAATTGCATTCACCGGGAAAGACTAAAAATCCCGACCCATTCAATCAGAAGATTCAGACCAAGCCAGCTGTCACAACTACAGGAAGCTTCAATTTGCATCAATATGCTGAATCTTTGGCCAGGGAAATATTGTGGTCATTCACTCCAAAAATAGAAAACCCCGATTTTCACAATGCAAAATTTATCCTTTCCAGAGTTTCAAGTGAGCTTGAGGAAGGACTCTTTCAAAATTCTCCCGAATATTGCGATCGGATTCGTTTCTATCTGCCTAAGACCGGTGAAAGCCTGAAAAAGACTTTTACTCGACAAAAAGACCAGACTCTGTTCCCAATCCCTCCTTCTTATCAAGTCCTAAAGAGTTCATTGAGTTCTCTCACTTTGGCTGCTGTGCCAGAACGCTTTCAGCCTTATTTCCCCGAAATTCAGAGGATTGGCAAAGTCCTAGAAGCAATAAACCCAAAGTATGCTTCCCAAGAGCATTTAGAGGAAACTATGAGAGAACTATCTCCTAGCTGGATGAGAGACATGTTTTAGCTAGCTAGCAGGAGTTTCTTCTTTCACCACTGGAGCAGCCGCTGGCTTGGGCGCTTTGATTTTGGGAGGATTTAAGCCCTTAAAATCAAAATAGAAAGCTGATTGTTCACGAGTCATGGTCAGCTTTTTGATGTCGTGCACCAGCGCTTCGCGCGAATAATCGCTCAGCTCAAAGTCGACAGTATTGATGATGCAATCAGTCGGACAAACTTCTGTACAAAGACCACAGTACATGCAAAGACCCTGATCGATATAAAACTCTTGGATTTTGCCTTTGGCATTGGGGTCAGGAATTACGGTGATGCACTGATCCGGACAGACGCGCTCGCATTGTTTGCAGGCAATACAGAGATGCTCGCCAGAGATCGGGTTCACATTCAGGACCAGTCTATGTCTGGTATTCGGGTAGAGCGTAGGCATCTCGTCAGGATAAGTGGTGCTGACTGGATCGCGCGATCCCTGCATGGCGACAGTACCTAGGCCTTCGGCCACTCTTTTGGCACCTTCAATAATATCTTGGAGCGGATTTGAACTCATTGCTATCACTTTAGCAAATAATAAGCAGACTCAACCTCGCCTAGAATCAGCCAGACTAGCCTGCTCAAAAGGACTTAATCGAAAGGGAAGACTAGCCCCCACTATTTGTTCCAAGAGATGCTTGGTGAAGAGCGGATTGCGCGGCAGAAAACCATGAGCGTAAGTCCCCACCAGCAAGCCCGCCCCATAACTCTCATAGACCCCCTCGCTCTGGTCTAAGCCGTTGTTGCCATGACCCCGCGTTACTTTACCGAGTGCGCTGTGACCTTGGAGATCTGTCCGACCAGAATGATTCTCAAAACCATAAAAATCTAAAATCTCGCCCCCCAGCTCAGCCCGAAAAGCCAAATTCCCAACTAAACGTTTAGCCGAGGAACCGACAGTAATAAACTTACACAGCCCCAAACAAGGAATTTCTAAGCCCTCTTGCGTCCGAAAACTCGCGCCCAGCAGCTGATAACCGCCACAGATCCCCAAAAAGATTCCGCCACGAATTAGGAAAGATTTGAGGAAAGCTGCTCGCCCCAATAAGTCAGCCGTCACCTTGCTCTGGTCAAAGTCTTGGCCACCTCCGAGAATCAAAAGATCGAAATCAAGTGCCCACTCTTCACCAGCTTCTAGCGCATGAACCTGCACGTCAAGACCACAACGGGCACCGACGGCCTGCAAAGCAATGGCATTACCCCGATCGCCGTAGAGAGCCATATGGCGCGGATAAAGATGGCCAACTTTGATAGTTCTGAATCCCAAGCTCAATTGATAAACAAAGTGCAGAAAGCCAAAAGCATCACTAGGCCGAGCGAAGAGGGGATCAAAACCTTCCAAGCCAAGCCCATCAGCTGATCAGAGCGAAAACGAGGCAAAGTAGCCCGAATCCAAATGGCCACTGAAACCAATAAGTAAGTCTTTATCAGCAAGACGAGCGCCGGAACCAACCAGCTCAAATCACCGATAGGAGTAGCGGTAAATATTTCTTGAATAAGACCATCGAGCCCAGCAATCCCGATGTAACCGGCCCCAAAGAAGATGACAGCTAGTGTCATGCTCACAATGAACAGATTGGTGTATTCGGCCAGAAAGAAAAGGGCGAACTTCATCCCAGAAAATTCCGTATTGAAACCGCTCACTAGCTCAGACTCGGCTTCTGGAAGATCGAAGGGAATACGATTTACCTCAGCCAGCGTACAAAAGTAAACTAAGGCAGCTAACAAAGGAAAACAGACAGCCAAAAGCAAAGTAGAGAGCAAAGTGAGCGAGCCCTCCAGAAAAGAGCCAGTCACGATCAAACCCCAAGCGTCACCAAGTGAAGCTAGCTTGCCACCAGCAAAGACTTTCCAGCTAAATAATCCTCCAGCCTGAGACTGAGCGATTTCGAGCAAGTCAGTGGAATTGACGATCAAGACATAGCCGACGAGGGCTAGTACCAGCGGCACTTCATAACTGATCGCCTGAGCAGCGCTGCGGAGGCCACCCATCAGCGAGTACTTGTTGTAGCTAGCCCAGCCGGCCATCACTAAACCCATGATGGCGAGGGAAGAGACGGCAAAGACAAAAATCAAACTACTAGAGAAGACTGTCCCCGCAAATGGCCCCAAACCACCTCCCAAAACTGAGAGAAGAGGAAGGAAAGCGATCACAGATGGCGCAAAGAAAAGAGCAGGCGCCAGAAAGAAAAGCAGCTTATCGCTACGGGTAGGTGTCGTATCTTCTTTGAAGAGCAGTTTGAGAGCGTCAGCGAAAGTCTGAAAGAGACCATTGAAGCCGACGCGGTTTGGGCCGAGGCGGGTGGTAAGCAGCGCTAGTAGCTTTCTTTCGAGCAAGACCAAGAACATAGCGTTCACTGGCACAAAGGTGAGCACAGTGCCAATAGGCACAACGAAAGCGAGTAATTGATTGATTAGCTCTGGCAAGCCAAATGGCGCAAGCAAAGCCGGCAGGATAACCAGATGCAAGAAAGGGACGACCAGACCAGCGCCGAAGGCTGCCCCGATCCAGAGCACTGTGATGATCGCGAATTTGACCCACTCAGCTCCGATAGTTTGATTGACTCTGACTTGGCCACGATAGTTGGTGAGCAGGCCTAGGTTGTGGTCTCGGGCAAAGAGATCTTGGTATTTTTTGCTATTTATAGTCGCTTCACTGTTCATGGCATTGATTTTAAGCTTTTAGCGAAAAATATACCTGAGCTGAACTAATACATAACCCTGACTAGCGATGATTATGTTTAGGGAAGACAAAAACTATATGTCCATAAACACTGCTTCTATGGAGCCAGTCAAATCACCGAATCTACCGAAAGATCTATTCAAATCGATAGATAAGAGTATGGCAAAAGGGCTAGAGTCACATCTTCAAGCAAAGACCGAAGACTTCCGGCAACAATCTCAAGCGCAGGCAGGCTTGGGTATACGAGATCTGGGTATGGGCTAGGAGCTCAGCTTGGCCTGAAAGTAGTTCCTGTTGATAAATTAACATTCATAAACTTGTATTAATGCTCTGTGCGTTCTATGATGAACTAATTAAGCACTGTTGGGTATTTTGTAATGGATCTATTTAAAGTCAAGGCATCAGGGTTTAGACCAATCATTTTTCGGAGCAAACCGCAAGGTACTCCTGAAAATTCTGAAGTTAATAGAGGAAAGCCTATACCGGTTGAAAACAATAGGATGTTTTTAGATCCTGAACCATTTGTTATTGACGATTCATTGATTGAAGATTTTGACCAGCCTGTGGTTATGACAGAAATCGAGCCAACGAATGGCGTAATTGGCAATAATAGCAATGGCAATAGCGAGGTAAGACCGACTCACCAACCCGGCTATACACAGCTCTACAAAACTCTAGACAGGCAAGCTGAAGCAAATAAAGCCAGAGCCGAAAGGAAAGAAGCGGTACGAAGACAAGAAGAGCAAGAGCAAGAGGTTCAAAGACAAAAAGAAGAGGCGGTTAAAGAAGCGACAAGAAAAAAAGAATTAATAGCTAAGGAGATAGATGCCGACTATCGGGTTTTCATCGAAGGGCCCAAAAAAGATAAAAATAGAGAGTCTTTCCGCCTCGCTTTTCTCCCAGAGGGCGGAAGAAAGCAGAAGTCTCAAGACAATACAATTTTACTAATCAAAACGCTATTGCCAAGTGTTCCAAAAGAAGAAATAAAAAAATTATTTTTTATAACCTCTTTTCTCCTCAAGAATTGTCCATTAGCTGGCCTCAAAAACGATCTGAGTGATTTCCCAGAAGTCATGGAATTTCAAAGCAGTTTCGGAAAGAGGCTACAAGATAAGAAGCCCGAAGAATTCAATGATCTTGACAAAATCAATTTAGCTATTCGTAAAGAAACGAGAAGTGATGAGGTTGAAGAAAAAGATTATGAAAATTATCTCAATGCTTTCTTCACCAAGCTCTACGGGAATAAGCTATCTGGCGAAGCCGCCTACAAACATTTTCTAATAGAAGCAATGAAGATAGCCATCGATCGTCCAGTTACTGGCTCCTAAATAGTCAAATCAAGCGCTGAGCCCAAGCCAGTATCGATTGAAAGATTATTACCGGTAGAAGAACTAGTACCGCCGACTCCAGAAAGATTCTTGAGAGCTGCCTGAGCGTTCTTATCGCCTTCGCTAGAAAGAGTCTGTAGAAGCTCGCGGAGATCTGGATACTTTCCTATTCTCTCTTCCAGTTTCCGGATAGCATTCTGGTCGCCATTACCGGCATCACGGACTAGTTCATAGACTTCTTTTTTTAATTCTTTTCCTTTTGCTTTGGAACTAGAACCAAGCGCTGACTGAAGTGAATCGCTGACGGCTCTGTTGAGAGGGTTTTCTATTTGTTGGTTTTTTTGACCAGAACCGAGACCTTGAAGATTGAATTCGACCATTTGTTTGTTTTTCACCACATACTGACTCACTTATCATGACCGGTGATTTTTGGGGTTGAGTTGTTGTGTTATCCAGCATTGGATGAGGGTTTACCAGATCACCCCAAACACTAACAATCTTCAAGCACCAGAAGTGACAAGATCGTTTGATGGAAAAAAATTATTATAAAGACCAAAATCTCCCAACCCCGCATTGGCCAAAATGCCCAATAGACAAATGCCTGCAAGGCCAAAAAGCGATAGTGACAGGCAGTAGCTCAGGCCTAGGAAAAGCAATAGCAATAGCTCTAGGCCAAGCAGGCGCAGAAGTGATCGTAAACTACAGCAAAGACCAAGCAGGAGCCCAAGAAGCTCAAGCCAAGATCGAAGCCTGTGGAGGTCACGGGCATATTTATCAAGCAAATATCGCCCACGAAGAAGAGATCTCTGGGCTCTTCCGTTTTGCCCTAGAAAAAATGGGCCGCCTCGATATCTTGGTCAATAACGCCGGTATCCAAAAAGATGCCCCACTCACATCCATGACCACAGCTCAGTGGGACGACGTGATGAATATCAATCTTCGCGCCCAGTTCATAGCATCACGGGAAGCCGCAAAAATCTTTGAAAAACAAGGCGTAAGCGAAGAAATCTCCTGTGCCGCAGGCAAAATAATCTGCATCAGCTCAGTGCATGACATCATCCCGTGGGCCGGACACATCAACTATGCTGCCTCCAAGGGGGGCGTCTCGATGCTGATGAAGAGCATTGCTCAAGAGCTAGCACCAAAGCGCATTCGAGTGAATGCCATCTCACCGGGGGCCATTCGCACACCGATCAACACGGAAGCATGGAGCACACCAGAAGCTTACGCCGAGCTGATGAAGCTAATCCCCTACAAACGGATCGGAGAAGCTGAAGAGATAGGCAGGGTGGCCGTCTGGCTTGCCTCAGACCAATCCGACTATATAACAGGCAGCACACTCTATGTCGATGGCGGCATGACGCTCTATCCGGGTTTCGAATCAGGCGGCTAGCTCTATAAGCTTAGCTTTATCGGCAAAATAATCTCTGATATCTCGGCGCGAGAGCAGTTTGAGCGAGGGATCTACTTCGCTATTTTTGGCGGCTATTTTATCGAAACGACTATAGATAAAATGAGCGATTTTCAGCATCAGGGGTGGAGTATGTCTATTTTGCTTGAGATTATGAAAGAACTTTTCGAAAGTCTCTTTGCTCACTAAGCCATCGATTTGACTGCGATTTTCGGCCATCGCCTTGTCGGCTATCAGCAGCAGAGTTTGCGCTTTTTCTTCTATTCTGGGTGTGTCTTCTGATGAGGGACTGGAAGATTTCAGCTTGCTCGACTCATAGCTATCCGGCTTCGATGAACAGGGACATTTTGGTGCTTTTGCTTTGGGGGCTTTTTCTTCAGATACTTCGTCTTTTGGCTCTGTGCCGCCTTTCACTTGAATTGTGATCTCAGCGTTTTCAGGCATTTTGCCTTGGATCGTGAACTTCATTTCACCAATGTTTGTATTCATTTTTTAGGCTCCATCGATAATATTTAGGGTTTAAAGCGAGTTATTAAAATTTGTTTTTTATCTTTACGTAATTTATCTTAACGCACAAGCATTTAACTTCAGTTTAAGCTAAGAAATAATCCAAGTTATGATAATCGAACGTATATATTCTATAAATATTGAAGTCTGAAGTCAGCTCAAAGCCACCCAAAATAAGCATCATTATTCCCGCCTACAATGAAGGCGAGCGGCTTCCCTCCACGCTGAAAAGCCAATTGGCCTATCTCCACGATCTCGGTCTAGAAGCAGAGTTCATTGTGGTCGATGATGGCAGCAGCGACAATACAGCAGCCCTAGCTGAACAATGCCTTGCCGGTGAAAAATCGCAAGTGCTGGTGCAAGCCAAAAACGAAGGCAAAGGCTCAGCTGTGCGCCGTGGGGTGCTGGCCTCAGAAGGAGAGTATATTTTGATCTCAGACGCTGATGGTTCTACCCCGATCCAAGAGCTGGCTCGTTTACTCTCGATCGCCCAAAGCGAAGAACTCTCGCTAGTGATAGGCAGCAGGCGGATCGATCCGGAGTTATTGGAGATCAAACAACCCTGGTACCGGCTGCTGATGGGCGGTGTTTTTATTTGGTTGGTGCAAAATTTTCTTGGTATTCCGGTAGCAGACTCCCAATGCGGCTTTAAGCTTCTAGAGGGCTCTTTTGCGCGCGCGGTTTTCGCCCAAATGCAAATCGATCGCTTTTCTTTTGACGTTGAGCTGCTTTATCTCACCCAAAAACACAGCTATTCTTTTCGAGAAGTGCCTGTCCTTTGGCGTGATGATGCCCGAAGTACAGTCAACGTTTTCCGCGATCCTTTTATCATGTTTTGGGATCTAGTCCGGATCAAACTCATCCACCAATGAAAGAAGCCATACTACTCATCGCCTGCCCTGATCGGGTGGGAATCATCGCCCGCATTGCTCATTTCGTCTTTGAGCGTGGCGGCAATATCTTGAGTCTGGACCAGCATGCTGACCCAGAGACCGGTATGTTTTTTGCTCGGTTTCGCTGGGATCTGAGTGCTTTGAGCATACATCCGGCCGATCTCAGTGAGGCTTTTGCGCCGCTCGCTAAAGAGTTTCGGGCTGACTGGAAGCTAGAACTACTTACTCCTCGCTGCTCAAGATTGATTCTTTTTGTCTCCAAATATGCTCACTGCCTCAACGATCTGGTCTGGCGGCAACGTGAAGGCGAGCTAAAAGGCGAAATAGTGGCGGTGATCTCCAATCATCCTGATCTAGAGAGTCATTGCACTCAATACGGACTACCCTTCCATCATATACCGGTCACTCCAGCGACTAAAGCGAGCGCTGAGACAGAGCAAAGAAAGCTGATCGATCATTATGGCGCCAATCTAATCGTGCTCGCTCGCTATATGCAAATTCTCAGTGCTGGCTTTGTGAACGCTTATCCGGCCCAGATCATCAATATTCACCATTCTTTTTTGCCGGCTTTCATCGGTGGAAACCCCTACAGGCAGGCGCGCGACAGAGGGGTGAAGATCATCGGGGCTACCAGTCACTACGCTACAGAAGACCTAGACGAGGGCCCGATCATCGAGCAAGACATCATCCGGATCAGTCATCGCGATAGTCTGGAAGAGCTGGTTTGTAAGGGGCGCGATCTGGAGAAAGTCGTGCTGGCACGAGCTGTGCGAGCTCACCTAGAGAGGCGCATACTGGTACATGGTCATAAGACCATCGTTTTCGGCTAGCACTCGGGTGATAAAATGCCACTGATGGATTATCTCTTAGAGCTCGGAACAGAAGAACTGCCACATGGCGAGATCGTTTCGCTCTTGGCTCAGTTTCAGGCTTTCATGGCGCCTTTTTTGGCTGAGCGTGGTTTAGCTGTTGGGGGTGATGATCTTCGTTTTTTTTCGACGCCAAGGCGTTTGGCTGTTTGTTTGTCTACTGATCTTGAGTTTTCGGCTGAGCGTCTGATTCTTCACAAGGGACCTCCGCTAAAAGTCGGTGAGGCGGCTAAGCTCGCTTTTGCTCGTAAATTCAGCGTTGAACCAACAGCCCTTCTAGAGCGTGATGGGGTTTATTTTTATGAGCAGAGCGTGTCTCCTGTAGCTGTTCAAGATATTTTTCGGGAGGCTTGCGTTGCTTTACTCGCTTCTTTACGTGGGGATCGGTGGGCTACTTGGGGTGAGGGGGAGTTTCGTTTTGCTCGTCCGGTGCGTTGGTTGGTCTGTATGGCTGGTTCTGAGATTCTAGAGCTTTCCGCTTTTGGTCTTGCTTCAGGCCGCCTTACTCGCCCAAATCGCTTGAAGGAGACAACTGGGGCTATGTGGGTCGAGATCCCCGCAGCTACTGACTATGAGAGTCTGCTCGAAAAGAATCTTGTGATTGCTTGCCCTGATAAGAGAAGAAAAAAAATAATGGACGCACTAAATCGAGCCGGTGAAGACTCCAATGGAACAACTCATTTCGTCTGGATAAAATCAGCCTATTTGCTTGACGAAGTGGTAAACCTTGTTGAAGACCCTTGTGTCCTAAAAGGGAATTTTGAAGAGAAATTTCTCAACCTCCCTGAAGCTCTAATTTGCAAGGTACTAGAGCAGCATCAACGCTACTTCCCGCTTTTTCACTACAGAGACCCAGAACGTATTAGTGGTTTTTTTGCTTCCGTTGTCAATGCTCTTCCAGATGGTGAAGCGAATGCAATCTCCGGTAATCAGCGGGTAGTGAATGCTCGCTTATCAGATGCGCTCTTTACACTCAGCGAAGATGAGAAGAAAGGGCTGGAAGCTTATCGGTTAGATCTAAAGAATTTGACTCATTTCAAAGAACTCGGTAGCTATGAGAGGAAGGCTGAGCGTTTAGTTTGGATGGCAGAAAAATTTGCAAAAGATCTTAATCTTTCAGAAATTGAATCCATAGATCTGATCACTGCCGCTAAGTTCTCTAAGGCCGATCTGCTTTCAAAGACTGTGGGAGAGTTTCCGGAATTGCAAGGATTCATCGGTGCTCATCTGGCCGCTAAGCTTGGTTTGAAAAGTGAAGTTTGCGATGCCATAAAATACCAATATATAAAAGAGTTTTATCCCCCTTCATCCAAGTTATTGAGTCCTTCTTGGGATAAGCCGTCAATTGTTTGGCAATTAGCTATTTTCGACCGAATCGATCAAATCTTTTGCTGTTTTGCAATCGGCAAATTACCGACGGGATCTTCCGATCCTTATGCGCTCAGACAACAGATGCAGACTGTGGCTGACTTTCTATTACTTCTCAAGAGTTACGATCACAAATTACCGAATAAGTACTTTAGCTTATGCTTGCAATATTTTTTCAATTTAGCTAGTGAGGCTTTGCGTTCACAACTAAATTCTAGTCAAAATGAAATTCTGCTCGACGCAGAAGGCTGGGAAAAACTAAATTATTTTTGTGAGGAGCGAATTAAGTATGTGGCGGAACTGGCGCTCGGTCACTCGGATAAGCTGGGGGGGCTACAAATTAAACCTGGAAAATGGTTTACTAAAAATGGCTTCACTGAAGCTTTCTTTAGCTTAGATTTGTCGAAAAATCCACAATTAACTAGTAGGATCGGTTTTCCTTTGCTTTCTTTTTCTGATTCTGTCAGCAATTTTTCAACCAATCAAAGTTTCGATCTCTCCCCTCTCTTCGCCCTCCTCAAACGCAGCTACAAGATACTAGGTAAAGATCTAGATCTAAGCACCCTAGCCGAAAATCCAGAAAGCGCTAACCCCGACCAAATGGAATTGTTGGCTAGGATTCGTGATCTTGAAGCAAAAACAGGAAATTTTTCTGAAAAACTACAAAGCGACGAATATAAAGTTCTCTGCAGCACTTGGGAGAATTTCTTCGAAAAAGTCCTAGTCTCAGACCCCAACCTCGCAATAGCAAATGCCAATAAAGCAACGCTCGTAAAAGCACTTCGTCTCTTCTCCGCTCTCTTTCTAAAGAAACATCCACAAGAAAACAAAATAATCCTGAACTGGGATGCCCTTGCCTCCTGGTATGAAGGACTAAAAAAATGAACTACCAATTCCCAATCCTGCCCGGCGACCAAGAAGCCCCAAAAAGACCAGAACCACGCCTGCCAAAACCAAGCGAAAAGCTACCCCCCTGGCTCAACATAGGGAAAACCCTAGCCAAAGCGCTAGTGATTGGCCTAGCCCTCCTGATCGCCTTCAATTTTCTGATCACCCCCATCAATCGCCTGCTCGGCCTGCCATCCGTAAAATCTCTCTCAGACCACGCCCCTATTAGCTCGATCGAAGTCTTCGACCGCAATGACCAGTTTGTGAGCGTGATCCAAGGCGAAGAAGATAGACAAGCCGTCAAACTAGACGAAGTCTCAGTCTCCCTCAAACAAGCGCTGTTGGCCAGCGAAGACAAAGGCTTCTACCAACACGGAGGCATTGATCCTGTGGGCATACTCAGAGCCTTCTTGGCCAACCTGAAAGCCGGTAAAGCCAGCCAAGGCGCCAGCACCATCACCCAACAGCTAGTCAAAAACGTCTTCTTCCCCACCAAAGAATGGGGCACACTCCAAAGAAAATTCAAAGAAATATTGCTGGCCATTGAGCTCGAAAAGTATTACAGCAAAGACCAAATCCTCGAAGCCTATCTAAACCAAGTCTTCTGGGGTAAAGGCTCCTATGGCATAGAACGCGCTGCCCAGCGCTATTTCAACAAACATGCCTCAGAGCTGAATATTGCCGAATCAGCCTATCTAGTTGGGTTGTTGCCCTCGCCCAGCAGGCTGCACGACACAACGCAAGCCATTCAGTTCCAAAAAGCCGTCATAGCCAATATGCTCGAGTACGGCTTCATCAGCCAGAAACAAGCCACAAAAGCCCTAAAGACACCGCTGGAATTCCACTCTGCACCCGCCAATCTCTCCAAGCATCCTTTCTACATGAGCGTAGTGCTAGACGAGCTACGCAAACGCTACGGCGACTATGAACTCAGACGCATGGGCCTCAAAGTCTATACCAGCCTTGATATGCAAGCGCAGGAGCTGGCCGAAGCCAAACTAGCTAAAGCGATCAAGAACGCCCCCACCGGCATCAATCAAGGGGCTATCGTGACCATCGATGTCCCCAGCAATGAAGTGCGAGTGATCGTCGGTGGCGTAGGCGACTTCTGGAAACACCAATGGAACAGAGCCGTCAGCCGGCATACGATCGGCTCAGCGTTCAAGCCTTTTGTCTATTTGACCGCCTTCATGAAGGGGCGTCTAGTGGCCAGCTCGACGATCTTCGATACACCTTTTGCCTATGACGATACCGGTAGTGGCAAGATCTGGAATCCGCAAAACTTCGATAAAGACTACTGGGGGGAAATGACTGTGCGCAAAGCCCTAGTAAACTCCCGCAATGTCCCGGCCGTGCGCGCCGCCGACAAAACCGGTGTCGAAGATATCGTTGAGCTGGCAAAAAAACTCGGCCTAGTGGAAGTGGAGCCCTATCTCTCGATTGCTCTTGGTAGTTCAGCGCTCTCACCGCTTCAGGTCGCCAATGCCTATGCGGCGATCGCCCGCTATGGAAGCTACGGTGAGCCGATCATCATTCGTCGTTTGGTAGATAGAAAAGGCCGGACGCTCGAAACTAATCAAGCCAAATTCGAGCAAGCTGTCCCCCCTAATCCGACCTATGAGCTGATCGATGTGTTGCTCGATGTCGTCGATCACGGCACAGGGACCAGAGCCAAGCTCAAGGATAGACAAGTGGCCGGTAAGACCGGTACAGCCGATGGTTCGCGTGATGTCTGGTTTGTCGGCTTCACTACTGACGCTGTGACCGCCATCTGGGCTGGTAACGAGCTCAATAAGACTGCCTCTAACTATGCTACTGGTGGGACTACGCTGGCTGGACTTTGGAGCGATTATATGAAGTCTTACTATGAGGTGAATCCTACTCCAGTCAGTAAATTCAAAAAACCCCTCGCCTATGTCCGGAAGAAGATAGACCCGATCAGTGGTCTTCTCGCAACTGGAAAATCTTTTAGGCCAGAAATGCGCGATATGGTTCCAGGGACAGAGCCCACCGAGACAGCGCCAGATCCGAGCCAAGAAGATATCCGCGAGTATCTCGATGAGATCGAAAGGGAGCGGGATTTGCTATACGATCTTTCGCTCGATGATTTTGATGGGATGGAAGATGAAGAGCCAACAGAGCTGACTCCAGAACAATTGGCCGCTCAAGCCCAACAGAATAATAGTCCAAACCAAAATCAACCGAGCGGTTATCCAGCACAAGGAAACCCTGCTCTCTGGGGTGACGGCAGTCAACAAGCTCAGCCACTGCCCCCAAATCCCTATGCAGCTCCTTGGGGCAACAATCCTCAAAACCCCGAGACGCCTGCACCGGCGGTTTCTGTGCCTCCTAGTGACCCTCAAGAGAACCCTCAGGAGAAGAAAAAAGAAGGACGTTTTTCTCGCCTAAAGCGTTTTTTCAGTCCCTACTAAGAGGCTTGAACGCTTCGCCCCAAATGAGCTAAAGGCTAGCCTTGCAAAGCGCTATTATTTTCTCATTATGAAAAAGATCAAAGTAGCAATAGTGGGCGCAGCCGGAAGAATGGGCCTAGAAACGGTCAAAGCAATCACCGCCACCCCCGATCTCGAGCTAGTGGCCGCGATCGGCCGAGATAGTTCACCGAGTATTGGCCAAGATATAGGCTCACTGGCCGGAATCCAAGCCCTCAACCTAAAACTTACTGGCAATCTTGTAAATACTTTGCATGAGACTTCTCCTCATGTCATGATCGACTTCACGGTTCCGCATGTAGTCCTCAATAATGCGCTCACTGCGCTTGCTTGTGGTTGTAGGCCTATACTGGGTGCAACTGGTCTGAGCGCTGAAGATCTAGAAGAGTTAGACGCTAAGGCAAAGCTGGCTAGTCTGTCCGTGCTGGTCGCTCCGAATTTTGCTATTGGAGCGATTTTGATGATTGAGGCGGCAAAATTAGCTGCTCCTTTTTTCGATTCGTGGGAGATCATTGAGTATCATCATGATAAAAAAATCGATTCACCTTCTGGGACGAGCATCAAGACTGCCCATGAACTGAACAAGCTAAAACCACTGAAAGGCAAGGCTGACCCAGCGGCGGCTCGCGGTGATAGCACTTATGGTTGTCGCATTCACAGTATTCGTTTGCCGGGGCTTTTGGCTCATCAGGAGGTGATCTTTGGGGCTGGCGGTCAGACTCTCAGCATTCGTCACGATACTTTGGATCGATCTTCTTTCATGCCTGGCGTTGTATTAGCTGCACGGCGGATTAATGAGTTTCAGGGGTTAGTTTATGGATTGGAGCGGATGCTTTCGATTTAGTGGCTGGGGGTTTAGCTCAATGATTGATTTTTTGTGCCTCAAACTCATATTTCAAGGGTATGAGTAGCGGCTACTAAAAGATCTTGAATTTCAAGAGCCCTGCTCACAAGGGGGAGTTTGAGGGGGCGAAGACCCCTCATAGTCAATACTTCCCCAACCTACAGTGTGATCAACATTGCCTTTCCCTTAATACTCCCTCTACAACATCCGCTTTTCCTCCAAGCGCTTGCGCATAGTCTCAAGGGCGTCATGAATGATCTTAGTGACCCGAGCCGAACTGATCCCCATCAAATCAGCAATCTGAGTCCCCTTCATCCCACGGAAAAAGCGCATCTCCACTACCTGCCGGTGATTTTCCGGCAAAAGAGCAATAGCCTCACGCATAGCCCGCTTCATCTCAGCTAATTCCAGAGAAGTAGCCGGATCGAGCATGTTCTCATCAGCAACCTCAAACTCATTATCGTCAAGCGAAAGCACAGTCTCAACAACTGCCTCGCGGATTTGACCGAAAGTAAGTCCACCATCTTCACTCTCTTGACGGCTGGTATAGCCCCGATAGTCACCACGTTGAGTGGCTTCTTTGCGGCCTTGATTCCGGATCTCCCAGATCGCCCCTTGGATGATGTAGCTCGGATTGTAGGTTTGCTGTTTCTGCGCAGCGTCGTGAATCAAAGAATTGATCTTGATCAAGGCTGTATTCACCAGCTCCCGAAAGTCTGCTGCATGCTGAGGCATGCTTTTTAGCTCCTTGCGGGCAATCATCTCGGCGAGCGGTATGTATTTGATCAGCGCTTCGCTCTCCTTGAACGTCTCAGGAGTGATGGATGGAAAAGCTGTTTCTGTTCCTTCTTTCTCCAAAAGCGTCTAGTTTCCCTTCCTAAATTATATTAGGGAAAGATTTAAGTCTGGTTACAGTGGTGGAAAAGAGCTATTGCTTAGGATTCAGCACTCTCTGTTTTGACAGGATTGGTCGCCGCAAAGTCTCCCTCACTGCGCACATCTAGTTTCCAGCCCGTCAGCTTGCTCGCTAGCTTGACGTTCACGCCACCGCGGCCGATCGCTAAACTGAGCTGGTCTTCAGGCACAACGACCAAAGCCCGAAAATCATCATAGAGCCCAATCTGGGAAATTTGAGTGGGGCTGAGCGCATAAGAGATGAACTCAATTGGATCTTCTGACCAAGGGACTATGTCTATTCTTTCGCCATAAAGCTCAGAGACGATGTTTTGAATCCGAGCACCTCGAGCGCCAATACAAGCGCCTACTGGATCGACGTCAGGATTTGAGGAGCGGACGGCCACTTTGGAGCGTTTGCCGGCAGCGCGCGCTCTAGCGACAATCTCAACGATACCTTCTTCGATCTCTGGTACTTCAAGGCGAAACAGTTCGTTTAAGAGCTCTTCATGCGCTTGCGAGACGATGATCGTCATCCGTCTATTCCGTTCGGTGAAATCGAGAACATAGACGCGAAGACGTTGCCCTTTCTTGTATTCGTGGCCGATTAGTTGCTCTCTAGGCGGAATCACCGCTTCCATCCGGCCTATATCGACTACTACGTCAAACGACTCGTCTTGTCTTTCTTCGAGGCGGACTACTTCGGCGACGATCACCCGATTTTTACGGAGTTCAAATTCTTGCCTGAGTAATTTCTTCTCTTCTTCGTTCAGTTTTTGTCTGAGGATTTGGCGGGCGGCTTGGGCAGCGATCCGGCCATATTCATTGAAGTCTTCTGGCGTCACATCGACTTCCAGTACTTCGCCTATCTTGACGTCTTCGATCACTTCTTTTGCTTCTTCGAGGGCGATTTCGGTGAATTCGTTTTCCACTTTCTCGACAACCGAGAGCGCGGCAAAGATCCCTATTTCGTTAGTCTCTTCGCTGAAGACTGTTTTGACTCCATCGACATTGTGGCCCGGTACTTTGCGCTTGTAGGCGGCCAGAACGGCTTCGCAAATAGCGCCGATAAAAGCGTCACGCGAGATACTGCGCTCTCTTTCGAGCGTCTCGGCGGCCACCATAAACTCTGCTCCAAATTTATACATAGTCTTCAGTCTCCAATTGTTATTTCAGAAATTTGTGTCTCTTTCGGGGCAATCTCTTGGGCTAGAAGCACTTTGTCTTCGGCCTGCAAGGATATGCTCTTTTGTTCGCCATTTTCCTCAACGATTATGCTGACGGCTGCTCCTTCAGTTCGTTCGTGCGAGAAGAGCTTGCCTTGGGCTGTTTGGCTGCCTGTCACCTCTACTTGCTTGCCGAGGAAAAGCTGGAAATCCCGGTCAGTTTTCAGCTCACGGCCTATACCGGGGCTCCAGACTTCCACCGAGTAGTCATCGAGCTTTTCAAGCTGTCTGAGCTGCTTGGTGGCTTGCGTGCACTGAGCAAACCCAACGTGTCCCGCTGGATCGGAGATAGTCACGCGCAAGATTGGCGAAGCCGTTGAACCCAAGCATTCCAGTTCCACCAAATCAAAAAACAACTTATTGAGTTCAACCTCAATCAGTGCGCTTAAATTTGGGGGTACTAGTTTTTTTGCTTGATTCACAGGAATAATAAAAAGAAGTGGCGCCCATTTTTCTCTTACTAGAAGAGAGGAGCCGAATATTGATTCACTACTCTCCCCGAGCATGGCAAAAAAGCTGGGGAATCAAACCTCTCACTGAGAATGAAAACTTTGATGTATCTAGACTATAGCATCACAGACTCTCTAAGCTGCTAAACTGACAAGTGAAAAGTTTAAATACAAGGAAATAAAGAACCGTGCCTAGAGAGATCGCTCTGTCAGAGATTAGAAATATCGGTATAGCCGCCCACATCGACGCAGGCAAAACCACCACCACCGAACGCTTCCTCTTTTACTCGGGTCTCATCCACAAGATGGGCGAAGTGCATGACGGGACCTCCGTCACCGACTGGATGGAACAAGAAAAAGAACGGGGCATCACCATCACCGCCGCCGCCATCACCAGCCAATGGAAAGGCAAAAGAATCAACCTGATCGACACTCCCGGACACGTTGACTTCACCATTGAAGTGGAACGCTCAATGCGTGTGCTCGATGGCGTGATCATCGTACTTTGCGGCGTAGCCGGTGTACAGCCACAAACTAAGACAGTCTGGGGACAAGCTAATCGCTATCAAGTGCCACGGATGATCTTCGTCAACAAGATGGACAGAACTGGCGCTGACTTTTATAGAGTAGTCGGACAGATGAAAGATAATCTGCGCTGCAACGCTCACCCGATCCAGCTTCCAATCGGAGCAGAAGACCAACTCAAGGGGATCATAGACCTGATTGAAGAGAAAGCTTATTACTACGAAGAAGACGACGCGCTCGGCCGCAACATCGAGATCAAAGAAATTCCAGAAGAATACAAAGAAAGAGCTGCAAAATACAGAGCCTCACTGGTTGAAGCGATCGTCGAGACTGATGACAAGCTCGCAGAGCGCTTTTTGGCCGGTGAAGAGATCGGAGTGGAAGAACTGAAAAAAGCCCTCCGTCAAGGCGTTTGCCGCACTGAGATCATCCCGATGCTTTGCGGATCAGCTTTCAAGAACAAAGGTGTGCAGCTGCTTCTAGATGCCGTTGTCGACTATTTGCCTTCGCCTGATGAAGTGGTGGCGGTCAAAGGGATCTCCCGTGATGGGGTTGAACTCACCCGTAGCGCCGACGATAATGAACCGTTTGCTGCTCTGGCCTTCAAGGTGATGACAGATCCTTTCGTCGGTCGCCTCACTTTCTTGCGCGTCTATTCAGGTAAGCTGGTCAAGGGAACCTACGTTTATAACGCCTCCAAAGACGGCAAAGAGCGGATCAGTCGTCTTGTGCGGATGCAAGCCGATGACAGAATCGAAATTGACGAGATTTATGCCGGTGACATCTGCGCTGTGGTCGGTCTCAAAGACACTTTTACGGGAGACACTCTCTGCGACGAGAAGCACGAGATTATCCTTGAGTCCATTCACTTCCCAGAGCCGGTGATCTCGGTAGCGATCGAACCCAAGACCAAAGCCGATCAAGACAAGCTCTCTACAGCGCTCAATAAACTCTCCGAAGAAGATCCTTCTTTTAGAGTGCATGTAGATCACGAGACAGGCCAAACGATCATCTCAGGTATGGGCGAGCTACACCTTGAGATCATCGTTGACAGGCTTTTGCGTGAATTCAAAGTTGCAGCCACAGTCGGTCAGCCTCAAGTAGCCTACAGAGAGACGATCAAGACCAAAGCCCAAGTAGAAGGCAAGTATGTCCGGCAAACCGGCGGTAAAGGCCAATACGGTCACGTTTGGTTGGATCTCGAGCCGATGGAAGCTGGAGGCGGTTTTGAGTTTGTGAACAAGATCGTCGGCGGTGTGATCCCGAAAGAATACATCTCAGCCGTTGAGAAGGGGATCAAAGAAGCTATGCTCGGCGGAGTGATCTCCGGTCACCAAGTGATCGACTTAAAAGTCACTCTGTTTGACGGCTCTTATCACGAGGTTGACTCTAGCGAAATGGCTTTCCACATCGCTGGTAGCCAAGCTTTCAAGGATGGATTCAAGAAAGCTTCGCCGGCTATTTTGGAGCCTGTCTTTGCTGTAGAAGTTGAAGTTCCAGAAAAATTCATGGGAGACGTGATCGGGGATCTTTCCAGCCGTCGTGGACAGGTAGAAGGAATGGAGACCGATAGAGGAGTTTCCAAGGTGAAAGCTAAAGTGCCTCTCTCGGAGATGTTCGGTTACGCTACAGACGTCCGGAACAGAACTCAGGGTCAGGGAACTTTCACCATGGAATTTGCTTGTTATCAGGAGTTGCCGCCCAGCATGGCTGCTGCGATGAGTTCTAGTAAGCAATCTGAGAAGTAAGGTCTTTCACCAGAAGCACTCTAGAGGGGGGAGCTACTCTCTCTCTCTCTAGAGGAAACGCTGAATTAATATTTCAAGTAAACTCCTGAGTTTAAATAGTTTTTCTATGGGGGCTAGCCCCCCAAACCCTTCTTAAGGTAGGGGAGTGAAACCGCCCAAAAAAAGCTTCAGGTTAATGACTCGATCTAATTAATGCAAACAGATGTTTGCCCGCAAGTGAGTTAAAAGATCTATGGTTTTATGGGCTGTTATGAGGTTCTTCTTGGGGGACTGGCTGGTGAATGTAACCTAACTGGAGCCGAACATTGCTTCTCTTTGCGTGCATTGTTTTCTTTTGCCTGTCTAATAGAATGTCTATTCGTTAAGGTGAAAAACTGATAACAATGATTAAGCAAATTTTTTGCTCTGGACCATCGAGCTATGGTTTGTCAGGGGCCTTCGGAGATGGACCCACCCAGAAGAAGTACCTGACAAATTCAGGAGTTAGCCTGTTGTCGCTAGAAGCTTATGCTAAACAAGAGCAGGTTCGTTTTGAAGCTAAGGCTGGGAAAATTCGAGAATTACCAAAAGACAGTGATGAATATAACCAGCTTTTTACCGACCTGGTTAAGGATTTGCAAGAATCCACAGTTAAAATAACTTCCTATCTGTTGGAATTATACGGCTTAGATAAAAAAGGCCAAGATATAAAGGGCGAAGAGATTCCAAATACCTAGCATTAAGCCTTCAACTCAGCTTTGGCCGAGGCAAATAACCTAAAAGAAAATTTACCCAAAGGCCAGATCGCGATCATCTCCCAAAATAAACCCCACCCAAAGCAAGCCAAAAACTCTACCCACCCCCAACTATTTCCAGTCACAGCGCACAAAAACAAAGCGCCAAAAAGATTACGCAACAAAGGCACAAAAATCAAAACAATGCCACTGAGGCGCTTCACTAGCAGTATGTCAAAGAAAAGCAAAATGTAATAAACAAAACCTGCCTCACCCCACCACTGAAAAGAAGGAATGAAATTCAAAGCAAGCAAAAAGAGACAGTGCAACCCCAATAAATAGGTAATAGGCAAAAAACCAGCAAATAAATAATAGAGAAGTGCCGCCATCATTGGCCAGCTAGGATCACCAGCAACACCCCAAGACCCAAGATAACAACTGAATATAAGTGAGTTCAGTAGCGAAAAAGCAAAGAGAAAAGATCTCAACGAGCCTGACAAGAGAAGATATAATCCCCGTCGTCTCTAGGCAAGCTACCCCACTCAACTCTTTTGTTGCCGTAATAGAGGTCAACGGACTTGGTGTCGCTTACGCTCAACCTGACGCCCTCATCGTCGGTAGAAAAGATCGTGTCGGGAGTGAGTGCATTGAACTCTTGCTTGGTTAGCAGCAGATTGGTGTTCAACTCAAAGACTTTAATTTCAGCTGGTTTGAAAAAGTGCAATTTGAAGGGCTGACAAACCCGTGCAGCCACTGCTCCTGGCTTGGCTTTTGTTTGATTGAAAAGAGCAAACTTTAGGGCAAAGACAGAGACAAACAGCGCTAGCAACACAGCGGCAATCACAAAGACCAGCTTGACACTGATCTGAGTGAAAGGACGGGCAAAAGCGGAAATGTCTTGTGCCGCCAGCTCTGGAGGTAGCCCTTTTATGCAATCAAGCCCCTCAAAAACACTGGGGTCAGTCTCTGGAAAGCTCACCGGTTCAGTCTCATGACTATCAAAGGTGCTGGAGAGTATTTTTACTTGAGTGAGCGAAGCTTGCGGCGGGATGATCGGAGAAGGCTCAGGTTGAGTGAGTTGGATTTTCAAATCTTCAAAGGGAATTACTTTTGGTCCTTTTTTGTTGACATTGCGGAAAGTCTTCTCTCTGAGCAGATCTTCGTCCATCGATTTGACGATCACGCCTTTACCTTGAAAAGCCTCGTTCAAAAAAGGATTATTCTTGCACTCAGCGAGCAAAGCAGCCGAATCAAGCCTTAAAAAACGCGAGTAAGTGCGCAAAAAAGCAAAGTAAAAATTGACACCCGGAAGGCTCTCTAGGTTCCCCTCTTCGAGAGCATGAATGAAGTTGCAATGGATTTTTAGCTCGCGCGAAACGGTCTCAGGAGAGAGGCGCAGCTCTTGTCTGGCTCTGCTGAGTTGCTCTCCGATGGAACGGAGCAGGTTAGAAACGGAAGCTGGTGTTTCAACTGTTGCCATATCTTAATACTTTATTTAACTCGATCGGAGTCAATTCTCGCCACTGTTCCGGAACTAAATTTTCTAATACTAGTTCACCAATTTTGATTCTTTGCAGCTCAAGCACGCTCAGCCCTACGCTTTGCAGGCTTTTGCGGATTTGTCTGTTTCTTCCTTCATTGAGCTCACAGACTAGTTCCACTTGGCGCAGGGGCTTCAGCTCAAAGCTCAGCAGCTTCAGTTCTTCTTGCAGGGCTCTTTTTTGCAGTGGACTCCTGTAGCCGCTCGCTGTGACCCTATAGCTCTTGCTGGGGCCAGTGCTGGGATGGGAAATGTATTGTAGAAAGTCTCCATCGTCACTGAGTAGCAATAGACCGCTCGATTCTTGGTCTAGTCTACCGGCTGGCTTGAGCCCCGTGAGCCCTTTTAGTGCTAGCCAGCGCCCAAGGCTTGAGTCTTCATCGCTGAGGGTGCAGAGTAGTCCTACGGGCTTGTGCAGCAGTATATAGCGATAGGGACTAGGAGCTTCACTCTTCAGTTTTTTACCCATGACCAAGATCGAATTTCTAGCTGGGTCTACTGGTCTAGAAAAACTGAGTTCTATTTGGCCATCGACTTCCACCATTCCTTGGTCAATCAATTCCATCGCTTTTCGTCTCGATATAGCGAGTGAGCGGGCTATTTCTTGGATTAGCTTTTTTTCTACCATTTGCCTAATGTTAGCCTTTGCTATTGCCCTGCTAAGATGACAGATTCATTTCATCCTCAGTTCTTCGATTCCTTTGATCAAGCTTGGAATACTAGATAAATACGTGATCTCTGAGTGCTGGCTGCCCTTCAGCTCCGGCTGTGGCATAGTGACAGGAGTCTGGCTTGGAGCCGATCAGGTCAGAGAAGCTTTCAAGCTACTGGCAAACAGCAATGTTGATTTGGCTATCGCTTTTTCGATCATTCTTTTAAATATCCCAAAGATTTTGCTGGTCACTATTCCCGTTGGAGTGCTTTGGGCTGCCTTTCTGGTCTTCAATAGACTCTCAACTGACTCTGAGCTTGTCGCTATGCGCGCTGGCGGCATCAGTCTCTTCCGGATTGCCGTTCCGGCCTTGCTTTTTGGTTTATTGATGACCGGTGTCTGTTATTTCATCGGGGAAGTCGTTGTTCCTTGGTCTGAGCCTACAGCGCAGGAGCTAGAATTTGCGGCCGCTTACGATATACCTTTTCGGAAAGACATTGAAGATTTCACATATTTCGAGCGTTCTGGTGGCAAGCGGCTAGGGCAGGGATCGCTGAAGCGCATTTTTCACGTGAAAGCCTTCAAGACGGCCGAAAACGAGCTCGATCGAGTCACTATAGTCGACTTTTCGCGGGACTCTGTCGAGCAAATACATGTGGCCAGACGGGCCAGCTGGAATCCGGTCAATTTTGCTTGGGAGCTCCATGACGGCGTCACCTATGTTTTTTCGGCCGACGATCCATCTAGTCAGAGCAATACGGCAACCTTCAAGACCTTGCAGATACCGGCGGGCAAGGGTACTTTTGATTTGGCCAGTAAGCTAGCGCAGATCAAGGCACTTAGTTTGGTTGGTCTTTGGGAGCTGATGAAAGACCATGGACAGGGTGACATTGGGCGGGGGGTGAGTTCAGTCGATACAGAGTCGCTGAATAAGTGGACTATGCGTTTTCACCAAAAAATCGCTTATCCTTTTTCTTGTCTTTCGTTAGCTTTGATTGGGGCGCCTCTTGGGGTGATGGGGCGCCGGTCTAGGACCAATTGGGGTTATGTGCAGACGGGTATGCTGGTCTTCACTTACTATGCTCTTCAGAGCGCGCTAAATTCGCTTGGTGACACGGCTCGGATGGATCCTATCTGGGCTTCTTGGTTGCCGAATATCATTTTGGCTGGTATTGGTTTATTTATTCTTTGGCGCCGAGATCGCTGAATTTTTATTCGCAGCACAAGGACGGCAGCACAACCTTTAAGGTGTAAAAGCGTCGAGCATCTGCCCATAAGTAGCTCTAGTAGGACCAGCAGCAGCGGGATTGACTATCAGAGAAGTGGCGCTAAGGTTATTACCCGCCTCCACTTGAGCCAAAGTCAAACTAGGCAAATACGGTAATCTCTTGTATGCGGCAATATAAGCTTTCACCGAGTTGGGGCGCTTATATTTGGCACTGGCACAAGCCCTCAGACGACAGGGCAAAAGCTTATTGTCACCTTCGTTTGCGCACTCACCACCGGTAAAGAGATTTTGGTTTTTGAAGACAGCAGAACGCTTGCGGGTAACACAGACCTCACAAGAATCGATGACTTTCCCAAAAGGAGTACCGAGAGCTACCCCAGCTGGAGCCCTACCGACCTGAAAAGACTCAAGGCGTTTTTCAAGTGAGTTTGAGGTGCCTAGCAGAGCAGGGTTTGGCGCATTGAAGGTTGGATTGAGCCAATAGCCGGCCATTGCTGCTCTCGAGCCCGCCGCAGCAGCGCCACTACACCAGTCCCAATCGTTTCGTCCATTGATGCTAGGACATAGTCCCCAGTCAGAATTGACGCCAAGGTAGAGACTACTATTGCCACCGACATCAATTGGAGGGTCAGCTGGAGCGGGTCCAGAACCGCGCAAAATATTATTGAGAGGCGTTCCAGTAACTACTGCCCCATCTCGAGATATAGCTTGTCCATGTGGATCGAAAAGAGTCAAACTAATTGACCCTTCGCCTGAGTTTGGAGGGTTTGGGGCATATTGTCTAAAGTTGGCGGCCTCAGTCCGAATCACACCAATCGCTAAGCTATAAAAATTTTGCGTATCCATAGCCTGCGAGTAAGAGCACTGAGCTGTACCATAGGCCAAACAGTTGAAAGGAGAGCTGGCAAGCGAACAAACTCGCTGAGCTGATGATTTAGCAATTCTTTCTACCTCCTGAGCCTGCAAGATGAACATGGTGGCGTCAACCATGAAAGGTGTGGCGAAAAGCACCATCACAAAAATAAAAGTAAGAAGGCCAATATATTCATTCAGGGCCCCCCTATTGTTTCGAGATTTGCGGGAAAATAGATGCAAAGTGGTATACCTACAGATTCATTACCCAATCTTCAGGCTAGAATCTCAAAATTTGCAATATTTAGAATAAATTCATGGACGAAATACTAAAAAACAAACTAGAAAGAACGGAACAAACCTTCAACGAGCTGACCGACAAAATGTCCGATCAGACTCTCCACACTCGTCCAGACGAGCTGAGAACACTCTCTAAAGCCCGCAAGGACCTCGAAAAGATTGTCCTCGAATACCGCTCATATCTCAGTCAACTCAAGCAATTTGAAGAGAATCAAGATCTTTTGGCCAAAGAGAAAGACCAAGAATTTCTAGAACTGGTCCGCGAAGAAAACAGAGAACTAGAAAGCAAACTAGAAGCCCTCGAAATCAAACTAAAACTAGCGCTTCTACCCCGTGACCCCAATGACGAAAGAAACGTCGTCCTAGAAATCAGAGCCGGAACCGGTGGAGACGAAGCGGCCCTCTTTGCCGGAGATCTCTTGCGGATGTATTTGCGTTACTCAGAAAGCCAGTCTTGGAAAGCAAAGCTGATCGGTGCCTCGCAGACAGAAAACGGTGGCTACAAAGAAGTATTCCTAGAAGTGGCCGGTGAAATGGTCTACAGCAAAATGAAATACGAAGCAGGAGTGCACCGTGTTCAGCGAGTGCCGCTCACTGAAGCTTCCGGACGTACTCATACTTCGACAGCCACGGTAGCGGTGATGCCTGAGGCGAGCGAGGTGGAAGTCAAAATTGAAGCTGTTGACATTGAGATGTCTACGGCCCGTAGTGGAGGCGCTGGCGGCCAAAACGTCAATAAAGTCGAGACGGCCGTTCATTTGCATCATAAACCCAGTGGCATCCGGATCTTTTGTACTGAAGAGCGTTCGCAGCTCCAGAATAGAGAGCGGGCTATGGCTTTATTACGCTCTAAGCTCTATGAGGCTCAGGTTCGCGAGCAAAAAGAGAAGATAGCGGCTCAGCGGGCTAGTCAGGTGGGTACTGGTGAGCGATCGGAGAAAATCCGGACTTATAACTTTAAGGATAATCGTGTCTCTGAGCATCGTTTGGGGGAAAATTATCCTTTGAATTCGATTTTGATTGAGGGGCAATTAGACAATGTGCTGGATTCTTTGATTGCTGAGGATCAGAAGCAGATGTTGGCTGATTTGGCGGCTTAGCCCCATATTTAAACAAGCCCTAAATACTCGCACTTTTCAAAGTCTTCTCTAAAGCATTGGCCTTATAGTTTTCTGCTCTGGCATAGGACTCATTGACTTTGGCTGCTTTCTCCACTAGGGCGGCTTCGTCTATTGGTTGCGGGGTTAGGCTCATTTTCAGCAGTCCGTCCATTAGTTCATTGATTTCGGCCGCTTTCGGATTGTTGCTGAGACGTCCGAGATGCTCGCTGGCGATCTTGGCTATATAGGCGCGCATGGTATCGTTTGAAGCGTTCCGGATCATATTGCCGTAAAGTCCCATGAAGAGCTCCAGCTCATAGGGTTTCGAGTAATCATCAAGATTCATCTCGATCAAGACATTGGCCCGAAAGCCCTGCAAGAGCCCTTGGCTGAGCTTGAAAGCTTTCTGAGAGGTGAGCGTATTGTAAAGCACACCCAAACTCAAGACTGGTTCTCCGACTGTTGGGTGTTCTTTGAAAACTAGCGAAGATTGTTCGGGGCTCAGTTCTCGCCTTTCTTGGATCAGACTTTCCAGTTCGCTGGGGGGTATACTGGTATTCACTTGCTCGTCTAGGAGCAGTATCTGCAGATCTTCGAGGCAAAATTCGACGATTGGTTTGATCAGCTGTTCAGCGATCGCATTTAGGCTAGATCTAGCCGCCAAATCTTGTCTATTGGCCAGATCGCGTATGCCGGTGGCTGTGCTGCTACTGAGATCGATTCCGCTGAGCGGTTTGATTGTCAGGTTTTGCAATTCTTCTTTGACTGCTTCTATTTCGCTGGAGATGAGCTGGAGGTCACCTATCGCTTTGTCGCTGCCAGAGAGTCTTAAGATTTTGTCTTTGCCGGGAGGCAATTTATCGGGGTTATAGAAAGCTTGGCCGCCTGGCTTGTAATAGAGCTCATCAAATTCATCATCGCTCCCTAGAAAAGCGGCTCGGAGGCTTGTTGGAATCAACTCAGAGGGCATCAGAGCCCTGCCGGCAGTATTGGAGCGAAGGGCTTTTAGGAAGACCAAATAATGATGATGATTTATGGCTAGCGCTTGTTTGCCGCAGGCATAGGGATCATAGGGACTGGCCCATTCGACCATAAAACGAATCGGTTTACGGTTATAGTCATAGTGATTGAAGGCCAGTGACCAGGGGATTAGTTGGCCTGTTTCGGTTTTGACGTATTCTGCTATCACATTTTTGAGCTCCAGATCGCCGATCTCCAAGCGTTTTAGATAGACAGTGCGCAATTCGAGTAATTCTTTTTGGGCTGAATTGTTTTTACCGGAAGGGGCATTATTGTATTCGCGTTCGAAATTAGACCGTTTGAAGCCGCGCACTTCTTCAAGCGCTTTTTCTGGTTTAGCTTGTTTGTAGAGAAACTCGGTGCGGTTTTCGCCTTGGGTTCTGGCTAGTAGATCTTTGGGGCTTATTATTTCCCGATAATACAAATCCAGTTCATTGAGATCAGCTGTTGGATCGCTCAAGACATCGGGGTAACAATTGAAGATATTGACGAAATCGAGGCGTGGACCTTGGTAGGCGAGTTCTCCTTGTTCTTGGCCTTTGTGTTTGAATTGGCGCACCCATGAGTACTGGTAGGCCGAAATATTGAAGCATTCGAGCTGGAAGAGTGCTTGACTGAGATTGCGTTCGAAGCCAGATTCTGGACGACGCAGTTTTTGTTTGAGCCAGGCTTCGACGCAGGCGGTGAGTTGCAAGTCTGTGACATTGATCCCATCGGCTTGCAGCCTAAACAATTCTCCTCCGATCAGGGCACTCACTTTGCTGGCGTGGGCGTTGCGGACGGCAAGGGGCAGGGTGATATCGCAGAGATTTGTGTAGTCGCGCATTCCTCTGTGAAACAAGCTTTTGGGGCTATGGCCTTCGCTGAAGGCTTTCAGGTTTTTGAGCCATTGGGTTTCTGTGTTGCGTCTATAGTTTCTATTTTCTTCGAATCTAGTTTCTATGTTTTGGCAGATTTCTTCTATTTGATTTTTCTTGAGAGCGATTTTGGCTTCCATGATTTAGGAGTGAATTGGACTGACCTATTTTTTATGTTATGAGTTTGGGGCTTTGGCTGTACAGGTGCATTCGGGTGACAAACTTAGTTTGTATCAGTTAGATCGAAAAACTACTCTGGAAGCTTTGCGGGATTTTTTGATTCATTTTCAAGTCAAGGTGTAGTGGGGTAAGACAGTGAACAAAAACATCTCGAAGGAAGCAGTACGAACATTCTTAAAACCTCTTAAGAAGCTAGCGAGCTGACTACACCGCTAATGATGGCCAGATGATTTTAGTTCAGCCTTGACCCGATTGAGACGAAACATTGACTTAATTCTTGGGGTGATTTTCAAACTTCTCTTGTTTACAAAAGGGGGTTTGGGGGACGTCAGTCCCCCAAGGCAAATATTTCCCAAACCGCAAGTGAGTTCAGAAATTTTCGGGCTCACTGGTGGTTATGGAAGTTTATTTCCTTGAGGGCTGGCGCCCTCAAACTCCCCCTTTAGCTTGAGGGGAAGTAAAGAATCATCCCAAGAAAAAATCAAGGCTTCACCCAAAAACCCTTAGAAATGAGGGGGAAACGGAGAGTCTCTTTCGTCTAGGAGACTTAGGCTAGGAAGGATCTAGTTTCTTTAAGTTCTTTTCAGTAAGTTTTAGGTCTTTTTTCACTTCTGGTAACTGTCTAGCTTGAGGAAGCTTCTCTGGGGGTGCTCCAGTGGCGTCTACTATCATCTCCCTTACTTTCTTTCCCGTCTGATAATGAACTTGCTCAAGGTTCTGTTGGCCAGAGATTGTATTTTTCTTGATTTTCTCTTCGGTTAGCGTAACTCTAAAGAGATTTCCAGCCAATTCTGTTTTGCCCATGAATTCATAAAGCTTTTTTGGGTCTACTTTTCTTTTGCTCGCTAGCTGGCTGGTATGTTGATTGTACATTCCCTGAAAGCCTGCACTGTAGAATTTGGCATAATCGAAGCCGCCCTGTTTCTTGAAAGAACTACTGAGTGAATTCATGCCGTCACTAAGCTCGGCTCTTATCCCAAGGCGTTCTACTTCTTGCTCTTGAAGATGAATATCAAACTCTTCTGCTTTCTTTATGAAATAGTATTGGGCGTTGGCCACTTGAGGAAGGTTGGAATCGCCGTTCATGCTAGTCAAGAAGAGACCGAAGCGAGTCAGTTTAAAATCTTGTCCAGAATATATTTCTTCGTCTCTCGCTTGGGCTTTGAAGTGGTCATAATGCTTGACATTGGGAATGTTCATGCAAGCCTTGATCGCGTTGTTAATAACTTTCTCGAAGGTTTCCCAGCTTTCATAACCAAGCATTTTCATTAAATCCGATGCCCACCACCAAGTTTCTCCATTTTGGTGAGCATAGTCTTCAAAGGACAAATTTGCTTGTTGGTCTTCTTCGATCATCGTGTTCGAATTATACCTGTGGTCGCTCTCAGCTGCTAAAGGAAGCAGAGACTTCGCTTGAGCTGGAAAGCCTTGATCAATCCCGCCCTAGCAGTTAGGATTAGAGCTCTCAACCAGACTAGGATCGGTAGCTCAATGGTTAGAGCAGAGAACTCATAATTCTTTGGCTGTGGGTTCAAGTCCCTCCCGATCCATGTTTTTCGCAAGACCACCCCAAACTGGGTACATGAATTTATAGCAAGTATAGCGGTGTACAGTCGTGGAAAAAGGTCTCAATCCTCTGGGCTTCGGCCCCCCTGAACGAAGGGATGAACAAAAGAAAGATCTCTGGCAAAATCGCCAAAGTGACGAATTCAAACTGTCTAAGGCCGAGGAGACCCAAGATAGCTTTGAGTCAAATCAACTGAATCTAGAACAATACGCCGACCCCTTTCGGGCAGCGCCTCGCACAGCCTTCGAGCGCCTCGAAAAGAAACTGCAAGCAAAAATCGAAGCCCCCCAAGTACTAGCAGACCCAAACGGTAGTCTCTGGATAAAACTCAGCGCAAGCTTCATGCAAAATGCCAAGAAAAACGGGAAATCCCTAGTCTTACACGCCACAGAGCAAGCAGAGATTGTGTTTGTGCCAAAAAAAGAAAAATAATAAAGAGCACTTAATGCAGCGCCGGCATAATGTTTTTGCCCAAAACGCAGAAAAAAAGCCATGAATGATATCAAGCTCAGTTTGACTTTTGCCGGTCAAAAGACTCTTATAGACTTACGTTTGCCTAGCAACAATTCTTCTGATTTCTCGCCTCGTCAATTGGATCGAGCGGGAAGCTATGATTCCCCATTTTCTAGTAGAGGAGATGAATTTCAGGGACTAGGATCGAGCTGGGGTAATGCATCCCAAGCGCCTGGCTTTGGAGACCAACCGCAAATCAGCCAAAATGATGATGGCTCATTCCAGATCAAATTAACCCCCGAAACAATTCGCCAAGCCCTAGAAAATGGCGGAGAGCAATCCGGATATGACGATCAAAATTATGACTACGGTTATGGCCAAGAAAACGATTCTGAAATAAGACCGGAAGTGAGCTACAACGATGACGGATCGGTAGAAATAAAAATAAAACCGGAAGATCTAGAAAGAGCCTTTGGTGGACAAGGACAAAATACAAGCAACTATCAATCCCCCAGTATTCCGAGCTTTGGTTCGGGCTTTGGTCAGCAGCAACAGCCTCCAGAGAGGGAGTTTTTGCGTTCGCGTGTCTCTGAGCTAGAAGACCAAGTGCAGGAGTCAGATCAACGCATTAGCCAGCTAGAAAGTCGGATAGCGGATTTAGAGGCAAATAATTCTGGTGATGATTATTCCTTCGGTGGCTTTGGTCAGGGGGAAAGCTATCAGAGTCCTTTAGAGTTCAATTACACTTTCTAAGTTCAATGACAGGCTGAAGTGATCGTAATTTAGCCCCCAAATTTAAGAACAAGTCAAGAAATCACTAAAATCGCAATTAGCAAACCAGTAAAACCCAATGAATACAAGGTTAGAACTATTGAAGAAAAAAGTTCCCACGCAATAATAATCTCTGTAAATCGCTAATTAAAACTAAAAAAAGGGTGAATCTATGAGTTGTGGTGATGTCAGCCGTCCAAATTTTCTAGACTCCAGTAAACCGCCAAGTGGTGGCCCAGAATCAATGGGAGCAAGTCAAGGTGCAGCCCCTACTAAAGCTCCAGATCAGTTAGCCTCAGCAACAGGTCCAACAGCACTCGGCCCAGAACAACAACCCCAAGGACTAAGAAGCCTAGGAGTAGGCTAAAACTTCATAAAAGCCCCGCCGCCGAAAGGTCCACCCTTGTCGGATTTGGCTTGGGCTTTATTTTGTTTTTGTAGCTTGCCAGCCGAGCCCATCAGTTCAGCCGGTGAAAGCTTGGAGCCGGGTTTCAGCGCCCCAGAAAGCATCGCAAAAGTGCCAGAGATCTGCTTGAACTCACCAAGAAGTTCGCTCACTTCAGCCACCTGCAAGCCAGAGCCGATTGCGATTCGCCGTAGGCGACTTTGTTGAATCAGTTCTGGCTTCTCCCGCTCGGCTAGAGTCATACTGCCAATAGCGTATTCGTATTTCTTTAGGCGATCTTGGCCTTTGCTGAAGAGTTCTTCCCGTTGTTGCTTGTTGATTCCGAGCATCTTATTCATGCCAAGCATCGAGAAGATCCCCGCTAGATTGCCCATTTTGCCGATCATCCGTTGCATAGAGAGAAAAGTACTGAAATCGAGCTTGCCCGAACGCATTTTCTTCTCTAGCTCTTTGGCTTCGCTGGCGTCTATGCTCTCTTCGACTGATTTTACCAAGCTGACTATATCGCCAAAGCCGAGAATCCTGCCGGCCATCCGCTCTGGATCGAAAGCTTCAAGCGGCTCGATCTTTTCTCCAAGACCAATCAGTTTAATCTTTTTGCCCGTGCTTTCAACGATCGAGAGCGCGGCTCCCCCGCGTGAATCACCGTCAAGCTTGGTGAGAATAGTACCGGTCAAGCCGATCTGCGCCTGAAAGGTCTCAGCTACCCGCGCCGCTTCCTGCCCGATCAAGGCATCGACCACTAGGAGCTTTTCTTGCGGCTGAAAACGCCGATCGAGGATCAAAAGCTCAGCCATCAGTTCAGTATCAACCTGCAAGCGACCGGCTGTATCGAAGATCAAAACCTGATAGCCTCTTGCCTGAGCTTCCTGCACCGCCAACTCAGCGACAACTAATGGGTCTGTTTCACTGGGCGCACTGAAAACCGGAACGTCAATCTGAGCTCCAAGCTGGGTGAGCTGATCGATGGCAGCCGGTCTTTGCCTGTCGAGAGCAACCAACAAGACGCTTTTGTTTAGTTTTTTGAGACTCAAAGCGAGCTTGGCAGCACTGGTGGTCTTGCCGGCTCCCTGAAGCCCTAGGAGCATGATGATGCTGGGAGTTTTGCTGAGGTTTAGCTCTTCACTGACTCCACCTAGTAGCTCAGTCAGTTCACGGTGTACTATTTCGGTGAATTTTTGACTGGCTGTGATCCCGCTCACTACCCTTTCGCCTACTGCTTTGTGGCGCACCCGATCCAAGAAGAGCTTGGTCGCTTTCAGGCTCACATCGGCTTCCAGAAAAGCACGCCTGACGGCGAATAGTGCTTTCTCGATGTTTTCGGCTTCCAGTTTTCCTTGGCCTTTGATTTCGCTGAAAATGCCTTGTAATTTGTCGCTGAGATCGTCGAACATCTTTTGTTTATATTTTCTCTAGTGCTTCAAGATTAACCCGAAAGAGTTTTTCCCTCTCTGACTTAGGTATTTGAAAGGCTTTTACAAGTTCTGGCAAAGACTCGAGCGCAGACTGACCGTTAGCTTTCAGCAGCCAAGCAAAACGAAGCAACCAGTCTTTGCTTTGCAGCGAGCAAGTTTCAGGAATATTTAGCTTTGCTAGACCAAAGAGACTGAAAGCGCCTAGATCATTGGCGAGTTGGGCGCCCTCCAGCCAGCTTTCGAGCTCCAAAAGTCGACGCAGCTCAATTCCTAGCCTTACCCCGCGCAGTCTATAGACCATGCCCTGCACTCTCTCGTCAGTCAGAGCCGCCGCGATCAGCTTTCTCTCACGGTCAGCCAGTGTAAAGCCCAGACGAGTAGCAAAGCGGGCAGCACGGATAATCCGAGTGGGATCTTCGAGATAGCTGAGTGGATGCAAGACAGCCAGTTTTCGGTCAGCTAGATCTTGCCTACCAGCATGCGGATCGACCCATTGGCCAAAGCCCGAACTGGTCAGCTCAACGGCAATGGCATTACAGCGAAAATCACGCCGCAAAAGATCTTCACTGACCGGCACCGGATACTGCACCACTGGCAGAGCACCCGGCTGAGAATAACTCTCAGTGCGTGGACTGGCTAGATCGACAGGGTGTCCATTGCAAAGAATTTTAGCTGTCCCAAAGGGCTTATGGAGACTGACCAAACTAAATCCTTCCAGTCCGGCCAGCGCTTGGGCTAGATCGAGCGCAGATCCGTCGACGAGCAAATCGAAATCGATGGTTTTTAGTCCGAGCAGCAAATCTCTCACCGCCCCTCCCACCAAAAAAAGCCTAAAACCAAGGTCTTTGGCTGCCAAAATGAGCGGCCTGATAACTTCGGGGATTTCCATGAAAGAAAGAGGGCTCATTCAGTGCATGTATAAAGCAATGGTCACACAACTCACCTATTATGACTTGCTCGGAATAAAAGCTAATGCCAGCTTAGGCGAGATTGAGGAGGCTTATCAGAGCATTTTGGCAAAAAGCTACAGACCGCAGCTAAGCGAAGCGCAGGTTATGTTTCTCGAGAAACTTCATGAGGCCTATGCTGTGCTCACTGATCCTAGTGAGAGGCACACTTACGATTATGAATTGAAGCGAGTTTTGAAGTCGATGGACAAGAGCTTCAACACGAATGCCAACACAATAATTCTCGATCGGGAGCTCACTATTCATTTCTCGCAGGCTCATAATCGAGACCAAAGTCAGGCCAACTTATCAAGTATCAGCGATATTGTCGAAAAGCAAGTCGAGTCAGATCCGCCAGAAGAAGATCCGGATCATCTTAGTTCGGAGTGGAACTTAGATACTCTTGACGAGAAGACTTATGAGCATCCGAAGATTGGTGATGTGCGGGTGGTTTGGACTTACATATTGGCGGGGTTGGTTGTTTTCTTTGGATTGTTTTTTTCTGGTGTGTTTAAATAAAGCCGCCCCCTTCAAACTCCCCCTTGATTTAACTTTTAATGTTTTTCCTTATTAAAAAAACAGTGGTGGGGCGCTAGTCACAAGGAAACTATAAGAAGGGTGGGCAATATATACTCTCGACTTCGCTCACTAGCGCTATGGGATCAAGCAATAACACAAAATCCCAGCAAAGAGAACAGGGGGTTTGGGGCGCTAGCCCCAAGGAAACTATAAGAAGGGTGGGCAATATATACTCTCGACTTCGCTCACTCGCGCTATAGGGTCAAGCGACAAAACAAAATCCCAGCAAAGAGAACAGGGGGTTTGGGGCGCTAGCCCCAAGGAAACTATCATTCCCCCTCCTCGGAGGGGCAGGGGTGGGCAATATAAACTCTTGACTTAGCTCACTCGCTTTAAGGGGGTCAAGCGAAAAAAATCCCAGCAAAGAGAACAGGGGGTTTGGGGCGCTAGCCCCAAGAAAACTATTATTCCCCCTCCTCGGAGGGGTAGGGGTGGGCAATATAAACTCTTGACTTAGCTCACTCGCGCGACGGGTGTTCATTAAACAAATCTCAGTTTCTATTCACCTGTCACCAAATGCTGACTTATTACAGCGATAGATAAAAAGCTAAATATCGAATAAATCGAATATCCCCACCAAAATATATAAACGCTATGGTTACCGCCAGTTACGCACCATCCTCAACAAGCTCATTTTTCAACAAACCGAGCTCAGCTAACCCCAACCTAAACCCCAACGTCGGTCAGCTCACCAATCAGCTGATCCCAAGCGAAGATATATACTTCCAGCAAGCAACACAGGCTATCAGTCAGTTTAGTCAAATGCAAAGACTCTTTGAGAGCAATTCTTTGGGTGACTCAGGCCTGATGAGCGAACTGCAAGGCCCAATTGCCGAAATGCAACAAGCAGCCTATGAAGGAAGTCTCGCTAACACCAAAGCCTCTCTGGTTGCCCGAAATAGCCAAAGCGTCAAAATGCTAAATCTAGTAAACACCACCTGGAGTAAGCCCTATATCGGCATGGGTAACAGCGGCGGAGGAGGATTCTAACCATGGCACTAAGCTACTCCCCAATGGCAAACAACGGTTCAGGCGCTTTTGCCGTGCCTAATCAGCCCAATGCCAATAATTTTACGCAAGGTCTTTACAATAATTCCATTGCGACTTCACTAGGCAACGCAAAGCCCGATATTCAAGGCAATGGCCAGCTCCTAAACAGCATCAACGAGATTTCCCGAGAACTCAAACAAGGCCTCGAATACAAGAAAGTCTTAATGGCTGCCGGTGAAAAAGAAGGCTCCCCAAGTCTGCAGAGACTAGATGCCAGCATAGCCAAGCTCAAAGAAGAATTCAAGAGCACCTCCAAAAAAATCAGTGAGAACTTCAAAAACTTCTCTAAACAAAGTAAGGCCTCACTGGACATGAGAGAGAAGCTTACCGAACTGATCTCAGATCCGAGTACGGGAATTGGGATGAGCCCAATGACGGTCGCCAATGCCGTTTGGGCAATGAGCAACAATGGTCGAGATTTGCCGGGATCTGCTCCTCAAAACGCAATCCAAGATCAGATTTCGGCGCAGAGGGTGGCTGGTCAGAGGCAGTTGGCTTTTGCTTGAGTTTGCTGTGTGTTCTCTGAGCACCTCAAATCGATGAGGATTTTTTTCACCTCAAGATTCAAGGAGGGAGTTTGAGGGGGGCGAAGTCCCCCTCATTATAAATATTTCAAATAACCTACAGCAATCTCAACATTGCCCTTTTACTGGAGCTTATGAGATCCTTGAACAATGCTACTCACTGGAATCTTAATCTGCTGCGCCATCGCTGGCCTGACCCTCTTCTTGATGCCCGCCAAATCCAGTGAACCCAATAAACTGAACGAAACTTGCCAAAATGTCTCGCTTTTCTTCTCTGTACTGATCCTCGGTCTGGCTCTCTTCCTGACCATCAACTTTGACCCCACTCTCTTCCAAGGACAAGCAAGCCTAAGTCTGAAACCAGAAAGCCTGCTCAGTTCCCTCCCCTCACTCACCCAATATTCCGAAAGCTTTTTGCTTGGCCCCAAGCTGACTCTCAAGCTGGCCGTCGATGGGCTGTCACTTTCAATGATTCTTTTGATGGCTATTTTGTTGCCCTTTGTGATCTTAGCTAGCTCCAAGACAGCCGAAGACAAAGATCCTAGACAGTATTTTGCTTGCCTCTTTCTGCTGACAGCTGCTGTGATGGGCGTTTTCATGGCTCAAGACTTGCTCTCGTTTTTTATCTTCTGGGAACTAGAGCTGCTTCCGATGTACCTACTGATCGCCAAGTGGGGAGGGGACAAGCGCCTAGCGGCCGCCAACAAGTTTTTGCTCTATACCTTTCTAGGTGGTGGATTGATCTTAATCGGTCTCTTGATGCTCTATTGGCTCAGTGGCGCTCAGAGTCTAGAATTTGCAAAGATTTCGACTCTGCTCAGCTCTAGAAGCGCAACATTGCTAACCATTGCCCCTCTCCTCAATGTCGCCTTTTGGCTTTTTGTGGCCGGTTTCTGCATCAAGCTTCCTTCTATCCCTGTCCATACTTGGTTGCCAGAGGCGCACGTAGAAGCGCCAACCCCTGTCTCAATGCTTCTAGCGGGCATACTGCTGAAGATGGGCGCTTATGGACTGATGCGTTTTGCGCCGCTCTTCTTTGGGGAGCAGCTTTTGGCTTTCGCCCCGATTCTGGCCGTGCTAGGCGCTGTCAATATTTTGGGGGCTGCCGTCTTTGCTCTTGTTCAGAGCGATTTGAAACGAGTGATCGCCTATTCGAGCATCAGTCATATGGGTTTTGTCCTTTTGGGTTTAGCTAGTCTCTCTGAGGCCGGTTTTATGGGGGCTATTTTTCAGATGTTCAGTCACGGGCTGATCAGTGCTGGTCTGTTTATGTTTGTGGGGACAATCTATGAGCGCACACATACTAGAGAGATTGCTCAGTTTGGTGGTCTAGCCCAGAAGATGCCCGTTTTGTTCTTCTTCTTTTTGGGTCTTGCTATGGCCAATATCGGCCTACCGGCCCTGTCTGGCTTCATTGGGGAATCACTGGTCTTTTACGGTGTTTTCAGCCCCAATACGCTACTAGCAGCAAGTGGTGGCGATTTGGTTCGTCTGAGCACCTTGCTGAGCGTGATCGGGGTAGTCTTGTCGGCCGCTTATATGTTGTGGTTGGGTCGGAGAGTTTTCTATGGAGAACTCAGTCTTGTCAGCAAGCAATGCCTTGATTTAGGCCGAGGTGAGAGTTTTGTTTTGGGGTCACTTTTAGGGGGAAGCTTGTTGCTTGGATTTTTCCCCGGTCTACTCAGCTGGTTATTGCAGGGTTATACTGCCCAGAGCTTTTTGAGTTTGCTGTCTTTGCGCTTCTGAAAAATTCTTCAGCTCAGTTTAAGTTCTCACATTGCACACCCTTGAGCAAAGTCCGATAATCTTCAATGCGCACTAGCTCTACTCCAGGCGACATAGCCGTAGCTGCCCCTGCCGCAACAGCCATCATGGCGCACTCAGCCAAAGAATATTCGAGTTCAAGACCGCACATAAAAGCAGCCAAAGCCGAATCCCCGCTGCCAATAGTGCTGCGCACTTCGATTTGCGGTGCTTTCACCCGAAAAGATTTGTCAGGGGAAATGACAAAGAGACCCTTTGAGCCCATGGTCAAAAGGATGATCTCAATCCCAAACTGCTGCAAAAGCTCGCGCGCTGAGCGCAAAATATCATCGTCATCTTTGAGCTCGCGCCCGATCAGACGGGCAAACTCATGATTGTTGGGCTTGATCAGATAGGGCTTGGCTTTCACTCCATAGCGTAGCGCTTCGTTGTCGGCGTCTAGGGCAACTTTGAGGCCGTTTTGGCGGAGAGCATAGATCAGCTGTCCGTAGATGTTTTCCGAGACCCCTTGAGGCAATGAGCCAGCCAAGTGAACCATGAAAATATTGCTGGGGAGGGCTGTGATTTTATTGAACAGAATAGCCAGATCGTAAGGGGTGATCTCAGGGCCTTTGGAGTTGAAAGACAGGTGTCCCCCTGAATTTTCGGAAAAAACAATGACATTGGAGCGGGTCTCTTGGGAGATCTTGATGAAATCGCACTGAACACCTTCATTGATTAAGAGGCCTTCTAGCTGCAAGCCGTTGAAGGAACCTAAAAATCCACTGGCCGTCGTATCTTGACTGAGGGTCTTGATTACTCTAGAAGAATCGATGCCCTTGCCACCGGCATAGTGGGCTTCATTTTTGATTCGCATCGAATCATCGGTCTTGAGCTCACCGACCCAGATCACTCGGTCTAGCGAAGGATTGAGAGTCACCGTATAAATCATAGGATGAGTGTAGCATGAAATTTCAGAAAAACCTAATGATAAGAAAGCTTGCACCAGTACTAGCACTTTGTTTTGCCTTCTTTTTGGCTACTTCTGTCGAAGCTAGGCCTTTTTTCGGCAAGAAGCAGACTCCGCTTGGTCAGGGGTCATTTTTTGTGCCTGCTGTTTCTAGCCCAAACAACCTGAACGCCCCAACAGCCGTTCAGGAGAAAAGCTGGCTTAGTGGGGTCAAAGACAAACTCAAGTTTAAACGCGACTCAGGGTCAATGCGATCCGGTGGCCAAGGCATTTCCGGTCTTTTTTCCAAGCCGACCAATCCGCAAAGCGCGCCAAATTCGCTCAGTTCGCGCGTCAAAGAGTTTTTCGCTCCGAAAGATTAGCTCTGGGGAGACTGCACCAGAAAACTGACCCGATCGGCAATCCGATCCAAAGCTCTCCTATCGTGAGAAATCACCAGTATAGAAAGGCCGAACTGATCTCGTAAGCGCATCAAAAGAGCCAGCGTCTTGGCTTTCACGGTCACGTCGAGGGCACTAGTAGGTTCATCGGCGATCAAAACAGCCGGTGAGCGCAAAAGAGCGCGGGCAATGGCAAATCGCTGCACCTGCCCACCTGAGACTTGATGCGGGAAACGATCGAGAAAAGCCAGATCCAACTCCAAAGCTTCCAGCAGAGCTGGCAATTGATCTTTGCCAGAAGCGCTCAGAGATTGGGCTAAGGCCAGACTAGAGCCAAGCTTTTGGCGAGGATTGAAACTGCCGAGGGCATTTTGGAAAATGAGCTGAATCCGGTAACCGGAACTTGCTCCAAAGGGTTTTTTGAGGGCTTTCCCTTCAAAACAAACTTCACCCGAAAAATCCTCTTCAAGGCCGACCGCTATGCGGGCAAGGGTGCTCTTCCCGCAACCTGAGCTGCCGCAGAGTCCATGAATTTCGCCAGCTTTCAGCACTAAGCTAAAACCTTCGAGAACTTTTTTTGTTCCGAAGTCTTTCTTGATATCTTTGAAGGTAAGAATGTCAGAACTTTGCGCCATAGGCGAGATTATAAAGCCCCATGGTCTGCAGGGCGAATGTAAAGTCAATTCCAACCTTGCGGAAGATTTCCCTTGGCCGCGCTTGGTGGGGATTGCTTGCTCTATTGGTTTAGAGTCTGAAAGGGTGGAGACTACCTTGGCTTCGATCAGGCCAGGCAATGCAGGGTGGTTGGTTTACTTCGGGGGTTTTGAGTGTTTAGAGAGTCTTACTGGTATTTTGGGCAAGAAGCTTTTCGTGCCACGCGAATGGATTGCGCCACTTTTAGAGAAGGAAGAATTTTTCGTTTCCGATTTGATTGGGGCTCGGGTACTTTGCGGGGGTGTAGAGATTGGGGTAGTGCTTGGGCTTGAGGCTATTCCCAACAATCCTTTATTGAAAATCGAGCTTACTGCGGGGAAGGTTTTTTTGTTGCCTTTTCAGGATAAGTTTGTGCCTGTTTGCCAAGCTGGTTTGGTGGAGGTGCTTGACTGGGAGCCTTTTGCTGAAGTTTGATTTTTGAGCACAAATCGAAGTAAAAATTTTTTAGAAGGGGAGTTTGAGGGCGCTAGCCCTCATCTAGAGTGACTTCCCCAGCATACAGTGAGAAAGCAATGTTGAGGTTGCTGTAGGACAATGATTTTTTTCTATGGAGGCGAAGCCCCAATACCCCCAAGATTTTGAGCATAAATCGAAGTCAAAAATTTTTTAGAAGGGGAGCTTGAGGGCGCTAGCCCTCATCTAGAGTGACTTTCCCAGCATACAGTATCTCCCAAAGATTCACCCCAAAGCATTGGCCCTGCGGCGCTTCAGTATGCTCTCTTTAAGCTCACGCGCAGCATCTTCCACTTGGCCTTCATGATTGACAATCACCCGATCAAACCAATCGATCTCAGCAAGCTCTAGCTCAGCTTTAGCCAATCGTGCTCGGATTTTTTCTTCTGGCTCAGTGCTCCGAAGCTTCAGTCTCTCGTATAGAGCTTCCAAAGAGGGCGGAGAAATGAAAATGAAAAATGCCTCAGGAAAAGCAGCCTTGATTTGCTTAGCTCCATCGAGCTCAATCTCCAAAATGACATCGTAGCCAGCCTCCAGTTGCTCTTGAACGAAAGCCCGAGGCGTGCCGTAAAGGTTTCCGACAAACTCTGCCCACTCCAAGAACTGATCTCGTTCAATTAATTTTCGAAACTCAGGCTCGCTACAAAAAAAATAATGCTTCCCCTCGATCTCACCAGCCCGCATCGACCTTGTGGTCACGGAAATCGAATAGATTAGTCTGTCGAGTTCGCCAAAAACTTTAGCGAGAAGCGTCCCCTTGCCGACCCCAGAAGGCCCGACAATCACCAAAAGCTGACCAGAATGTAAGTCCAAGCTCAAGACGGTGTACTGGCTGGGGCTGAAGGTTGCTCAAAGCCGATCTCGGTACCAATCTTTTTGCCGAGCACCAGATCTTCAATGATTCCCTTCTGAGCAAAGTTGAAGACCACAATGGGGATTTTATTTTCCCGGCAAATAGAAATGGCCGCCGCATCCATCACCCGATAATTTTCGCTCAGTACTTTCTCGAAACTCAAAGAGTCGATCTTAGTGGCGTTTTTGTCAAGCTTAGGATCGGCCGTATAGACCCCATCAATGCCGTTTTTAGCCATGAGCAACACATCAGCATCGATCTCAGCCGAACGAAGAGCAGCCGTAGTGTCTGTTGTGAAGAAAGGATTGCCTGTGCCGCCACCGAAGATCACCACTCGCCCTTTTTCAAGATGCCTTCTCGCTTTGCGTCTGATATAGGGCTCAGCGACTGAGGGCATTTCGATCGCTGTCTGCACGCGGGTGGGAACATTGATGCTCTCAAGAAGACCTTGGAGGATCAGACTATTCATGATCGTAGCCAACATCCCGACATAGTCGGCTGCTGCTCTGTCCATGCCTAGCTGCACGCTCGAATTGAGCCCACGAAAAATATTTCCCCCACCGACAACGATGGCCACTTCTACGCCTAGTCGGTAGATGGCAGCAATCTCTTGGGCTACTTGTTCTATTACTTCTGAATCGATCCCAAAGCCTTTTTGACCGGTGAGCGCTTCACCGCTGAGCTTGAGGAGGATTCGTTTGTAGACTAATTTCTTCAACATGTATTATTCTCATTAATAGTACCTGTTGTAGCTAGAGCTTTGCGAGGCTAGCTTTTCTAGTAAGTTAAAAGATGATCTTCACTTCACTGGCAAAATTCATCAAAGCGCATCTCACTAAGGCCAAGCCGATTGAGCCTTTGCTTTTTGCTTGGATGAGGATGAAGCTCATTGAAAAGCCAGCAGCTGACAATGTTGCCCGGATCATTCAAGCAGAATTTTCCTTGCACGAACTGAAAAGAGAGCGCAGCTTTTTGATAATCCCCAACTCGCAGCGAGCCGGAAGCCTGCTCAGGCTGCTCCGCGAGTATATGGCTGTGATGGAGAGCACTAGACTAGAGCGATTGGAAGAAGCCCGCGCTTAGTGGTCTGTTTGCTAGAATGTCTTAAAAATATATGTTCATCCAAGCCCTCCAGCTGATACCAGCCCCAAAGCGCTACAGCTCGCAAGACTTACTAGACTTCGTCCAAAATGCGATGTGGCCAGCTGGTTCAGCTGTTCCACCAGAAGTGACTAAGCTCAGAGAACGTTTAGGCATCGATTCTAGAAATTCTTATCTCGGCGAAGAATATTTTGGGCGAGAGTCAGCTTTAATAAATGGCAGCACAGGCGATCGGATGGGTCTCTACGAACAGGCTGCACTTGAGACTATCTCCAACATTGTGCCTAGTGAAGCTTTTGCGCTTGCTGCTGTCAAGAATCTGGTCAGCGTCTCCTGTACTGGGTATTTCACACCGGGCCTCGATATAAATCTTCAGCGCCAACTAGGGTTGAGCGAGCAGACTGAACGCTACAATCTGGGCGCCATTGGCTGTCAGGGAGGATTGAGCGCGCTCAGACTAGCTTCTAGCCTCAAAGACGAGACAGTCATTTTTTGTTTTGAATTTTGCTCGCTCCATTTTCAGGTAGAACCGGCCACGCTCAGTAACTTCATCAGTAACGCGATCTTTGCCGATGGGGCGAGCTTGGTGCGAGTAGGACGGGAAAATATTAGCTCGCAGAGATCGTGGCGCCTAATCGCTCAGCGCTCGATTTTACTTGATGGTTCAGCGGAGATGATGACTTGGAGGCTAGGTGACAAGGGCTTCAAGATGTTTTTGAGCTCTAGAATTATCAAGACCATTCAAGATAAGCTTTTGGGTGTTTTAGAGCTTTTTTTGGCGGATAATGACGTCAAGCTAGAGCAAATCCAAGGCTGGGCCATTCATCCTGGTGGGCGAGGCATTCTTGATGCCGTGGAAAAAGCGCTGAGCCTAGAAGCCGGTGACCTTGCTGCCAGTCGCCAGACACTGAGCCAATACGGCAATATGAGCTCCAATACGATTTTTTATGTCCTTGACGCCCTCAAAACGAAAGGACTGACCCTTGCGCTCGCCTTTGGGCCCGGTTTGAGTTTTGAGTTAGCTTTGCTTGAAAGTTTATGATTTTGTTGCCTTTGGTGCATCTGTTTGCTTGTTTTTCGCTCGGGTCTATTTTTTTTCTCTTTGACGAACCGATTCACCTGAAGAGGGGCCTTCTGTATGATGAGCGCCTCAGCCATCTGTTCGATCTGATTTGTTTTACTGCTCTGCAGGGCATTGGCTGGCTTAGCTGTCTTCGGGAGTCTTCTGATCTGAGTTGGCTTTATTTGGCTCAGGGGCTTTTCACGCTACTTTGTTCGCTCAAAGACGAGCTCTTGCATTTTGAGCGGAGCCCGAGCTGGCAGGAAAATCTGACGCATGCAGGGATGTTTTTGGCGCTTGGCGTGTCGGTGGCGAGCGGCTTCAATCTGCTTGGCGGCGCCAGTAATGCTAGTCTGTTTTTTAGTTTATTGCTTGCGGGGCTTATGAGCTGCCTTTGGCTCTTTTATCGTTGGTTTTTTCGCTATGAAACACAAAGTAAATAACGATTTTTACGAAGGTCTCCACGCTGACTGGTGGACTGCTGAAGACCATATGGTCGTTTTTTTGCGGCAGGAAAGCAAGATCAAGTTTGAATATCTTCAGTCTCAGGTCAGTGCTCAGACTGACTCTCTGGCTGGCTTGAGGGTGCTCGATGTGGCGGCTGGCGCTGGGTTTATCTCTATTCCTGCTCTGGTGGAGGGAGCTGAGGTGACTGCTCTCGATCTTTCGGCCAGTTCTTTGGCTGAGTTAGAGAAACGCGCGAGCTTGGCTGGAGTGGCCTCAGGGCTTACTTGCACCCAACAAGATCTCAGGCAGGCTGATTGGGACCTCGGTCAGTTCGATTTGATTTTGCTTTTCGATATTCTGGAGCATATCCCTCAGCCAGAGCTACTGATAGCCAAGTGCGCGAAAGCGCTCAAGCCCAATGGAAAGCTTTTTTTTCACACCCTAAATCGCAGCTTGTCTTGTTGGTTTTTGTATTTGTGGCTGGTTCCCACTATGATCAGGCATTGTCCACCGGACCTGCACAGACACGAGAGCAATATCAAGCCCTCTGAGCTTTTGCTTTGGTTAGAGCAGTCTGGTTTGGTCTTAGGAGACATGAGAGGACTGACTACGCCGCTCGCTCAGGCAGGAGTCTGGGAGCTTTTGACTACACGCTCGGTGCGCTCTCCATTGCATTTTGAGTTCACGGCTGATCTTTCGCTGGGTTATTTGGGCTGGGCTAGATTGGTTTAGCACGCTCAAAGCGATCTAGATAATGAAAACTTAGAAGAGATCCGCCACTCTGAGACCAGAATAGATAAATCAAAAAAAATGCTCAGGCTGCGGAAAGACCTAAAAATAATCCCACCGAGCCGTCCAGAAGAGCTAGCCCAGCTGATAGACCCTATCACAAGCAAAACTCATATCTTGGATAGGCGCGAGATAGTCCTCTTGCGCCATCTGGCCAAAATGCCCCCGAGCCAAGTAGCCCAAGAACTGAAAATCTCCCCCCAGTTAGTTAAGAGTTTCATCGCAAGGCTACAAACAGAAAATCTCTGGGAAAAAGCAATAAAGCAAAATGGTGAGCCAGACAAAAAAATCCCAGCCCTCGAAATAAACCCCAACCTCGAGTTCCAAGAAGACCCAGACGGTGCAGGCCTACTAGCCCAAGACAAAGACTCAGGCAGAATCTTCACGCTTAGTCTGGAGCAAGCCGAGCTTCTGACCGAACTCAGCGAAAACGACCTCAATGCTGTAGCCCAGAAAAACCAAATAGACCCCAAAGAGCTGCTCGCCTTCGCTCAAACCCTAGGCGAAAAGGGATTACTGAAAAATAGTCCAAGCGCTGCTCTCCTCACCGCAAAAAAACTCCCCTTCTGGCAACAACGCTGGAAGATCACTGATCCAGACCAGCTACTAGCAGATTTAAATCAAAACTACAGTTGGCTTTGGACCGGTCCTGCTTTTTTGGCGCATTGTTTGCTGCTGATCTTTGCTGTCATGCTTTGGCCCGATCATGAGAGCGCTTTTTTGGCATACGGTCAGCCCCTCTTGGTGGCCGATACTTTCTGGAACGCCGCCTTGATTGTGCTTTTGGCTTCTGTGATCATCGCTTTGCATGAGTTTGCTCATGGTTTGACCCTAAAGTCCTATGGTGGTCGGGTGCGCGAGATGGGTCTTTTTCTGATTTATGGCCTGCCTTCGGCCTATACAGACGTATCGGCGGCGTATTTTTTGAAAAGCAAGCGCCAGCGAGCGATGGTGATCTTGGCGGGGGTCTTTTTTCAGATCTGGTTTGGGGCTGTTAGTTTTCTTTTGTGGTGGGGTGCTTTACCGACTAGCTGGCTGGCTGACTGGGCTTATTGGTTGGTGATCGTTTCTGTCTTAAATCTTGCTTTCAACCTCAATCCGCTAATTAAACTTGACGGTTATTATCTGCTCACTTTACTCACTGGTCAGGCCAATCTCAGGGATAGAGCTTGGGCTTTTTTTCGGTCAGGGTTAAGGGGAGCTAGCGGGACTGCTGATTGGTGCTGGCTTTTTTTCTATGGGTTAGCGAGTATCGGCTACACGGTGCTTTTAGTTGCTTTGATCGGTTTTAGCGTTTATCAGTTTGCTTTTTTGCAGGCGCCTTTCACGGTAGCGGCTATCTTGTTTTCGCTTTTTGTCGCTAGCCAAAAGCCCATCTTTGAACTGGAAGTTTTGAGCTCAAAGCCTAAGTCAACAGAGACCAGCCCGACCCCAAAACCAAAGCCAAAGTCTTTCTCTCTTGCTCCACTGCTCTGGATTTTTGTCTTGGCTTGTTTGTTTTTGGTAAGAGTGCCTCACTCAATCGGCGGGGAAGTGGAAGTGAAGACACTGCCTGGATCGAGAGCTGAGATTCGGGCTAGTGTACCCGGTACCATTGAGCGGGTTCTGGTCAAACATCGAAGCCCCGTCAAAGCTGGCCAGCCTCTGCTAGAGATAGTGGACTGGCAACTGGCCGAAAGTATAGCGCGCGCTAGCGGTGGCAGTGGCTCTCCACGGCTGGGTAGTCTGGATAGTCAGATCGAAGAGAGTAAAATCCGCGCAGCGCAAATTGCTGTGGAAATAGCAAAAAGTAAATTGACCTTTGAAAATGACAAAAACAAAGCCAAAGCGCTGAGCGAACTAGCTAAAGTGGGCGCTTTTGGCAAATTGCAGGCACAAGAAGCCGAACTCAAAGCACAAATCACCCAAAAAGACCTCGAAAAACTGAGCGAAGAAGCAAAGTTCAACCGAGAGACCCTCAAAGAAGCGCAAGCCAACCGCCAAATAGCGCAAGGAGAGCTCAGTTTCTTTCAGCAAAAAGCCCGCTCGCTCACTCTCTTCAGCCCCATTGACGGACTGGTCCTGAGTGAAGACCTCGACCTCTTGCAAGGAAAAGCCGCTCTCCAAGAAAAACCACTGCTGACCATTGCCGAGCTGAAGCAAGTCTCAGTGCAAATAAAAGTGCATGAAGAAGACATCCCCACTGTGCGCGCAGGCCAGCAGGTGAAAGTGAAATTCAAATCCTTCCCCGACCGTGACTTTGCCGCCTCAGTGCGCGACTATTCGCTGGAAAATGCCGAGCTCCAACAAGAAGACCAAAGCCTGCTCAAAGATCTAGCTAGACGTCGCTGGAACGTAAACGTCAGTATTCAAAACCCAGATAGTCTATTGCTGCCGGGGATGAGCGGCTACGCCTATATAGACGCCGAAGAAGAGCTCAGTTTGATCGAGTTCATTTGGCGGGAAGTCTATCGGGTGCTCTCCTTGGAGCGGATGAGTGTTTTGCTCGATTCAGCCAGTAAGCTCAAGCTTGAGCCCAAGCTAGAAAATTGGCTATCGGCTCGCTAAGCGCTTTGCCCTCCACCAAAAAAGCATCATGGCCATAGAGTGAATCGAATTCTCTATATGTAACAGGTAAACCGAGCGCCTTGAGCGTGTTCACCATTTCGCGGCTTTGGGCCGGTGGATAGAGCCAATCGGACGAAAAAGAAATCAAGAAGAATTTTGGGGGTTTACTGAGTTCGGTCAGAGCGGCTAAGGCACCCTCAAGCTTGCCCTCAGCATAATCGAAATAATCGACAGCGCGCGTCACATAAAGGTAAGAATTCGGGTCAAAGCGCCTAATGAAAGCACTGCCCTGATAATCGAGATAGCTTTCTACTTCAAACTCGCCACTGAGCGCGTAACCGAGACTATTACCGGCATTTTTTGAGGTTCGCCGACCAAATTTGTGCTTCATGGTCTCATCACTGAGATAGCTGATGTGAGCGAGCATGCGGGCAATCGCAAGGCCTCTGTCTGGTCTGAGTTCACTGCCATAATAGTTCCCCTCTTGCCAGTCAGGATCGTTCATGATCGCTCGCCGTCCCACTTCTTGCAGCGCAATGTTTTGGGGGGACTGCTGGGCGGCTGTAGCGAGCAAAATATAGGAAGCGGATAGCATTGGGTATTCGATAGCCCATTCGAGGGCCTGCATGCCTCCCATCGACCCGCCAAGGCAAGCATGGAGCTGCTTGATCCCTAGTCCCTGAACCAGCTCATGCTGGGCATGCACCATGTCTTTGATGGTGATGAAGGGAAAGTTGAGCCCAGCAGGCTTTCCGTTAGTCGAGGAGATAGGCGAACTGGGACCGGTAGAACCGGCGCAACCACCGAGCACATTGGAGCAGAGCACAAAATATCTGTCTGTGTCGATCGCTTTGCCAGCGCCGATCAGATTGTCCCACCAGCCTGCTTTTCGGTCTTGGGGGTTGTGTTTGAGCGCTGCGTGGGCGTCGCCGGTAAGCGCGTGGCAGACCAAAATCGCATTGTCTTTGCTTGCGTTCAGTTGCCCGTAAGTCTCATAACAGAGCTGAGCGCCAGTGAGCGTTTCGCCGCATTCGAGCGCCAGCGGAGGCAGAGCGAAAAACTGGGGTACTACTAAATCATCCATAAAGCGGCCACACAAACAAACACCAAGCAGCACCTAAAGCCTGCACACAACTCAAAAGCACAGCGCCGGCCGCTAGATCTTTCGCGTCACGGGCAAGAGCCAGAAAACGCTCATCGCTAAAAATATCAACGGCTCGCTCAAGCGCAGAGTTCAAGAGCTCAGCCAGAAAAACCAAAAAGATGGAAAGACAAATCCAACACCAGCCAGCAATATTTAGTTTATATAAAACACCTAAAGCGAGAGCAATGAGAGCCAGAAAAAGCTCCAAACGAAAATTATCCTCTTCCAAAAAAGCTAAACGCAAACCGCGCCAAGCGTGACCGAGTCCCTCAAGATTTAGCATTTTTTCTTTGAGCAGCCGAAACGGCAAAATCTTCAGCTAATTTCACCGGTTGAATCAAGGCTTGGCCGGTCTCAGGGCAATGTTGTTTTTCCGTGGAAACAGGCTGTGCCATGGGCTGGGCAGAGCCAAAACCGAAAGCCGGCAAATAGTCTTTTAGGCCAAGCTCGGTCAAGTAAAAGAAAAATGAGGAGAAAACCCAAGCAAATCCTGCACCAGCAAGCACATCTGACAAGTAATGCATCCCTAAATAAATGCGACTAAAGCCAACTAGCGAAGCGATCACAAAAGCGGTCAGTACAAAAAAGCGTTCTTTGGCCGCATAAAAATAAATCATGAAAAAGAAAGTGAAAGAAGTGATCGTGTGACCAGAAGGAAAGCTGGTCGATTTTGCGCTAGGAACAGACCCAAAAGTACAAGTGCCAAGCTCTAAATAAGGCCTCGGTCTATCGAAAAAAGGCTTGATGAATTGGTCAGATAAAACCCAAGCCAGAAAAAAACCAGCCATGCACATCACCGCTGGATAGCCGTAACGCTTTCCTCCGACCAAATAGAGGCCAAGTGAGCAAAGCACAAAAAGCAAAATATTATAATCGGAAATAAAAGAATTGAAAAGATAAAAGGAGCTCTCAGTGCAGGCTGCCGGATGAATAGCGTTGAAGATAGTCTCGTCTAAAGCCTGAATTGTGCTGAAATCCATTTCACAGTAAATTTGAGTTAGATCTATAGATTAGCGAGAATATCCCCGAAAGGAAAGCCCAACAAAAAATGTCTCAAGAACTTTGGCGCGGTAGAAGCTCTTCAACTCAAGCCCTTGACCCTGCTTTCAATACCCTCAATGCCAGCTTTCCCTTCGACTATAGGCTCTGGTCAGCAGATCTTGAAGGGAGCATAGCGCACATCAAAGGCCTCGCAGCCGCTCAGATCTTGAACCCTCAAGAAACCAGAGAGCTTTTGGAGGGACTAGCTGAGCTGAAAAGCGAAATAAGTTTGTGTCCCGAAGCTTGGTTTGCTGCAATGAGTGCTGCAGAAGACATTCACAGTGCCCTTGAGCTCTCCCTGATAGCAAAGATCGGCGACTTGGGCAAAAAAATGCACACAGCCCGCAGTCGCAATGACCAAGTAGCCACCGATCTGAGGCTTTATCTGAGAGGGCAAAGCGTTCAAATAGCCAAAAAGCTGCAAGAAACTCTCGAAACACTGATAAATCTTGCTGAGCGCGACTGTGAGATTCTATTGCCGGGCTATACACACCTTCAGCGGGCACAGGGGATCACGCTAGGGCACTATTGGCTTTGTCAATTCGAGCGATTGATGCGCGATCTAGATCGCCTCAAAGACTCACTTCCTCGCCTCAATCGCTGCCCACTAGGCTCTGGCGCCCTTGCCGGTGTCGGTTATGATCTCGATCGCTCAGTGGCCTCTAAAAATCTAGGCTTTGCCGGTCTTTGCCAAAACAGCCTTGACGCTGTTAGCGATCGCGATTTTGTGGCGGAGTTTCAGTTTGTTGCTAGCCTCTTGATGGTTCATCTGAGCGGTTTAGCTGAAGATTTGATCTTATGGTCTAGTGCCGAGTTCGCTTTTCTGGAGCTCAGTCCCAGTTTTGCCACCGGATCGAGCATGATGCCTCAAAAACGCAATCCAGACTATCCAGAGCTGCTCAGAGGCAAAACAGGTCGTGTCACTGGCAACCTGCTCGCGCTTTTGATCACTCTGAAGGGTCTACCAGTAGCCTATAACAAAGACCTCCAAGAAGACAAAGAAGGGCTTTTCGATACTTGTGACACGCTCAGCGCTTGTCTGTCTGTGCTCAGCCCTTTTTTGCTATCGCTGAAATTTCAGCCCCAGAAAATGAAAGAAGCGCTGGCAGGGGGATTTACGGAAGCTACTGATGCTGCGGACTATTTGGTGCAGCGTGGACTCCCCTTTAGGGAAGCTTACCGGCTAGTGGGTGAGTTGGTGCAGAGGAGCATAGAAGGGGGACTAAGCTCACTCAGTCAACTTTCACTTGATGAGTTTAGGGCTAAAAGTGCGCTCTTTGAGGGTGATATTCAGGCTTATCTTGGTTTTGAGGCTTGTTTGGCTCGCCGGAAAAGTATAGGTGGCACAGCACCGGAGACTGTCAGGGCCGCTAGCGAGTTGGCGCGAAATCGTTTGGCTGAGCTAGTTGGCGATCCTCTTGAGCACCCTTGCTAGCTATTCTTACCGTGCTGGAGGTTTTGTCTTCGTAGAGTTTAAATGATTCAAAAAAGACTTTCTTTTCTTTAGAAGTCAGCTTGGCTTGGTCTTTGCTCGAAAAGCTCTGAATGATAGCATAGGGCGAGGCCAGGACGATCGCTGTGTGCGTGTATAGCTTGAAGGGGAGCTCGTCAGTGTCCACAAAGCCCACGATCTCCAAATCTTGCCGAATAGAAGTAGGCGAAGTGTAGCTGGTGCTTTCACGTTGCAATTCGCCATTTAGACGAGCTAGCTCGCCGTCACGCAGATCGGCAAAAATCTCTGGTTTACTCTTTTGTTCGAAGAGCTCGCGCGGCAGGCGAATGAAAGAGACTTCGTAGATACTCTGCTTGTCGTTGGATTGGTAGCGGTAGAAGGTAAAGGGAGCGCTGAGCTCGCCGTTTTTGATCACCTGCGAATTTTCTTCTGGCGGATAGTTGAATCTTTCGGGGATGATCAGCTGAAAAAGGCCTGGTTCTATTAAGACTGTCGCGTTTTTTTCGTTTGGGACAAAGCCAGTTTTTTCGGAGCTCGCATCGTTTTTGTTCTCAAGTGGCGTCTCTGAGACTTTTTCGCCCTGTAGAGCAATGCCAGCGCCATAGACTACCAAGAGTAGGGCGCCTATCACAAATGCCAGTAATTGCTTGGATTTAAGCATACTTGCGCTTTACTTGCCTTAATTTTCATTCTAGCTTTATTGGCCATGCTCTTGCTAGGTGGCTTTGATTTTTGGGGCCAATCTCTGCTATCATCTTCAGCCTTGTTATAAATAGACCAATGTCTACTAAAAGCCAAAAGAAAACTAAGCCTACTGGTACTAGTGCCAGCAACAAAATCCGGATCCGGCTAAAGAGCTTTGATTCCAGACAGATAGATGCAGCAGCCAAGCAAATAGCGGAAATCATCGTGCAGAGCGGTTCACAAATCAGTGGTCCTATTCCTCTTCCCACCAGAATTCGCCGCTATTGCGTGAACAGCTCAACGCACGTTGACAAGCGTTCTGGCGAGCATTTTGAGATTCGGGTTCATTCACGGATTATCGAGATTCTCAGTCCCAGTGACGAAACTATGTCTTCGTTGCAAAAAATGGATTTGCCAGCTGGCGTCGGCGTGAAGGTTCAGCTTCTAGGAGACAAATAATATGATCGGAATGTTTGCCAGAAAACGTGGAATGACCCAGCTCTTTGCCGAAAACGGAGACGCTCACGGTGTAACAGTTTTAGAGATTTTAGAAAACATGATCATCGAAGTGAAGACTGAAGCCCGCGATGGCTATTTTTCGCTGCAAATCGGTGCACTTGGCGTTGAAGAGAAAAAATTGAGCAAGCCAGAACAAGGTCATTTCAAGAAAAAAGACCTTCCCTGCTTTCGTCATCTGCGTGAATTCAAGGTTCCAGAAGCGACTGCCGCTCAATACAAAGCTGGCGATACACTAAAAATCGCCGAGCTCTTCGGCACAGCCGGCGCATTGGTCGATGTTCAAGCCAGACCAAAAGGCCGCGGTACTTCCGGTCGGATCAAACGTTGGAATCAAAAAAGACGTTTGATGACTCACGGTACCAAGCATCACCGCCAAATCGGCTCTATCGGGGGACATACTGAGCCCGGTCGTGTTTTCAAGGGACTGAATATGCCTGGTCGTGATAACAATGACGTCTCAGTGATTAAGCTAAGCGTTTTTGAGTATTTACCTGAAGACAATTTGCTCTTGATCACCGGTTCGGTGCCCAGCTTCAATGGAGCAATTGTAATCGTACAGCCGAGCACGCCTAAGGGAGCTTGGAACAGCACAGCGCTTGAGCTTGGAAGGAGAGCAGCATGAAACTAGATCTATACGAACCTAACGGAATTTTAAGCAAAGAAAGCCTAGAGCTTGAAGAGGATTTTTTCCCAGCAAAGCCCAACGAGCATTTGGTGCACACGCTTCTGAAGCTCCAATTAACCCGCCCGACTCGGACAGCCAACACTAAGACGCGCGCCGAAGTGCGAGGTGGTGGAGCTAAGCCTTGGAAGCAAAAAGGAACCGGTAGAGCTAGAGCTGGTTCTATTCGTTCGCCACTCTGGAGAAAAGGGGGGGTGACCTTTGGTCCTCGTACACACCAGATCAGCTTTACTATGCCCCGTAAGGCCAGAAGATCGGCTTTGCGTTCTGCTCTTGCTTTGCGTAAGGATTATTTTCGGGTGATGTCCGCTTTTCCAAGTATTGCTGTTCCTCAAACCAAACAAGCCGTTGCTGTAATTACTCAGCTTGGTTTGTCCGGCAAAAAGATCTTGCTTCTAGTGGATCCAACGGAACATGCAAACCTCAGCAAAAGCTTTCAAAATATTCAAAAAGTGAAAGTGATTTCTTGGCAAAATCTCAATCCACACGATATTTTGAATTGTGATTTTATTTTGGCTGATAAAAAAATCATCAATTCCATTCAAGCTTGGCTTCTAGACTTGGATACCACAGAAGAGCAACCGGTTGTTCTTCCTGAACTAAGCGAGAAAGCACCGAAACGCTCTGCTGCCCTCAAGGAAGCTGAAGCGGTCGTGGAAAAAGCTGCCCCAAAAGAAAAGAAAGCTCGTACCCCCAAAGCGAAAGACTAGGAGATAAATCATGCACAGAGCAATTAAAAGCCCGATCATCACCTACAAATCAACACAACTAGCCCAAAAGAAGTGCTATACGTTTTTGGTTTCACCCTCAGCCAGCAAAGACCAAATAGCAGCCGAGTTTGAAGAGATCTTCAAAGCTAAAGTAACAAGAGTGAACACAGTCAGAAAGCTGAGCAAAGCGCGCCGCACTCGCAAAGGCAAAAGCCAACCGCAAGATATGAAAAAAGCTTATATTTACAGCGATATAGAACTAGATATCTTTCCTAAACTTCAATGATTGAGCTTTACCGCGTAAGTAAGCAATACGACTGCGGTAAAATCGGTCTGAAAGATGTCAGTATCCATATTCCTATGGGCCAAATGGTCTTTTTGATTGGGGAAAGTGGCGCGGGCAAATCAACATTACTGAAGCTTTTATACAAAGCCGATGATTTTACTAGCGGCCGGATTTTAGTTGGTCGCGTTGATATTAGTCGTTTGGTCGATTATTCTCAGCTCAGAAGGCGCATTGGGCTGATCTTCCAAGATGTAATTTTACTCGCTCAGCTAAACGTTTTCGATAATGTCGCCTATATTCTTCGCGCTCAAGGAGCTAGCGAAAGAGAAATAAAATATAGAGTGGAGGGAGCGCTAAATGTTGTCGGACTTCTAGACAAAGCTAAAGAAATGACAGTTCACCTTTCAGGTGGCGAACGCCAACGTGTCGGTATAGCTCGCTCTATAGTCACCAATCCCCCGATCTTGATCGCTGATGAGCCTACTGGAAACCTCGATCCGGTCAACTCGCTGCGAATCTTTCAGCTTTTCAAGGAAATCAACGAAAAGCTGGGCATGACCATGATCATCGCTACCCACGACCCTCGTTCTCATCAGTTCAAAAAGCGCATCATCCAACTCGACAATGGCGAACTGATCATGGATACTGAGCCTAGTAGTTTGCCGATGTTTGGGAGCTTGGCTGTATGATGCGGATGTTTAGGATAGTGTGGCGCGTCTTTCTGGAAGCCGGTATCGGCATCATCAGGAGCGGTTGGCTAAATGCTGTGATCATCAGCATCTTGATGTCCACTTTGCTTATCCTTGGCCTGATGCTCGAATTGAGCGTTGGTTTAAAAAAAATCGCCAACAATATTTTAAGCTCGACCAACACGGAGTTTTCCGTCTTTATCAGTGAAAAAGCAGATACTAAGCAGTTCTTGACCTTTCTTGACAAACACAAAGAAGTGAAGCGCGTGCGAGTGGTGAGCAAAGAAGAGGCTTGGGAAAAGCTGACAAATATCCTCAAAATAGATCTGGATAGTTCGCTCAATACTCTCCCTCAGACTCTTGAGATCAAGGTTGGCAGTCCTACCGATAGCATTCCGCTGATCAAGGAGCTTCGCGCTTGGGATACTGGCGGTCTGATCGAGCATATCAACTATGCGCCGCTTGAGGTCCGTAAGCTAAATATTCTCAAAAATTCGCTGATCTTGATTGGGATCTTTATCACTTTGCTGCTTGCTACGGCTACTTTTGTGATCAATTTCAACACTATTGAGCTGGTGATTCGGGCCCGAAAAGACGAGCTGACTCTATTACGTTTTATGGGGGTCAGCAATTGGTTTATCAAGGGGCCTTTTATTGTGCAGGGTGTGTTTTATGGGTTGGTCAGTTCCTCTTTGGCGGGGTTGATTTTGACTCTTATTGATTCTTTGCCTCGTTATAGTTTGCAAAAGAGCGTCAATCTTACGCAGTCCAGTCTTTTGGATTTAGTTTGGCCTAGTTCACAGGAGTTGGGGTTGATTTTGCTCATTCTGACTCTTACCGGAATAGTATTTAGCAGTGGTAGTTGTTTGTGGGCTACTGAAAGACGCTTGAGTATATGAAGTATCGCTTCGGCTTCAATAAAATTAAGCGGGAGCATTCGATGATCAAAGGTTTGGAGGAGTTCTTGAAGGGGCTCTGTACTGAAGACAGCATCAAGGCGATGATTCCTGGGGAGATCAAGCCTGTCAAAAAAGCCTCTGCTGAGTTGATCGTCAGGCGTCTGATGCCTACTTGTAGCGGTGTGAAGGCGCTCATTCAGTCTGGGGCTGCTGTGCAGGAGACTTTTTTCACTGGAGAGGCTGAGGCTATTGTTTTATTGCTTACGCCTTTTTTGAGGACAAAGGGTGAGTAGGCTGGCCTTTAGCGCTTCGCTCCCTCAAACTCCCCAATAATTTGGGAGAGAAAAGAAAAAGACTTGTTTTCTTCAGCCAGTTCTGAGCGGGAGTTTGAGGGCCGCTAGGTCCTCAAGGATAATAAATTTCCCTAACCTCCAGTGAGTTTGTAAGTTTGCTTTTTACTGTAGGTTATTTGAAGAAGTTTAAATGAGGAGGCTTCGCCCCCTCAAACTCCCCAATAATTTTTGAGAGAAATTTATTTTTCGAGGAGTTGTAGTTGCCTGTGTTCTTAGAGGGCTTGGGGCTTAGCCTCCTCAAACTCCCCAATAATCTAGGAGAGAAAAGAGAAAGACTTGTTTTCTTAAGCCAATTCGGAGCGGGAGTTTGAGGGCGTTAGTCTCCCATACCCCCCTACTCAACAGGATCCACCTGCATCATAAAGTTCAAACGACTACACAAAGCAGGACTCCAATCAATCACCACCTTCCTACCCTCAACATCTACCGAAGTAAATTTCTCCTCACCACGAAAAACATCAGAATAGGAATTCGTACCCAGCAAACTCTCCAGCCTCCCCTGAGCAGAACGATCTTGTGCAAAAGGCGCAAAAGGCAAACTCAAACTATTCACCTCAGGGCTCTTAGCCTGCTTACTCTCTTGTTCATGCATGAAGCTTGCCACTGTCTTGGTTGTCTCAAAGACCGGATCAAACCCCTCTTTGCCCATGATCGCTTGGGGCTTTTTGGGGGCTTTTTGCTGGTTTTGATGATGCTCCGCCATTTGCTTCTCTGAATCTTTTGAGCTCTTAGGTACTCCCTCTGGATTGATCCCAAACTTCTCCATCTTCACTTGTACGTGAGCGATCAGGCTGGCAAGCTTTTTGCGGTCTAGCCTCCCCCCATCTTTGCTAGCGCTCAGCGCTTTTTGGAGATTGTTTAGGCATTCGCGGACTTCATTGGGTAGTTTTTTGCCAGAATCAAGACTAGGTAAGGGAAGCTTCGGTTTTGGCATGTTGTCAGCGCTATAGCCGCTACTGATCCGAGAACCGAGACTGACTTCTAGCCCTCTGCGCACCCGACGATAAATCTTTCTAAGTACTTGCTCTAGCTTTTCTTTTTGCTCTTTGCCGAGATTGTTATTGCTCTCAAGCTGTTGGCGAGCTTCTTTGGAGGAGTTTCCGATATCACCGAAAAGAGCCTTGAGCTGTGCTTTCATCCCTTCTAAAATCAAAAACTCCATGCCGGGCTGGCATTTATTGAGGGCTTCTAATGTCGGCCCAATCAGTTTTTTGTCCAAATAAAGTGGATCGCTCATGATATTTCGGACAGTCTTGCCCGTTCGCAAAATCTGAGTGAACTGGGCAGCTTGCGGAAAGATCTCAGCGGCTATCCGCTTGCGTTCTCTTTGCCTTGAGAGCTGCGCTTTGACTTTTTCTATTTGTTTTTCGGTGAACTCGACTTTGATATGGACAGTGCTCTGGAGGGATTGGTTGTGCTTGAAGTAAAAATCATGAAACCATTTTCCGGTCTTTTCCATCTCCTCCAAGCGCCTTTGAAAGCGCATTTCGCCGGTCATGTTCTCCCGATAGCGGTCTAGCATCACGGCATAGGTCGGCTCTTGTCCTTGGCGAAAATCGTCGAAGCCCCCATCGGGAAGATCTTGCGACTCAAAATGTCGACTGGGTATGCCTTCCCAGACTCTAGTTGGGATTGATTCTGGCTCTAAGATCGTGGAAAGCTTCAGTGAGGCTATCTTTTCGGCATTTATTCGGAGCAGGCCATCTTGTGGTTGGAGATTTAGGTCTACTTTGTCATTGATCCCAGAGAGCGTAGAGTTCCAGACTGTCGCTGATTGTTTCAAGCTCACTTCTAGTCTGTTGCCACTAGCACCAAATAGCCCCAGCATCTCTTCGAGGTCACGGGCAGCCATCTTCCGGTAAGCCTCCATGTCTGGAGCATTTCTGAGAGCGAAATCTCGATCGAAACGATCTGATTCAAAGAGAGCTGTTTGCGGTTTGGCCGCTTCGAGTTTTGGCGGCTTTCCCTCTAGGGCTTGACCAGAGGTGAGCGGTTTACTTGGCAGGGTTATGTTGAGATTAAGTTCTGGCATGTCTTTAAGTGTAAGTTCTGCCTAATCTGAGCTTTTATTCTTGTATTTTTCATCATAGAGCTTCGGCCTTAACAGTTTCAAATTTAAGCGAAACTTTAGGCTTGTCTTGGTTTTGTCTTAATTTTTTACTAACCTAAGCACAAAGAATAATTCTCAAAGCCAAAAACTGACTATAATTGAAATTAAGACCTATTAAAAACATGGAATTCAATAAAGAAAAGTTTTCGCACTACATCATGAAAAGACCTTACTTTGGGGAATTCACCGAAAACCCTGAAACAGGCCACCTAGTCAAACATGCCCTCGATAAAGCCGGCTGCGGAGACGCTTACGAGATCAGCCTCCACCTATCTCAATCAGGCAAAATAGAAGACGCCCGCTATATCACCTTCGGTTGTGGTTACGCTCAAGCCACCTGCTGCGCCCTGATCGAAAGCATAGTAGGACACGATCTATCTGAAGTAGCCCACTGGAGCGAAAATGAAGTAGGCGAAAAGATAGAATCACTACTTGGCGATTATCCCGTCCACAAGAAAGCTTATCTGTATTTTGCCAAAGAGCTGCTCGCTGGCGCCTGCCAAAAAGCCCCTCAAGATCTTGTTTTGCTTTGAGCCAACTAGTACTCTGGGCCCAAAATATCAAGCTCGAACATACGCTCTTTTCCGCTCCCTTTTTGCTGGTTTCACTGCTGCTTGCCGCTTATCCGATTTGGCCTGACTGGACTGTTCTAGGCTGGTGCGCTTTGGCGCTAGTAGGCGCTCGGTCAGCTGCTATGTCACTGAATAGGTTGCTCGATGCCCGTTTCGATGCCCTCAATCCCCGCACCGCTCAGCGTACCTCGGCTACTGGCGAGCTCAGTAGTAGCACTAGTCTTTTACTGGCTTTTGCTGGTTTTGCTTGTTTGGGGCTAGCCGCTTTCCAGCTTCCGCCGCTTTGCGGGCAGCTTTTCCCCTTGGCTGTCTTTTGGCTCAGTTTTTATTCTTATACAAAACGTTTTAGCTGGGCTTGTCATTTTGTGCTGGGCATCGCTTTGGCTGGGGCTGTATGGGGTGGCTGGATTGCCAGTACCGGTTCTATTGCTCTGTTGCCTTTGCTTTTGGGCTTGGCCGTTGCTTTTTGGGTGGCCGGTTTCGATATACTCTATGCCCTCCAAGATCTGGAATTCGATCGTGAGGCCAAACTTCACAGCATCCCTAGTCGTTTTGGACACGAGCGGGCCGTCTGGATTGCGCGCGGTAGCCATGTGCTCAGTTTTGTTTTTTTCTTGGGTTTAGCTTTGCTCGATCAGACTAACCCGCTGCAAGCGGGCTTGCTGGCTGGGGCAGCCTTGATGGGTTTGGGTTTGATTTTTGAGCATGTTGCTTTTATCCGTTACCCAGAACAGCTTGAGAGTATTTTCTTTCGGGCAAATGCTCTTTTGAGTATCGGTTATTTGATTGTGGTCTTTTTATTTGTGCTTTTCAGCAAATAATTCTTGCGCTTTGGCCGTTGTCTTCCGTCCGCGTGGAGTGCGCTCTAGGAGTCCACTTTGAATCAAATAAGGCTCATAATAATCTTCGATAGTGCGAGGGTCTTCGCCAAGCGATATAGCGAGCGTTTCCAGCCCCACCGGTCCACCGCCAAAGTTGTTGGCTATAGCTCTCAGTAGCTCTCTATCTGTGGCATCAAGCCCTTGCGCATCAATCTCAAAATGATCGAGCGCTAGCCTGACAAATGCCGGATCGATGCTTTCACGTGCATGATGTTGAGCAAAATCGCGCAATAACCGACAGAGACGATTGAGTATTCGTGGCGTGCCTCTACCACGCAAAGCGAGCTCTAGAGCTGCCTCTTCGCTGAGGTCAAAACGAAGCAGACTAGCAGTCCTCAGCGCTATTTGGCTCAGTTCAGGAGGAGTATAGAACTCCATCCGATAAAGATGCGTAAAACGATCGCGCAAGGGCGCTGAGATTTGGCCGAGCTTGGTGGTGGCTCCCACCATGATGAAACGAGCGATAGGCAGCCTTGAGATCCGCGCCGAAGAACCGGCACCACTATGCAAGTCGATCACAAAATCTTCGAGCGCCGGATACAAGAGCTCCTCGCTCACTCTGTTCAGCCGGTGGATCTCATCGATGAAGAGCACATCACCTTCTTGTAGTCCGAGCAAAATGCCCACTATGTCTTTCGGTTTTTCGAGCGCTGGGGCTGAAAAGACATGTGAGTTTGTCCCTAGAAGTTTGGCGAGCAGCAAAGCGCAGGTAGTCTTGCCTAGACCGGGCGCACCGTGCAGCAACAGATGCCCCATGCTCGCTTTGTCCCCGCGTTGCATAGCGCCACCTAGGGCCACCTGCAGGATTTTTTTCAGTCTCTCTTGACCGATGTATTCCTCAAGAGCTTGCGGGCGCAGATTGGCTTCCACCCGAATCTCGTCCACGTTCTTTTCGGTGGCTTTGAGCGGGCTTTTTCGCTCTTTTACGCTAGGGGTGAAGGAAGATTCTATGGCCATCTCAAATGAATTCTAAGGCTAATTGTAGGTCACCGGCTGTCTGCTTGAGCGAGCTGCGATTGATTTGTTTGACGCCACGTTCATTGAGCGAAGCCAGCAGACCTTTAGCCCTTTCTAGCACTTGGCGGGGAAGACCGGCTAGGCGTGCTACTTCTATTCCATAGCTCTTTTCGGCCGCTCCAGAAGCTACCTTGTGCAAAAAAACTAAATCACCGTCTTTCTCTTCGGCTAGCAGCTGATAGTTGGCTGCTTTGGGATAGAGATCGGCTAGGCCACTGAGCTCATGGTAGTGAGTGGCAAAGATAGTCTTCACGCCCTGCTTGAGCAAATACTCGGCCACAGACCAAGCCAAAGCCACCCCATCAAAGGTACTGGTTCCACGCCCCACTTCGTCGAGTAGCACCAGACTACGTTCGGTGAGATTATTTAGCAGAAAAGCGGTCTCAGTCATCTCCACCATAAAAGTCGAGCGCCCAGAACTGGGATCGTCCGATGCCCCGATCCGCGTAAAAATCCGGTCCAGTATACCGAGCTCCGCTCTTTTGGCGGGCACAAAGCTGCCGCACTGAGCGAGCAGAGCGATGATTGCCGCTTGTTTCATGTAGGTGGACTTTCCGGCCATGTTTGGCCCAGTGAGCAGGATCAGACTAGCTTCACTTCCCTCTAGACCCCCAACCAGACTGAGATCGTTCGGGACAAAAACACCGGGTGGCAAGAGCGCTTCAAGACAAGGATGACGCGCCTCAGTGAGGCAAATACTCTGACTAGTGGCCGATAGAGACGGGCGAGTATAGTCACCAGCTTCTGCTAGAGAAGCAAAAGCCTGAAGACAATCCCAGCCAGCCACGATTCCCGCTATCGTTCGAAGCTCTTCGGCAAAGGGAATCAAACTCGCTCTCAGCGCGATAAATAAACTTTCCTCCAGCGCATTCTGGTTGTTCTGGGCTTGCAAAAAACCTTGCTCGCGGGCGCTCAGCTCTGGGATCGTGTAGCGGTCTTGGTTGGTCAGATTTTGTTTGATTTGGTATTCCGGTGGGGCGCTTTTGCTGGCAGTTTTGGTGAGCTCCAGATAAAAACCGGCATTGCTACTTGCGACCACCTTCAGCGTCTTCAAGCCCGGTTTCTCTCTTTCTTTGCTTTCTAGCGCTTGCAGCCAAGCTTCATTTCCGGCAATCAGTTCCCTAAAATCATCCAGTTCAGCGTTGTAGCCAGCCTGAAAGATTCCGCCAGCCGAGCTCACTACAGGCAAACTCTCTTGCAGGGCCAGCCAGCAAGTCTGAATGTTTCTGTCTAGTTCTTCGCTGCAAGCGAGCTCACCTTCAAAGCCGATTGTTTCTAAAATCTGAGCGAGAGCAGGCAAGCGTCTCAGCGAATCGCGCAGCCAACCGAGCTCGCGCGGATTCAGTCTTTCGCCTAGTAGCTTGACTGTCAAACGTTCTAGGTCGCTGAAGCCACGCAGCGTTTCTTTTAGTTTGTTCTTTGCTTTGGGGTTTTCTTTGAGTGCTTGCACTCGGTTTAGCCTGTTCTCGATCGCTGGCAAGGAAAGCAGAGGAGCAGCTAGCCACTCTTTGAGTAGGCGCGAGCCTACTTTGGTGGAAAGCTCAGCTTCAAAGAGATGATAAAGTGACCCTCTTTTCTCTCTCAGCGACAGAGATTCAAAGATCTCAAGGTTGCGAAGAGTCTGTTCGTCAAGGCTCAAAAAAGACGCAGAAGCTTGAATCAGTTCCAGTTGCCGCAAAGACCGGAGCGAGCCTGGACTGGTGATAGCCAAATAACTCAAAACAGCCCCAAGCGCTTCCAGTGCACTTTCGCTGGGATCGCGCACCAGCCCCTCCAAGGCAAACTGACCGAAGAGTTCAGCTAGTCTTTCGCGAGCGGCACTGGCCGAAAAGCTCCCTTCTCGCCTTCTGGTCAAGCAAATTTTACTATTGGTGCTGAGTGCGACTGGCAAAACGAGCTGATCGTCTAGAGGAGCGAGCTTTGAGCTGACCGGCTGACTATGCGCTAGTATTTCGCTCGGTTTGAGGCAAGCAACACGTTGGAGCAATTCGTCTTCGCTCAGTTCACCGAAACGAAGCTCGCCTGTGCTCACTTCAACGTAAGCTACTCCCCAAAAACCAGAACTAGCGGCAGGAGTGCAAGCCAGTAGATAGTTGGCGGCGTCTGATCTTAGAAGCTCACCGTCTGGGATAGTACCGGGAGTCAAGATCTTTGCGATCTCCCGTTGCATAGGGCCTTTGCCCCCTAGAGCTTCGCCTATTTGCTCTGAGACGGCCACTTTCAGGCCAGCGGCCAAGAGTTTGGGGATATATGAATCGGCCGCCCGACAAGGGATGCCAGCCATCGGCACCCTGCCACTAGGGTGAGCGGAGTCTGCTCTGGAGGTGAGGGCGATTTCCAGTTCTTGAGCTAGTATCTGGGCATCTTCGAAGAAAGCTTCATAAAAATCACCGAGCCGAAATAGAAGCAATGCTCCTTCTGCTCGCTCCTTCTGCTCTAAATATTGGCGGAGGATGGGTGTGTAGGCGTTTTTATTTTCGATTGACGCCATAATTTCTTTTGTCACTGTTACCACCTACCCATTTTACCGGTGTGGCTAAGCCAATCAATCTTTTTGACCAACTGCTTTTCAGTCATTTGGCGCTTGTCGCTCTCTCTTTGCTGGGTTTGGGCGGCTTTACGCTCTATGCGATTAAGGAAAATTCCTATCGAGATCTTGGATTTCAGTTGGCTAGCCAAGCCAAAAGCATCAATAAACTAATAAATTCCTTCCCCAGCGATCAAAGAGAAAAGCTTTTGAGCACCCTTGAGGGTGAAAACTTGCAGGTGGCTTTGCTTAACTCTCAGCTTCAGCCGATTTATGGCAGGCATGATTTGAGCTCAACAGAAAAACAATTGGCCAGCAAGGTGTTCAAGCTCGGCACTTCACGTAGCTTTGAGATTCGTTTGGCTGACGTTCACACTTATGCCGTGGCTGTTCCCTATTTGGATGCTGGTGAGCGGATATGCGGGGTGATCTTGGTCTATGCGCCTCTAGTCAATCTCAGCCGTAGTTTTGGTGAGAGTTTTTTTACTTTGCTTTCGCTGGCGCTGCTCCTAATCTTGCTTACCGTTACGATCATCTACGCGCTAAGTAACTGGATTTCTGGCCCGATCAAGAAAGTGACGGCCCGTGCCCGCCAAATTGCTTCTACTGGAGTGCTTGCCCCTGAATTGCCTTCTTTTTCGGGAGCGGAAGTGCAGGAGTTATCGCGATCTTTCAACTCGATGATGAAAAGACTGCGTGAAGAAAAAGCCTTTCAGAGCGAATTCATCACCAATGCCAGCCACGAGCTCAAAACGCCGGTGATGGCTATCTCTTCATCTGTCGAGGTTTTAGCGAGACAAGCCAAGGCCGGTGAAGCGCTGGGTGGGCGTTTTCTAGAAATAGTCTTTCGGCAAACCGAACGCTTAAGAGAACTGATCGAAGATTTGCTCGATCTTTCGATCTTAGAGACCGGTCACATTAGCTTTGAGCCGACTCTCTTTCCGGTGGTCGATCTGGTGCAAGAATGCGTAGACGATCTCGATTCGATGGCCTCAAAAGGCAAAGTTGAGCTGAGTTGGTTTATTGCTAGCAGCAGCGAGTTCTCGCTCAAGGCCGACAGGGTCAAGCTGAGGCGAGTCTTGGTAAACCTGCTCAACAATGCCATCAAGCATTCACCCGAAGGCTCTGAAGTGATTCTGGAAGTCAGTGAAGAAGCTAATAGAGCTAGCTTTAAGGTGATAGACCAAGGATCGGGCATATCACCGGACGAACAAGAGCAGATCTTTGCCCGCTTTTACCGTTCCCAATACGATAGATCGAGGGCTACCGGGGGTAGTGGACTCGGTTTGGCTATTGTCAGTCAAATTGTCGCTCTCCACAAAGGAAGCTTGAAGGTCAATTCAGTGCTCGGTGAGGGGTCTGAATTTATCGTCACTTTACCTCAGGCCTAGATTATTATTTCCAAATGCTTTCCAATAAACTGAATAATCTTTCGATTCTAGGGCTGCTAGCACTTGCCGCTTGCTCCAATCAAGCCAAGCAAGAAGGTGCCACTCAAGGCACAACCGAGAATGCTCCTCAAAACCAAGTACAGATAGAATTGAATAAAGTCGAAGCGAAAGCGGCTTTAGTGGCGGCGATAGCAAAGATCAGCTCCCAAGAGTTACCTTTGGCTCTCGTCGAACTGGACAAAGCAATCAAACTCGATCCCAGCTCTCATGAGGCTTTTGCCCTGCGGGCCTATGTTGGTTTTCAGTTGGAGCTGCCAGACGAAAAGGTGATGGCCGATCTCGATCAATGCTTGGCGCTCAAGCCTGATTTTGTCGATGCGCATTTTTACCGAGGGGGACTATTGTTCAAGCGTCTTGATTTCCCTGGGGCTTACAGTGAACTGGAATATTCGCGCTCAGTCTATGAGAAAGACGGTCCAGCCGACAAGTTGCAACAGAGCAAAGACGCGCTTTCTGCTTTAGATCAAGTTGAAGGCCAATTGATCACGCTCAGAGACAGCATGGCCAAGATGGAAGCTTCTGGCCTAGTCGATAACAATAATCCGCAGGTGGCTGAGGCTCGCGAGAAACTCTCTAAGGCAAAGTTCAGATAGATTTCGCTAGCAATTTTTGCGAGAAAAACAAAAGAGCATGCTCGGTGTCACCTAAGCTCGCTTCGCTGAAAAAAACAAAATGATCGGCCAACAAGCTCCTCTTGACACTGAGGGCAGCCTCGCCAGCATCGACAATGAATCGCACAAGTACAACGGCCATTTGCTTTTCAAGAAAAATACGCGCCCGAATATAATTCAAGGGGCAAGCCACACCGACTAGCCTCAATTCAAGATCTGCTTGCTGGTCTATCTTCTCAGACATGGCATATGATGAAGAGCATACTAGAATTTCAGTAAAAGATCGCTATGGTGCAATTTGAAGATTATTATTCTATTTTGGGGGTGAGCCGGCAAGCGACAGCTGATGAGATCAAGAAAGCTTATAGATCGCTCGCTCGAAAGCATCATCCAGACAGCAACCCCAACGATAAAGTCGAAGCCGAAAATCGCTTCAAAAAAATCAACGAAGCCCACGAAGTCTTAGCCAACCCCGAGAAAAAAGCCCGCTATGACTCACTCGGCCGCATCCCCCACGGAGCAGAGTTTCGTCCACCTGGAGGAGGGGGTAGCGCCAACTCTCCCTTTGGGCAAGGAACGGCTGCCGGTGCCGGTAGCTTTCGCGATATATTCGATCTTTTGTTTCAAAGCGGCAATGTCGGGGGCGCAGATCCCTTTGGGGCCGGAACGCCGAGAAGCATAGACGGTGAAGAAGCGCGTTTCAAGCTCACCTTGACGCTAGAAGAGGCCCTCAAGGGAGCTAGCAAAAAACTCAATCTCCGTAACCTGCCTTCGCTAGAAGTGAAAATACCAGCAGGAGTGCGTGAAGGTAGCAAAATCAGACTTTCTGGCCAAGGCTATCCATCGGCTTACGGTGGCAAGCGGGGTGATTTGATCTTGGAGATTTTGCTAGCTCCTCATCCAGACTTTAAGCTGGAAGGCAACGATCTGGAAAGTGGTCTGATCGTCACCGTCTCTGAAGCGGTCTTGGGCACAACAAAAGAGGTGAAGACAGTGCATGGGTCTTTTAGTCTGAACATTCCGGCTGGCGTTCAACCCAACCAAAGACTTCGTCTAAGCGCTCAAGGTTGGCCAAAGAAGGAAGGAGGCTTGGGCGATCATTTTGTCCGCGTTTCGGTTAAGATTCCTCTAAACCCTGACCCAAAGATGCGCCAGCTCTTTGAAGATTTGGCTCAGCTCGAAACATGACCCAACAAAGAGTGCTTTTCATCGGTGGTAGCGGCTTCATCGGCTCAGCCGCCCTCAAAGAGCTCAGCGAGCAAAGGCCAGATTTAGCTTTGTCTGTATTTAGCACTGGCAAGCGCAGACTAGCAGTGAGCGGGGTTGAGACTTTTGTCGGTAGTTTGCTCGACTTCAATTCTCTCTTGCCCGCCCTAGAGAAAGCTGACTATATAGTCCAGTGTGTCCAATTCCCCGGTCATCCAGTAGAACGCCCTTGGCTGGGCAGCCAATATACCTACAAGGGCTGTGATGGAGCTGGTACACAAAACATTGTTCGTGCACTTGAGCATTTGGGCCGAGTGGACTCCATTCAAAACTACCTTTATCTCAGTGGCGCGGCTGTCGGAGAAAGCAAATATAACTGGAATGTCGCCAAACGGATGGCGGAAAAAGCGCTCAGAGACTCTGGAGTGAAACATGTCATCTTGCGGCCGTCTTGGGTCTATGGCAAGGGTGACCGGTCTATGAGTCTCTTTGTTTTGTTTGCGCGTTATTTACCTTTCTTTCCTTTGATCGGCTCAGGAGAAAATAGACTAAATCCGGTCTGGGTGAAAGATTTAGCAAAAATCATCGCCGCCGCTCTCTTGGATGAGCATAATTTTGGCAACACGCTCAATATCGGCTCGCCGCAGCTCACTATGCGTGAAGTGGCCAAGATCGTGTTGGCTGAGACCGGCCAAAGCAAGCCATTGGTGGCGCACCCGCTCTGGATGATGAAATCGGCTGGGCTCTTCGCTCAGTTTTTGCCCTTTTCGCCGCTTTCGCCCGGTTCAGTTGATTTTCTAAACATGGACGCCCCTTTAGAGCCTTATGAAGAGATGTTTGGCGTGCATTTCAAGAGCTTAGCGGAAGGGCTAAAAGCCAGTGGAATGCTCAGGTGAGCTTGAGCGCCAAAAAAGCGCTTTTCGTCTTCGATGGAGGCCTAGCGCCCGGTTATACGGCCGTTGCTACTAGCCTTACGGAAGAAGGGGAAAAACTTGGTTGGGAATGCTGGGCGGCACGTACTGGTTTCCGTTCGCTTTGCGAGGGCATTAGTGATGAGCCTCCTTTCGTACGTACGGTGATGAGCCCTATTGTCGCTTACAACCTTTGTTCGCTTGGACCGATTGAGGTGATGGGGCGGCGAGATTTCGATCCTGGGTCAGATTTTCGCTCTGAGCGTTTTCCGGAATTTGCTGAGCTTGAGATGCAGCAGCTTGCGGCCAAAAACATTGTGGCTGGCGGTTATGATTTTGTGCTTTATTGTGGTGGCGATGGCACGCTCAAGGGGGCCAAGGCTCTCGCTAAGTTTTTGCCCCCTCAAGTAAAAACAGGCTTCATCAATATTTCCGCCGACTCAGACATCAAAAACGATAGGTCAGTCGGCTTCCTTTCCTGCGCCGAAAAGGGAGCAGAAATAGCCCGTGGCCTCTATGAAGATTCTTTTACGCACCGCAGGATTTATATCCTTGAGATGATGGGCAATAGAAGCGGTAGACATGCTCTGCATGCTGGGGTTGGAGCGCGCGCTCACCTTGTGGTTTTGCCTTTCTTTGAGATGAGCCCAGAGATAATGCAAGAGATCGGAGACGCTCTGGTTGCTCGTAGACATGCTTTGATTGTGGTGGCTGAAGGTTATAAGCGCGAAGAGCGGAAGGCCAAAGGTTCTAAGCTCAATGCCGCCAGTTATTTCAAAGCTGAGCTTGAAGCCTATGGCCTTGTCGATAGTCCCAAGAAGCGGGTGATTCCTGAGCCTTTTAGTCGTTTCATTAGGGGGGCTGTGCCCTTGATGATCGATTGTTCTATTGCAAGGCTAAAATGCCAGATGCTCGTGCAGGAGCTTGAGAAAGGACGGAGCAATGTGATGGTTTGCTATCAGAGCGAGCACAATCTTGGATTTCAGAGTTTTGATTTGGCTGTTTCGGACAATTCTGTTGAAGCGAAGATGATTGGGTTGATTGACCGGCTTGGTCTGCCAAAGTTTACGGAGTATGCGCTTTCTATTTCCGTCGATGATTCGCAGAAGTTTGCTTCTCGTTTTGAGCTTTAGCGCACCGCCAGCTATTGCTAATATTTCACAATGCTTGAATTCAAAGTAGCCGGTCTCGGAATAGATACCAGAAGCGATCATCCTGTAGTGATTCTCCATAGCGAAGGCCAAGGTGGCTTGATTTTGCCGATCTGGATCGGGCGAGTAGAAGCCCAATCGATCGCCATGGCCTTGCAAAACGAACATACAGAAAGACCGCTCACTCATGATCTGATGGTCAATATTTTTCATAAGACCAAGTGCCAAGTGAAGCGCATCGAAATCCACTCAGTGCAAAGTGGGACTTATTACGCTCATCTGTTCCTCGAAGATCATAATGGCTCTCTAGTTCTAGACGCCAGACCCAGTGACTGTATCTCTCTAGCGCTCCGCATGGATGTGCCGATCTTCGTCTCCAAAACTGTCCAAGAACAAAACTGCATCCAAGCTCTCCTCCAAGAGTTCAAGGAAGCCAAAGACGAAGACGACAAAGAAGCTTTCCTCAAATTCTTGGAAAATGTGAAAGCCTCAGACTTCAAGCTCCCTCCCAACGACAAGCCGGAAAGCCAAAACAGCTGATGAGCACAAACAAAAACATCGTTATCACCAATGGCCAGCTGCTAGACCCCAGCCAAAACCGGCAAGCGCTTGGCGAACTTTGGATTTCGGGCGAGAAGATAGTCCCTCAAGATTCTTTCGATAGACAAGCGGCCGAAATCATAGACGCCAGCGGCAAATGGGTCTGTCCAGGGCTTCTAGACATTCACTGCCATCTACGCGAACCCGGTCAAACGCACAAAGAAGATATACTATCAGGCTCACAAGCCGCAGTCCAAGGAGGCTTCACCGATATTTTTGCGCTTGCCAATACCTCTCCACCGGTCGATTCGGTGAATGTCTTGAAGCTGATTCAGGCAATAGCGGCCAGCAAGGGCAAAGCAGAGGTACACCAATACGCAACTCTCTCGCTAGGTATGGCCGGAGAAGAACTATCGCCGATGCGTAGTCTGTGGGACGCTGGAGCAGTGGCTTTCTCTGACGATGGTCTTCCCTATAGAAATATGGCTCTCCTAAAAAGAGGCCTCGAATATGCCCGTTCTCTAGGAGCGGTGATAGTCAGTCACTCGGAAGATCTGAGCTTGGCTGAAGGCGGCGGCATGCACCCGAGCAAAGAGGCTTTTTTCTTGGGCTATGGCCAAACAGACCCAGCCGCTGAAGTCTCTGTGATCGCAAGGGAAATAGAGCTGGCTCGATCGGTCCCTGGAGGCCGTTTGCATTTTGCGCATATCTCGACAGCCCGCTCGGTGGAGCTGATTCGTCGGGCAAAAAATGATGGGATCTCGGTTACGGCTGAAACCACCCCTCATCATTTGATTTTGAATTATTTAGCTGTTTGCGATCATGGCGCTCAGGCCCGCATGAATCCTCCTCTCCGCACCGATCAAGACAGAGCAGCCCTGATTGCTGGTCTAGTAGATGGTAGTATAGATGCTCTGGCTACAGATCATGCCCCTCACGCTCTGGCTGAAAAGGGTCTCGGTTTTGCCAAAGCTCCTTATGGCATTTTAGGCTTTGAGACTGCTTTGCCCCTTTACCTTGAGGCGCTCTATCATTCTGGTTTGATGAAGCCGTTAGCTTTGATTTCGAAGTTAACCAGTGAGGCCGCAAAAGTTATGAACTATCCTATTCCTTCTCTTAAAGCTGGCTATAAGGCCAATGTCACTGTGATTGACCCTGATTTTGCTTGGCTTTATGCTTCTGATCAGTCGGCCTCAAAATCGACTAATTCGCCTTTCTTTGCAAGCCCACTTAGGGGAAGAGCGACTGAGAGCATAGTAAAGGGCAAGCGCTTGTGGTCTGTGGAGGAAAAAAAATAATGAACGAACATAGAATACTGACAGCTGTCATCTTGGGCGCTCCCAATGTGGGAAAGTCGACTTTTTTCAATAAATTCATCGGCGGACGGAGAGCGATAGTCGACGATAGACCCGGTGTGACTAGAGACAGGCTCTATGCCGAGGTGAACTTTTCGAGATTTTTGGGTGAGGACAAAGATCTGAGGCTAAATCTGATCGACACAGGAGGAGTGATCTTCGCCGATGACTCGCTCAATCAAGCGATCGAGGAGCAAGTCATTCAAGCGATCTCGGAGTCTGACTTTGCTTTTTTGCTGGTCGATGGCCGTGTTGGCGTGACCTCTACAGACCGCAAGATAGCCAAATGGCTTCGCAAGCACGAGAAAAGAGTGGTGGTGATCGTGAACAAACTCGATTCGCCCGATCTCTTTGAATGCCTAAATGATTTTAGGACACTGGGTTTTGATGATGTGCTTCCTTTCTCGGCCAAGGGGAAGACTTTTAAGAGTTGTCTGAAGGGACTGGTAGAGGAGCTGGGGCTGCATTCGTTTTCCAGTACTTCTGTTGAACAGACCGAAGAAAAGCGCTTTAAGGTAGCCCTGCTGGGTAGACCAAATGCTGGTAAGTCGAGTTTGCTCAATGCGTTGTTTGGCTCTGAGCGGGCAATTGTCGATGCAGCTCCTGGCACGACCCGCGATGCGATCGATACGCCTTTGGACTTAGACGGTTTGCCTGTCTTGATGATCGATACGGCCGGACTGAGGCGCAAGTCCAAGGTCCTAGAAGATCTGGAGCGTTTTGCGGTAGACCGAGCGATCAAGGCGCTTGTGAGGGCGGATTTGTGCGTTTTGGTCTTAGATTCGCTGCGGGGAATCGAGCATCAAGACCAAAAGATAGCCTCGCTGATTGTCGGTAGGCAAAAAGGCGGGATCATTTTGCTCAACAAATCGGATCAGCAGACTGAAGAAGAGATTGAAGATCTCATTAAGCGGACTGCTTTGGAGCTTAGTTTTCTCGATTATGCGCCGATTTTATCGGTCAGTGCAAAAGACAAGACAGGCCTCAAGGCTCTGCGCAAGCAACTAGTGGAGATTGGGCAGACGTGGTATAGACAAATAAATTCGGCTACGCTCAATCAAGCCTTTAGGGAACTCTTAGACGTTAATCCATCTTTGGCTGGAGATGCACGGTTTTACAAGATTAAGCAATCTGATGTCGGACCACCGGAATTTACTGTCTATGTGCGTGATCCGAAGAAAGTGGAGGAGAGATCCTTGCAGGTCATTGCGCGTAAGCTGCGGGCTGATTTGGGATTGATTGGGGCTCCTATTCGTTGGCAGGTTCGCAAAGGCCAAGGGTAATCGCTTAGTGTGAGCCCTGACCGAATTGCAACGTAAATTGCTTTGGATTTTCTTTTAGTTTTCTCGTTTTCTTGGCCTCCTCAAGGGGGCTTTAGTTGATGCTGTCAAGTGAGTTAAAAAAGCTCAATAGTTAAGTAAAGCTAAATAGCTAAAGCTTTCGGTGAGCTCCAGTAAAAAAATAGTTAAGAGAACCCCAAGAAAGAATCACACTCATAGACCATACACACATTTATCCGTAATATAGGTTAAACTAATCTTCAGGCGATAAGGTATTTAACATTGCTCAATAAGTCCCTCCTCGAGCAAGAGAATTTTGATTCTGCTCGTATAAAAGTTTTTGGTGTAGGCGGCGGTGGCTCAAATGCCGTGGACAGAATGATCGCAAGCAATATGCCTGTGGAGTTTTGGGTAGCCAATACAGACAGGCAAGCACTGAATCGTTCAAATTGTTTAAATAGAATCCAATTAGGCCAAAAGCTCACCCGCGGCCTAGGAGCTGGCGGAAATCCTAATGTCGGTCTCAAAGCAGCCGAAGAGAGTCGCGAAGACATAGCGAAAGCGATGGAAGGGGCCGACATGATCTTCATCACTGCCGGTATGGGCGGTGGTACAGGCACAGGCGCTATCTCAGTCTTCGCCGAAGTGGCCAAAGAAATGAATGCCCTCACGGTGGGAGTTGTCACCAAGCCCTTCGCTTTTGAAGGAAAAAAACGCCTCCAGCAATCTGAGTTAGGCCTTGAAGCAATCAGAGACAAAGTGGATGCTTTGATTTTGGTCCCCAATGATAGATTGCTGCAGATCATCAGCAAAAATACTTCGATGAACGAAGCCTTCCGGATCGCTGACGGTGTGCTTCTCGATGGAGTGCAAGGTATCTCCGATATCATCACAGTCCCTGGCCTCATAAATGTTGACTTTGCTGACGTGAAGGCCATTATGACAATTTCTGGCTCAGCAATTATGGGAGTCGGTTACGCTTCAGGCGAGGGAAGAGCGATCGAAGCAGCGACCAAAGCCATCAGCAGCCCGCTCATCGATACACCGATCAATGGCGCTAGAGGTATTATCTTCAATGTCACAGGCGGTACTGACCTTACCTTGCACGAAGTGAATGAAGCGGCCGAAGTGATTTACAAATCGCTCTACAACGAAGACGCCAATGTGATAGTCGGGGCAGTGCTCGATGAATCGATGGAAAATCAGGTGAAGATCACGATTATCGCCACCGGCTTCGAGGATTCTTACACTTTTCACTCACAGCAGGTAAAAGCTTCCGGTTTCAATATCAATCGTTCTTATCATTTAGGTTCAGGCAATAAAAAAGAGACTCCATTTAGTCCTTCAGTGCCTGCTCCCAGCTCTTCTACAAATAGCTTCTGGTCAGCCCAAAGCAATAATGCTGGCTCTGGTTTTAGTACCAGTTCCGGCTCCCAGAACGGAAACAGTAGCAATGGCGCTAGCGTTGTTCAGCCGGTAAACACTGAGATCTTCCAATCCACTACTCCGCCTCCAGCTCCAGAGCCTATGACTACATTCAGTAGCGTTGTGAGCAAGATGGCGAGAAGCTTCGAAAAAGATCCAGAACCTCTAGTAACTGAGGAAATCGATAGTGCTGATTCGCCTAAACGTAAGCCTTTTATCGATATTCCTCCATTTCTTAGAGAGAGACATCCTAGCTAATGCTTCTTTAGTCCTTCTGAATTATTATCTTGATTTGAAAGGTAAAAGCATTGCGTTCGTCTTGGATTTGAGTGTCGTCCATGGTGAGTTTTAAATTTTAGGAGAGGGGTGCTTCTTATTTGTTCTTACCCTCTTAGACCAACTTCTAGCTGAAAATGTTTCCGTTTAACGCTCTAGTCTCAAGCAGCGATGGTGACCGTTTGGATCATGCTCTAACTCTGTACTCCAGCCTCTATCCTTGAAGAGGGCTTGAATGCTAGCAGCTTCATTTTGGCTTAGCTCCAAGAGCATTTTGCGTGGAAGAAGCTGGTAGTCGGCTAGTGCACGGTAAAAATCAAGGCCGTCAGCCGTGCCTGTCGTGAGCGCTTGGCGTGGTTCCCAGCATAGTTCGGCTTGGGCTTGTTGATATTCTAATTGCGATAAGTAAGGCGGATTTGAGAGCAGCAAATCAAAGCCACTTAGATCCGGTGTTAGCGCAAAGAAATCACCAACTGCAAGCTCACTTCGACTGGAAAGCCCATAGAGAGCAATGTTTCTGCTCGCCACCGCAAAAGCCGCTGCGCTAATTTCACAGCCTTCATAAAAAACATGGGAGTTCTCGCACAAGCCAGATACAGCCAAACAGCCACTACCAAGCCCTATCTCGTAAACCCTCGGGCTAGCTAGCTCAGAGATCTCCGCTAAAGCTAAACGCAACAAGAGCTCTGTCTCTGGTCTAGGGATTAAAACGGCTTCGCTTACAAAAACAGGATAGCCAGCAAAATAAGCTTCGCTCAGTATGTACTGAATTGGTTTGCGCCGAAGGCGCTCAGCTTGGATCGTCTCCAGAAAAGCACTTTGACTATTGGAGATTTCCCTGGAGGGGTTCAGTATTTGCCTTTCTTGACTGAGACCGGTGAGACGAGCAAAGAGTATGTTGGTTTCGGTTTGGCTTTCAGAGAGGCTAAGCGCTAGCTTGCTCTGCAAAAACTGCTTGTATTGCTGCTGTGCTTGCGCTAGTTTCAAGGTGGCCAAGGTGCTGAGTGATACTTTTCAGCTTAGCAGAGAAGTGCTCGGCAGCCCCAGAACTATAGAAGTGAATGGGGGCTTGATGGCTGATCTGCTCTTTGAGCAGCACTGAGACGCTATTGGCCGGATCGATTATTTGGGATCGAGGATAGGCCTGAGCAAAAGCAGCAGCGACAAGCGGATAATGTGTACACCCAAGAATTATTTGATCTGGCTCAAAGGGACAATTGATAGCTAATTTGGTCAGAAAGAGACTAGCTTTAGCCTTTAGCTCTGTGGGGGGCAAGTCTAGATCGGCCTCAATTAAATCAACAAGACCAGGGCAAGCTTGACAGTGGATTTTTTTGGCTTTACCGCCCAAAAGCTTTTCGTAAAATCCCCCTTGGGCAGTGGCCTCAGTGGAAAAAACCAAACAGGATCCCAAGTCTTGCCCCGCTAAGCCTAGCTCCAAAGCCTCAAAGAGACTTAGCACGCTGTAACCCAAATCAAGCGGCTCCAGTTCCGGCAAGAGCCCTGAGCTAGTATTGCAGGCCAGAATGAGCAGTTCCACTTTCCCTCTGAACCAGAGCAGGTTTTGGTGCAAGATATCTTTCAGCTCGCCCTTACTCTTTCCGCCATAGGGCATATTCGCCAGATCAGCAAAGTAGAGGATCTCTGTCTTTGCTGGTTGAGAGCTTTGAGCTGCTTTTAGGCAACTATTTAAGACAGTAAGTCCGCCCACACCGGAATCGATAAAACCGACTTTTTTCATTGCTTAGCGGCAACAGAAGAGGGTTTTTGAGCTTGAGCGTATTTGAGCAGTCCACGACTGAGAGCTGAGACCAATTTTCTTTGGTATTCTGTGGAGGCCAGTTTTTTTCTTTCGGCTTCGTTAGTCATGAAACCGAGCTCTAGAAGAACAGAGGGCGTCATAGTCTCTCGAATCACCACAAACTTTGCTTTGCGGATATTGCGGTCAGTGAGCTTGGCGTTAGTGACTAGGCTCTTGTGCATTTCTTCCGCCAACGGATAGCTTTGTGCCGTGTAATAGTAAGTCTCCAGACCAGCTATCTCCGGCAAAGACTGCAAAGCATTGAGGTGAATGCTGACAAAAGCTGTTGGGTTGTGTTTCAGGGTGAGTGCAACACGTTGTTCGAGCGAGACAAAGCTGTCATCTTCGCGGGTCAGGATCACGGCTATGCCTTTTTCTTTGAGGCTTTGGGCTAGCTGCTTGGCTATCTGCAGGGTGAGCGCTTTTTCGTCAAAACCGCCATAGCTGGCTCCCGAGTCTATGCCGCCGTGACCGGGATCGATCATCACCTTGAAATCTTTGGGGCCTGACTGGGGGAGGGCTTTGTCTGCGAGTCTCTCTTTGAGTTGATTGAAGAAGATGAAGATTTCCGATTTATCGCTTTTCAATTGTTCGCTGAAGCTGAGGTCTTTGCGCGCTAGGTCAAAGACTAGCCGAAAGCATTTTTCTTTGCTGTCTGGCACTCCCGAACGAACGCCGAGCAAATAATCGTTTTTTTTCAAGTCTATATCGTGTAACTCAACAGTCTCAGAGAGCAAAGCTTTTTCCGTAAAGAGATCGACCACTAGTCTATTGGGAGCTTCTAACTCAAAGTATTTGAACTTTAGCTCTTGGCCGTCCGGTGATTTGATCACCAGTCTTTTTGCTTCACCATTTTCGAAGCTGACCAGTACTTTTTTTTGGTCACTACTGGCTACTTGTGAAGTCTTTGTGCCAGGTTTAGGGCTCCAGAGTGGGGGTTGCTCGGGCTGGGCGGCTGATGTCTGTGGGTTTGCAACTGGGCTGGGACTGGGACTGACTTTGACCTCTTCTGGCTTTTTTGGCTGCTCTTCTGGTTTTTTGCTTAGCGGTTTTGGGGTAGCCTTCTTTTCGCTTGGCTTGGGGGTAGCGATCGGTTTTGCTGGAGGCTTGAAGCTTAGCTTGGCTAGTCCGGCGTTCGAGGTGTCGATGTTGAGCGTATCGAGCAGAGAGGCTTCGCCTTCGAAGACCACGCGCACTTGCATCGGTGTTGTGCTGAACTGGCTTGCTCTGAGCGTCACTTGGCCACCGAGAATCTTCTGCTCTATTTTGCCGCCAGTGAGCTCTAGGCCAGTCAGGTCGACTACTAGGCGTTTTTGGCCTGCTTTGCTTGAGTTGAGCGAGAAACGGTTTATGCTTGGCTTTTCGCCCTTGTAGCTAATGGTCAATAAATCGTCACCTACGGCAGTGGCACTGACTTTAGCCAGATCTTTTGCCCAGAGAGGACTGAAAGCCGGAAAGCCAAGAAAAAATAGACTAAAAGCCAGTAGAAAAATTCTCATCCTAAATCAATACGTAAACACGCTCCAGACAAAAGCCCTATCATATCATCGACAGACTCTCTAGCGAAGAGGTTCCATCGGGATTATCCCGAAACTGAAAGCCTAGGGCTAGCAAGCCATCTCTGATTCGGTCGGCGTAGGCGAAATGCTTCTCTTGTCTGGCTTGGCTGCGTAGTTGGCTTAAGAGAGCTAACAGTTGATCTTCGGAGCCAGTGCTCGCTTGCTGACTAGGAGCTGTTTGTGTTAGTTCAAAGCCCAGTACTAGCAAGAAATGCCTGAGCGTAGAAACCAGTGATCTTTCACCGGCTTTGATCTGATGCGCTAGCTCAAAACAAACTGCCAATGCCTTGGACGAGTTTAGGTCAGCGGTCAGCGCTGCTCGAAAGCTAAGCTCGTGTTCGGCTGAGACCGGTGCTGGTTGTTCGTTACCGATTGGTTGGGCGAGATTCACGAGCTTTTGGATGCTGGTCTCTGCTCCCTGTAGTGCTTCTGGACAATAATTTATCGGCTGTCTATAGTGAGCGCTGAAAGCAAAAAACCGGAGCGCATTGGCGCTATAGCGCTCTAGAGCCTCTGAGACAGTAATAAAATTCCCCAATGATTTGGACATCTTTTTGCCCTCGATCATGATCATCCCGTTATGGAGCCAGAAATGAGAGAAAGTCTTGTTGTGCAGGCCTTCTGATTGGGCGATCTCGTTTTCATGATGAGGAAAAAGCAAATCCTCGCCACCAGTATGGATATCAATAGTCTCGCCCAGCAGGGCTTTCACCATGGTCGAGCATTCTAGATGCCAACCCGGTCTACCGTAGCCTAAGGGAGTGGGAAAGCCGTATTCGTCAGCGCTGGCCGCCTTCCAGAGCACAAAATCACAGGCTGCTTCTTTGCCACACTCGTGTTCTATGCGGGCGAGATTATCTTCATTTGGGCTCAGTTTTTTTAGTTGGCCATAGCTTTCGAGATTTTTCACCCGAAAATAAATATCGCCGCTAGGCAGCTTGTAGGCTAAATCTTTGGTTATTAGCCCCTCAATGAAGGAGACCATCTGCGGCATATATTCGGTGGCTCTGGGCTCGGCTTCCGGCCAGCTGACGCTAAGTGCCTGCATATCGCGCCAAAATTTATAGGTCTCTTGGCGTGCCAACTGCTCGCAGCTTAGGCCTAAACCGCTTGCTCTAGCGATGATCTTGTCATCGACATCGGTGATATTACGCACCCAGTGGACTCTAAAGCCCAAGTAACGCAAAGACCGCACCAACAAATCCCAAGCCAGAAAGCTACGCGCATGCCCTAGATGAGCCGAATCGTAGACGGTGGGGCCGCATGAGTATATTTTCACCGTCTCGCCAGCTTCTTTCTGGAGGGTCTCTAAGCTTTTGCTGAGCGAGTTGTGGAGCTGAATGCTGGGCACTAAATCTTTTCTTTAAACCAAGTTAGTGGCTCAATTGTAGTTTCTGGAGCGTCTTTTTTGCTGAGATCTCCCAGTTCTCCCAAATATATAGAGCCAGTCAGGCGCTCGATCCAGCCAGCATTGGTCTCCAGAACAGCGCTTTCCGCAGAGTTTGATTTTGCCGAAAAGAGAAACCCCAATACAGGCACTTGGCGGGCTTTCAGCGCAAGCAGGCTGAGCGCAGTGTGGTTTATGCAACCGAGCTCATTGCTGCTCACTAGGACAGTTGGAATGTTTAAGGCTTCGATCAAATCGATCAGACAATAACTCTTCGTCAGCGGCACCAGCAGCCCTCCCGCTCCTTCAATGATGTTTAGACTTTCGCTTAGGCTCGCTGCTTTGGCTTTGCTCAGTAGATCCTCAAAATCCAACTCAATCCCTTCACTCAATGCCGCTTGAGCTGGTGCAGCCGGTAATTTCAGCCTTTGACCGGAAATAATCACCGTGGCGGGTGCATAGGCGAGCACAGTAAGCGGGTCATTTGCATGAGCAGTCCAGCCAGTCTCTATGGGTTTGTGATAGCTGACAGGCCAACCGGCCTCCGAAAAAACCCGAGCCAGATAGGCGCTGAGCATAGTCTTTCCGACGCCTGTATTTGTGCCAGTCACAAAAATTGCCTGACTATTGCTCATGTACTGTAGTGGGCGTTGAAGCGGACATAGGCTTCATTTAGGTCGCAGCCATAGGCCGTGAAGCTTCCGGTGCCGCCTAGCCCCAGATCTAAGCATAGCTCCAGTCTCTCGCTTGCTTTCATGATCTGTGAGAGCCTAGCTAGCTCAATGCTCGAAGCGGTCTGGCCGCAATCCAACACCAAGATCCCCGCAACCGAAAGCTTAGCGCAAGCAAAATCGAGCGGGCCGTATTGGCCGGCAGCGGCAAGTATTCTCCCCCAATTCGGATCGCCCCCTGAGACAGCCGTCTTCACCAGTAGTGACCGCGAAATACCGCGTGCAATTGCTTTGGCTTCTAGCTGTGAATTAGCTCCGGTCACGGTGATCGCAAAGATTCGCTCGGCTCCTTCACCGTCTAGGACTATCATTTCGGCTAGTTCTAGGCAGAGGGTATCTAGTACAGCCTGAAAGTCTTCTTCAGCGATCTCTTGGCCACTAGCACCATTGGCTAGCAAAATCACCATATCGTTGGTGCTGGTGTCTCCGTCAACGGAGATCGCATTGAAACTCTTGTCTACGGCTGACTGGAGGAGTGCTTGGAGATTAGCGGGCGCCACGAGATCTGTGACGATAAAGCAAAGCATAGTGGCCATATTGGGGTGAATCATACCCGCTCCTTTCGCCCAGCCGAGCATGCTCGCTCCTGAAAGCTGGCGCCTCGATAGCTTAGAAAATTTGTCTGTGGTCATGATCGCTTGCGCAAAGTCTTGCGCTGTTCCAGCCTCTAGCCTGCTCACCAGCTCAGGTAGAGCGTCCAAGACTTTCTGGCTCGGCATAGCTTGTCCGATGATCCCAGTGCTCGCTGTCAGCGCCGCTTCAGCCGGTATCTTCAGTAGATTGGTTAGCTCGCTTAGAGCTGCTTGGGTATAGGCTGGTGCTGCTGGTCCGTTAGCGCAGTTGGCGTTACCGGAATTGACTAGCAGGGCTTGCAGGGGCTGACCGGTAGCCAGTAGTGCGCTTCCTTGGTCAACGCAATGTGCTTTGAGCGCATTCTGGGTGAAGACGGCCGCCCAGTCAGCAGGCAGGCCCGAAAAAAGCAAGCCCAAGTCTGGCAGTCCAGAAGCCTTGATCCCGACTGGCATTCCAGCACACCTAAAACCGCTTGGCAGAGTAAAATCCCCCATCAGTGCCGAAAGTGCCTGAGACCGGTGAAGATCATCGGGATCTTGTATTTGTTGGCGGCAGCGATCACCTCAGGGTCCTTGATACTTCCTCCGGGCTGAATGATGCAACGCACGCGCGCCATGGCAGCTAGCTCTACGCTATCGGGAAAAGGAAAGAAAGCATCGGAAGCCAGCGTTGAGCCCGTTGCTTGGTCGCAGGCGTTCTCGATAGCGAGGCGCACGGCATTCACTCTATTGGTTTGGCCTGCTCCTATGCCTACAGTCTTGTTGCCGTTCACTAGCACTATGGCATTCGAGCGGACATGTTTTACTACCCGAAAAGCAAAGAGAGCAGCCAGCCAATCTTCCGGCTCGGGCTGGGCTTCTGTCACCACTTGGAGCGATTCTTTATCTAGGGCTTGATGGTCATTTTCTTGTCTTAGCAGGCCGTGGGCCAGTACTGAGCGGTATTGGGTGTATTTGAAATCCGTTGGCGCTTGAGGGAGTTGTACCAAGCGGAGATTTTTTTTGGTTGCCAGAATTTCGAGCGCTTCAGCGCTAAATGACGGCGCTAGAATCACCTCCAGAAAAATCTCGCTCATCATTTTGGCTGCTGCTTGATCGACGGGACAATTGAGGGCGACAATCCCGCCGAAGGCGCTGATCGGGTCTGCTTCAAGGGCTGACTGGAAGGCTTCGAGCGCTGTCTCGCCGAGGGCCACGCCGCAGGGCGAATTGTGCTTGACTATGCCGCAAGCGGGGATCTCGCTTTCAAACTCACCGAGCAGTGACCAGCCAGCCTCTAGGTCAAGCCAATTGTTATAGGAAAGCTCTTTGCCTTGTAGTTGTTTGAAATGGCTGAGTGGATTGAAAGTACTTTCTTTAGCTTCCAACCTGAGTAAACTGGCTGTTTGGTGAGGGTTTTCGCCATAACGCAGGGGCATGAACTGGGAGGTTTTTAGGGTTTCTTGGCTAGGATCTTGACCGGCAAAATAGGCCGAGATAGCCTGCTCGTAAGCGCTAGTGGTTTCAAAGACTTGCTTGGCAAAATTGCGCGCCAGTGACTGCGTAAGCTCATTAGCGCTGATCGCCTGCACAAACTGAGTATATTGGTCTGGGTTGGCGAGCACAAAGACATGCTTATAATTCTTAGCGGCCGCTCTGAGTAGGGCTGGTCCACCTATGTCGATGTTTTCGAGGATCTCAGCCTCGCTGGCCCCCTCTTTGGCTAGCACTGACTGGAAGGGATAGAGATTGACGACAACTAGATCGATCAATGGCGCTTCAAGCGTGACTAGATCAGCTAAATGGGCTGGCTCGTCTCTTTTGGCTAGAATACCGGCATGCAGGCGAGGATGCATAGTCTTCACCCTACCGCCCAGCACTTCCGGTGAGCCGGTCAGGTCGCTCACTTCGATCACTTCAAGGCCATTTTCTCGGAGATATTTGGCTGTGCCACCGGATGAAAGGATCTCAACGCCTTGAACTTTCAGTGCTTGAGCTAGTTCCAGCAGGCCTGTTTTGTCGTAGACGCTTAGGAGCGCTCTTTTGATTTGATAATTCACTGGTTTTATTCTATCGCTTATCGCTTTTTGGGCTTATCTTTCGCTCTGTGCTTGTGTTGAGCTCTATATTCTACCGGCAATTGTGTGAGGCCAGTCTGAGGGTGATGCACTCCCAGAGCGCTTTTTTCGGCTATAGCCTCGGCGAATTCAAATTCAAAACGGTGACCGGAATTTTTTTCCCCAATAAAATAACTGTAAGCCCTTCCCCGAGCTACTAGTTCTCTATTCAGAAAATAATTCCCGCTCCAACAGTGAGCGAGCAGACGGTCGTATTTGTCTAGCGCTTCAGCCCCTTTTTTGCAACAAATCCCCTGATTGGGATCGATCAGAGCAGTCAATTCTTGTTTGGCTTGCTCTCCCCATGGCGCTTGGGCTGATTCGGGCGCGTCAATCCCCAACAATCGAATCTTTTTATTTAGCTTCGGCACAGCAAGGCTCTTCAGGTGTATAGTATCGCCGTCGACCGCCTCGATCCCTTCGCCCTGATAGCAAAAATCGTAGATGGGATTTTTAGGAAACTCCCGATAACCCTCTGACTGAGCCCAAGCAAAGTATAAATAAGCACCTGCCCCCAAGCAAGCCAGCACAAGAGCGCCAAAAAAATAAAAACTATTCTTCAACCAATTCAAACACAGGCAAAGCCATCAACCAACGACCAGTTGCATCTTCTTCTTGAATCCAACCCTTGATCCGTCCTAAGGTTTCAAGATCTGGGGAACGCTGCAAACACCAGAGCATTAGCGTGCGCTCGCTGACGTTGCGGGTGGTGGCATGTTTTTTCACCTGATCCATGAACTTACCCCGATCCGCTTCGCGGGTACAAAGATCGAGATCGCCACCTAGGTTATAGCCCCCAATGGTCATCTGGCGGCCTTTTGTTTGCCAGGAGAGAGGCTGTTCACAAAATCTTGCAGCTTGGCTTTCAGCTGTGTCTGTTCGGCTTCATTCATGCCGAGACCATCATTTAGCTTGGCATAGAGATCGGCGAGGGTGACCTTGAAATGTTGAATCCAAGTTTTCTTGAAGTCAGCGATCGCTTTATCATCACATTCATCGAGCATCCCTTCTAGACCGGCAAAGAGCAAACTCACTTCTGAGGCAACGTCAAGCGGTTTGTTTTCGTCTTGGACTAGCAGCTTGGTGAGGATTTCGCCGCGCAGAAGCTCTAGCTGAGCTGATTTGTCGAGGTCTGAGGCAAACTGCGCAAAGCCTTTCAGTTCTCTAAACTGGGCGAGTTTGAGGCGCAACTTACCGGCTACCTGTTTCATTGCCTTGGTCTGAGCGGCTCCTCCTACTCGGGAGACGGAGATTCCGGCATTGATCGCTGGTCTGATCCCTGAAAAGAAAAGATCTGATTCTAAGAATATTTGACCATCAGTGATTGAGATCACATTGGTGGGGATATAAGCGGAAACGTCGCCTGCTTGTGTTTCGATGATAGGCAGAGCGGTGATCGAACCGGCTCCCATCTCGTCTGAAAGCTTGACAGCTCGCTCTAGTAATCTTGAGTGCAAATAAAACACATCGCCCGGATAAGCCTCACGACCTGGTGGACGGCGAAGCAGCAAAGACATAGAACGGTAAGCGACAGCATGTTTGCTCAAATCATCATAGACAATCAAGACAGCCTTGCCCTGTGCCGCAAACTCTTCGGCCAATGTCACTCCGCTAAAGGGGGCGATGAACTGGAGAGCTGGTGGATCGGTTGGGGCGGCGGCCACCACGATCGTATATTCCATGGCGCCAGCGTCTTCGAGCAGCTTGCAGATCTGAGCGACAGAAGATTGGCGTTGACCGATCGCTACATAGATACAAATTGGTCTATCTTTAGCGTTTTTTTGGTTGAGGATGGTGTCGATGGCGATCGTTGTCTTGCCTGTCTGTCTATCGCCGATGATCAACTCGCGCTGGCCGCGGCCGATTGGGATCATGGAGTCTATGGCCAGAATACCGGTTTGCATGGGTTCATGGACAGATTTGCGCTCGATGATGCCAGCTGCTTTGCTTTCGATCGGGCGTCTTTTGTCGCTTTGGAAAGCTCCTTTGCCGTCTAATGGCCTACCTAGTGGGTCTAAGATGCGACCTATTGCCCCTTCGCCGACGGGTATGGAGGCTACTTCGCCGGTGGTGAAGACCTGTGTTCCTTCTGAGATTCCTCGTCCTTCGCCGAAGAGCACCACTCCGACCGATTGTTCATCGAGGTTGAGGACCATACCGACTGTTCCCTCTTCATCGTCAAAGCGCACCAGCTCGCTAGACATTGCTTCAGACAATCCATAGACTGTGGCTATGCCGTCTCCTACGGAGATTACTGAGCCATAGTTTTTTTTCTCTAGGTCTGAGTTATAGCTTTGGATTTGTTCTTTGAGGATTGAGGTTATTTCTTCGGGTTTGAGGGTCAAGATTTCTTCTCCAATAAAAAATATAGTTCTATATTAACCGACAGGCTGACCTACAGAAGTGAAGGTCTTTTAGCTTGCTTGCTTCCCCTCGAAATACTTCCCAGACCTACAGTCAAATCCAGACTCTTTAACTTCCAGTGAGCACCTAAACAATAGTCAAATCATCAACTAAAGCAAGCGTCTCAAAACCGTTACCAACAGCTTTCACAGAAATACGATAAGTGCCAGGAGTGGTGATGCCGTCTAGTTGAGCTTCAAGAGCAGCTTCTAAAGCATTGTTGCTGCTAAACACACTGCTCCAAGATCCATTTGCTAGCCTGTATTGGTAACCGGTAAGTAGTGAACTGGGATCGAGATAGCTGATGAAGACATTGGCGTTCCCGACAGACATCACGTTGGCTGTGCTGCCGTCCACTGCATCAAAGAGAGCAATCCGTGGAGAAGCACTGTAGACCTGAAGAATGCTCACTTCAGTATCAGTTTGGCTCAAGGAATCTATCACTAAAACCTGAATATTATAATTGCCGTCACTGGTCAGATAAGCCTGTGGAATATACAAAGTCTGCTCGATCACATTGCCAGTGAAGTTCTCTACGGTAGAGAGCAGCTCGCTGGCTTCATAGAGTCCGTCTTTGTCTTGGTCTAAATAATATTTGTAGGTGAGTGTTGCTTTGCTGGCATTATTGACGGTCACCGAAGTATCGAGCACGTCTCCATAGATTCGGGCAAAGCTGACATTGTTGGCATTGTCTTGGTCAGCGTCGAAGCTTGTCACTGACCAGCTAGGAGCACTGGGAGCAAGCACCGTGAAATTATCTGTGATCGTTTTGCTGGAATTATCGCCGAGATTAGTGATTACTGCTTTGGCCGTATAAGATCCGGTAGCTAGCTCAGCAAGCTGATGAGTGGAATTCAGTTTTCCGGTCAGGCTGCTTTGATAAGTCTGGTATTCGCTCGGATCACTAAAATCGCCGTCTTTATTTAGGTCTATGAAATATTCGTATTTGAGGATTTGGCTATTTGAGTTATTGACGGTTATTTCAGTGGTGAGGTTGTTGTAGCCGCCGCCGAATTTCGGTGACAGGAAAGTGTTGTTGATAGCATCTGGATTTAGGCCGGTGAGGTTGCTGGCGGCGCTTTGGGCGTCGAAGCCGGAGACTGACCAGGAGGAGGTGACCGGTGCAGCGACTGTAAGGCTCGAAGTAACTGGTGCAAGCACTACGTTGTTTGTGAAATCAGTCACTTCCAGCTTGGTTGTATATGAACCAACTTTTAGTTCACGAAGTTGATATTGGTAGTCTATTTGGCCATTTTGATTTATATTGAAATTCGCTATAGATTCGCCAGAGTCTAGAAAGTCTCCGTCATTATTTAGATCTATGGAATATTTCAAATTTAATATTGAATTACTGGAATTATTTAAGATAGTGCTTAGCGCGATGGAATTGTAACCGCCGCCGTATTTCGGTTGGGTGAAAGTATTGGTTGCTAAGTTGGGATTTAAACCGGTGAGTTGGCTAGCTGTTCCGACAGCGTCAAAGCTAGTTACGCTCACAGCATTTCCGTTATTGGCTAGTACTTGGAAAGTATCGGTAAATATTTTTTGAATTAAATTTCCGTCTTTGACACTGACTTGGGCAGTATAAACGCCTGTAGTCAGCACTGGAAGTTGATAATTATAATTTAAATTATTTAGGGAGCTCGTGTAGGTTCCACCGGGGAGACTTTCGCCAGCATCTTTGTAGTCGCCGTCTTTATTGAAGTCAATACTATAGGCATAAGTCAGCCTATCGTTTCCGGGGTTTGTCAGTTGAGTATTTAGGCTCATGGTCTGAGAGCCACCGCCAAATTTTTGTTGGAGCGAATCGCTGGCGGTGAAGCTGGTGACATTCCAGTTTCCTTGGATGGCTGGGACTGTACCGATATAGAACTGGTCGTAGCTACTTTGGGTGACTCCGGCCTGATCTATCACTTCAAATTTGGTGTTGTAGTTTCCGTTGGCTAGATTTCCATTCGAAGAGAAAAAAGCTAGGTGAGAGGCATATCTTTCCCCTCCGACGTTTTGGGCAGGGTCGGTTTCTCCGGCATCGCTAAAGTCACCGTCTTTGTTCATGTCTATATAGAACTTAATGCTACTAAAAGTAACGTTTTTAGGATTATTGATAGTGGATGTGATGTAAGGGATCAATCCGCTTTTGAAATTATCGTTTGCGTCTTCAGTGTATTGGGTGCTGACTGAAGCATCAAGGCTGTTTATATTCCAGAAATCATCATTTACTATATAGAAGCTATCGTAGGCGGTTTGGGTTATTCCACCGGTTTCGGTTAAATCGAATTTAGTATTGTAATTTCCAGCTGCTAGGTCGCTAGAGTAAATCATTGCGGAGTAAAAGCCATTTCCGGCCGGATTATCAGCTGTTGCAAACTCACCAGGATCGCCAAAATCACCGTCTTTATTTAGGTCAACGTAGAATTTAGCGTTTGCCCGTTCAAAAGAAATATTGTTGGGATTATTGACTTGGCCGAAGAGATAAATAGTAGACTGTGTTCTATTGTCATAGACATCGGTAGCGTCAAATGCATTAGCTGTAATATCTCTGGTAGCGTCGAGGCTTATACTCCAGTAGTTATCATTTACGATCGTGAAAGTATCATAAGTACTTTGGGCTAATCCATTAGAATCAATCGCCTCAAACTTCATATCATAAACGCCAGCCAACAATGAGTTAGTACTATTTTTATAGTTAATCATGTAAGAATAAAAACCAGCACCATAAGCCACCCCTTGCTCGCTCTCACTAGCATCAGTAAAATCGCCATCTTTATTGAAATCGACATAAAAAGTCTTTGAAGTAAGAGTCACTCCCGAAGTATTGTTAAACTGAGCTAATAGATGAGTCTGAATTCCATTGTTGATCGAATTTGTAGCGTTCATATTTAT
>JBGSRC010000008.1:0-197985 GCA_041737745.1 Candidatus Caenarcanales bacterium
GCACACCGAATTATCATTGTGCTCTCGGTCAAGTGTCGAGCGATACAACTTGCGAAAACAATGGTTTTATCAATCATGGTTTGCCATCTGACTACAATAATTGCAACGATCCAGGGAGAAATAATCTGAGATGCTGTGAGCAAGCTTCTAGAGAATGTTTCTACAAAGCTTCCGTTCTGTATCATTCTCCGGATGAGTACGGTTCTCGGCCTAGTACTTACTACGGAAGCGCTATTGTCCAGAATTGTTTAGCAGCAAATGGTGTCAACTATTACATAGCCAACCCTGGGCCCACGCTCTATTTAGACGCTTCTTGCGGTGTTGTTGACTCTGTAGCCGTTAGTCGAGGAACCATATGTGACGAAGGTGGAGGGGATATATTGACCCCCATCTCATTGGTCTTCTCCGAAAACCAAGAAACCCCTGCTGTCGTCGACTTCGCCCTGAACCCCAGCACCCCAGGTTTCTCCCTCTGGAGAGCATCAGAAAGCTTGCCATTGCTCGTAATCGATCCGACTCACAGCGGAAATATTACCAGCGCAGAGCAGCTCTTCGGAAACTTCACCCTCGGTAGAAACTGGACTGACGGCTACCAAGCACTAGCCAGCTTTGACACCGATAAAGACGGAAAAGTCTCAGCCGCTGAGCTCTCTGACCTAGCACTCTGGTTTGACCGGAATAGAAACGGTCTTTCCGAAGCCGGTGAAGTGCAGACTCTAGCCGAAGCAGGTATCACAGCCCTCTTCTATGGAGTGTCTTCAGTCGATAGTCAGTCTGGTGATCTTCATGCCAGCATCGGTTATGAACGAACCCTCAATAACCAAACAATAATCGGGAAATCACTAGACTGGTACGAGGCCACCGGTTTCACCAGTCGCAATGATGCTCTCGCTTATCAAACTAATAGAGCAAGTGCTCCGCTAGGGGCAGAGATCACCCTGATGGCTGGGCTGTAAACCGCGTAGCGTGAATGCTCCAAAAGGAGCCATGATTCTTAATTTAATAAAAAGATCCCTTCTGGTCGATTTGGCTGGAGGGGATTTTTTACTGTAGGTTGGGGAAGTTTGTTTGTATTGAAGGCAAAAATATCGGCAGCTAAAGGCCTATCGGCCTAGCTAGGCGCTCTTGCTACGCACGCTGCACTCACGCTAAGTGATCGCCCTCAAACTCCCCTTGATTTGAAGAAAACTAAGTAACTCTAAGCTTAATTGGGCGCAGCCTCAAGCTCCATGCAAAGAAAAGCTTCGTACCAAACATATCTGCGCTTAACCATCAATTGCTAAGATCATGTTAGGTGACCAGAACTTTTTGTTAAAGTACTTGTCAAAAGCTGAAGAGACCAGCTAACTTTAATGAGGCCTGATTGTCTACGTAATACTAATTAGCTCTTGTGATCAATAAAACTCAAATTTTTGTACTTCTTTTAGCTCTACCCTTTACGCTCAGCGTCAAAGCAGCCGAACTGGAAATCATCTCAGGCGACCAGCGCATGTTCGTGAATGGAACTGGCGAAATGCTCCGCGAAATACCAGAAGTGATCACCCCCGAGGGCTTTAGCCCAATCCTCCAACCATCAGCGGAAGTAAGCTCCAACAAAGTAGCTGAGTCTTATAGAGCACTCCATAAATACAAAACAGATCTCTTCGAAGACCTCAAGGCTCCTCAAAACTCCGATCTAACTCAGACTATCTTAGGTTGCCTGCACAAGCCACAAGTCAGCAGTTCAATTAAACAACTTCATCCAGGAAACAAACGCGTTCAGATCGCCGAAGAGAGACTCAGCTACTATCGGTCAGTTTTTGAGACTATCTTTGAGAGTGAAAATGTCCCTGCTGAGTTGATCGGTTTGGGATTCGTTGAGAGTACTTACGATTCGAGGGCGCTATCTCACGCAGGGGCCCGTGGGGTTTGGCAGTTTATCCCCTCTACCGGCAAACACTTTGGATTGCTTACCGCTGCCGATTATGCTGACCCGATCAAATCAACCACCGCTGCTGCCAAATACCTAAATCGTCTGCATGCTCGTTTTGGCGATTGGTTGCTCGCCATTGCCGCTTACAATGCTGGCGAAACCAGAGTAGGCTATGCGATCAAACAAGCTGGAACCAAGAATTTTTGGCAAGTGAGCCCTTATTTGCCTACAGAGACTCAGAACTATGTACCTAGGGTGATTGCTGCTAGTAGTTATTTTGGTGGTTATATAGAAAAGAAGAAGCCTGTGACTTTGTCTCAGTAGTCTGTTTTATGAGGGCTTGCCGCCCTCAAACACCCGCTTGACTTTGAGAGATTATTTATTTAGCAAAGCTAATAGCAAATCTTCATATTCTCGAGGGCCAAAGATTTGGACTAATATAGACTTCGACAAAAATAAAGCAAAATGCCCCGCTATGCCTTCGCCCTCCAGTTTCTCGGAAAAGACTTTGCCGGCAGCCAATGCCAAATAACTCAGAGAACAGTACAAGGTGAACTGGAAAAAGCTGGCCAAATATTTTTCAAGGAAGAATTTAAAACCTGCCTCGCCAGTCGCCTAGATTCAGGAGTACATGCTAAAGAGCTAACCGGCCACGTAGACCTAGAGTATGCCCCCAGTCCCGCGGAGCTGGCTAAAGCAAATATTTGTCGCCATCTGAATGGGATCTTAGCGGCCGATCTTGCCGTCCTAGACTTCAAACTAGTTGACCCCAGTTTTCATGCTAGGCGTGACGCCATCTCTCGTAGTTACCTATATAAACTAAGAGGCATAGGTCCACGCTACCCGCTCGAAAATGGTCAGGTGGCGCATTTGCCCTATAGTCTCGATCTGGAAAGACTGCAATGCTTAGCTGCTGAATTAATTGGTAGACACGATTTCAGCGGCCTCTCTCAGCTTTCGACAGACAAATACACCACTCCACTTTGTCGGGTGCTGGCTTGTCATTGGGTGCAGACCGGCGATGGACTTCTAGCATTTACAATCAAAGCCGATCATTATTTATACAAAATGGTCAGAACAATCATCGGCACACAAGTAGCCATAGTCTCAGGCCGGCTAGCAGAGAGCTTTCAGCGAGAAGCGTTGGCTCAAAAAGACCGTGCAAAAGCTGGCTTTGTAGTTCCCGCTTGTGGTTTGCGCCTAGAGAGTGTAGAATATACGTTTCCACTATTTGTCTAATGCCAAGCGAAAAAAATTATCCTGAGCCTGAAATCGATGAGAACGCAAGTGTCCCATCCGCTCCTAACGAGAAGCGCCGCGTACATCTCAGCAACAATACCTCCTACCCAAAGCCCACTCAAGCCACCCATCGCTGGGTACTAATTGACGCTAAGGGCATGAACATGGGTCGTTTGTCTTGCGAAATCGTTCGTCTATTGAGCGGCAAGCGTTCACCGAGTTTTTCCAGTATCTTTGATTTAGGCGCTTTTGTCATTGTCATAAACTGCGCCGACATGGTCTATAAGGGCAAAAACAAAGGCGAACAGACAAAGTCTTACTCTTACAGCGGCTATCCAGGCGGCTTGAGAGTGAGATCGCTTGAAGAATCGATGGCTAAAGCTCCTGATAGAGTGCTTTACCGCCTAGTCTCCAAGATGCTTCCAAAATCGACTAACCGTCGTGCTCGTCTTCTAAATAGACTACATGTCTACAAAGATGGCAAAATGCCCCATGCTTCCCAGCACCCTGAGCTCATCACTACCCTACCTTCAGTCTAAACAAAACATATGTCAGTACGTTACCAAGCCACAGGAAGAAGAAAAAGAGCAGTAGCCCAAGTTGTCCTTAAGCCCGGCACCGGCAAAGTCACCGTAAACGGTCGCGATGTCAAGGAATACTTTTGTGAAAGAGGCCTCTGGATGGAGCGCATCACTGAGCCTCTCACTCGTTGTAGTCTTGCCGACAAATTTGACATTGACGCTAAGCTTCATGGTGGCGGAGTGAACGGTCAAGCCGACGCCCTGAGACTAGGAATCGCTAGAGCTTTAGTAGACTTCAATGAACCAAATAGAAAAATCCTAAAGCCATTGCGGATGCTCACCAGAGATCCACGTGAAGTAGAACGTAAGCACTATGGCAAGCATGGCGCTCGGAAAAGTCATCAATATTCCAAACGTTAAGGAGCTCTGGTTTTTTTGGGTCGTCACGAAGTCTCTTCTGAAATCAACGAATGTGCTGGCCCTGCTCGCTTTCATTGGTCACAACCCGAGGTCAAGATCTTTTCTGGCCGCGCCAATCTTCCTCTTTCCCAGAGCATAGCCAAACATCTCGGCTGTGAACTCGGCCAAATTAATATTTCTCCTTTTTCCGATGGAGAGCTCTATGTGAAGGTTCAAGAGAGTGTGCGCGGAGATGATGTCTTTGTGATTCAGCCTACCAGCCCACCAGTCAATGAAAACCTGATGGAGCTCTTGATCATCATTGACGCTCTGAAGCGGGCTAGTGCAGAACGAATCACGGTAATTGTCCCTTATTTTGGTTATGCTCGCCAAGATCGTAAGGCTACCGGTAGAGAACCCATTACGGCTAAGCTAGTCGCTGATTTGCTCTGCACTGCTGGTGTGCACCGTGTGGTGGCGCTTGATTTGCACGCTTACCAGATAGTGGGCTTTTTCAATACACTTGTCGATCATCTCTTTGCTAGCCCTGTGCTTGCAGACTATGTGAAAACTCTCCAGCTGAGCGATCCGCTTGTTGTAAGCCCTGACGTTGGAGGTGTGACTCGCGCGCGCGCTTTTGCCAAACGTCTTGATGAGGCTCCTCTTGCGATCATCGATAAACGCCGTTCACTTTCTAAGAAGAATTCCGTTGAAGTTTTCAATGTGATCGGTGATGTTACCGGTAAGAGCTGCATTATCGTTGATGATATGGTCGATACGGCTGGCACGATCAAGAAAGCTGCTGAGCTTTTGATGAATCACGACGCTAAGGAGGTCTTTGTTTGCGCTACGCACCCTGTGCTTTCGGGAGATGGTGTCGCTAATATTGAAGATTCATATATAAAGGAGCTGATCGTGACTGATTCGATTGAGTTACCTCCGGCTAAACGTTCTCCTAAAATCCGCCAATTAAGCGTTGCCTCACTGCTTGCAGAGGTGATTTGTCGCATTCACAATGGAGACACTATTAGTGCTATGTTTGAGTGATGAATATGCTTTTTATCTTACAGATTACACAGGTTCTTTCTGGTTTGGCGATGATTGGGTTGGTATTGATGCACAGCTCTAAGAGCGAGGGTATTGGAAGCATTGGGGGGACTGCACAGATGTTCAAGTCTCAGAGTACTGTGGAGCGCGGGCTCAATTTTTTGACTTGGTTTTGTGGTTTGTTATTTATGACTGTTTCTGCTTTGATGGGTTGGAATATTGTTGTTGGTTGAGAAGCTTGAAGCTTCGCATAGTTGAACTAAATCATTCCCTTGTTTTTTAGGGGGATTGATAAGGGGCTTGCCCCCTGGCCCGCTTTAATTTTTCGAGGAAAATCTGTGCTCGTTTCTTGGGGGAGTTTGAGGGGGCGACGCCCCCCTCATAGCGATAATTTCCCAAACCTTAAGTGAGTTAAATTTTCAAAAGAATCAACAAGTCCAAGTTCAGTTTTATTGTTGCAAATAAATCTCAGTGACATTGGCGCTCTTCTGAAGAGCCTCAATAGCTAAATCAGCAATCTGCTCAGCATTCATCACCAAAAGATGCTCCCAAACCAAAGTAAGTGCCTCCTCCATCGACCTTCTCTGACCAGAAGGAATCCGTTCAAGAACCTGCGCTAAATCTGGCTCCTGCCGATAAAAATAAATCGCACTCATAATATTCACACTATGACTGATCTCCCGAGCGAGCTTACTTTGTTCTCGACTCAACTCATTGCGCGAAGCGCGGGCAAGCATGTTTTCAGTGACATTACCACAGCCTTTTAAGTAATGGCTCAGCAAATCGAAACTTTGGTCTTGACGAGATTCTTTACCGTTCATAAGTCCCTCTCTTGGATGATTTAACTATGAGAAGGAGAAATAAAGGTTACCCTAAACGTTTTATTAATTATTTCTAAGAAATTAACGGCGTTTAGCCGTGATTGTACTGTAAAAACAAAGCAGCAAGGCACAAGCACAAGCAGCCACAGGAGCCAAATAAAACAGACTCTGAGCAATACCAAAATCAGCACTAAGATTGCCCAGCAAGATCGAAGATATAGAAGAACTGAGCACATAAGTCATGATCGCTAAAGCTGTCACAAACGAAATCTCTCCGCGGAAAATCCCATTGAGTTTCCCAATAGCAATAGCCAAGAACCCCGAAGAAAGTAAGCCCAAAGCCCCATAAAGCAAGAAGGCAGGCGCAGCAGCTCCAGCAGAAAGACTGGGCAAAAACAAGCACAAAAGACCAGTGCAAAGAGGAATGATAGGCCAGACTTTATCCAAGCAATATTTGAGTGCCACCCAAGACAAAAGCAAACAACCGGCCGTCCGCGCAAACCAAAAGACCGTGATCAGACTTCTTGCCTCCGCTTCTGGAAAAGCTTTTTCCTCGCAGAGCATCACAAAAGACCAAGAGCTAAGAGGGCCTTCTAGACTAGCAAATAGTGCCAGAGCGATGATCACCCCCCAAAAACGAAAACGACGCATAGGCAAGGTGAATTTGCGGAGGAGCTTTGTTAGGCTAAGTTTTCGCTTTGTGTCTTGTTCTCCCAAATTCTCCTCGGTTTTTGAAGAAGCTGCTTTGGCTCCTAAAAAACACAAAACCCCGATCAGAGTGGCAGCAACGAGCATTAAGCAAAGATGCAATTCCATAAAAAGGCCATTGGTGACAAAGATCATCTCCAGCAAAGGTGAAAAGGCTAGACCAGCAGAGACTAAGCCTTGAATTTTTAGGAGAGTGGATTGGTACTCGCTGCTTTCGACAAAGAGCGGGCAAGAATTGAGGGCGGGTTCGGCTAGGCTATCACAGAGACCTAGAGCGGCTATTCCCCCAACGAGTAGAGTAAATGCAACATAGTACTGCCCATAAAAACTGAACAATATAGCAGCCTGAGAGACCAAACCGAGAGCGAGAGAGATGATAAAAAGTTTGCGCCAGCCGATCCAGACAGTAAGCAGCCCGCTCATGATCGTTCCTATTGCAAAAAGTAGGGCGTGCGGGAGTAAGATATTGCCAACCTCGGCGTTTGAGAGGCCCAGTAGCTCTTTGACCGTTTGCATATTCACCAAAAAATTATTGGAGAGAATGCCAGAGAAGAAGGCGATAAAAAAGATCACAGGCTTTTGCCAATCGACCTGCTGGCTTGCTAGTCTGAGCTTGCGCAGGTGGGCCCGTTCGAAGTTTAGGCCAAGGGACCAGAGGTTACGGACTAGTGGGCGAAATCCTGTGGACATTTATTCGATATTTGCATTTGTCTATATTTGTCATTCCCCAAATTGCAGTTGGAAGTTTCAGTTATAAGGTCGACGAAGTTGAGCTTTGGTCTCTTTTTGAGATTCTTGCTTTCGCTTGTTCTTTAAGGGGCGATGCCCCGTTGGAAACACTTCAAATAACCTGCAGTGAGCATATAAAACCCCTAACTCACTTAAGGTTAGAGAAAGTATTTGCTTTAAGGGGCTAGCGCCCCTTAACAACCCCTCTCTAGAAACGCTGAATATTCAATTCAAGAAACCACCAGCCAGCTTAAAACCCCTTGTGGAGAGAAGCCCCCATGAATAGACCACCTAAGCTAAACAATCAGCCTTAAGAAAGCAATCCTGCAAAGCAAGCACATCAGGCGAAGCCGCCCCCCCAATCATCGAACGTAAAGCCTGCGCTGTTGCCCGAGCCCCTGCCAGCGTGGTAATGAGCGGTATATCGAGCAAAAGTGCCAAACGTCTTATTGACATGTTGTCTTGAAGCGCCCTATAAGTCCGAGGAATATTGATAATCGATGAAATCTCTCGATCCATCAGCAGATTGAGAATGTTAGGAGCTGACTCCTGCGCTTTTTTCACCTGCCTGATGCGCTGGAAATTTCTTTCTTTGAGAAATAAATATGTCCCCTCAGTGCAATAAAGCTCATATTGCAAGTCTTGAAAAATTTCCGCCACAGCCAGCATCTCATCTTTTTCTCTATCGTTGATACTCAGAAAGACACTGCGCTTGGTCAGCGAAATCTTCTGACCGGCCGCTAGCTGGCCTTTTGCAAAAGCAGTCGGGAAATCATGAGCAGTTGCCATCACCTCTCCCGTTGAGCGCATCTCAGGCCCTAGGGCTATTTGACAGCCTGGGAATTTTTTAAAAGGCAATACTACTTCTTTAACACTCACCAGTTCGCCTGCTTTGCGCTTGCAGACATCATAGTCATTTGGGATCAGTCCATGACTGACTAGCTTGGGGAGCTTCCAGCCAACCATAGCCAAAGCGCCAGCTTTAGCCCAAGCCACTCCGCTTGCCTTCGAGATAAACGGCACTGTGCGCGAAGCGCGTGGATTTACTTCCAAGACATAGAGTCTTTGCTCTTTAAGGGCAAACTGAATATTCATCAAGCCAACAACCCCTAAACGAGCAGCCAATGCTTTAGTCGCTTGAACGATCTCGATAAGATGCTTGGGATCGATGGTCTGAGGAGGAAAAACACAAGAACTATCGCCGCTGTGTATTCCTGTGCGCTCGATGTGCTCTAGAATACCAGCCACAATCGTACTCTCACCATCAGACAGAGCGTCGACATCCAGTTCGATCGCATTACCCAAAAACTGATCGAGAAGAACAGGCCACTGCAAGCTAGATTCTGCAAAGCTCTCAAACCAAGCTCTCAGCTCCACTTCGTCACTGACCACCTTCATCGATTGGCCACCAAGCACAAAACTAGGACGCATCAAGAGCGGATAGCCGATGCAAATGGCTTGCTGACAGGCCTCTTCTTGGCTAAAAACTGTCGCGCTATTGGGCTGCAGAAGCCCCAGTTCGCTGACTATACCCGAAAATTCTCGTCTATTTTCAGCGAGCATGATCTGGTCTACCGTTGTGCCGAGGATCTTCGCGCCGCCAGCTTCTAGTTCCCGAGCAATATTTAGCGGAGTCTGCCCACCGAGCTGGAGGATCACCCCAAGTGGCTTTTCTTTAGAGTAAATGGCCAGCACGTCTTCGGCCGTCACCGGCTCAAAGTAAAGCCGATCGGAAACGTCAAAGTCCGTAGAGACAGTCTCAGGGTTGGAATTCACCATGATGCTCTCATAGCCTGCTTTGCGCAGAGCCATACTGGCATGAACGCAACAATAATCGAACTCGATCCCCTGCCCAATGCGATTTGGCCCGCCACCCAAAATCATCACCTTTTGCTTGCTGCTCTCTATGAGCTCATCTTCCAAATCATAAGTCGAATAAAAATAGGGAGTCTGGGACTCAAACTCAGCCGCGCAGGTATCGACCATCTTGAAGACCGGCTTTATACCATTAGCCAGTCGATGATCCCGAAAAACTCTCTCTGAGACACCGCAACGCTCGCTTAGCTGCTGATCACTGAAGCCTTGCGCCTTGAGCTCTTGCAGTAGTGGGGCTGTGAAGCTCGCTAGCTCGGTGGGGGCTTTTTGGTAAGCCTCAAAGATCACCATCAGATGAGCCAAAAACCACGGATCGATTTGGCTAGCTTTACTCAGTTCTTCAAGATTAGCGCCCAGAGCGAGAGCAAGCCAGAGTTGTCTATAGCGTTCAGCCGAGAAGTTCGCGGCTAGCTGAGCCAGAATATTTTCTTTGGTCATCCCCATGGGGAGAGCAAAAGGACCAAAACCAGAAATGTTTTTCTCTAGGCCGCGAAGCGCCTTCTGAAAAGACTCGGCGAAAGTACGCCCAATAGCCATCACCTCACCGACAGACTTCATCTGAGTGCCTAGACTGACATCGCAACCGGGAAATTTTTCAAAGGCAAAACGGGGAATCTTGGTGACTACATAGTCTATAGAGGGCTCAAAGGCCGCTGAGGTGTTTTTGGTAATTTGATTGGGGAGCTCATCAAGGGTGTAGCCTATGGCAAGCTTGGCGGCGATTTTGGCAATTGGGTAACCGGTGGCTTTGCTAGCCAGCGCGCTAGAACGGCTGACTCGGGGATTCATTTCGATCACCACACTGCGCCCAGACTTGGGGTCTACCCCGAACTGGATATTCGATCCTCCGGATTCTACGCCTACAGTGCGAATCACTTTGATCGCTTGATCGCGCAAATCTTGGTACTGGCGATCACTGAGTGTCTGAGCAGGCGCTACTGTGATCGAGTCGCCGGTGTGGACACCCATCGGATCGAGGTTTTCAATTGAGCAGATGATCGCCACATTGTCGGCCAGATCGCGCATCACTTCCAGCTCAAACTCTTTCCAGCCCACTAGGCTCTCTTCGAGCAAGACCTGCGCGGTGGGGCTTTCGATCAGGGCGCGTTTGATCATCCCCTCAAAGTCTGCTCTGTTGTGGGCTATGCCTCCGCCACTGCCACCAAGGGTGAAAGCCGGTCTCAAAATCAGGGGAAACCCTATTTTTTCAGCTTCAACTAGAGCCTGCTCGTAGGTGTTCACTGTGCTGGAGAAGGGGACTGAGAGGCCAGCTTTGAGCATAGCTTGTTTGAAAAGTTCGCGGTCTTCAGCTAGTTCGATCGCTTCCAGTTTTGCACCGATTAGCTCCACTCCATGAGCGGCTAGCGTACCGTCTCGAGCTAACGCAACGGCTAGATTTAGGCTAGTTTGGCCTCCCATGGTAGGGAGGATCGCTTCTGGTTTTTCTTTGCGTATTATTTGAAGCAGGGCGTCAGGTGTGATCGGCTCTATGTAAGTCCGGTCAGCCAGATCGGGGTCTGTCATGATCGTTGCTGGATTTGAGTTCAACAAAATCACCCGATAGCCTTCTTCTTTGAGCGCTCTACAGGCCTGAGTACCGGAATAATCGAATTCACAGGCTTGGCCTATGACGATCGGTCCTGCTCCTATTACCAAAATAGTCTTGAGATCCGTGCGTTTTGGCATCTTTTAGCGCACCCGATAGACTATACGACCACGGGTGAGATCGTAAGGAGTGAGCTCTACAGTGACTGTATCGCCAGCTAGGATCCTGATAAAGTTTTTACGAATCTTCCCGGAGATGTGGGCTAGGACTATGTGTCCGGTTTCCAGTTCTACTATGAACATACCATTTGGTTTGGCTTCTTTTACTTTGCCGTTGAAGTGGAGGACGCCATCTTTTTCTTTTTTTGCCATTAAGAGTCTTTCAGAATGCTTTGATTTTAGCCTGTTTTCGCTTAGATGTTAGAATACAGCTCTTATGTTAGTAGCCAAAGACCTCAAAAAGAGCTATTCGGGTAGAGCCGTGGTGAATGGCGTCAGCTTCTCAGTCGCTCCTGGCGAAATAGTCGGACTATTGGGTCCCAATGGTGCCGGTAAGACGACTTCTTTCGATATGGTGCTCGGTCTAGTCAAGCCGGATCAGGGCGAGATCTTGTTTAACGACAAATCGATCGCTAATCTTCCCATTCATGAGCGGGCTCAGTTGGGGATCTCGTATCTTCCGCAGGAGCCTTCGGCTTTTCGGAAGCTGACTGTCGCCGAAAACATCGAATTATTTTGGGAGCAAAAGGGGATCAGCAGAGCTGAGCAAGCCAGTCGCTTGAAAGATCTCTTGGCTGAGCTGAAGATCTCTCATCTGGTGGACGCAAGAGCTATTAGTCTTTCTGGTGGAGAGCGGCGGCGTTTGGAGATTGCGCGGTCTTTGGCGCAGGATCCACAGTATTTGTTGCTTGATGAGCCTTTTACCGGTGTTGATCCTATTGCGATTGCTGAGCTGCAGGTGATTATTCGAGATTTGATGCTTAGGCGTCAGATTGGGATTTTGTTGACTGACCACAATCCTAAGGCGACACTTTCGATCACGGATCGGGCTTATATCATTCAGGATGGGCGGGTTTTGGTATCTGGCAGTGCAGCTGAGATTGCTCAAAATGAACTCGCTAGGAAATATTATTTAGGTGAGGGTTTTGCTGCTTGAGCAAACTATTTTATTTTTGAAGAAAAGTTTTCAATAAACTTTCAGAGGAGCTATATTTTTCTGCAGCCATTACATTGATTCCGTATTTGTTTAAAGTCTGAAGAGTTATTTGAAAATCATCTTCATAGCCACCGAGTTTCTTTAGTATTTCTTGAGGAGATAGTTCCATTAAATCATTAAAAGTTTGAATTTTTTCTCGAACGAGTTGCATAGCGATATAAGCGTCATGACCTGAGGATCCGAAATCTATCTCGGTAATTTTCTTTTTTAAGATAGGATCAGGGCTAGCAACTGTCTCTTGACTTTTAGTTTGCGTTGGTTTTGAGGCAAATTTTGAATAAGTTGGTGGTCGATATGAATTTAGCTGAATTTTCATTGTTATTTTTAAGTTTAATTAAAAAAATATAGCATTTCGCAAGTGATTCGTAAAGCTTGTTTAGCTTGAAGGTGTTATTCTGGAAAATACTTCCGAAATCTCTAGTGAGCAATTGATTTGAACTCACTTGTGGTTAGGAGAACCAATATATTTCGGGGGGTCTTCGCCCCCTCGAGCTCCCCCTTGGGAACACGTGAAAGTAAGAAATATCAAAAAGAAACCAAAGTAATGTTCGCTTAGCGGGGAGTTTGAGGGCAAAGCTGAGCATTGACTCAATCGTTTATGAAACATTGAACTGGTACTTTCTATTTTCTTTCGCTTCCCCTCCCCTCAAGGGGGAGTTTGAGGGGCTGCGTAGCGTGAGTGCAGAGACTAGCTGCCGATTTGGGGACTTTAGATTATTCAAAAGCTTTTTCGCACTTTATCTCGTCTAGTTTTGAAGCCTTTATATTACCTAAGTTTTTGTTAATCGTAGATCTTGTACAATAACATCTCAAAGAGGAGTGAACTTTTAGAGCAAAGCATTTGTTTAATAGCTGCATGATTTTTGGATTGTTTGGATTTACTGCCAATAGTTTATTTGCATATATCCTAAAGATTATCGCTTTGTTGTCCTTGACTGAGGAGGGGAAAGTCGAACAAATTCCTGGGTCAATATAAGCGCAAGCTTCTTTAAGAAGATCTTCTTCCTCTTGGTTTGTAGGTTCTGAAATTATAGATTTTTTCTCAGTAGCAGGTTTAGCAGTGACAGGCTGTGATATTGCTTGTTTCGTTAAATCACTCTGTGTCTTTTCTGCCTTAGTAGAGACATCTTTGAAATCATTACGCATAAGAACTAGGCCTAAGACAAGAACCGCATACCTAGCAAGGCTCGGCATCGCAACCTTTCTTTCAATCAAGTACTTGTCGAAAGCAGGTAAAAGTGCCAAACCACAAACCAAGAGACCGAAAGCTACTAAAGGGTTCTCAAAAGAAGCCAGAAATCCAAGAAAAAAAACAACGGAGAAGAACCATCTCATTTGAAGTCTAAGCAAAGGCCAATCAGTTTCTTTTTTCGTGTTGGCTAAAAGGCGAGAGGGGCTCTGCTCTGCAGGAGAACTATTCATAATTGCCTGTTTCTCAGCATCAAATTCTTCTTGGGTTAAGGTGCCTTTTTCTTTAAGCTCTCCCAAAGCTGTCAATTTGTTGTATTTGTTGCTGGCTAAGCTATCAATAGATCCAGCTCTTATAACTTTTAACTCTTCTTTCGTATTGTATTGGTCTACTTGGCTACCAAGGGTAAATAAATCAAACAACGCTCCAGCACCCAGAACACCAAAAGAAAACAGCCAAAGAAATCCTGTGCCCGTTTTACTTAAATAAAATCTATGAAAACCAAGGAGTCCAAAGAAACCTAGGAACCAAAAAAGATAGGCTACTCCTTTGCTTTTCATGACATAAAATGAAAATCAGTCTTTCTAAAAGAATACTAACCTACCTTCAATGATTTTTTATTCCTGTCAGCTTAAACCTTCATCCCAGCCTTCCCATTGAATGAGCCCCCCCTCGTATCCACTCAGGCCTAGAAATTTCCAAATGAAATAGGGCAATATGCCCAACATAGGGTTGAAGCTTCTTAATGAATCAGTCTATCGCCGTTTTTGAGCGAATACGGAACCCGCCTTGCCCGCCTTAGCTCACTGAGCTTGCGCAAGTAGAGCATCACCGAATCGATCACAGTAGCGTGACTCCAAGTAAGCGGCGAAACAGAAATAGGCGCGCCAGTATAAGGATCGATCTGCTCAGCCAATACCCCTGAAGGCAAAGCATGCCTATGCACCCACTCCAGATACTTGAGCGAATCGCTGAGTTCATCCTCTAGCTCAGCCCCAAAGATCTCCTCCATCATCAACCACAAAGTAGAGATTACCCAAGGATTACCGGGGACCTGATCGGTAGGTGGAGAGCCGGCCTGATACCAATCATGCTGATAACGTGCTATTCCCCCAATGTGCGTCTTCACCCAGAGCTTGTCGCGATAAGCACGCATCGTCGAACGCACCCGCTCGCATTTCACCGAAAATGTCCCAAAGCGAAATAAAGCAAACAAACTAGCATCCACCGTCGCATCAGGTACTAGCTCGTCAGTGTTGTCATGATGATGAATGAGCCCCCGCAAATATCGCCCCTGCACTGGATCGTAAAGGTGTTTCTCAATGGCTGCTTTCACCTCACTGGCCGCAAGAGCAAACTCCGCCGCAATACCTACTTCCCCAAACATCTGCGCAAACTTGGCGGCAACCCTCAGACCACTTTCCACCGTGCAACAGGTGAAAGTCATGATCCCTTTCCGCTCTTCCCAGAGATCATATGAAGGCAAAGGAAGACCAGTCTTAGCGTCTCTGTAGCTCGCCAGAAAACGCCCAGCCTTGATGATGATAGTCTCGTACATTTCTCTGATGAACTCCACATCGCGAGTCAGATCAAAATGCTCACTGAGCGCCCAAAGTACCAATGCTGTCTCGTCTTCTTGAATGGGGAGCTGCGGTTTGCCGTTCCTGAGCCATGGATGCCAAGAGCTAGCTAGTTCGCCCCGTGGATTATATTTGTGCAAAAAATAACCCTCTGGCTGAATTAGTTTGACCAGCAGATGAAAGAAACGCTGAGAGATTTGCCTGTAGCCGGCCTGATCGAGCGCATTGGCGACTAGCGCTCCGTCTCTAGGCCAGAGATAACTATAATGATCTTTATAGGCCGCCTGAATCTCTGAATCATTGGCGGCTAAGATTGCCCCTTCGTGGTCTACCTGTGTGCTGACGATGAGCAGGCTGCGCTTAAAGAGCTTTTGGGCCCATTCGGGCAAGGGGGTGAGATCGAAATCTTCTTTGTTCACCCAGAGTTTCCAGTATTCGTGGGTCAGCAATAATCGACTCTTGAGACTGCCTGCCAGTAGACTCTCGTGCATGGTCTTCACTTCATTGAAATCTTTGCCAGCACAAAGCCAATACTCAAAATCCCACTCGCCGTGTCCGGCTACAGTATGTTCTTTGCCTATGGTCGAATCGACAGAACCGTGAGTAATAGCGGTATTTTGCAGATGGCCATCTTCGGCGTCGCGCCAAGTTCCTTCGGCGTTGCCGTGGGCTTTTGCGCCGATCGAGTAGAGTTCTGTGCCGCCACTCACTGAAGAGAGAAAATATCTGTTTCCTTTATAATGAACGACAGCTTTGATGTTTGGTTCATAGAAGCCGGTGTCGCCTACTTCGCTGCCATAGATTCGGAAATCTTGGTGGAAGAAGACTTTTATGTGTCTTTTTTCGGCTCTGAGGTTTTTGACTTTTATCGTTTTGCCGTGGAAGTTTTTACGATAGTCTACAAAGTCTGAGCAGCGCACTTCTAGTCCTAGTTCGTGGTTTTGCAGCGTGACATCGGTGACTAGACTATCTTCTAAATAATTCAGTTGTTTGTGCCAGCTATTATCGGAAAACCAGCTAAAACGACCGTCTACCCAGATTCCGAAGCGAAAGGGGTAGCCGCAGGCGTGATTTTCTTGGCCTACGTGAGGGAAATAGAGGTCACGGATTCTGTATTCTCGGTCGAAACAGATTAGTAGTTTGCCATTAGAGATCGGTATATCGCGAGCCATTGCTTTTATTATGCCCCCCAAGGCTGTTTCTGTAAGGAAACACTGAATAACACGAACAAATAGCGGTGTTTGGGGGCAAAGCCCCCATGCTGAAAACTTCAAGTAACCTCCAGTGTGCCAAAACACACGCTAGCATAGTAAAAAACCATAAATACTCTCAAAATAAAACCACCTTGGAAAACCAAAACCAAAAACTGGAAATCTATTCACTAAACCGTAAGCTCCTCAGCGATCTCCTGACCCCAGTAGCTTGCCTAGCTAAAATCCGCAACGCTTTCCAAGCCCCCCATTCTCTCCTCGAATCAGTCGAAGGCGGCGAGATCCTAGGGCGTTACTCCAATGTTCATTTCAATCCAGCCGGTAAGATCATCTGCACAGAAACAGGCTTGAGCTTTACCGCTCTCTGGCCAGAGCTAGAAGCATACTCGCTCAGTGATAGTCAGCCCAATCCTTTTTTGGCGCTAAAGAGCTTTTTAGCCAGCTTTAACCCGCAAAATGCACCGCAGGCCGGAATCATCGGGGCGCTCTCCTATGACGTTGTAGGCTTTCTTGAAACCCGAGTCAAACAACCAATCAGGAAAGAGCTACCGTTGGGGCAGTTTTGTTTGGTGGGAGACTGTGTTGTCTTCGATCATCTCCGTAATGGCCTTGAACTGGTCACTCATATCTTTACGCAGGCAGGCCAAAGGCCAAGCGAAAAAGCACTAGCAGAAGCCCAAGCCAGACTGGATAAAATCGAGCAGATCTTGGCGGCTCCACTGGACCAGAGCATTGCGAGTTTTTTGCCGGTTTCAGTCACTGACTCTAGCGCTCCAATGAGCTGGACCAGCAATAGAACAGAAGCGAATTTTTTGGAGCTGGTAGCGAAAGCCAAAGAAGAAATACTTGCGGGAGAAGTCTTTCAGCTGGTGATCTCACAACGCTTAGAGACTGAGATCAGCCCTGAGCTCGATTCGCTCACTATATATAGAACGCTGAGGGCGCTCAATCCTTCGCCTTATTTGTTTTATCTTGATTTTGCTGATTTTCAGTTGATTGGCTCCTCTCCTGAGGTGATGGTGAAGACAGTGGAGCGAGAGGGAAAACGCTTTGCGCTGCTGAGACCTATAGCTGGCACATATGGACGGGGAGCCAGTCCAGCTGAAGACCAAAAACTAGCGGAAGATTTGCTGGCTGACCCGAAAGAACGCGCTGAGCATTTGATGCTGGTCGATCTAGCCCGCAACGATCTAGGACGAGTCTGTAAAGCCGGTAGCCTAAGGCTGACTGAGAGCTTCAAGGTTGAAAAGTATTCGCATGTACTTCATCTGGTCAGCGAAGTGGAAGGGGAACTCGTGGAAGGCTTAGGGGCTGTCGATCTTTTGGCGGCTGTCTTTCCGGCCGGTACACTCAGTGGAGCCCCTAAGGTCAGGGCAATGGAGCTGATTGCTGAGCTAGAGGCTGAGGGACGTGGGTTTTATGCTGGATGTGTGGGGTTTTTTGATTTTTCTGGTGATTTAAATACGGCCATGACTATTCGGACAATTGTGCGGCGTGGAAATACGCTTGAATTGCAGGCTGGAGCAGGGATAGTCCATGATTCTGTGCCTGAGAGCGAGTATCGAGAGACTTTGCGCAAGGGAGCGGCTATTTTTCAGGCTATTGCCAGTTGTAGTTGAATCCGTTCAAATTCAGCCCACCCCAGAGACTTAGTCTGAGGATCACTTAAGGTTTGGGAATTCTTATAAATGGGGGCATTCGCCCCCAAACCCCCTTGATTTCCTATCGAAACTATTGGGTAAGCAAAAAATTTTATCTAAATAGCTTTGTCTTAACTTCCCCGATTCATATTAAGGGGGTAAACAGGCGAACACAGGGAGTAAAGAAAGAATTATGACTAGCATAGGTGCATCAGGCCCAATAGGCGTTCAGGACAATACGACAGTCACAGGAACAGCAGCGAGCGAGAATTTTGCCGCTCCAGCAAGTAATCCAATTGTAGAAAACTCAACCGTCAATGCAGGTGCAGGCACTGACAGCTTTTCTGCCCCAGGCACTTACGAAACAGCTTTAAATAGTGTCGAAAACGTCAATGTCGGTTCTTTCGACAAAAGTACATCGAATGGCGCAACGAATTTTAATGCCAACACAGTGACTAATAGCGTCATTAATCCTAGTGCGCACGAATCAAATGTGAATATCGGCAGCATGAATAACAGCGCGATCACCTCACCAGAACATAGCCAAGGCGTAGACAAAGTAAATATTGGCTCAGCCGTTCAGTCCTCCATCTCTACTGCTGGTGGAAATGATCAGGTGAATATAGGGCGTGCCACAAATACAGGCGTTGATCTAGGAGCAGGCAATGACAATTTAAGCGGTAATTTCAACCCGTCTACTTATCAAACCCAAGCTGATCCCAAGAGGGGGAATGTGCTTGATGGTGGAGCTGGATATGACACGCTCAAGGGCTCAGGAGACAGCAATACGATCAAGAATTTCGAGAACGTGAATTTTCAAGGAGATCGCAACCTGATCACCGGCACAAATCATCTAGGTTTGCAGCACGGATCTGAGCACAACCTCGCAACCGGAAATGGCCACGGCAGCAGTGCATCACTCAGTGGTGCTGACAATAATACGCTCCGTAATTTCGGGTATGCTTCGGTAGAAGACGGTTCAAATGCAAACCTTTTGCAGAATGTCGATAATGTAAACTTCGACAAATCTAGCACTGGTAACCGCGTTGAGGCTGGTGGTATTTTCTCGGCCAACACTCTCGACAATCAGCAACTTAAATTCACCTCAGGTCAAGGTCTAGCTTATCTCAATGATGGAACTAAGGGACTATTTGGTTCTGGTGATGAGATCAAGAGTGCATTTGGTGGAGCAAATAGATTCTATGTCGATCAGACTGGTGTGATCACCGGTTACGATTCATCGAAGACCATTGCCAAGCAGGATTGGGCTACGCAGAACGATGGTCGTATCGGAAACATCGCTACTAAGGGTGGAGATTATGCTCAATCGATGGCATTATTGAGACAACTATATGGCGACAATGTAGATATTCGTGGTTACAACAATGCTGCTAATTCCAGAATTGCGTAATTAATTTTATAAACTATTTGAATTTAAGCGGGTGGTCAAATTGGCTGCTCGCTTTTATTTTTTATTTATTCAAATTGAAGCGGGAGTTTGAGGGCCGCTAGGTCCTCAAGAGAAATAAACTTCCCTAACCTAAAGTGAGTTTAGAGATTGTTTTTTTACTGTAGGTTAAAGAGTTTTTTACGGGGCAAAATATCGGAGGCTAGTCGCCTCACTCACGCTTCGCGCGATCGCCCCAAACCCCCTTTTTAAATTTTCATTTATTTAAATTCAAGCGGGAGTTTGAGGGGAAACCGGAAATCCCAAAAAGAGACAAGATCAATGCCTCCCACCAATTGGGTCAAGGCTCAGCCTTGTTTACGGCAGACTATCCAACGATCTTCAATAGGCGATATATAACCCTTCACAGCCGAAACACTCAGACCAGAAGCCCATGTCCCATACCAAGTAGTAGGAGGCCAACCACCCTCAGGAAGATGCTTCGCTTCATATTCAGGTACAGATTCATTGCTGAAAGAAACGAGATTCGCTTTTTCTAGTTCTGATTGCAATTCTTCCGGTGTAAAACAAGAAGACCAATACATCTGAGCCGATTCACGAAGCAAATTATCTAGCTGAAAACCAGTCTTTAAGAGAAATATATCAAAAAGAAAAATTCCACCAGGCTTCAAGCTTTTACCAACATTTACAAATAACTTGGAGAGCTCCTGAGTATTTCTAAAATGAGGAGTGACCCCACAAGCCAAGGCTAGATCAAACTTTTCGGTAGCGAATACGGATTCATCCTGCAAGAAATTATTTTCGAGCACGTTTATTTCAAGATTTTCTTTTTGCGCTTCAGCCCGCAAGATATTCAGCAAATCTGGTGACTGCTCGACAGCATCAACCTGAATGCCTCGTCTGGCTAGCGGAAGAGCGTTGCGACCAGTAGCAGCACCCAGATCGAGAACATTGGTGATCTGTGTATTGTCACCGAGTTCATCGAGCAGTTTGATTAGGCGAGCATCGGGATGGCTACCGAAAAGAGGCCCTTGACGACTGGTAGTCCAGCCTTTGTATTGTTCTTTCATGTCAGGTACGGCAAGCGCAAAGTTGAGCGAATATTCGCTGCCTTTTTGCGTTTGGACGTTCTGGAAGCGGACTTTTAAGAGGCTGTTCGGTGATTCGCTGTAGCCTTTGTTTACTAGCTCAGCCACTTTGCCCATGATGTTCTGCCAAGCTTCTGGATTGAGTTGATAAACGGGATCTTGCAACAAACCACGTAAGCGCTCAAAGTAGAAACCAAGCGCTGAGGGAAGACATGGAATAGTTAGCTCGCCAGCCAAACCAATTCTTTGGCGTAGTTTTGTAAAAATCGAATGATGAACTTGTTTTGGGTCCACAATGAACTCAGCAGCAGCCTGCATGTTCTGTTCGCTAATAATTGTTGCGGGGGCTTGTTCCATGTGCTTGAAAATCCTGAGGGAATAACTTCTCTCTAGATTCCAAGGCTTGGGGCTTTCTTCACAAAACCAGTCTTTTTGGACTAGATTTAGGTGAAATTATTTGAAAAACTGCATCAACAATCCCTCAGAACTGTTTTTCACAAGAAAAGCTTGGGCCTCGGTTTCACTGGCGAAAGGCTTCTCTGAGAGAACTCTGTAGAGCTTTTTTTGGTCGTCAGAAAACTGATGAATGATTGTTTTTACCTTCTTTTCAGCCAAAAGCTTGTTCTGAAGAGCCTTAGCATTGGCTTGCGTCTCGAAGGCCCCAAATTGAATCCCGTATTCGACATTTTGATTTGTGGGTACTGGTGGAGCTGGTGGGAGACTTACTGGCTTTTTAGGTTCTGCCGGCTTGCTAGGGGCTAGAGTTGTTGCTTGCAGCTTTTCTTCGGCCGTTGAGACGACTACGCCATCGTTGGGTGAAAAGATCACGATGTGGCATTTTGCCTTTTCGGAACTATCGTAGACGGCTGTACTGTGCACTCTATAAAACTGTTGGCCGTTTTTCTGGAGCGTGTCGACGCTGACATCTAGACCGGCCGCTTTTAGTTTGTCTCTGAACTCGAGGGCGTTTTGCAGATCGTTGAAAGAACCGTATTGGACTTTGTAGACATTGCCGGCATTGTTGGAGCTGACTATTACTGGTTGGGCTGGCGGGGTGTTTTCGTAGGGATTGTTGGGGGTGGTGCTGGGGGCATTTGGGCTGGCTGTGGCGTTTTGGCCAGTTGGTAGCGAAACCACTTCTAGACTCACTAGCCCGATCCCTTCTTCTACCAGTCCGATTGACTCGGCTGCACGCTTGGAGAGGTCTATGATCCGGCCGCTGCCGATTTCCGCTCTATCGTTGACGCGGGCAATCACTGAGCGCTTGCTGCGCTGGGAAGTCACTTTCACCAAGCTCCCATAGGGAAGAGTGCCGTGCGAGGCCGTCAGATCGTTCATATCAAAGGCTTCGCCGCTGGTTGTTTTTTTGCCTTGGAAGCGTTCACCGAGCCAAGAGGCTTTCCCTTCGGAGACTAGTCCTGGCACATAGACAGCCGTAGCGAATAAATCGATTAGCAGAAAATTTATACTCAAACCAACCAAAAAAAGGAAGGTTAGAGAATTTGCTTTGGAGAAGAAACTTGCTGTTGTGTCTTGATTGGTGTGCTTCATGTCAATAAATTTTGATCACTATATCTCAGCAAATTCTATTCTAAAACTTTCGAGCAAAAAATAGTCACAGTTCTATCTTTGTCAAATGTCCCATTTTCCTGCCAGCTCTCGCTTCTTTTTTACCGTAATCGTAAAAGTGAAAATCTCCTGTTGAGAGCCTTAGGGCTTGCAATTTATAATCAAGGCCAAGCAGATTGTGCATGCAGGCCTTGCTCACTATTAGCTCTAAGTCAGTTTCAGTGATGGTCATTCCGGAAATCGCCCGCAAATGCCCCTCAAACTGACTGACGCCACAAGCCTCAATGGTCAGGTGACCGGAGTTGTGTGGTCTAGGAGCCATTTCGTTTATAAATATTTCACCTGACGTGCTCAAGAAAAACTCAAAGGCTATCACTCCGATATAGCCGAGTTCTTGAACGGCCAAGCGCGCAAAAGATCTGAGCTTTGATTCGATTTGGGGGGTAGTGTGCTTGCTTGGAGTCTGGCTTAGTTGTAAGATTCCGGCTGAGTGAGTATTTTCTATTACTGGAAAAAAAAGCGTCTCGCCAGTCTGCTGACCTAGAGCAATCATTGAAAATTCTGCTTGTAGTTTTATTTTCTTTTCAAGGAGTGTCTTTTGAGTTATGGGCTCTAGAGCTGTTCTGTCTTGTATGTTGCTTTGATTTTTGCCGTCATAGCCGCCGGTTAGGCTTTTGAGGATTCCCGGCAGGTATTGATTGAGATTTTCGTTTAGAGGCTCATCTGGATCTAGAAGAATGAAAGGTACGGGATTTATTTCTAGGCTGGGCTCTTTGAGGGCTAGCTCTTGAAAAAAAAGCTTTTCTGCTTGGCGGTTTTGGCTGACCTGAAGTGCCTTGAGGCCTTGAGGGATTCTGACTCCATAGCCCAAAAGGTAGACTAGGCAATCTTTAGAGATATTCTCAAATTCATAAGTGCAGATCGAACAAGCATCAGCAAAGTTCTTTAAAGCTTGTTTGTCAGTATATGAACAAGCAAAATGCTGGTCGGCTTCGCTGGCCGCGCACGCGTCAGGATCTGGATCGAAGATAATAGTCTCAAATCCAAGTCTGTGAGCTGCCTGAGAGAGCATCAGCGCCAACTGACCGCCACCTAGTATCCCAATCGGTTTCACTGGAGCTTGCTTTTCAGTTCTTCGTTTTGGGTTTGTACCAGTTCTAGCAGCTCATGAGCATAGTCTTTGAGCTTGCTATTTAGCTCTGAGTCATTGAGCGCCAGTATTCGGAGAGCAAAGATAGCCGCATTTTTGGCACCGGGCACCCCGATCGCCATAGTGGCAACAGGAACGCCAGCAGGCATCTGGACTATCGAATAGAGCGAATCTAATCCCTTCAATGCTTTACTCTTGACTGGGACACCGATTACGGGCAGGCTGGTGGATGAAGCGAGCATACCGGGCAGATGAGCGGCTCCGCCTGCGGCTGCAATAATTATTTTCAGGCCTTGACTTTCTGCTGTCTGAGCGAACTCGAGCATCTTAGAGGGGCTGCGATGCGCTGAGATGATCTGAGAGATGTGAGCTTGCCCAAAATGATTCAGCAGAACTGAGGCTTCCTTCAGTGTCTCCCAATCACTGAGACTGCCCATCACAAGAGCAATTTTTGGAGGGCTTTGCTCAGGAAGGCTCAAGCGGCTGAATAGTTATAAGAGTGTGTTTCGCCACCAGAAAACCATTTGCCAAATCCGCTAAAAAAGCTACCGATAGTCTCAAACAAACGCCAAGGATGAGCTACCCAGAGATTGTTTGAGCGGGTCACGTGGTTTTTGTCATTATTGAAGTCTATGAGAGCCGATTCTCTGGTTCCAGTCATTGGTTTAGCAGATGATGCCGGTCCATAATGGATATCTTGATCTGAGCTGAAAGTGTTAATTTCTTTGCTAGATTTGAAGGTTGCTTGATTTGATCTAGGAGCAATAGTTTGTTGCGCTCCTAGAGGTGTTAGTTTGTTTACTTGCATTTTTTCTCCTGACTTACTGTGGTCTTGCTTTTCTTTTATTTTTCTTGGAGGCTATCAAACCTGCTTGGCTCTTTATAAAAAACAATCTTTGTCCCCATATACTACATCAAGATTAGGTTCAAAATATATTAATTTATTGTTATGTAATCGATAATGCGTCCATCTATACCGGTGGCTTGGAGCTTTAGCTCTCTAGGATTGCCAGTACAAGAAAGAAAATGATGCTCTTTGACGCAGACTAGGCTCTGATAGCCTTCGGCAAGCTTTATGTCATGCAATGAAGCACTTCCTCCGCCAGAAGTGATGAAGACTGTCGAACCGATCTTAGCGCTGCGCTCATAAAGGTGACTGTGAGCCGAGAGACAGAGTTGCACTCCGTATTGGTCTAGTAGCGGCACTAAATCGCGAATAAGATTTGGACTATTGCCATGGACAGCTCCCCGCGAAAAGGGAGGATGATGACAAAAGACCAGCTTCCATTTGCTTTGGCTGGCTTTTAGGCTCTCTGAGAACCATAGTCTTTGCGCTGAATCAAACTGATTGCTGTTCAAGCTCCAAAATTGGGCTGGCCCTTGCTGAAAAGTGTAGTAGTCAGGAGCGGCAAAATAGTTTTTCAGGTTTATCGCTTTTTTTTCGGCCCAATCATGATTCCCCCAACAAGGATAAAAACGCGTACCGCCAGCAATCAAGCCACTAAAAGGCTTAGCAAAATTGCTCTCAATCAGCCCCAAATCAGCCTTCGGATAAAGAATATCCCCGAGCAAAAAGACACTCTGGGGGCTGGACTTGGCGATCAGCTCAGTGAGTTTGTACTCGCTGGACCAGCCTGTGCCCATGTCACCGAGCGCGCTAAAAGAAAAAGCGTTTCCACCCTCGCTTTGGAGCCATTGGTTTTGGGCGGGGAGGACGGCTAAAGCTGCCGCCTTGCTTTGCCAAGCAGGAAGCAAGCTCAAGCTTGACACTAGGGCGGCCAGGCTGGCTTTCAGAAAATTTCGGCGGCTTTCTGGTCTTTGGCTATTCATTTTTGCTTGAAAAGACTATACAAATATCTTAAGGCCGCAAGGACGAGCAGGCTCATTTCAGCGCTTCTTCCTTGAAGCTAGAATTTTGAGCTTTAGTCTCTTTGCTTGGATTTTCCGGTTGAAGCTTTGGTCTAGGAACAACGCGCCGCGACACGCCTAATAGTCCCACCAAGCGCGGTGATTTTCCCTCAAGAGAGACTAGCTCCACTTGGCCGACCACCAGCTCGTCACGGTTTTCTTGATTGGCGGCAAAGAGGCGTCTTAGTCCTCTCTCTGCTGAAAACTCGATTGGGCGTCTGAGAGAGCTCAGATCTTTCTGTCTTTTTTCTTCATTCAAGTCGACTTTCGCTTCGGCTGACTCATTCACTCTTTCGATCAAAGCGAGACCCTTTATATTTTCCGGCAAATCGTAACTGAGCTCAGCTATATAATTTTCGCCCGCTATCACATTTCCCGGCAGGCTAAGCTTCACTTTTCCGTCTAGAAGGAGCTTCTCGGCTACAGTGCCATAGTACTGCCACATCTCTTCTTCAAAGACTTCTTCGCTTACGATCTTCCAGTTGCCATTTACTTTCTTGAGATGGGTATAGCCACTGGTCCAGACTCTAAGGTTTGAAGTGCCATCGGCCGGTATGCCGTTTTCGCCTTTGCGGCCTGTTCCGGTAGAAAATTCATTTAGCGTCAGGCTGGCATATTCGCCATAGACATAGAGCTGGGCTGCTTGGGGGACTATTTTGACGTCAGGGTATTGGAGCCAGAGTTTTTTCAGGTTCTGGGAGACTTTGCTCAGGTCGCTACCGTCTTGTGTTTTGAAATCCTGCGCGTAGGCTTTGATCAAATCGTTTAGTCTGTGCTCGTTCCAAGCATTTAGGGAGTTGTTCATCAGTGCTCCGATCTCTTTGATGTCTTCTTTTTGGTCGGCGCTTCTGACAACCTGCACCGGATAGACTTCTGTTTTGCGCGTTTTGGGGGCGGCCAAGACACTACTTGCCGTTAGGGCTAGAAGGAGGCAAGATAGAGAGAGATTTTTTATATACATGTTGATGCGGGGAAAAGCTTTTAGATTAGAGGTGATTTGTTCGGCCAGAGATAGAGGGCTGCCAAAGGCTTGGTGGTCGGTCAACGCTACTAACCTAGCATCTCTAGCCCTAACTAGGCAAACCAAATTAGCCTTGCCGGCGGGTGCAATTGTTACGGCTTCGCTCGATCTGGTTCGAGGCCCTCGCATTCGGGAGCTAAACAGTGAGTATAGACAGCTCGATCGGGAAACAGATGTTTTATCTTTCCCGCAAGAAAACCCGCCTGACGCAGCTGTTTATGAGCTAGGGGACATTGTTATTTCTTTGACTAGTCTCTTTGCTCAAGCGGCGGAGTATGGTCACTCACCGGAAAGAGAGGCGGCTTTTCTTTTTACGCATGGTTTTTTACATTTGCTCGGTTACGATCATGTGAGCCCATCAGAGGAAACTGAGATGCTAGAGCTGCAGAAGGGTATACTAAAATCTGTTGGCTTTGGGCGATGAATGAACAGCAAATCTCTTTTGAAAGGCATTGAGATCGAGCAATTCACCGGAAACCGTAAGGGTGAAGTGATTGCCCTGTCTGGTGAGATCTGCAATCTACTCCCTGAGTTCACTGTAGAGCCAGATGGCCGCAATGTGGAATTCACTAGCATTCCCTGTCTTGGTTTTGCTGACCTAAAATCGCAGTATCTCAAACAAAGAATTCGTTTGCGCGAAGCGCTAGAGAGCCTAGACGAAAACTACACGATCATTCCCGGTAGTTCTATCCCGCTCAAGGCTTCTGAAGAGATCACTTTTTCTAAGCCAGACGATCCTTATCACCGTTTCATTGCTTCTACATATGGCTTCAAGGTAGTCACCAGCAGCATTCATATAAATATCGGGGTGGATGATCCTGAAGAGATAGTGCGGCTCACGGACTTGCTACGGATGGAGGCTTCTTTGTTGTTGGCTTTGTCGGCTTCTTCGCCTTTTCATCAGGGTGTGTATACGGGCTATCAGTCTTACCGTTGGGCTTCATTTCCGAAAGTGCCCACGCATTCGCCAATATTTGGTAGTTACTCGAATTATCGAAGGTGGATGGAGGAGTCTTTGGCGGCTGGAGAGCTTTTCAATCCTCGTCATCATTGGGCTTCAGTTCGCCCTAATGGTACTTCTAAGCCTGACGATCTAAACCGAGTGGAGCTTCGTATTGCCGATTTGCCTACTGATCCGGATTTGATTGTGGCTTTGACTGCTTGGGTGGAGATGCGGGCTCGTTACTTCTTGGCTAGGCCTGATCTGTGCGTGCCTGAGGAAGATCAGTTGGCTTTGCTCGCTGATGAAAACGAGGGCTCGGCGGCTATCTTCGGGCTCAGTGGCCATTTTTCTGATTGGCTTTTGGAGTCTGAGACTTCGCATTATGAGGCTGTACAGGTTCGTTTGAGCGAAGCGCAGCTTGAGCATGCCGGTGACACTGAGCTTTTAGAGGCTTTGGCGCCGCTAGAGTCCGTTTTGCAGCATGGTAGTGAGTCTTCTCGGTTGCTTGGGCGTTTTTATGATGGTTTGAGTGTTGATGAGGTGATTGAGGAATGGATTGGGGCGGCTGAGGCTTTTGATTATCAGTTGACGCGCGAGACTATTAGTGAGCATGCTTGAGGAAAGATTGGAATGCTCCTGCTCTGGACACAAAACCTAAAGTGACAGTTTCAGATCCCGCGCTCAGAGGGTTATTAAGAGGCAGTGCCCCTAGACCCTCAGCGATCTTCTCTACGCCTTCTAGAGAAGGGTTTATTAAGTAAGCAGTTTCACCTTTAATTTTAGGGGAATTTTACTGGGGCGCTCCGCCCCCAACCCCCGGCAAAGGGGCTCGCCGGAGCCCCTTTGAACCCCCTCTCGGGGCTTTGCCCCAAGCCCCACGGGGGCGTACCGTACGCCCCTCGACCCTCAGCGATCCTCGCTTCGCTTTCTAAAGAAGGGGTTGTTAAGGGGCAAAGCCCCTTAAAGAAATTAACTTCCCTAACCTACAGTAAGAGAAGCCCCATCACAACTCAGAAACCCGCTCACTGGCCTGCTTCGAATAAGCCCCATTCGGTTGATCTTCAAGGTAAAGCCTGTAAAACTTCAAAGCGTCTCCCACCCTCCCACTCTCTTCATACACACTCGCAATGAAGAAATTTGACTCGGCATACTCCCTAGGATCGAGCCTATAAGCGTTTTGGTACTCGATCACAGCCTCCTCATAGCGTTTCTGAGCTTGGTAAGCCGTAGCAAGGTTAAAGTGTCCCTGCGCTGAATCGGGATTGAGCTTGAGCGCCTCACGATAACGCTGTATAGCTAGCTTGAATTGACCGGCTCGCTGCAACTCGATCGCCTCTCTGAGCATATCGTCAGCTTGACTAGCCTGAAAGACCCCACTCTTCATCGCCGAGGCTAAAGCCTCACTGGCACTGGCATACTCCGGGGTACTGGGGCTCAGCTCGCTCGCTTTCTTGTACGATTTTAGCGCTTCATCGTAGTTTGAGCTGGCCTGATAGGCTGTCCCAAGGTTGAAGTGAATCCGTGCGTCATTTGGGTCACTGGCTAGAAGTTTTTTGTAAACAGCTATTGCTTTCTCGTTCTGGCCAGCGTTTTGCAACGCTATCCCTTCGTCGATGGCCGTCCGTTTGGCTTGGAGCGCTTTGCCCTGCATGGCGAGCAGCGCTTTTTCTGAGTCAGTGTCATTGGGGTTGTATTTGAGGGCGAGCTCAAAAGAGCTTTTGGCGGCCAGATCCTCTCCGGCACTGCGCTGAGCAAGGCCAAGGTTATAGTAAAGCAGCGCTAATTCTGGACCGGGCGACAGCATTGGAATGGCTTTTTTGTAGAGCGCTATCGCTTTCGGGAAATCGCCGACTTTCTGGGAGGCAAGCGCTTTGTCTGCTAGCTTGAGCGCTTCGCCTTGCTGTGCTGAGAGCTTGAAGCCGACTATTTTCTTTTCAAGGTCTTTGTCACCGGCTTTGAGCGATTTAGCTTTTGCAAAATATTTTTCCGCTTCATCAGGTCTGCCAGCTCTAGAGAGTGCTTCACCAAGACCGAGCAGATTGTTTGTTTCGCTAGGAGCTGTTTCTAGCACTTTTTGCCAGCTGGCCACCAGTCCCGCCAAAGCTTGCTCGTCACTGGGAGAGACTTTTAGGGCACTCTCAAAGTCTTCGATCGCCGCTTCCAGTCTATCTAGCGCCAAATCGCCCCGACCGAGCACTATATAGGGTTTTGGGTCATCTGGTTTGGCGGTGATCAGTTCTTTTAAAAGACTGGCCATCCTTTCATAGCGAGCTAGTCCAACGGGGGCTTGTTTGTATTTGGCGGTGAGCACTTGATAGACTTGCGCTAGCTCGAGCTTGGCTTTCCAAGTGTCTGGATCTTTGGCTTTCAGACCGGCCATTGCTGCTAAATATTCGGCTACTGCTTCTTCTACTGAACCGGCGCTTCGCAGTCTGCGCGCTTCCGCTAGTCTTATTTTGGGATCGCTTGCTTTGATTTTTTGGCCTTGCAGTAGCGAAGTGAGGTTTTGGGAGGCTGTTGCATTGCTTTCATCGTAAAAGACAGCGCGTCTGAGCATAGTGATCGCTTCTGAGTCTTTGCCGCTTTCAGAGAGCTTTTTGGCGTAGTTGTTGTAGACTACGCTCAGGTTTTTGGCATATTCGTTGGCTTTTTCGGGGTTCAGCTTCCAAGCCTCAAAGAGCGCCTCGATCGCCCCAGGATAGTCTCCTTGGTCAAAGAGATCAAGGCCACGATTTGCCCACTGAATGGCTACTGGTGAGGGCGAGTTGCCTGACTGAATCATACCGGGCCCAGCTAGCGTTGCCAGTGAGTTCAGGCAGAGCAGAGTGAGCGAGAGCTTGAATTTCATGCGACTTGAAACCTCCGTTGTTGCCAAAAAATGGACCAGCGAGCAAGCGGTGAAGTGCCTCTATTCAGACAACCGTCACAGAGCCCACAGTCAGATCCGAGAGTCTCATGTTCGCGGAGAGTCTTTTCCAGTGAACGCCAACGGCATTTTTGGCTATCGCTCAGCCAGCGCAAAAACTGTGCTTTCACTTTGTTTTGGTTGGGGGCTTGAATGAGCTTTTGGTAGCTGCGTTTGTCATAGGCTTTCAGTTCTTGTGAGAGGTTGAAATCATCATCACAGAGAAACAAATAGGCGTCAGCATCAGGTCCTTGGAGCACATACGAGAGCTCATAGTAAAAATCTTCCAGCAGATTTGGTAGCCCCCAATAAATGAAACGTTTCAGGCCAGCCTTGAAGGGAAGCTCAAAGACAGAGGTCGAAACGATCTGAACGGGGTTTTCTGTCTTCAGATAATAATCGAGGCAGTCCAGTCTAGCCTCTGGAGAAAGCTTGTCATGAAAGACTCTCAACTCCGGCACCTCAGATCGCAGCTCTTGCAACAGGCTGGCATTTGCGGTGCTGGGCGGGATGAAAAGGACTGTTGATTTTGGGATTTTGAGCAGTTTCTTTAGATTTTGGCGCTTAGATGCCTCAGAAAAGCAATAACGGACATAAAGACCAACGCCGGGAACGGCCATCGGCTCGCTTTGATAATGAAAGTCTGTAAGCGCTGTGCGCATTTCCCGCAAAAAACTCTCACTGAAGCTATAAGAAAGTCCGTAGATGCATTTGCCGAGTTTCTTGGCCAAAAAGAGACAATCGCGATAGCGATGAGCGTAAGCGGGGTGAGTGCTTTGGCATCTGTCGGCTTCCAGAAAGACAATGGCTTCTAGTCTAGAGAGCAAAGACCCCAGATCGCCACTCATTCGTTTGGCCAAATCGCTTTCCCTTTCGGCCAGATCGCGACTGAACCAATGGTGAAAAAGCTCTGGTGTCATTAAGAGCACAGAGGCTTTTCCATCGGCCGTTTGGCCTAGGATTTTGCGGGTTTGGGTGGGAAACAGATCGCTGGTGAGGCTGACGCAGCCTTCTAGTCCTTCTTCTTGTAGGCGCTGTAACTCGAAGACCACCCTTTCCATGGTTGGAGCCAAGACTATCACCAGTGAGCCTGGGTAAGACTGGGCAATTGCTTTGATGTATTGAGGGAATTTGCTAGAAAGGCAGTTGACGAAAGCGTGGCCGCCAGCTTTGGTAGCATTGATCCAGTCTTTGCTCATTTCTTTAAGCATTGATTCCAAGCTGCTCTAAACCCCACTATAAACACTTCTTAGATTTTAGTTCAAGGCTGGGCAAAAAAACAAAAGGGTGATATCATAAAGGTTAAAGAAACATTATATTTAGTTTATACATTTAGCTTATTTATTCATTGACATGACAAGGATTGGCAATCAAAATCCCTATCGATTTATGGCGGCAGCTCCAAGCAGTAGCCAGAGCGCGCCTAGTCCTGATGACGATAGCAATAAAAAAATAGCAGCGCCCAGTCTCCCCCAGTCGGTGATCCAAGCTCTCCCATACAAGCTTGTCCCCAAAGGCCGCGAAGCGGAAGAGCAGCCATGCATCTCAAATCAAGCTTATATAGTAGACCTAAACAATGAGCAGACAGCCGCCAAATTTGCCGAGATCAAAGAGATGCAAGCTGATCTGCAGCGGACTGACGGTAGTTTCATTGCGCTTTATGATCCCGTTTCGCACGCCTATATCGGAATAGTGAACTCAACAGGCCAGAAGGCCGATGTGCGCACTTTGATCGGGCTAATCACGGCAAACAAGATGGCTAACTCCACCATTGGTGGGGTGAATATGCATGAAGGATCGCATGTGATTGCTACCAAAAAACTGGTTCCGAGCATCAAAATCAAAGAATATTATCAGCCCATTCGTTGTGAGATCAAAGGTTCTTTGGCTGAGCCTTATTTTGACATCATCGATCAGGGGACTTCATTATCGGACAATTCTTCGATCATCAATGACACCCTAGATGAGATGAAGACTGAGCTAGCGCAAAGCAAGGGCGAGGTTGCAAGCCGTGAGGCTACTTTCCGATCTGGGAGTGCTGATCGGGGCGTCGTTCAGGGCTTTTTGAATTTCATCGATTCGTTGATAGCCAAGTTTACGCAAATCTGGCTCAAGCAAACCCCCTTTGAAGATCTAAGAAGCCAAGCTGAGCGCGGCAAGGTTTATAATCTGGGCTTTTTGGAGGAAGAGTCAGGGAATTTAGCGAAAGCGGCTATGGCGCCCAAGATCCTTGATGGGACTGCTTATTGGCAGCATGGGACGCCGACGGTTTCCGATGAAGACAAGGCTACTTACGGTATGGCAAAAGAGTTAGAGTCTGGTTTTCGTCAGCTCAGTGAAGATGTCAGGGGTTATCTTTTCAAGCTCAATAGTCTTAGAAAAGAGCTGGTGAAATCATTGGGTTCTGGAGCAAATAGTTCTCAGGCAGCTTGAGGGCGCAGCCCTCATTATTTAAATTCTTTTGACCTCCAGTAGTCTCGAGACTGCTTTTACTCACTTAAGGTTTGGGAAGTTATTTTTCCTTAGGGGACTAGCGTCCCCTAATACCCCTCGGAAAACACAAGGAAATAAAAGCAGATTCTTGAACCAACCCCCAAAAAACTTTGATCGCTCATTCTTTCAAGCGGGAGTTTGAGGGGGCTAGGGTGTGGACTAGCGTCCCCTAATACCCCTCGGAAAATGCAAAGAAATAAAAGCATATTCTCAAACGAACCCAAAAAACTTTGAGCTCATTCTTTAAAGCGGGAGTTTGAGGGGCGCAGTCCCCTCAAGGAATTACTTTCATGTTCCCCCTCCCAGTGAAGCGAAATAGGGAGGGGGCTAGGGTGTGGACTAGCGTCCCCTAATACCCCTCGGAAAATGCAAAGAAATAAAAGCAGATTCTCAAACGAACCCAAAAAACTTTGAGCTCATTCTTTAAAGCGGAAGTTTGAAGGGCGCAGTCCTCTCAAGGAATCACTTTCATGTTCCCCCTCCCAGCGAAGCGAAATAGGGAGGGGGCTAGGGGGTGGGCAAAAAAGATCCCAAACAAACTCTCTAAATAATTACCCCAGAAATCCCTCAAAAACCTCAGACATAAAAAATAACCTCGTGTACTGATAACTCAAACCCCCCTGCAAAAATACACAAAATGGCTCTCTAAGTGGCCCGTCAGCCGAAAACTCAATAGTAGAACCCTCCACAAATGTCCCAGCCGCCATAATCAGCTCATCACAATAACCCGGCGTCACAGCCGGTACAGGCGTCAAATGAGCGTCAACAGGACCTGCTGCCTGCAAGGCACTGCAAAAAGCAACAATTCGCTCTCTAGAACCCAGATCCACCCGCTGAATGATATCGCTCCGCTCCTCTGACCAGCTAGGACTAACACCAAGGCCCCTAGAAGATAACACCCGAGCAGCCAAAACCATGCTCTTGAGCGCCTGAGTGACGATCAGAGGCGCTAAGTAAAGCCCAAGAGCAATGCTTCTCAATGTCCCAAAGCTCACACCTCCCTCTGCTCCTATACCCGCTGCCGTGAAGCGTTCAGCCGCTAAGCCGACGGCCTCAGTAGTACCGGCAATGTAGGCGCCGCTAGTCACTATGCCGCCACCGGGGTTTTTGATTAGCGATCCGGCAATCAGATCAGCTCCCAGTTCACTCGGTTCGAGCTTTTCTACAAACTCTCCATAACAGTTGTCGACAAAGATAAGCGCTTCTGGAGCCGCTTTCTTAGCGGTCTGCATCAACTCACCGAGGGTTTCGACGTTTAGCGATGGTCTGGTGGGGCTATAGCCTCTAGATCGTTGGAACGCGATCATCTTAGTGTCTGGGGTTAGGCTTGCCAGTAGTGAAACCTTGAGTGAGTTTAGATCGTTCCAGTCGGCAGGCTCATGGATTGTTACTTTTACGCCTAGTCTTTCTTTCAGTCTGACCAACATCGGTTCTAGCGTATCGTAGGGCTTGCCTAGAGCAAAAATTAGCTCGTCACCGGGTTTTAGATTTCCTTCGATGGCGCAAGCTATAGCGTGAGTGCCTGAGACTAGCGAGGCTCTCACTAGGGCGGCTTCAGTCCCAAAGCAGTGAGCGAAGAGCTGGTCTAGTTTTTGGCGGCCAGTTTCATCGTGCCCGTAGCCGCTACCTGAGTTGAAATGTTCGCTGGCTAGGCCTGTCTTGCTGAAAGCATTCGATACTTTGCGGTGATTGTGGCTTGAGATTTCGTCAAGATTGTTGAAGTGGGTTTGGAGGTCCAGCTCCAGTTCAGCTATTGTGGGGTGTTTACCGGTCATGAGAGGGATTTGCCCAGTGCTTTGGGTTGAAAACTTGTCAATAATAGCTTTTAGAGAAGGTTTAGGGAAGATATATTTATGTCTAAGAAAATAATTGTTGCTGATGACGAGCCATCCTTGAGGCTTTTGGTGAAAGCTACGCTCGCTTCGCGAAAATATACGCTGATTGAGGTCGATAATGGCCAAGACGCGCTCAATCTTTGCCGGGAGATGAAACCTGATCTAGTACTTCTCGATGTTCAGATGCCTCATTTGACAGGCTTTCAGGTTTGTAGTGAATTGAAGAAGTCTTCTGAGACTGCTGGGATTCCTATCATCATATTGACGGCTAAGGGTGGACAATCGGATAAAGATTTGGCTGTGTCCTTGCAGGCAAATCATTTTATGACTAAGCCTTTTCGGCCGTCTGAGTTGTTGCTTGTCATTGATAAGATTTTTGCTGAGATTTCTGTTCTTAAGAGTTAGCCTTCTAGTGACCGATGCCGAGTGTGTGAACCAGCGAAGGGAAAAACCCATGCATAGCATTGCACATAGAATTGTTGTCCAAACACCAGTAAGCGAAGAAAGTGAAAAGCAAAAGTCCAAACAGCGAGAAAATCCCATAATAAGTCCCAATCCGCGCGAAGCGACCCGTGTTGGTATGTGGATCCCAAAGAGGAACTAAAAACAATAAAACACTGACCCCACCAAAGAGCGCTATCCCAATGAACTTTCCATTGATCGGACCAACAGCAGCCGGTGTCCACTTGAGCAGCTCAAAAGGAGCCATAAAGTACCACTCGGGATGTATTCCCTCAATGGCAGCCGCAAGCGGGTCAGCTTCAGGTCCGAGATGCCAAGGCCACACCACAGCTAGAATAGCGAGCAGGTTCAAGCACACCAGCCAAGCAAACATGTCTTTGTAAAAGAAATTCGGGAAAAAAGCAATGCTCCGATAATTTTTAGTCTCTTCGATATACTTCGGAATTTTGTTGCCGTGCAGCTGGACGAGAAACAAGTGAAAACCCAAAAAACCAGTGAAAATCCAAGGCAAAACCACCACATGCAAGCCAAAGAAGCGCTGTATGGTGATATTGGTGATGTCACCTCCTCCACGCAGTATGTCAGCAGCCAACTGGCCGGGCCAAAAGAAGGTCTTGCTCCACTCAGCCTGAACCCAAGGAGTAGTCTGGGCTATCTCTAAGCCGACTTTTGTGGCAAAGTAAGCCAAATCGTCCCATGGCAATAGATAACCGGTAAAACCCAAGGTAACAGTGAGGAAAAGCAAAATAGTGCCGCTGATCCAAGTGAACTCGCGTGGCTTTTGGTAAGCCTTCATGAAGTAAGCGCTAAACATGTGAATCATCACCGAAAGCACCATCAGGTTGGCTGACCAACTGTGCGCTGAGCGAATCACGCGGCCAAATTCGACTTTATTGATGAGCTTGAGCATAGAGGCGTGCGCTGTCCCAATGCCTGCTTCATACTGAAACAAAAGCAAGATGCCGGTGAACATCTGCACAGCAAAGAAGAATAGTGAGATACCGCCAAAGTAATACCAGATCGATTGTTGGTGAATGGGGACAGTCTTGTGGCTGGCCACTTCTGCTATCTCTTTTATTTTTAGGCGCTCATTGAGCTCAAACTCGATGTTTTGCAGCGTTTGGCCTATTTGTCTATCGATCTTTTCTAATTGCAAATTCATAGATAAAAATTATAAGGGAAGATCAAGCTCTGAGTGCATAGATACCGTTGGGTTTCACTTCGACTTTGTAAACGCTCAAGGGAGCTGGTGGTGGACCGGAGACATTTTTGCCAGTCTTGAAATCGTAAACCCCACCGTGACAAGCGCAGAAGATCCGTTCTTGGTCGGGCTGAAAGGCGACGTTGCAACCAAGGTGCGTGCAAACTGAACAATAGGCAAAGTAAGCGCCAGCAGGGTCTTTGATCAAAATCGAGGGCTTACTACCGAACTTGAAGGTCTTTGAGGAATTGGCGGGCATCTCAGCTGCTCCGTCGATTTTCACTTCCGTGACAGCCGAATCGTTGCCGGTATCGTTGCCGGTGACAACATAGCGGAAAGCGACAAAACCAATTCCCGCAGCAAAAGCCGCCGCTGCTCCACTGACTGTGGCGAAGATGAAGGCTCTTTTTGCCGGTGAGACTACTTGTTCTTGTTCAATCTCTTGATTGGTTGCGTTTGAGTTTTCAGTGTTCATGATTTTTAGATACTAACTTCTTTCCTAGCATTTTTGAGCATCCAGATGATCGAGCTGAACCCGATGATCAGCGCTCCAAAAAAGACCCCAATTAAGGGCCAGTTGGTTTCTTGGGGTAGAGCGCTCAGGTCATATATGGGATTCAGTGAAAACAATCTGATACCGTGACGCAGCGCAACTGTCACTACGCTTTTAACTACTAGCCAGCCCCAGAGCGAGTAGGTGAAGATCTTGCTTTGATTGTTTGGGATAAAACTGACCAGCAAAACCAATACTCCTTGGAGGGCAAAATCGGAGATCAGCGCGAAGCGCACCAGACCGTCTTCGGCCATACCGGCTGGCATCTGAAGACTATAAGCAGTAAGGCAAACTGTGCTGAGCAGAGCTGCTCCAAGACACCAAGCTCTAGAAGAGTTCATCAGGGCTACTCCTGCCACCAAGCAAGGAGCAATGGCCCAGATCCAGCGAGGGATGACCTGCAATAACTGAGGATTTAGCTGAAAGCCGCTCTCAGAGTACGAGTAAATTTCCTGCCAGAGGGAAGGATTGATCATCAAATGAACGTTATTGCTGAAGAAAAACGAGACTAAGATAGTTGAGACTAGGGATATTCCGAGGAAAGCAGAGGCATGCCAGTTTTTTTTGGAGGCATAACGGGCGGCATAGACAAAGCCGTAACCGCTCATCAGTAGGAAGAAAACGGAGATCCACGGTATGGCGATCAATATAGAGCTACTAAAGAAAAAGTAACCGTAAAGCACCTGCAAGAAGAGTAGTGGTGGCACTCCGAGGTTCATCGCTAGAGCCATGATGATCGGGAGAAAGCGCACTGCTCTACTATCTTTCCAATTGTCTGTGCCACGGATTAGGCGTACTAGACCGAGGATCATTGCTCCGAGCATGATCCAGACGGCTATTAGGTGTAGAAAGAAGATTGAGAGTAGCAGTGTGAGAAAAAAAGCTGGTGGGGCTTGGAGGGGGATAGTACCTAGTGGGATTTCGTTCATCGGTGGAGCTTTATAAATTACCTACATTATTTTTAACATACATTAGCAGGGGCTGCGCCCCAAAACCCTTTGGTTTTGTATGAGACAAAGAGTTCTCCAAATCTGTGCTTGCTGCTTAATTCAAGCGAGAGTTTGGGGGATGCAAAACCCCATAAAAAAAACTCAATAAGCTCAAGTGAGCTGGTTCATGTTAAAGACAGCTGATCTAAACACTTTTCCCATAAAGACAACTCAAATCAATGTCTCTAGTCTCCCATCGCTCCTCCTGATTCTTCGGATTGTTTAAGTATGTTTTGACAATCCGAGCCACATTCAAGATCATTGCCACCCGACCATCCCCAAAAATAGTAGCCCCATTCACATAACCACTAGCATTCGCTATCTTCGGGAGAGGCTTGATCACGATCTCTTGCTGGCCAAGTAGCTTCCCCGCAATCAATCCGTATTTTTTCCCCTCTACTAAAGCAATCACCACAATCTTCTCGCCAAAACCACTGACCGAGTGACTTTCTCGATCTGAAAGAAAATCACCTAAATCTATTAAGGGGATCACCTCCTCATGCAAAATGATCGTGGGGCAGTTTCTGAGCTTAATGAAATCACTGCTGTGAACCCGCACAATCTCGGTAGTGTCAGCTAGCGGAATAGCGTAAAGCTCATCTTCTATGCTCAGCATCAAAGACTGAATGATCGAAATTGACGATGGAACGATGATCTGAAAGCTAGTGCCGATGTTTGTGCTGCTCTGAATGCTGATCTGTCCTCCGAGATGATTTACTTTGTCTCTCACAACGTCCATCCCCACTCCACGACCAGAGAGATCGTTGACCACTGAGACAGTAGAAAGACCCGGCTCGAAGATCAAAGCTTTGATTTGATCTACATCGCTTAGAGAGGTTTTCTCAGGGTCTATTAGCCCTCGTTCTATGCCTTTGTTGTAGATTTTCTCAAGATTCAAGCCACGTCCATCGTCAGAGATGGTGAGTACGATATTGTTACCTTGTGGCTGGGCGCTGAGGACAAGCGTGCCAACAGCCGATTTTCCGAGGCTCAGCCTCTCTTCACAAGACTCAAGACCATGATCGATGGCGTTGCGAGCTATGTGCAGCAAGATTTCGTTTAGATCTTCGGTGATCAACCTATCTATTTCTGTTTCGCCTCCCTCAATCACCAGATCCACCTCTTTGCTCAGATCGCGAGCTATGTTTTTTATATAGCGTGGAAAGCGGGTGAACATCTGTTTGATTGGGACCATGCGGGCATTCATCACTAAGCCTTGGATCTTTCCGGTGACATTGCGCAGATAGCCCAGAGTGCTCTTATGGTTTGAGTTCATGAAATCACCGAGGCTGAGCGAGAGCCTGTTGTGGTTGATCACCAGCTCACCTACTGAGTTCATCAGATCATCGAGGATGCCGACATTTACCCGAACAAAGATGCTCTTTTGGTCTTCGCCCGCTGCTGCTTGCCCTTGCGCTTCGCTGTCGCTTGGGTTGTTTTGAGTGGGTTTCGTTAGCAGTTCTTGAGGCTTGTTTGGGTTTGCTTGTGTTGGTGTTTCGCCTAGCTCTAGGCCCAGTACTAGCTCGCTTAGATCTCTGATATTGAGCTGTTTTAGTTCACAACCATCGCGCAAAAAATCTTGGACAGTATTTCTATCGTCACCGGTCAAAATCACCAAGGTGAGACTGAGTCTTTCCACTTCTTCTTGGTGGGAGCTCGAGAGGGCTGATTCGAGCAGCTGGCTAATAGTCTGGAGAGTTACTTCTTTTTCCGCTCTTGCGCCTAAGGTCTCTAGGGTCGGTTGGCTGCTTAGAGTACTTCCAAGATAATAATTCAGATTGGAGATCAGGTTATAGAGCTGTTCGGCTGGATGTTGGACATCGTCGGCTAGTATCAGCTGAGCGGCAAAGAGCTTCAGTTCGCCGGTTTTAATTTTATTTTTTTGCTCTAGGCTGAGTTGGTTAAGGGCTTGTTGTTCGATCGAGAGGTCTTCAGCATAGGTCTTTTGGCTTTGTTTGATCTCTTCGGTTCTGATTTTGACAGAGGCAACGTCGAGCATTTGTTTCAGTTTCTCGAGGATTTTGTCGAGATCTTCTGTTTTTTCGATTGAGAGCATAAATCCCTTTAGACTTTCTTCTTCCTCGCTCAAAAACTGCTCTTCACTGGGAATTGTCTGAAAGACATGTACTTCGTCTTGAATTGCCTTGAGAATCATCAAGCTACGCACACCGGGCATCGGACAGTCACTGGTCAGCTCTAGGTCTATGTTTATTCTGGGCGCAAAGCTTTCTTCAATGACGGGGTCTATGGGAGGAGTAGGAAGGGATTGAGGGGGCTCGGGGTGGGGGTTAGGCACCTTATTTTTTTTCAGTTTACTGATCTCTAAGACCAGATCGTTTTCGATCAGAGCTAAAAGTTCTGCGCACTCGGCCGGTTCACCACTTTTAGCGTGAGCAATTGCTTCGGTCATCTTGAAAAAACTATCGAGAACAGCGTTAAGCAGCTCTATGCTTTCGCGCGGAAAGAAGAACATTTCTTTGACATTGCGGTAATGATCGAAAATCTCTTCGGTCAAATGGCAAAGCTTGGCCAGATTATGGTATTCCATCGTGGCGGCAGAGCCTTTGATGGTATGAACAATGCGGAAGATCAGATTTATGATGCCGGTATCTTCGGGATTTTCGGTCAAGACAACAATGGCCTTGGCGAGGCTCTCAAAGCTTTCATTGACTTCGTATAAAAAAGAATCGCGGTAATAATCGTCCATATTTCAGTCGCCTAAGACTGCAAGCCAACAAAATCACTAGATCGATTAGAATATGCCCATAAAGTGCCTGTTGCCTCTCAGAAAAGTTCTTCCATGAAAGTAGCCCTCCTCTGCAATCACCCTCTCGCTTTCCCCACCATCGAGTTCTTGCTCGAAAAAGGGGCTCTAGTAGGCTTAGGTGCTCCGCAGATCATGCACGATACCACCTATCGCTTGCAGGTTTTGGCTCAGGAGAAAAAATTGCCTTTTGTGCTGGTCAGTGACGAGCCGGAGAGCATGCAAGCTGACCTGCGCGACTGGTTAAACGAATGCAAGGCTGACGTGGTCTTGGTGCTCACTTTCCCCTTCAAGCTACCTGAGAGCATCTTGCGCGTGCCGCGCTTTGGTTTTTTCAATTTTCATACTGGTCTTTTGCCGCATTACCGTGGGCCAGATCCTATTTTTTGGCAAATCCTCAATAACGAACCCTTTGGGGGTGTAACCGTCCATCAGATGGACAAAGACTTCGATAAAGGACCGGTTTTTCATTGTGAGCGCGTGGAGATTTTGCCGGAAGACACTTATGGCCAACATATTCAAAAACTGGCGCTCGCTTCGCTCAAAGCTGCCGAGCTCTTTTATAATACGGCTTCTGGTGACCCTCGAAAGGTCAAGCTGACCCGTCAAGAAGAGGGTAAATCACGTTATTACGGGCGGCCTGATCTCACCAGTTTGCTGATTGATTGGGAGAAGATGAACAGTGCACAGGTCAAGTCACTGGTACGCGCTTCAAATCCGGTTTATGGTGGGGCTATTTCTTTCTTTAGAAACGTTCCTCTGCATGTTTTGCAGGTGGCTATCGGTTCTGCTCAGGCCAAGGCTGAGATCAAGGCCGGTACTATCGTTTCTGCGAGCGTCAAAGACGGCTTGGTGGTGATGGCCAGTGATGGCAAGCTAGTGCGTTTGGATGTGATTTACAGTGAAGACGGCTTCTTTACTGGCGGAAAATTGGCTGTTACTTTCAATGTGCAGGTTGGCGAGAGTTTTACTTTGCCTGCTTAAGTGAACACAAAACAACTCAAGTCAAATATTTTTGAGCTCACTGACTGTATGTAATGAATTTTACTTATTGGGGGCGAAGCCCCTCAAACCCCCTGAAAGCTTGAGATCGCTATCTCAAACTCCCTAACCAGCAGTGAATCTTTGAGGTTAATAGTTTGAATCTCGAAAAATCCACTCACTGATCTCCCCCAACATCAGTTCTAGTTCAGGCAAAACAAATAAATCATGACTAGCAGCCGGATAACATAAAAAGCGCTTGTCAAAACTTGGACACAAAGAAAAGAAAAGCCGAGAGGCCGTAGTGGAAACCACCGTATCTCGCCCTGCAACGATCAAAAGTAATGGAATATCCCGCCAACTGGGCAAGCATAGAAAAGCCCTAAGTTGGTGAAAAAGACAAGCAACAAAAAGACTGGCCTTGATCTGAGGTCTCAGGGCAGAAAGCGCATGTCGCCCTTCTTTGACTGAAAGCATCACTTCGTCAGGATAAGGCAGATCAATTTGCGTGTCAGGTCTGAAAAATCCTTTGTAGAGAGTCGGTGCAATGAAACGCCTAGTCGAATAACTGGCCGGATGACCCCAAAAAGCAGGCACAGTGAGAATGACGCCCGCTGGCTTAGGATCGAGTAAATGCAAAGAAGTGGAGACGATCAGGCCGCCTAGGCTATGTCCGAGCAGATATTTTTGCTGAGAGTCACTTGCCGCCCAATTTTCTTGCAAAGATTTTTGCCAGTCTTCGATGGTTGGCTCTTGGGCTTGTTTTGCACCAAAACCGGGCAAATCAAAGCTGGAAACAGCGATCCCATCTAAGCCTAAAACGCTTTGCGCTTCAGTGAACCAACCGGAATATGTCCCCAATCCATGAACGCAAATCAGTTCGCGGGAACCTTTTGCTATATTTTGACTCTTGTTGTAAGAGATAGACGTTTTCACCACGGAACCTGTGAGCAGTTTAGAATCAATAAGTATAAGAGGAAACATGTCCGGTCAGGAAGCACATATCGATCCCTTTAAGTTAAACGAGATCTTGCAAAAGATTGCCGATGGTATAGGCTTTTTGCAAGAAAGGCAAGCGGCTGCAAGCCCCGAGTTCCAGATCTTGATGAACAACTATTTGGTGAAAGCCAATGAAGCTGAGCGCAACCAAGCTCGTTTTGAAGAAGCTCTAGAACGATTAGAGTTGGTTCAACAAGAAAATCGCAAGCTGAAAGACAACAACTCAGAAATGAGCCAGCGCTTAGGCTCCATGGAAAAAGACATTGACGGTCTCCGCGCCGAGCATGACAAAGACAATGGACTACTCCGCGAAGAAATGCTCAAACTGAATCGCGAAAAGGCGGATTTGGAGAGTACTCTTTCCCAAAAATACTCTCGTGAGCTGCGTGAATACAGAGCAGATTCTGAGAAGCAAATCTCGCAAATGCAATCGGAAATCTCTGAGCTTCTGCAGATACGCAACAAACTCGACGAAAAGCACCAACTGAAATCGCGCGAATGCGACGCTCTAGAGCGTGAATTGACTGATCTGAAAGTCCGCTTAGCCGACGAACAGACCACGATCAGAGGAGAGATCATCGAAGCCACTAAGCGCTCGCAACAGATTGAGCAGCGTTTTCACGGAGAAAAAGAGCAGATGTTGGTTCACATCAGAGACTTAGAAGGCTCGATGGAAGAGCTGACCAACAATCTCAATCTCCGCCAACGGGAGCTAGAATACAAAGACGCTTTGCTTGCCCAGACTTTTACGAACAAGCCTCAGGCTGCTGCTCCTCAGTTCATTCAAAACAGACCAGTTGCTGCTCAGCCTGCGCCTGATTTATTGAGTCACACTTCCGCGCAAACGGCTCAAATGCACATGCATCTGGCTCGTGAGGCTGCGGCGGCTGATTATGCTCCAAATGTTGCTGAGAGAAATCCGGTGAAGCCAGCACTTAGACAGGCTCCATTTGACTTTGAGACTGTTGATAATGCTGAATCGCCGTCCAATGCTCAGATTGGTGGGATTTGGTCAAAGCTCAATCCTAGTGGTTAGTTTGTGGGTTCCGAAGGTCCCCTCTTAAGTTCAATCAAAGGGTTGTTAAGGGGCAAAGCCCCTTAAGATAAATAATTTCCTAACCTACAGTGATCTAAGGTTTTATAGCTCACTGTAGGTTACTTGAAATATTAATGATGAGGGGGCCGAAGGCCCCCTCATAGAATAAACTTCCCAAACATACAGTGAGTTAAAAGTTTTGTTTTCAACTGTAGGTTAAAAGAAGCAAATAATGGGGGCTAAAGCCCCCAAACCCCCATCGAAAGCATGAGTTCCGTCAAGGCTGGGTTTCGTCCATCAAACCCTCTAATGAATTCTAAAAGTGCGGACTTTAAGCGGGCGCAAAGCAGGACTAAGTATGCTCACAAATAGCCAAGTAAACAGATCCCCTCAGGGTAAAGCCTCCTCTAAGGTTACAATCACAACTTTTTTCGGGTATTTGAAACCTAAGAGTTCAGCTATTTATGGAAATACCTCAAATCGGTGAAAAGACCTCTAATAAACAATTGGAGGCATTAAGCTTTTTCGGTAAAGACTTTGCGCAAAGAGCCCTGCAAAGTGGTGAAGAATATACTTTCTTGAAACTAAGCTTTGACGAGCCTCTGTCTCTAGAAAAGCATAAACATGCCCACTTCTTGCTCCTGAAAGGTGAGCTCCAGTCAGCTACCGACTTTCGGAAATTGATCGACGATCAGGTCGATTCTCGAAATTCGGCCGAGTTGAGCTTCTTGCCCGGAGAAGCCTTCAATCGCGAGGATTTGAAGCAAGCAGGCTTTAAGCTGGTCTCAGTAGCCGAGACTTTGATCTTTGCCACAAGCATCGATTTGGCTGATTTCAAAGAACTAAAAACGCGCGTAGCCCGAACAGCCAGCATCTTGCGTAGTGCTGAGCCGAAGAACAAACAAAATCAGTCACAGCCCGCTACAGTTGAGGCTGAGCAAAAAACAATCCATGGCGCAATCCAAGGTTTTTTCCAAGAAAGAAATCTCCTGCGCAATCTGCTCCAAAGCGTCAAAGACGACTTTCACAGCACAAAAGATAACCTAGACCTAGACCCGACGAATTCTGGGAAATGCCTAGAACGAATTTATCAATTTTATAACCAAAAACCACTTCCAGTTCGCGACGAATCCAGCTCGCACAAAAATATCATCGAATTTTCGAAAGACATCGAATCGCTCGGTTTTATCACCCAAAAACATCAATTGAGCTGGTCAAAAATCCTCGAACTGAAAAAGCCCTTTGTCTTAGTAGCAGGCTCAGGAAATTTTCACTGGATCACAGGCACTAAAGGCGTCTTCTTGCAAGAGCACACGGGCGAGTTGCCTGCCCAGATGAGCATCTTTGACGCCGGTTTCAAGGAGCTTTACAGCGTTTTATTGATTGAGCCGACTGTCTTAAACGAAAAAGACGATCACGATACTTTCACCTTCAAGTGGTATTGGGATCTAGTGAGAGCCAATAGAACATTGGTCACTCAGATCGCTTTGGTCTCTTTTGCCTCGCAGATGCCTATTTTGGCTATTCCGTTTCTGTACAAGAATATCTTCAAGCAAGTTCTCAAAGAAGGCGATCTTAGCGCTCTGGCCGTCAGTAGCGTGATTGTCTTTGCTCTCTTTGTGACTGATTTTTTGCTGCGGAATGTCGGCACAATGCTCTTCATGAAGCAGATGCTCCGGATCGATAAGATGGCCATTCATACCATCATCAGTCGGGCTTTGCATGCGCCGCTCAGTTCTTTTACGACAGTGCATCTTCAGACTTATAAAGATACGCTTTACGATCTGCTCAAAATAAACTCTTCGGTTCTATCTGTGGCTTTGGTCTCTTCTACACAGACACTTTGCACGCTTTTTCCCTTTGCTGTTTTGTGTTTTTTCAGCTGGCGCTTGGGTTTGATCGTTCTTGGTTTCTTGGTTTTGAGCTTTGTAGTGGCTCAGTTTGCTTCGCGCAATGAAAAGAAATATTTTGCTAATCGTGACCAAGGAGAAATCGATACTCGACTCGGTTTTCGCGAAGCGCTAAATAATATCGAAAGCATCAAATCACTGAATATTAGTCAAGAAATAAAATGGGACATGATGCGAAAAATCGAGCGCAATCAACAAGAACAATACAAGCAAGATTTAGTATTGGGTCGGGGTTCGATCATTCTCGATTTGATTGGGAATTTGGGGACTTTTTCCATTCTTTATTTTGGAGCGATCGAAGTGTTGTCCGGCTCTATGGCGAGCGGCATCTTTATCGCTTTCACTTGGTTAGGGCGCAAAATTCTCAAAAACTTCCAGGGTTTTTGCGTTGACGCTATCGAATTTTTGCAAGCAGTAAAATCAATTCGGGAATTTGAAGGAAAGTTCAACAGCGAAAGAGACACTTTCAATCAAGGCGTCAAGCTCAATGAAACTGAGACTTCTTCTTTAGGGCAAATCGAATTTCGCGATGTCTGTTTTCGCTACAAATCAAACGAACCACAAGTACTTTATAACCTGAATTTTTCCATTGCCTCAGGAGAGAAAATCCTCCTCAAGGGCCCTAGCGGCACTGGTAAGACAACGATTATGCGCCTAATGCAAAAAATTTATAGGGCAGAAGCCGGATCGGTCAGACTAGCAAAATACGAGATCGAATATATCAGCGTCGATTCAATAAATGAATTTGTTGGTTTTATCCCCCATGCCCCAATCATTCTCTCTGGCACTATGCTCGACAATATTGCTCTTGTCAAAAGCAATGCCAGCTATCAAGAGATCAACGCCGCCGCCATTGCTGTAGGCCTAGACCAATATGTCGAAAAACATACGCAAGGCCTAAAAACTGAACTGGAAAACGGTGGTCTCAGTCTGTCCAACGGTGATAGAGCACGCCTTTCTTTGGCCAGAATGATTCTCCGTAAACCAAAGGTCTTGCTCGTCGACGATGCCTTTAGCAGTCTGAGCTTCAGTGAAAGAGAGAATATCTACAAAGTGATCTGGACGCATTTCAAAGACGCCACCTGTGTTTTTGCTTCAGATTGTCCACTGCTAGCCGAAAGAGTAGACAGGGTGATCGCTTTAAGTAGTGACTTTGATCGCGAGCTCGGCGATGATGGATCGAGCTTCGATCTTATCAGAATGCAAAGGGGTTAAAGCTCTAGAGGGCACCTAGACGACTGAGTTCTTCTTTTTCGGCTAATGGAAATGAGGTCATACTCTGCTCAAAGCTGGCATAGCTGACGGGTAAGCCTGTTTCGGTGTCTACGCCCATATAAGGCGAATGCCTTCTGTTCTTTCTTTCTGTGCCTGTCTCATGGAGCATTTTTCTTTGGAGCGCTAAGAAGCCATGAAGGAGGGCTTCCGGTCTAGGAGGGCAACCCGGCACATAGACGTCCACAGGGATTATTCTATCGACTCCTTGGACTACTGTGTAGGCGTCGTGAAACATACCGCCGGTGATTGTGCAGGCACCCATTGCTATCACGTATTTTGGTTGAGCCATCTGCTCATAAAGGGTGATCAGGGCGGGAGCCATTTTGCGGACTATAGTTCCTGAGGTGATGATCACGTCTGCCTGTCTGGGAGTGGCTCTGAAGACCTCGAAGCCAAAGCGGGACATATCGTGGTTAGCCATACCGGTGCACATCATCTCTATGGCGCAGCAGGATGTTCCGAAGGTCAGGGGCCAGATTGAGTTTGAGCGAGCCCAGTTATAGATCACGTCTACTAGGCTATTGAAGGGGGCCAATAGGACATTTGGTTTGAGTTCATCGGGGACTCTTTCGTCGCTGCCTTCTATTTTGAGATATTTTCTGATATCGCCTTGAGTCATTGTTTTATTTTTTTCTGTTTATTTACTCAAATCCTAGCAGCAAGGCTGAGCGTTGAGCGCTACCCCTCTCAAACTCCCCCTAAATGTGGATTGAAATTACTTTGGAGGGCTCTTTGGACTTATTGCTTTTCTTCAAAGTCAATGGGGGGTGGGGGCGACAGCCCCCATTAAATAAACTCTTTTGAGCTACAGTGAAAAGCTAAATAAAAAAACTAACCTTTGCTAGCGTGAAACCGCAAACGGACATAATCAGCAAAATAACGCGAATCTTTCTGCAGTTTACCCGCCATCTTCCCGACAGCACTCTCAATAATTCCCTCATGTTGATGCATAGGAATACTCTCAAAAAACGGAATCCCTAAAACCCGAATCCAAATCCGAAAATCTTCCAGCCCACTCAAAAGATGTGTTGGCCGCTCAAAAAAGAAACATTGATTCACCCGAAAACCGCATTTTTCGAGAAGCAAAGCATACTCCCCAACAGAAGGAAAAAAGAAAACCTCTTCTCGTTTTCGAGCCAAAAAGCCAGCCTCTTTGATCGCTTCCACCATGCAGTCTAGGATTGTCGCAACGTTTCCACGACCTCCCATCTCAGCTATAAAGCGCCCTCCAGGCTTGAGGTTACTATATATCTGATTTAGGGCCTGCTCTTGATCGGTCACAAAATGCATAGTGGCGTTGGAGAGAAAAGCATCGGCCGGTTTCATCAGATCGAAGTTTCTTAGATCAGCTACCAAAAACTCGCTTTTAGGGTATTTTTCTCTGGCTCTTGCGATCATGCTCTCTGAGCTGTCTAGGCCTAGGACATTGGCGCCACTTTTCTCGATTTCATGGCAGAGATCGCCTGTTCCACAGCCTAGATCGACTATATATTCGCCAGTGTGTGGGGCGAGCATGGTGATTAGCTCACGGCCATAGTCTGAGACGTATTTTAGGGAGGTGTCATAGAGGTGTGCGTCTAGTCTAGACATGGCTTGTTGCGCTCCTAGGTTTTAATTATAAAAAAATTCTAGCAATTGAGGCCCTTAAATTAAGCTACTAAGGCGGCAAGTCCTATAATTAGAGAACTATGTTCGAAGAAAAACAGTTTTTGATGATCCCCGGTCCCACTCCAGTACCGGAAAAAGCCCTCCTAGCCCTAGCAAAAGCCCCAATGCCCCACCGGAGCAAAGAATTTTCGGAAATCTTGCTGCGCTGTACCCACAACCTAAAAGAAATTGCCCAAACAAAAGTTGCTTCACCGCTCATCTACGCCGCCTGCGGCACGGGAGGAATGGAATGCACACTAGTGAATGTGATGAATGTCGGCGATCCGGTACTCGCCTGCGTGAACGGAGTCTTTGGGAAAAGGTGGGCCGATATGGCCGAAAGCTTCGGTGCTGATGTCACAAGACTAAATTATGCTCCCGGTCAAGCAATCAACGTCGATCAGTTCAAAGAAGCGCTCAGTCAGAAAAAATATCGCCTTGTGCTAGTCACTTTCTCCGAGACCTCTACCGGTGTCGCCAATCCCGTCCAAGAACTGGCCAAGATTGTTCGTGAGCAGAGCGAAGCGCTCTTTTGCCTCGACGCTATCACTGGCCTAGCTGCCATTCCGATGATGATGGACGAGTGGGGAGTGGATGTAGTCATCTCTGGCAGCCAAAAGGGCTTTATGATCCCACCTGGTCTTACTTTTAGTTGGGCTAGCGAGAAGGCTTTGCGTTTTCATGGCGAATCGAAATTTCCGCGTTTTTATTGGGATTGGACTAAAGCCTTCAAGGCGCTCAGCCAAGATACTACCGCTTTCACCCCAAATGTCTCACTAGTCTGTGCCCTCGATCAGACTCTTCAGATGATGGTCAAAGAAGGAATGCCAAAAATATGGCTCAGACATAAGCGCCTCCGTGAGACTGTCCGCCAATCGGTAAAGGCGATGGGTTTGACTCTACTGGCTGGCGATGAAGATGCTAGTGCAGCTATTACTTCAGTTTTTCCTCCTGAGGGGGTCTCAGTGAAAGATCTTAGACGCAAGCTAAAAGAAGATTGGCAGATAGTGGTGGCTGATGGACAGCTGGAGCTTCAGGGCAAGATCTTTCGTCTTGGGCATCTCGGTTATGTTTCCGATCGTGATGGTTTGATGGCTTTGTCGGCTTTGGCGCAAGTACTTGAAGAGCTTGGGCATAAAACTGGGTCTGAGTGGCTGGAAGTTTATAAGAGCACTAAGGCTAAATATCTTCAGGAGTCTGAGCTATCCGCTGTCAGTATTTGAGGTTTAATCACTGTAGATCAGGGTGGGTAAAGCAGCTGACTTAACCCATACCCCGCTAGATTTTAAGGAACAAGACAATGGACTAGAAATTTTTAGAGAGTTTTGGAGTTATTCAGTACTTCCTTAGCCTACAGTGAAAGAGCAATAGCCCCCTTGGCCGCCTCAAAACCACTAGCGAGCGCCGTCTCCTGACAAGAAAAACCCCGCAAATATTCACCAGCCAAAAAGACCCGCTCAGGGCAGACGCCAAATAGTTTGCTCTTGGCTAGCTCAAGCCTAGACTTAGCCTGCGGACTCTGGCTCAAGACAGAAGACTTTTGCTTAGAGTGCTTGAATTGTTTTAGTGGGCTGAGCCTGCCCTTACAGTGGGGGAAATGATCTTCTAGTTCCACCCTAACGCGGTCAAAGAGCGCCTCGCCCTCGTATTTTTGCTTCAAAACAGTCAGCGAAATCAAATGACCGTCTTTGGCTAGTGAACTGGAAAAGTTTGAGACTTGCGCCCCATAAGTGGCATATGACTCAGGATGACTGGAAATGAAAATCGCTTTCTCGGGATAGAGGCTCACTGTGCTCTGAAAATAAACTGTCTGATATTCTTGCCTGCCGTATTCCAGCTCTCCTTGACCGCCAAGCAAATTATAGGAAGTTTCGATCGGAGTAGCTAAAATCACAGCCTCAAAATTTTCACTGGGGCTTTCTGGAAAACTCAGCTCAACGCTTCCGGCTCCTTGAGTGATACTACTGACTGGTCTATTCAAAAATAGAGACTCTGGGGGAAGCTTGGTGGCTAGGTGCCTTGGGAAGTGACCGATGCCTTGCGCGGGGAAAACGGCGTCCCCTTCAAAGAAGGCTTTGATCACAAACAAAAATGAACTGGCCGGTACTTCAAGAGCCTCACTGGCAAAAACTCCTCCAAAAAAAGGCCGCAAAAAGGAAATGATCATCTCCGCAGAAAAACCCTTCTGGTCAAGATAGTTGAGGAGAGTCATTTCACCTTCTATTGGACTATCCAGCAAGCTATCGAAAGAACGAAGCGCCAAATTTGCTCTAAGATTGGTGATTTTTAGTCTGTCACGCAAGCTGAGAGGAGCATTCAGTAGTGTGCTCATCAACAAATCCGGTCTACGCAATGGGTCAGCCACCAAGATGGGCTTAGCTTTCCGGCTACAGACATACATACCGGGAAGCAGTCTTTCCCGAGCTAGTCCACTCAGGTAGCCCAGCTTGTTTAGTTTTTTATAGCTCGGGTAAGCGGCAAGCAAAATCTGGAAGCCATAATCGAGGCGGTAGCCTCCTTCGGTGATAGTCTCAAGCACCCCACCAAAACGAGGAGCTGCTTCAAAGAGCTTGAAGGGGATATTCTGTTCTTGAAGTTCTATGGCTGCTGCTAGTCCAGCAAGCCCACCGCCTACTATTGCAATCAATGATTTTCTTCCATTACACGATCATATTAAATCACGCTTCCACTTCTGATTTATAATAATGAAATCAATTATGGATACTCAAATTCCGTGTATTCTCGATAATGGTGTAGTTTTTCACAAAAGAGACATCATTCGTGTGCTCCAGAGCCTCGATCAGGTTGAATATACCGAAGAGATCGATGGAAAAGAAATGCTCAGGCGGATCGGCTTTATCGTTGAGATTTTCGAAGACGAGCAGCAGGCGACGATTTTCTTCAATAGACGCATTCATATCAACGTCAGTTCTTTTGAGTATTTGAAGATCGAATATTTGACTGACATCTCTGAAGAGCCTCCGGACCCGAACAAGCCCGACTATAGAGTTGAGTTGGCTATGCCTGGAGCTCGTAAGATCATTTTGCGGCCTATGAGCGATCCTCTCGATAATCCGACTACTTTGATTGCTGAGGTAGAAGAGAGACGGCGGGCTGCTGTGCAGTGGGAAGAGGTTGTGGTTGCTGAGGATGACGACTGAGGGCTAGCGCCCCCAAATCCCCTCTAATGAAATCGAAAAGCCTAATCAAAGGGGGTTTGGGGGACGTCAGTCCCCCAAGATAAATAACTTCCATAACCTCCAGTGCAAAAATCAAGAGCTAAGATCAAAGGATTAAGCTAAGCAAAAGAAAAAATGGACTTCGAAAACTTCACAGAAAAAACCCAAGAAGCCCTAGCAAAATGCCAAGTGCTCCTTCAAAGTTTTGCCCACGGTGCAGTAGAACCGGAACACCTGCTCTTGAGTCTGCTCTCACTCGACGAAACTATACTCTCAAAAGTCCTAGATCAACTCAAAATAGAAAAAAAGTCCCTCCAAAACCCACTAGAAGAGTCTTTGGCTAAAGCCCCAAAATTAACCGGCCCCCTCGGAAGGCCAGAAGGTTTGGTGGTGTCTAGTCGCTCTCGTGAGCTGCTCGAACTGGCCGCCGAAAAGAAAAAATTAATCTACGATGAGTTTCTTAGCCCCGAACATATCTTTATAGCCCTATTGGACCCTAAGAGCAAAGGCTTTGCCAGTGAGCTTTTAGCAAAAAATGGCCTCACCGAACAGAGCTTTTTGATCGCCTTAGCCAAAATCAGAGGCAATCAAAGAATCACCAACTCCAACCCCGAAGCAGTACACGATGCCCTGAGCAAGTACTGTATCGATCTGACCGAACAAGCACGCCAAAACAAACTTGACCCCGTCATAGGCCGAGACGATGAAGTGCGTCGAGTGATGCAGATTTTGAGCCGTCGTAGCAAAAACAATCCCGTCTTGGTCGGCGCAGCCGGAGTCGGCAAGACAGCCATAGTGGAAGGACTAGCCCAAAGAGTAGTGCGCGGTGATGTACCGGAATCACTGAAAAGAGTGCGCGTGCTTTCGCTCGATATGGGCTCCCTGATCGCTGGCGCTAAGTTTAGAGGAGAGTTTGAAGAAAGGCTGAAGGCGGTGGTGAACTCAGTGCAAAACGCCAAAGACATTGTGCTTTTCATCGACGAGCTGCATACGGTGGTCGGTGCAGGGGCGCTCAGCTCTGAAGGGGGCGGCATGGACGCCAGCAATCTGCTCAAGCCTGCTCTTGCCCGTGGAGAGCTGCATTGCATTGGGGCGACTACAATCGACGAATATAGGCGTTTTATCGAAAAAGACAGCGCTCTAGAAAGGCGTTTTCAGATGATAGCGGTAGGCGAGCCAGATATAGAAGATACTATTTCTATCTTGCGTGGACTGAAAGAACGTTACGAGATTCATCATGGAGTGCGCATTCGAGATTCAGCCTTGGTCGCCGCTTCTAAGCTTTCTGCCCGCTATATCAAAGACAGACGCCTTCCCGACAAAGCGATCGATCTGATCGATGAAGCGGCTGCTCGCAGACGCCTTGAGATCGATTCATTGCCGGCTAGCCTAGACGAAGTGGAAAGAAAGCTGCTTCAGCTCGGGATCGAGAAGGCGGCCCTGCAACGCGAACAAGATTTAGAAGAGTTCAATGCCCAAAAGATTTCTGAGCTAACCCAAGAGATAAATACACTGCAAAGCGAATCGGAAGAGATGCGCCGCCAATGGCAAGCAGAAAAAGAGACGATCAGTCGCATTCGGGCGCTCAAAGAAAAAATCAAGACAGTGCGAGTAGAAGTGGACGAAGCAGAGCGGGCTGCCGATTTGCAGCGAGCAGCAGAGCTAAAATATGGCAAACTCTTTGGCCTAGAGCATGAACTGAAAGAAGCGGAAGAAATTGCCTCAAAACTAACTAATCGTCTGCTCAAAGAAGCGATAGACGAGGACGATATAGCAGCCATAGTCTCAGCTTGGACACAAATCCCCGTGCAGAAGCTATTAGACAATGAAATGAATCGTCTTCTGCATCTAGAAGAGGAGCTGCAAGCGCTAGTGATAGGCCAAAACGGAGCGGTGAGAACCATCTCTGAGGCGATCAGAAGGGCGCGAGCTGGCCTAAAAGATCCCAGTCGTCCGATCGGCTCCTTTCTTTTTCTCGGTCCGACCGGTGTCGGTAAGACTGAGCTGGCCAAAGCAGTAGCGAGTGTGGTCTTCAGTGGTGTCTCTTCGATGATTCGGCTCGATATGAGTGAGTTCCAAGAAGCGCATTCGCTCTCGAAGCTAATCGGGGCGCCACCGGGTTATGTCGGCTATGAGCGAGCAGGTCAACTGACTGAGCTGGTTCGCCGCAACCCCTACTCGGTCATTCTTTTTGATGAAGTGGAAAAAGCGCACCCTGAGATTTTCAATACTCTTCTGCAAGTGCTAGACGAAGGCCAGTTGACCGATTCACAGGGACGGGCTGTCGATTTCAAGAACTGCATTGTGATTTTGACCAGCAATCTGGCCAGTCAGCTCATCCTTGAGCGGCAACTACGTTCGGCGATCGGGGCTGGCAAGGCTGAGCTTGAGTCTTCCGAAGCGCTTGACTCACAGATCAAAGAAGTGCTGTCCAGTCACTTTCGGCCAGAGTTTCTCAATAGAATCGATGAAATCGTTGTCTTTCAGTCTTTGCGTACCGGAGATTTGCTAAAAATCGTCGAAATCCAGCTAGCCAAACTGGAAGAGAGACTAGCGGAAAAACAGCTGCGTTTGACTGTCTCAGCCGCCGCAAAAGAGCATTTGGCTCTATCTGGCTACGATCCCATCTACGGTGCTCGCCCCTTGAAGCGTGTGCTGCAAAAAGAGATTGAAAATGTGCTGGCCTCAAAGATCTTAAGCCGCGAGTTCAATGCCGGTAGCGCCTTTAGCGTCGATTATGATGATGAAAAGCTAGTGTTTACAAGGCTTGAGGAAGGAGTTCCGGAAAATGACAAATAGTTCTCAAAAAGTCATTGACTTATCTGAAAGGCTCTGACATACTTCAAAAGGATTTACTGAGGAAATGCTTTGACTCTAGCTATTAGCTCCTGTTCAGCCCCTTTTAGATGTTCTCCAACCTATTCTAGTTCGCCCAGTCGGTCGACTACAGACGCTTCTTCTTCAGAATTCAATAGTGCCTCAAGTAAAGGGCGCAGCGAGAGGGAAGTTAAGCCATTGGCAAAACAATTTTCCGCAATTTTACAGTTTTTGAGGCTTAATACTCCTCAGACTAGTCTGATTGTTGATGCGCTAAATAAAACTTTGCGTACAGCTGAAAATCCTAATTTGGTGATTGCTTAGATTTTCTTTTGAGATTTTTCCCTGAGTTTTCGGTTTGCTTTGTTTTTAGCCCGAATTCGTTTTTCTTTTCTCAGCCGCCAGAATTCAGGACTAATGTAGCTTTCAGCCATAATGCTTCAAGTAATTTTCTGCTGAGAGCGTTGAGCGATTCACAAGCTGAATATTGGGTTTTTTCTAGCCCTTACGCCGTTCATCTGCTCTTCTCGCTGCTTATCAGGGAAGCTAGCCAAAACTTTCTGGTTCCTAAACTCGCCTGTACAGGCCAAAAGAGCGCTCAGCTGCTAAAAGGTTTCGGTTATAGCGTCAGTCTTTGTCCAGAACAAGCCGGTTTTCGGAATCTCGCTCCTCTCTTTGACCCTGAAGATCAAAAGGCAAAAGTGCATTGTTGGCTCGGAGAGCCCAATCAAGCCAGTGAGTTCTGTTCTAAGCTGACCGGCAGAGGTTTTGAGCTCAGCAGCACAATAATTTATCAGCAAAAAGAGCTAGCCCAAATAAACTGGCAACCTTGGGAAAAGTTTCTAGCCCAAAAAAAACCAAATAAAGCGCTCTGCTTTGGTAGCAGTGAACAAGCCAGCATCTTTCTCAAACGCCTCAAGCAGGAGAGAAATCAAGCGCTCAGCGAAGAGCTAGTGCTCATTGCTCTCGGCCAAAAATGTGCTGCGCTCCTGCAGCAGCTTCAGCCAAATAATCCAATTATCATTCCTGAAGAGTTATCCTTGAACGGAGTAGCTAGAGCCTTGTATGCCAAATATCCTCACCAAAATAGCCGCTAAGCGTAGGGAGCGCGTGGCCGAACTTAAGCTCTCTTGCCCCCTAGCCGAGCTGGCAGAACGGGCTAACAATCATTCTAGGTCGCCGATTTCTTTGATGCAGTCATTGAAGCAAGTCTCTAGCCACCCGAGGATCATTGCCGAGATCAAACGCCATTCGCCTTCTGCCGGTGGAATCAGACCAGCTCTCGATCCCAGCGCTATCGCGCTCAGCTATCAAGCTGCTGGGGCGGCTAGTATCTCTGTGCTCACAGAGCCCGATTTTTTCCACGGTTCTGACGAAGATCTTCTGGCCGTGCGGGCTGCTGTCACTGTTCCTGTTTTGCGGAAAGATTTTACCGTTGACGCTTATCAGCTTTATGAAGCCCGTTTGCTAGGAGCAGACTTGGTCTTGATCATCGCTGCCATCACTGACTCTGATAGCCTTGTTGCTTGGTTGGAGCTGGCCAAAACTCTCTCGCTGGAAGCGCTGGTCGAAGTGCATGACGAAGCCGATCTAAAAAAAGCCCAAATGGCTGGAGCCAGCCTGATCGGGGTTAATAACCGTAACCTACAAGACTTTTCGGTCAGTCTTGAGACTTCTTATGAGCTGATCTCGCAAAAACAATCTCACGAACTCTGGGTGAGCGAATCGGGCTTGTCTGAACGCCGTGATCTGCTTGCTCTCAGTGAAGCTGGCTATGATGGCTTTTTGATCGGTACTAGTCTTTTGGAAAACGCAGATCCTGGTCTTGCGCTTGCGAGGCTGATCGAGGGTTAGCATGGAAAGACCGAAAAATCCTCCTCGTGGTACAGCTGATTTATTGCCGGCAGAAGCGGAATATTGGCGGCAACTAGAACAAAAAGCTACTGACTTTCTTCGTTGCGCGGGCTTTGGGGAGATTCGGACTCCGATCTTTGAGCAAACAGAAATCTTTACCCGAGCCACCGGCGAGAGCAGTGACATAGTCAGCAAAGAAATGTACACTTTCCTCGATCGCTCTGATCGCTCGCTCACCTTGCGGCCTGAAGGTACTGCTGCTGTCGCACGCGCTTATTTGACCAGTGGCCTCGATCGGGCTCCTAAGCCGGTTCGACTTTTCTATTTGGGGGCCATGTTTCGTTATGAGCGCTCTCAGAAGGGGCGCTTTCGCCAATTTCACCAGCTAGGGGTGGAAATGCTCGGTCTTGGTCGCCTGCAGAGCAGGAGCGGTCAAGATTTTGAGGGCATTAAATTGGCTTGGGATTTGTTTGCGGCTCTGGGAGTGAAAGATCTGAGTTTGCAGCTAAATTGTTTAGGAGATAAAGCCTCAAAAGAATCTTTTAGTATTGAGCTAAGAAGCTTTCTAGAAGCGCACCAAGCTGAGATCTGCCCAGACTGTCAGCGGCGTCTAGTGACTAATCCGATTCGGGCTCTCGACTGCAAAGACCCTAAAGACAGCGCTCTTTATCGTGCCTCTGCCCCAAGGCCTTCGGCTTTTTTGGGTGGGGAAATGAAGAGCGATTTTCTGGATCTTTTAGCACTTCTCGGTAGAGCGCAGATCCCTTATGTAGTCGATGATTTTTTGGTGAGAGGGCTCGATTATTACACCGGAAATGTTTTTGAGATTAAAGCTTTAGAAAACGCCTCTCTTGCTACCCAAAACACGATCTGTGCCGGTGGGCGCTATGATGAGCTGCTAGAGCTCTTTGCGGGGCCTGCTACTCCGGCTTTCGGTTGGGCTTTGGGTCTGGAGCGTTTGCTTGAGCTTTTGGATTTACCTGTGCTCTTGGTTGGCGCTTTGCCTCGGGCTCATCTAGTCGATATGGGGGCTGATTTTGTGGCTTTAGAGCAGGTTCTTTGTTCGCTGAAGGCGGAAGGTTATGCTGTCACTGTCGACTACAATGTCTCTGAGAGCGTGAATCTGAGCAAGGTAAAAGATGACTGTCTGAAGAGAGGAGTATCGCTTTTGTGTGTGTTGGGAGCTGAGTTGCAAAGATTTGAGCTTAGAGCTCGTTAAGCGAGCATTGAAAAAGACCAAAGCTCTTTAAAAATTTCTAGTCCAATGCTTTGTTTCTTCAAGTTCTAATGGGGTTTGGGGCATAGTTAGCCCCCTTTTTTGGAGTATTTAGCGTTCTATCGAAAAGATTGGGCATAAAAGAAGCAGTAAGGGTTTCCCCTATTTTTTTTCTGCCATGCTCAACTATAACGCTGACTTCAACCGCATCCTAGCCCGCATGGAGAGTCTACACACAGACTATGCTCTAGACAAAACAGATCAGACCGGTGCGACAGATGAGCCCTTTGCTGATGGTGCTCCTGATTTTGCGCAAATTCTCGATACGCTTAAAAGCAAGCTGCCTCAACGTTCCAAAGGCTGGATGATCGAATCGAGCATTGATAAAGCCAGCCGAAGTACTGGCCTCGATCCTAAGCTTTTGCGGGCGGTGATTGCGCGGGAGTCTGGCGGTGATCCTGACGCTGTTTCTGCTGCTGGCGCCAAGGGTTTGATGCAGCTGATGGACAGTGTGGCTGCTGAGCAGAATGTTAGAAATTCTTATGATCCGGAAGAAAATGTGATGGCTGGGGCTCGTCACTTAAAAGGTCTTTTGGGCAAATACAAGGGTGATTTGAGCTTGGCTCTTGCCGCTTACAATGCTGGCTCTGGGGCTGTCGATCGCTATAAGGGCATTCCTCCTTTTGCTGAGACCCAAAAATACGTGAGGGCAATTTTGGCAGATCTGGGTGGGGGTAGTGATTTGCCTTCGGGTCTTGCGCGGGGGGTGAAGACTGTTGATTTTCTTGCTAGCCGAGGGACTATCCCGAAGCGGGTCGATTTGAAGCGTTCGGAGTGGTTTTAAGAAGTCTTGGTTTTGTTTTTACTGTAGGTTAGGGAAGTTTTTGATTATGAGGGGTCTTCGCCCCCTCAAACTCCCCCTTGAAGTTGAATGAAGAAAATTAACTCTACCAATTAATAAGGGGAGCTAGATGGGCTTCCTGTCTATCGCTAGCTGGTCGTTAGTCTATTGCTAAGCAAACCCGCAAAATAAAAAAGGAGGACACAAATCCTCCTCCCTGAAAAAAATATTTTGCTCAAACTTCCTAGTTCAAGTTGTAGCTAGCATTGACAGTGATTGAAACATCTTTGATCTTAGTATTTGTACTATAAATACCATAGTCGCTCACCTCAGTGGAGTTTGGCTCAGTGATCTGAAAAACCCCAACTTTAGCGCTGTTTAAAGCCCCGACTTTCTTACCACTACCCTTAGCAATGGACTCAGCTCTTTTCTTAGCGTCAGAAGTAGCTTTCTCGATCAAGGTCCTCTTCAGCTCCTGAAGCTTCTCACCAGTGATGTAATATTCGAGCGAAGAATACTGGGGGATGATGTTTTTTGCCACCATAGCGCTTGGATTGAGTGCCACTTTTTGGAGAACATCAATGTTGATAGTAGAAACTAGCACCGGAATACTAAATAAATAACCGGTCATAAAACCGTCTCTATCTTGCTTTTCGGTGACCGAAACAGGATCGACAGAGATTTCGTCTGCCTTCAGGCCTTTGCTGAGCAGTAGTTCTAAAAGTGCTTCTTTGTCTCTTTCGATCAGCGTATAGCCTTGAGCATAATCGTTGATCGATATGTTACGGCTCACTGTGACACGCCATTTGACCAAATCAGAATCTTGGCGCTGAGTAGCTACGCCGACTACTTGGGCGCTCAGGACTGTTTGGTGTGACTGAAGAAAAAAGAGACCGAAAATGGTTGCAGCCAAGACGATCGAAAAAGGAAGGGCGTTAAGTTTTAGCCAGTCTATGAATTTCATGAATATAAATTATATTTTAGATTCCAAATCTTTGCTAAGGCTCAAGAAAGTGCCTGCAATAGATGGCGAATATCTTCCTCAGTACCTGTGCCAGCCTGCTCCATCGCTTTTATGTTCAGCAGAGACTCGCTCCAAGCTTCCTTTTGCTCCAAGCTCACCCCCAAATGATCGCCAACCACTTGCGAGGCTATCTCTTTTTCTAGCTCTAGACGGTCTCGATGATCGCTATTTTTCCAGCTTTGAGCCGTATGTTCTTTAATCGACCAATCGATGATGCATTTGAGAAACCCTAACTCAAGCGCAAGCCCCTCCAGCGCAAAGAGCTTCTCTCTGCTCACCGCATAGCTTTCTTGTCCCTGAAAACTGAGCCTGATCATCGGTTTGTCTTGCCCTGCGTCTTGCTTTCTGAGAAGTCCGGCGGCTGCTGCTATTAGATCTTCTTGGTTTGAAAAATTTCGTAGATAAAGTTTGAAGTCTAAATATTTTCTGTTGTAAAAACCAGTGCAAAGTTGATGGTCTATCTCTCCTTCAGCACTCACTGAGACGTCTAAGACACCACGTGCCACAAACCCTTCGGCAATATTGTTGGCCTCTGTGGAGCCGGGATTGAAGACAAAAGATTTCTCAAGGGCATCTTCAATCACATAATGCTCGTGAATGTGGCCCATAGCAACATAGTCCACTATTTCTCTCAGCGCCAGCAGATCGCTGTGCCCTAGGCCGCCTCTATTTAATGGTAGAAAGTTTTCGTGGCCACCGTGAAACCCAAAGATGGTGAAATCAGCTTTGCCTTGCTCGGTTTCTAGCGCCTCAATCCCTTCTTTGTATTTCTCAAGATAAAAACGACTCTGTGAACCGTGCCACCTAGAGCCAATTAGTCGAATCTTCTTGCTCTGAATCTTGAGATCGATGTAGCCGCTAAAAGGCGTACTAGCCTTCTTGGGAGGGAGAAGCTGTACTTGGCTACCTTCCAGAAACTTTGGCATTAAAAAGTGAATCAGCCCACTGCGAGCGAGCACCGAATACCAAGAACCCGGCAAAGAATTGTGCTCGCTATCGTCGCGCAGATCGTGATTGCCTTCTATTGCATAGACGGGGATCTTGGCGACTTGAAGCTGCTGGAGCGCTCCTATTGCGTTAACCAGCGTTCTAGGCGAGATTGCTCTCGAATTGAACAGATCCCCAGCAATGAAAACAAAGTCAACAGCTTTACTGACAGCAAGTTTGCAAGCTTCACTAAAAGCCCTATAGAAATCTTTCTCTCTATCCAAAAGCTTGTATTGCCTGTAGCCAAGGTGGACGTCGGCCATGTGTAAAAAACGAAAAGTCACTGAACTAGTGAGATTTGTTTTTCAATTCGTTCATGTCTGCTCTCAGGCTATCGAGCTGGTGTCTGAGCTCTTTCATGGTGAGAGACATTTCTTGGAGAATTTTGTTGTCAGGGCTGGCTGTATGGGCTTCTGAGTGGCAACTTTCGTCATTTATCTCGCGCTTCAGGCCATCGAAGTAACGATCGATTTTCGCTTTCACTTCTTCCCGTTTTTGCTCGAGTTCGGCGGCCAAATCTCCTTCTTCGCATTCGACAGAGACTCCTAGTCCGTCGAGGAAGTCACCGATGTTTTCTTTGATTTCTTTGCGAAAGACTTTGAAGCTAGCTAGAGCTACTTTTCCAAATTTTGCCATAGTAAAAATAATCCTCAGTTGTCTTTTTAGATTTTACTTGCTGGCAGCTTTTCTGAACCATCAGATCGAATAGGGTTATCATGTATATAAGTTTTACTTTTGGCAGCTACTACACATATGAACTCCATAAAGTTTTTGGTTTCCAATCAACCTCTAGTTCAGAGATCTGTTTTTTTGAATGCAGACCACTATCTAAGGCAAAGACAGTCAGAACAAAACTTCACAATTGCAAATTTGCCTAGTCTACTGGCTAGTGAAAAAGAACTTAAAAGAATGATTCTCGAGCAACTGCAAGGTGTTGACGGCAATACACCGATCCAGTTTTCGCCAGAATTCCACAATTTTCTGCACAATGCTGGTATATCCAGATTTATTCGAAAAGCTGGTCTGCCAAAGCTACTACCGGAAGAGTATATATATATCAAGCTCAGTACTTTAGTTCATCGCAGCGAAGGGATTTACAGTTTGGATTTTGAAAAACTCAAAAGCGCTTTTGCCTATTTTGCCAACAAATCTGAACAAACCAAAAGATCTGATGCCATGGATAGGTTCCATCTTCATAATTTCGTTGGCGCCAAAAAAGTAAAAGAGCACTACAAAGCAGCCGGTCATGTCCAAGATTTATTCGGTGCGCTTTATAAGCTGCTTGTCGCAAAAAATACAAATGTCGGTCTTGAACTGAAAATGCTCGAGCCAAACCTTTTGCAAAAGCTAAAACCGATTATCACAGACCCAGCTAAGCCCTTTGATGGTCTACAAGTCGACATAGTACGTTTCTTTCTAGCCCAAGAGAAGCTAGAAGCAACAAAAACCCCCTCTACAACCCTAAAGAATATAGATCCGGTCTGAGATCTCTCCTAAAGGGCCATTCGTGCTGATATCGCTTATTTTCGCTCAGGTCTAGAGTCACCAAAGCTATCCCTTCAAGGTCATTCATGATGGCTAGCTCTCCCCCAAAGGGGCCATAAGCGCAGCTTGAACCCCAATACTGACTTTCGCCTTCTCTTCCGACTCTATTGGTGGCAAGCACAGGTATGCAATTGGTGATGCTGTGTGCTCTATGCACGGTGAGCCAAGCTTGTCTATAAAGCTCTCGGTCTGTTTCGCTGTCATGGGGTACCCAGCCGATCGCTGTCGGATAGACCAAAAAATCGGCGCCAGCAAGAGCCATACTACGTGCTGCTTCGGGGAACCATTGGTCCCAGCAGATCAGCAGTCCTATTTTGCCGATGGAAGTCTGGATTGGTTTTAGTGCGTTTTGGCCTTGCCGGAAATAATACTTTTCTTCAAATCCCGGATCTTGGGGGATATGCGTTTTCCGGTACTTGCCCGCTATTGACCCGTCTCTTTCTATTATTAGTGCAGTGTTGTAGTAGGCTCCTGTGTTTGAGTCCAGCTCGAAGATTGAGATCACAATTAGTATATTCAGCTCGCTCGCTAGTTTTGAATAGAGCTCTGAGCTTGGACCCGGTATAGTCTCGGCTAGCTTGAAGTTTTCGGGGTTTTGTTTTTGGCAAAAATAGGGATGATCGTGCAGTTCGGGCAGTATGACAAGATCTGCTCCTTGCTTTTTTGCTTGGGTGATCAGCTCTGAGCAGGAGCCCGCTTGGCTTTCTGGGAAGGATTTTTGAATGAGGGCTATTTGAGGCATTCTGGTTTTCTGAATCAGTAGAAGAGAAGCTTGGTCTAACGCTAAAATATCTCATAATCAATCACACAACTCAAAAACTAAAAGATGATTTTCGACCTAGACCTGATCAAAAACTTCTACCAGCAACTCCCAAGCAAGATATCTAAGCTCCGTCAAAGTCACCTTAAAGCTCTGACCCTCACCGAAAAGATTCTTTTTGCTCACCTAGACGCAGATCAGCCGCTGACGCTAGAGAGAGGCGTAACCTACGGCGAGTTTAAGCCAGACAGAGTGGCCATGCAAGACGCCACCGCGCAAATGGCCTTGCTCCAGTTCATGAGCGCTGGCATGGAAAAAGTGGCAGTTCCCAGTACAGTGCACTGCGATCATTTGATTCAAGCGGAAGTAGGCGCAAAACAAGATCTAGCCTCAGCTGGCCAGCAAAACGCCGAAGTCTACGATTTTCTGGCCTCAGTCTCCAACAAATACGGTCTCGGCTTCTGGAAGCCCGGCTCAGGGATTATTCACCAAGTTGTCCTCGAAAACTATGCCTTCCCCGGCGGCCTGATGATCGGCACAGACTCACATACCCCCAATGCTGGCGGCTTAGGAATGCTCGCAATCGGCGTAGGTGGAGCAGACGCAGTCGATGCAATGGTCGGCATGAGTTGGGAACTGAAAGCGCCAAAAATAACCGGCGTTCACCTCAAAGGAAAGCTGTCTGGTTGGGCTTCACCAAAAGATATAATCCTAGTCTTGGCCGGTATCCTCACCGTCAAAGGCGGCACAGGACATGTTATCGAATATTTCGGTGAAGGGACAAGCTCACTCAGTTGCACCGGCAAAGCAACTATCTGCAATATGGGCGCCGAGATCGGAGCAACTACTTCTGTTTTCCCCTATGACGAGCGGATGGCCAGTTACTTGCAGGCAACAGAAAGAAGCGAACTAGCTAGCTTAGCCGAACAAGTCAAAGAGCACCTGATAGCTGATCCGGAAGTGCTCGCCAGTCCTCAAGACTATTACGATCGGGTGATCGAGATCGATCTGAGCGCCCTAGAGCCCCACATCAATGGTCCTTTTACGCCCGATAAAGCCTGGAAGCTCTCTCAGTTCGCCCAAGCCGTCAAGGATAACGATTATCCGGTAGAGCTGAAAGTAGGCCTAATCGGCAGCTGCACCAACTCCAGTTACGAAGACCTTGACCGCACAGCTAGTTTAGCCAGCCAAGCCGAAAAACATGGTCTGAAAGCGAAAGCGCAGCTCACGATCACCCCAGGCTCAGAGCAGATCCGGGCGACTATAGAGCGTGATGGCCAGTTGGCGCAGTTTGAGCGGGTGGGAGCACTTGTGCTTGCCAATGCCTGCGGTCCCTGTATTGGCCAATGGAAACGCCATGATGTAGCCAAGGGTGAGCGCAACTCGATCATCACTAGCTTCAACCGCAACTTCGCTTCGCGCAATGATTCTAATCCGCAAACCCATGCTTTCGTCGCTGGTCCAGAGCTAGTGATGGCTTTTGCCTTGGCTGGTTCACTCAGCTTCAATCCGATCACCGATGATTTGCTGGATGCTGAGGGTCAGCCCTTCAAGTTAACTCCGCCGATTGGCCGCGAATTGCCAGTCCAAGGCTTTGACCGAGGCGAAGAGGGCTTTACCGCTCCTGCTAGCGATGGCCGTTCCGTGAAGCTTTCGATAGACCCCAAGAGTGAGCGTTTGCAGCTTTTGGCTCCTTTCAGTGCTTGGGAAGGTACTGATCTAGAGGGCTTATTGCTTCTCGCCAAGATCGCCGGCAAATGCACCACCGATCATATCTCTATGGCTGGTCCATGGCTCAGATACAGAGGACATCTGGATAATATCTCCGATAATCTCTTTATCGGCGCCACAAATCATTTCAATGGTCAGATCAACGAGGTGAAAAACCAGCTTTCTGGTGAGTATGACGCTATTCCCAAAACAGCTCGGGATTACAAGAGCAAGGGACATGGTTGGATAGTTGTCGGTGATGAAAATTATGGCGAAGGCTCTAGTCGCGAGCATGCAGCGATGGAGCCACGCTGGTTGGGTTGCAGAGCTATAGTCGTCAAATCGTTTGCCCGCATTCATGAGACCAACCTCAAGAAGCAGGGGATATTGCCGCTCACTTTCGCCAATCCAGCCGATTATGATCGAATTCAGGAAGCTGATCAGATTTCTATTCGGGGTTTATTGGATTTCCAGCCGGGCAAATCTTTGCAGATGGTCTTGAAGCATGCTGATTCGACTGAGGATACTATTGAGCTTAAGCACACTTTCAATGCTAAACAGATTGCGTGGTTTGTTGCTGGTAGCGCTTTGAATTTGATTGCTGCTAAGGCTAAAAGCAATCAGGTGGCTTGATAAGCTTGAAGCTTTGACTTTTTTGTGGGGGCGGGGATTTGTTTGTGACCGCCTTATTGTCTAAGACTTGGGGATAGGAAAGCCAACAGTGTTTTGGCGGGGACTGGGGGCGTCAATAAGTTCTTTAATCGCTGTGAAAACAACACTGAATTGCTCGTCATATTTGTTTTCAAGAGCCTCTAGCCTAAGAGAAAGTTCTTTATTGCTGATAATCGCTTCTCTCATTTTTACAAATAGTCTTACTATTGTAGGCTGGCTTCAATGGCAACAGGGCTATTAAGGACTGAGGCAAGCATTATTGTTCCGTGTTCGGTGAAAGCAAATGGAAGAAAGGACGAGAATTTTAATTTGCTGAGGTGGTCGCAATTTGCGACCACCTCGGACTTCTCTGTCTCAGTCAGCTGAAACATAAAGTCTATAGGAAATCGGAGTAGATTTCTTTTGACTTGTTCATTGAGTCTTTTTGTTGATACTGCATAGAGATTTGCTAGATCAACATCAAGCATGACGTTTTGCCCTCTGATCTCAAGGATTAAGCTTTCAGTCTGAGGTATTGAAGGTAAATCGTTCAATTAATTTGTAAAATCTGAGGCAAAACGACGAAATATAGCGCGCTTCAACTGCGATTCAACAGTTTCTAACTCATGCCTCTTACTCCCACTCTATAGTTCCAGGCGGCTTAGAAGTGACATCATAGACAACTCGATTGACGCCAGAAACTTCATTGATGATCCGAGTGGAAATTTTCTCCAAGACATCATAAGGAAGCTTCGCCCAATCAGCAGTCATTCCGTCTTCGCTCTTGATCGCCCGAATGACGATAGGCGCAGCATAAGTTCTCTTATCGCCCATCACACCAACTGAACGCACATCAGCTAGCAACACGGTGAAAACCTGCCAGACACTGTCATAAAGACCAGCCTCTAGTATTTCTTCGTTCGTTATATAGTCGGCTTGACGGAGTAGATTTAGTCTATCTTCTGTCACTTCACCGACTATGCGGATAGCAAGACCAGGACCGGGGAAAGGATGACGCTTAGTGATGCGCGTCGGAACGCCAAGCTCGCGAGCAACAGCACGCACTTCGTCTTTAAAGAGTTTGTTAAATGGCTCTAGAAGCTTGAAGTTGATATTTTCCGGTAAGCCGCCGACATTGTGATGGGATTTGATCTTGGAGGCGATTTTTGTGTGATATCCGCCTTCTTTTGGCTGCACGCCGGTGATCGAGGTCGGGGCAGCTGCTGACTCGATCACGTCTGAGTAGAGCGTGCCTTGAGCCAAAAAGTCAAATGGTCCGAGCTTGAGCGATTCTTCTTCGAAAACTCTGATAAATTCTTCGCCAATGATCTTGCGTTTTTGTTCGGGATCAGTGACTCCGGTCATTTTGTTCTGAAAGCGAACTCGAGCATCGATATAGTGAACGGGTATCTTGAACTGTTCGCGGAAAACACGAAGAAGCTTTTCCGGTTCGTTCAGGCGCATGAAGCCTTGGTCGATGAACATACAAGTGAGGCTTTCTCCAATTGCTTTGTTGAGCAGAAAAGCAAGTGCAGAGCTGTCGACTCCACCGGAGAGAGCGAGTAAGACTTTGCCATCGCCAACGCGACGTCTGATCGCTTCACAGTTATCGTCAATGAATTTGCCGGTAGTCCAAGAAGCGGTGCAGTTGGCTATACGGTAAGCGAAATTCGAGAGCATTTCCATGCCCTTTTCACTATGGACAACTTCTGGATGAAACTGGACGCCATAGAGTTTAAGGTCAGGGTTGCCAATGGCGGCAATCGGCGTACGAGCAGTATGGGCAATAGTCTGAAAGCCTTCGGGAAGCGAAGAGACGCTATCACCATGACTCATCCAAGTGGCAACAGAAGCCTCTAGGCCACTAAAAAGATCTTCGTGTGAGTCGATGAAAAGACGGGTTTTGCCGTATTCGCCTGACCCAAAGCGCATCGGGGTCACTTTTCCACCAAGTCCGAGCACCATTGCTTGCATGCCGTAGCAGATGCCGAGGATGGGGATACCGAGCTTGAAGATTTCTGGGTTGATTTCAGGGGCACCCTGTTCATAGACGCTGGATGGGCCACCGGAGAGAATGATCCCTTTCGGGGCAAGTGCTTTAATCTTTTCGATCGATGTGGTGTAATGCAGTACTTCCGAATAGACTTTCAGTTCACGAACACGCCTAGCGATCAGCTCAGAGTATTGGGAGCCAAAATCCAAGACTAAAATCTCTTCGACACGCTTGATGGAGGCGCTTGGATCTAGGCCTTCGGTGTTTTGATTTTGTCCCTGCAGCTCCAACGGTTCGTCTAGGAGAGCAAAGGAAGAGCCTTCAGCTCCACCGTGTTGGTATACATTCACTTTTCCAGAATGATCGGACATATATTTAGCTTTCGGAGGGGGTTGGGAAAGACTTAACTAAAACTAATAATAGCAATGCCCCTCAGAAAATTGCACTGCGACTTTTGCTCTCTAGGCGCTTATTTTGCCCTTCGCAAAGAGTGATTTACGAGATACTTTTTGAGCAGGGTGAGTAAAGCATCGGGATTATGTTTTTCTAAAGTCCCAGAGCAGTGCATCGATTTATACAAAGCCAAACTGCCTTGACTGAGCTCGGCTCCATGTCTTTCCGGTTCAGCTTGGCAGACTGGACAGATTAAGCCGCCACCGAGTAGGTCGAAAAAAGCCCTACAGGAATTTCCCTCCAAAAAATTGAGCGCGCAAAGCTCAGGCTCCCCATGCAGGCAAGGACTAGGTTCATAGCCTAAATCACCACAGAGACCCCAGACAAACTGCAAAAAAATGAGCTTAGGATTTGCCTGTTGCTCGTTGAGGGTGCTCAGGAAAAGTAAAAACTGATCGAAAATAGGCTCCAGTCCCTCAAAGTTTTGCTCGCAACAGGAATCAAGATAACCAGCTCCCTCCCAAGCTAGCTGCAAGCGATCATAGTCTTCGTAGAGCTTCGGATATGAACCGATGAATTCAGAAGATTTGATATTGAAAATCTCGCGATTTGTTTTGTGCTCGAAACTATAACGAATATGTACGAAGGGCTCTGATCGTCCGCCTAGTTTGCTACCGGTTAGCTTCAGTAAACCGAGTTCACGGGTGAAGACGGTAAGAAGCTTATAGCCATTTAGTCGCTGGCAGCGAAGGTTAATCCCCTCAACCCAGCGTTCAGCCACTAGCGAATAGCCTTGAGTGAGCTTGCAGCAGCCTTGATCGTTTCCACCGCGTCCAGTCTTTCCCAGGGAAGGTCTATATCACCACGCCCAAAGTGCCCATAGGCAGCAGTGTCTTGATAGAAGCGTCCGCCTTTTTTCGCCGGCAAGTTCTGCAAATCAAATTGCTCGATGATGGCTAGCGGTCTGAGATCGAAGTTCTCCAGTAACAGCTTTCCGATCTCAGAATCTGGAATTAGTCCTGTGCCATGGGTGAAGACGCTCACTGAGACAGGTCTAGCCATCCCAATAGCATAAGAAACCTGCAATTCGCAGACATGAGCTAGTCCAGCGGCCACGACGTTTTTGGCGAGATGGCGGGCGGCATAAGCGGCTGATCTATCTACTTTGCTAGGGTCTTTGCCGGAGAAAGCGCCTCCTCCGTGTCTAGCATAGCCACCGTAAGTATCGACGATGATCTTACGGCCAGTGAGGCCAGTGTCACCGTGCGGTCCACCGATCACGAAGCGTCCAGAGGGATTGATGATCAGCCTACTGCTCGAATCAAGCTCTAGGTTATAGGCTTTTAGCACTGGAGCTACTACGAGCTGATTGAGTTCGCTTTCTAGTTGGTCCATCGAGAGCCCCTCTTCGTGTTGTGTGGAGATAACGATGGTGTCTATCTTGATGGGGACATTATTTTCATATTGGACTGTGACTTGTGTCTTACCATCGGGCTTGAGGTAGGAGAGAATATTTTCTTTGCGTACTTCTGTCAGTCTCAGCGCTAGTTTGTGGGCGAGTGCGATCGGTAGGGGCATCAGCTCGGGGGTTTCTTTGATGGCGAAGCCGAACATCAATCCTTGGTCTCCCGCTCCTAGACCGTCTAGTTTTTCGCTGGGGTTTGTGGCGCTAGCGTGGCGTTCTTCATAGGAGTTGGTGACGCCTGAGGCTATATCGGCTGATTGATTATTGAGGGCTACTTGCACTGAGCAGGTTTCGCTGGAGAAGCAGAGTTGGGGGTCTGTGTAGCCGATCTCTGTGATCACGGCTCTCGCTACATCGGCAAAGTTCACCCAAGTGTTTGTGTATATTTCTCCAGCAATCAAGACTAAGCCAGTTGCTACTAGAGTCTCGCAAGCCACTCTTCCTTTGGGGTCTTTGGTCAGGATGGCGTCTAGGACGGCGTCTGAGATCTTGTCACAGATTTTATCGGGGTGACCTTCGGTGACTGATTCTGAGGTGAAGAGGTGTTTCATTTGTATCTATTAGAACGAGTAGATGGTCTCTGAATTTTGCCACAAGATAGCAGTGTATGTGCAGTCCCTCATATAGCGTGACCCTTGCCTTGTAGGCTATATTTTATAAACGTAAAATTATCAGAAATGAACAGTCACCAATCAAGCCAAGAAATAGACAGAATAGTAATTCGCTTCGCCGGTGACTCAGGCGACGGAATGCAGCTCACCGGTGGCCAATTCACCAATACCTCAGCCATAGCCGGAAACAGTCTTGCCACTCTCCCCGACTTTCCCGCCGAAATCAGAGCCCCGCAAGGGACGATCGCTGGCGTCTCCGGTTTTCAGATCCAGTTTGGGGAAGTGTCTATCCGCACCCCCGGAGACGAACCAGATGTTTTAGTGGCCATGAATCCAGCCGCCCTCAAAGCTAATCTCTCCACGATCAGAGGTGGCGCCACGATCATCGTCAATGAAGACGCCTTCACCGACAATGGCTTGGCTAAAGCTGGCTATACCTCAAACCCACTCACCGATAATTCCCTAGAAGGCTTCAAGCTAGTCAGCATCCCGATCACAAAGCTCACCCGCAATGCCCTTGAAGAGCTTGACTTAGACGGCCGCAACAAAGACCGCTGCAAAAACTTCTTTGCTTTGGGCCTGATGTACTGGATGTACTCACGTTCGATGGACGCCACGATCAAATGGATCGAGGAAAAATTCGGGAAAAAACCAATACTGGCTGAAGCAAACCTTAAAGCACTCAAAGCTGGCTTCAATTGCGGCACGGCGATCGAGGCTCTTCCTAGTTTTGTAATTCGTTCAGCTCCTATTCAGCCCGGTACCTACCGGAATATGACCGGTAACCAAGCGATCAGCATAGGCTTGATTGCTGCTTCGATCAAATCCAAGAAAAAAATTGTCCTCTCCGCTTATCCGATCACGCCAGCCAGTGAGATTCTGCACGATCTGTCTAAATACAAACAGTTTGATGTGATTACTTTTCAAGCCGAAGACGAAATCGCTGCTGTCTGCGCTGCTATCGGTGCTTCATATGGTGGATCGCTGGGTGTTACTTCTACTTCAGGTCCTGGCCTAGACCTCAAAGCCGAAGCTTTAGGCTTAGCGGTGAAAACAGAGTTGCCCTTGGTGGTGATAAATGTCCAAAGAGCAGGTCCCTCCACCGGCTTGCCGACCAAGACCGAACAATCTGACCTGATGCTCGCTATGTACGGGCGTCACGGCGAGTCTCCGGTTTGCGTGATTGCGCCAGCTAGTCCCTCAGACTGCTACGAGATGGCATACAGAGCCTGCAAAATTGCACTCGAGTTCATGACACCGGTGATCTTGCTCACAGACGGCTATATCGCGAACGGTTCTGAGCCTTGGCTCATTCCTAGTCCCGATGATTTGCCTGAGATCGGAGACTGTCTGATCGATCCAGAAGCAAACCAAGATCAGCCTTTCTTGCCCTATAAGCGTGATGAGCGGGGAGTTCGTCCTTGGGCAATACCGGGTATGAAGGGTTTTGAGCACAGAATCAGCGGCCTAGAAGGCCAAGTGGACACAGGCAATATCAGCTATGACGCTGAGAACCATGGCCTAATGACGGCTGCAAGAGCGGCAAAGATCGAGAATATTAAACACACTATTCCGCCTCAAGAAGTCTTCGGTCCAAAGCAGGGAGATTTATTGGTGCTGGGCTGGGGTGGAACTGAAGGTTCTTTGCGGGCGGCTGTTGAAGAATCACAAAAAGAAGGCTTGTCTGTTGCTCACGCGCAGGTTCGTTACCTGAATCCTTTCCCCGTCAACCTTGAAGAAGTCTTGAAAAGCTACAAAAAAGTCTTGATTCCTGAGATCAACTGTGGGCAGCTGATTCAGTTGATACGGGCAAAATATCTGGTAGACGCTCAGGCTTTCAATCTGGTCCGTGGACAGCCTTTCAAGGTGCGAGAACTGAAAGAGGCCATTCGGGCTAATCTATCTGAGCTGAGCTCAGCATCTAATACCGCTAAGTAATCCACAAATTAAGGGGGAATGGGGCACAGCCCCATGAAAAAAAAGGATCTTCCCCTCCCTCAGGGAGGGGATAGAGGGGTGGGTGTACGAATCAATTAAGCCCATCAAAATCTAGTTATTTGCTGATTTCTATAAGAATTAAACCGAGTTTCGGCTAGCATTGACACTGGCAGCCAGCGATTTCAAGACTAGCTTTTCGAGAGTATCACGCCGCTCAGGACTAAGATTAGCCCCGTTCACTCTAAGCTCCTGAAGGGCGTAATGCTGAATGACCAAGAGCGGTAAGACTATGTTTTCCCGCATAGCAATCGATTTAGCCCCAACGGGATTTGAGGCCATCAGGCTCTCTTCACCGGAGATTTCACGGAGCAGCTTTTCACTAAGCTCGGCTTCGCTCGCTAGAAGATGCCAGAAGGACGCAAAGACCGGATCGACACTCAGATAAGCTGTGAGACCGAAATTAGCCTTCAATAAACTCTGCATGGCATTGCCGATCAGTGCCCGAAAGAAGCGACACTCAGCATACATGCTCTTTAGTTCAGACCAAAGACCTGCTTCTTTGAGCTCAGCAAGAGCACTTCCAAGACCATAGAAGCCCGGTATATTTTGTTTCATCTGCGTCCAAGCCCCCACAAAGGGAATAGCCCGCAAATCGGAAAAGGCAAGTTCTTTGTCTGTGCCTCTCTTGTTCGGTCTACTCGCTATGGTCAGCTTGTTATAGAAGCGAAGTGGCGTGACCAGCTCTAAATAACTCAAAAAGAGCGGGTGATCCTTGAGGGCTAGATAAGAGCTGAGGGCTTTTTGGGAGAGCAAATCCAAAATCTCTGTCTCTCGATGGCTTAAATCTTTCCCCTGACTGCGAGCCTCAAGGCCTGCCGTGTAAAGTTGTTCAAGGTTGTAGCTAGCTGAGCTGGGTGAGCCGTAAGTGGAAGAGATAGTCTGTCCTTGGATCGTCAGGTGAATTTCTTTGAGCGAGATCGATTTGCCGAGAGAGCTATAAAAAAGATGCGTATTGCCACCACCGCGCGAAGGTGGGCCACCGCGTCCATCGAAGAAAATCAGCGTGATCCCATGGGCTTTGGCTTGCTCGCTTAGCCTTGTTTTTGCCTTATAGATCGCCCAATTGGCAGTGATATAGCCCCCGTCTTTTGTGCCATCCGAAAAGCCGACCATGATCGTCTGCTCTTGAAGACGTTCAGCTAGATGTTTTTTGTAATGGGGGTCTAAATAGAGCGTCTGCATCACTTCTGTGCTCCGCTCTAGGTCGGTGATAGTCTCAAAGAGCGGTACAAAGTCTAATTTGATTGACTGCTCTGGCGACAAGCTCTGAGCCAGCTGAAAGACACCTAAAATATCGTTGGCATTTCGTGTATTGCTAACAATGAAACGCTGCAGGGCGGCTATGCCGTTTTCGGCTTGAATTTGACTGACAGCTTGGAGACAGTCACGGAGGTCTGCGCTGAGCGGCGAGATAGTCTGGGAATTATCTTTGAGCTCCAAGATCGCTTCTTCGATCACTCGACTATCTTGCCTAAGGTCTAAGCTCGCAAAATGAAAGCCAAAAGTCCTAATAGCCGCGAGCAAATCATCGAGCTCAGCCAGAAAGAGGCCGCCATGTTCGGTGATCAGAAGCAGTCTGGTCGCGGCTAGATCGCTTTCCAGTTCTTGGGCAGATAGGTAGGAGTTTGAGTTCAGTCTTACTTGGATGGAATGGAGCTTTTCATGGACACCGGCGAAAGTGAGCAGGCGCATCAGTTTCTCGAGGCTTTGTTGGTAACAGCTCAGGATGCTTCTTTTCAGTAGACTGGCTACCGCTAAGGTGGTCTCGGCTGTCACATAGGGGTTCCCGTCACGGTCTCCACCGGGCCAGAAGCCTATTTCGAAGGAAGGACTGGTCTTGTTCTTTAGGTTTTTCAGTTCGCTCTCTAGGCTCGGTAGTACTGGATAAAAGACATTTTCCAGATACCAGATATAGCTCTGGGCTTCGTCTAGGGGGGTCGGTTTGCGGGTATTGCGGAAGCGTGTTTTTCCGAGTTGGAGTAGTATTTGTCTGATTCGGCCGAGATCATTTTTTTTGACGGCCTCTACTAGACTGCGGGTAATGAAGAGAATAGTATCGGGGTAAAACTGGGTTGGGTGAGCTGTGAGCACTACGCGGACTTTGTAGTCTTCTAGGGGTTGATTGGGGAGTTTTTCCCAGTCGAAGCCTGCCAGTGTCCCTAGACCATTTAGATCGTTTAGTTCATTGAAGCTGGCGTCTTCGAGCGCATCGAAGAGGACTACTTGTCTTTCGACGAACTGCATGATTTGGAAGAGGGCTTCAGCTGATTTGAGGGGGAAGAAGGACTCGACTATTTCTTTCGGGTATTTGCCTTTTTTCAGTTCTTCTTGGCAACGCAGGGTGAATAAAGATAATTGGGCTCCTGTATTGGAGACATCGCTGAAGGGGAGGGTGAGGAAGAGCGCGTTATAGACTTGGTATTTTAGTTCTACTTCGCTGGCGAAGGTTTCTGAGCGTTTTTCTTTCATTGAGCTTCATTCTAGCTTTTGTAATCTTGAAACTTACTTGAGGTTAGGGAAATATATTCCATGGGACTTGCGTCCCCAAACCCCTCTCGGCCGGAAGGGAAAGTCAAAAAGCTCAAAAGAAAGAGAATAGATTTACGTTTTAACATGGGTCAAAGCTCAGCCTTGCAGCAAGACATGCTTGATTAAAATTCCAAATTTATCCCCAACCAAAATCAACTCACCACTAGCAATTCTTTTGCCCTTAGCCGTCAAAAACAACTGGCCAGTCAGTAAATCGTTTAGCGGAAGGGCCATCCCCTCCTGCAAAGATAAAAGCTCTTTCACAGTCAAGCTAACCTCAGCAAACTCTGCCCGCACTTCCACCGGAAAATCCATCAAACGCGACGCATCTCCCTCCGGTCGATGAGCTGAAGCAACTACTGGCGTAGCAGGAGGAATGTTCTCTTCATCATCGAGATTTTGCCCAAAATCATCATTATCATCAAAATCATCCATATCAAAATTATTTAATTCAACAATTCCCTTAGACTCACTAGCATCAAACGAAATATCTAAAGATTCTGTTCCCAAAATCTGACCCCGATCGCTGCTACTCTCCTGCAGCAAAATGAAATCACCCGATTCAAGCGAAGCGATCTCTTTCATACTGAGCTCACTAGAGCCAAGCAAGATAGCCACTTTTGTGTTCATCAGATCGGCGTAGTCTAAAATCGCCTCTTCATTGATCTGTTCTTCAAGAGCGGGAAAAAGAGATGTCGGCAAAGAAAGCGCCAACTTTCCCCAGCCAGACCCCAAAGATATATACCAAATCAACTCGACAGAGCCCGCAGCAGCGGAAGCCCGAAGGCCAGAAAGCTTTTCGATGATCGAAACCAGCAAAGCCTCGAAGATATTACTCTCCAGATCGCTAAGATCCCGACAATGAAACTCACTATCGTCTTCTTTCACTCCTAGTGAGCCTTGGAGCAGCGTAAGAATCAGATTTCTATCAAGCCGAAGCTTGAAGTTCACCCCAGCGCGCTGTGGGTCTTCCCATTCAGTCGAAAGCCCCTTCCAAGAATCTATCTCAAGCTCTTGAGCTATCCCGAGCAGTTTGCAAACCCTCAGTGGCCCGAAGATTTCTTCAAGAGCCTGTCTGGGAAAGTCATACCAAGCAAGCCAATTCGCCCGGGCTAAACCGGAGTCATGGAGAGGGCTATTTGTTTTGTTGCCAAGTAATCTGGCTAAAGAAGTAGCAGAAGTCATGGAGTTCACTCATATACTTCTTGCCCAAGCTAGCCCAGTCCGTATTCTTTCCAACGATCTTCCACTTTCTTCTTGAGCTCTGGAGACATATTTAGCTCTGCCGGCCAATCCCGGGTGAAGCCTTCAGTGGACCATTTGACCGTTGCATCTAAGCCCATCTTCCCTCCAAGTCCCGCTCTGGTACTAGCATGATCGAGTATGTCGACTGGGCCTTCTGAGAGTACTGTGTCTCTGAGCGGGTCAGTATTGGCAAAGACCCTCCAAGCTACTTCGCTTAGATCGTGGATATTGACATCATGATCGAGCACTAGGACGTATTTGGTGAGGCTCATTTGGCCTGAACCCCAGATCGAATTGATTATTTTTCGGGCATGACCGGGATAGCGTTTCTGAATTTTTATAATTGCACAGCTATGAAAGACGCCTTCCAGTGGCAGATTCAGGTCGAGGATCTCAGGCATGATGAACTGAAGCATAGGCAAAAAGATTCTTTCAGTCGCCTTCCCCAGATAACAATCTTCTTGAGGTGGTTTGCCGACGATTGTCGCTTGATAAATAGCCTTACGTTTGCGGGTGAGAGCGGTGAGCCGGAAGACCGGAAAATCACCAGCCAAAGAATAGAAGCCAGTATGATCACCAAAAGGCCCCTCCCAACGCAGCTCATCTAGATCGACATAGCCCTCTAAAATAATCTCGGCGTCAGCTGGTACTTCCAGCTCGATGGTCTTGCATTTGACCATGTCTACTGGTTTTTTTCGCAAGAAGCCAGCGAAGATCATCTCGTCTATCCCGGAAGGCAAGGGTGCTGTAGCCGCGTAAGTGATGCTGGGGTCAGCGCCGATGGCGACAGCTACTGGGATTTTGCGAAGACCACCGAATTTGGCGCCTAGCTTGAGGCCATGGGCTTCTGCTTCGCGTCTATCGAGTGCGCTTTCATTGGGGTTGGCTTGCAGATCCCGCGCTTTCTTGAAATGTTCAGCTGCGTCATGGTGCCAATGGACGTGAAAGCCGGTTTCAGTATTTGAATATTTTTGCATCCGATACATGCCGACGTTTCTAGTGCCCGTTGTGGGGTCTTTGGTGAAGACGAGGGGCAGGGTGATGAAAGGGCCACCATCGGCTGGCCAGCATTTGAGGATGGGGAGCTGGTCTAGGAGCTTGTCTCCGTTAGCGGCTAGAAAGACTTCTTCTTGGCAGGGGGCTGAGAAGTTTTGGTGCACTCTGGGGGCGAAATTGGCGGCTTCGGCTAATTTGGGGAGGAGCGAGAGCTTGCCTAGGAGGCCTTGGGGGATGTTTTTGGCTAGGCCCAGATACTCGGCTATTCTTGCGCCTATTTCGTCTAGGTTATCGACATCGAAAGCGATGTTTAGACGTTGGTAGGAGCCTAGGGCATTGATCAGCAGGGGCATTTCATAGCCGATGACGTTCTCGAATAGAAGAGCTTTGTTTTTTGTGCCTTTTTCTTTGCTCACTCTGTCGGTGATCTCGGTGATTTCCAGTTCGGCCGTTACTGGTGCTGTGATCCGAATTAGTTCATTGGCTGCTTCTAGTTGGGAGACAAAAGTCTGAAGATCTCTGTTCATATTTGCGGGGTGTGATTGCTTTGGGAAACGCCTTATGTCTTCAAATCATAGCGGGGTTTGGGGTGAAGATCCTTCGATGTTTCACTGCTGAAAGCGGCTGCTTAGCAAGAGTCTAGCTAGTCCCCCATACAAAACTGATTCTCATAACCACAAATGCAAGCCTCAGCCTTGTAAGAAGCTAGAATGTCAAGAATCATCAATCACTAAATGAACGAAACCGAATCTCTCAAAAACGAAATAGAAGTTCTTTTGTATTGCCGTAACGAAGCAGTCAGCCTCAAAGAAATCGGCGAGCTTCTGGACATAAAACGCAGCCAAATAGAACCAGCCCTAGGAGAGTTGCTCCGCGAATACGATCTCAGAGAAACTGGCCTCTGCATCCTTTGCCACGAAGGAAAATACGCGCTAGCAGCCAGACCAGAATATGAATCCTTGGTCAGACGCCTAATAAAACCAGAACTCAGAGACGCCCTTCTGAAGACACTCGCAATCATCGCCCTCAAACAACCTGTCCGCCAGTCAGATATAGTCCGGAGGCGTGGCTCCATAGCCTATGAGCACATTCACGATCTCGAAGAACGGAAGCTGATCGTCAGGGAAAAGAGCGGCTCGAGTTATTTGCTAAAAACCAGTCCAAAATTCAATCGTGACTACGATCTAAGCGAAGAAAAGCTATTAGCCCTGAGCGAACGCGCCGAGGCGGATCAATAATCACCCCTTAAAGCTGCTCTTTCATCATAAATGTAAGCCGAGGGAAAACCCCTGAGCTTAGAGGAGTCACCCAGCCGATGAAACCAGCAACGCTTATATTTATCACGATCATCAATGCCCTTGTCTGCTTTGAAGTAGGCGCAATCAGAGACTACATTAGCCTTGGTCTCTTGCCCATCCCAAGCCAGCTAGAGATGTTGTTTCCTTTAGTCAGTCAAGCTAGATTTAGTTCTAGTCAGCCTTCCTTGCCTGAGCCGAGTTTTGAGGGTAGGTTAAAGGGAGCCAGTTGGCCTATAGCTGAAGTGTTGACCTCTAAACCTGGCCTAGTCTATGAAGTGAAGGAACTGAGTCGAAACAGCACTGGAGCGCTCGCATTGAGTTGGGATCTGGTGAATGCTTCTGGTGAAACCCTTTATTTGGGCGATCCCAATAAAAGTGACTTTCGGCCTGAACTAGTCGCTCTTACTTTGCACACCAAGGGAGTCTCATTGGGATCTGCTGAGGGTTCTTGTATCTTACCGGAGATGATTGGGGTTGGAGAGCGCGTTATCTGTAATCTTTTTTATCCACAGACTAGGCTCCCTGCTACGGGAACAGCTTCGGTGAGATTGCCTGCTAGTCAGCAAAACCTTAAGCTTTTTCTCAATATTTAGACTGAAAAAATTTCCCCCAAGACCCCAGTTTTTTTGAGGAATCAGCTTGAAACAGAATGAATTATCATTGCTTTACTTCAGTTTCTTTTTTTGAATCAGGCTTTGCGATTGGCTTTGTCACAGCTGCTTTTTTGACTGGCTTACTCTTCTTTTTCTTGTAACGCGTCTTACTGCTGGATTTGGCTCTAATTGGAGCCTTTGGCTTCGGAAGATAAGGCGCTACTAAAGCTAGATTTTTACTGGCTGAAGTGAATTCCGGATCAAGGCTTAAAGCTTGCGAAAAATAAGCTCCAGCTTTTGTGAAATCACCCTGATCATAATGAGCAACCCCTAGATTGTTCCAGATCTTAGGGTCATTGGGGTTAAGATCTTTTGCCCGCTCGAAATACTCGATAGCTTCATGTACTTGAGCTTTCCCAAAGTAAATCAAGCCAAGATTGTAGTAGGAATATGGATTGTTGCCATCGAGCACAATCACCCGCTCAAAAGAACGAATGGCTCTATTTAGATCGTTTAAATCGATCATGATCGCCCCAAGCAATAAATGACCGCTAGCATAGTTGGGATCTAGCTTCAGCGCCTCAACGGCATACTTGAGCGCTCTTTCAGTATTGCCAAGGCGCAAATGAGCCTCAGCCACGCTGGCATAAATCCGAGGATCGGGAGTTGTCTTGTCTAAAACAGTCTCGTAAAGCGCAATGGCATCGGCAAAACGACCAGCTTCATGGAGTGCAAGCGCTTGAACCAAAGGATCGCTCTGGTCTGGCCCTACGGGCACGTCGTAAGCGCCGGCTACAGCGCTCGGATCGAGAAAAGGGGCACCATTGCCACCATAGGGAGGCATCATCTGTGCTTGCGGCATCTGTTGTTGCTGGTCATAACCGGCTGGCCCATAGGGCATGGCTTGAGCATTGCCGTACATACCGGCTGGATCGTAGCCAGGATAATAACCGCTCGGATCACCGGCCAATGAAGCGCTAGCAAGCCAGCAGACCGCTAAAAGCAATGAAGATGTAAGAATTTTATCTTTCACTGAAAAGCTTTGCACTCCTATGTTTATATAAACTAAATACTACTAATCAACTCTGACGAAGAGATGCCTTGCTTAGAGCCCAGATATTTTTCTTGAGTGTAATCGAGGATTTTGGCTGCTATTTCTCTTTTTGGCGCTTTACTGACAAGCACTGGCTCTGGTTGCTCTGGGCTGATCAGATAGACTTCGTTGAAATCTGAACCTAAACCAAAGCCGGGGTTGGTGATTTCGTTGGCGACTATCACATCTAGTTTTTTATCGAGCATTTTTTGGGAAGCATTTTGGATGATGTTTTCCGACTCAGCGGCGAAGCCGATAAGAATTTGCCCTTCTTTTTTGATCCGGCCCAAGGTGGACAATATATCGGGGCTCTTCGTGAGATGTAGCACTAGGTCTTGATCGCCTTTGCTCTTTTTGATTTTGCGCGGGGAAACGCTAGTCGGTCTATAGTCTGAGACGGCCGCAGCCATGATCAGTATTCTGTTGTGGTCAAAATGTCTCTCCACTTCTTTCATCATTTCTAAAGCTGACTCAACCTGAACGGTCGGATAAGGTCTGTGCGCTCCAGTGGTGGTGATCAAAGTGACTTCTGCCCCACGAGCATGAGCTTCGTCAGCTAAAGCAATGCCCATCTTGCCAGAGCTTCTGTTGCTGATATAACGCACTGGGTCAATCTCTTCTCTGGTACCTCCTGCCGTTACCAGTACAGTCAAACCAGCCAACGGACTATCAATAGGAGCCAAAAAAGGCTCGGCGAAAATCTCTTCAATAGTATTTAGGACTGTTTCTAGCTCTGCAAGCTTCCCCAAACCTTCTGTTTTGCAGGCCAATTCGCCATAGATGGGAGGAATGACTGTGACGTCTAGCTCTTTTTCTAGTTTGCGCAGATTTGCTTGCACTAGTGGGTTCTCCCACATGGCTGTATTCATCGCTGGAGCTAGTACTTTTTTGCCGGGAAAGGCGCAGGCAACGGTAGTGATCAAATCATCAGCAATACCAGAAGCAAGCTTCCCGATCAAATTGGCGGTGGCCGGTAATAGAAGCAATAAATCAGCTTCCCGAACCAGTTCTATATGAAGCGGAGCACAAAGATCATAATCGAACTGATCTGTGTAAACTTCACGGTCTGTGAGAGTTTTGAAGGTAAGTGCAGAGACAAACTCGCAAGCATGCTTTGAGAGCAATACTTGTACTTGGTAGCCTGCTTTCTTGAGAAGCGAGCAGAGTTCGCAGGCTTTATAAGAGGCTATTCCGCCGCTGATTGCCAGCAGAATCTTTTTTGAATTGAATGGTTTTGGGAAAGAGGAGGCGCTCACAAACTGACTAGTACTTGTTAGGCTATAAGCGCTATTTTACCTTAAGAGTTGGACTTACTCTGTTCCACCACAGATTTCGTGGATCATGTCCGTTGCGAGATTACTCAGCTCTTCGTTGGTGAGACCGTTGAAATGGCTCCAGAGTAGCTCCACATATTGGCTCTGTTCGGCTAGCTCGGGGTAGACGCTAAAAAGATCTTTGGGGCGCGGATAAGCTCTGAAACTATTTACGGCGCGCAGAAGATCGAGCGATTGACTCAATTCTTTAATGGAACGCTCTGGTTTACCTGTTCTTCGAAGTGAGTGCTCACAAGCGTTAAGAAAGCGTGACCAGAGTTCGTTGTTGTAGCTGATTACGGCATTTGTGTCTTCGTTGTGGTAGTTGTTCATTCTGTAACTCTCATTAGGCTTGACTTATGTCTATGATGGGCAGCAAAGCTTAAAGATAGGTTTAGGTGGGCTTAGGGAAGAGCCTTAGCTTTTCAGTTCTACTAAATCAAGTAAAATTTTTTTATGAATGTAGAAGCAAAAATAAATAGAGCCTTAGAAGCGCTCAAAACAGTAGATGATCCAGACCTAAAGCAAGATCTAGTCAAACTAAATATGGTCCGCGATCTTACGATTGGCGATAGGGGTCAGCTGAAATTTACTCTAGTGCTCACCACACCAGCTTGCCCGCTGAAAGCGCAGATTGAAGATGATTGTAGAAAAGCGCTTCGCTTTGCTGGTTTCGAAGACATCGAAATGTTTACAACGGCTGAAGTTAGAAGCTTTCGGGGTGTAGGAGCCAATGCGCCCGTTACCGGAGTCGCTAATATTCTCGCTATAAGCTCCGGTAAAGGCGGAGTAGGTAAATCGACTGTCAGTGTCAATCTGGCAATCTCACTAGCACGTTTGGGAGCGAGGGTAGGCTTGTTAGACGCCGATATCACTGGCCCCAATATCCCATTGATGCTCGGCATCAAAGACAAACCGGGAAGCACACCTGATGGCAAAAAAATCCTCCCGCTAGAAGCTCACGGCATCAAAGCGATTTCGATGGGTATGTTAGTCAAAGACGATGAGCCGGTAGTTTGGAGGGGGCCTATGCTTCATAGCGCCATCAATCAGTTCTTTCGTGATGTCGAATGGGGTCAGCTCGATTATTTGCTAGTAGATCTGCCGCCAGGTACCAGTGACGCGCAGTTGACTATTTGTCAGGCTGTGCCGCTGGCTGGGGCTGTTGTTGTCTCCACTCCTCAAGACGTTGCATTGCTCGATAGCAAAAAAGGCTTCATGATGTTCAAGAAGATGAACGTAGCCGTCTTAGGTGTGATCGAAAATATGAGCTATTTCATTGCTCCTGATACCGGTGCTCGTTATGAGATTTTTGGGCATGGTGGAGCGGAAAAGATTGCGGCTAGCTGGGGGGTTGATTTTCTCGGTGCTCTCCCGCTTTTTCCGGGGATCAGGCAGGCTAGTGATGAGGGAGTCCCTCTTGTGGTAAGTGATCCTGATTCAGAAGTGGCTCAGCTCTTTTCGAAGATTGCTCAGCAGATTGCGGCCAGAATTAGTATTCAAGTTGCTTCAGAGCTAGAGGTGCCTGTATGAGCGAAGATGCACTTTTGTTCACTGAGATCTCTGCTCTAGAGCTACAAGCAAGGCAGGGAGCTGGCGAGGTCTTGGCTTTGCTCGATGTGCGCGAGGCTTTTGAGCTGGAGCTAGCCAGTCTGGAGGGGGCTTTGCATTGTCCGCTCAGTGATTTTGTGGTGTCTTTGGAGCGCTTAGCTCTTGATCCTAAGCAAAAATTGGTTGTTTTTTGCCATCATGGCCGAAGAAGTGTTACGGCTGCTCAGCATCTCAGTGAGGTCTTGGGTTTCAGTGAGGTGATGAATTTGACCGGTGGGATCGATGCTTGGTCTCTTGAGGTCGATAGTTCTGTCTCGCGGTATTGAGGGAGCTAAAGTAAATTCCCCGAAAAAGCTATGATGAATAAAGATCGGGATCAAATTAGCTAAACTCCAGTCTGTATATTTAAGAAAGTGAATAACAATAAACCTACAAAGCCCATGCGTGAAAAAATGAGTGAAAGAAACTCCGGAAATACTGACTTCCCTCACTTCTGGGATACAAACAAAAATCAAACAGATCCCTATACAGAAGAAAGATTGACCGAAGAAGGCGTCAAGCTAAAAAGAAAATCTGTTCGCCTTCCCCAAATCTCCACAGAAGACTTCAACCCAGAAAGAAATATAAAGCCAATTGAAAACGAAAAAGACTTGCTCTTTACAGCCAATAAAAGACGTGAAGACGAATACAGAGAAGTACAACGCTTCCTACAGACTAAAACTTCTAATTTTTCGAATGATATAAAGCCAGTAATAGCCGAAAATAACTATATATTGCCAGAGCCAGAACTTCATGTTCCTGTCTTGCCTTCCGATCTATTGGCTGTTGCTGAGCCACCGCTCAAAGTAGAACCCGAGCCCTCTGATTTTCCTTTGCACTTGGTGAGCTGGCTAGGTTTGGCGCTTGTTTTGTCGCTTGGCACTTTAAATTTGCTCTATATGCTTGAGATCAAAGAGACAGAACAGCTCTTGCTCAAACGCCTTGACGCTCTAAGTACTCAAATAGCTCGTGGAGAGAACACCCAAACTGAAACTCCCCCCAGCTTTTTAGAAGAAGATCCCAGTAGCTATGAAGAAGTTGTTGTTTCCTCTGAAACACCGCAAGCCCAACCAGAAAAGACAGTAAACCCAATTGAAAAGCCTTTAGCTTTAGCTGGTAAAGCTTGGAAGAAAGCCCAGCAACTGATCACACCACAAACTAAGCCAAAAGAGAAGATCTATTCGCCTCTACTCCCTTCCGAAGAGAGTCCAGAAGAGGAAAACCCTTGGTCTTCCAGTCAATAAACTAATCCCAAGTTTCTCGGTAAACACCAGCCGGATCATAAATGTTCGCTTGGCGCTCAGGATTGAACACTCGGTCACGGGGATCGTTGCCTGTGCCGGCTAGATAAGCCCAATTCCCCCAATTGCTATAAACGTCATAATCGACCAGAACACTCTCGAAATACTCGGCTCCTAGGCGCCAGTCCAAACAAAGCACTTTTGCGAGATAACTGGCGACGTTTTGCCTTGCTCTGTTGCTGGTGTAGCCAGTGCTGGCCAGTTCTTTCATTCCAGCGTCAATGAGTCTTTCGCCGGTTTTGCCTTGCTTCCAATGCTCAAAAGCGTTTTTGTCTTGGCGAAAGAAAGAAGCTTTGCCTGAGACCCCTGCCTTAGAGAAGAAAGCTTTGCCGTGCAACATGAACTGCCAGCGAAAAAAGTCGCGCCACAAGAGCTCAAAATACAACCAATAAGTTGACTCGTTTGCTCCTCGCTCGGCTTCATAGCTTTTCAGTTCTGCATAAATCTCCCGAGCTGAGATACAGCCTAGAGCGAGATAAACAGAAAACTTGGAAGAGTTATCTTGGCCTAAGAGATTATTTCGGGTTTCTTTGTAGGTAGCTATGCAGTCTGTATCCCAGAGATAATGCTTCAGTCTTTTTAGGCCTGCTTCTCTTCCCCCTTGCAGGCCTAGGATCAAACTTCTATTTTCACTGTAGGTTTGGGGATTGTTTTCTATGGGGACGAAGTCCCCAAACCCCTGATTATCTTTGAGGGATTGGGGTACTGCCAAAGCTCCTTGCAACCCTGCAATTATGCTTTGAGGGTATTCGTCGAGTAACTGTTCATGAACTTCCTGTCTTGGTAGGGTTTGGGGCGAAGCCCCATCAGGAAAAATCTCCCCATCCCTTAGGGAGGGGGTAGGGGGTGGGAAGGGATCAGTGCAAGAGCCTAAAAAAAGTGAGTTGCACTCTCCTGTCCAGTCTGGAAGAGGCGGAAGCAGGTCAGGTGCCCTCACAGGACTAGTGACAGTCCCCAAGCTCTCTAGTCTCTTTCGGAAAGAGGTAAACTGCGGGCCAACGCTCTCTAGGGGAAACCCTAGATCATTTTTTTTATAGAGTGAGCCTGTCTCAAATTCCCTGACTTCTATCCCTAGGTGACGAATCTCGGCTAAGTCGGCTTCCTCTTCTGGCGCTGGCTCAGCGCTGACATGCACCAGTATTTGCTCAGGAGTAAGGCCAGAAAGCTCCATTAGTTGACTGAAGACACTAGCTGCAGAGCCCTGCCGGATAAAGAGGCTAGAGCCTAGCTCAGTGAGAGCTTCTGACAAAGAATCCAAGCATTCTTGTAGGTGCTTACTTCGTCTCAGGGATAGACGAGGAAGTCTGCTAAGACGAGCCGGAGCCAGTTGGGTTGGGGTGAATAGATAGAGCGGTAAAAAACTCTGACAGCTCTCAGTCAGCTCAAGCAGCCCGGCATTATCGGCTAGGCGTAGGTCGTTTCGGAACCAAAAAATACCTAATTCTTTTTTTGCCTGCACTCTAATATGCTCTCAGGTCTTGGCAAGTGTGGCTTTAAGAAGCTATGATAATTAAATTAATATAAAGTAAAGCTTAAGGAAAAATATCGATAGTGCAAGCAATAGGACGAACATCGAAGATTGGCTTTTTGCGTTTGCTCGGCCAGCTCTTTAGCAGTCCGCAGATCTCTCGCCTAAAGGCCTTTTCGACTGTTGCGCCGATAGCTCTCGGTATACCGGCTGCTCTTTGCATGCCTCTCACTAATCTGGCTAAAAATCCTGAAGCAGTGGTGAAGCCCAGTGACGAAAATAGACAGGCTTGGTTGGGGGCAATCTATCCACTGTGTTTTTTTGGGACCATGCTGAACAATGTCCTGTTGGCTCTCTTAGACGCCTCACCAACCAAGCTCCTCAGTTATCTTCCTTTCTTGCCCTTGGCTTTCAAACATGCCTCCAATGAATTCAAGTTGATGGGGATTGCTAGGAAAATTCGGGCAGCGGAAAGAGAGCTTCAAGCTTGTCAGGATCAGAGTAGTCACACTCTCTTAGAACGAGACTTGGCGGGGCTTTATGCCGACGGGAAAAAAATCGACGCTCAGCTTAGCTTCTTTGGGCGAATTCTTTTTACATTGCTTTTGATTCCTACTTTTGTGGCTACAATGGCGAGGCTCTCTGGGCGAGCGTCTTTTGCTGGGAAAAATTGTCTTACCGAGTCAGTAAGAGGAAGCAATGTCGCCGAGCATCTGACTGGCTACGGAAAACTCTTTATGGTAAATCTGGAAAAAGAAATGCTTTGCTTGCGGGAATCAGCTCGTCAGTTCTTGAATCCGGCTAAATGGGGACAGTTGCACAAACAACATCAATCGATGGTTCGAGCGGAGATCTCGTCTGGAGGACTGAAGGGGATAGGGGCTTTTGTGGCTAGCCTCGGTGGGGGAATGATTCCGATCGGTACAAATTTCTTCAATATGATTTTGCGTTTGCTGGGAGGTGCTAGTAGTTATTTGGCGTATCGTCGTTTTGGTGATAGTTACCTAAACCGAAATACTCCATATGACGATGAGGCGAGCAAAGCGAAGCGGGCAGAGGCGCCAGCTGGCGATCAGCTTCTCGATAAGCTTTCTAACACCACAGTGTCTTTGAGTCGGCTTTTGTCCGGTTGTTCTAATGTCAGTGCTGGACTGAATCCGACTTTTGCGACGAATTATGGTTCTTTGGCTGTGGGGGGGAATTTGTTTGGTGGGGGCTTATATTGTTTATCTTTTTTGCCGACGATTTTAGGTTTGACTGGTTTGGAGAATACCTTGCAGATTTCCGCTTCTAGTCTTATTTTTGCGGCCAATGGGGCTCAGAATTTGCATAAGGATTTGGAAAGTGAGTTTGTTGCTAGGAGGTCTTTAGGAAAGCTTTGAAATATTTCTGAGCCTAAAAACTACTCAAACAAGCCTACAGACAAACCTGAGAATGTTACTATAATTGGATATTGAGTCGCGAACGTAGTTCAGTGGTAGAACATCTCCTTGCCAAGGAGAGGGTCGAGGGTTCGAATCCCTTCGTTCGCTCCATAATTTGCTAGATCATTTGAGCTGATTTTTGAGTGATAATTTAGTGAAATATTCTCACTAGAATCACAAACTCAATGATCTCAGTTATTCTCCCCGATAAATCAAGCAAACAATTACCAGAAGGCTCCTCAGGACTGGATCTCGCCAAAAGCATAGGAGAAAGACTAGCCAAAGAAGCCGTAGGACTAAGCCTAAACGGCGAACTCTGCGATCTCAACACTACCCTCCCAGATGGTGCTAGCATCCAAATCATCAGTCCTAGAGACCTACTGAGCCTAGAGTTTTTGCGCCACACTAGCGCTCATATACTAGGCTGCGCCGTCCAGAGGCTCTATCCCCAAGCTCGCATCGCCATTGGCCCAACAATTGAAAATGGCTTCTATTACGATTTCTTGATCCCTGGCGCAAGCATTTCCATCGAAGATCTGCCCCGGATCGAAGCGGAAATGCAAAAGATCATCGACGCAAACTATAAGCTCACTAGAAGCGCTATTGAAGATCCGATTGCCCGTATCGCCCAGTTCCAAGGCCAAGGCGAAAAGTTCAAAGCCGAACTCTTGGAAAAATACCAAAACGATAATCCCACCCAGTACAGCTTTACGGACGAGCAAGGCGAATCGGTCTGGAGCGATCTCTGTCGCGGGCCTCATTTGGCAAGCACAGGCCAAGTGAAAGCCTTCAAACTACTCTCTGTTTCGGCCTCCTATTGGCAGGGAAATGAAAAACTAGACTCGCTCCAACGGATCTATGGCACCAGCTGGTGGAGCAAAAAAGACCTGCAAACCCACCTCGATAATATTGCCGAAGCGGAAAAGCGCGATCACCGCAAGCTTGGCCGTGAGCATTCTTTCTTCTCCACCCACGAAGAAGCCGGTCCAGGCCTGATCTTCTGGCACCCAAAACTCGCCTATCTCCGCAATAAAATCGAAACGCTTTGGCGCGCCAAACACGAAGAATCTGGCTACGAGCTGGTCTTCACTCCGCACATAGCCGGTAGTGAGCTCTGGCAGACCTCCGGTCACCTCGACTATTATCGGGAAAATATGTTCAAGCTTGCCCCCATCGACGAGAAGGACTATCTCCTGAAGCCGATGAATTGCCCTTTTCACGTTTTGATCTATTCGTCTACTCGTCATAGCTACCGTGAGTTGCCGATTCGCTTGGCTGAGCTGGGGACAGTCTATCGCTACGAACGCTCTGGCGCTCTGCATGGTCTAGTTCGTGTCCGTGGCTTTACGCAAGATGACGCTCATATCTTTTGCACGCGCGCTCAGCTTGTTGAAGAAGTCTGTGCTGTGATCGCTCTCACCCGAGAGATCTATGCCGAATTTGGCTTAAATTTCACTGCTGAGCTCTCTACCCGTCCAGAGGACAGAATCGGCGGAGAAGAGTTCTGGGATCTAGCTGAGGGTGGTCTCAGGCAAGCTCTTGAGACTGCTCAGCTCGAATATACGGTAAACGAAGGCGATGGCGCTTTTTATGGTCCAAAAATCGACTTTAAGCTCCGTGATTCTCTCGGAAGAGCATGGCAGGGAGCGACGATCCAGCTTGATTTCAACTTACCCGAACGCTTTGATCTGAAATATGTGAACTCGGAAGGGCAATTCGAACGACCGGTGATGCTGCATAGAGCTATCTTCGGTTCACTGGAGCGCTTTGTCGGTACTTTGATCGAGCATTATGCTGGTGCTTTCCCCTTCTGGCTCTGTTACACACAAGTCACCATTTTGCCCATTGCTGATAGGCACTGCCAGTATGCCCGTGAGCTCGCTCTAGAACTCCGCAAACATAAAATTCGGGTGAAAGTCGATGAGCGCATGGAGAAGGTGAACGCTAAGATCCGTGACGCTCAGCTCGATCAGATTCCCTACATGCTCGTGATCGGCGACAAAGAACTGGCTGAAAAACAAGTAGCTGTTCGGGAGCGTCGTCAGGGCGATCTTGGTGTGATGAATCTAGCTGCTTTCCTCGAGCTAATCGCTGGAGAACAAAGATAGAGAACTTGTTTACTTCTGGCTTTGAGTCCATTAGAGATTTGATTTTGGGTAGGAGCGCTGGGAGTTTTGAGGAGCTTGCTTTGTCGCTTTTTGCTTATCAGTCATCTCAGAACCTCAGCTATGCTAGATATATTCAAGCGGCTGGACTGGAGAGCTTCAAGCCGCAGCGCTGGTCTGAAATTCCCCTTATGCGAGCTGATTCATTTAAGCGACTCAGGCATTATTGCTCAGTTGAAGAGCCTGTGCTCTGTTTTCGCTCTAGTGGCACGACTGATTCGATCCGCAGCGAGCATCATTTGAGCGCTCAAGAACTTGAGTTGTATGAGTTGTCGCTTTGGGCAAGTTTTAGTGAAGCTTTTCCCCTTGTTTCCACCAATGCCCCTGTTCAGGTCTTCTTTCTTTCAGAGCCCTATACGGAGCGTTTAGATTCTTCGCTTTTCTATATGTTCGAGTGTATCCGGGGGCGTCTAAACCAACCCGAGAGCGCTTATTTATTGCAGTCAGGAAGCTTTGATCTGGAGCCGCTCAGGGGGGCTATCAAGCTGGGAGATAAGCCCATTCTCTTGCTGGGGACAGCCTATGCGTTCGCTGAGCTGCTTGAAAAGAGCAACGAGCCTTTGAGTTTGCCGGCTGGATCGGCTCTAATGGAGACTGGAGGTTTCAAAACTAGCAAAGTGACTCTTAGCAAGCAAGAGCTCTATGCCAGTCTCTCTGAGTGCTTTGCTTTGCCAGAGAGTTCTATAGTCGGCCAATACGGGATGAGTGAGCTTGGTAGCCAATATTATGATCAGTCTTATGTGCTGGGTGAGCCTAAAGCCAGAATGAAGCTAGCCAAGCCTTGGTGTCAGTTTCGGATTTTACGTCCTACTGATCTGAGTCAAGACTGCACCGAGGGAGAGCTTGGGCTGATTGCGCATTATGATCTGACAAATTGTGATTCTTTGGCTTTCATTCTTAGTCAAGATCTGGGCAGACAGGTTGCTGGTGGTTTTGAGTTGATCGGTCGGGCTCCTAAGGCTGTCTTGCAGGGTTGTTCTCTGGATAGTGAGGCCTATCTGACCGCTAGGAGGGAGCTTTGATTTTAATTTTTTTATATTTCTTCGCTGCGCTCAGCTTAGCCATCTGGATCTTCTATTTGCTACGGATCCGCGAGTCTATTCGCCAAGACATTCCCCTCACTAGTTCTGAGATCATTGGCCAGCCGAGCCTCTCAATCTTGATCCCGGCCTATAACGAAGAGCAAAATATCTCTACTATCCTTAGTAGCTGCCTATTTACGCTCAAAGACTACAAGTATCTCTACGAAATCTTAGTTCTAGACGACAATTCGCAAGATAAGACCACTGCTGAACTGGAAAGTTTCAAGCGAGCTCATCCCAGCCTCAATTTGAAGCATTGGGTGGGTACTGAAACCCCTGCTGGTTGGACGGGGAAAAATTGGGCTTGCGCTCAGCTTTCTCAGAGAGCAACTGGTGATTATTTATTGTTTCTGGACGCCGATGTGCGTTTGCTGGCCGGAGGATTGGAGCTTGCTCTCTCTTATGCTCAAAAAAATCAAAGTGCTCTTTTGAGTGGCACACCGGATTTGCTCTGCGAGCATTGGTCAGAGATCTTGGTGCAGCCTTTGCTCGTTGCTGGGGCTAGGTCTCATTTTAATTTTGAGCGAGTGAACGATCCCTTGGCAGAAGAGGCTTTTGCTTCTGGGCCTTTTATGCTTTTTGAGCGAGGGGCATATTTTGCTTCTGGCGGTCATGAGGCTGTGGCTGCAGAGATTGTGGAAGATGTTTCTCTTTCCAAGCTTTTCAAGTCTTTGGGTCTTCGAGTGGCTTTGGTGGATGCCAGCAAGGTTTATCAGCTCCAGATGTACAGTTCTTTTGGGCAGCTTTGGGAGGGGTGGACTAAAAACGTTCATTTGGCTTTTGGGCGAAAATTTGAGGTTACGTCGCTTTATGCTTTGGTTCAGCTTTTCACCAATCTGGCTCCTTTTGGTCTTTTGGTTGGGGCTGTGGTGTTTAAGAGTTGGGTTGTTTTTGGGGTGAGTTTATTTTGTTTTTGGGCGCAGGGATATATTTTTGGTCTTGTTGCGCCGAGGTATTGGTTTTATTTTTGGGTGAGTCCTATTGGTTCTTTGATTGTTTTTGCTATTTTTCTGGGATCTATTTGGAAGACTGAGACGGGCTTGGGTTGGACATGGCGAGGCAGGCAGTTGAGGTTGTAGAGGTTTTAGACTCATCCCCCCAGCCCCTTAAACCCCTCAGAGCAAGGACATTACTGAGACGGGCTTGGGTTGGACATGGCGTGGTAGGCAGTTAAGGAAAGACTGAATAACTCAATCAAGGGGGAGTTTGAGGGGGCCTTAGGTCCCCTCATAACAAATACTTCAAGTAACCTCAAGTGACTCCAAACATTCCCTTAAGAACCAAACCAGAGTGAGACGGGCTCAAGTTGGACATGGCGAGGTAGACAATTGAGGTTCTAGAGGTTTTTACTCATCCCCCAGCCCTCTTCTCAAGAAGGGGGAGTAAAGAAAAGATTCTAAGAGGTTGAGGTTCTGAAAATTACTCAACTCAAGACCTTAAACGTGTATATGATTGTTAGTAAAAGTATTTTGACTTATGAAAATAAAAGCGATCATTCATGAAGCGGAAGAAGGCGGCTATTGGGCGGAAGTGCCTATTTTTGCTGGTTGTTATACTCAAGGCGAAACGATTGAAGAGACTATCGAAAATCTCAAAGAAGCAATAAATCTTTATGTAGATGATGATCCCCAAATGTCCAGTCCTAGCGACACTCTTGTAGAACTTAGCTTGTGAAGTCGGTTTCAGGAAAAAAATTGGCTAAGGTTTTAGAAAAGCTTGGCTGGCAGCTTGTGAGAGTTTGCGGAAGCCATCATCGTTATTCGAAAGGGAAAGAGAGTATTTCTATACCGGTTCATGCCAATCAAGATCTTAAGCTAGGTATTTTGAGGAGCATTATGAAGCAAGCTGGTCTTCAAGCTGAAGATTTGCTCTGAACTTATAACCCCCTCAGCCTTTCTCTCGCACTAACACGATCTCCCCGTAAAACTTCTCCTGCCAAAGCTCAGCCTTGCCCCCATGCGAATAAAAGAGAGCCGCCAAAAATGTATCGGTACAATCCAAAAACAACGAATCAAATGAACTGAGTGGCACTCTCTCCCCTCTCAAAACAGACTTCTCAAAGAAAGTAGTAAAGAGCTCAATCTTTGCCTCCAAGTTTTCCTCATGAGCGATCTCCAACGCCTCAGTGTCTTCATCCTCCCGCATCGAAATCTCATCATCTAGTGCTAGATCGCGGAGCGAGTTGCGCTTGCGCTTCACCAGACGAGGAGCTTGCGTTTCCACTTCTTTGAAAAGAGCGACCAGTTCATCTAAAGTGACGCTTCTAGTGCGATTTGGGCGAAGAAGAGCTTCTTTGCGTTGCAGAAAATCACGTGAATTCTGAGGAGAGCTCAGTAAAGCCTCTACCTCACTGTCTTCATAATCAAAATCCCCGAAGTCAACCAAATCACCTTCCTCAGCACCAAACTGAGGAACGAAAAGTCGCTCTGATTTGAGACGCAAAAGCACTGAGACAGACAAGATGATCTGCGCCGCCTCTTGCAGCTCACGCGAGCCCTTTTTAGCGAGCAGTTCTTCGAAAAGCCTTTCGATCACTTTCACCAGATCGACGTCCCACGGGTCAATCTCCCGCCGACCGGACATCTGAATCAAGAGTTCAATGGGTATATTTGCTTCCATCTACCTATAATGATGGGTGTTATGACCGAAAAAGAGCAAGTTCTGATCTGGCAAAAGCATTTCTTCAAAGTAGCCACCATTATCGGTTACTTGTTGTTGGGCTTTGGATTACTTTGGCTTTGCTCGCTCTTTCAACAGGTTTGTAGCATTGTCGGCTATGCCATTTTGCTTTCGTATATCTTAGTGGGGCCTGTCGATTGGTTGCAGAAAAAAACCCCGCTCAAAGGGCGCCTCTTTCCCGTTGCTTTGGTCTATATTTCTGTAGTCACTCTATTGGTGGGTTTTGTAATCTTGGTTACTCCCAAGTTAGCCGTTCAGCTCAAAATTCTCGCCCATGAAGCTCCCGGTTATCTAGACCGGCTCGAAGAGCTTTTGTTGAATATACCTGGTTTGCGCGATCTGGGCGTCAGTAGCGAATTTTTATCTAGAGAGAAGTTTGCTGAGCTCTTGAGGGAGTCTTTTGATACTTTGGCCCTTCGCTTGCTTCAGTTTGCCACTGGGACTTTCAGTTTCATGCTCTTTGCTTTTGCTTCTTTGGTGCTCTCTGTTTATTTTCTCATTGATGGTCCTCGGCTTTGGCGCGGGGTCAGTCAGCTTTGTAGCCCTCGCTATTTGCGTGATTTGCACAATCTTAGGCATGAACTAGACCGGAATCTGAGAGCTTATTTCATTGGCCAAGTTCAGCTGGCAAGCTTGAGCGGGGTTTTTGTCTTTGCCATGTACTCGAGCATGGGATCGAGCTTTGCTCTTTTGTTGGGGATTTGGCAGGCTCTGGTGGAGATCATTCCGGTGGTCGGTGGCTTGATTGGGATTTTGTCTGGGGTCATTGTTTTATTGCTTACTCAGCAAAACCCATGGCTTGCGCTGATCGCTTTTGTGGTCTATATGATTTACACGCAACTCTTCAAAGATAATTTTCTGACTCCACGAATTATTGGGAACGCTATCGGTCTGCATCCTGTAGTGGTCTTGTTGGTCGTGATCATGGGCGCTGAGCTGGCCGGTGTGAATGGAGCCGTCTTTGCCTTGCCGCTCGCTGGTATAGTCAATGTTATGGGTGGTTTTATCCTATCTAGAGCAGCTAAAAGACAAAGTCATGAGCTCAACCAGTGAGAAGGTGAACTGAGATGCTGCAAGAATTGCGCTTGCAAAACTATCTTTTAGTACCTGAAGCTTGCCTGAGCTTTGGGGCTGGTCTAAATGTGATTTTGGGCGAGACAGGCTCTGGAAAGTCTATTTTGCTCGATTCGATCATTCATCTTTTTAGCTCTAGGCTCACTGGCGATCTGATTCGTTCTGGCCAGTCAAGAGCCAGTCTTGAGGCTAGTTTTAGCAAGACTAGTCTTCTTCAGTACTGGCTGGAGAGTACTGATCTAGAGCTGAGCGAAGAATCAGATCTGGTTTCTTTTAGTCGCGAAATAGGGGAGAAAGGAAGTAAGGCCAGACTGGATGGCACTCTGATTCCCTCAAAGATTTTGCCGGCTGCGCGCAAGGCTTTGCTGAGCTTTCATGGACAAGGAGAAGAGGAGCAGATCTTTCAGGAAGAGAGTCTGCTCGCTTTGCTGGACGAGAGAGCAGAAGATCCGAACCTTCTCACTAAATACAAAACGAGCTATAAGCTTTGGTCAGAACAGAAAGCTGCTCTTAGAGCCTTGGAGAAACGATCGGGGGATTTGGAGCGGGAAAAAGAGTTCTTGGCCTTTCAGTTGGCCGAGCTGGTCAACGCTAAACTCACTAGCCCCGATGAAGAAGAGCTTCTGCAGGCCGAGTTGAATTTAATTGGCTCGAAAATCCAGCTGAAACAAATTCAGGCTGGCTTAGAGCAGACGGCTACCCCCTTCAAGCGGGCTTGTTACGCTGCAGCAAAAAAACTAGAAATTAATCCAGCCCTAGCCCAGCTCGCTACCCGGCTAAAATCGCTCGATCTAGAAACGCAAGATCTGCTCGCAACACTCAGTGAGCTACTTGGTGGTCTAGAGGAGACAGATAAAAAAACAGACCAGCTCAATGAACGCATTCATGCTCTTCAGCTCCTGCGCCGCAAATATAATCAAAGCGATCTATCCGCTCTGATTGCTAGGCGCGATGGGCTAGAACGAGAAAAACTGACACTCGATAATTTCGACTATGAGTTGGCCAGTGGCCAAAGACAGCTGGCTTTGCGTGAGCAAGAACTGGCTCATTTGGCTCAGGATCTGTCGGCTCAAAGAGAAAAAGCAGCCCAAATGATTTCTCAAGAGCTTTTGGCCAGAATCTCCGGTCTGGGACTAGAGAGAGCAAGAGTGAACTTTAGTGTGCAGCGCAAAGAGAGTTTTTGCCTTAGTGGGCGGGATAGAGCGAGCTTGCTTTTCAGTTCAAACCCCGGTGAAAAGCTCACTGACGTCTTGGAGACAGCTTCTGGTGGGGAATTGTCGCGCTTGGCGCTTGGTTTGCACACACTATCTAGCCAACTGGGCGCTCAGGTGCTGCTTTTTGACGAGATAGACAGAGGTACCAGTGGCCGTATTGCCGAGAGGATCGGTTGTTTATTGGCTGAGCTAGCTACTAGAAATCAGATCATCTGTGTCACTCACCAGCCTCTGATCGCTTGCTTTGCCGAAAGGATTTTCAAGGTTTCTAAAAGCTTTGTCGGTGAAAGTACTGCTGTTGAGTTTCGGATGCACCAAAAAGAAGAAGAGATTGTTAGTGACTTGGGAGAGCTGATCTCAGGAGAGGGAGAAGAGGATAAGATAGCTGCTTATGAATATGCCAAAGGACTTCGTGAAAAAGCATTACAGCTCAGCTCCCGCTCCGCTTTTTAGTCTGTTTTTGTTTTCGCTTATCGCTCTAGGAGCTTATCCTGTCTTTGCCTTAGAGGTCCAAAAGCTCGCTGGTGTAGCGCTCAAAAAAGAGAATGAGAGCACTTGTAATGAGAACGCAGACCAACTGAGAGGGCTTGTTGCTAGTCCTAGTCAGTATTTGAATAAAGAAGTTTGTATTGCTGGAGATTTTGATTCTTTCTCTTCGACTTTGGCTTTGGACTATAGTCCAGCTCAGCGTGAGGGGAAAGATTTTTTGTCTTTGGTGATTGCACGCCCCAAGACCAAGATTCCTCTTTCAGAGTTGAAGCTGGCTGTTCGCATCAAAGACGCTCAGAAGCATTTGGCTTTAGCTAAAATCCAAGAAGGCGATAGAATTTTCTTAAAAGGAATTGTCTTCAGTGCGGCTCTAGGTGAGGCTTGGGTTGATGTGTCTGAGCTGAAGGTGATTCCTTTGCCCGGTCGAAAGAAAGAAGAGGAGTCTTTGATCGATTCGATGGACGAAGAGTGAGGTTTTTCAGTGCCGCCTGAAATGTGTATAAGATAGAAAGTAAGAGCAAAAAAACATGAAAATCCAAGTGATAGTTCACGAAGCGGAAGAAGGGGGCTATTGGGCAGAAGTGCCCTCATTGCCTGGCTGCGTCACTGAAGGCGACACAATGGAAGAGCTTCAAGAGATGCTCAAAGAAGCGATAACTCTTTATCTCAGACCTCTTCCCGAATCTCATCCAACGGGCAAAATCCTAGAACTAACGCTTTGAAACAAATCTCCGGCAAGAAGCTAGCAAAAATCTTGGAGCACTTAGGCTGGAAACTTGTTGACGTTGAAGGCAGCCATTTCAAATACAGAAAAGGCGAGCGCACGGCTATTATCCCCATCCACGCTAATCGCGATCTTCGCATTGGCACATTAAAATCAATAATGAAAGCAGCAGGCTTGACTGAAGCAGACTTGCTTTGATGAATAAAAAAGAGCTCTAAAAAACTGGGCCATGCGGGACTCGAACCTGCAACCAACTGATTAAGAGTCAGCTGCTCTACCATTGAGCTAATGACCCACTCAAGGCTAGTGAGTATAGCCCAAAATTTAGAAACTGTGTCCGACAAAAAATGAAAGCTTGAGCTGCTTGCCTGCAGCATTAAAGATTCTTTACTAGTTTAGACCGGTCAGGCATCACCTTAATATTCTCTTCACATGATAAATTTATTAATAGAGAAATTTATTAATTTTAGATTAAGTTGTCTATCGCTAACACAACACCAGTTCAAGGCAAGGGAGGAGTCTTTCGGCAATTAGCCAAAATGACCCAACTCTTTACCCTGCCTAGTAGTGAAAGCAAGGCCACACTCTTCACTAAAATCCCCATAGCCGTTTCGGTTACCTGTTTTTTGCCTATACTACTTGGGCTCATTGCCAGAAAACAAGTAGACAAGCGCATGCTCGAAGTCTATGAAAACCCTGATAGTGAGCAAGCCAAACTTTCTCCTCTCACTACTTTTCTGTCGAAGATGTATACGGTCGCTTTTGCTGTGACTGCTCTTGGTGGCGCCGTCAATGGTCTTGCCTATGCCTCTTTTTGCCGAATGTTCTCTTACATGGCCATGTTCGTTGGGGCTTTGTTCAATATGCGCAACGAGTTTCGGGTGATCAACAACACAAACCAAGCAATTGAGCTCAGCAATGATATCCACAAAGCACAAAAGAAAGACTTTGGGAGCAAAGACACCCGTCACATCGAAGAAATTAAAAAAGAGCTCCAAGAAACTATCCAAAAAGCCAATCAAGGAGTGGGTTGGCTAGCCTTCTTCTCGCGTTTCTTGTACCCGATTTTCCTCGCTCTCACTTTCTTTTCCAATGTCAATCAACTGCTCGGTAAAGGCCACAAAAATATACGTTGCTTAGTGCCTGAAGGTGCCACCAATGGTCAGATGTGGCAAAACATCAAAAAGAACTTTTGGCCAAATGCCCGTAAAGAATTTCAGACTGGCGGTATGTTCAGCCGAAAACTGCTTTCTGGGAAACACTGGGGGGAAGTCTTTGGGGCTATTGGTACTGGTTTTAAGACTGGTAAGTGGCAGGGTCTTTCGGCCAGTGGTTTCGATGCTAGTTTTATCTTAATGAACATGTGGTCTAGAGTCTTGATGGCTGTGGGTACTATGGTTGGGATGGTGGGTCTAGGTGGTCCTAAGGCTTTCTTGGTGGGGACACCTCTCTTTGAAAAATCCGATCCTGAGGTGCGGGCAATCAGTGAACAGGCCAAAGGCAAGAAGAAGTTTTTCAAGGGGCTTTTTGATACATCACTTTTGATCCAAAACCTCAGTCTCTTTTCGATGGGGACCTCATCGGTGATGATGGGCTTCAATGCTGAGTATGCAAAGAACTTCGGGACTATTCCGTCTACTCTGCAGAAAATCGGGGGTGGCTTGTTGGGTGCTTCACCTGTTTTCGATCAGATGAATCTCTTTGTGGTTGGGGCAATTTCTAAGCTACTTAGCAACACTGTTTTGCAGCTTGCTAATGCTTTTGGTTTAGCGAAGAAGTTTGTGGATAAAGCTGGACCTATTGCTAGGGCTGTGAAGGTTTAGAGTGGCTTGTTGCTTTGTATTTTCTATATATATAAGGGGAGTTTGAGGGGCAAAGCCCCTTTTGCGAAAGTTTTTTACCACAATCGATCTTAGGGTTTTGAGCTCACTTAAGGTTACTTGAAATATTTACCATGAGGGGACCTACGGCCCCCTCAAACTCCCCCTGACAATTTGAAACGTAAGCCTAAAGTGATCTCAAAGTTTGGTTTTATTGCTGGAGGTTATGGGTTTTTCAGTGTTTCTTTAAGGTTAGAGAAATTCATCTAAACGGGGCTCCGCCCACAAGCACCTTTTCTTAGAGAGGGGAAAACAAGGCAAGATTTCAGTATTTTAAAGCAAGAGCTTGATTAACATTAGTGAGCTCAAAATCATCTCCCTAAGGCCTAAGCAAAGACTTCAAAATAGAAACCATAAAAACTAAAATCATCGGCGACAAATCAAATCTCCCCCCAAGCGGTGGAATGATCCGTCTAATTGGCTGCAATAGATAATTGAAAAAACGGTCAAGATTTTGGTAAAAAGCGTTTTGCTGGAGATTTGGTAGCCAACTAAAAGCCACCCAAACCAAAAGAGCCAAACTGAATACGTCCAATAAACTACTGAGTGCTGCCCCAAAATTAAATGATGTCTGTTCCATATATGCTGAGATCCTAGCAAAAAAATGCTATTATCGTTACCATAATGAGTCTTTAAGTATTTGTGTAATGATTAAGCCAGTCACACATAAAAATCTTGCAAATAATAATTTTTGGCCAAATCTACGCCTAAACCTCCTCAATCCTCGAAAAATAGGATTGGCTCTCTCGATGAGCGCCCTCTGGTCTTTGATCGTCGAGCGGAAGAAGCAAGGCCAAGAGAGCCTGCCTGATCATGACCACACCTTCAACAATCTTCTTACTGGTGTTTTGGCCACAGCGAGCACGATTTTTTTAGATGCTCTATTGCCTCACCTTGGAAAAAATCTGCAATTTAGAGCTTCTCCGGAATGGCGGGCGGCTGGAGGAAACATAGGGAAATTCGTTAGCTCTGTTTTTACTCCAAACATTGTCGCTTTGATCTTGGGCACTGCTTCTCTGGTTGGCATAGTTGATGGTTTGGCTAGCAAGGCTGCTGAGGGCGTTGATCCTAAGCGGGCTGGGGTGATTGATTTGTTGGGGACAATCAGTAAAATACCGGTTATTATCGGCTTTGCGCGGCTTTTGAGTGGTCAGAGAGGGTCCATGCTTTCGCTCTTGACCAATTTTTCTTGTCCTTGTTGTGCCTTGCCTTTTTGTGGGGTGGAGCTAGCCAATATCACCAAGTCTTTGGGGGATCTGATGGTGAAGTCTTTCAAGCATCAAGATCTCGGTGAGATGTACTTCAAGGAAGGCTCAAAAAACCCAGGAAACAGTGGTGGGTAAAGCCATTGTGGAAGCGCTGAAAACTCAAAACTCTTTAAGATCTTCTCGTTTTTTCTTACTTTATTAAAATTTAAGGGGAGTTTGAGGGGCTAGAGTAAATCACCCTAACCTACAACGAGCGCTCAGTCACCACCAAGTCCACATGTTTATCCCACAAATCTAAAGGCAAATCTGCTCTGAGAAGAGCCTCGGGTATAACTCCAACAGTCTTTACTGCGCTAAGGCCAGCAAGCTCATCAATGAGTCTATCGTAAAAACCTAAGCCCTGACCTAGTCTGGCTCCTGAGGGTGTGAATAATAGTCCCGGTACCAAACAACAATTCAGCTCAGCTAGATTGAGATTCAGGGGCAAATATTGAGCTTTTAGTTCAGACCAAGTAAGCTCCCGAAAGCTTGGAGCAAAATGATTTTGAATGAGATGAACTTGTGCTCCCGCTGCGAGCAGCTTTTGATGGAGATCGCTTAGATCAAGCTCGCGGGGTCTGGCCTGATAGCTCAAGACTACTAGCTCTGAGTGGAAGTTTACTTTGCAGATCTCAAGAAGCTCAACAAAAAGTTTGCGGGAAATCAAAACCGATAGCTCTCCCCAAAACAAAAGAGAGGATAGACTTCTCGCCTCCTCTCTCAGTGTTTGTTTTTTTCTTGGAATATTAGCAATCAAGACTAGAAATTAGTTTCCGCAACCACCGCCAGCAGCCATCGGTGAATTAGCTGAAGCTGATTCGACTAATTGTTGATCGCATTCTTTGGGGGCTTTGGTGAAGCCTTTGCAGATTGCTTTGAGGAAGCCATTGGCCGATCTTTCGCCATTGTACTTTTCGCCATTGATGATGATGGTCGGTGAGCCTTCTGCGCCATATTTTTCCATAGCTGCTTTTTGCTCATCGAACATTGTTGCCATTTCAGGACCATTGAAGCATTTGTTTACGCCCTCAATGTCTACTCCAGTCATGTTGGCTGCTCGTTCAAAACATCCTTGTGAGAGGTCTCTTGAGTTGTAGCAGAGCTCGTTGAAGTTTTTTAGGTAAGACCAGTATTTATTCTTCTGATTTTTGAAGATACAGAGCTGGCGGCCATCTTCTTTGGCTTCGTCGGTGCCATGCATAGAGCAATATTTGCCGTTGGGGTCTGTGCAATATTTGTCGGCATTTGGTCCAACAGGGTAGCTGTTGATGATGTAAAAAGGCACAAAATCGATCTTGTCACCCAAGGCTTCGATTGCTGGGGCAATAGTATTTTCGGCGATCACACCGTAAGGACAAGCTGACATCACGAAGAGCTGCACTAGCGGCTTAGCTTGCTTGGGGATCAGCGGTTTACTCATATCGCGCATACCTTGCTGAGCGAAATAGCGACCGTCATGGGAGATTGTCACTTTGCTCATTTGTTTCTGAGCGTATTGAGGGGTGGATATTTCGATATTGACCTCAAAGACGCCGTTTTTATCTACTACGTCTTTGGCTGGGTCGACTAGCTTGGCTGTGTAGCCTGCTGGTAAGTAATTTTCGGATAAAAATTTGGTGGCTTTTTCGCCTGCAACTTTCTTGCTTACCTTGACGCAGCTAGCGAGGCTGGGCAGGATTAGGGCTAGAAGTAAAAACGATGAACATACACGTAGTATTGATTTCATTCTTTAGCTGATTTGACATTTCAACTTTTAGCACTTATTTGGCTTCTTGTGCATTAGCTCTTCACCGCTCTCGAACCGAACAAACTCCAAGCCGTCACCCTATCGATATTTACTTTCACCAGATCACCGGCCTGATCCCCTTCTAGCACTGGAAATAAACATAATTTCCCTCCACGGGTCCGACCCTGCCAGAGATCGGCGTTTCTAGAATTAACCCCCTCGATCAAAATCTCTTCAGAACTTCCCTCATAGAGCAAAAGAGCACGTTTTTCGACTGTCTCATCTACAAGAGCGTTCAAATAGCGCAAACGCTCCCGCTTGGCCTCCTCAGGGACACGCAAAGCATCATCTTTCTCCCACTCGCCGCCTTTTGTTCCACGCCGTGGTGAGTACATTGCTGTGATACATGAATCGAACCCAATGCGCTCAACAGCCGCGCAGGTATTCAAAAACTGACGCTCGGTTTCCCCGGGGAAGCCGACGATGAAATCACTGGTGACAGTTGCCCTAGGCATAGCGCTACGCATAGCCCCGACCATCTCTTCATATTTTGAGACTGTATAGATTCTGGCCATCCGTCTGAGCGTTTCGTCGTCACCGGCTTGCATCGGTATATGAAAGTGCTCGCAGACCTTGGGGAGCGCTGCCACTGTCTCGATCAGCTCTTGGTCAACGTGATGAGGATGACCGGTCAGAAAACGAATTCGCTCTATCCCTTCGATCTGATGGACGTCTCTGAGCAGGCTAGCCAGCGTTGAGTTTATATCTTGGCCATAGGCTGTCACGTTTTGGCCGAGCAGAGTCACTTCCTTGAAGCCTTCTTGAGCGAGAGTGCGCACCTCACCACAAATAAACTGGCTGCTCCGGCTCTTTTCGCGCCCACGGACTTGCGGGACTATGCAGTAAGTACAGTTGAAATCGCAACCGAGGATCACATTCACCCAAGCCGTGACGCTGGTTTGTCTAATGATTGGGGTTTCGGGGATTTCTTCTGGGAGATTTTCATAGAGTTCGCAGACTGATTTTTTGTCATTTAGTACTTGAAGGACGAGATCCGGTAGACGGTGCAGGTTGTGAGTGCCGAAGACTAGGTCTATATGGGGCATTCTTTTTTGGATTGCTTGGCCTTTTTCTTGGGCGAGGCAGCCGGCTAGGCCGATCAGCATTTCTGGTTTTTGTTTTTTCAGGTCGGCCCAGCGTCCGAGGTTGCTATAGGCTCTATCGGCTGCGCCTTCGCGGATGGTGCAGGTATTGAGGATCAAGAGATCGGCGTCTTGAAGTTTTTCTGTGTTTTGGTAGCCTATTTCGGCGAGAAGCCCGAGCATGCGCTCTGAGTCGGCTTTGTTCATTTGGCAGCCATAGGTTTCTATGAAGCAGCTGCGTTTATTTGCGGTTTGGGTCATGATATTTATTCATACTATTTTAAGCTATTGGCATAGTTAGACTGGTTCTCTTGTCTTTCAGTTAGCGAAGCGATTTATGAACACTTAAGGTTTTTGGAAGTAATAGCTATGAGGGGCAAACTAAGCTTGCATCAGTTATTTCGAAGCATTGCTCTGAAGTCTTTGTAAGATTTTATGTTCTGCTCTTCTCTAAGGGGGGAGTTTGTGGGATCGCCGAAGGCCGAGTGCACAAAGTGCCGAGCTTTAGCCTTCATAGCCCGACTTGACACTGGAATAGACAGGGTTACTAGCAAGGTCTTTAAAGCTTTGCTTCAATTTATTGCCAAGCTGGCTTTTCCCGCCTTTAGATATAAGTCTATCTAGGGGGCTTTGCGGGTTGCTCTCAGGCGCCGATCCTCTTCGTCCTGCTTGATTACGTTGCGATTCAGATTGTCTACCAGCAACTGGGCTGTCCGATCCGCTTGCTCGCGGTTGGTTTCCTTGCGGACGTTCCCCGAGGAATCCTTGATATACCCTTTCGGAAGAGGTTCCGTCTCTGCGAAGCTGTTCGAGTTGTTCTTTAAGTTCTGAATAAAGGCTTTCTCTATCACGATTATACCCCGTTTTCTCAATGTTTTCGAGTGTCGTTACAAAGGCTTCCCCTTACTTGGTTCTCTTATCCTCCAGTTAGCGAAGCGATTAACAACACACTTAAGGTTTTTGGAAGTAATAGCTATGAGGGACCTGCGGCTACTCAAACTCCCCGCTTCTTAAGATCCATTGTGGTTTTAGAGGGTGACTTCCCAAAAAGAAAAAACCCTCGCAGAGGAGGGCTTTAAACGCTTCTATTGCAAATCGAAAAGTAAGTTTGTGCCCACCCCCCTGCCCCTCCGGTGGAGGGGAGTTAATTTCTATGGGGGCTCTGCGTATCGGCCTAGCTAGGCACTCTTGCTACGCAGCCCCAAACCCCCTTCAAAAACAAGGGAAAACTAAAAATTTGCAAAAGACGTCAAAGTAATATCTCGATCCAGATGATGCAAACTAAGTTTGCAAAAGAAAAAACCCTCGCAGAGGAGGGCTTTTGGATTGAAGGAGGAACTGTATTACGAATAAATCAATCAATAATCGTCTTAATTGTAAATAAAAACAATAAAGACTTATGTACTGATAATCACTCGAATATCTATTGAAAAAAATAATGAACTTGCAAATGTTTCACCTTAGGGTGGGTTAAACCCTAAAGATCCACAAACAAGATAATACACTAGCTGAACTAAAAAGTCATGACCTATGGGTGAAATCTTGCTAAGAGCTTTCAGGCGATCGGGCTAAGCAAAGCCGTTTCGACTGATTAGATCCAGCAAAAGACTCTCCTAGTCCTAGAAGTTACTGTCAGTCTCTATGACAAAGTCCTTTCAGGGCAGTGATCCGGCCGAAGCTGCAATAATCAAAAGTGTGTAAAGGGTTTACACGAGCCGGATTCCAGAGCCTATATCGCCAAGTCCAATACTCCACTTCTCTCGTTTGCCTTCTCAAATGAATCCCCCGAATCGGAGTCCGGTTTTTACTTTTTTTGGAGAGTATCTATGGAAAATACCAATAGTCCACCCCCTCAAGTTATCCCCCCAAGCGATAATCAAGTCCCCCAAGCAGATCAAGCAGTCTCTTGGAAAGAAGCAACCAGTATCTTAAATGAAACTATAGCCCACAGCCCAGCCCTAGAGCGCGTAGCGCAAGAACAAGGCTATCACTGCTTTGAAGAAGCTTATTTTCAGCATTACGGAAATTATCTGCAAGCGCTGAAAGCTTCTTCCTCAGACCCGCAAGCGAGAGCGATCACCGGTCAGCTGGAAGGGCTCTGGTTCGCCGGAAAATACGCTGATGCTCTGCAAGTCGCTTCTCGTTACTTTGGGAAAGTGGCTCAAACAAGCCAAGCTCCTCAAAGCCTGCAGCCCAGACACCAAAGCGGCAATGAGGGATATTTGGGGGCTTATCCCTTTCGCTCTCGCCAAGAGTACCAACAAGCTTCCCGTTCGCAAGACCCTAGAATGCGCGAAATGGCCCAAAAAGCCTGGAGAACATGGCTAACTACCTATCGCCGCGATTCTAATAATCCTCAAACCCCCTACCCAATGGAGACTAACCCCAATGCCTAATATCACTCGCTCATCGTTGAGCGCTCAGTTTTCTAATCCTGTTGCCGATAAGATCCTCGAATATCTTTACGATTATCTGATCTTTGCGCCGCAATTTTTTGATGCCGAACATGGCAACCTGATCTCACAAGATCCGATGGACAAACGCCCGAAGATCTTCGATGCCTCAAAGTATGTCAAACGGGCTTATTCTCGTGGCGAGACGATCAAAATCCCCAACATACCGCGCCTCTATGCCCAAGATAAACTAGCAGACACCGAGATCACCGATCAGTCGCTAAACGTTAGCAGCGTCTCGCTCACTATCACCACCCACAAGTATGTCAGCGTGGTTTTGGAAGATTCGGCCGAGGCTTTCGACAATACAGCTATGGTCGAAGAGATGGCTAAGCGCGAAGCTCGTGCGCTTGCCGAAGCCTTTGAAGATTCGGTGATCGCTACTTTCGGTGACTTTGCCACAGTAAATGGAGGCGGAGTTGGTGATGTTTTGAGTTTCGATGATTTTGCGGTTTGGAATAGGACTTTCTTCAAGAAAGGCGTCAATCTCGATCATTCACCGGCTTGGGCTATTCTCACTCCCGAGCAGTATTCTGTATTGGCCACCACTCGTGATGAGTTCACTGTGGCTGGCGAAAAAGGGCTTGGCACCTTCAATTCTGGCCGAATCATAGAGACTCCCCATGGGATTTATGCGCTTCGTTCGAATCGTCTCAGTTCATCTGGTGGGTCTGCTACTGGTCTATGCTTTACTGAGAATGCTTTGATGTGTGCTTTTGCGATCATGCCTCGTTTCGTTGAGACTCGCGATGATCGGAAGGTTGGGATTCGTTTTTATGCTGACTTTATGGCTGGAGTGGCTAAGCTGAGAGACGAAGAAGGTATTAGGCTGAACTTTGACGCTGATAGCGTTTGATGTTGATGCAATTACTTGATTGGTTTTATTAAGCATAGGAGCCTCTTAAAGAATTTACGGGGCCAAAGCCCCAAGCCGCCTTTCTTAATTTGAAGAACAACCCACTTTTTGAAGTAACTAAAATCCCCAACTAAAAAAAAGAGAAAAAAATAAATGATCGACTTTGAAAAATTCGTCGGCGATCTGGAAGCCCTCAAAAACCATGGAGGTTCCTCCAAACGCCTTAACCACTTCGACCCTCGTGACCAAAAAAAGCTAAAACAAGCCTCCCAAGATCTCGTCCTCCTGAATAATACCGGCAGACGCCTCTTCATCACCAATCAACTCGGCTTTGTAAATTATTTCAATGTCCAACCCGATGGAGTCAAGCACCTAGTCGATCTGATCAGACCCTATTGGCTCGGCCTCCCCAATACCTTTGAACAACCGCTCTTCGATACAGCCAGTCAAGTACAAAGCTTCATCACCGAACGCCTAGTGGCCGACTTGGTCGAGATGGTCTCCTCTTGGCGCCTGAACTTTGACCGGAATCCTGTCCCAATCAGAAAAAAAGGCCTAAGAAGCTTCAAGGGCTACAAATCTCGCCCCTACCGCGAATGGTTCAAAGATCACTTTGCCGAGAGTACCTATACCTACGATGTCGTGATCGCTCTAGCCGAAGACAAACCGCTCACTATCCCCCGCAAAACTGAGCTTTGGGGCATGGGCGGAGAGCTGCTGAGCGAAGAAGAAGAGCTACTGGTCAGGCAAGATCTCTCGGCTGATCCTAAACCAAAGCTGCTCCAGTTCATCGAATCTGTCCCAAGCGATCTCTGGGAAATAAAATCTCAAGCTCGCACTGGCCTAGAAGAGCTAGAGCTGAGAGGAAAAATGCAACAGCTCGAAAAAGAAATAGAAAGCCTGAAAAATCTAAAAACATCCCTCACCAAACAAAAAGGAAAAGAAAATAATGTCTGAAATAGCAAACATGATTTTGTGCAATGGCACAGTAGATCTCACCAATGGCAGTAGTGGCGTGACTTTTAAGGTCGATCGGGCGGGAGATCTGATACTGGGCGAATGTTTTGTCGAACTTTTGACCGGAGTAGTAGGCACAACTACTGCCCCTATTGTCGGCATTTCTATAGCTGGTGCTGAGCAGGGTTCAGTTACTGCCCCCAATGCTAGACCGGCTGGCGATTTGCTGCGTTTTGCGCCCACTACACAAAGAGGGCCTGCTATCAGGCTTTCAGCCGGTGAGACAGTTCGAGTCTTCACCAAGACCGCTGCTGCTGGGGGCGTTCCTGCTGGCAGTTTGCGCGTGTTTCTTGCCTTGAAGTGATTTCTTAAAACTATGCCATCACAAATACTTGAAATAGTGAATCAAGCCCTAGCGAGGCTAGGGGAAACGCCTCTGAGTGCAGCCGAATATGACTTTGGTTTGGAGCGACATCAGCTCATTTTGCGCGAGGCCGTTCGTGAGTTTTGGGAGAAGACCATCAATCTAGCCAAAGACGATCTGAAATATTATTTCGAGCTGAGCACTGTCACTGGGCAGGGTCTTTACGCTCTTGGTTTTGAGCCTCTTGAGCTTGCTAGCACTCAGCTTTTTCTGCTCGATCCAAGCGCAGGGCAAGATAGACTTTTAGGCCGAGTCTTAGAAAAAGACTTGCTGGTGGATACTGGGGGAGATCTAGCAAATCTTCCTTCCGGCAAGCCTAGAGATTGGTTTGTGGCTCATACCAGTTTGGCCGGTGAGAGTAGGCTCGGTTTTGCTCCAATTCCGGATAATATTTACACGATTCGGATCTATAGGCAGCTGGCTCCGGCGGCTCTTAGTGCTAGCTCTGTCTTGATGGCCAATCGTTTGGCTCTAAGTGCTATGCGTCATTATTTGGAGTGGGTTTTGGTTCGTGAGGAGGGATTTTCTTCTGCTCCAGATTTTGAGCGTCGTTTTGAGGAGGCTTGGCATGAGTACATTGGGCGGAGCGCATCTTCAGAAAAGCGTAATCTTTTTCAATGGCCTTATCAGCAGAGCTAGAGTCCCCAAACCCCTATTCAATTTGAGCGACTTAACAATATATAGCGTGGCTTTTTAGAGCTGTTCAGCGTTTCATGAAGAACAGGTGGAGTTTGAGGGCGCTAGCCCTCAAGGAAATAAACTTCACTAACCGCAAGTGAGCCCTAAAATCCCACCCCCAGCCCCTCCCTCAGGGAGGGGAGAAACTTTTTACTATGGGGACTTCTTCCCCAAACCCCTATTCAATTTGAGCGACTTATCAATATATAGCGTGGCTTTTTAGAGTTATTCAGCGATTCATGAAGAACAGGTGGAGTTTGAGGGCGCTAGCCCTTAAGGAAATAAACTTCACTAACCGACAGTGTAAGCTCAGCCTTCTAAAACCTCAAAGACCTTCTCGTGAATTCTTCTCAATACCCCAAGATCAAACTTGCTTTTCTTAACCAGAGAGGCAAGTTTTTTCCTACCGACCATCTCCCGCGCAAAGAACAATCCATCTTTCTCAATCAGTGAACGCTCAGCATAATCTTGCAGATCTACCGGTGAAAGATCTAAGCCAAAGATTTTTTTCGCAAGTCGCCTAACAGCCGTAGCCAAATAAACTGGCTCAGTCTTCTCTCCCTTCCCCTTGCAAAAGACGAACTCGGCACTTTTAGCCTGCTTTCTAGATTCTTCTATCAAATCCACCAAATTTGGATCAATTGGCAAAACGCGCATCCGACCCTTCCGCCCAAGCGTGATATGCGATTTCCGACCCAGACTGAGATCTAACCAGCGCAATTGGGAGATCTCCTCAAGCGAGGCCCCAGTAAAAGCCAATAGCGCTAAAAGCAATCGCTGAGCCGGCTTGAGTGTTTCATTGTCTGCTAGCAAAAGCTCCAGATTGGCTGCTGAGAGGCTTTGCGCTTTGGGAGATTGTTTGGCTTCTTTTGCCTTAAAGCGCCAAGGTAAAGCTAGACGTTGATCTATGCTCGCTAGCTTCTTTTCCCCCAGCCAGAGCAGAAAACATCTGATATTTGTAGCTCTTCGCTGCCCGATTCGACGACTGCAGTCGCCTACTAAATCTAGAATCTTTTCGCTATTTAGAATACTAAAATCGAGTTTGCCTGAGCTGGCCGTTGCTGCGAAGAGAAAGTTTAAGTCGAGTTGGTAGAGTTTGGCGCTGCTCTCTAGGAGGGCTTTGTCTAAAATAAAATCATCTATAAACCCTTGGAATTCGCTCTCAGTCATCGGATGCCGTATTCAGCTAGTCTCTTAACCACATCTTTTTTGGAAAAAGAACAACCGTTGATTGCCTCAAAGGCTTTTTCTTCCGTTTGCTCTTGCAGAGCAAGAAGCTCCAAACCAAATTCTTGACAAGCAGCTCTCAGCGCCTGATAGTATTGATCGAAGAGCGCTTTTTTGATCGGTTCCGGCACAGTCTCAAATATGCCGATGGTCTCGTCCCAGAGAAGATCTGTTCTAAACTTTACGATCGCCGCCAGAACCAGTTCTTGCGATGTTTGTTTGTTTTGCTCCATCACCGGCTCAGCTCAAACTCCGGCTTAATACAGCCATCTCCAGAGCAGCCAACATCGCTTCGCGCCCTTTATTTCCCATAGAGCCGCCAGCCCTAGCTAAGGCTTGTTCGAGATCGTTGGTGGTCAGCACGCCCATCCCTATTGGGACACCGGAAGCAAGACCAATCTCTCCCAGTGCTGGAAAGACAAATGACGCAATGTATTGATCATGATCTGTTTCGCCCTTAATGATCGTACCAAGGCAGACGAGAGCATCGTATTTGCCGCTTTCAGCGAGCTTTTTGGCCAGAAAAGGCAACTCATAAGAACCTGGCACAAAATAAAATTTGATGTTTTCAGACTTCCCTTCCAGTTCAGTGAAACAATCAAAAGCCCCCTGAAGAAGCTTGGCGTTCACTGCTTCGTTCCAGCGAGCCATCAGCACAGCAACCTTCAGATCGCGAGCAGAAGGATTTTCGCTAGAAGGTCTAGGCGGACTAAAACCCATTAGACATTCACCAGCTTGCGGCCAGAGCAAAGAGTCTGGTTCTCGCTTCTAAGCTCAAAGCAGGCTTGTTTCACTCGGTCGGCCATTGCTCTTTCGGCGAGCTTACCGTAGTTGCGGGGATCGTATTTTTTCTTATCGCCCATCTCGCCATCGATCTTTAAGACAGCGTCATAGTTCTTGAACATATGATTGGCTACAGCCCGAGTATAGATGTACTGCATGTCAGTGTCGACGTTCATTTTGACGACGCCATAGTCGAGCGTCTCTCTGATCTCATCAAGGGTGGAACCAGAACCACCATGAAAAACCAGATTGTGGCTGGCGCCAGCATGCTTGGCGGCTAAAGCTTTCTGGCCAGCTTGAAGTATTTCCGGTTTCAGCTTGACATTGCCGGGTTTGTAGACTCCATGCACGTTTCCGAAGGTGGCAGCGAATAAAAACGTATCGGCTAGTGGTTTTAGTTGCTCATAGACATAGACCATGTCTTCTGGGGTAGTGTAAAGCTTTTCGTGGGAGACTCCCGATGTGTCGTGACCGTCTTCTTCGCCGCCTACTACACCGGCTTCTACTTCGATGAAGATCTCCAGTTCGCTCATCTCGGCCAGTAACTCACGGGCTATTTTCATGTTTTCAGGGAGAGCTAGCTCAGAGCCATCGAACATGTGGGAGTTGAATAGATTCGGGAGGCCAGCTGCACGGCGTTTTCTGGTTTCGGCCAGCAGTGGGCGTACTAGCTGATCGAGTTTTCCCGGTTGACAATGATCGGTGTGCAGAGCGACATAAATATCGAACTCGGCCGCTAGCAGGTGGACGTATTCGGCGATAGCACGGGCTCCTAGAGCCATATTCTTGACTGACAAACCAGAGGCGTATTCGCCGCCACCGGTGGAGACTTGGATGAAGCCATCGGATTTGCATTCGGCGAAGCCTAAGATCGTTGCTCTGGCTGTCTCCATGCTTGTTACGTTCACGGCTGGGTAAGCAAAGCGCTTTTCTTTGGCTGTGGCGATCATGGAACGAAATACGCTGGCGTCTGCTACTGGCATGCTGAAAACCTATCTTTTGAGTGAAATGATTTTAGCAGTTTATCCCGCTGAAGGTGGCGGGCCATAAGAGACTCGAACTCCTGACGCCCCGGTTCGTAGCCGGGTCCTCTATCCAACTGAGGTAATGGCCCAATAAGTTGCTATTCTAGCAGCATAGATAGCCCAGATCATGAAACTAAAAGATCTTTTCAATTTCAGACGGAAGCGACCGGAAAACCAAACTTCCCCAAACGACAATCTCACCGATGAAGAGCTTGGGGAGCTTTGGACCCAATGTCCCTCCTGTAAAATCATGTCCTATAGCCGTGAGCTCAAAGAGCAGCTCTTCGTCTGCCCAAAATGCAATTATCACCACCGGATCGGGGCCTATCAGCGTATCGAGTACCTGATTGACCCCGGTACTTGGGAAGAGCTCTTTTGCGAGGTTAAACCCAGTGATCCGCTCCAGTTTGTCGATCTGAAACCATATCCAAAAAGTCTTGATGCAGCCCAAAAGAAAAGCGGTAGCTCTGAAGGGATCATCACCGGATTAGGAAGCATCGAGGGTTATCCTGTCGCTTTTGGGGTGATGGAATTCGCTTTTCTAGGTGGCAGCATGGGTTCAGTGGTTGGCGAGCGCATTGCTCTATTGTGTCAGCGAGCTGTAGCCGAGAAATGTCCGGTGATTTTGCTCTCTAGTTCAGGTGGCGCCAGAATGCACGAGGGACTTTTTAGTCTGCTTCAGATGGCTAAGACTGCTGTCTCCCTCAAGGAGCTCGGTGATGCTGGGTTGCTTTTTGTCTCTGTTCTCGCTGACCCGACCTATGGCGGCGTGACGGCCAGCTTTGCTATGCTCGGTGACATCATCATCGCCGAACCACGGGCAAAAATCGGCTTTGCCGGTCCTAGAGTGATTGAAGAGACTATTCGCCAAAAACTGCCCAAAGACTTTCAGACAGCCGAATATTTGCTAGAACATGGGCAGATCGATCTGGTGATCCCTCGCCCTGAGCTGCCCACCAAGCTAGCCCAGATTTTTGCTTTGCATGGTCTGGAGCGAAAGCTAGAGAGCACAACCCTATGAAGACTTTGCTCTCTGGGATGCGCCCCACTGGTCAGTTACACATTGGGCACTATTTTGGGGTGATCCAAAACTGGGTTCGCCTAGCCAGCGATCCAAAGATAAATTGTTTTTTTATGGTGGCTGATTGGCACTCGCTCACCACCAAATACGATTCAGCTGGCTCTATTGGAGCTGATAGTTTAGAGGTCGTCAAAGATTATTTGGCTTGTGGCGTCGATCCAGAGAGGGCAACAATCTTCTTGCAGTCGGCTGTTCCAGCTATCGCTGAGTTGCACATAATACTCAGTATGATCACCCCAAATAGCTGGCCTGAAGGGGATCCCACACTGAAAGATCTAGTGCGGGCTCGTTCAGATGGAGCGCTCAGCTATGGCATGCTCGGTTATCCGGTCTTGCAGAGCGCCGATATCTTGGCTTTTCAGGCAGAACTAGTCCCAGTCGGCAAAGACCAAGAAGCACATCTGGAGATGAGTCGTGATCTGGCTCGCCGCTTCAATCATCTCTATAAAAGCCCTCATTTCCCTGAACCAAAAGCGCTCTTCACAGAAACGCCTAGTCTAGCTGGTCTGGATGGGGGGAAAATGAGTAAGTCTTTCGATAATGACATCAAAATCGCCTCTGACGCCCAAGAGACAATTAAGCGTGTCTTGCAGATGATCACTGACCCTGAGCGCCAAAGGCGCAACGATCCGGGTGATGTCAGTCGCTGTGTTGTGCCTTATCCGTATTATCAGCTCTTGGCCAGTGCTGAGATTACTGCTCAAGTCAAAGAAGAATGCGAGAGCGCGAAGCGCGGTTGTTTCGATTGTAAAAAACAGTTAGCAGAAATATTGAACGCTAAGCTAGCCTCTTTTAGAAGCAAAAGAGCAGAGCTCTCTGACCAGAAAGTATTGGATATTTTGCGGGCAGGCAATGCTCAAGCAAATCAGGTGGCCGGCGAGAACCTCAGGAAGGTGAAAGCGCTTATCGGCTTATGCTCGGTTTAGAGGTCAGTCCTAGTGCTTGGAGCATTTCGAGCATCCAAGCATTATTGAGCTGCCAAGAGACACGGTTGGAGATCAGCCGCGCTGAATGCTTGGAGATAGTCTCGATCCTTACTAGTCCATTTTCTCTCAGTGTTCGACCAGTGCCGACCAGATCGACTATTGCTTCGCTTAGACCGGTGAGTGGGGCTATTTCGATTGAACCATAGAGCTTGATGATCTCCACGGGAATGCCCAGTGAGTTGAAATATTGCTTGGTGAGATTGGGGAATTTTGTGCCGACCTTACAATAATCTGGCAGCTTGCTCAGTTCTTGAAAGGGACTATCACCGGTGACGGCCACCACTAGGTCACAATGACCAAAATTTAGCGCACCCAAAGTGAGCACCTGAGGATCATATTCACCGATCACATCGCTGCCTAGCACGCCCAGATCGGCTGCGCCGTATTCGACAAAGACGGCCACATCGTTTGGTCTGACCATCAGGAACTCCACTTCGCCCGATTGGCTCAGAAACATCAATTTTCTATCTACAATCTCAAAGCCCTGTCCGGCTTTCTCAAAGAGGGTCTTGGCGTCTTGAAAGAGAGCGCCTTTGGGCAGAGCAATTCGGTATTTGGCTTTAGAGTTCATGTTGTTTTCTCCGAAACATCATAGCGAAAGCAGAGCCGTTGGTGTACGTTTTGGGCATAGTCATGCCAGTTTGGCCAGTGGAAGCTCTCCAGCTCTTTTTTCAGTTGATTTAGCAAAGTATCGCCAGTGAGCAAGCTTGTCAGTCCTGCTTCTAGCTCACTTTCTGGATCTACTAAGAGGCAACCTCCAGCTTTGGCTGCTATCTCTTCTATGCTCCCAATGCGTGCAGCCAGACAGGGTTTTTTTAGGGCAAGTGATTCCAGAACTGGCAAACCAAAGCCTTCAGCTTCGGAGATGAAGACACTAAAGCGGCATTGTTGGTAAAGCTCCATCAGCTCTGTGTCGGGGATTTGGTCGAGGACACGGACTGGGTGATTTTTGACTTGCGTTTGCTTTAGCAAATCGTCAAACTCTGGGTAACTACCGGGTAAATATTTCCCAACAAAGACCAGCTCATAGTCTAGAAGCTTGTCTACAGCTTTGAGCAAGAGATGTTGCCGCTTGCGCGGTTCTATTGTGCCGACTGAGAGTATTAGTTTGCTATTGGGCTTCGGTTCAGTTCCTTTTGTTTTGCTGAAATCAGCCGCTAAGAGTAAGCTTTCTATTCTTGCCGCTATCTGAGTTTCCCCCTTGAGACTTGACCAGTGCACGAACTTATTTTTAGTATCTTCACTTATACAAAGATGATGATTGAAGCTGACTAAGAGACTTTCAAGATAATCCAAAAAAGCAAGAGTAGCAGCCTTGTTTTTTTTGTTTTGATGTGTCAGCGGAATCAGATCGAAGATGAGGGCAGTTTTATTTGTGTAGCCGAGCGTTTCTAGAATGGCATAAAAATCGAGGCGTTTTTTTGTGAGCAAAGTCTCAGGGCAGAGCAGGGGGCTGTTTGTTTTGAGCAAGAGCACTGCTTGTATTGCTGATTTTTTGTTATTTTTAGTTTCTCGAAATTTATTGAGAAGCTGCTTGAGGTCTGTGAAGATCTTGACCCAGAGAGGATATTTTTTTAGTGCTCCATAGAGCTTTTTGGCTAGGTTGAGGGTCGGGTTTTTGTTGGGGCTGCTCTCTAGGAGGGCTGTTCGCTCTAGAGCGCCCAAAACTATTGGTCTAAACTCTGCTATCTGCTGGAGGCGAAAAAGAAGAACCTGAGCGGGGCTGAGCTCATGGGCTAGCTTGCGCACTACACGCTGAATGCCGGTTTGAAATAAACTGACGAAAGTCTCTGTGACGTCTAGAGCTATCTGCCCGTCGGCTAAACTCGTGAGCTTGTATTTTTCCTTTGAGCTGATCAGTGCTTTCAGCTTTGTTTGGGCGAGCTTGTCTAGCGCAGGCCAGTCAGCTTTTTTGATCAACTGCGCTAGCTTTGTTTGGGTTGGCAGATCTGGATAATGCGCCCCAAAGACCAAGCAGAAAGCAATTGTTTTTTCTCTCAAATCGCCCTCTGATTGCAAGAACTCCCAGAAGTCATTTAGAAAATCGAGCTTTAAATCCAAAAGCTCCAAGGCAAAGACAGACAGGCGCAAAGAGCAATGATCTTCCCGTTCATAGAGTCTTTGCAGGTCCAGAGAGGCTTTCACAAGCTCAGGGCTGCCCGAAAGAGAGCTAGTCCGTCAGTGCTGCCTAATATACTTTCGCAGGCCCTCTCTGGATGAGGCATTAGTCCTAGGATATTCCCCCGTTCATTGCTGATTCCGGCTATTTGCGACGCTGAGCCGTTTTGGTCTTCACTATAACGAAAGATAATCTGACCCTGTGCTTCCATCTGAGCCATTCTATTGCTGTCTATCTGATAATTCCCCTCGGCGTGCGCTATGGGCATTTTCAGTTTTTGCTTTGGCTTGTAGTGCTTAGCAAAAGGGTTTTGGTTATTTTGAAGTACTAGCTCGATCTCTTTGCAAAGAAAATTCCCGCTGGTGTTGGCGAGCAAAGTCCCCGGCAAAAGCCCAGCTTCACAAAGAATCTGAAAACCATTGCAAATACCGAGAAGCAGCCCACCAGTCTCAGTATAAGCGCGAAGCGCCGGCATGATCGGGGCAGTCTTGGCTATAGCGCCAGAACGCAGATAATCCCCATAACTAAACCCCCCCGGCAAAATCACCAAGCTTGTCTCAGGGGGAAGAGCGGGTGAGCTAGCAGGCAAAAGTAGAGCCGGAACTTTCAGAACCTGCTCTAAAACCCACAAGCAATCGAGATCGCAATTTGAGCCCGGAAAACGGACTACTACGGCTAGCATCGGCTTTTTGTCCCTATACCTTGGCGCCCAGTTTCGCCTTCACCATCGCAATCATCTCGGAAGGAAGCTCAGCGACCGGTACTTTAGCTTGGTTGAAGGCTTCTTGTTTGGACTGGGCTGTGCCCTTGCCGCCAGCGATGATCGCGCCAGCATGTCCCATTCTTTTGCCTTCTGGAGCGGTCCGACCAGCTATATAGGCGATCACCGGTTTGGTGATTTTGCCAGAAGCAATCAGTTCAGCTGCCTTCTCTTCGGCTGTGCCACCGATTTCTCCGATCAAGCAAATGATCTCTGTCTTTGGATCTTCTTGGAAGAGCTCTAGCACTTCGCAGAAGCTGAGACCAGGAACTGGATCGCCGCCTATGCCTACGCTGGTGGATTGGCCTATGCCAGCTTCAGTTAGTCCAAGAGCTATCTCATATGTGAGAGTACCAGAACGGCTCACTATACCAACGTTTCCGGGCTTGTAGACAGAACCAGGATGAATACCTAGAAGCGCTTGGCCGGGGGTGATCACACCGGGGCAGTTTGGTCCTACTACTAGGACGCCATGGGCGCGGGCTCTATCTTGGATTTTGATCTCATCGAGTGGAGGGATCCCTTCGGTGATGATCACGACTAGCTTCAGGCCAGCTTCAAAAGCTTCAAATGCCGCGTCTTTGGCAAAATAAGGAGGTACGAAGATCACCGAAGCGTTAGCACCGGTTTTAGCGACAGCTTCTTGCACTGAGTCATAGACGGGTAGGCCATCGAGATCTGTGCCGCCTTTGCCTGGGGTGACTCCTGCTACTACTTGCGTGCCATATTCGCGCATCAGCTTGGTGTGAGTTGCGCCCATGGAGCCGGTGGCTCCTTGCACTAGTACTTTGGTCTTATCATTTACGAGTATTGCCATGATGTTTATTTAGCTCCTATTAGTTGTTTGGATGATTTAACGTCTTGCCTTACGGGGTTTGTTGGGACAGCTTGACTGCTCTTTCTACGGCTACTGTCAGATCGTCCACAAATTCTATGCCGGAACCGTCTAAAATCTGGCGTGCCTTGTCTTGATTGTTGCCTAGAAGTCTTACAACTAGAGCTCTTTCGGGATTATTGCGCTTGAAGTCGAGTAGTGGCAGGGCTACTTGGTCGCAGGCTGTGATTCCACCCAAGATATTGATGAAGAGGACTTTTACTGCTGGGTTGCTGGAGACGAGCTTGAGGGCTGCTCCTACTTTGTTTTTATTGGCTCCGCCTCCGACATCGAGGAAGTTGGCCGGTTTGCCGCCTTTGTGTTGAACTAGGTCCATCGTCCCCATGGTCAGTCCGGCTCCGTTACAGAGAATACCTATATTGCCAGCTTCCAGTTCGACTAAGTTGAGGCCAGACATAGCAGCTCTCTTCTCGCGTTCGCTCAGGTCAGCAAGATGATTGATGGCCCAGCCTTTGAAGTGGGGCTGTCTATCTAGGGCGTCTTCACAGATCGTGACTTTGCCGTCTAAGGCGACGATCCGACCGTCTTCGAGCTCAGCAAGTGGATTTATCTCAGCCAAATCTAGATCGTATTTTTCGTAGAGCTTGTAGAGCTGATCGCAGATTTTGGACACTTTGAGGAAAGCATTGCCGGAGAGCCCCATCTCATAAGCGAGCTTGCGGCCAAGGCTTGAGCTGTATTCGCCACGAACTGGGACGATTTTTACGGAATGTGAGCTTTCGATTTCGATCCCACCTTCGCTAGATCCCATGAGGATCGAACATTTGTTTTCGCGATCGAGAGTAACGGCTAGATAATATTCTTTCTTGATTGGGACTTTGGGGTCTATGAGGAGCGCTTGCGGTTTTTCGCCTTTGATTTCGAGTTTGAAGAGATCTTCCGCTTTTTCGAGGGCTTCATCCAAGTTACTGGCAAATTTTATACCACCGGCTTTACCGCGGCCACCGGCTAAAACTTGTACTTTTAGGACTACAGGATAATGTAGTTTATGAAAGAGCAGTTCTTCAGGATAGTTTATGAGAACAGAACCGCTTGGCAGGTCGATTCCGCATTCGGCAAACAGTTTTTTCGCTTCGTATTCGTATAGTTTCAAGGGCTATTTTTTCTTCGGTGAAATGATTCTAGCTTGAGTGTGCATTCTATATATATAGTGACCCGAAACTTTGTGAAACTTTCTTTTGGTTGTGGTATCTAATCATAGTAAGTACTGTTTGCCACTGTTTCCCCAAAACATCTACATAGAATGCCACGCAATATCTTCTTTCTAGCTTTCAATTTTTTGCTAGCTGTTAGCTTAGGCCTGATGAGCTCTGCTGAGCTTACTCTTTTGACACCAGTCACTGGAGCAAGGTTAAGCATCATTACAGACACAAGATTTGCGGCTGTAGTTTCAGCGTATTTGCTGTCAAAGCCCAGCACAGGGGCAGAACTTCGGCAGAAGGCTAATGAGTTGATCGCTTTGAGGCCGCCAGCACTGCCCATCAGTGAAGCCGAGGCATCCGATAGTTTTTTGCTTGACTTAGCACAGACAGACTACACGGGAGATGGTCGCGTTGACACTAGAGACATCTCGGTGGTTTTTGCGGTTGGGGTACTGAACGCTCGCGGTGAGGCCTTGACTGTTGAATCTGTTCAGGTTGCCGCCAAAGAATTGCGTTGTTTTGGAAGTTTTCGCTGTGGTTCTTTGAAGCTGGATCCAGTCACTTTTCAGGTAACTGAACCATCAATTCTTCCATCTGCACCATTGCCAACTACAATAGTCCCAACAACAAGTACTGATGCTTGTCTCGGGAAAGAAGCGCCTATTGAGCTGAGTGCCTTAAATGTCGGTGACACTGAGATCTTGGTGGCAGCCGCAAATGTCCCAAACTTTGCCACTCTAGCAGATGACCGGAAATTAAAAATCATCAAAGCTTCTCTAGCTGAATCCTGCAATGAGGGAGAAGATTCTGCTTGTATCGGTCAAAAGAGAAGCGACGAGCAAATACTAGAAATAGCAAAATACAATTGGGATGGCTCTGGAAGAGATAATACTCCTTCACCAGGAGACTATCTGACAGTGCAAGCTCTTTTGTTTGGGGCTGTGAGCGGTGAAACTATTCAGATTTTCTTGAATTCCACTGCTTCGACCGGAACTAGCTTGACTTTCAATAATAGTTGTTTGTTTTCGCCGGTGATCATTTCACCTAGCCCAAGTCCAGTGCAGTCTCCGTCACCGACAGCAACGTCTACGCCAAGTGATGATGCATGTTTGGGCAAGAGTTCACCAGTTGGCTTGAACGAGATAAATGCTGGTGATGTCGGTATTTTGAGAGAAGCTTCAAATATTCCGAATTATTCCGGTAAAAGCGAAGCAGAGCGCCTCAGAATCATCAAAGCTTCGCTCAAAGATTCTTGTCAAAACGGCGCAAACCTTGATTGTCAGGGACTGGAGAGAAGTGACGAGCAGATTTTGGCCATAGCAAACTACAACTGGGACGGCTCTGGGAAGGCCAACACGCCAAGCGCCGGTGATTTCTTTACCGTTCAAGCTTTAGCCCAATCAACCACTGCAGAATCAAGAGAAGGATTGCCAACCCCCTTGAGAACAAAAGAGGGCCTACAAGCATATTTGGATGAAAAGGCTGCTCCTGGAACAAAGCTTACTTTCAACAACAACTGTCTACTTCCCCTCTTTTCTCCGACACCTACTTTGTCTTTGCCTCCCAGCTTGGGTATTCAGTGCCCCTGCCCTGTTGCGAGCAGCTGCCCTAACGGAGTAATACAATCACAAGAAATAAGCGGCGCAGCCTGCGCAACTCGCACTTGTCTGGTTTTGGTCTGTCCAAATGTAAAGCCAGCTTGTGTGTGCCCAGCAGCGATCCCCTCTTGTTTAGATGGTTCTAGTCCTGTTGTGAGCGGTAGAACTGTGACATCGGGCTGTACTACTTCCGGCATCGGTGAAGATATAAACTCAGTTGGGAATTCTGATTGTGCTTGCAATCCTACAGAGTGTCCAGTACTAGAATGTCCAAGCACTAACCCAGATGATAGATGTGATTTCAAACTGGATATAAATGGTTCAGTCAGTTATGAGTTCTTCCCTGTTGGTGGGCTTGATTCTGATTTCACTTTTTTCCCTCCTCAGCTCAGCGATCCTGCAGGTCAGTCATGCCTGAGTGGTAGAGCTTTCCGTCGCATAAATCTTCAGTTCCAGACTGAGATCGATGCTGGAATCAAGACAGCACTTCCAGATTTAGTAGATGAAGACTTTAGTAGATTCTTGTTTTCTGGAGTGATTTATTTAGATGAAAACTGCGGTTTGGTTGATTCGGCTGTGGTGGCCATAGATTCTACAGGCGCCAAAGTCTGGAGTCGTCCCGCAAACATCAATAGTCCTGGTGAGTTGATTTGTAATCCAAACAATCCATCACCAAGTCCTAGTATTCCCCCTAGTGTTAGCACTCCGCCCAGTATTAGTCCAACGTTTACTCCCTTTGGCCAATGCCCTTGTCCGGCTGATCTAGTTTGTCCTGCTGGTCAGACTTTGGTGAAGGGTACTGGTCCTTGGCTATATAACAGAGCTGCTTGTCAGCAAAATAATCCTGATCCTACAGAATGTTTTGAGGGTTGTATTCCAAATCAAACTTGTAAGCGTCAGGCTTGTGAGACTTTGACTTCACCAATTCCGAGCAATGGCCCTATCACTTGCGCCCAATGCACCAGCTTCGACAATGACAGTGAATGTAATCTCAGTTCTCTTCGATTTGTGGCTGAATGTCCAACTGGTCAGATCTGTTGCGTCGAAGGAAAGAGAGGGACTGCTACTTGCAAGGCGGCAAATGACACTGGAAACTGCGAAACTATTTTTCCCACTCCAGCTTGCACTTGTCCGACACCTCCAATTTGCACTGGTAATCAGATATTGGCTAGCTATGCGCTGGTAGCTGATTCGTGTGGAAATCCAAACAGTTGTACTTTATCGCGATGCATTGACAGAGAAGTTAGCCCTCCACCTACCCCAGCTTGCTCTTGCCCTCTTGATTATGGTTGCCAAGCTGGTCAGTATAATGCTGGAACCTCACTCACCTACGATTCATGTGGAAATTACAGCTGCCCAATCTCCAACTGTGTAGCAAATCCGACCCCCCCTCCACAAGTTTGCTCATGCCCTCTTGATTATGGTTGCCAAGCTGGTCAGCAGAATACTGGCTACACCACTACTTATGATTCTTGTTACAACTATGTTTGCCCAATCTCTAATTGTGTAGCTGATCCGATTTCAGACCCTTATTACCCAACCCCAGAGCCATATTATCCAACTCCAGAGCCATATTATCCGACTCCCCAACCATATTACCCGACTCCAGAGCCTTACTATCCAACGCCAGAGCCTTATTACGATCCAAATCCCGGAGGAAATAATGACCCTCAGCCTTACATAGAACCGCAAGCTCCCCCAGCCGATCCACCTCCAGCACCTTGGAATGGTCATCCTGATGATCCGGAAAATAGGGATGATTTAGGAAACCGTGTTCATTCTCCTCTTATACTGAACTTCACCGGATTCTTGCCAGTTTTAGAGACCAGTTCTAATAGAAGCTTCTCTTTTGATGGTGAGAAGCTAAGCAAGGTGAATTGGTTGAAGCCCTTTGGTCAAGCTAAAACTCCTGAGCTTGGATTCAAGGCAAGCTTTCCTTCTCGGTTAGCCCTGTTCCAAAGAGCCGATGGTTTCCTTGCCTATGATTTCAACGGTAATGGGATCATCGATGATGGCACTGAGCTCTTCGGTAACCATACTCTCGGTTTAGATCTTCCTCACGGTTATCTGGCGCTTGCTGGGGTGAAAGATAAGAATCTAGATGGAAAAATCACAGGCGCTGAGCTAGCTGGTTTGCTTTACTGGGTAGACTTCAACTCTGACGCCAAATGTACCGCTGCAGAATTGATTTCTTTAAATGAACTCGGCATAGTGGAATTAGATGCTGGAGCTAGCCTTACCTATGATCGCAAGAATCTTGGAATTGCTGGATTCTTGTTTCCTCTTTCTGATTCAGGTGCACTAGTTAGCAATCTCAGCAGCAATTATAAAGTTGTGAAAAGCTATGACTTATGGTTCAATTCTTATTAATCATGAATAATTCTTTTAAATTTTCTTTGCTTTTTCTTTCAGTAGTTTCGCTAGCGCCTTTCATCTCCTCTTGCACAAATCAAGTGGAAAATGGAGCTAGTGAGCCAATCGCTGAAAGCAAGCCTTTTTATCTGAATCGCCAAATAAAACCGGTAACAGCTGAAGTTCCTCTCGCTGATAGGGCCAATGATTTTAGTGATCATACAGCCATGAACAGTGGCCAGTTTTCTATAGGCTACAAGAATCTTTATGACCTAGTAATTCGTAAACCGATGCCTAAGGGAAATTCTCCTGATGGTTATTGGTTTATGATGGTCAAAGGTAAAGATGCAAAGGTAACTCCTGGTTCATCATGGGTGGAAATAGCAAGAAATAAAAAGTCAACTTATGTTGAGTCTTTTGGTAAAAGTTTTGATTTAGCGAGTTTTAAAAGCCCAGCTCATATTTTTCTGGAAGACTCTAAACTAGCTGACGAGGCTATTGTCTTTGCAACTCTTATCCATTTGCCAGCAAGTAAAAAGGAAAAACCGGAAATTATTTGGACAGCTGATTCAAATCAATTAACTGAGTTATCTGAATATACTTTACAAGCTAAAAATTTTCTTACATTTAGAGATTCTTCTAAAGCCGAACCTTCTCAAGGATATGCGATAGGTGGATTCGCTCCATCTCAACAGTTTTTCAGTGCTACATATTTCCCCGAACAGGATCGCCTATTAGGAAACTTAAGAGCAGGAACAGAAATCAGCGCCTCCAGTGTCGCTAAGCTTTTTGATAACCTAAAAGCGGAAGGACTGCTAGATCCATCAATAAAATATGACTCTGAAGCGATGAAGAAAGACACAGAAAGCTACTATTTCATGCCAGCAGCAAACTATCGCTTCCAAGCCTATAGAATTGACAAAGAAGTCTTTGATACCTTCAAAAGCCAATCTGGCTTCACTTACCCAAATCTTCCGCATTATGTCTCGGAAAACGTTTATTCCAAAAAACAAACTCAAGAAATGCTCCTGAAAGCGAAGAAACTGAAGAAAGGCGAACTCGCCAGCTATCCAGACTTTCAGTTCTAAGGTTTCACCAATAGCCGGGCACCACCACCCCAAAGAGCCTGTTTCGCTCTTCACCCGAAAGGCTCGGCACGTCTTTGACCCAAGTAGGTGTGGGCCCAAAGTGAGTCACTCCTCTTAGCTCAGACATCAGCGCTCTTACCGGTTTTCCGTTCAAGTCCAAGACAAACACCGAGCCAGAATCTCCCTGATGGGAAAAATTTGTAAACCGTCTCTGGTCTTTTGCAGCTAAACCGGCTAAATCTACTGGATTGATTGGATCGCCTAGAAAAGGAAAAGTAGGGCTTCCTCCCACCCCTTCTGTTCTTTTGTTTTGATAATGAAAAAAGCGGCCCTGTACTTCTTTCTTTTGGTCAAAATCCATGTTTCCGCTTGAGTACCAGTAGCCGCGCAGGCTTGTTTGATCTCGGTCTTGCTGTTTGAACTGATCTAGTGCTTTTTTCAATTCTTTAATTTCTTTTAGACGTTCTTGAAAGATCTCGGAGTTTGGATCGCCGATGATGATCGAATCTCGCGATGTGAGTATGTAATGAGTGCCAGCTTTGATCAGGATTTCACCTTTTAAGTTTTTGATTGGCGCTATTGTTTTGCCACTTCTTGCTTGTTCATTCTTGGGGATCGCATTGCGGACGGCATGGGTCACTGTCTCTAGAAATGGATTTCCATTATTGTCTTTTTTGAAGTAAGCTTGGCACCAGAAATCAGGAGAGTTAGCTAGTATTTGCAGCCTTACCGTATGTTTTTTGATATCTTCACGCGCTGCTTGGATCGCGTCTAAATTACTTGTTCTGGGCTTTGGTTCAATCTTTAGAGCCTCTTGAGGCGCAGGGTTATTCCTGTCATTGGCATTTGGTAGCTCTATAATATATCTGTCTTCGGCTTGAGCTGGCGTTTTGAAGGGTCTTTCGTTTGTTGGTTTGGCCTTTTGAGCTATTTGTGGTTGTGTTTGGGAGGTGCTTTTATTGTCTAATATAAATGTTGATAATAGATTCATAATATATATTTACTTTTCTCTAGTTTTTAGATTAGCATTTTGCTTTTGTATTGACAAGGGTGCCTGAAATGACGAGCTCTCGGAAATCCACTAAAAAAGCTTATTTGTTGCTAAGTTATTGAATGATAAATAGAAATATATGACTGAAAATCTACCCCCTAAAACTTCAATACTCGATGACTTGAAAGGTTTTCTGGTCCAAGGCAATGTGATCGACTTAGCCGTCGCCGTAATCATAGGAGCTTCTTTCGGGAAGATTGTCAGCTCACTAGTTGAAAACATCGTTATGCCCATGGTTAGTCTACTGATCCCAGGTGGCCAGTGGCGGACTGCAAAGCTTGTTTTAGGACAGATATCTAAGCCCGATGGTTCTTTGGTCGAGAATGCTTTAATGTTTGGTCAGTTTCTCGGGGCAGTTGTTGACTTTGTCGTAATCGGTCTGGTGATTTTTTTCTTACTGCGTTTTTTGAAGAGCCTCAAGAAGCCTGACTAAAAGACTTCGGTATTGAGAAGCTTTGTGGTGGCCTTGAAGGCTTTGTCAATGACTGTTTCGAGTTTGCTTTTTGGGGGGAAGCTTGGGAGCTTTGTTTACTTTATTTACCTCAGCTTCTTTGATTTCTTTAGATACTATGTCAAGAGTTGTTAAATTAGTATTTTCTAGAAGTTCTTTACTGGATGCAAATTTGGGTTTTTCTGTTACAGCTTGGATGAATTCGGTGAACTTCCGTTCTGGGAGAGTTAATTGATCTAAAAAACCACGAAGATCATTGTTTTCCTTCTTGAGTATACTGATTTTATTGTCAAGGGACTTGAGAGACTTATTAGAATCAGCGAGTATTGAGTTGGCTCGATCAAGACTGGCTGCTCTAGCAGAGCTTCTCTCCTGCTTTAAAAAAGGAAAACTATTGAAAATACCGAATATTCTGGGAAAACTAGCTGACATAAGCGTAATTACTCAATAAAAAACATAATAGCTCAATACTGAATAATTTGCTTCGGTTTGAAGGGATAATAAGAGAAGTTTAATATAGTTTTTTGGGATCCTCTGGCTGAATAAGATTTTCGTCGAATAGTGAAATATTTGGATCTAAAATAGCCTGGAGATCATTGTAAAAGCGCCCATATGGATCGGCCTCTAAAGCATCCCCAATATTCAAGATCGCTTCTCCTGTAGTAGTCCTCATCGTTCTCGCGGGTATAACCTCTAAGACTTCTAAGGAACCGGATTTCTTACTTCCTCTTTCGACGAATGCCGAGCCTGGTGGGGAAGCTTCAGCGATCTGAGCCGCTTTGATCGCCTCTGCAGTCAAAGATTGCTCTGGGGAATATTCAGCTGCTAGCTGAATATTAACTGACTGATTAAGGATGTCTACAGCGACTATAGTCGGCGAGTGGGGACCTGGATGATAGATTGGTAAGCCAAAAACTTCTGAGTCTTTAATCACCTCTTTTAGTTTTTCGCGGCCTTCAGGGGTAGTCATGTTGATCATGAATAAGTATCTTAAGATAGCAGGATGAGCTGGATATGTTTTGAAAGAATCTCTAAACCAGCTTTCTTTTTCTCGATTGAAATCTCTGGGTAACCAGATCGGATCGACAAAGGGCTTTGTGTCCGGTGACTGGCGAATCAATTCCGCTTCGTAGGTCTTTCCAACTAATCCGAAGAATAATTGTAACTGCTTTCTTATTTGTTTGAAAACGGCAGTATTGTAGTTTACATTTCGCTCAATTTCAAGTTGCAATTGTCCTAACATCGACATTTCAGCTGGAATTCTCTGTTCGATTTTGTACAGTGAATTGTAACCTTCAAGATCTAGCTCTAAGCTTCTTGGAACATTACGATGATTAGCATAGAAAGCAGTTACTTTTGTATCAAGCGGCATTTTCATTTTTCGGCAAATATCTCGCCAAGCAGTTTGGTTGAATAGACTAGCTTTAGCACTATTAAGGTTAGTGATTCTTTGTATAGAATTGTTAATATCTTCTTGATAGGACTTTTGCTCAATCCAAGTTTTACTTGACATCTTATCCAGAGTTTCTTTATTAGGCAGAGTCTTTTCAAAATACTTATGTTGATTTTTCATATAATCAATAAAAAAATCAAATTGCCCTTTGACTTGGCCAACAATGACAGACGACGAACGAGGAATAGGAAGGGGACGTATAGATGGTTTAGGGCTTAAATCAATTATTCTAATATTCATCTTAAATTATTTCTCTTTTTTGGTGGATACACATTAAGGTGATTTTGAATCTTAGCAAAAAGTATAAATAAAAAAATTAAATTAAATTCACAAAGCTGTAGGCAAAGTCTGAGTTTAAATCACTAGAGTATCGAGAGCAGTCATGGCTTGGTTTGGGGGGCGTAAAGACTGTCTCTTGTTGCTGGATAGCGCACAGCTAAACTAGTTCTAGGTTGTATCACCAAGTCTAATCGGACTTCAGCGAAAAACGAGGAGTGAATCGTGATTGTCGTTTTCTTCTTACTTTGCGTCATTGAGAGCTTGAAGCGAGCTGATTAAACGATCGCTCTTTAAAATAGTTTCATGTTTAGAAATTTTGAAGTAGCATCAAAAGCTATTCTAGGCAGGTTCTCAAGAGGATAATTGAAAGCAAAATCCAAAACAGTATGTAGGCGACTTTTCGGAATTGCAAAGTTACTTGCAGCAGGGTTAACTTCCGGCTCTAACTCGGTTATTGGCTTAGAGTCAACATCTATTATTGCAACACTAGAATCTTGTTCCTCAAGTTGAGAACGAAGCGTTCTTATGACAGGATTTTCTGTTTCTTGTGACTTTAGAAATTCCTGAAACTCAAGCTTTGGAGCTTGAAGCTCTTCAAGTAATAGTGCAGTTGCTGTATTTTCTTTTTCTAATTTATCCGTACTGTCCTCAAGTCTCTCGACATTAGAAGTAGATCTAGTCAGCAAAGCCTGTATTTGTTCTCTTTCTTCGATTTCCACTGTTTCATAGAGCTTGTTTAACTGATTTATTTGCTCAATACCCGGTAATTCTTTTACAAGAGAAGAGACTACTGAGAGAGGATTTGAGGCTTTTAGTTTTTGTTCAGCTTTTTCAGCGAGAAGCTCAATAAATTCATTGAGTTCTGTTTCTGTTTTCTGAAGCTTAGCACTGACACCAGCCCAATGTTCTGTTTGTTCATTTAAAGCTTCAATGGCACATTGAGAACTTTTAATATTCCGCTCTGATGTTTTAAGGAGTTCCTGAAGTTCTGCCGTTTCTGCTTCACGTTTAGCAACAGTAGTATCTACGACTTTTTTAACCCAGCGCAAGGGCGAAAAAATAGCTGATTCTGAAACCCTGAACATAACTAATCAATACCCCCCACTAAAGATCTAAGTTAATAAGAAGTATAATAACTCAATACTGGATCAAGTTGGGGAGAAGTGGAGTATTGTTAAGTGCAATTAATGTTGGAACGCACTAGTAAACCCAATCTTCTGGTTTAGGAATAGCTAGCAGGCTTTGATTGTAAAGGGGAGAGTCTAAATCTTCTGGTTTGGCCTCAGATATTTCTTTTTCAGTGAAGGGATGAGCTGATATAAACTCACCAGTCTGTAGCAGGGCTTTCCGGCTTCTAGTTCTAGGTGTTCTATCAGTAATAACGTCTAGGACTCGTATAGAACTTCCATATTTTTCAAGATTTCTGATTCCTACGAAAGCAGAAGGAGCGCGACTATTCATGAATTCTTCTTGAGCTCTTATTTCAGCAGAGGTAAGAGAAGTGTTGCCAGTGGATTTTGCTAGTAACTGTATTCTTGCCCATTTTTCGGAGTGATCAATATCTATGTTGCTTGGTGAATATGGAGGATTAAAATTGAAAGGGAGACCAAAAAGGCTGCTAGCCTCAATCAATTCATTTATTTTTGTTCGTCCTTCTGGATCTTGCAAGGCTGCTAAAAAAGCTGCTTTAAGCAAAATGGGATCAGCTGGAAGACTTTCAAAACAGCGCTCAATGGTGCTACCAGGGTCGCGACCAAAATCCATTGGTTCCCAAAGGGTGCCCATTAGCTGAGACAATAGATCTTGTTTAGGTTGTTTGAGGAGAGCAGCTTCATAGGCTTTGCCGGCAAGTCCCATCCAAATTTTTAAAAACTTTCCGATTTCATGAAAAGATGAATGAACCTGATCTGTGTAGCGATGTACAGCTTTGTTTAGTTCACTTAGTTCTGTTTTTTCTTTTCCAATCTGATCGATTAAGGCAAATAGCTCTCTTTTGGACTTTTGGGTGAAGAAAAAGTCAGGAATGGTCTCCAATACTTTACCAAAAGAACTAGGGTGATAAGGAAATTGTTTTTTTAGAAGATTACCAAAACTAGATTTTTCTAACAATTCTATTTCCCTTTCTTTCATGCTGGAGATCGAGTTTTTTAAATTGTCTTCCTCCCTTTGGTAAGGATTTCTTTCAAGCCATTGTCTATCCAAATACTTTTCTAAATCTTTTTCAGATATGCCATTGTTCCGAAAATAAGGATTTTGGGCTTGAAGATATGTAAATAACTTAGTAATACTATTTTCAACAGTAGCAATCACGACAACTTGTCCGGGCGGGATTGGGGTAGGGGTTACCTGCATTGGCTTACTGGTTAGATCAACTATTCTTAAATTCATTAGGAAATATACTCTCTTTCTAGAAGATACAAATTAGGGTTTGGTATTATAGCAGGAAAGCTATTAGATATTTTGCAAAACATATCTTTTCTTTAGCAAGCTAAATCAAGGAAAAAAGAAGCAAAAGTATTTACCCTAATGCTTAGTCTGAAAAATATACGTCTGGGTATTTACCATTTCAAGCTCAAAACGTATATATCATGTCCAATAAAAGTAAATTTATAAGACCAAATTTCTGGAATCGTTTTTTTGATTCTGATAAAAGAAATTTTGCTCTTTCCCTTCTGGCCTGCGGCCTACTCTCCACTCAATCTCAAGCCCTCCCCCAAGGCGAACAGGTCTTAGCTGGCTCAGTCAGCTTCAACAGAAATATTCCCGATACACTAAACGTTAACTCAGCCTCTCAAACAGCGATAGTAAACTACCAAAGTTTCAATGTTGGCTCAGCAGAAACGGTGAATTTCAACCTGCCAAGCGCTCAGTCAGCAATCTTAAACCGCGTCGTTGGCGCAAATCCCTCAGAAATCCTAGGCCGGATCAACTCCAATGGCCAAGTTTTTTTAATCAACAATAACGGTATTGTCTTTGGCCAAAACGCCCAAATAAACGTCGGTTCACTGACAGCCTCCACGCTCAATATCACTGACTCAGATTTTCTAAGCGGTAATTATCGCTTTATTCAAGACGGCAAGGCTGCTGGCATCATCAACTTCGGTAGCCTTAGTGCCCAAGAGAATATGAACCTAATTGCTGGTTCTATCCGGAACTCCGGTAATCTTTCTGGCCAAAGAGTGAATTTATTAGTTGGTAAACAAGTAGCTTTCAATCTTGACCGCAATATTAGCGCCAATGTGACGATCGATCAACCTCTCGAAGAGCGAGTCATAGACTTTCAGCAAGCTATCTACAATGACGGCAATATAACTACTCCATCCGAGGGGACTATTGCCCTTCAGAGCTCAATGCTCGGTTCTGTCTACGATCTGGCTGTAAACAATACAGGCATCATTCAAGCACGCGGCATGGGCGATATCTTGGTCTCTGGACAAGGTGGCGCAGTAATCAACAATGGCTCTCTGATTGCCTCTAACAATGACGGCCAAGGCGGAAACGTAAGTATCTTTGGCGATCGAGTAGCTCTTCTCGATGACTCTCTAGTCGACGCCTCCGGAAGAGCTGGTGGGGGAAATATTCGGGTAGGCGGAAACTATCAGGGTAAAGTCGAAGCAGGCTCACCAGATGCCTTCAACTCTGTCGCAACCCTAGTCACTTCTAGTAGCACCCTCAAAGCTGATGCACTCAGTGAAGGCGATGGCGGCAAAATAATTCTTTGGTCAGATGGTTGGACAGATTTTCGGGGATCGCTTAGCGCCCAAGGAGGAACTGAGGGCGGTGATGGTGGCTTCGCCGAGGTCTCAGGTTCGCGCTCGCTCTATGCTCGTGGCCAATACGAGCTATCTAGTCCCAAGGGCAATGTCGGTACTTTGCTCTTCGATCCGCTGGACATTGAGATAAGAGGCGGTTCAGCCGACGGTAGCGACACTAACGAGAATCAAGCTGGTTTGCTCTTCAACAACAACTCTCCCTTATCGTTGGTCAATCAAATCCTCTTCAATGATGTTGGAGATGCAGATCCATTCATCATCTACGAGTCTGAGATTGAACGCATGACCCCAGCAAATCTCATCCTCCAAGCAGCCAATAGCATCAAAGCCACAGGCAGCTTCACCGATAACTCGATTTCTTTAGTCGGAGGACTAGGGACCGGAGGACAAAGCCTCACTTTTGAAACTCGCAATGATCCAGGAGATGGAGTGGACGGCATAGATCTCACTGGCACCACTCATGGAGCTGGTTTTTTCCTAAAGACCAATGGCGCTCCAGTGACTCTTCGCACCGGTGCCGGATCCAATGGTCAAGCCGCCCCAATCAAAATAGCCGGTATAGAAGCTATCAACGGTGATATAACCCTCCAAACCAATGGCGGCAATATTTCTGCTTCTGGTTTACTTAGCGGCAGAGATCTCACAGTAACTACTACAAGTGGAAATTTCAGCAAAGACGGAAGCACATCTTTTATAGGAAATGAAATCTCCACAGCTTTCAATTCTTTAACCGCAAATACCAATTCTGGTGTTTTTGTCTTGAGCGATCAAGATAATATTGATTTATTAGATTCAAATATCGCTAGCGGTTCATTGTTTTTGAAATCAGCTGGTGATTTAAGAGTAATTGGTGATATAAATTTAACTAGTGGAAGATTGCAATTGGACACAAACGGTTCCAGTTCAGACATACTAGTAAGTGAATCAATAATCTCCAGTGCTAATGGAAACATCAGTCTTTCGTCTGGCCGAGACGTTAAAATTGAAGGCTCAAAAGATATTACAATTTCTTCAACAGCCGGTTTAGGTGGAGTTTTAATAAACTCTAAAGGAAATGTAGTAATAGGTGAAGATCTTCAAGATTATAATATTCTAGTATCAGGAGATGTACAGTTTTTTAATATTTCCGGCGATTTAACTATTATTGGTCCAAGCGTTGATGTTGTAAATGGTTTTACAAAGCTCTATGCTAAAGAGGAACAAGACTTTGATGTAAATGGCAGCGTATTGCTTAGACTAGGTACGGGCAAGACAGCAACAAATCCTCTAGCTATAGTCAGCACAAGTGGTCAACAGGGCATTAATACAATTAAAGGTGTAACCCTTCAGGGTTCTGATACAAGCTTCACCGGAGGAAGTACTGTTCGCATAGAAGTGATAGATTCTGGCGTATTCCAATCAATTTCTGCTTTTAGTGGAAAAGTTCAAGTTTTGGGCGGTAGCGGAAACGGAGCTAAAGCACAGATCGATAATTTAAGCACCGTGAATTTCGGTCAAAATATCAGTGGTAGACTGGGAGTGACTATAGAAAGTGGAAGTGGTACAAGTTCTATAGCCTCAATAAACAATGCCTCCGCTAACGATGGGCCTACAATTATCTCAACAAACTCCGGCGATATAAATATTTTAGGTAATTCAAGCACTTCTTCTTCTATTACTACAGGAGGAGCTGATCTAACGATACAGAGCAAGTCTGGGAATATTCTTTCTAGTCTTTCTGATATTCAAGCTGGAAAGACTGGAACTCTAAACATTTTCACTAGCAATCTGGGTTCTAGTAGACAAATATTTGGATCTGTCAGTGGAGGGGATCTAAATATTAAAGTAGGACAAGGAAAATCAAGTTTTGATAGTAACCAAAATAAATTTGACAATTTTTCCGCTCAATCTTCAGCTGGAATCAAAGCAGAAGTTTCTTATACTGATTTTGACACTCTAAATGTTTTAGCCAGCAATCTTGACGGCGGCGCTTTACAAATTGTTGCCGGTGATGGAGCTGTCGGAGATCTGAATATTAATGGAGACATCACCACTGGTATTGAGCTTTTTCTCGGAAACGATACTACTGGTAAAATAATTCAAAATGCAGGAGTAATAAAAACTAATTTATTGTTCACTATTTCAGGGCCTGGTGAAGTGAATTTAACTAACCCTGATAATGAAATTTCAAGTCTATTCACTGCCCTTGGTTTTCTTGCGGAAGATTATAAGATTGCAACTAAAAACGATTTGAAAATAAGTTTTATAACTGGAGGTTCCTTCGGTAATACAGGAAAAGTCTTTTCTATTAAAAGCGCTGGATCAATAGATGGGGGTACAAATAATTTAACCACTTCAGGGGCAAGCATTGAGTTCTTAGCAGACAGCGACGCAAACGGCTTAGGCGCTCTAACAAATGTTGGTTTACTCAATTCCAAAAACGGAGATATTTCGTTGAGTGGGGCAGGCATATCTTTAGCTAAAAACGTTATAGCCGGTACTGGCGACGTCTCCATAAATTTAACCGGAACAGGCAATGGAACTCAGGTTGCTGGCACTAGTATCACAGGTAATACTTTAGATGTGTCTATTGATTCTGGAAATCTTGTTTTTGATTCGGCTCTAAATGATTTTGATAGTATTCAAATCTCCTCTAAAAACGGTAGCGCTTCATATTCTGACCTTGATGATATATTTATCAGTTTTGCAAACATGGATAATGATAAAATTGGAAAAGTAGGTAGTCTTACCCTAAATACTTTTAATATTTTAGGTGGAAGTATTGGTCAAGGAAATGACCCAAAATTTACTATTATCGCAGACAACCTAACTATTAGTACAATCTCTGGACAAGTAAATCTTGATAATAGAGATAACGATATAAACAATCTAACCGCTACAACTAGTTCAGGCTTTTTCCAATTCTTTGAATCTGATGGACTTACTATAAATAGTATTAAAGCGCCTAATGCTTTCGTTCAAATATTATCTGATAGAAGTGACAATAATAATAATCGAAGCGGTTCAGCACTTCCCACTGAAACAGGCTTAAACATTGTAGGGCCTATTGTTGCTGATTTCGCGCTTCTTGTATCGAGTAGACAAAATGTTATATTAAACGATTCGTCGATTACATCTACTAATGGAATAGGAATAGGTTCTCAGGGAAACATTACCGGCCTATCAGTAGATAAATTTCCGAAACTCACAGCTCCAAATATTCAATTATTCACAGGCACTGGACTCATTGGAAGCCCAGATGCCCCAATCGGTCTGAATACTAGTCTAAACCCAAGCAGCTTTATCAACGATCCCAATGGTCTTGGTGTATTCACCTACAATGATATTCTCGGCTTGAGACTTGATCCAAGTAATCTCTTTTACCTTTATCCCCTCTTCCCGCTTCCTCCGACACTCAGCCAAAACCTGATCACCCAAGCAGGAGCAAATCTACTTTCCATACTGACCTCCGTAAACCCTCAAAAAACAGACAAAACAAGCTGCCAAGAGCTGGGAGATGGAATAGTAGTATGCACAACAGATGAAATAGAGCGCTCAGTAGCTGGCGAGAATTTTGATGTTCAGCGGGGAAATAGTATCGTTGTCAGAAATTAGTGCTCACAAATTTATTGCGGTTAGGGAAGCTAGGGTCTCGATAGGGTGGAGCTCAGACACTCCAACTTCTTAGTAGCTTAAGAAGCGATCCAGATTCTACTGTTTTGAGGAAAGAGTAGAGAGAGCACTTGTTTAGGAGTATCTAATGGCCCAACCACTCGAATGTAACGACTGATATCAGAGGCAAGGCCAGATTGACACAACTCATTGTAGAGATTCACAAAAACATTGTGATTGTATCCACTATTGCGCTTGATCTCCTCCAGTTTGCGTGAGATAGGGTTGTTTGGGACAGGCTCATAAGTGACATCGAGCATCAATTGACTGGGAATACTCTCAGGCTCATGAGGATAAACCAGCCGATCATATTGCATCCGAGTAAGTGCATCGACTATCTCGTGTAAAGTTCCAGTGCCACCAGCTAAAGCCAAAACATTTGCCGCGTCATGGCGCATCGACTGGATGCGCTGCTCAAAGTCAGGATGAATGACACATATATCGTGATAAGGATTCATCATCTCAGTCCCAAACAAAAGACCGATGACCGAGTGACCAATCGACATACCTTCTTTACTAGTTGATTTGAAACCACGAGCTGAAGCTTCCATAGTGCCCGGTCCTGCCCCGTTAACGATAAATGAACCTTCTAGTAGTCCGAGTTCAGCCCCAATTTCAAAAGCACGCTTGTAGAGATTCTGCATTGCCTCTTGTATCTTTCTGGCTTTGGCTGCTTTAGGGGATCTCAAATCATCTAGAAAGCCGGATAGCGTCTCTAAGCCACCTCTCTGGATCGGTTCTGAACCAGACATTGGTCTAGCGGATCCGTAAACTAAAAGACCTCTTTGGCGAGTCATATGCTCAAAAGCAGCAATAGACCTCAAAGCTTTATTGACTGGGTCGGCTTCAGTGAAGACTTCTTTTAAATCTTCTATCTTGAGGATATAATTTTCGCTTTTCGCTTTACACATTAATGCGCAGAGTGTTTCAAAATTATCTACCCTCATCTTCCACAGAGCTTCGTTAAGCGGGAGATTTTTATATTTGTGAAACTGCAAATCTTGCTCACTAGATACTGGTCTAGGAAAAAAATCAGAAGATTTGGTTGGTTTCTGGTAATAGTCTTTTCTACTAATGAGCGGGAGAAAAGTTTTTTGATGAGAAGGAAGCCAAATTTTTTCTGAAGTTTGCATATGCTCAACTCTATAATATTGACGCAAAACACATTAGCATAGACTCGTAGACAATAAAAAGCGTAATACAGAAACTTCTCTTTAACTTTTTTTCTTGGAAGTTCTAGCCTAGCGTCTGATCGTCACTCAAGCACAAGCTAGAATATTTTAAGGATAAAGTCTCTTTGCTATGGGATCTGAGCTAGCAACAACTTTTAGAGTGTAAATTACTTGTCCGTCAGCAGCAAGGATTTCTTCAGGAATAAAAACAATGGAACCAGCATATTTTGTCCCCCGAAAAGTTGTGTCCAAAGTTGCCCGAGTAGCAATCACTGCCAGTCTTTCCGCTTCCGCTTTTGTCGTTAATTTATTTAAATTTCTGTAAGAAGATTTACTGTAATTGTAGATCCCTTTTAATTTACTATTGAAAACGGCTATATGCTTGCCTAGAGTGAAACTGTTGACAGTCTGAGCGTAAGTGGCTTTATCTTTCTGAGAGAACTCATGCATTGCTTGTTTGGCATAATCAGAGACATAAGTAGCTTCTTGCAAAGCTCTATAATAGTTTGGGTTTTTAAACGTTTGCCTTGAAGCACTATCTCTGAAATCCCAATTTTTTGCCTTAAATTGATCGGAATTTGTCTTATCTAAGGCCGCTCTTATTTCTCTTGAATGTTTGCTAGAAATGATCGTTTCGCTGATTTCGTTTGATAGTGTCGTGAGAAGAAGCGCCTTACTCTCAAAGGCAGAAGGAGAGATCACTATGTAGCGCCCATAACCTTTTTCCATTCCTAGAAAGCTCACTCCATTTATTCCATAAACTTCTTTTCTTTGCAGTTCACCTACAGTCAGAACTAGCGGTTTGTCACTGCTAAAAGCACTTGCTAGATCTTCAAAAAGACTCTTAAATTGAACCATATTGCGCATGGAGCTAAAAGTCTCTTGGAGCATTTGGTTTTCTTTTTTGTGTTTTTTGTTTTCTACTAAAAGAAAAATGGACTTGTTGATTTTGCTACTTTTTTGTAATTCTATTTGTTTTGACTTTGGGTCTATTTGAAATTTTTTCGGGAAAAATTGTGAAACGTCCCGCTCTGTCTCTTTCAGAGTGGGAAGGTCTGGATAGCTGCTGATTTTGTTGATTTCGGCCATGATTATCTATTTTGATTGACAAAAATTAAGAAACTTCTAAAAAACTCTTTTTGATGTATAATATCGAATCAAATTCATTCCCAAGACTATTGTTTACAAGTAAGCTATGTTTTGAGCCTGAGCTAGAAAGCCCCTTAAAAGAAAGATGATCTCAGCCCATGCCCCAGCCTATCCGTAGAGTAGATCCGCCCAAAACATTTTTCATTCAAAGCCCTTTTGGTCATTATTATAAATTTGGCTCTCTCTCTCAGCCCATAGAACACCTTACGAAGTTACCGATTACAGCAAGGTTTCTACCGGAAAAGACCGAAATATCTGCTTATTTGGAGGGCTACAGACAGCAGGTGAATGAGCGTGCGAGCGATATCGCTGACTTGGAAAAGAAACAGCTTGACTTAGCAAAATACATTGAAGATGAAAAAGCAAGTAATACTAATATATTTTCTTTATTCTCTAGGCTCTTTACGACTAATGTAGATGAATTTTCAGAAATCATGAGCCTTTCTGAAGGAATAGTTTCACTTATAGTTAAAAAAGAACCGAGACGCTTGCAGGAGATGCTTGCTCAAGCTGAAGTTTACAGGAAGCAAAGAGATCGTATAGATCGAAATATTCTATCAGCAAACAGAAAACATGTAAGTTCAGCCCTGAAATTGGAGCAGATCTTGGGGATAGTAGCCAGTACAAGGGCTTACGCGATCACTGCTAAGATCTTGGGACAGAAAAATGGCTTGCCCTATGAATTGTTGGAGGCGATCAGAGGAGAGCGCCCTCACCCTGTCTTACATAAACATCTTATGAATCCCCCGCCGAGTCCTATCGTGGCTCGTTTTATTCAAGAATTAGCACCAAAAACACGAAACACTAAACTCAGAGCTGATTTTCCGGATCCATATTTAGCAAATGCTTTAGTTGTCAGTATAAATAGAATCCCAAAGATTGCAAACAGCCTCACTTTTAGCACTGCTTTGCTTGGGATTACCGGTCTAAAAGGTTTGAGAGCTGGGTTGGAAGATAGACTATTGCCAGAAAAGTCGAACCAAGTAGCTCCTTCTTTTGAAGCTTTTCACCAAGTAGATCATGTTTCTTCTCTCGTGGACTATTCTCCTTTTAGAGAAAAAAATGATGAGCTTTACGTTCACCCAAATGATTTGATCGCTTCTTTGGAGTTTCAAGAAGACAAAGGTGTTCGGTTTTTAGAGTCCGAACAAGCTCAAGTGCTTTTGCAAATAGCAAGAAAGTCAGAAATTAGTGACGCTGAATATAATCTGCTGATAGATATGTCCGTCGCTTGGGAGGATCTCGCTACAAGTGCTCTAAATGAACAAGGACGACGAAGTAACGATAAAAATTGGAAAAGATAGCCTCTATACTGAGAATTTTTGCCCAAGTCAAAGCAGCTCTCGATGCGGTATAATGGTCAATATGGTAGCTTCTAAAATCAACCCAGCTAACCCAAAACCTGAGGTTTTCACTAAATCGCCTCGGCTGACTGCAAAGCAGTTTGAGACTATGATGGCAAGCCACAGATCTTTTAGTGCAGAGCTCCAAAAAAACATTGAGTCAGCTGAGCAGAGAGACGGTGAGCTCAATGAGTTTCATGACAAGATAATTCAAAGCCTTAGTTGGCTCTTCCCTGAAGAAAAACAAAAAGCTGATCCGCTGACATTAGATATAAAAGCTGAAGAAGTATTGCCGGAAGCAGAGTTTTTGGCTTTAGCTCCCGCTTTGTCTACTCCTGCTGATCAGTCTCCTGTGATAGAAAACACCAGTAAGAATGGCTTAAAAGAAAAAGCTGCTAGTGCTTGGGCTTTTTTGCAAAGACCTATCTCTTCTTTCAAAGAGCCTGTTAGTCAAGCCCTAAAATCGAGCTGGCAATTCTTGCAAAGACCTGTTTTTAGCACTTTAGTCACTTTGCGGGGAGAACATGCTTACTCGTCTCCCATGACGTCCCCCACCTTCGAAAGTAGTCACTAAGAACTCCTCAACCATTAGCTCACCCAGATAGGGCGTAACGAAAAGGGCTCCTAAGCAGAGTACATTGGCGTTGTTTTTAGCGCGAGCAAGGTGGGCCGAAAGTACGTCTCGGCAAAGAGCCGCTCTCACTGATGGATTCCGGTTGGCGACTATATTTACGCCTATTCCTGAACCACAGACCAAAATCCCAAAGTCTATTTGTTTTGTTTCTATGCTGGTGGCTAGCCTTTGCGCGTCATCGGGATAATCAGTGGGCTGATCGGCGCTGGAGCAGCCTAGATCGAGCAAACTAAAATCTGCTCTCGCTTGCAGAAATTCGTAAAGATGGGCTTTGAGCTTGTAGCCAGCATGATCGCTTGCTAGTCCTACTGTTAGTATTTTTTTTGGTTCAGCTGATAACATAAGAATATTATTTTACCCTTTCTCAGAGCCTAAATTCAATATGAGCTTGCGCAAATGGTTACTTTTAGTGCTGACTCCCAACACCATTCGCAAGAGCCAGATTGAGCTCGACGAGGAGGCTAACTCCATTGAGTTCAAAGAAGACTCGATCAAAGAATATCGACTGCTGGGAGCAGCCCAAAAGCCCCTCAGCAAACGCGAACAATTTGAGCTGCTCGATCTGATCAAAGAGTGGCTGAAGGGACTGGAAAGCAAGACCGAAATAAACCTGCTCGCCAATAATGCCTTTAGAAGCATCGAAGGGTCAGAGCATATCTTGCGTTTGATTGAGGAGCACTGTGCGCTGAAAGCCGAAGAATTCAACCTCAAGGAAGAATCGAGACAGGCTTTCTTGGGGATGAAATACGATCTCTATGCTCTCAAAAGTATCTCTAGGCTGCTCTATATCAGTGTGCAACCACGGCAGATCTGTTTGATTTCTGGGGATTCATTGCGTTATGAGCGGATCTTAGTGCATCCGATCGGGGTGCAAGATATTACTGATGGCATTCAGATCTTGCGAAAAAACGGCCAGCTCAGTTCGCTCAGTCTTTTTGTGAAATCTTCTATTTATAGACTGATCGAGACGGCTAAGTTCTTCGGTAAACCGCAGTTTGTTTCTTTTGACGATCATTCGTCTCGTTTGCTTTCCAGCAGCATCAATAGTGACTTTCGCTCGCCCAAGCTAGAAACAGAGGTAGTCAATGAGCTTGTTTCGAAGATTCTCGCTTCTGATTTTCAGCATCTCACTTATATACCGTGGATGAGTTTTGAGTCTCTTGATTTCATCAGTGCGCACATATTGACTTTGGCTTATATTTTGGAGGGGTTGGGGGTGCATTCGCTTTTGCTTGACAATGATTTTTCATTGAAGGGCTATGTGATCGACAAAATGCTCAGTGAGGGCAGATCGATCGAAGGTTGTCTCGATCACCAGAATGACTGGAAGAAGTCTGCTCAAGATATCTTGATGCGTCTTTATCCGAATGAGTTTAGCCGTTCGGCTCAGCTAGCATCGCTTTTCAGCAAGCTTTTTGATTCCAGTAAGGGCTGGTTGCACGACTGGGCGGAAAAAGAGCGGCGTTTAGGTTGGCTCAGTGCTTTTTTCTCTTCAGTTTTCGGCCAATATAACTTTGAGACCGGTTGTGAGATGTTAGCTCATGTAGAGGCTATTGGGCGGGGAGAGAGTCAGCAGGTGATGACCATTATCGCTTTGGCATCTTTGCCGAGTTTGGCTGGGCAGTCACGCTTTCTGGAACTGCTTCCACCACAATCCAGACCGCTTGTCCGAAAATTAGCAGCACTGGTTCAGCTAACAAAGGCTCTTGATGTGACTGGTAGGGCGGCTGTGCATAATGTGAAACTGGAGCACAATCCCGACAATCCCACTCGTACAGTACTTTCTATAGTTCCAAGGCTAAATTTAGCTCCTGAGTTAACGCAGGTTGATATTGTCAAGCGTCAGTTTGAAAATCAGTTTGAGCGGAAACTTTTTGTTCAACAGCAGGGCTGAGGGACTTTTTGTTGCCAACCCTGCCCTTCAGCTAAACAGCCAAACAGCAGTTTAGAGCGCACCTAATCGGGGAATAATATAAAAAAATGACCCTACTTTTAACAGTCCTAGCAACTATTGCTGTATTGATTTATTTCTTCCTCTTCGGCAAAGGCGATGAAGAAGACATTCTAGAATGAGAAAAAAACAAATATCTTGCTAAAATCGAGCTTACAATGAGCAGTCTCGAAAGAGCTTACAACAAGATTTTGGATTTTCAAAGCCAAGACACCAAATCCCTCTTCGTCCGCGGCGACGGCCAATACCTCTATGACCTAGAAGGCAAAGCATACCTAGACTTCAAGGCAAACGCTGGAACAGCTCTGCTCGGGCATTTTCAACCGGCCTTGGTTGACGCAATAGTCGATCAGGCCAGCAAAATAATGAGTCGCGATCTCAATAATCCCTCCAAACCCGAACTAGATCTGGAAGAATATCTTTCTCGCGAAATCTTTGGAGAGAAATTCCAACTGGCCTTCTCGCAAACCCACGAAGAAGCTCTGGACACAGCTCTTCAGGTCGCTCTTTGTCATCACCCAGAACGCTTTAATGTTCTCTCTTTTTTAAGTCCAGCTAAGCAAAAAAACGGAATCATCGGAAAGATGCTCAGCAAACCAGCTCTCTTTTCCAATCGGATCAGTCCAAGACTGGTTTTCCCCCAGATTCACCACTTTCAGATGCCTGTCGATCAGACTAGCTTTGAGAGCTTGAAGCGCAACCTTGAGCATTTTTTCAACACAATCTGTTCTCCGCACAACGTAGCATGCTGTTTTGTGGAGAGCTTTGGGCTGGATGAGGGGATGCATTTTCCTCTCGATCTTTTTTTTGGAGCCTTGACTCAGCTCAAGCGCGAATACGGCATTTTGACTTTTTTGGATGAAAGCCATACCTCTTTTGGGCGTATCGGTTCAAGGTTTTCTTATCAAGAAAGAGCCTTTGAACCCGACGCTGTCTTGGTAGAAACTTGTCTCGGTTTGCCTCTTTCCATACTCGCTCTCGATAAGAGTATCTGCGTCGATTATCCAGAAAACATCCCAAGCAATCTGGGGCCTCTGAATGCTGCCGTCGCTTTGGCTGGGCTCAAAATACTGGGGAAAAAAGCGGTTCGGGAAAATATCTTGTTTTGGGGCGAACGGGTTCGTAAGCGCTTAGAAAGTCGTTTTGGTGAGCATCTGCAGGTGAGAGGAAAAGGCCTTTTAATTGGGATTGAGGCAAAATCAAATGGTTTCGATTTAAATAGTCTGCTACTTCGCGCTCGTCTGAAGGGTCTTTTGATCGGGCATTGTCAATTAGCAAAAAACGTTATTTATCTCACTCCGCCCCTACTGGTCAACGAGAGCAGCTTAGATGAGGCTCTATATATTCTTGAGCAAATAATCGATTATGAATTGTTGCTTTCCTCTAAATAATCTATTATTTGGGCCATGTCTGCAAGTTACGATGTTTTGATTGTTGGGGCTGGTCTTTCTGGGCTGGTAGCTGCTAGAGAGCTTCAAGCTCGTGGCAAGAGAGTATTAGTCCTCGATAAGAGCCGTGGAGTCGGTGGACGGATGGCTACTAGACGGGTCGGTGAACATCTAGTCGATCATGGAGCACCTTATTTTCAGGCTAGAGGAAATGCTTTTGTTTCTTTTCTGAATGAATTTAAGGGTTCTGGCGTTTTGAGGGCTTTTTCCGGTTCTAGGCGTGATTGGGGCAGTGGTGAGCTGCTCTCAGCTGCTGAGCCGCTTTGGCTTGGTTCTCAGAGCCTAAATCAGTTCCCTAAAACACTAGCTGAAGGCTTAGAACTCCGTCTTGGCGAAAAAGTGACTGAGTTAAAGCAGACTGATGCTGGCTGGGAGCTTTACTCTGAAAGCGGCTCAGTTTATAGCGCGCGCGCAGTGATGCTTGCTTGCCCAGCCCCCCAGAGTTTGGCTTTAGCGCAAAGCTTTGCCAGTGCTCAGTTGGTGAGGGGTATTGAGGGTTTGCTCACTAGCTCATGCTGGACAGCGATAGCCACTGCTGAGATGGATTTGGGGGAGCGGCTCATTTTGCCTTGGCAGGTCTTGGAGGAGAGCTCTTCTGGCCGCCTTTTGGTTCATAATTCCGCCAAGCTAGAACAAAGAGCTGGCTTGGAAAGCTTTGTCTTGCATTTTGGACGGGTAGAAAGTGAGCAGTTTTTGTTTGCAGGCGAGAGACCGGAAGAGCTGGCGGCCGAAATCTTGGCTGCTCAGTTGCCTGCCGCTTTTATTGAGGCTTGTTCTTTGCAGCTTCATCTCTGGCGCTTTGCGCGCTTTAGGAGTGCTTTGGGGTTTGACTATTCCGGTCATTTGGCTGCTGGGTTGTTTCTTGGCGGGGATTGGGTTGGTGGGTCTGATTTTTCTGATGTTGAGGGGGCTTATTTGTCTGGTGTGGCCGCTGCTGCCAAAGCGGGGCTTTATCTCAAATAAGAAGAGTCATCTATCCATGTTTGCTCACTGAGAGCATTTTCGATTAATCTTAGAGAACATATAGAGCAAATCTCGTGAACTTAGATTTCAAGCAAATAGAACAAAAAATACTGACCAGCGAGCGCCTCTCCAGAGAAGAAGCCGTATTTTTATACAAACAAATCTCCCTCACAAAACTCGGTGAGCTAGCTACAACGGTTAGATTGCAAAAAGCCAGCCCAAAAAACCAAAAATACGTCTGGTGGAACCGCAACCTTCATCTAAACCCCACCAATGTCTGTATAGTCCGTTGTTCTTTTTGTGCTTTCGCCAAGCTGCCCAAAGAAGAAGGCGCCTATACGATGACCATCGAAGATGCCTCAGATAGAGCGCTAAGAGGCTATGAACTGGGCGCAACGGAAGTGCATATAGTCGGCGGGCTGAACCCCAAGGCTGCTCTTCCCTACTATGCTGAGCTTTTAAGAGCGATTCGGCTGAAAGCCCCAAAGCTCCACATCAAAGCCTTCACTGCCGTTGAGATCGCTTTCTTTGCCTCACTCACCAAGCTCAGTTATGAGCAGGTCTTATTTGAGCTGAAAGAAGCTGGGCTTGATTCTATGCCAGGTGGAGGGGCCGAGATTTTCTCCAAAGACATCCGCGATGAGACTTGTCCGGACAAAATTGGTGCTGAAGCATGGCTGGAGATCCACGGTACAGCTCACAAGCTTGGCCTGAAGAGCAATGCCACCATGCTAGCCGGTATAGGTGAAAGCTTTGAAGACAGAATCGATCACATTTTGCGCGTAAGAGAGCAACAAGACAAATCTGGAGGTTTTCAAGCTTTCATTCCGCTCGCTTGCCATTACGAAGATACCGATATAGCGGCGAACGTCACGCCGGTTAGCGCTGTTGATTTGCTCAAAAACATTGCTATTGCCCGCTTGATTCTCGACAATGTCCCGCACATAAAGGCTTATTGGATTCAGCTTGGACAGTCTCTCGCTCAGGTGGCTTTGCATTATGGCGCTGATGATATTGACGGAACAGTAGTTGATGAGCGCATCACTCATGCGGCTGGTAGCGAGAAGAAGGGCACTGCTGCCGATCAGCTCCAGAATCTGGTGCTTGGAGCGGGTTTCATTCCGATGGAGCGTGACACACTTTACAATATTTTGGAACTAGCTAAATAAAAGTGCTTTTTGGCAGCGACATAGAAGAGATGGCTTATTTGAGTTGGTCTAGGGAGCCAAGAGAGCTTGACTTTCAGTCTTTTTTCAGGAGTTTTCGCGAGAGAATCTGTTACCCAGCATTTTTGGAGCCCTGTTTGCTTGTTAAAGCCATTGAGAGCTTGAATAGACTGAGTGAGAGTAGTCAGTTTGTTTATTGTCTTTGGAGTCAGGGAGATTTGAGCATTCAGGCGGCTAAGGCGAAGCTGGTGGCTGCTAGGCTCAGCGCTTCTTCTGCTAATCCTCAAATTTATGTATCTGTTGACAAGGTTGCATTGTTGCCTTATTTAGCGCGAGATTTGTTGTCTCAGGGGCGCAGCGAGCTGGTTATTGTTGACGATCGTTTGGTTAATCTTCGGGCTGCTCGGGAGCTTTTTGGTTTTGGGTCTGTTTCTCTTTTTCAGAAGTTATTGGGTGTGGATCAGGTTGTTTCTGATGAGTGTGGGGAGTTATTTGTGAAGACTTTTTTTGCTTGGGGTGATTTTGAGCAAGAAATTTTGGCTATGGGTGATGGGGGGAGGTTTGCTTTGGTTTTAGATTTGGATGGGGTTTTATTTGATTCTAGGCTTTATAGGGTGATGATTGAGGGGTTGTTGGCTGGGTGAGGCTTTTCAGCTTACAGAGTGGGGTTTGGGGCGAAGCCCCATAAAAAAACTCTTTTAAGCTCTGAGGGCTAGCGCCTTCAAACTTCCTCTGACTTTGAAGGGAAGTGATTTGCTTTTCAGCTTACAGAGTGGGGTTTGGGGCGAAGCCCCATAAATATCTCTTTTAAGCTCTGAGGGCTGGCGCCCTCTAACGCTCTTTAACTTTGAAGGGAAGTGATTCGCTCTTGATTTTACAGAGTGGGGTTTGGGGCGAAGCCCCATAAAAAACTCTTTTAACTTCTGAGGGCTGGCGCCTTCAAACTTCCTTTGACTTTGAAGGGAAGTGATTTGCTTTTCAGCTTACAGAGCGGGGTTTGGGGCGAAGCCCCATAAAAAACTCTTTTAACTTCTGAGGGCTGGCGCCTTCAAACTCTCTTTAACGCTGAAGACAAGTGATTAGCTTTTCAGCTTACAGAGTGGGGTTTGGGGCGAAGCCCCATAAAACAAAACCTCCAGTAACCTTAAGTGAGTTCTAGAATGTCTAGAAAGATATAAAAAATCTATGACCCTACTAGATAAAATACTGACAAAAATTCTGCTCTATTTGATCGCCCTCTATAGAGTACTGGCCACCGGTAAGCCCTCCTGCTGCGTTCATAACCCTAGCTGTTCGATCTATGCCGAAGAAAAGTTAAAAGAATTGGGCGCAATCGCTGGCCTAATTCCCATCATAAGTCGTATAATGTCATGTCACCCGTGGACTGAGGCAAACTAGCTGAATGGACTTCTCGCTTATCACATACTTTGTAATGCTCCCAATCATGGAATTCTTCCGTGAAAGCTTTGGGAACTACGGCTGGGCCATCATCGGCCTCACCTTTGCGATCAAGCTGCTGCTGCTGCCAGTCTCACTCAAACAAATGTCCAATTCGCGCAAAACACAATCGGCGATGGCCCTGATCAAACCCGAAATAGATAAGCTCCAAGAAAAGTTCAATCTACGCAAAAAGAAATACGAAAATGACCCCGCAAAATTAGAAGAAACCCAAAAACAATTTCAAGAAGAGATGATGGCCGTCTACAAGACTAGCGGCGCCCTAAACCCGATGAGCGGCTGTCTCTTGATGCTCGTGCAGTTGCCTGTCTTGATTGCGCTCTATTGGGCTTGTAGCGGTGTACCCTTCCAACCAAGTATTTTGGCCCTGAAAGTCGAAGCCACAGACAAAACATCCACCAATAGCAAAATCAATAATCTAAATTCTAGCGTCGTCAACTATATCGGCGACGATGGCAAAAGTGGCCGTTTTCTGGTCAAAACTGATATTCCCGAAAAGATGATGCTCGGTCAGACTTATAATCTAGAGCTCGTCAAAGAACAAGGAACCGTAGAGCCGCTCCCGTCAGAAATCAGCTGGAATCTTCTGGCTAAAGACCAAGACGTCACAAAAGTAGTGGAGTCTTCTTCAGATTGGGCCAATGGCGTGATTGATTTTCAGATTGACCCCAACAATCCCTACAAAGCGACTATCAAAGCAAACAAAAAAACCGATCAGTTTAGCCTCCAGACAGTGATCTCTTCGTCACGTGGTCACCAGAGTTTCTTTTTTATCCGAGATCTAGGCGCCATTGGTCTAGCAAAAGAGCTCAGTTTAGAAGGCATTCGCTGGGATATCTTGGTGCTCGTGATCTTTACCGGCATTACCTTCTGGGTCACCAATCAGCAGATGAGCGCCATGAACCCTACCCCTCCTAGCCTCGATCCCGGTCAGGCCGACATGCAAAAGCAGATGCAGACTCTGATGCCCTTGATGTTTTTTGGGATGTTTTTCTTTATGCCTCTGCCTGCCGGTGTGTTTGTCTATTTCATCACCAGCAATTTGTTTCAAATCTTGCAGACTTATCTCACTCAGCTCAGAGCTGACAAACAAAGCGAAGGGGCTCTTTTCACTTCATGAACGATACGCTCTCTCTCTTTGACTCTCAGCCTCAAATAAACGCCACCCTGAATCATCTCAATCATGATGAACTGACAGCCCTCGCAAAATCCTGTACTGACTGCAAACTCGCACAAACTCGCCAGCAGGTGGTTTTCTTCGATGGAAACCCAGAGGCAAAGTTGATGATCATCGGGGAAGGCCCAGGCGAAAAAGAAGACGAAAGCGGTATTCCTTTTGTCGGAAAAGCGGGCAGGCTTCTCGATAAAATTCTTGAGTCAGCAAATATCGATAGAAAGACTCAGACTTATATCTGCAACATTGTCAAATGCCGCCCACCAGCCAATCGCGTTCCAGAGCCAGATGAAGTGCTAGCCTGCTCCAAATATCTCCAAGCTCAGCTTGCACTCGTCAAACCAAAGCTGCTTTTACTTCTTGGCTCTACGGCTGTGGCCGGTATCCTCAAGCATAAAGCGCCCAAGATGACCAAGCTGCATGGTCTCTGGATAGATAGCGATCTAGAACATTTGCAGGGAATAAAAATCATGCCCTTTTATCATCCCTCTTATCTGCTCCGCAACGGATCAAGGCTGGAAGGAAGTCCAAAAGCGCAAGCTTGGCAGGCAATTCGTTTTGTTGCTGAAAAATTAGCTGCCCTAGGATAGTCCAGATATGCTAAATCTTTTAACATATGCGCAAGCTCGAACTAAAACATCTCGAATATTTCCTAGCCGTCGCCAACAATCTCAGCTTCACCAAAGCAGCCGAAGAGATTCATGTGGCGCAGCCAGCCATCAGTCAGCAGATCAAGTATCTGGAATTTGTGCTGGGTGTACCTCTCTTCAATCGTGACAATAAAAAAGTAACTCTGACCGAAGCGGGAGCGCTCTTTGAGCAGCAAGCGATCGATGTTTTAGAGGCTGTAGACAAAGCTGTCCGTGTGATCGAGGAGTTGCGTGGTCTAGAGCGGGGGAGCGTTTCCATTGGGATGTCTTCGACGATGGCGACAGTGCTGATGGCTGATTTGGTGATGGAATTCAAGGAAAAATTCCCCGATATAAAAATCAGAATCAGCGAATCGATGAGTGTAGACAGCATGCAACGGATCAGAAACGGTGAGTTGGATTTGGCTATCCTGACTATTTCTTCACATCTCCAACAAGACAGTTCTATTCATATCGAGCATCTTTATGAAGAAGAACTGGAAGCCATTGTCCCAGCTCGCCACCCGCTTGCCCTCAAGGGTATAGAGGAAGTGACACTAAAAGAGCTAAATAGCTACAGATGGATTTTGGCAAACGTTTCCAATAGCTTGCGCCGGATTATCAATGAAGCTTGCGAGGGGATTGGGTTTTGTCCTTTGGTGCCTATTGAGGTTGACCGGATCAATGCTGTCAAAAATCTTTTACTTTTTTCCGATGATGGGGTGAGTATCTTGCCTCCTACTGTTGTTTGGAATGAGCTTTCTCTTGGTTTGGTGAAGCGCATAAAGCTTTCTGGGATGCACATCAAGCGGGCTGTAGGAGTTGCTAGTAGGCAGAAGGGTTTATTGCCACCGGCTACTGTGCAGATGATCGGGGTGATCAAGGAGATTTGTTTGAATTATCCAGATCGGATTCATGTTGATTAGGGCTGTGTGCCTATCGCTAACCTTCATTTAGATTACTCCCTAGCCTCCAGTGATCTGAGCTTTTACCCGCTCTAACAAACCTAATCTTTGGATTTGTTCTGTGCTCTTTACAATACAAACTTTGCTTTTTCTGGATATTCCGTGATATTAATGAATTGTTAACTAAAATATAAAGTGCTCAAAACTATTCTAAAACTCTATAAACAAAACGGGAACTCCAAAGCCGCTTTTGGAGACCAAGTAAATGACCAAGGATCGGAAAAAAGCTCCCTCCTCTGCCAACTAATGAACCTCCAGTCAGACAATAATCAAACCTTTAGCCGAATCAAGATGAAACTAGCGGCCAGCTCGCTAGAACAGTTTTCGATTCAAGACCTGCACGACTCCTCACAAGCAAAAATACAATCCCTAGAAGCTGACATTGCTGAAAGCAGCAAAAACATAGAAGAGTTTCTAGCCAAAAAAAGCCAAGCCCGTGACAGAGAAGAGCTGCTGAAAATGCGCGAGATTGCTAGGTCCCGTCAAGAAAAGATCGAGTTGGTGCAAGTGGAAGCAACGTCACCGCTTAGACTCTCGCTCCAAAATAACCAATCTTTACTCGCCGAAATCCGCCTAAAACTCAAAGCCAAACCAGAAGATAAATTTTTGCTAGGAAAGCTGGAAGAACAAAGGCTGCTTTGTGGGGAGATCGAAGGGCAGATTGCTGAGATCGAGCATGCTGCTGAAAAGAGACTTTTGGCGCTGAATATAACTTTGGCTAGAGTCGATGAAGAGCTGGCAAAGTTTGACTGTATTGAGGAGCAAGAATGCCTTAGTTCTGATGATTTAGGGAGCTTTAGAGATTTGCAGTTAGATTTATTGCAGAAAGAGCGGGTGTTGATCTCTGAGAGTTTTCAGTCTGGTCTTTTTGGTCGCATTCTTGATAATCGCCAGAACATGAGCAAGATAGAGAGTCAAATTGTTGTGCTTACAGATCTGGAGGAGAAGCGGGAGAATGCTTTAGGGATACTTTTTGAGAGACCTGAGTTACCTAGTGCTGATTTGTTGCGGTTGTTGGCTCCTTAGGGCAAGTGCACGAAGTGCCGAGATTTGTTTAGTTTGTGGCGACTTTTCTTCTTATTGCTTTACCGAATTCGTAGATTAGGTATATTGAAATGGCTTTCTGGATTATGGAGGTGACTGTGATCCAGAAAAGCTGGTGTGAATTTAGATTATCGCTAAGTTTACTGGGGTCTAGGCTCGGTATCGTTCCATTTAGTAGTGAATAGGTGAAGATCGTCCATGGATCGGAGGGACAAATTATAAATGGATTTTTATTTGCAAATAGATAAATGAGTGGAAGGATAAATACAAGACCAACCCAACAAACAAAAGGCAAAAGTATGCTGTGCCCATAGCCGCTAGTCACCCCGAAGAGAAATCGCACAAGTCCAAATTCTTCTTTTTGAGCAAAATGCAGCTCCCAATAGCTGAACTCAGCTGCCAGTATTTTATCACCGCTATTTTCGGCTGCTTTTTTTAGGGAGATATATTTTTCTTTGAGTTGACGGGCAAATTCTTTTTTGGTCTGATCCTTCTGAGGCCTTTCACTCTCGTGATCTATTCCTCTTATTGTGCTTGGCCAAGTATTCCAAGGTTTATGTATATGCCAGGTGCAATTGTCGAAGGTGAATTTTTGATAATTGCCTTTATTAAATAATATGTTTTTTATTTTACTGTTTTTAACATTAATTTGTTTGCAGTTGTGATTGCTGCTATCGACTCTGATTGTTGCCTTCTTGGTGTTGAAACCGTCTATATTTAGCGAGATTCCTTCGGCAAAGTTTGCTGAATCTAGATAGTAAGATGTTATGTAGTTGTTGCTCAAATTTAGTTGACCCTGATCTCTTACTCTAAGATTCATAATGGATAAAGGCTCTTCGTGAATTATACTGCTTGTTTCTTTTATAAAGGTTTTTGTGAAATAAAAGATTCCACCGCTAGATTCGAAAGTAACAGTGTCTAGGAATGAAGTAGAATAAAACTCAAGTATAGGTATGCTATTTTCTGTTTCTTCTGTATTTGAAGGGGGTGCACAATATAGACTTTTGAAAGAAGTTTCTTTCTCAAAAGTGCAGGTATCCCAATTTGTATTTTGACAAAAAACAATGGATCTAAATTTTGTTATTCCTTCAAATTTTACAGATGAAAAACTTATTCCTTTATTGAATTGACAGGTTCCAATGTCAAACTCTTTCGAGAATGTTGAGCTGGTAAAAGATACGGTTTCATTAAAATCAAGCAGAGCACATTGAAAATTTTCTAGAAACGTACATTTGTTAAAATTAATCTTCTGTTTTATGGTCTTTGAAGTAATTTCACCCGGCAATAGCGCTATGAAAAGGAAATCTTTTCTAAAAATCCAGCCTTCGCATTCAAAAGGAAGGTCATTATCGGTCCAATACTTAAAACATCTTTTTAGGCCGACAGTGAAAATCTCATCTTCAGCAATATTCTCTTCAGCAAACTTCAATTTTAATACTAATACATGGTAATTTGTTTCGTGTTCTATTTTGCCCTTTGCTCTCAAGGTCATGAGATTAGAAAAAGTCTTTACTTCCTCTTGGGTAAAAGCCCTCTCTTCACTCACCAAAGATCACCAAGATAAATCATAAAATCATTATAACCAGTCGAAAGAGAAAGAAGCCCCTAGTGCCGAGTCACAATTTAATGCTTATCTTTTCAAAGTCACAAGGGGGTTTGGGGGCGCTAGCCCCCAAGGAAAAAAACTTTAACTGCAAGTATTCTAGAGTTTTTCTAACTCACTTGTGGTTATTTGAAGCATTTACTATGAGGGGACCTTCCTGCGTATCGGCCTAGCTAGGCACTCTTGCTACGCATCCCCTCAAACTCCCCCGATATCAGGTTATTCAGTGTTTCATTTACCCCCATATAAGAAGCCAAGAGACCTGAGAAATCACCAATGCAAGCAAAGCAAGGTCTCACTCTCATTGGCTCAAAGCTCAAATATATCTAGTGCCGAATCACCACATTGCTCCCTCGCTGCACATCAAAATTCTCACCACGAACGGATTTAGCAAGATCTATACTAGTACAAACAGTAGTCCCCCCAATCTCACTACAAGTAGTCTCCTTGATCTCCTTATCAGTCTCCGATGTCAAAGTCGAAAGCAATGTGCTCCCAATCTCATCAATGATATTTATACTGAAACCCGGCACAAAAAGAGGATACAAATAGAAAAGCCCGCTAGCATCCTTCTGCAAACTAGATATACCAGCTAGATTCACAAAGCCCTGACCAGCAAAATCAAAAATATAACTGCCTCCACCAATAGCCACACTAAGCCCAATCGGGGCCGTGCTACTGCCCACTGTACCAAAAGCATTTAGCTGAATCAAAGGCGCCGAAAGCTTCGGAAAGCTACTGACAGTCAAGCCATTAATGTTTTTGTTAGTGCTTATACTGAGCGAGTTAGTAGCCGAGATCACAGAGTTATTGAGGTCTGTGTCTCTATTGTTAGAAGCAAATAAAACATTGGAGCCTGAAATGTTTCCGAGTACATTTAGGCTGTCTTCAGCTGGAACACCAGGGCCATTTACTGGCGGTAAAGTAAGCGAATCACTACGGTTTGAGTTGACATTAGTGAGATTAGATAAAACCGTTATATTGTTGCTGGTATTTAGGTCGTTTAGCGTGACACCGTCAGAATCATAATAGCTGAGCGAGCCGCTATTGCTCTGAAAACTGAGATTGTTGATGTCATTGGTTGGATTATTGAGGGTGACATTAGCTGATTTAGTGCTTATATCTAAAGCATTCCCGACGATCGCCCCGGACTGAGTGATCGCTCCCGTATCAACGCTGAGCGCTAGACTGCCCACAAACCCAAAGTTATTGGTGTCCATGTCGGCTCCCAAGATATCGAAGCCATCTGTGTCATGCAAGCTCACCCCTGAACCATAAGAATTTATGCTGAGTTGAGAGATATCATTGTTTGCATTATCGAATAAATGCTCGTCTCCGCCTCTTAAGGTGAGCTTGAAGAGATCCGCTTTGATTGAGCTGCCAGCGAGCTGCGTAGTGCTCACTACTCCTGTACCAGTCAGATAGAGATCGAGATCGCCGCCAGCTAGGTCTATATCACCAACAGTCAGTGTGCCTTGGTCACGGAGCGAGAAGTTGCCGCCAGTACTGAGGGCGCTTACACTCGCAACATTGTTACCGGAGTTGAGCAAGGTGGCGTCACTGCTTGTATCGATTAGCTTCACTAAAAGATCTCCGGCTTTGATTGAGCCGGTTTGAGCGATATCGCCTGTATTGGTGCTGAGGGTCAGATCGCCAGTGCCAAGTGAGGCGCTACTTATATTGAAACCATCGCTATCGGAGAAATTGGCATTGCCGTTTTTTGTCGAGCTGAATTGGACATTATCGAAATCATTGACCACAGAATCCAAGACCAGATTACCGGAGCCGATTGTGGCTACTAGATTTTTACCTTGGACGCTGGTTCCGGAAGCCTGACTACCGTTGCCGGCGCCAGTGAGTTTGAGATTCAGGTTGCCTGAACCAGCTAGGACGTCATTTGTAAGACTGATCCCAGCGCCGCTTAGCTCTATGTTGGCGTTTTTTGAGTTCAAGAGACCAACAGAAGAGAGAGCCCCTACACCGTTTCCGTCACTATCGGCTAGGAGTTTGATTCCGCCATTATCTGTTTTGATATCTTGCAAATTTGCGTCGAGAGCGCCGGTAGTTGTGATTGAGAAAAATTTGCCAGTATCGATGAATTCAGAACCGGTTAATTGAATCAGTTTTAGATCGCCAGTATTAACGAGCTGAAAATCAGTACCGAGTATGTTTAGATTGACAATGAGTTCAGAGATCTTGTTTGTGCTGCTTAGTAGGCTAACAATTTCACTATCATCGTATATAGTCAAGTTTTTGGTGTCGATACTTCCAGAATTTTGCTTTATATTACCGGTACCTAAAGTTAGTAGGGTGATTGTATTTTTAGAGAATAAATTGCCGTTGAGATTGATGTCGCCTGAACCGCTGGAGGCTGCTCCGATATAGAGAGTTCCATTATTGACATTTCCGGAAAGAACGTTAATACTGTCAAAATCACGATAGAAGATAGCAGAGTTTGCATTCCCAGTAGCTAGTGCATTTAAATTATTAAAATTGTTATTTAGGAGCTCGAGGTTAGCTTTACCATTCTCTACGGTGACGTTTAATGTGCCGCCTTTTACACTACCGCCCAAAAATAGATCTTGTTTTATATTTCCATTAGCACCTGTATTGAGATTGAGTGTGCCCGCAGTACCAGCTTCTATCTCAGCGGCAGCGAAAAAGAGATCTCCAGAATTGCTCTTGATCGTGATTGGTGCTCCACTTGTTGTCACGGAAGCATTAGCACCGACTTGACCGACGACAGAGATCTTTCCGGTATCGGTGAGGAGCTCTGAGCCCTTCGTGAGCGAGTTATTATCGATAAAGGCTATCGCGCCAGTGCCTGTTCCGCTGAAAATATTTATATCACCGTTTAGTGACTGGATGACTTGGCCTGCATTTGTGCTACTGAAAGCATTGATTTGGGCTGTTGCACCATTTCCAGTTCCACCCAAGATACTCAGATTGCCGTTTGAGGTGACAGTTTGTTTACCTGCGCCAGTTGTTTCGATCCGGACATTGCTGCCATTAGTGAAGTTGGTGCTCGATCCTTGGAGGGTGATGCTGCCGCCAGCTGTGATCTCTTGGTTACCGCCGGACTGGATTGCCGCAAAAGGACTGGTGGCTGTTGTGCCTGTGCCTAGTTTGATATTTATGTCGCCAGCGACGGTGATATCTTGTTTTCCGGTTGCTCTTAGTCTAGTGAAACCGCCTACGCCGGTCAAGCTTCGCCCAATAAGCGTCAAATCTCCTCCGACATCGATCTTTTGCACACCACCCACAAAGTCTAGGTTATAGTCTTGCGAATTCTCGCCGATAGTAAGATTCCTGCCAGCTTTGACGTTTAATGCGCCGCCAGTAGAGATATTCAGGTTGGAAGAGTTGCCATCGGTGATGATGTCGCCTTCGCTGAAGATGTTTAAGGTGCCGCCACCGGTGGACTGCACCGAACTATTCAGTTCTAGAACACTGGGAGTACCTCCCACATTTAGTGCATTGAGCTCAATGTTTCCAGTAGTTGAAGTGATTGCGCCCAGTACTTTCAAATAGCCGTTCGTAGTTACATCGAGAGAACCTGAACCGACAGAGGAGCTCTTTACGCTTAGAACATTGCGATCTTCAATAAAAACTCTACCGCTATTTGTCTGGGCGGTAAGATTTAAAAAACCAATTTTCACAGCATCTCCGCTAGCAGTTCCATCGCTAGTAACGTTACCGGATGTAGTTGTAATTTTTAAATCTACACCAGTGATGAGATTTGGGATAGCGATATTCCCACCATTCAGTGCGCTGAGAGTGACGCTACCTGCGGTGAGAGGAGCTTGATCTAAGGTGAAACTACTGGAGTCAGTATAGTTTATGCTACCCAGGTTTGAGTTGAACTTTAGAATATCTACGTCATTGGCGGCATTGGTGAGGGTAGCGGATCCATTACCGACCAGAACATCTAGAGTGTTAGCTTTGATCGCTGCTGATTGGGTTAAATTTCCACCGCCACCGACTGTCAGTTTGAGATCTCCGCCTTTTAGATCGCTGGCGGCGTTAATAACTAGACTATCGGTATCCGTATAGCTGATATCACCTCCGAGAGTGTTAGCGGAAAAGTTAGTCATTTTATTGGCGGTATTGAGGGTGCTCGACCCTGTGCCTGTATTTAGGTTTAGAGTTGTACCCGTCAATATGCCGCCGCTTTGGGTGAGATTAGAGGCGCCTGTCAGGTTGACGTTTAGGGTGCCAGTGCCAACGTTGCTATTGCCGGCCAGATCTAGGTTTTGCGAATTAGAGACTGTGATATTGCCGCTAGAGGCCGTTGCCTTGAAAGAATTGATTTTGTTGCTGGAATTATTGAATGTTTGATTTCCTGTACCGGAAACCAATTCAAAATTGTTTGTGGTGAGGACAGTGCCGGTTTGAGTGATCACTCCGGTTGTGCCTACTTGAAGTTTGACATTACCGCTGCCAGTATCTACGTTACCGAGATTAAAGCTTTGAACATCTAGTTCTCTGTAGCTGAGATTACCGCCATTAGTATTGGCTACTAGGTTTCCGATGTTATTGAATTTATGATCGAGGATTGCATTGCCGCCATTTGTGTTTACTGTCAGAGTGCCAGTATTGTTGGTCAGATAGTTTGTTTGGGTGATGTCGCCGCCATTAGTTTGGAGAGTAATATCACTGCTGAGAGCTCCGATACGCGTTATTTTTATTGGGGCAGCTTGACCATTGGCTCCTGCACCGGTAAGAAGGGTCACTGGAGCACCATTGGTCTGTAGATAAAAATTGGCTCCATGGGTAGTGCCGGTGAGATCTATGCCGTCCACACCATCACCTGGATCATTGCGGGTTTCAAGAGTGAGACTTTTCCCAGGCGCTAAAGCGATCGACAGACCGGTGAAGGTTCCTGATGTTTTGATGCTATTGGCTGCTTGGAGAATAATATTAGCGCCACTATTTTCGATCTCTGACTCGTAGATCAGAAATGGACTAGCGCCACTGTCGGCAAATAAAATACTTCCAAGAGTATTGCTGCCGGCTGAGTTCTGGAGTACAGTACTGCTAGTGTCTGTGCTGTCACTACCGTCAGCTGTCCCGCCGATGATCTTGATGTCCAGCGGATCGAAGAGCAAAGTACCAGTTTCGCCAGTTCCGCTGGCAAGCAGATTGTATTTGCCACGGGCATAGAGCGATCGGGCGCCAGATATCTCCGCAAAGCCACCATCACCAGCAGAGCCATCGCCAGAGGCACTCAGTGATCCCCGAAAGTCAGTCCAGCCGTCAGACCAAAGAATTATTTTGCCGCCATCACCTTCACTGAGGGCATCGGCTTTGAGGGTGCTGCCGGAAGTGACTAGGGTTGCAACAGAATTGAAGGCATCTGGTGAGCCTGCTTCGACTTTACCCTGATAGTTTCCGCCTACCCGAATATTTCCGCCACCATCTCTTCCGGAAGCGTCGACCAGCGAGCCATCGAGAAGAGCTACTCGATCCCCAAAGATACTTACGTTTCCGCCTTGGCCGTTATTGTTGGTCGCAATCAGAGAGCCATTGTTGATTACTGCCCCACCACGCCCTGAGAGGGTGATATCGCCCATGCCCTGAGCCTGGATCACGCCTGTATTGTTGATTGCTTGGTCATAGACTGAGCCCATCATGGAAGCTTGCAGCGCGACTGTCCCAGCCGAAGGAGCAAAGATATTCCCGTCATTTCGGATCGCTTCTTGGAAGCCAATAACACGCTCGCCAAGGGCTTGACTGATTTTGACATTGGCATAGATATTTCTCTCTATCCCAAACTCTATTTCTTTACCGACCAGCATATTCACTCTCTGAGCGGAGAGAGTGCCAGCATTACGGATTGAGCCGCCTAGTAGATTTAGATTGTCTTGGGCCTTGAGGTTACCGAAATTTATGATCCCTGCCGCTTTGCCGTCTTGGATGAAGCGATAGTTGCCGTTTAGGAAGTCTAAGTCAGTGATGTTGAGCGTTGAGGCTGTTAGAGAACCTAGATTCACTTGGGCGTTTTGGCCGAAGACTATGCCGTTTGTGTTGATTAAGAATACTTGGCCATTGGAGTTGATGCGACCTAAAATCTCTGAGGGATTTGAGCCTATGACTCTATTTAAGATAGCCGATTGGGCGTTTGGCAGATTGAAGTTGACTGTTTCTGCTGTGCCGACATTGAAGCTCTGATAGTTTACGATGGCCGCCCGCGAAGCGGAGTTCACATTGAGTGTATCGGGGGTGTTTCTGTTGAAGCTCACTGAGCCCGCCACCACTTGTTCGCCTTGGGGTAGAGCGAGTGCATTTTGCCCCAGAAGACTACAGAGCAGCATAGACCAAGCTAGCGTTTTTTTATCGGAGCGAAAAAAACGTTTCCAAAAGTTTGTTCTAGTGGCTGGTTTTGGGGCTGTCATATAAGAGTTTCATTTAGTCGGCAATTTCTATTGCCCAGAAAACTCTTTGCTAATCAAATAATCGGGTTATTGCTTTATATTGACGCTATAACCCCATCGCGAGAATTGCGTTTTTTAGTTGAATTGGGGATTTTGAGGGGGCCGGAAGGGCAATAAACCTCTATCTACCTAAAATCAATACAGGCAAAAAATCCCAAATCATAGGAAATACTCGCCTAAAACGCTCAGGCTGCAACAACAAACGCCAGAACCACTCAAGCTGAAGCCGCTGAAAAAAGATTGGAGCACGCTTGACATTCCCAGACCACACATCAAAACTTCCACCCACCCCAATCACCAGTCCCAGAGCCATACCAGACCGCTGCAGATCATAAGCGAGTTGTTCTTGGCGGCGATAGGGAAGCGCCAGCAAAGTCAAAGCCGCTCCTGAAGAAGCAAGCCCAGAAACTGCCTCTAAGTATTCTCGCTCAGAAGCAAAAAAACCATCTCGGGAATAAACTATCTCAAGACTGGGAAATTCTCGCTTCAGTCTCTTTTTAGTCCCCTCCAGAGCCTCTGGACTGGCTCCACAGAGAGCTACTTTCAGTTTTTTTGCTGACGCTTCACCCAATAGAGCCCAAGCAAGTTCAATACCCGGCAAACGCTCAGCCACTGAGCCTAAACGACGCGCCAACCAAACCAACCCAATGCCATCGGGGACAATCAGATCGCTTGCGCTTATAGACTCTAGCAGTCTGGGCTCTTTGCGAGCGGCCAGATAGATCTCAGGGTTTAGGGTGACTAAGCGTTTCAGTGATGGCGAGAGCAAGTAGCTGCTCAGCTCTTCCAGCAATAGTTCTCTGGAACCGGTGAAGAGATTTATTGCTCCCGGCAATTTCATTGGTGTTCACTCAGAGACTTCAGAGCCCTTTGGGCTTTTTTTGCTTGTTCTTGACGCCAGTTTGAGAGCTTGGTTTTGTCGAGATCTTGGAGCTGCTGGAGGGTCTGAGCATTGAGCTGATCCCAACAAGCAGGATTGCTTAGCTCAAGGCAGGGAAGCTGAGCAGACAGGCAGAGAGCCGAAACTTTTGGGTCATAACTCAGACCCAGAGGGACTATACCAGCACCGATCATAGTCACTAAGCCATGAAAGCGCATTGCCAGCCCATGTGTCACTCCAGCAAACAAGCGCTCTCTTTCTCGCAAAAAAGTCTCTGAATTGTATATATTCTCGATAGCAAAGCTCTCAGCGCAAAGACTAGCTAGTTCGCTGAGGAGCTGCTGGTCACTGCTTTCGAGTGCAAAGCCTTTGATCGTGTAATGAGGGGCGATCTCAGTATCTAAAAAACAGGCGATCTGTTGGAGGGCAGATTGGGTGAGCTGTTTAGCTGGTCTAAGATTGATCAAAAAAACTGGTCTGGTGGAAATAGAAGGCAATGAAGCCGCTGGAGACTCAAGAGCCCAGACCAGATCGGCGTCAGCAGTATAATCTATCCCCCAAGCCGCGAGCAGAGCGATCTCAGTAGCCCCCAGTTCGCGCATAGAGGCAGTGCTAGCCAGCTGGAAGACAGAAGCCGCAATGATCTTAGCAAGAGATCCCTCAAGTGGTCCCAGTCCCTGGCAGAGCAGATGAACCGGTTTCCCCCAGAAAAAAGCCCAATGTGCAAGCCCAGCATAATAGAGCAGGCTGGCAAGGCTAGTGCTGTTTTGGAAGAGCGATCCACCACCAAAAACTAAACCGCGCTTTGTCTGCAAAATACTGAACAAGCTCTCCCATATTGCTTTGCGGTCGAGAATAGCTGAAAGTGAAAGGTTGCCTTGGCAGACCAGAAGCAAAAGCTCATCACCGAGATTGTCAGCCCCATAGTAGCCGCAAAGAGTATAACCCTCTTCAGTTTGCATAGAGCTGCTCATAGACCCAATAGTTCTCAAAGACATTCTTGACGTACTGGCGGGTCTCTGGATAAGGGATATTTTCCACAAAGAGATCTGGGTCAGCGTCCCCTTTCTCGCTCAGCCATTTTTTGACAGCGCCGGGGCCAGCATTGTAAGCGGCAACGGCCAGATAAGGTCTCCCCCCAAAGTCAGCGATCATATCGCCCAGATATCGCCCGCCACAGGCAAGGTTATAGTCGCTTTGAAAGAGTTTGTCCCGTTTGAAGCCAGTGTAGCCGAGTGCTTTGGTGACGCCTTGGGCTGTACCGGGCAGCAGCTGACAAAGTCCTAGAGCGTCTGAGGAGGAGATTGCTTTGGCGTTAAAGCGTGATTCTTGGCGGATCAGGGCTAGGAGCAGATAGGGCGAAAGCTTATTGCGCTTGGCCTGAACGAAGACAGCCTCAGCGTAATGCAGTGGATAGCTCAGTTTCCAGAGTTCTTTAGCTTGTCCCAGTGCTAGGTTCTCGTTACCAATAGCATCGGATGCGGCCTTGATCGATCCGGCAAAATCCCCGTCTACACTGGCTCTTGCCCAGGCTTGCACTCCTGGAAAATTTTTCGAATAATCTAAAGGCATAGCGCCCAAGAACTCTTGCCAAAGATTTAGCCTATAGAGCTCTTGGAGGGCAGGTGAAAGTTGCTTGAGCTCAGAGGTGGGGATTTTGCTTTGGCTTTCGGTGGGGAGCTGTTTCGCTAATGGTGGATTGGGCCAGTTTTTTTGGTCTTTTTGGAGCAAGTTTTGGGCGCGATAGGCATAAAAAGTATCTGGATGTTCTGTCAACACTTTGCTAAAGCCAGTCAGCGCTTGTTTGTCTGATCCGGCTTTCAGTTGGGCTTTGGCTAGCCAAAAGAGGGCTCTCGCTCTTTCTGGGCTTTTCGGGAAATTCTGGATTAAATCTTGAGCGTAGGCGTTGGCTTCCGTTTGTTTACCGCTAGCATAAGTCTCCCAAAAGAGCTCTCCCAGAGCGCGGGCGGCATATTTACTCTGTGGAAAGAGACTACGAGTGAGCTTGTAGAGTTGTTTTTTTTGTTCACCTTTGCTTCTATCAGCTGCTAGCCAGAGAATACGTGCATTGTGCGGGTTGGTGGGGACTGAGAGGAAAAATTGAGCAGTGCTTGCATACTGTTCTTTGGGAAGCAGCTTGTAGAGGAGGCTGAGCGCACTATAGTAGTCTGGATCGTCAAAGTATTTGGTGAGGCCTCTCTGGAGCAGCCCGATCGCTTCTTGGTTCTTTTTGTCTTTGGCTTTGAGCTGGGCGAGTAAAAACCAACTAATCTCGTTCTCTTCGGCTTGCAGCAGTGCAGCGGCTTTAGGGTCTTTTTGATTCTGGAAATAGAGAATTTTGCCGAGAGCAGTCTTGTGTTTGGGGCTAAGTGCTCCTTCTGATTGCAGCCAGCTTTTCTCTATCTCTGGCGTGAACTGGCCGGCCGGCAGCGCTTCTAGATAGATATACCAGAGGGCATCTCTTTCAGCTGCTTCGCTCAGCACACCCAGATAATAATGAGCTTCGATATTTGCGCGGCTTTTTTCTTTGTTTTTGCTCAGCTCGAAAAAAATCTCTCTGGCTTTTTCTTTCTGGTTTTGGCGCAAGTAAGAACGGCCCAGTTCGTAGCGAGCAAAGGGAGCGGAAATAGAGTCTGGATATCTTCTTAAGAGCTCTTCGGTCAGGCCGATCACTTCTTTTTCTTTGCTTTCAAGAGCGGCAATCTCAGCTAAGTGAAGCAGTACTCTCTCGGCTAGGAACGGAATTTGCCAAATCTCGATATTTTTATAGATTTTTTTCGCTTCAGCCGTTGCTCCTTCTCTTTGCTTCAGTTGAGCGAGGATATACTGGCTATAAGCTTTGTCTTTGCCTTTGAGGGGGACCGTTGAGAGTTGTTCTTCGGCTTTTTTTCGGTCAATGACTAGAAGATCTAGTTTGCTTTGTAGTGCTGGGTCTAGAGGGGCTTGAGTGTAGTCGGCAGGAATGGCCGGAGGATTGAGCAGGGCGTTAAAGGGGTTTTTGGCTTCGTAACGATAAAGAAGATAACCGGCTAAAGCAGTTAGTCCGCAGAGGACAAGAATTTGTTTGGTGAGTGGTGACACGGATTGTTTGCTTTGAGCCGGCATCTGAGCTTACTTGTTGTCTGAATAGAATGGAATATAGTATTTGTCTATATATTTATCTTGTTTTTGACGTCTTTCTATTTTTAGTTCTTTCAGCTTTTTGCGCTCTGAGGGACTCAAAATAGCAGCCAAGGCCACTTGGTATTTCATCTGTTCAAGGAAGTCAGCTTGCTTTACGGCATAGAGATCGGCCGTGAACTTTTCCAGTTTGCTCATTGAGGGCTTCTCTTGGCTTAGCTCGGCTTTGATCCGGCTTTCAGTCACCTTGATTAGGGAGCGAAGATTGGCCGTGTCTTCTGAGTATTTGGCAGCAAGCTCTTGCAGGGTTGCTTCTTGACTGGAAGTCAGCCCAAGGTCGGCCAGTAGCGGCGCTTTGCGAGGATTAGGCATCTCCTGTGCGAGGAGAGCACTGCTACTGAGTAGAGTCAAGAGAACGGTGCAAGCAGTTATTTGTAAATTTTTCTGTAAGTTTTTCATAGTTGGGAAGCGACTTGGTTGGTGAAATCGACGACGCGGTTAGAATAACCCCATTCGTTATCGTACCAGCTCACCAGCTTGAAAAAGCGACTATTTAGTCCCATACCTGAGCCTTGGTCAAAGATGCTGGAGAGACTATCGCCGATAAAATCGCTCGAAACTACTTGATCTTCTGTATAGCCGAGTATTCCTTTGAGGTAAGTTTCGCTGGCATGCTTCATCAGGGCGCAGATCTCTTCGTAGCTGGTCTCTTTGACTGTGCGGACAGTAAGATCGACAACTGAGACGGTAGGGGTTGGCACTCTGAAAGCCATCCCGCTCAGTTTTCCTTTTACTTCAGGGATCACCAGTGCAACGGCTTTGGCTGCTCCTGTACCGGAGGGAATGATATTGATGGCGGCGGCGCGGCCACCTTTCCAATCTTTCGCTGAAGGGCCATCGACAGTCTTTTGGGTGGCAGTATAGGAATGCACCGTGGTCATTAGGCCTTCTTCTATGCCTAGACCTTCTTTGAGCAAGACGTGCACAACTGGTGCTAGGCAGTTTGTGGTGCAGGAGGCGTTCGAGATGATGTGGTGGTTTTTATGGTCGTATTTGTCGGAGTTGACGCCACAGACTACTGTTATGTCTTCGCCTTGGGCAGGAGCTGAGATGATCACTTTTTTGCAGCCAGCTGTTATGTGACCGCGGGCTTTCTCGGCGCTGGTGAAGAGGCCTGTTGATTCTATTACTAGATCGACGCCCAAATCTTTCCAAGGAAGAGCGCTAGGGCCTTCTTTGACGGCTAGGCATTTGATCTTATGGCCATTGACGATGATCTCGTCTGGGCTAGTGCATTCTACTGTTCCATTAAAGCGTCCTTGGGTAGAGTCGTATTTTAGTAGATAGGCGAGATTATCGGCTGGAACCAGGTCATTGATTGCGACTACTTCAAGCGCTTCGCCTAATAGTCCTTGATCGCAGATAGCGCGAAAGACCAATCTTCCGATACGGCCAAAGCCATTGATTCCGATTCTTGTTGCCATGGTTTGCTTTATTTTGCTCAGTTATTCCTCCAAAACATAACACATGAACAAAGTAAAGCGAAGGGGACTTAGCTTATTGCTCACCGAAAGCTTTGTATGACTCGATCCCAAAGATCTCTTGAAAATCTCTAATAGGGCTATCCATGAATTTGTCTTGAAGAGCACTGGCTCTGTTCATTTCCTCGACTGATTGCTGAAGCTCCCAAATATAAGCAAAGCCTAGATGGTCAGTGTAAAGATCGCTGATTAACATTTGCGAGGATTGGGCATTTGGTGAGATCTTTCCTTCGGGAAGACCTTGGAGGGCTATCTGCATTGCTTCCGGTAGAGCTTGCATTTTTTGGGCTGTATTTATGAAATATATTTCTTTTGGAGATAGTGAGTTCTTTGGTTTGAGGCCCAATACTTCTAAAATTCTTTTCAGCTCGATCTTGGGTGCTTGGAAATGTTTTTTTAAGGCTGAACTGATTGGATTGAATTTTTTTGCATCATCGATGGAATAATTGAGGTTTAGATAAGTTTGAATTTTGCGTTCTAGGTTTTCTATTGACCCACGGTGCCGTGCTTCTATCAAGGAGTCAGTAGCTCTTGAAATTAGTGTTAGCTTTTCCAAAAGAAGTGTCGCTTCTTGTATAGTGGTTTTATTGAAGACATGTTTGCCCGCGTTGGAGAATCTTGTTTGGTCATTTACTGTTGTTTGGATTTCCAGTAGAGCCTCTAGATCGTCAACTAGTTTGCGAGCATCGTGAATATGCTTATTTATAGTCCTATCTTGTTCTTTTTTTCTGAGTTGCTCTTGTTTTGCTAGATGATTGGAGCTTTTTGCTTCAGCCTTTTCGCTTGATACATAAAGTTCGTAAGCCAAGTTTTTAATAAGCGTTGAGCCAATTTGCTTGGCTCCAGAGTATGCATTTAGCAGTGGTGTTCTCTTTGGGAGCTTTGAGCCGGAAAAATCTAGTTTATTTGCGTTTCTATCAATGCCTTGAAGTGTCATACATTTCATCTCTCAACTGCCAAAAATGTAACACGCAAAAGCATGAGTTCTATTGAAATTAATAAAACATTCACAAATAGTCTAAGGGGGGTATGGTATAAATCGATTAATAAATTCAGATTCACTTGAATTGAGTCATTGCTTGCTTTCTTGATATTAAGAGGGGTCTGGGCCCCCCTAAAATTGAGAAAATTAAAAAGTACAAGTAAGGTTTTTATTAATCCGGGCATTGACCCAGTCCATATCGATAGTCCTCATGAACTTATGCCAAGTCTTTGGGCCGTAAAATTTAAAAGTACCGGAACTATTGGCAACAACAATAACCTGACCCGCTAAATTGGCGGAACGTGAACATTGCTCAAAACCAGTAAACCATTTCTGTTGAGTGTTCTGCGATTCACGGAAAAAGCTTGAACTGACAGAGACCAAGACCATGTTTGTACCACCGGATTTGGTGTGAGCGATTTTGTAAGTGGTGCGGCTTTTAGCTTCTTCTACAGAGGAAAACAGAAATAAGCAAAGTAAAGAAAGAAAGATGCAATTGGAAAGTTTATGGATCATCTGATGTTTGTATTTTACTTCAATGATTTTTCAATTTATCACAACAAAGATATTCCAAGTAATTGATTTGTGCTGGTAGTTATTTGTAGTATAAAGAATAAATATTAGCGCACTTTAGATTCGCCTTCAACCCAATCGATCACCCACAAACGAGCTGCTTGCTGCCAATCAGTGATACTCTGCCCATCTCTATTCTTCCATCCAGTGGCGCGGTGATAAGCGAGAAATTTTTCAGCTTGAATCTTAGAATAAAGATCGCTCCAACTAGCCAACTCACTAATGGACTTCACCTTACTAAACTCACAGACCACCTCATCAGAACAAGCCGGAAAGAGTTCTGTTCGATGATTCTCGTTGATCAGCGTAAGCAATCTTCTTCGTCTTTTGTCCGTTGCTTTCACTTTGTGTCTGGTGAGGTAGCCGAAGGCTATCAGTTCTTGTAGTGCTAGTTGGATCGTTCTCTCATGATAATGAAGGGCGTATTTGGTTGCTATTTCGCTATTGGTGAGCAGGCAGTAGCCACCTTCCCGTCCTATCGCTAGAACTAACTCTTTGGAGATCTCTTTTACATTGATATTATCTGTAACGTGTTTTGTCAGTTTCTCAATATCCTCATGATCGATTTGCTTGTAGATTGATTTTTTTTCGGTTTGGTCAATCATTTTAGACGGATTTTCCCTGAGAGCTTTACATTTTTCATTATCAATAATTTAGTGAAATAAAGAAAGAGGGGATGAGGGGTATTTAGATTAAGATTTGTTCATGTAAAAAAACTAAGTATTGTGTTGATAGTTATTTATGCTTGACAAAATACGAAACTTGTACTATACATTGTAAAAATGAACACAAAAATAAAAATTCACTCCCTAGAACCCGCGATAAAAATTCTTCAAGAAAAAAGAAATCCTCTACTCGGTGAGATACAAACTGCCTTTGAAAAACCGAGCTTAACAATACAAGACAAGTATTTGATAGATCAAAAACTCATCAGAACGAAAACCATCACCGGTATTATCGAAAAGCTAAACTCTATTTCCTTAAAACCCAATAAGACAATATCTCCTAGTAATATTGGGGAAATCTATCATGCACTGGTACATGAAGTGCAAATGCATGAGAGAGAGGCTGTCCAAATCTTGAAAAGTTTTTTCGTCTCTCAAAACAATGGAACTCATTACACCGAAATTTTTGATCTATACAAAGTATTGCAGCAAGCTTTACCAGAACTAGACGATTATGTGATTTCGGAATTACTTCCCTCTAAAACCCCGCAAAATCAAACGCAAGAAGTCGAAAATAAAATAGCAGATTACGTACAAACAGTTAATTTTAAAAGTCCTTTGCATTTTCTGGAAAAATCTTTGAAGCCTCTTTTTGAGCTTCTAGAACATTATGGTCTGAGAATTTTTATTTCTGGAGTAGGTAATAGAGAACTAGTTAGAAATGTCATTACGGGGGATGCTGTAGTTCACCGCAAAGGGTTTTCTGTTATCGATCCAAGGCTAGAAGCGGACTTTGCTCCCGGAAACATCAGGGTGGCCACAGATCGAACTATGACTTTTGTTGCAGTGGATGAGAACAAGAAAGTGACGCCAGCTGGTTCATTGGAAGAGCATCTTCTGGATTTTAAGAAAGATTATTATAAATATTCCTTTAGAAACAACCTCCATAGATTAAAAGCGGTTGAAGGAAATCATCTAGTGAGCGAAATCCATAATCCGCTCGGAGCCAATTCCACTCCGATGTCTTCGCCTCGTCGCGTTTCCAGTACAGCGAAATATGCTCCTCTAAACCTCGCCTACAGTTTGGCGGAAATAATAAAAGCCTTTGCTAAGCCTAGCTATCTCCCATCAGTCACCGGTTTAGGTATAACTTCTGATACCAACATTTCGCCTGAAGATCTAAATGAGCCCCTAATAACGATTGCTTTTTTTGATGAAGCGGAATCAGCTAAACGAGGCTATGACTTTTTTGGTGAATCGATTGAGCTAGCGCCAAGAAATAATCCTTTTTTCAAAGAGCAGGATGACTCCAAGCTACCAGTAAGTCTAATTATGCGTCGACTCTATGAGGGATGTAATATGCTGCTTCCAGTATATTTCAGATAATAATCTTTTTTCTGATTGATTTTCCAATAGCGCTTCTCTGAGTTAGATCGATATTTAAGATAATTGATTATTATCTGCACAAAAGGCTAATCTTCACTCTCGCCTAAAACTGAAACAACCTATAATAAGCGAATGCAAAAGTTGCTCAGCTCCACTCTGATTTGCGCCCTGATTTTTAGTTCAGAGGCATCTTACTCCAAGACAGCAAAAATAATCGCTCAAAGCCCAAGAAACTGCCTTGAGTCATTAGAGCTCAATGACTATCAAAATCCCGAATGTCAAAAGCTTGAACCAAAGCGGATAGCAGACCCAAAACTAAGAGCTAAGCTGTTTCTCAGTCTAGCTCAACAACAAATCAAACAAGCAGACCAAGAGCAAGACGAACAACTGAAACTAATCTATCTAGAAGATGCTTTTTCCTATATAGTTCAAAACGAAAAGCTGAGCGGTGAAAGCGCCTATAGTAACCAAACTAAAGCTAGTGTGCAGCTACTTAGTGGCCAATTTTTGGAAGCCTTAGTCTCTTTTGAGAAAGCACTGAGGGGAGTAGAGAGCTTGAGCGGCGATCAAAAAGCGAATCTCTACTGCGATCGGGCTGTACTATTCACTTATCTAGCGCGCTGGAAAGAGGCGGCTGAGAGCTTTGATTTGGCTTTAGAAAACAATCCGAGCAAAGCGGAAGCGCAAGAGGGACGGGGGGTTTTGGCTTGGCTAGTCAGTAGCGATACAAATTTGGCTTTGCGCTACCTTGCTGTTGCCAAAAAGATTTATATAACGCAAAAAAACACTCTTGCCGAAAAGGAAATAACGGATTTAGCGGCAAACATCAAAGAAGCGCAGAATTCATCCAAAGGGGAGCAACTTTTGCTGAGGGCTTCGATGAAGGCTAATTATCGTGATTTTCGGGGGGCTATTGCTGACAGTAAGCTGGCTGGGGATTATTTTCAGAGAGACAATGACCATAAGGGCTTAAAAACCACTCAAAATCAGATTAGATTATTTGAAAAAATACAAAATCAACAATATAAATAACTAACTGCACAAGTATTATTGAAATAGTAACTCAAATTAGATTGACATGCGATTTTTTATCCTGTAAAATCATGAAAATCAAATTCACTTAAATAATGAAAATATTCAATTCCGGTAAAAAATTCCAAATAATCCCGTGGACCCCCTCAAAAACTAAGTTTATTAGCTCTTCCACTCCAGACAATGAAACAGCACCCTCAAAAATTAAGTTTATTGGCTCTTCCACTCCAGACAAAGAGACAACCCCTTCAAAAATTAAGTTTATCGGCTCAAGCACTCCAGACACAGTGATGGGCCGATTTGCAAAAGAACACTATCCGATAACACCGGAAAACAGACAAAAAGTACTCAAAGTAGCTGAAGATATCACAGGCTATAAGCTATATGACTTTGGAAACTTCTCATCTTAAGATGTTCAAATTCTATTGAGTAGTTTAATCGGTTATTCACCAGAAGAAAACAAGAAAAATTTACCTCTGGGGAACAGACAAATTGGGACTTATGAAAATGCAAAACATATATTATTTGGACACGGAGAAGGGGAAGGAAATAACTGGAAATTTGTAGGGTCTTCAACGAAAGTATATGACTATATCAATAAAAAAATCCCTGCTAATGAAAAGGTTTGGTGTGTGGTTTGTATTGAGGGCAAACCAGTTAGGGTCGATCTAGTCCAAGGGAAATTAGTGGTTTCAAAGGGTCTAGCCTAGATCAGCGCAAACGCCTAAAGAAGCTATCATAGAGCCCAGTGCTCGAACCCAGAATACAACTACTAGCAAACCAACTGATTGACCAAATCGCCGCCGGCGAAGTGATCGAAAGACCAGCCTCTGCCATCAAGGAATTGGTAGACAACTGTATCGATGCCGGCGCTAAGAAAATATATGTCGAGATCTTGAACAAATCTTGTCTCTCCTTTAGAGTTAGTGATGATGGGCTTGGTATGCACCCCGAAGACATAGAGCTCGCTTTCCAACAACATGCCACCAGCAAAATAAAGAACTACACAGATCTTTTTGAATTGCATACTATGGGCTTTCGCGGCGAAGCGCTAGCGAGCATAGCTTCTGTCTCTGAGCTCACTTGTCAGAGCAAACATCACCAAAGCGAAAATGCTTACAGTCTAAAGATACTCTATGGAATAGTTCAAGAGAAAAACATTAGCGCCCGCCCGCAGGGCACCAGCATTCAAGTAAATAACCTTTTTAGCAATACACCAGCTCGCCTGAGCTTCCTCAAAAAACCAGAAACTGAACTGCAAGCGATCACCCAAACCATTCGTGAATTGGCGCTAGCAAACCCCAAGATCGCCATGCAGATGATTTATAACAATACAGGCTTCAGCACCTCGGGAAGCGGGCAACTCGAAAGTGTCTTAGAAGAGCTCTATCCGGATTTAGCGCGGCATGGCTTGCATTATTTTGAGCGAGAAATGGAAGGTGAAGGCGCTATGAATGTTTTTGGGTTTATGAGCCCACTCTCTGAGAGCAAGTCTGACTCAAACTCAATACTCACAATAGTAAATGGCCGCCCTGTCAAATGTCCCATTATTCGCAAGGCTGTGCGTTCGGTTTATTCCGGTTATTTGCCTAGTGGCAAGCATCCTCGTATATTTGTTTTTCTAAATATTCCACCACGAGAACTAGACGTAAACGTTCATCCAACTAAGCGCGAAGTTCGCTATTCCAAGGCCGGAAGTGTTTTTAATCTAGTTGCAAATACTCTAGAAAGACAAATAATAGTGCTAGCAAGTAGACAAATTTCTAGCGCAGAGATTCCAAAATTCAATAATTCTGATTTTTCTAGTGAAATAAAACCTAAACCATTTATTTTTCCAAAACCATTGAATCTTGGAATAAAACAAATTGACGCATCACAAATAATTATCAACACAAATCAATTCAAACAGCCTAGCCAAGAACAAATATCAAAAATAGAGAAAATAGAAAGTCCCTCACCACTCAGAGCAATAGATTCAGGAAAAATGCGCAAGCAGCCCCTGATCAGACTCTCAGAGCTCAGTCTCTACCAACAGACAGGCTCAGAGCAAAACACCGAGCGGCTAAGCCCCGAAGGGGATTTTTCGATCTCCATAGAAGGCTGGCATCTAGGGGGGAGAATCAGTGGCGACAAGGATCTTCGCCAAAATCTACTCTCAAATCTCAAACTCTGGCTACAAGGAATTCACGCTCTAAAACCGGAGTCAGAGCATAAAGAACAGAGCAATTTATTCAATATAGCCCAAAATAGAATCTATAGACCAGCCCTGCCCAAAGAGCTGAAAGAATCTATCTGGAAGCGTGACAATTGGCTTTGTGTGCATTGTGGCCTCAAGCTCATTCATCCGAAACTGGTTAGGCTGCTTTTAAACCTTGAGCCAGAGGCATGGATCACGGTCAACGCTGAGCGAGGAGGCCAATTCAGACGACATCTAGCGCGCCAACACCAAGCAATCTGCGACCATTTGCTTCCCTACGCGCACAACATGCCGCTTGCCAGCAATGCGGGGAATTTAGTGAGTAGCTGTCTACTTTGTAATTCCAAAAAAAGCGCCTCCACTGATCTGAAAAGTTGGCAACCTCAGCCTACAAGCGCATGGACTGAGCCATTATTGATTGGGTCTAGTCTTTTACATTCCGGTGATTTTGAGGTTTTTTTGCAGGGTTAGGGTTGTGATCGCAAAAAACAAGATCAATCTATAAGCGTATATTATTGAATCAGATCAAACTTCAGATCGAGAAAATAGTTTCATGTTAAATTTCATTGTAAATCTTCTGGTAAGCGGCCTAGCCGTTATTTTCAGCTCATACATACTTGCCGGAGTGCATGTAGGTGGATTTGTAGACTCGATTTGGGTAGCTTTTTTGCTGGCTCTTGTCAATTCGGTCATTAGGCCTTTGCTTTTGATCCTCTCGCTTCCTGTCAATATTTTGACACTTGGTTTATTTACCTTAGTGATCAACGCTTTGATGATTTTGCTGGTGGATTCATTGGTACCTAGTTTCTCAGTGGATAATTTCTGGTGGGCTTTATTGTTCAGCTTTGTTTTATCGCTGATCTCTTCATTGCTAAACACTGTGATCCCCAACAGCCAAGTCACCAGCAACAGCTAGAGACTGTCGCCAAGAAAGCACTGAATAAACTCAAGATTAAGGGGGGGTTCATAACAAAATCCCCTCATTGAGTTTTTTTATCGCTGATCTCTTCTTTGATAAATTCGGTGATCCCCAATAATCAAATCACCGAGTAATGTGCGAAAGTAAAGTAATGCCTCAAGCCCTAGACTTAGAAGGTCTAATCATAGATCTTCACTTCAAAGAAATTAAAAACATCAATCTCAAAGTCACTCCCCCAGCCGGTAAGGTTTCGATATCGGCCCCGAGGGGGACTTCGCTTCAGAAAATCACTCTGTTTGCTAGTTCTCATTTAGACTGGATCAAGCAAAAACAAGAGGTCTTTAGTCAGGCAAGAAGACAAGCGCCTCCTACATACCAAGAAAATGAAAATCATTATTTATGGGGCAAAGCATATCAGCTAGTCATTCAACAAATAAATAAAACTCCCCAGATTCAAATACAAGACAATAAACTCATTCTAAATGTCAGATCTATCACCGAAAAAACCTGCGAAGAACTGCTCTACAGCCTGTACCTTGAAGAAATACGGCAAAAAGCTGAGCCCCTAATCGAAAAATGGCAAGCTCTGATGGGCCTAAAAGTAAAGCGAGTTTCTATCCAAAAGATGAAGACAAGGTGGGGAAGTTGCAACCCGCAGAGCGCCCATATTCGGCTGAACACAGAACTGGCAAAAAAAGATTTAGCTTGTCTAGAATATGTGATAGTGCATGAGCTCGTTCATCTTTTCGTCCCAAATCATGGGCCAGAGTTTAAAAAACTGATGAATAAATTCATGCCAAACTGGAAGCAGCACCGAAATCTACTCAAAGCAAATCATTAAGACATGGGGGACTTTGAATAACTTCTCACTAAATTGGGAGACTTCTTAGAGTTATTCAGTGTTTCTCTAAGATAGCCAAACTAGCATTGACTGATAACAGAAAACCAAGCTAACATGTAAACTTCTTGTTGCCTTTATCTTACTGAGTGCGAATCGCAGGCCCCAACACCTTTAGAAGCGAAGCCGCTCTATACCTAAAAACCGGCCGACCGGATTTACTTGCTCTCAGCCAACTAAATGCAGAGAGAGAAGCAAGAATTGCTCAAGATCCTAGTTCCTCTTTCTTTATCCCGATGCTGGCTCTGCTCGGGCCTCCTCAAGCTAACAGTAAACCTGCCCGTAAAAAAAAGATTAAAGCCGATCTTGCCGAAGCCCTTAAGCATATGCTTGAGAAGCTAAAAAACCCGAAAAAACTCGACGAAGAGCGGAAAGAAGCGCTATCGAAACTAGCTTTAGCCTTACCGGAGTGGGCTCGTGAGTATCTAGTAGTTAGAAAAAATCTCAAGATAGATGATCTTTTGCCTATTATGCGCAATATCAGACTAGCTCTTCCTAAGAGCAATCGGTACTTTCTTAAATTACTAGAAAGAGCAAAACCAGAAAATCTGATCGAGTATTCCGATATACTGGCCAGTTTAGTCGATGACAGGTTTTCTGCTGAGCAAGTATTGGCTTTATTTAGCTCTAGTTCTGTCAGTCTGCTTCAGAAAATTCAGCCTCTGTTAGTAACTTTGATCAAATATCATGGTGGAGAAGCAGTCTATAGGCGGCTAGAATGGATAAAACCAAAAGAACTCTGTGCTTTCGATTCGGTTCTCGCTAAACTCGTTTTTGCTGGGGTAGAGCATGAGCAGATCTTTTTTAGTCTGAAAAAACTCAAGGTAGATCAACTAAAGCAGCTCGACCAAACTTTAGCAGCGCTGGTTAACTATCAGAATCAATCCGAAGAAGTACTCTCTTTACTCGAAGAACATGAGATCAAAGACTTTTCTGAGCTAAATTCGACTTATAAAGAATTGATTTTACGGCTTGATACCAGAAAAGGCTTACTCGCTTTGGCAAATAAAGCACCAGAACTCAGTGGCTACCTAAACTGGCCTTTTTTTCAACAGCTAATAATTCGTGGTGAAGAAAATGAAGCTTTACATTTGCTCCAAAATAATCCAGCTCTTCTCATAAGGTCATTTTTGCGTCCGATCAATGAAGTTACAAGTCAGATCCAAGAGACAGCAGCGAAGCAAGACAGGACAGAGCTTCTAAGCCAGATTGCGAGCTCTATGCTCTTAGGAAGGCTTTCTGAAGAGTCCGGTATAATCTTAGACAATCAAAAACTGGCTGCTTTGCGGGAAGAATTACTCCCAAAACTAAGACCTTTGAGTGAGTCTGAACTGATCATCATTACTGAAAAACTTCAAAACCCCTTAGGTATATTCCGAGAAGAGTTTGCAGTCTTAGATTTCAATAAAGAAGGAAGCTCTTTGACTTTAACGAATTTCTCAGGTCTCGGGACGATCTGGACAAATACACTAAAGAAAAAACATGCAGAGATCTGGCAGGAAATACACGATAAAGGAGAAATTGCTGTGGCACCGATCCTAGAGATAGAAGATTCTTTAGAAAAAGAGAATTTAGACGTTCATTCCCGCTATTGCGGAATATCTTTAGCTGCTTTCAAAAGTTCATACAAAAATACTCTTTTCAGCAAAACATTGCTTGATGAGCTGCTCAAGCAAAGACAAAAGATGATCGAATACCTAAAAGAAACAGGGGTAGATCATGGCCATAATAGACAGAGTTCAGATCGCTTCACCCATGATTATAATCTCACTATCGAGTTCATCCGCGCCGACTATCTCAATTCAAGAAAGAAACTGGGTGAAAACATCAATAGTATTGCTTATTCTGAAGAAAATTTCAGTTTAGATCCCTACCAGTGGTTTGAAGAAACTGGGCAGTGGGTTCCGGTACTGAGACTGATCGATTGGGACCAAGCCCGCAGAGTTAAGTAAAACGAGCTTTTAAACCGGCTATTGTTCTTCTATGTACCGGATATAATCTGCTATAGCCTTCTCGTCCTCTCGCGAAAAACCAGAATTATCTTTCTCTGACAAATACTTGACAATATCTTGGGTTGAGTCGCAACAAAGTTCAATATTTTCCTCTGATAAATATAGGGTCAGTGCTGATTTCATTTCACTAATTGATTTCTCAAGAAAGGGGCTGTCGGTTACCAGCAGCTTTCTGTAAAAACTTAAATCGTTTAAGATCTTAGATAGCTTTAAAGGCTCTGACGTTTCCTCTTTTGCCATAATAGCTTGTTTGAGTTTTCCAAAGAATATTCTATTTAGTTTTTCGGAAAACTCCAAGACAGCTCTGGGTGGATTTGCAGAACCTAAACCATAACTGCTTAGGGCAGTCTGAATTAAAATCATATCTTTTTCCCCTCCGTCTTCTTGCACAAAATGATCGATGGTATGCAGCATCATGTTTTTGAGGAGTGGAATCACCTGCTCAAAATCAACGTATTTGTGCATCTGATCATAAGCTATCTCTTCTATTGCTCCGTTTTTTCTTATTAGCAGATTTGTATAAAACGGATGGACTGTATATTTCTCTGACAAAGGATCCACAAAAATACCGTGCATAGTCACTCTTGTCTCTACATTCCTTTGATAATTTTTTACATCTTTCACTTTTTCATTTTGAAATGGCGGTGGAATATACAGCTGTCCTTCAGCTAGAGAGACTGCACCAACTAGATCTTTCAGGGTAGCTCCAGTCAGATCGGCTTTTAAAAAATTACTGCCACTGATATCACTACCGGTCAAATCAGAATTGCGAAAGCTACGATCTTTAAACTTCATATTCGCTAAATAGCATCTTTGTAGATTTGCATTTGCAATATCAAAAAATTGTTCGAATATCGGAGAAGCACAATCCGAAAAGTCTCTTGTAGATCGTTCAATTTCCAGAAATTCAGCTTCTGTCAAAAGCCTATACTTTCCGATATTATTGTTTTGTCTTCTTGCTAAGCTGGAACTGGATTCAGTAAGTTCAGACTGGAAAGGCTTGTGTATCTGAGAACGAAAGATTGCCTGTTGGATTTTCATCAAAAAGCATTTCACTCCGGAAACAAGTAAAACATGATATCGCAGAAGAAAGACCAAAATCAAGTCTCTCAGCAAATCAAACCAAGACTAAGAGAGTAAAATAGTAACAAATGACACAAGCACCACCAAAATCAGGCTCCACCACCACCACCAATGGCATTCAGGTGACAGTAACCCCAAGCTACCTAGAAGCGGAATCCAACCCGCAAGCCAACTTCTTTCTCTTCGCCTACGCCGTTACCATCACCAATGTCGGCGAAATACCCCTCCAGCTTCGCTCCCGCCACTGGGTAATAATCGACGCTAATGGCAAACGGGAAGAAGTAAAAGGCCCCGGTGTAGTCGGCGAGCAGCCCCTTCTGAAGCCCACTGAAAGCTTCACCTACAATAGTTTCTGCCCACTCAGTACCCACTGGGGGACAATGGAAGGGACTTACTTTCTCACCGATGAAGCTGAAAGCATTATCGAAGCAAAAATCGGCCGCTTCTTTCTGGTGAAACAAAACTAATGACAACACAATTAGCCACTTTTGGGGCAGGCTGCTTCTGGGGCATAGAAGCGAAATTTGCAAGAATCGAAGGAGTCCTAGAGACAGCCGTAGGCTATGCTGGTGGACAGCACCCAAAGCCCGACTATAAGCTAGTCTGCAGCGATACTACCGGTCACGCCGAAGTAGTGCAGGTCAGCTTCGATCCGAGCAGGGTCAGCTTCATTCAGCTTTTAGAGGCTTTTTGGGGAATGCATGACGCTACTACTCTAAATAGACAAGGGCCTGATTATGGCTCTCAATACCGGTCTGCTGTCTTTTATCATAGTGAAGAGCAGCATGAACAAGCCCAAGCTAACCTCCTAGAGCTTCAAGCTAGCCCTAAATATTCAGGCAAAAAGATAGTAACGCAAATAGCCCCCTTCACGGTCTTTCACCGAGCCGAAGAATATCACCAAAAATACCTAGCAAAACGTGCCGGCCAGCACTGAGTCTTGGACACTAAAATCTCATGGCTCAAGTTTCTCGATACTCTATTTGCCTACTTCCCTAGGCTGCCCCTCTTACAGCCAGACACAGATAAGCCACAAAAAATCCTTCTTATAAAGCTAGCTGCCTTCGGCGATCTGCTCTGTCTTTTGCCGAGCCTTGCCTATCTGAGAGAGCATTTTCCGGCTAGTGAGATTCATCTGCTGACAACGCAGAGAAGCCTTCCGGCCTTTTGGCTTCAGACTGGTCTCTATGAGCGCGTGCACGATCTTTCCATGAATCCGATTGCTTTAATCTCGATGGTCTTAGAGCTCAGGGCGCAAAACTATGATTTAGTGATAGATTTTGATCAGTATTACCTTTCTAGTGAATGGATAGCAGGGTCAACTGGAAAGAGCATTGGCTTTCTCACCCCACTCAAGGGGCAAAGTCACAAGCTCACCAAAGTTTATGACGAGAAGCTCAATGAAAAGCTAAATTTCCTAGAACTCACAACCCTCAGCAGCCCTTATACACCAAGGGATCTCGCGAAATATATTGAAGAAGTGCACTTAACGCTATCAGCAGTGCCTAGCGAAAAGCTGCAAGGTTTGCTGAAATCACTAGCTCCCCAGAAAAAAAATCTGGTGATTTATCCCGGTTCCAGCCCCAATGCTCTTTTTCGGCGTTGGCCAATCTCTAGATTTTTGGCACTAGCTGGCTTACTGGCTGGCAAGTTCAATGTGATCTTTGCTGGGGGACCGGCAGAACAGTCTTTCAGCGACCAGATTGCTGGTTCTGGCATAGCTTGTTTCAATTGGATTGGGGTTTTGACTCTTCAAGACTGGGGGTATTTTTTCGCAAATCACACAAGGCTCTTTGTGGGGAATGATGCTGGTCTTACTCACCTTGCTGATGCTGTAGGTTGTTCTTGTTCGATCATTTTTGGACCCAATCTTGGCAGCAAGTGGGGTTCTTTACGGGCTGATAGTGACAATATAGAGCTTGGTTTAGGTTGCTCGCCATGTATTGATCTTGCGCGTGGAATTGTTCCTAGTGAGTGTTGGCGGGGAGACATTGCGTGTTTGGGGGGTATTAGTGTTGAGATGGTTCTTGATGTTATCGAGGCAAAGTTAGGCACTGATGATAATTGTTTTCTCAAGGGAGTGATTGGGGGCTGAGCCCTAATGTTTCTTAGCTTATAAAAACATCCAAAGTATTGCTAAACAACACACAAAACTCTTCTTATTCTTGAGCCCAAAGGGCGAATCGTAGGGGTCGAGGGGCATTCGGAATGCCCCCGTGGGGTTCGGGGCAAAGCCCAGAGAGGGGGTTCAAAGGGGCTCCGGTGAGCTCCTTTGCCGGGGCTTGGGGGCGGAGCGCCCCAACAGTATTGCTTCTAACATCTTCTAGCATTGAGCATTTCTAGCTAACTGTCGGTATAGGAATTAAATATTATAGTGACTAGCAGGCTAGCCCTCAAAGTGAAAGTTTCTAATTGCTAAAATAGTTTCAAAAAGCTAATTTCTAAGTGTAAATCATGTGATTTTGCTTAGCGCTTTTCACCTCTAAATAACGCTTATTAGTCTCATTCACATGCACAAGCGGAACCCGATCCATCACAGCAATTCCGTATTTGGCAAAGCACTCGATCTTATCTGGATTGTTAGTCATCAACTTAATAGCCGAAACTCCCAAGTCCTTCAACATATGTGCCCCTACCCAATACTCCCTCTGATCAGCCCCAAAGCCAAGATGCTCGTTTGCTTCATACGTATCAAGCCCTTCATTGTCTTGGAGCGCATAAGCTTTGATCTTATTTGCCAGCCCAATCCCACGACCTTCTTGACGCAAATAAAGCAAAACCCCACTACCATGCTGCGAAATCAACTGCAAAGCACTGTTTAGCTGAAAATTGCAATCACAACGCAAACTACCAAGAGCGTCACCGGTCAAACACTCACTGTGCGCTCTCACCAAGACAGGCTCTCTTCTGTTTTCAGTCAAATCTCCGAAGCAAAGCGCCAAATGCTCTTGTCCAGTCAGCTTTTCTTCAAAAGCAAACACGGTAAATTCACCATGTTTGGTGGGGATTTTTGCCTGAGCAACGCGATTTACTTGAGTTTCGTTCCGCAAACGGTACTCGATCAGTTGAGCTACTGTCACAAAAGGAATATTGTGCTTCTTGCTAAAGACCATCAGCTCGTCTCGGCGAGCCATAGTGCCGTCTGGGTTTAAGATCTCACAAATCACTCCAGCTGGCTTCAGTCCGGCTAGCTTCGCTAAATCGACGGAAGCTTCAGTCTGACCAGTTCTTTCCAACACTCCACCATTGCGAGCAATCAAAGGAAAAACGTGACCCGGTACACGCATCCAGCAGGGGTCAGCTTTATCGTTGATGGCCAGCTTGATGGTGAGAGCTCTGTCGGCCGATGAGATACCGGTTCCGACACCTAGGTCAAGGGCACCATCGATAGAGACGGTGAAGGCCGTTTCGGTTTTGTCGCGATTTTTGCGGGTAGGGCAAGACATCAGCTCTAAACCAAGTCTTTCCGCTATTTCGCGTGACATTGGCATGCAGATCAGGCCTTTTGCTTCTGTAGCCATGAAGGTGATCAAATCTGGGGTGATCATTTCGGCTGCACAGACCAAATCGCCTTCATTTTCGCGGTCTTCATTGTCAGCGACGATCACCAATCCACCGGACTTGATCGCTTGTATTGCCTCTTCTACTGTGTTGAGCGTGTAATTTGCCATTGGTGAAATACGAGTTTTCTGTAAACCCTCTATAAAGTTATGTAAGTAGATTATATATTAACCGATGGAGAGCAGGCGAAATTTAAGCGCTTTTTCTTCTAACAACAAGCCTAGGTCAGGTTAAGATGCCTAGCATGCCAGCTTCCACAAAATCCAAAATACTGCTGATAGACAACTATGACAGCTTCACGCACAATCTAGCCCAGTACTTTTGGGAAATGGGCTTCGCCCTCACAGTGAAGCGCAACGATGAGATTGATTTGGCTTGGATCGAAAGCTTTGAGCCCAGTCATTTGGTGATCTCTCCAGGCCCCGGTCGCCCGACTGATTCAGGGATTTGCCTTGCTCTTTTGCGCGAGCAGAGACTGAGCCTGCCTATCTTGGGTGTTTGTCTTGGTCACCAGTGCATTGGTGAGGTGTTTGGGGCTAGTGTGGTTCGAGCTCCAGAGCCAAAGCACGGCAAGACATCGCTGATCTCACACAATGGCGCGGGGGTATTTGCTGGTTTGCCCAGTCCATTTACGGCTACTCGCTATCACTCGCTGGTTGTGGAGCGAGAAAGTATAGATCCTAGTGTTTTGGAGGTGACGGCCGAGAGTGTAGACGATCATTTGGTGATGGGTTTGAAGGTGATTGGGCGGCCTATATTTGGGGTCCAGTTTCATCCAGAGTCTTTTGCTAGTGAGCATGGACATCAGCTTTTAAGAAATTTTGTGGAGGGGAATTTGTGATTACTGTTGGTTTGTTACTGCTTGGGCTTTTGGCTGGTCTTTTTGGCGGGATGGTTGGGCTTGGTGGTGGTTTGATTGTTATACCGGCCTTGACTAGTTTTTTTGGGTTTGACCAGAAGACGGCGCAGGGTACTACGCTTGCTTTTTTGGTGCCACCGATTGGGCTTTTGGCTACGTGGGTTTATTACCAGAAAGGGCTGGTCAATATTCCTGCGGCCTTGCTCATGTGTTTGGGGTTTGTTTTGGGGAGTTATCTTTCGGCTCGTTTTGCGGTGAATCAGCCTGTTGGGGTATTGCAGAAGATTTTTGGGGGTGTACTTATTTTGGTGGGGATCAAGATGTTATTTTTCAGTTCTGGGAAGTGAGTTAGTTATTGTTTTACTATAGGTATTTGAAATATTTACTATGAGGGGGACTACCTGCGTATCGGACTAGCTAGGCACTCTTGCTACGCAGCCCCCATCAAACTCCCCCTTGAGAGAAAAGTTTTATATTGGTGATCTAAGCCACTGACAGCGGTTTGGCGAATATGCGGCAAAAATACTCTAGAGCCTATAAGCAAAGACCCTTACCCTGCCTCTTTCGATAAATTCTCCGGCAATGGCTGGACATTCAAAAGAGACTTGTTCTTATTCTCCTCATTGCGAGCAGCCTCCTCAGCCGGTGGCTGACTATAAAAAGGACTAGTCTGGACCAGCTCACCAGTAATCACGATGTCATGATCCACAGTCGATTGAGGTGCCTGATACATGATCTCAAGCATCAGATTTTCTACAATGCTCCGAAGTGCCCTAGCCCCCATCTTCCGCTTAAAAGCCAGCTCCGCAATAGCCCTGAGGGCGTCTTCCTCAAAAGACAAAGTAACACCATCTAGACGTAAAAGCTCTTGATATTGCTTGATCAAAGCGTTCTTAGGCTCAGTGAGCACCTTCACCAAAGAATCAACATCGAGCGAAGAAAGCACAGCGATCACCGGTATACGCCCAATGAACTCCGGAATCAAACCAAACTTGACCAGATCTTCTGGACTAACAGCACTGAGCGCCCTTGAACTGCGCTGCTCACGTTCTTGCTTGGTGATAGGAATTGCCCCAAAACCTAGCGAGTTGCGGGCATTTAGCCTGTCTTCAGCGATCTTCTCAAGCCCAACAAAAGCCCCACCGAGGATGAAGAGAATATTGGCCGTGTCGATCTGCACAAAGTCTTGATGCGGATGCTTGCGCCCACCCTGAGGAGGAACATTGGCGACAGTACCCTCAATCATCTTCAAGAGCGCCTGCTGAACCCCTTCACCGGAGACGTCACGGGTGATCGAAGGATTTTCTGATTTGCGGGCGATTTTATCAACCTCATCAATGTATATAATCCCGCGCTGAGCGAGCTTAGCGTTATAGTTAGCGGCCTGATAGAGGCGTACCAAGATATTCTCGACATCTTCCCCAACATAGCCAGCTTCAGTGAGCGTAGTGGCGTCAGCGACGGCAAAAGGGACATCGAGCAGCTTGGCTAGAGTCTGAGCAAGATAAGTCTTCCCCGAGCCAGTCGGGCCTATCAAGAGAACATTTGATTTTTGGATCTCAACGGCTGAGCCGCTTCCTTCATCGTTAGAAGCAACACGCTTGTAATGGTTGTAGACGGCTACAGAAAGAATCTTCTTGGCGCTCTCTTGGCCAATAATGTGCTGGTCTAGAAAATCTTTGATCTGATGTGGTTTGGGGATCTTGGCCAGATCTATCTTCTCTAGGACTTCTGGCTCAGGTTTATTTTCCGCTTTGACGCGGCTAGCACCTGGGCGAGGGGTGGGTTTTTTCATGGCCGTATTGCCAAAAGAACCACCGGAGGAGTTGTTATCGAAGAGCTCTTCGGCCAAAATCTCATTGCAGAGATCAATGCACTCATCGCAAATATAGACGCCTGGCCCCGCTATCAGCTTACGTACCTGCTCTTGGCTCTTACCGCAAAAAGAGCATTTCAATTTATTTCCGTCTGATTTCATTTAATAGACCAATTTTAGCCCGAAAAGTACTAATTGCTCTCGTAGCTGACTCAGTGAGCACAAAATCTAATAGTCCCAAATACTCTTGCTCGCTGGCATCGAGAGCTTGAATGGTCTTAGCAGAAAAATCCAGCTCAAGCCAAACGCTAAGTTGAGCGGGAGCAGGAACTCCCGACCTTCCGGCAAAGACGGCAAAGACAAAAGGAAGCCCAGTCAGCTCAGTCCAGAGAGTCACCAGATCGTAGCAGTGGAGATATTCACTAAAACCAGCGCAATAGAGCTTGTACTGGGCGAAAGCTTGATCGCCAATTAGCAAGCAACTGTCTAAGATATCGTCACCCTGCCTAGGCGAAAAATCCAAATCTCGCCCAAAACGCTCCCAAAAGATCACCCGCAAAAGCTGACTAGAAGTTACTGTCTGTTCGGTGACACTCACCCGCAAGATCTCACTAAGCTCAAGCTGACTAAAAAGTAAAACAGAACGAATAGAACCTCTAGAGGCAATCAAAGCGGCATTTGGGTGAAGAACTAAACCCTGCTCATGCTCCAAAAAATAAGACAAAGAAAGCTGCGCAAAATCGAACTCACCAGCCTCAAAACGCCCAGCTATCTCACTAGGAGTGTCACTGACAAAATCCAGTCCGAGAGCAGCAGCCCCGTCTCTCAAAGTAAGCGAATTCAGATAACTGATCAGCCCAAGGGGCTTCACTCTGGCTCTATTGCTCTCACCTGATCAACAGTCAGATCGACAGGGGTAAAGCGCCCAAAGACGCTGACTAGGACTGTTACTTTCCCATGTTCTAGATCGATAGACTCGGCTTTACCGATGAAGCCATCAAAAGCACCGCCTTCGATCTTGACTTCGTCACCTTCTTCGAAGTCCACTTGGAACTCTGTATCTTCGCCATCTTGTTCTTTTTTGCGTTTTGCTCTTCCGAAGAGGCGAGCTACTTCCACTTGAGACATAGGCTTGACGATCACATCCAAGACACCGGGAGTATGTCTGACTACTCTATAGGTATTGTCGTCCATGGACATATTGATGAAAATATAGCGTTGATATTTTGGGACATCTTGTTCTAGGCGCTTACCGGCTTTGATTTTAGTGACGACTTTTTTCGGAATGAAAATCTCAAGGATAGAGTCAGCTGCGCCCATGGTCTCAGCGCGCTTTAGGATCTGCTGCTTGACTTTGTCCTCATGGCCCATAGTGTAGACGACATACCAGCCTTGGCCGTATTTGTTGAGGTTTTGGTTTGGCTTGGCTCCGGTCTTGGTGGCAGCTGCTGGCTTCTCTTCAGGTGCTTCAAGCTCAGGCATGATGAGATCTTCTGGTGTCATGAGATTTTGAGGGCAGTTTGGAGATTTTTCAGGGCGGCAGATAGTCCTAAATCAACCCCAAAGAGAAAGACTGTCAAAGCAGCGGAAACCACTAAGACAACGATGAATTGGGTGCTTGCCTCTTGGAAAGTGGGCCAGCTAATGTATTTCCATTCTGCTTGCACTGACTTGAGATAACTGACGAGACGGGAAATTGGTGATGAGGCGGTTTGCGACATTTAGAGAAAATACAAATTTTTCTAGAATATTATCATGGAAACAGGAAAAGACTTTTAGTATATAATAATTAAAATGTGGTTAAACAAATTATGAAGACACCTAATACAAGGCGAAAAAGACTGCTCAAACATGCGGCGTTCATCTATAACGCCCTCTTTTTAACTAATTTCTCCTCAAGTATCAATCTATATGAGCGGTCCAATAAAGAACTCACTGGCTCGATCAACTGAGCCCCCTAAATCACCAAGTAAAATTTTTGCCTCAGCCAATATAGCAGGGGGAATTGGCGCTATTTTGGCCGAAGGATCTATTGCCCCGACGCTAGACTATGCCAAGCGCACTATGTTGCTTAGTTGTCTGCCCAAAGCGCTAATCGGCGGGGTGATGAGACAAAGCGGCCTCACTTCACTCTTTGAAAGTTGGGTTGAAGTTATTGAGATCTTTTTGGTGGGGGCTTTGCCTGCGCTGAGCACTCTCGGTTTTGGTTGGTTGATGGGTAGGCATGCCCTTAAGCTCCCTGACTGGAGATTACTCGGCAGACCAACTCATGAGCTCATTGAGGCTTGTCAAAAAGGAGCCAGCGTTCTGGTCGGTAAGAAAAACCCAGTTTCAGTGGCGCTCAGCCAAGCACTGTTGGGCAAAGTAGCACTAGGCAAATCATTGGTCTTTGCCTGCGCTGCGCTGATGAGCTTGATGGGTGACATCATCACACCGGCGATCAGAGCGCTCACTTTCCCCAAGCTAACGGAAATTTTGACTAAGAAAAAAGTCGATAATTTTTATGCAATCTCCGGTCTCAAGGTCGATGACAAAGATCTAGCCGGCAATGATGAATCGAAAGCAGCTCAAGGAAGAGCAAAGCGCAACCTCAAATGGACTATTGGGGGAGTGCTAGGGCTGCTGAGCGGTCTCAGTCTACTCTCCATTCCAGCCGGAAGATTGCTCACAAACAATCCCAATCACCAACTGGCCAAAGTTTTAGCAAAATTCAGCAAGCATTTTGATCTGACCGCCAACTTTGGGCTCTCCAAGAGCTCTTTGATCTTTGGGTTTTTAGCAGGTGGCTGGGCTTATTTTTCGACAGCCTTCAACAAAGCCCAGCGCTTCGAAGATCTCACTCGTGTCTATGGCTGGAATGTACCTAGTCTCTTAGGTCTCTCTGAGCTACTCCAGAACGGCCGGATCGCTTTACTAGCCAAATCTTTAGCGGTCAAAGAAGTGCTGCTTCCTTGGAAAGACTGGCGGGCAGAGGTAAGTGCGGGCAAGCGTTCTTTTCTGGATATAAATCTAGTCAGCAAAGCCCGTCTTGAGGCTCTCAAAACCAGCGCAAAAGCAAAAGAGAGTTTATTGAGAGCCAGCAAAAACACTCTTCCCATAGATGTACTTTCGCTGCTGATGAGCGGACTAGCCATGTATTTCGGTTATCTCAACACATTGCGGCTCTACCGGAAAAGTCATCCGGAAAGCAAGGCTGAAAGCCCTCTATAATTGAGCCAAAGAATACTATGCATTCATTTTCCTCAATCCTCGCTGACAAAAAAAAGCTAAGCGCTAGCTTTGCCCTCTGGGAGCATCAAGCGCGAGTCGAAGCTCTAGAAAGAATAGCCGCACAACTGAAGCTAGACAGCCAAAAAATTCTGACAGCCAATAACCGAGACCAAGAAGAATGCCAAGCGCTAGGCCAAGAAACAGACAGGCTCACCCTAAACCCACAAAGACTAGAAGGAATAATCTCCGGTCTCGCTAAACTCTGCGCCCTAGCAGACCCCCTCGGCGAGCAAAGCTCTTGGCTGCACCCCAAAGGGATGAAAATCAGTAAGCACAATGTTCCTCTTGGGCTGATTTTGATCATCTACGAAGCCAGACCAAATGTGACTATTGACTCGGTCGGTCTCTGCCTACTGACCGGCAACATTCCTCTGCTTAGAGGCAGCCAAAGCTGCAAGCACACAAACCTTGCTCTCGCTCAGTCCATTGAGGCAGCGCTCACCCCCATCAATGCCCAAGATCTAGTGCACATCTATCACGATCTCTCGCGGGAAGGGACAGCTGAGCTATTGCGTTCACCGGAGCTCGATTTGATCATCCCCCGAGGCGGCGAAGAACTGAAAAAGCTGGTCAAAGCGCAAGCGGTAGCGCCAGTACTGGGAGCTGGTGGTGGGGTTTGTCACCTCTATGTGAGCGATCAAGCTGACCTGAACAAAGCCTCAGGTATCGCCCTCAATGCCAAGACCCAAAGACCGAGCACCTGCAACGCCCTTGAGACTTTGCTTCTGCACCAAAATCACCTAAATCCAGAGACTATAAACCAACTCCTAAATCCCCTACTTGAAGCTGGCGTTGAGCTGCGTGTCTCAGCGGAGCTGATGGCTTTCAATCCAGCCTTCAAGGCAGCCCAAGAAAGCGACTGGGGGCAAGAGTTTCTTAGCCTCACGCTGGCCGTGAAGCTAGTCTCGTCGCTCGAAGAAGCCATTGCGCACATAAATCTCCACGGAACAGGCCACTCAGACGCCATAGTGACCGAAGATCAGCTTGAAGCCAAGCGCTTCACTGGGCTGGTGGATTCGGCTGTGGTCTATCACAACGCCTCCACTCGCTTCACTGACGGGGAAGAGTTTGGTTTTGGGGCAGAGATCGGGATCAGCACCCAGAAGCTGCACGCCAGAGGGCCACTGGGCGCCAATCAGCTGACCACCTATAAATACATAGTGGAGGGTCATGGCCAAACTCGCTAAATCAAGCTTTGCGATCTTTCCGGGTACCTTCAACCCTATTCACATTGGGCATCTATCGATTGCTGAGTCGGCTTTGCTTTTACCGAATGTTTCTGATGTCCATTTCATCATTTCGCCTTTGCCACCCCACAAGCCACCTGACCAATACGAACTGATCGAGACTGGTCACCGCAAGAAGCTACTAGAGCTAGCGCTCAAAGATCAGCCTCACTTTCAGCTAGACGAACGTGAACTGAGGCGTTCTGGGCCCTCCTTTACGGCCGATACTGTCTGCGAGGTGCGTGAGGCTTACGCGCTCAGTTCTGAGACGGCTTTGCAGGTGATCTTAGGCTTCGACGCTTTCTTGACTTTGCCGAGCTGGCAGCGCTCTGACGAGCTGAAGGAGCATTGTCATTTTCTTTTGGCTCCTAGACCGCACACTGAGATTGCAGAGTTGCCGGATTATTACGATGATAGTTCTTATGAGCTTTTGGATTCGCCGCTATTAGCTGTCTCTTCATCGGCTATTAGAGCGCGGAAGAGGGGTCAAAGAGCTTATCGCTATTTGCTTACTGAGCCAGTGTACGAGTATTTTCAGAGTTTGTCTTAGGGGTTAGCTGGGGCGCATTTTCAGGGCTGTCTTGAAGCCATTGAACATATTGAAGCCTACTGTTCCTGCTGCTAGTCCACTTAGTCCGAGGATTTCTTTGCCGCCGGGTATCTTGCTTATGACTGCTGCTATTGCGCCAATGTCTAGAGATTTCTTTGCCATATTTTTTGCTTGCTTGGAGTTTTTCAATAGTTGCTTGAATTTTCCTAGCTGAGAGATTCCCTGTTCGACAACCGAAGATCCCTGTTCTTTGCCGAGTTTTTGAGCAGTTTCTGCCAACTCTTGCAATCTTTGGGGTGAGAGGGTCTTCAGGAATGGAATTATTTTTTCGATCATGGCTATAAGCTGAATTTAAGAATTGATATTATATTTATACTTTTATTATGCAATGCGTTTAGTGATTTGTAAAGGGTCACGGGGCGAATTTTTAAACTTAGGGGGCTTCATACGCAGCGCTAGCTAATCGCCAGACTTAAAGCTTTATAGACTTGCTATCAAGAAGGTCTTTCAATACTTCTATGCTTTGATCCAAACTATGTGCTTTCTTAGTTCTTATTAAATATTGGGGAATATCTGGATGACTCTCACTATAGCTTTGTGTAAACTCAAGAAAGATTGAGGCTTCTGCCGCTCTGCCAACCTGTTGAAACTTATGAGCAAGAGTTTCTAGGACAAGAATGATCAATCTATGCTCCCCAGCATATTTGCTCAGCAAATAATCATAATGCTCTTGCAATACTCTCTTTCTGGCCTCTAGCTTAGCTTCAGTGGTGAGCATAGCAAGATCAACCAAATCCAATAAACTCTCCGAAAGACTAGAACTATCAATAAGGACAGGGTCAAGTTTAATTATTCCTAATACCTGCTGGAAAAGCACTTTTGCCTTGTCGTATTTTTGCTGAATCTTGTAGACTCCAGCTAACTCTTGCATGGTAGAGATCAAACCAGATGGATTCTGGCGGCCATAGAGTTCTGACCGAAGCTCCAACTCATGCTCCAGATAGACCTCTGCTGCATCGTAATTATGGCTCTCAATAGCTATCTTACTGAGAAAACCAAAAGCTCGTGCGTAATTTATATCAGCTGAAGCAATGGGGCCTTTGTAGATTTTTAATACCTGAAGGAGAGTTCTCTTGGCTGGCGCAAAACCACTGTTAGCTAGATCAATGCTTGCCTGATTTACAAGCTTACCTAAGTCAACAGGGATTGTTTTCTTGGAAGTTGAGGGTGAAATGCCTCCTATAACAGGCTTGTTAAGTCTAGAAGCAAAAACTCGTATTGGCATAGCCTAATAGTATGTGGAGCTTGCTGTTTTGTCAAAGCCGTTAACGACCTAACTCTTTGTAGCTAAGAGCTGAGCACAGCATTCTTCAACTCAGCACCAGCAAAGAAAGCCGAAATATTCCCCAAAGTGGTATCGGTAATATTTATCAAAGCCTCAGCCGTAAAGAAAGCCTGGTGAGCCGTGATGATCACATTGTTGAAGCCCATCAGACGAGCCAAAAGATCGTCTTGCATCACTTCATCAGAGTGATCGGCGAAAAAGTAAGCGTCTTCTTCTTCATACACATCCAAGCCAGCAGCCTTAATCTTTTCTGACTTCAAACCCTCAATCAGCGCTGCTGTATCGATTAATTTTCCACGACTGGTATTGATCAAGACTACCTGATCTTTCATCTGAGCTATGGATTGCTCATCGATCAAATGATAAGTATCAGGATTCAAGGGCAAATGCAAACTGATCACGTGGCTATTAGCGTAGAGCTCAGAGAGAGGGACATAAGTAAAACCAATCTCTTGGGCAGCTTCAAGGTTTTGGTAGGGATCATAAGCTAAGAGCTTGCAGCCGAGACCCTTCATGATCTGAGCAAAAATACGCCCAATCCGGCCAGTACCGACTATGCCGACAGTCTTTCCATGCAAATCAAAGCCCATCAAGCCATTTAGCGAAAAATTGCCCTCACGGACACGGTTGAAAGCACGGTGAATGCGCCTATTGACAGCCAGCAAAAGAGCCAAAGCATGCTCAGCGACTGCATAGGGCGAGTATTCGGGTACACGGACTACTTTCATCCCCAACTCATGAGCCTTGGCAACGTTTACATTGTTGTAACCGGCACAACGCAGCGCGATCAACTTCACCCCAAGCTTAGCGAGCCCCTCCAAGACTGGCTCATCGACAGTATCATTCACAAAAACACAGATAGCAGAACAACCCTCAGCAAGGCCTAAAGTCCTGAGAGTCAAAGAAGGCTCAAGAAAATCAAGACTGAGCTCTGGGTGATTGGCGAGCTGCCTGCTAAAAAAATCTTGGTCATAGGGTTTAGTGCTAAAGAATGCAATCTTTTCCATGTTTTTAATATTCCTTGAGTCCGCCCAGAGTATAAGCGTATGTTTTACCTTGATCCAATCTTAATGGTAAGTTCAAGACTTGGGGCAAAACAAAGCCATCTTCGCCTTCTATTTGATAGTTCTCCAGAATGCAAGCAGCGATCCGACCGATAGGCAGAGCTGAGCCATTGAGCGTGTAGACGAATTCGTTTTTACCGAGGGCGTTTTTGTAGCGAAAATTCATCCGTCTAGCCTGAAAGTCCGTACAAAGCGAGCAGCTGCTGACTTCTCGGTATTTGTCTTGGGCAGGAAACCAAGCTTCTAGATCGTAAGTCTTAGCCGCCGAGAAACCTATATCACCGGCGCAAAGAGCCACTCTCCGGAAGGGTAAACCTAGCTTGGTGAGCAAACTCTCGGCGTGACTGGTGAGGCGCTCTAGTTCTGCTGGTCCCTGTTCGGGTTCACAGACATGGACTGCTTCCACCTTATCGAACTGATGCAGGCGAATCAGGCCGCTAGTATCTTTGCCGGCGCTACCCGACTCTTTGCGGAAACATGGACTATGGGAGACCAGTCTCAGGGGTAGCCTAGAGAGAGCCAGCGCATTGCCTTCGTTATAGAAAGAAGTCAGCGTCACTTCGGCTGTCGGGATCAGATACTGGTCTAGACCTTCTAGTTTGTATTGGTCATCGGCGAATTTGGGGAGCTGGCTAGTACCGAAAAGAGTCTTTTCGAGGGCTATATAGGGGGTGGCTATTTCTTGATAGCCGGCATCTTCTGCTTCTGCAAGGAAAAAGTCGATCAAGGCTCGTCTGAGTTTTGCCCCGAATCCAATAAATGACGAGAAGCGCGATCCGGCCAGTCTGACAGAGTTATCGAAATCCAAGAGTCCCAGAGCTAGTCCTAGCTCGACGTGGTCTTTGAGGTTACTTATCGGTTTTATTTCTCCGACGGTTTTCACCACGACATTGGCGTTTTCATCGGCTCCTAGGGGGGTATCTTCTAGGACTGGGTTGGGGAGGTTTGAGAGTATTGCTTGGATTTGCGTTTCTAGTTCATTTTGCTGGGTTTCTACTGGTGCTAGCTGAGTTTCTTTGAGGTTTTGTACTTGTGCTTTTATACTTTCGGCTTCTTGGGGATTTTTGATTGACTTTGAGATTTTATTGATTTGCGCTTGCAGTTCTTCGGCTTCTTTTTGTTTTTTGCGTTTCAGCTCATCTAGGGCGATCAGGCGCTCCAGAGGTTCTAGATATTGGGGAGATCTGGCCAAGAGTCTGGCTTTTATCTGTTCTGGGTCTTGTCTGAGGAGCTTGAGGTCTAGCATTCAGTTCATTTTAGCGCTTTAGGGCTTTTGGGGTCTTTCTGAAATTGATTTTTTGCAAACTGTAGGTCTTTTGAGTTAATAACTATGAGGGCTTGCAGCCCTCAAACTCCCGCTTGGCTTGAAACGAAAAGCAAACTCATTTCAAGATCAAATTTTTACGGGGGTAAGGCTAAATCTATTGACAAGTTACAAGGAAATCGGCTAAGATTAAGAGCCATTTTTCATCAGAAAGGTATTCAATAAATTGACAGACTTAAATATCGCAAAAACTGCAAACCAAAAAATACAACCACCACTTTATCTCAACAAAAAAGCAGCAGAAAATGTAGAAACCGAAATCAAATGCTATGACTCCCTCGAAGATCTCATAGCAAAACTCGAAAAAATCAACCAAGACACTAAATTCACCCAAGCCTTTAGCCACAAAGACTCAAAGCTAGAAGGCAAAATCTTCAAATTAATCTTTCGCAACAAAAAAGCTTGAACTAATAGAATAAATCGGGATGACAGGATTCGAACCTGCGACCTCTGCGTTCCGAACGCAGCACTCTACCAAGCTGAGCCACATCCCGTGGATCTCTCTAGTCCAAATAGCTCAAACAGCCTTCAGGACTAAAGAAGTATTGTGCCCACCAAAACCAAGCGAGTTCACCATGGCAAAAGTCAAATCCTTCATCTCGCGAGCAGTGTTGGGGACATAATCGAGATCGCATTCTGGATCGGGTTTATTAAAATTGATCGTCGCTGGCACGATCTTGGTCTGAAGAGCCTGCACCGAAGCCATCACCCCCATCGGACCAGCAGCCCCGATCATATGACCGGTCATCGATTTGCTGCTGCTAATCCAGAGCTTGTAAGCGTGATCACCAAAACTAGTCTTGATCGCTCTGGTCTCCCGTTCATCGTTGAGCGGAGTAGAAGTACCGTGAGCGTGAATGTATTGGAGCTGTTCGGGATTTATCTGGGCGCGCTCAAGCGCTTTATTCATCGCTCTGGCCGCACCTTCACCCGTCTCATGAGGAGCAGTGATGTGATAAGCGTCACAGGTAGCGGCTGCCCCAACGATCTCAGCTAGGATCGGCGCTCCGCGCTTGATTGCCTGCTCACGCTCTTCGATCACAAACATAGCCGCCCCTTCTGAGATCACAAAACCATCTCGCTCAGCGGAAAAAGGACAACAAGCTTCAGCCGGTGGCACATCACGACGCGACAGAGCACGCATATTATAGAAAGAACTGACGGCCAGCGGCATGAGACAAGCCTCAGAACCACCGACTACCGCCGCTTGCGAGAGTCCAGCAACGATATTGTAATAGGCGTCTAGCAGAGCGTCTAGACCACTAGCACAGGCTGTAGATTCGCTCTTGGCCTGTCCCTTCAAGCCAAACTCAATCCCGATCTGGCCAGCTGGAGCATTTGGCATGAGCCTGATGATCGATCGCACACCGACTTTCTTTGGTCCAAACTGAATAAGCTTGTAGATATCGTCGCTGGTAGTCGTGATCCCGCCTATGCCTGTCCCAACAAAGACATTTACTTCTTGCCGGTCTAGACTGCCAGCTGCTAGCGCTTGGTCTAGGCCGGAATTCACCATCGCTTCTTTCGCTGCAACCATGCTGAACTGAGAAACTCTGTCCATGTCTTTGCGCATGGAGTCGGCTTTTTCGGTGCTGAAATATTCTTCTAGTTTAAAGTCTTTGATCTCGCCAGCGATCTTCGCTTCCATCTTGAAATCATAGGGATTGAAGATGGAGAGCTTGTCTATGCCGCTCACCCCTTCGGTCAGGTTTTTCCAGCTGGTGGGTACATCACGACCAATGGGATTTATAGTGCCCATGCCGGTGATTACCACTCTTCTTGTGTTAGCCGAAGTCATAGTTATTTTGCTTATTCTGAGAGGGGGATTATAGCAAGGTCAGGCACTTAATGGTGCTAGTGAAGCTCGGGGAAAAAGAGAGCTAATTCGCGCGCAGCGCTGCTAGGACTGTCGGAAGCATGGACAGCATTGGCAGCAACGCTCACACAATAATCACCCCGAATGCTACCAGGAGCAGCTTTCACTGGATCGGTGGCGCCGATGGTCTTGCGGACTATCTCGATGCAGTTCTCGCCTTCCAGACAAAATGCTACAACTGGTCCAGAGGTGATGAAAGCCACTAGTTCACCGAAGAAAGGGCGCTCTTTATGTTCGCCATAGTGCTCTTGGGCTAAATCTTGGGAGATGTGCGTCATCTTCAGTGCTTTGATTTTGAAGCCTAGGCGCTCGAAACGAGCCAATATTTCTCCCACTAATCCTCTAGATGTGGCGTCTGGCTTGATTGCACAAAAAGTCTTTTCCATAAAATCTGATTTATTTCACAAGTAGCTTTTTATACTAGCAAATCAACCCCCAGCAAATGCTCAAAGACCGGTGTTTCGAGTTTTCGACCTTTGATAACAGCCAAAAGATCAAATCGTGAATGAGGAAATGAGCCAGCCAGCTCAGCTTGTTGCTGGATAAAATACTCGGCCGAAAGAACTAAACAACGCTTTTTTTTGACACTGAGCGAATCAAGAGCAGCCTCAAGACTCTTTCTAGCTTTCACCTCGACAAAGACCAGAATCTGAGCGCAAGGGCTAGCGGCTATGAGATCAATCTCTCCATGAACTGAAGCGTGATAATTCTGAGCTAAAAGTTTATAACCTAAACCCATCAGATACTTCGCCGCTAGGTCTTCATAAATCTTGCCCTCAGCGCGTTTATTGAGCGGCTTCACTTGATTTGCTTCAGTTTTTTCATCGAAGAATTCAAGAAAAAGAAAATACCGGGAATACTGGCCACTGTGTAGACGATCAACCAAGTGAAAGACAAGATCACGCCATCTTGACCGGAATAATCGAATAAATCGAATAGATAGAGAAAAATTCCTTCACGCACCCCTAATCCGTTCATACTGGGCACAAAAAGAGTGCCTAGTGTTGAGACAGGCTGTAGGAGAAAAACAAAGAGCGGGTTGACGGAGATCTGCAGCCCAGCGAGCAAACTGAGTAAACAAAGCGATACCAAAACTTGAATAGAAGCCGATGAAATAATCAAATCGCGCAAACAGCTTTTTTGCCTTGACACTTCTACGGTAAAAGCAAAGAGCTCTTCAATCTTATGTACTGTCTTAACTAAAAACTTCGGCAATGACTGGATCGGGATCAAGCTAAAGAGCTTAGCCGACCAGCCTAAAACCAACTTCGGTTGGTAGCGTTGGGTAAAAAACAAAATTAAACCAAACATAGAAAAAGCAAAAGCAATACTCATTCCCCAGATTAGGCCAGCAGGCAAGCTTTCTCTGAAATATAGACAAGTGGCAAAGCCGATCCAGGTGATGTTTAAGATCCCAAAAAGCCGATCGAAAAGTACTGTGATTACGGCCACCGAAAGGCTCATTCGTTTAGATTTGTAATCAAGATAAAAAGCGCGTACGATGTCGCCGCCAAAAGCTCCCGGCAAAAAATTACTGAAAAAGAGCCCAATGAAATACACACGCCAAAATTCGCCCAAGAGCTTTCCAGAGACTGTCTGCTTCCGCAAATCAGGACAGAAAGCACTACAACAACGCTGCCAACGCCAGACGGCGACAGTATGAGACAGCAAAAGCAAGACCAGTGCAAGCACAAAAAAACGAAAATCGGCGACTGCCAGCTTCTGACTGAGCTGAGTGAGTATGCTCGGAAAACGCTGAAAGATAAAGTAGGCGGCGACAACTGTCACTAGAAGCTTTAGGCCGAAGGCCACCCGAGGATCTTTTAGCATTGGTGTTGCCTGCACTCGGTATCGAGGGCCATTATTTGTCTGAAGCTGCAACAGATACTAATTATCAGCACAAAATCTAAAAGCACAATGCTAACATCAGGGTTCGCTTCAGTGGAGAGATGGCTGAGCGGCTGAAAGCGGCGGTTTGCTAAACCGTTGTACTCATTCTGTGGGTACCGGGGGTTCGAATCCCCCTCTCTCCGTGTCACTTTTCAACTCACTTAATGTTAGAGCAGTAATTTTTATGGGGGCTAGCGCCCTTCGTGACAACTTGATTCTCATAACCACCAGTGAGCCCAAAAACTTTCTTTTTCACTGGTGGTTATACTCTTATTAACTATGCCGATCCGTGTCTTCCATACCCTAGAAGGAGAACTCCATGAGCTAGATTCAGTCTCAGACGCTGAAAAGGGCTCTTGGATTCATGTAGTTGCTCCCACAAAAGACGAAATAATTTCTCTTTCTAACGACCTAAACCTCGACAAAGAACTGCTCTCCTATGCCCTTGACGAAGACGAACGCTCCCGCCTAGACCAAGAAGAAGACCAATTATTGATCCTAGTAAATTTTCCGATGGTGACAGCGGCCAGCTATGACACTTGCCCGCTGGGAATAATTGTCACAGATAGAATCCTGATCACTATCTCAGCCCAAGATCCGAGTTTCCTAAGAGACTTTGCGCTCGGTAAAGTACGTAGCTTCGATACTCACAAAAAACTGCGCTTCGCCCTGCAGATCCTCTTCAGGATCTCGACTCTCTATGGTCTCTATCTCCGTCAGATGAGCAAAAGGATAGACAGCCTCGAAGACAGCCTCAAAGAAGCCACCAAGAACGAAGAATTATTGAAAATGCTCTCTCTGAGTAAGAGCTTGGTTTATTTCTCGACTGCGCTTCGCGCCAATCAGACTGTGCTCGAGAAGATCGAGAAAGTGCGTTTTTTCCGGATCTATGAAGACGACAAAGAGCTCCTAGACGATACGATCATTGAGAACAGGCAATCACTTGAGATGTGCGCCATTTACACAAATATTTTGGCGGGGACTATGGACACTTACGCTTCGCTGATTTCCAATAATCTCAATAGTGTGATGAAATTTTTGACAACGTTTACGGTTTTGATCATGCTGCCGACTTTCATCACTTCGCTTTATGGAATGAATGTACGTTTACCGATGCAGGATCATCCTTGGGCTTTCTTTTCGATTATTTGTTTTTGCTTGCTTTCGATTTTGGCTGGGGTGATTGTCTTTTTCAGTCGGAAGGTTCATTGACAAGGCTGAGACTTGACCCAATTGGAGAGAAACATTACTTGGTTTAATTTAAGGATTAATGATTGCTTCTGCCCTCCAAAAGGGTTTTTTGAGGGGGAGCCTTGAAGAAGAACTGAATCGATTTCTCAGGATCTCTTCACATTTAGAGGGGTTGGGAAGTTTAAGTTACCCACCCCCAGCCCCCTCCAAGGAGGGGGAAAGTAATTTAGGGCTGGCGCCCTAAAACCTCTATGGGTTTGACTGAAAGTCAAAAGATGAAAACTAACAAATGAATACTTTAGCCTTATTGGTAGAATGTCTTAGATGACAGACCTCAATGAACTCCTAAAAGCCGCCAGCAAAGCCGCCAAACTCGGCGGAGAAATCCTAAAACATTACTATGCTCCCACCCAACGCCAAGATCTAGGCATGGAAACCAAAACCAATTGGCGGGATATAGTGACAATAGCCGACAAGGAAGCTGAAGCAAAAATAGTCGATTTCATCAAAGCCAACTTCCCCGATCACTCGATCCTCGGCGAAGAAGGAACCAGCATCGAAGGCTCAGGAGAATATAAATGGGTGATAGACCCGCTCGACGGCACCACCAACTTTTTTCATACTTATCCTTTCTTCTGTACCTCTATTGGGATCGTTGATAGAGAAGGGCAAGGCGTAGTAGGCGCCATCTATGACCCCATCAAAGACGAGCTCTTCACCGCCATTCGTGGTCAAGGAAGCTTCCTGAATGGGCGCCGGATGAGCGTATCCAAGACAGCAGAGCTCAAACAAGCTCTCCTAGTGACCGGTTTTGCTTATCGCGATGATGCCCGTCAGAGAGAGTCACTGGAGTTATTCTCCAAGCTCAACTTCACCTGTCATGGGGTGAGGCGTGACGGATCGGCTGCTTTGGATCTAGCTTATGTGGCTTGTGGGCGGCTCGATGCTTTTTGGGAGTTTGGGCTTAAGCCATGGGACACAGCGGCTGGCGCTTTGATGGTGCAGGAAGCCGGTGGACTGGTGAGTAATCTAAACGACTTTGGGGTATTTGAGTTGCATTCGGGAGACGTTTTGGCGTCAAATGCTGGGCTCACTGGTCCTATTCGTGGAGAGATGGAAGAGATCCGGGGTTTTGTTGATCCCATTGCGCTTGCCTCTCTCACTTTGGGGGCTTAGGGGAAAAACTAACTACGTCCTCAAAAGATCTGGGGGAGTTTGAGGGGGCCGATAGGTCCCCTCATAGTTTAAATTTTCCTAACCACAAGTAATAAATTAAATTCATGAAACAACTTAAGTAATTGGAATATTTCTAGGCTGCTGGGCAACAGTCTCTACCGATTTATTGGTGAATTTTCCTACTTGCTCGGTGATCTCTTCCAGAGTCGAGCCTTTTTTGATGTTTCTCAGTGCTTCCTTGCTATGGGTAACTACTTCGCCGAATTGCGTCCCAATCTTATCAACGAGCTCAGTATGTCTCTTAGCAAACACTCCAGCTTCCCCAAAGATTGCATTTTTCACCACACCAAAACCAACTCGGACATCTTGTGTAAATTTAGTGCCGTTATTCTTGAGTCCCTTAGCGATAGCCTCCAAGCCGCCTTCTGCTAAATTTGCATTGCTTGTTGCTGACTTGGCTAGTTCTAAGCACTGAGCCATGCCTTTTTTGTAGCCGATTTTTTGCAGCACAAGATATCCAGCAAGAGCACCTACTGCTGTACCGCCAATGAGAGCTGTTTTCCAAGGATTGCTTTTAGGTTTTTCGCCTTGAAACTCTTGGGCTTGTTGGGCTGAGCCATATCCGTTTACTGAGTTTATATTGTCTAGTGGCATCTTATATTCCTTTTTTTGTATATCTGTTAGCTTCTTATAATCTAAATATAACCCAAATCAGCTCATATTGTCAACAGGTTAAACCCAAGGATTTGAAAAAATCAAGAAATACACTTTTGAGGACTTTTTGTGGCAAACAAAATAGCTTTTTCTAAACATGAAAAAAAGATGAAAGAGATCAGGATCTTTGAAATCCTAAAATCAGTCATCTCTTTGTCACTCAAAAAATTTAGAAACCATAAAAGTTTTTTGAATTTGCAAGCCAGTCAGGTGTTTGAGTAGGAGCAGCGGAGCTTGAACCCTGCTGCTCTGTGATCTTGTGTCTTTGGGGGCTTAGTCTATAGACCAGAGTCTAGTGACTTGTACCTGTTCCTCGGCGCCAAGCTTCCATCCTTGCAATGTCTTGGCTCTTTATGAGAGAAAGAACACTTTCAATCCACGCTTCTGCTGGTGAAAGTGACTCTTAAGCGACTGGAGCAGCTGGAGGTTTGTTCTTCAGCACTGGAGCAGCTGGAGGCTTTCTCTTCAGCACTGGAGCAGCTGGCCGCTGGGCTGAAAAGTCTATCTCTAGTTGCTTGTTCTTCAGCACTGGAGCAGCTGGAGGCTTTCTCTTCAGCACTGGAGCAGCTTTCTTAGTCACTTGATTAACTTCCTTAATAGATTCTTCACTAGCTCTCACCAAGCTACCTAGACCTTCTCCAACTTTGCCAGTTGTTAGCTTACGCAAAGTTTCTTTATTTTTCGCAACTGTAGCAGTCGCTCTAGTAGCAATATTCCCCTCAAGAGTTTTAGCACCTTCTCTGAGCGCGCCATTATTGAATTTAGAGAACAATCGACCCAAACCAACTCTCGGGGCTTCCAGCCAGTGTAGAGTTTTACCGCGGATGGCTTTGCTGGCTATTGCGTGCTCAGCAGCATCTGTCAAATGATTCAGATTGTTTCCAATAGCTTTTTTCATCGGATCAGCTAAAGCCTGCAAACCAACTTGGCGGAGCGCTACATAGCCAGCCAAAGCGGTGATGCCAGCGCCGACAGTGAAAGCAGTCTTCCAGCCATTGCCTCTAGGCTTCTCTTGTACTTCATATGAACCGGTTTGCTGAACATTGCTGAATCCGTTTATATTATCTACTGGCATCTTATATCCTTTTGTTAAATTTGTTAGTTTCTTATAATCTAAATGTAACCTAGATCAACTAGTGTTGTCAAGAGGATAAAGTAAATACGACTAAAAACTTTAAAGGTAAGCCTTGATCTTCTCTTCCAGCTCGACATACTGCCCCTCCCCAAACTGACTATGAACGATCTGCCCAGATTTATCAATTAGATAGAAAGCCGGCCAATAGCGATTATTGTAAGCTCGCCAAGTCTGCATATCTTTGTCAGCTGCGATCGGATAAGTCAAGCCATACTCTTTGATCGCTGCTCTGAGATTTTTCTCCTCAGCTTCGTAGGAAAATTCCGGGGCATGGATCCCCAAGACCACCAAACCCTTGCCGGCATACTTTCTATTTAGCTCTTTTACATAAGGCAAAGTATTCTTACAATTTATACATCCTAAAGTCCAAAACTGAAGAAGCACTACCTTCCCACGCTGGCTTTCTATAGTAAGAGGTTTGGAATTGACCCAAGAGCTTAGACCTCTCAATTCGGGTGCTGCTTTACTTGTGTTGGCTGCATTCAAGCCGGCTGCCCCAAAACCAGCTAAAAGCAATAACATAAAATTTAGGGTGAAAGAAGAAAAAAGGGATCTTAAAGACATGATAAAGATTTTCACTTTGGGACTACAACTCAATCATATGAAAGTAAATTTAGAGGAACTAGTTAAAAGCAATAAGGGACAGTAAGATCTTTTTTAATAGAAAAAACGTAAAAGAAATGGTTGTAGCTCTTTTTGGATTCTCTCGGATTGCTCCTCAAAAAACAGCTTAATCAGGACAAATCTCTAAAACCTGCTTCAGCGCCTCAGTTCCAGATGGGAGATCAGCAATCTTCATTAAAAAAACGTCTCAAGATAGGATCCAACTCTGCTCGCACCTGCTCAGACTGTTCACCGAAAAGTAGTGAAGACTCAGGACAAATAGTCAAAATCTTCTCTAGTGTCGCCCAGCCAGTCGGCAAGTCCTTCTTTGAAACTTGGAGCTGATAGATGCTCTCTTTCGCTAATGCAAAACCCTCCCAAAGTTTCTTCAAATCAGTATCTCTAAAAGAAGGACTAAAACCAAGCTGCCTCATCTGGCTCAGATAAAAAGCTACCTGACCCACCCCATTTCCATAGTGATGACTAAAACATTCTCTGGCAGAAATAATCTCGCTCTCAGTCAAAGAAGAGCGTGAAGCAATCACTGACTCTCTTACTGGAGCAATAGTAAGCACAGGGAGCTCATAACGAATCCTCAAACTATGAGCAATAGACCGAAATGGAATTGGGTTTATTGGCATAAAGCACTTTTTTAGGCTAAACCAGCAACTACATTAGCAAAGGAACGCTGATTTTAGGCTAAAGAAATAGGCTTTCTATGGTCTTCGCCAAAACTGCAACTTCCTCAAAAGTCCACCAGCCAGGCCTTTGGCTTTGGTGAAGGCTCCTGAGCTGAGATTTTTACCTTTATTCACTAGATTGCCGAGCTTGTCTTTGCTAAAACCCCAAAGTTCACCGAGAAAAGCGCTGGCCCCAGTACCGGGACTAGGAGCAGGTCTCCCCGTAACGCCGGCAGGCTTTGGGCCTTGCACTTGGCCTCCAAGATTTGAGCTCCATTGAGTGACTTTATCTTTAGTAGAACCCATGAAACCTTTCAGTTTATTCCAGCTAGTCTGAAAGAACTGATTTGCTTGCCGAACCCGCACAGTAGCTAGCGGAAGATTCTCAGCGATAGGTGGTGACGGCAGACTGGCTGAGCCACCAACTACTTTTGGCAAAGCAGTCTTCCCCTTTCTTAATAGCAAATAAGCAGAGAGAGCCGTAACTGCCAGACCTGCGCCAGCCAAGACAATTTTGACTATATTATCTTTTTGCGAAGAATCCGAATAACTACTGGCACTATTTGAGTTTATATTTCCGACAGACATCTCACTTCACCTAGACTTAAGATTATTAAGAACTCATTGTATCCGAAAAAGAATGAAAAAGATAGCTAGATTTCAAGGAAACATCGGTGGACTCAAAAAAGCCTTTTCAGGTGAAAAAAGCACTCTGTCTTTTAAATAAACTGAACTGAACTGAATGGCTATCATGATCTCTAGAAACTTTGCAAAAATCCATAATGCCAGACCAAAAATTCAATAACTCTCGGGTATCGCTAAGCCCCTCGGAAATAGACCATCAAATAAATAGCTATAAAGGTGAAGGAAAACAAAAACTTACCAAAAGAATACTAGGAGGAATAGAAGGTTTTTTTAACTCTCTGACTAAAAACCAGCAAAACGATAGAGATAGAGCAGCAACTAGGCGCTATGCCTTCGAACAAATCAATCAGACTTTTTCTGAGCCAACAAAGCTCACCGGAGCCCAAAACCTCTGGAAATCTCAAGAAGAAGAGCAGAACCGCAAACAAAACAAAAGCCCTAAACCAGCAAGAAAACAGACCTTCGAAGAGGC
>JBGSRC010000002.1:0-39381 GCA_041737745.1 Candidatus Caenarcanales bacterium
AAGGCCTTAGGGTTGTAAACGACTGTCGACGGGGAAGAAAAAAATGACGGTACCCGTAAAGGAAGCACCGGCTAACTCTGTGCCAGCAGCCGCGGTAAGACAGAGGGTGCGAGCGTTGTCCGGAATTATTGGGCGTAAAGCGTCTGTAGGCGGTTTATTAAGTCCAATGTCAAATGGCGGAGCTCAACTCCGTCCCGCATTGGATACTGATAGACTAGAGTACGTTAGGGGTTAGTGGAATTCCCGGTGTAGTGGTGAAATACGTAGATATCGGGAGGAACTCCAGTGGCGAAAGCGACTAACTGGAGCGTAACTGACGCTGAGAGACGAAAGCGTGGGGATCAAAAAGGATTAGATACCCTTGTAGTCCACGCTGTAAACGATGGATACTAGATGTTGCAGGTATCGACCCCTGCAGTATCGTAGCTAACGCGTTAAGTATCCCGCCTGGGGAGTATGCACGCAAGTGTGAAACTCAAAGGAATTGACGGGGACCCGCACAAGAGGTGGAACATGTGGTTTAATTCGATGCAACGCGAAAAACCTCACCTGGACTTGACATGTCGAGAATTTTACCGAAAGGTAGAAGTGCCCGCAAGGGAGCTCGAACACAGGTGCTGCATGGTTGTCGTCAGCTCGTGTCGTGAGATGTTGGGTTAAGTCCCGCAACGAGCGCAACCCCTGTTGTTAGTTGCCCATTTGGGCTCTCTAGCAAGACTGCCGGTGACAAACCGGAGGAAGGTGGGGATGACGTCAAATCAGCATGGCCCTTACGTCCAGGGCTACACACGTGTTACAATGGATGGTACAATGGGTTGCTACACCGCGAGGTGATGCTAATCCTCAAAGCCATTCTCAGTTCGGATAGGAGTCTGCAACTCGACTCCTTGAAGTTGGAATCTCTAGTAATCGCAGATCAGCACGCTGCGGTGAATGCGTTCCCGGGTCTTGTACACACCGCCCGTCACACCATGGGAGTTTGTCACGCCCGAAGCCGGATATCCTAACCGTAAGGAAGGATCCGTCTAAGGCAGGGCAGATGACTGGGGTGAAGTCGTAACAAGGTAGCCGTACCGGAAGGTGCGGCTGGATCACCTCCTTTCTAAAGGTATAACCTTTAGGTCGATGGCTAATGAAGCTTTCAGGTTCTTAATGCTTTAGCTCATACCTGTTAGTAGAAGCCGACGTTCTAGACTGTCTTATCTGTTATCCGATTTCTAATTGAGTACGAAGTTTATTTTTATTAAAACAAGTATCTTTGTATTCAGTTTAAATCATTATTTTTTTTGAAACTATCGTTTCATAGAAATTTTTTGCTTTCTTGTAAACATTCTTGTTCATTATTATGTAGTTGACAGAAACCTTCTTCGTTTGAGTACTTAAGGGCTTCATCAAGAAGTCAGTTTTGATTTTATGGCTTTCCCTTAAATCAGGGGTTATTGATTGGGTTCAAAGAGAGGTCGTTGAATCTCCTCTTTGAAAAAAAAAAAGGTATCAAAGGATTTGAACATCTTTATCTTCTCTCTCTTTATGAGGCCAATAGGTCAGGAATGGGGGCAGTCTAGTTTCCCCTAAGATTCTTGTTAGAAACTTCTGGTTTGTGGTTATATAGTATTAGTCACCAAGCTTCTTTTCAAACAACCATGCAAACCCTCAAAAACTTTTTTTCTGAACTTCTTGATGATGAATCTGCCGCTGTTGACCAGTGGGTTAGCGTCTTGTTGCTTACCCTTGTTGGAATAATGGCGTTTGTCATTTTAAGACCGTGGATTAGCCAACTTTTGACTGATCAAACTCAGGCAATTACTAAACAATCAGGTGAAGCTTTTACTGGGGGGTTACCTGCGCTTGGTGGTGCAGGCTAATTTTTCTCAAACAAATTTTCATTAGAGCTTTAGAGCCTATAGTTCTATCGCTCTATTTTTTTTACCTTTGCTATCTTTTTCTAACAACCTCTCTTAATATATACTTATTTATTGCTATGCTTTTTTGGATAGCGATTCTTTTATTGCAAATATTTCAAATAAAAACTACCAAAGTAGTTCCAATTAGTGAATCTCATATTTTTTCTGTTTTATGTTTATCTTCTATCTTCTTCTTTGACAGTACAGTCTGCTGTACAAACCAAATTGATTCATCGCTATCTTCTCTCTTTCTAAACGGTCTTACTTTAATTGGCTTTGCCCTCAGCCTGCCGACTCTCATAAACCTAGGAACTAGTTTCGGTCTCTTTCCTGCGCATCGTAAACTTGTCACTAATGGGATCTATTCTGTAGTTAGGCATCCACTCTATGCTGCTGAGCTAATCTGGATGTTACCTGCTTATCTGAACTGTCCCAGTCCCAAGAATCTTGCTTTATTCATCATGATCATCTATTGCCTAGTTAGACGCGCTAATTATGAAGAAGAGATTTTAATCCAAGCTGATCCTAGTTATTTGGATTATAAAGAAAAGGTAAAATATCGCGTGATCCCCGGTTTGCTCTAACTTTGAGCCTCAAAAGACCTTGCTACTAGCTGCTCTACTGGCGCAAAGTCGTCAGTTAAAACTAGACCTTTTGGAAAACCAAATAGTGCCTCTTGTTTGCTTTGAAAAATCAACTTTTCACCAGGAAACATTTCTGCAGATAATACGCCAAGACCAGCATTACTTAGAGCCTTCTTTTTGCTCCCAATAACGATTGCAGTAGTCCTTGCCATGCGATCCCACTTTTCGCTTACAAAGCCCATAGTGACAGAAGGGAAAACCTCCCCGAAAGTCTCACCAATAGCTCTCAGAAAAGCGAAGCGATCCGAAGGCGAATCGATGAGATTGAGCACATATATACCCTCCGCTTTGAGCGAGTCTTTCACCAATAAATCAAATTCTTTGGTGGTGAGATGATAAGGCACAGAGAGATCTTTGAAGGCATCACCAAAGACAAAGTCGTATCTTTCTTTAGGTTTTTGTTCAATGAAAAACAATCTAGCGTCTTGGTTAAGATCGTGAATGCGGGGGGTTCGTTCTACTCCCATCAGCTCATAGGCAGCCTTAGTGACTGCTGGGTCTATCTCGAGTACATCGATTTGAACGTTTGGATAAAAAGCGGCCAGATGCCTCGGAAATGTGTAGCCGCCACCCCCGATGAAGAGCACCCGCATGTTCTGGTCATTTCCCCCTCTTTCTTTGACGGCCTGCGCAAAGAGCACTTTGTAGAGATGCTCATAGGCGTAAAAAAGATAGCTGGGGTCTGTTTTGTGATGTGAGCTGTGCACTAGATGATCGAGCTTGAGCACATTGTATGAATCTCGGTCATTAGGTTTCGCAATCCCTACACAAGTACTATTTGGCATTTTGGCCAGAAAGTCAGGTGAGCAAAAAGCCTGCTTGGGCCTTTCGACATTGATACAAAAATAATCCGATTCTTTAGAGCATTTATTGAGCGGAGCAGCGAAAGAGACGTAACTCAAAAGCCCACCCAGCAATACCATGAAGATAAGCAGCTGCACTTTAGAGCTAGGCTTGGCATTCTCCCAGCCGACTATACTCCCTAAGATCAGCAAAATCATCGCCACAATAGAAAGCAAAGCGGTAGTGCCCAGCCAAGAGATCAGATAAAAACCGGTAATGAAAGTCCCAATCAAACTGCCGACTGTACCGAGCGCATAAATACGTCCAACCAAAGCCCCAGCGTTCTCGACAGTATGCAGCGTTAGCCGGATCAAGATAGGCGTGATACCCCCCATAAAAACAGATGGCGGAAAGAAAAGCACGAAAGTAAGCACAATAATCTTGAGAACAAAGCCCTGACTAGCTAGCAGCAAACTAAGCCCTCCATAGAGCGGAAAGATCAAGAGCGTCGCAATACCGGCAAAGCCGAGTGCCGAGGAAAGCAGGTTTGTATCGGGTTGTTTGTCAGCGAGCTTGCCCCCTAGATAGTTACCTAGACTGAGACCAGCCAAAACAAAACCGATGACACAGGTCCAGCTATAGAGGGAAACGCCCACGGTTGGGGCAATAATTCGGCCAGCGATCAACTCTAAGACCATCAGGCAAAAGCTCGAGATGAAAGCGATCAGGGCTGGATAACGAAGGGCTATATTTGGGCTATTCATAGAACAGAATTTTTACATAATATTGGTGAATAACTTCAAAATTAAGGGGGTTTGAATAAACAAAACAGTTAGCTAGAAGGTTCTGGATAGTTTCAAAGTTATTCAGCTCAGCCCAAAAAAAATCTCAAACAGATATATGATTAACTTATCAAACAAATAAGTATTGATTATAATAAACGGGTAGAAAAAAGATAAGAAAGCTAAAATCAAGTCTATAGGAATAAAAAACAGCAATGAATATACAGCTTCTGATCATCTGCCTCCTGAACTACTTCACCTTTGCCCTGATCGGCAACATGATCGGTGCTCTGGTTCCCTTCTGGAAAGAAGCCTTTCAGCTTGAAGATACCTCTATCACGCTCTTAAATTCCGCTTTTTTCATCGCTTATGGTCTCACTTCAGTCCCAAACGGCCTACTCTTAGATCGAATCGGGGCGAAAAAGACTTTTATTTTGGCTCTAAGTTGTGTGTCGCTCGGTTCTTTATTGTTTTATTTTCAGCCCACTTACTTTTGCGGCCTAGTTTCACTTTTCATCATGGGCTCTGGGATTACCGCTCTGCAAATCGTCGGCAATCTCTTGGTTAAAAGCATTGACAGCAATCCAGCTAACTATTCGCGGAATATGACTCTCACTCTTGTCGCAGCCGGACTTGGTGGAGCAAGCTGTGGAGTCTTACTCAGTCAACTCACCTCTAATACGGGCTTCAATCTGCCTTGGTCATCGGCTTATCTAGTTTTTGTTGGACTAACAGTATTACTCGCCACATTGGTCTTCTTTACTGCCATTCCGGAAGAATCCCAAGCAGAGCCTGAAGAGAAAGCTTCTGCTGCTTACCGCTTCAACTTCTTCAATCCAACTTTGCTCTTTTTTGCTCTCGGCATTTTTCTTTATGTCGGGATAGAAGTAGGGATCGCCAACTGGATCGGTCTTTTTCTGGAGCGGGAAAGAGGGGTGCTTATCGGTGATGCTTTGGGAATCGTTTCCGCTTATTGGTTGGCTCAGGCTATTGGGCGTTTTACTGGAGGCATCTTGATGAATTATTTGAAGCCAACACGGGCACTGGTGCTCTTTGCTGGAGCGGCAATTGCCTGTACTTTAGGTGCAGTCAGCTCGACAAATGCCATGTTTTCGATGGGTTGTTTTGTCGCTATTGGTTTCTTTACTTCGATCATGTTTCCCACTATCTTCTCTACGGCGATCAATGCTTTCCCTTCGCATGATTCCAGTAAAGTAGCTGGCGTTTTGTCCACCTCCATTGCAGGTGGTGCTTTCATTGCTCCAGTCATTGCTTTGCTCTCTGGGGCTATTGGTTCTTTGGGTTTAGCGATTTTGCTTTGCGCTGCTCTTTCTTTCGGCTACATTCTCTTCATTGGTCTGAGCCAAGATAAAGAGGGAGCTTCTCAACCAAGTCAGCCGGAAACAGCCAAGAGTTCGGGCTAATATAAGAAAAATATGTACTCAGCGAAACCGTTAATTTTCAAAGAAGATCTGACTGCCGAAAGATTGAGCACTCACCTAGCCGCTTCCAAAGCCAATGAACGCGGGGGGTACTTGGCTGTAGACTGTGAAATGATGGGCTTGAAGCCGGCTCGAGACAGGCTTTGTTTGATTCAGATCTGTGATGAGCACAAAAACGTTTCTTTAGTTCAGTTCAAGGCCGATCAAGCCCCGCCGCAACACCTCCGCGAGCTTCTAGAGCACAAGAATGTGATCAAGGTCTTTCATTATGGTCGTACCGATCTCGCTTTCCTCAAATATCAGTTTGGCCTTACGGTCTGGCCTGTCTTTTGCACGAAGATAGCCAGCAAACTTGCCCGTACTTACACGGAGAAGCACGGCCTGAGAGAGGTTGCTCGGGAGTTCTTGGGTTTAGACATCAATAAAAACCAGCAGTCTAGTGATTGGGGTAAGGCCAGTTTTTCGCCTGAGCAGCTGGAGTATGCGGCCAATGATGTGTTTCATCTTTTGGAGATTCGGAAAGTCTTAGACGACATGTTGGTAAGGGAGGGGCGCATTGAGCTTGCTAAGCGGTGCTTTGCGGCTTTGCCGCTGATTGTTGATTTGGATTTGCTCGAGTATGATTTTCCTTTTGAGCATCATCCGCCAGGCACCAAGAGCGGCTAGCAAACTTAGCTTGCATCGGTTAGATCGACGCATTGCTTTGGAAGCTTTGCGAGATTTCTTTGCTTATTCAAGAATCAAAGGGTGAGTTTGAGGGGCTTGCCCGCCCACAGTAGAGAAAAAGATTTTCGTGTAAAGTGTTGCTATGTTACGTCGGCTCTAATCGAGGATCGATTATGTCTTCTGAAATCTCAGTTTCTCTATCGAAAAAAAACCACTTAGAATCTACGAGGAAGTTTAGTTGGACGCAAGACCCTGACAAAGGAGCTCAAATTGCTTCAGCTGCCAAAAGAGGCATTGATAAGGCTGTTCAAAATCTTTATGCGCTTCCCCTTGCGGATGGATCGGAACAAGGTTCTTGGGAAAAAATTGATTCTGCCACAAAGAAAAGAGCCGAGAATCTCGTCAATCAGATTAATAATTTGATGAATTTCTTCAATGTGCTAACGAAAGAAGTCCCTGACAACGTGAAGAGATTTGTCCAAAGCCAACAAGCACAATCACATCGGATATTCCTTCAAGCGCTTATTCAGTCTAAACTTCTTAGAAGCCTTTGGAAGAATCAGGAAGAATCTCTAATAACCTCTGAGTCAGTCAGTTCGTTAGGCCAGTTAGTAGAAGTATCATAAGTAAAAATGAATAGCTTTAATCCCTCCCAAAAACAAAAATTAGCCGTGATCTTAGGCTCAGGCCTCGAGTTCAATCACCCAAAAGCCTATCTGAAACAAGAAATCTCCTACGAAAAGATCTTCGCCGAACCGAAATCAACCCTCAAAGGCCATAAACGGAAAGCCCAGTTCTGGTCACTCGAAAGAAAAGATATTCTAATAATGAATGGCCGCTTTCATCTCTATGAGGGCTACTCGCTCTATGAAGCACAAAGACTAATCCGTTATATTCAAGCCGAAGGCTACTATGACGTTTTGATCACAGCCGCCAGCGGCGGAATAGGAACAAAACTAAAAGTAGGCGATCTGGTGAGCGTTGAGAGCATCCTCGACTTTCAAAGAATGGAAAGTAAAGCAGATCCCCTAGAGCAACTGACAGACCCCCCCAAAGCACTGGAAAGCGCTAGTTTTTTTGCCGGAGAAGAGAGAGTACTGGCTGGAGGCTGCTACGCTGCAGTAAGAGGTCCAAATTATGAAACGCCAGCCGAAATAAAATTCTTTGAAACGCTAGGCGCCAATCTAGTCGGCATGTCAATGCTCCCAGAAGTGTTGGCCGCCGAAGAACTGGGACTGAGCTATGGAGCCCTCTCGATCGTTACAAATATCTGCCAAGCAGACTCTAAGCCGACACACGAAGAGGTGATCGCCAATGCTAGAGCAGCCAGAGACAAACTCACGAAACTGATTGCCTCGTTGCTAACCTAGGCTTGAGTTAAAATATTGGGATGAATCAAGCCGCTAAAGCATCTTCTGAACCGCAAAAAGTAACATGGGGCGTCTTTGGGCGTCATTTCAAGGCGATCTTTCCTTGTACTCCTCAGCCAGACACCAGCGGAGCTGAGACTTTGCTTTTGCTCGATGCGAGCAAGCTCACGGAAGCCGCTCAGTATATCAAAGACGATCTGGGGTTCAATGTGCTCTTGCTAATGAACGCTGTCGAATATAAAGAAGCAGTTCAGCTCATTTATCAGTTTCAGCGGATAGATTTGCCTTATAGCTATGATCCGTTTATTTTGAAGGTGAATGTCAATTGCCAAGAACGGCGAATAGCTTCACTGACATCGCTCTGGAAGAGTGCTGATTGGTTCGAGCGGGAGCTTTATGATATGCATGGTCTGATCTTTGAGGGTCATCCTGATTTGCGGCGCATCTTAAATCCGGAAGATTGGGAGGGTTTTCCCTTGCGCAAGGACTATATTCCACCGATTGACGCTCTAAACGGCCCGATCACAGCGCTCAAAGATAATCTAAAAGAACTGGACAAACATCAGCGTTCAGACGTGGAGTTTATTGTTGAGCCAAATCTTGCTAGTTAGGTTTCGTGATCTCAGCGAGGGCTAGCGCCATTGCTTTTTTGTTCGTTTTGCTTTCCCCTGTCTTTGAAGAGGGCTTTTGAGGGGGCGAAGTCCCCTAACGACCCCCTTGAGAAAGAGCAGGCCTGAAGCCTAAAGAGATTATATAAAGTTGGAGTCATTCAGCGTTTCTTTAAGATCTCCACCCAAGATCGGCTTCTCATAACTTACCCCAGAAATTCTTTCATGGCGGCGCCAAGCTTCGCAGATTTGCACTAGAGCAGCTAGAAGCGCCTCGCCGTCTTTTTCCTCAGCCTGAAAGTTGATTAAGAGTGAATAGTCTTTCATCTTGATTTGTTGGTAAAAAGTGGCAAAAAGAGCAGTCCAGCGAGTATAGCCCCAAAACAAAGTAAAGATTGAAGCGGTGCATTGAGAATCTGGCTGAGCACAAGCAGAAAAGAAACCCCAGCAAAAAGCCAAGGAATGAGTGGATAAGGCTTTACTCGGAAAGTATCTATGGGCTGAGAGCCCTTGTTCCGGAGCACTATCAAGGCAACTGCCGATGCGCCATAAAAAAGCCAAGCACTGAAACTAAAATAACTGAGCAAATTGGAAAAAGTCCGTCCAAAGAAAATTAAAGCGATCGCGAGAATGGCCTGAAAGATTATTGCTGCCACCGGAGCGCCGCTTGAAGGGTTTAGTTCTTTGAAAATCGGAAAGAAAAGTCCATCTCGAGCCGCCGCAAAATAAATCCTCGCATTGGCCGCAATAGAGCCATTGAAAGCGCCAAAGGCCGAAAAACAAATAAAAGCTCCCAGTATAGTAGCCAGTGGCAATGAGCTGAGCAGGGGCAAATGCATGCTCATCACCCAAGCGCTATCTATGGCTATAGCTTGCGACTCAATGATCCTCGATGGAGTGAGCAAGCCAAAATAGAGGACATTGATCGCGATGTAGATGCAAGCGCAAATTACTAGGGAGATTATTAAAGCCCTAGGCAAAGTAATGCTCGGATCTTTGGCTTCTTCGGAGATTCGGGTTAAATTGTTCCAGCCGTCATAGGCCCAAAGTGTAGCGATCACAGCCCCGCCAAAGCCCCAAATGCTTCCACCAGAATTACTTAAATTCAACCAAGATAAGCTAGGAGCGCCGGTTTGACCCATGCTACTGAGAGCAGCTATCCCTAGTCCGAGAAAGAGTAAAATACCTAAAAATTTGGTCGAAGTGATCCAGTTCTGGAGAGCGGCCGCTTTATCCAAGCCCAGACAGTTCAGGCCGCTTAAAAGCAGCACTAAAAAAGCAGAAAGAATAATAGACCAATCAGCCTTTGCAAGCTGAGGAAAGGGAGACCAGAGCTCAGCCAAATAGCTACCACTGGTGAAAGCCATGATCGCAATGGAGCCAGAAGCATAGGCGATCAATTGAGTCCAGACAAAGAGAAAAGCGACAGGCCGCCCAAAAGCTTTCTTGAGATATTCGTACTCGCCGCCGGATTTCGGTAGAGAGGCGCTCAGCTCAGCAAAACATAAAGCTCCAAGAAAAGAGACGAGCGCTCCGACTACCCAAGCCAGTAATGTAAGCGAAGGAGAATTATTGCAAAGGCGAAAAGCTTCATTAGTGCTGACAAAGATCCCCGATCCGATCATTGAGCCTAAAGCGATGCAGGTCGCATCAAAAAGCCCTAAGGTTTGCTTGAGCTTTGGCTGGGCGGGATTTGTAAGGGCTTGGTTTGTGTCAAGCGTGGGCATGACTTGTATTGTGAGGACAGAAATCAGCCAGTATTTTCAAAGCTTGCTCCTCGCTGAGAGCCAGCAGTTGGCTTAGCTCCTCTTCGTTGGGGCTGAAAGTTAAACCATTTGATTTTAGCGAAAACTGAGTCATCAGTTGTTGGAAATGAGCATCGATATCACCCTTGATCAAATAGTGAGGACAGTTTGGGGCTGCTTGCAAATTCTGCATGGCCGAAAGTAAAGAGAGAGCGGTCTTTTCACCCTCTGAGACGAGCTCAATGATTGCATCTTCAGCAAAGACATCTTTGATCGCGGCCGCTTGAGCCAGAAGATCGCGACTAGAAAGAATATTGACCGGTAAAGAGACGCTCACCAGCCAAGCATGGGCGGAATATTCAAAGAGTGAAGCAAGATAAGACTCTAGCCAACCAAAGTTTTCGCCAGTGGCTATATCGATTCCGCGTACACCCTCAAACCAAAAATGCGATAGATGGCTGGACTGAAACTTAGCTATATCATCGGCAAAAAGCTTCTCGTTATGGCAGAGTGGGCGCAGCGCTTTCACTTCTTCAACGATGATACTGGCTGTCGGTGCTGGTTGTTCGATGATTGGGGGCTGGGCTTGGGCTAGTTGAGCTGCTTGGTTCTTGGAGGCTCTAGATCTAGGTGCTTCTGGCTCTTTGATGGTTTCAGGGGCATTGTCTTTGCCAAAAAACTCGGTAAAAAAGTTATCGCGACGGCTTTGACCATAACGATCGAGGCTAACACCGACGCTGATCAAGGGGCTTTCGTCGCCGAAAAGTTTGGCTGACTGAAAACCGCGTTTGATTGCTCTGACTGCGTCGATGGAAGGGGGGGCTTGCACTAGCGAAAAGCCAGAGGTGGCCGCTAGCCTTGAAGTCTCTTCGATTTGTGCTAGGTCATCTAAGCCAGCGGGCAAAGCCAACTTAGCGCACTGACTGCGGCGCAAGGAAGAAAGGACTCTGATTTGGTCTGGATGTAAGCTGCTTTTTGCTTTTGAGATGCTGCTATTGCGTTCTTTTAATAAAGACATAAAATTCCCTGTTATTTCTTGCTTTGTTCAAAACCAGTACTAAGACTATAGCGTATGACTGATTTTAATCTTATGAATACATTAGCATCTAAAGTACTATAAGTCTATGACCGTAAGCCAAAAACTTCACTATAGACCCGAAGTCCTCGCCCAGATTGAGGCTCTTTGGGGTCAGCCTTTGCTCGATCTAGTCTTTCGGGCGGCGACAATTCATCGCCAGGAGCAAGATCCCAGAGCGATTCAACTTTGCACGCTCTCGAGCATTAAGACCGGCGCTTGTCCGGAAGATTGTAGTTATTGTCCACAAAGCGCCAGATATAAAACAGGGCTGAAAGTGGAGCCTCTACTCAGCACCGAGCAGGTCTTGGAAGAAGCGAGAGAAGCTAAGGCAAAAGGCTCAACCCGTTTTTGTATGGGAGCAGCTTGGCGCGATGCTCCTGAGGGAGAAGACTTTGAGCGGGTTTTGAGCATGGTCCGTGGTGTCAGTGCGATGGGGCTGGAGGCTTGTTGCACCTTGGGGATGCTGACGGCCAGTCAGGCTGAGCGTTTGGCTGAAGCCGGTCTGCATTCTTATAACCATAACCTCGATACCAGTCCCGAATATTATCCGGAAGTGATCGGGACTAGAACTTACGAAGACAGGCTAGAGACTTTGGCTAGAGTCGAGGCGGCTGGGATCAATGTTTGTTGTGGTGGGATAGTCGGGATGGGCGAAAGCGTCAGTGATCGCCAAAAGTTTCTCGCCGTTTTGGCTTCGCTCGATCCTACTCCGCTTTCTGTGCCCCTGAACGTGCTGGTGCCCGTTGTCGGCACTCCACTTGGTGAGAGCGCTCCAGTCGAAGGATTGGATTTTTTGCGCTTAGTGTGTATAGCGCGAGTCTTAATGCCCAAGGCGATGATTAGACTGTCCGCTGGGCGGAAGTTTCTCAGTGAAGAATTGCAGGCTTTTTGTTTTCTTGCTGGCGCCAATTCCATTCACACTGGCGAAAAACTACTCACTACGGCCAATGTCGGGCAAGATAAAGATCAATTGTTATTACAAAAATTGGGGATGTATCCTCAGAAAGTGCACCTTGCCTCCTAATCTACTTTTCCCTCTTGCGATCCTTTCAAGTCTGCTCTGGAGCAGTCTAGATCTTCCGCGCAAATGGCTGGTGGCCGAGCTTCCTCCTGAGACAGCGATCTTCTATATTTGTCTTTTTCAAGGCTTGGCTTTTTCTCTTTTGTTGTTTTTTCCGGTTTTCTGGGGAGCGCTGCCTAATGAATATTGGCCTTTGTTTGCTATCGATGTTTTGATTTGTTGTGCTTTTAAGTTTTCCTTACTCAAATCTTTCTCTTTAGCGCCGCTCAGTGCTGTTTCACCGCTTTTAGCTTTGTCGCCAGTCGCTACATTTGTTTTCGGTTTTTTCTTTTTGGGAGAGCCTTTGGCGATTGGTCAAATACTAGGTTCAGGGGCTATTTTGGTTGGGGCTTTCTTATTGCCAGAACGTAAGCCCGGTGAGGCTTGGCAGGCTACTTTTTTTCAGCCGGCCAGTGCTTATATGATTTTGGCCGCGCTGCTCTTAGGCCTGACGATGGTCTTAGACAAGCAGGCTCTCGATCTGGTGAGCTTTCCGGTGCATGGAGCTCTTTTGAGTCTAGGTATATCGGCTTTGATGTTCTTGACGGCTTTAGGGCGATACCATAAATTACCTTTGCCTACTGTTGGTCAGTATCGAAATCTCGGTTTGTCGACATTCTTTGGGGTGGCGGCTTTGAGTACGCAGCTTATGGCCATAGCGCAGATGCCTGCTGGGGTTTTTGAGTCTCTAAAGCGCTCTAGTTGCGCTGTCTTCACGATCCTACTCAGCTGGTATTTCTTAAAAGAACAGATAGGTTGGCGCAAGGTGCTAGCTTGCGGCCTGATGGTCATTGGACTTTTGGTCAGTTCAAACTAAAATATGGGCGATGCTGGACTCGAACCAGCGACCTCAGCTTTATCAGAGCTGCGCTCTAACCACCTGAGCTAATCGCCCTCAAATGGACTTGAATAATAACATTTTTTGGTGATCAGTCAGTTTTTTCTTTTTCGCGAAAAAAAGAATTAAAAAAAGCTTCCCAAAATCCGATCCCTCCGCTAACATAGAGTCTTCTCATCTAAATAAACAAAAAAGAAATGGCTGAACCCTCCTCAATCGCTCTAGGCGCTGGCCTAGCAATCTTCGGTGTACTTGGACCAGGAATCGGACTTGGACTAACTGCCTTCAAGGCTCTCGAAGGAATGGCCCGTCAACCGGAAATGGCCGACAAACTCTTTATCAATGGTTTGATCTTTGCCGCCCTTTGCGAAAGCTTAGGTCTCTTTGCTTTGATCATCGCTTTCCAACTTGTAGGAAAAATGTGAGCTAACTTCTATGTTGGAAGTCAATGCTACAGCCTTCATCTTTGCCCTCAGCTTTCTGCTCTTTGTTTTTATCCTGAACGAAGTGCTTTGGAAGCCTCTTTTTGCTGTAAAAACTGTTCGCCAGCGCGAGAAGACGGGCAAAGAACATGCAGCCGACATGATCAATTCTAAGACCCGCAATATCATCAAAGGCATCAATCAAAACCTCGAAGCTCACCGCAGCAAGTTTTCGGAAGCAATGCAGCAGTTACTGACTGACGCTAAGCAACTAGAAGACAAAGAAAAGCAAGAGCTTTTAAGTTCTTTTAGCTTAGAAAAGTCCTCTGAGCTCAACAAATTGGAGGCTGATTTGCAGGAATTGCCACGACTACTGGAGCCTCAAGTCGGGATTTTAGCGGACGAACTGGAGAATAGACTCTTTCGGGAGCTTTTAGCGCATAAATAATGGAAAAAATTTGGGAAATCATCCTCGAATCCGATCTCTTGAACTTTGCGATAGTTCTCGGCTTGGCTTTTTATGCTGGCCAGCGCTTCTTTGTGCCAGCCTTGAAGCTAAGAAATGACGAGCTCAAGATGGATCTAACAAGAGCCCAAGAAAAACAGCGTCTGGCCGAAGAGCAGCTCGACTTAGCGGAAATGGAATTGCAAGGTTTCAAGCAAAGACTTGCCCAAATGAATGTCGAAGCCGACCAATCGCTCAGCGCGCTCAGCACTTCGCTCAAAGAAGAGCTCAGAGAAAAGACAGAAGCGCTAATCCGCAAACAACAAAGAGAAATAGAAGCGCTCCGCAATAAATTCAATGAACTGCAAAAACGAGAGCTGACCGAAAAAGCTTTCCAAAAACTCGAAAAGTCCTTGAAAGAAAGACTATTGCATGATTCAGCTGCCATCGAAAAGTCATTACTCGTTGACCTGCAGGCCAAAATCCCCTCTCTGAGAGGAGCTATTAAACCATGAGCAAGCAAGCGCAAAGAAGAAGCGCCGTATACGCAAAGGCGCTTTATGAACTGATTCAAAAAGACGCTCCAAGTCTGCTTCAGTCTTCTCTTGCTCAAGCCCAAGCGCTATCGGCTTTGCTTGCTGAGCACCCCCTGCTTGGTCGCCTGTTGCGCGATCCGCGCAGTGCCTTGGCTGCAAAGCTCGAAACCCTCTTGAAGCTCTTGCCTGCTTTGGCTGAGCATGCTTTGCTCTTTGAGGGAATACGGCGTTTGCTCGAGCGCAAGCGTTTTGATGAGCTTGTTTTGCTTGGAGACGCGATGAATCAGCATTGGCGGGAATCAAGTGCTGTGGCTGATTTTGAGGTGACGCTTGCCCGTCAGCCTTCGCCTGAAGATTTAGCCAGTCTGACCGCTTCGCTCAGAGCCATTAGTGCCGGTGAGGTTTCGCTTGTGGTCAAGATTGACGAAAACATTTTGGCCGGTTCCATTGTCAAATCCAAAGACTATATTCTCGATAATTCGCTCAAGCGCAAACTAGCTGAGCTTCGCTCTCTTTTTTGAGAGAGCATTGGAAAGCTGCTAAGATCTCAGTCTCTGCTTGAAATACTCATATGAATAATCTCGATAAAAGTCGAATCGGATATACGCTTGCCGCTGCTTTTGGTTTGGTTTTGCTCTTCTTTTTGGTCAATCCTTTCTTTGTTGTGGAATCCGGATATAGAGGTATTGTCTTCAATCCGCTCAGTGGCATGACTGGCAAAGTTTATGGAGAGGGTATACATTACAAGTTGCCTTTTCTGGAGCGAGTTTACATTTATTCCATTCGGAAAGATAGTGAGCTGATCGATACGGAAGCAGCTTCAAAAGACTTGCAGAACGTCAACGTTAAATTAAATGTCTTCTTCAGTCCGGTTGCTAGTCGGTTGATTGACCTGCACACTCAGCTAGGGCCAGATTATGTCCAAAAAATAATCCCTTCGATCAGCAAGGAGTCGATCAAGGCTGTGCTTGCCCTGAAGACAGCAGAAGAGATCATTTCAGAGCGGGAAGATGTCAGCAGACGAATCCGCGAATCTATCACTGAGCGAGCCCGCCCTTACAATCTGCAGATTCACGAAGTGACTTTTGATGAATTGCAATTTTCTTCAGCTTTTATAACGGCCATTGAGCGCAAGAAGATTGCTCAACAGGAGTTTGAGGAGAGCAAGAGCAAGTCGCAGGCAGCTGTGGAAAAAGCTCGCGGAGAGGCAGAAGCCGCTCGGATTATCAATCAAGCCAGCTCGCAGTCACCGGCTTTTATTGAGCTCAGAAAGATTGAGGCTCAAAAAGAGATTGCGGCGACTTTGGCCGCTTCGCAGAATGTGGTTTATTTGCCTAGTGACACGATTTTGATGCTTGACCGAAGCAGTGTTGGTGGAGCTGCTTTGCGCGCTGCTAAGTAGACTTGGTCGGATTTATATAAACTTTGCCCTCGGAGGGACTTGAACCCCCAACCTATTCCTTAGGACGGACTTGCTCTATCCAATTGAGCTACGAAGGCATTTTTTGGACTTTTAATCATATCGTGCAGGGCTGTTATTGCTGTGTTCTAAATTTCTTGATCGCGAAGTTCAATTTCTTGAGGATTGGCGCACTCAAACATCCCCCTAGATAGAATTTGCAAGATTCTTTATTGCAGAACAAACTCTTCAGGAATGAAGGGGGTTTGGGGCGCTAGCCCCTATAGAAAAAGCTCTTGTAACCTACAGTAAAAACAAATCATCCCGCATCAGGGCTTCTTGAGCAGTGGTGTTAAGTTGATAGTGAAAAAACGTCCCTCTTCCCGAATAGCAGGCAACTTGTCCGGCTTGCCCGACGGAGCGCAAAGCTCAATTATTCTATGCAAAATAGACTTGCCGATCTCAGGATGCTGAGCCTCGCGACCCCTCATCTGAACGGCTACCCGCACCTTGCAGCCCTCATCGAGCCAACCGGAAATTGACTTGACTTTCACGTTTAGATCGTGATCATCAATGCGCACAGACATCTTGATCTCTTTGAGCACAGACTGCTGCTTAGTCTTCTTTTTGTTTTCGCGGTCTTGCTTTTCTTTCTCAAATTTATACTTGCCGTAATTGAGAATCTTCGCTACCGGTGGATCTTGAAAACCAATTACCACTAAGTCGAGATTTTCCTCAAGAGCCATCCGAAGAGCCTCTGGCGTGTCAACTATTCCAAGCTGTTCACCGCTAGAAGAAATCAAACGAAGCTGAGGAGCCTTGATGTAGTCGTTGATCGGCGGTCTGTCTTGTCTAGGTAGCTCGCGCCTTCCACCAGAGCCTCCTCCCCGAAAAGGTGGTGGGGCGCTCAGCAAAGAACTGCTGCCGCCACTACTGGGAGGACCACTGGGCCTGCTGGGGCGCGCAAGTGTCGGGCTGGGGCCAGTGCCACTGGGGGCTGGCGGTGGAGGGGTTGGCCGGACAATGCCGGTTTTGTTTACGGTGGAACGGTCAAGAGTTGGTCTGGATTCTGTTCTTCCTCTCTCGGTGCTTGGGACCGCAGAGGTGAGGGATGGGGCGTCTTGTTGGCTTGGAGGAGTTTGTTCGCTGGGCACAGAGATCTTGTTAATGGGTTGGGAAGGGGGTAGGTTTTGGTCTGTCATTTGCCGTTTTGCACCAAAAGACATACCGAAGATGGGACTTGAACCCACATAGGCTCGCGCCCACTACATCCTGAATGTAGCGTGTCTACCATTTCCACCACTTCGGCATCAGTAGATGAGTATAACTTAAAGGTCTGTTTCTTCATTTGTCTCATCTTTATTTACTGAATAAAAAGGTATTATGCCCCGTTCTGCCTCACGGTAAAACCCAGTAATGTTAGCTAGCACCGGTACTTTTTTTGCTTCTTGATCGATTTCTTCAAGCGCTAGCTTGATTTCTTGCTTGCGTAGAAGCCTGTAGGCCATTTCGATCGCTTTCATTTCTTCTGGCGAGAAGCCATTGCGTTGCAAACCGATGCGATTTGTTTTCCAGATCCGAGCCGGCCTACCATCGACCACCACGTAGGGCGGAACGCTCTTGCGTGTACCCGAAAGCCCTGCCAGCATGGAAAAATCTCCAATGTGCACAAACTGATGCACCATGAACATGGCGCTCATATTCACTTTGTTTCCGACCTTGACGTGTCCACCGAGCGTGGCGTTGTTGGCCAGTATGCTTCCAGCTCCTACTGAGCAGTCATGGCCGATGTGAGCGTAGTTCATCAAAAAACAATCATCTTCAATGCTGGTGATTCCGCCCCCTCTCACCGTTCCCCGCTGCACGGTCACAAACTCACGAAGGCTGACCCTATCGCCGATTTTCACTTCTGTTTCTTCGCCTTGGTAGCTGAGATCTTGCGGTGGATGACCGATGGCTACTTGGGAGCTGATCTGACAGTCTTTTCCTATGCTTACTTTGCCGGTGATCACGCTCAGGGCACCGATACTCGTTCCCGAATGAACCTGCACTTTCCCCTCAATTACTACATAGGCTCCGATTGAGACGTCTGGAGCAATTTGTGCTTCGGGAGAGATGATGGCTGTAGGGTGAATCAGAGTTGTTTTCATTGGGCACTTTGTTGGAGGGCTTTTTTGGTGGCAGAACAGAAGAGCAAGTCGCCAGAGAAGACTAGCTTGCCTTCTACTGAGGCTTTGGTTGAGACTTTGCCGATATCGCGTTTTTTCCAGAGCATCTTAGCTTCTAGATCGAGCCTAACTCCCGGAAAGACGGGGGATTTGAAGCGGGCATTTTCTATCCCCAGAAAGATCCCGAATTCCATATTTTTGTCGAGGGAGAACTGATAAATGCAGATTAGTTGCGCTAAGGCTTCAACGATAATCACCCCGGGCATGATCGGGAAAGCGGGAAAATGGCCTTGAAAATAGCTCTCATTGACCGATACAAGCTTAAACCCTTCTATGCTTCCTTCGCCTATGGCGGTGACTCCGTCCACGAAGAGAAAGGGGTAGCGGTGGGGAATTAGGTTTTGGATTTGCTCAGAACCCATCAAGAGCTTTTTCTTTTCGGTGATTTCTTCGTCTGTTTGGGTCATGTGTTGGTCACGTCATATTAATAACGTCATTTTACAACTTGTCAGAGGCAATGCTAGCCTTCTAGGACTGAAACGAAAAGCAAAATAAGATGACTACTAGTTTTATCACCGAACACAGAGCAGAGATTGGCGTTTTTGGCGGATCGGGATTCTATTCGCTCCTCGACAATGTGCAAGAAGTAACTATTGAGACACCGTTTGGGGCGCCCAGCGACAAATATTTTTTGGCGGACATTGGTGGCAAGCGCGTCGCTTTTCTTCCTCGACATGGTCGCAACCATAACCTTGCTCCGCAAGCGATCAACTATCGCGCCAATCTCTGGGGTATGCGCATGCTCGGCGTTCAGCGCATCATCTCTCCTTGTGCTGTTGGCAGCCTACAAAAAGAGATAGAGCCCGGTAGCTTTGTGATACTCGATCAATACGTAGACCGCACTAGTGGCCGGAAAGATACTTTCTATGATGGTCCTATCGCCACCCATGTCAGCGCAGCCAAGCCTTATTCCGATCATATGCGTCAGATGGCGATCGAAGCGGCTCTTGAGCTCGCTATTCCTTGCCATCAGTCTGGTTCCGTGGTGGTGATTCAGGGGCCGCGTTTTAGCACTGAGGCTGAATCGAAGTGGTTTAGTGCTATGGGTTGGACTACGATCAATATGACCCAGTATCCTGAGGTCCATCTTGCCAAGGAGCTAGAGCTTGAGGTGCTTGGGATTGCTTTGGTGACCGATTATGACTGTGGCTTGGTTGGTGAGGTTGAGGCTGTCAGTCATGAGGCTGTGATGAAGGTTTTTCAGGAGAATCTCGATAATTTGCGCCGTTTTTTGTTTAGATTGATTGAGAAGCTTCCTAGTGGCCCTTCGGCGTGGCAGGGAAAGGTGCTTAAATCTGCTCGTTATATTTGATTGGGCTGAGCCTAGACCCAATTTGAGCGTCACCTTGATGGGGGTTCTTGAGATGATTTTTTGCTTTGTCTCAAGCTTTTAAAAAGGGGAGTTTGAGGATGATGGCCCTCAACGAAGGGCTTCAGCTACGCAGTCTCAAAAAACCCTACTCAATTTGAAAATATTTATACTAAATTGGGCTGCCTCTTAAGAGTTGCTCAATCTTTCTCTAACTAGCACTCATCGACTCAAGCACAGAAACAATCTGCTCTTTCAGTGGCCGCTCAATCTCTCCACCCCAACCATCAATCAAATTCACCAAATCAGCCGTAGCACTCCGCAAATCACGCATAGCAATCTTGCACAAAGCCCGATCGTAAATTAGTTTAGGATCGCTCGGATTGAGCCCAATAGCCTGATCGAGATCATGGAGCGCCTTAGAATAATCACCCTTGTGATAACAAGCCTGTGCCCGCCCAATCAAAGAACCGGCAGCTTTAGGTTTAGCTTCCAAGACCAAAGAATATTGGTCAATAGCTTCATCAAGACGGCCGCTTTGCACCAGTAGCAGAGCTAATTTTTCTCTTGCTTCAGTAAAGTTGGGATCTTCTTCTAGAAGCGCCTCGATGATCTCTTGCGCGAGAACCCCTCTATTGAGCAGAATCAAAACATGAGCGTAATTGAGGCAAATAGAAGCCTCTCCCCGACCAAGCGTGACCGCCCGCGCAAAATAAACTTCGGCCTCTTGCAGTTGATTTAGGCGCATGCATGATTTTCCGGCCATCTCGAGCGCCTCTAGGCTTGCCGGATCGCCCCTTAAGATCTCCTGAAACTCTGCCTTAGCGTCACTGTACTGACGGAGACTGTAAAGGCACAGAGCACGGTTGAAATGCAGATTCTCGTCATCAAGGCCGTATTGGAGTGCTGAGTTTAAGTCAGCAAGCGCTTGCGAGAACTGACCGAGATTCCCCAAATCCACAGCTCTATTGAAGTAAGCTTCCGCAAAGTCTTTCTGTAGACGGAGAGCCTTGCTAAAAGCCAGTATCGCTTCATCGCTCTGTCCCGCCCATGAGTAAGTCAAGCCCAGTTCGTTCCAAGTCTTTTCGTCTGCTTGCAGCAGTTCAGTTGCTCTTTTTAGATCTCTGAGTGCCCCTTCTAGCTCTTCTTGTTGGCGCCTTAGAAGTCCTCTATTGGTGAGAGCCTGAAAATGTTCTGGACAGAAGGTCAAAGCGGCCGTGTAGTCGTTATGGGCCTTTGGCCAGTTTTGTTGCTGTTCGCGCAGCAGCGCTCTGTTGTAGTGATATTCGGCGAAAAGGGGAGCATTTCCCTCTTCTGGTAGAAGCTGAAGGGCTTTGCTCAGATCTTCTTCTCCTTCGGCGTAAAGCCCCAAGTTTCCCCTCGCGATGCCGCGAAGCGAGTAAGCGGTGGAGCGCAGGCTTTCTGGGCATTTGTTTTCGAGGATGGCCGAGTAGACCGCTATGGCCGCCTTCCAGTTTTCGTTTTGCTCGAGTTCGCTACCTGCCTTAAACCATGGCCCTAGGTCATCTTTGCGCAGGCAGGCTTTGAGCAGGACGCCATATTTTATAAGTTTTAGTGAGAATAAAGATTTCACGGAGCGATTGTTTTTTCAGTTTCTATTTCCTGAAAGTTTTATGCACAGGGGAGAGATTTTTAAACCCTGTTCCCCCCAAATCAAAATAGAAGAGCTTTGGGGTCAACAAAAAAGCAGCCCCAAAAAAACTTGAGACTGCTTCGTTTATCTTTTGATAGAAAAAAGCTTACAGCGGATTGTTACTAGGAAATGGATTTGGTAGAGGGGCTGGAGCTGGAGCCGGCGACATCGGTGCAGGGGGCATCGGTGCAGGAGCGGCAATCATCGGCTGAGGGGTGATCTTAGTCATAATCCGACGCTGTTTCTTGAAGATAGATTGAATTCCCTGTTCCGGTCCTTGGGTTTGCGGTACGAGGTTTTTGGGCTTACGTCCTCTTTTTTTCGGGATCAAAATACTGGTTTGTGTCGAGAGATTGTTAATGTTAAGGCTCTCGCTTTTTGGTTTACGGCCTCTTTTTTTCGGGAGAGAAGGTGGGGGCATTTGGCCGGACAAAAGAGGAGCGGCAAGTAGGCCTTGGTTTTTTGGTTTAGGACCTCTTTTTTTGGCGAAAGGGTTTGTGCTCATTGGGGCCGAGGAGGCTTGATTTGTGTTTGCTAAAAAAGCTTCAGACTTAAAGTTTGCTTTGCGCTTCGCTTTGGATTCTGAAGAAAGCCCTTTCATGTTTTCAATAATTGGCAAAATCCTTGGCAAAGAACGGACTGTGCACTCAATAGTGATTTCTCCGATTGAGAGTTTTACTACGTCGAGATTAATTTCGCTCATATTTTTTATTTTCACTCATTTCAACAACTATTGAATATTATTCCATGTTTTCATTACAAAGACTGAATAGTTTAAGCCTTTCAGCTAAGCGATAATCTAAAAAGTAATCCAAAAAACAAAACGTCATGAAATCCAACACAGATCAAACGACGAAAATCAATACAGCCCTAAATACAAACCAAAGAGAAGGCGTCAAGAAAATTTTAGACACAATACTAGCCGACGAATATCTGCTAATGACCAAGACAAAAGCCTTTCATTGGAATATAACCGGCATGCAATTTGTCCCCTTGCACGCATTTTTTGAAGAGCAATACCAAAAACTAAGCGAATTTGTTGACGAAACGGCCGAAAGAATCAGAGCCCTCGATTTCCCTGCTCCCGCCAATCTAGCTGAGTTCTTGGCCAGTGCCTCTTTGCCTGAAGCAAAGCGAGAATTGGTCGACGGTCAAATCGCTCTTGCTGCTTTGCTTGAAGACCATGAAAAACTGGTGCGCGATCTAAGACATAGTGCCGAAAAATGCCAAGACGAACACGGAGATTCCGGTAATAACGATTTTCTAATTGGTTTGATGAAAGAGCATGAAAAGCTGGCCTGGATGCTCCGCGCTCATCTTGTAAAATAACGCCTATGAAATCAAGCCAAATACTGGGCGCCGCTGCAACTCTTCAAGAACTTGTTGAGACGATAGCGGCGCTCCGGCACCCTGAGACCGGTTGTCCTTGGGACAAAGAACAAACACATCTTTCCTTAAAGCGTTATTTGCTCGAAGAATGTTACGAATTGGTGGAAGCGATCGATACCGGAAATCCAGCCGATATTTGTGAAGAGCTAGGTGATGTCTTGTTGCAGGTCTTATTGCACGCCCAGATAGCGGCTGATGCCGGTCAGTTTGATTTGGGTTCGGTGGCAGCTAGCTGCAACGCCAAGATGATCGAACGTCATCCTCATGTTTTTGTGACTGGCCAAATAAATCTCAGTGAAGCCGAGTTGAGCGCTCAATGGGAAAAAATAAAACTAGCAAGCAAGCCGGAACGCCAAGCCGAAAGCATCTTCGCCGGAATCCCCAAAGAAATGCCAGCTCTGGCCAAAGCGCTCAAGACTTTCAAGAAAATCACTAGAAAAGGCTTGGATTTGCCTCCAGTTCTTCGTAGTGCTGAGCTGACAGCCTCAATAGTTGATGAAGAAAGTCTGAGCCAAGCGCTTTTAGCAACTGTAAAGAAAGCTCAAGAACTGAAGCTCGATCCAGAAGATATCCTGCGCCGCGCTATTGCTAAAATACAAAACAATTACTGAATAGCCAAAAAATATTTGAATTATGCAAAACAACAAAACAGAAAACTATCTCTTCAACCAAATCACCATAGTAGGCAGAGCCGGTAGCGACGCCGAGTTCAAAACCTTCGATAGTGGTTCTTCGAAAGCAGAAGTGAGTTTAGCCGTCAATCGCAAAGGCTCTGGACCCGAAGATGTCACTGACTGGTTCAAGGTGGTCTTTTGGGGCAAGCAAGCCGAGATAGCCGGCGAATACGTCAAAAAAGGAACTTTAGTCGGAGTAGAGGGAAATCTGCAGCTAGACCAGTGGACTGACCGCAACTCAGGCGAGAAGCGCGAATCTTGCTATGTCAAGGCGATCACGCTCAAGCTACTTTCCTCCAAAAATAACAGAGAAGGCTAGATGTTCACCGGTCTAGTGCAGGCTGTAGGTTCAGTGCTTCAGGTCAACTCGCTCGGAGCGGATGGGTTGCGTTTTGTGGTCGGTTTAGAGGGTTTGCATGCACCCACTTCGCTCCAAATCGGAGCCAGCATAGCCCTAAACGGCGCCTGCCACACGATAGAGAGTCTAGTTGAGTCTGAGGCTACTTTTTACTCTAGCCCTGAGACCCTTGCCGTGACAAATTTGGGCGAGATCAAACAGGGAGACATGCTCAACCTAGAAAGATCGCTCTGCCTCGGTCAAGAACTGGGTGGTCATCTGGTCAGTGGACATATCGATGGACTGGCAGTACTGGAGAACGTGGAGACTTTGGGCGATTCTTATCGGCTAAGTTTTACGCTGGCCAAATCAAGAGATCTGCGCTACTTAGTGCTCAAGGGTTCTGTTTCGCTCGATGGAGTGAGCTTGACCGTTGCTAGTCTGGATCAAAGTGGTTTTTCGGTGGTGATCATCCCGCATACTTGGGACTTCACAAATCTGGCCTCAAGAGAAGTTGGGGCAAAACTAAACCTAGAGTTTGATATGCTGGCAAAGTACGTTGAACGTCTTCTGGCTTTCCAGCTAAATGACAACTGAAGAAGACAAGCCCCCATTTGACCCAGAGTTTTTGCCGGTGCATTTGCCTTTGGGTGAGCCGGAGCGCCTTGCTCGTCCTCCTTCGACGCCTGTATTGCCTAGCATTGCGCCTACCGTTGGGGTTGGTTCGAGGCGTTTGGTGCCTGAGCGCGATCTTTGGCGTTTTTCTCCTTGGACAGTATTGGTTGTTTTGCTTTTGCTGGCCATTCCGGCGCCATACCTTTACGTTTATTTGACGCGGGGTAGTTTTGTCTTTGAAACGGCTGTTCTAGAGAGTCAAGTCTTGGTGGAAGCTCGAGTGGCTTTTCGGGAGGGTCGGATCAGTGAGGTAAAGAAAATACTGGACGCTGCTTCCTCCAGTCCTGAGATTCTCGCTGAACAAAAACTACTGGCTTATTGGAGCGCTTCTAGTCAGCCCCCAAGGGCGTATCTTGCTGCCAACTCGCCAATCGCCGGGGCTTTGCGCGCTCGCCAGCAGCTAGATGCTGGAGATCTGGAAGCTGCGCTAGAAGGCCAAGACCTAGTCTTTGATTGCAAGGCTAACCAGTGGGAGAGTGTGAAATGTAAGTCCAGCTTGTTTCAGTATCTGACAGGTGCTGGGAAAGTTTATAGCCCTCGGTCTTGTTTTGTCGGTTTGACTTTGGCCCGTGAGATCAAAGCTGGCTTGTTGGCAGTGCTTCCTCATCTCGATTCTAAAACTGACGCTCAAGCGCGTGAAAGCTGGGATAAAACGGCAATAGGGCTTGAATCCCTGGAGACTTATTGTGCTGGTCAGCTCTTTGCTTTGCAAAACCCCGAAACGCTCAAGGGGAATTTGACTGTGTCTGAAAGAAAGTTAGAAGCTAAAATATAAAATCGATGCAAAAGTTTTTTCTCTCTTCCAAGATTCACAACGCCAAAATTTCGGCGATAGAGCTCGATTATGAAGGTAGTTTGAGCATTGATGAGGAGCTGCTTGAGGCTAGTAATATTGCGGCTGGTGAGCAGATTCACGTCTTAAACAGCAACAATGGCGAGCGCTTCATCACTTACGCTATCACTGCTCCTCGCGGTAGTAAGACTATTCAGGTCAATGGGGCGGCGGCTCGTTTGTGCGCTACTGGAGACAGTTTAATTATTATCAGTTATGTTTTGCTGACAGCTGAAGAGGCTCTTCTTTTTCAGCCGAAGATCGTTCATTTGCCTAAGCAAGGCTAAGCTTTGACTTTTTTTGTTCATGATCACCTTGCTTTGTCTCTCCAAAGACCTTTGTTTCTGTCCAGTCATCATCGGGGGTTTGGGGGCGCTAGCCCCCATTTAGAATAATTCCTCCAACCTACAGTGATCCAAGGTTTTAAGCTCACTTGAGGTTACTTGAAATATTTACCATGAGGCCCCCTCAAGCTCCCCCTTGATGGGAAAAAAAGAAGCTGGAAAACCAACGAAGAGACCCAAAGAAAGCCCACGTGACATTGGGTCAAGGCTCAGCCTTGAGGGGCAAGACCAAAGGCATCATGAATAGCCCCAACAGCCAGCTCACCCTGTTCCTCAGAAACAATGCAACTGATCCGAATCTCACTAGTAGAAATCATCTGAATATTGATCCCCCGATCACCAAGCGCCTTGAACATCGTTGAAGCAATACCCGGCTGATCGATCATCCCTGCCCCAACAGCCGAAACCTTCACCACGCAAGGATCGATAGCAGTCTCACGCGCACCGATCTTCACGGCTATACTCTTGAGCAGTTCTTGAGCTCTAAGAGCGTCAGCTCGCCCAACAGTAAAATCAACCTCAGTGAAGCCGTCTTGGCTGACACACTGCACGATCACATCGACAGAGACGCCCTGATCGGAGAGCTCGGTGAAAATCGAATGCGCTATACCGGGCTTATCTGGCACACCGACGATTGAAAGCCGAGCCTGCTTGCGGTCAAGTGCCACCCCACAAACAGAACGAGCTCCCTCGAGCATAGAAGGCTTAGCATTATCGCAAACCAAGGTTCCTTTATCTTCCCGCTTCCAGCTACTTCTTACACGCATGGGCATACTGTAGCATTTAGCCAATTCGACTGAGCGAGGGTGGAGAACTTGCGCTCCTAGCGAAGCGAGTTCTAGCATTTCGTCATAGCTGATGGTCTCAAGTTTGCTGGTCTTTGAGACTAGTCTAGGATCGGTGCTGTGCACGCCATCAACGTCAGTATAGATGTCACAGCGCTCGGCATCCAGCGCCACGGCAAGCGCTACGGCCGTAGTATCGGAACCGCCCCTTCCCAGTGTGGTGATCTCGCCATCTTCGGTGATTCCCTGAAAGCCTGCGACTACAGGCACATAGCCCTTTTCGAGCAGACTACGAAGATATACCTCGTCTATGCTGCAGATCCGAGCTCGCCCATGCTTGGCTTCTGTCACTATCCCTGCTTGCCAGCCCGTTAGAGAGATGGCTTTTAGGCCGAGCTTGCTCAGTGCCATAGACAGCAGTGCAATGCTCACCTGCTCGCCTGAACTGAGCAGCATGTCTTGTTCACGGGCATTTGGTGTGTCGGTCAGTCCTTCCATTAGCGAGACTAGGGTGTCTGTGCTTTTGCCCATTGCTGAGACAACCACTAGCAGTTTATAGCCGGAGGCTAGCTCTGAGGCGCAGATTTCGGCAACGGCTTTGATCCGATCGATGGAACCTACTGATGTTCCGCCGAATTTTTGTACTAAAATCTTCATATTGATGGAAAATTCTAACTTAAAGCGGCATTTGCCTATTTTTAGGGCTTGGGAAGAGGTGCAAGAGCACTTCCCCCAGTTCATTGACGAGAGTCGGCTAGCCAAGTTGCAGCAGTTTTATGAACTTTTGGTGGAGACCAACAAAAACCTCAATCTTACTCGCCTGATCGAGCTTCCTGACTTTCTGACTTTTCATTTGGTCGATAGTTTACTTTTACTGGAAGGCTTAGAGGGAGTTGAAGGAAAAAAGGGCGGGCGCTACCTTGACATTGGTTCTGGTTGCGGCGTGCCCGGTCTTCTTTTGGCCATCTGTGCGCCTGATATTTGCCGGAGAAACCTGCTTTGCGAATCAGTCGGCAAAAAAGCGCGATTTCTTAGTGAGACCTGCCAAAAACTGACGCTCAAAGACATTCAGGTCTTAAACGGCAGAGCTGAGGGTTTGAAAAAAAGCTTTGATTTGATTACGGCCAGAGCCGTGCTGAAAGGCTCCCCGATCTTTGATTTGACTGCGCCCTTGCTAAATAAAGGCGGTCATTTCCTCTGGCAAGGCAGTCTCCTGCCGACCCCAGACGATCCGATCTGGCTCAAACTAAAGAGAGGTGGCTGGACCTGCCTCAGTCAGAGCAGCTTTACGCTCGGCGAGAAAGAAAGATTTATCGGCTATTGGCGGATGAACCACTGATCGAGGTTGTAAGTGAGGCCTGCTCTGGGGTGCGGGGTTTGGTTACCGTACCAGCCTTCATGGACAGCCACTAGACTCTCTGGTACAGCTAGAAAGACGAGGGGGTTTTCCTGCCACAAGATCTTTTGGACAGCATAATAGTGCTCTTTTCTGGCTTCCAGCCCAAAGCTGGCCGAACCGGCCTGAAATTGCCTGTCGATTTCTAGCTCCCATGGACTGACTTTGCGTTTGGGGGCGTTTTTGTATTGGAGGTTAAACAGATGCAGTCGAGCGTCACTTTTCCAAACGTTGGCGCTGGAGTTCGGTTCATAGGAGTCGCCACCGGTCAAGCCTAGGAGGGCTATTTGCCAATCACCGCTTTCATTGATTCTGGTGAGTAGATTATTGAATTCGAGTGCTTTGAAATCGACTCTGAGCCCAAGCGCTTGCCATTGTTCGCGGATCAGTGTCGCGATCAGTTCACGGCTAGAATCGTTGGCGCTAGCGGAAGTGATCAGCTGCAAGACTACTATTTCTCCTTTCTTGTCTAGGAGCTGGCCAGCTTCATTCCAGCTAAAACCGGCTTTTTTGAGCGTTTTGCGGGCAGCTTCCAGATCGGCCCTAGGCTTGCAAAGAGCAGTATTGGCCGGATCATAATAGATGGAATTCAGACTTTCGCTAAAGCACTGGATCTGGCCAGCTCCTAGGTGAATATTGTCGACTAAGGCTTGCCTGTTGAGCGCTAGCGAGAGCGCTTGCCGCAGGGCTTTGTTGCCAAGCCAGCTCTTTGCTTCTGGGCTAATCGGGGCAGCGGCCGAAAGGTTGAAGAGGGCAAAGGTCAGCCCTGAAGCTGGCCCAAGACTATAGACTGTGACGGGAAAAGCAGTACCAGCTTTCTTTAGAGACTCAAGGCGTTCGGCGTCAAGGCTCATATGGGGGATCTTGCCGCCCACAAAACGAAAAAAGCTCAGATCGGGGCTCGGTAAAACTTGGTAGATCATCCGATCGAGGTAGGGCAGCTCTTGACCTGCTGCATCGAGCACCCAATAGTGGGGATTGCGTTCATAGACCATTCGCTCGCCGCGACGATATAGTTTCAGCTTGAAGGGGCCACTGGTGACCAGCTCTTCGGGCTTGAGGCCTACGCCCCAGAGCGAACTGAAGCGTCTTTTTTCGGCAGCTAATTTCTCTGAAGCAGCCAATCTTTCAGATGCTTTAGCTAGCAGTGGCTCAAAATAATGTGCTGGCGCAATCGGATAAGAGAGCTCTCCGAGCAGTGGTGCAAAGGGTTCTGCTGTCTCGAAGGTTAGAGTCTGTTCGTCTAGGGCTGTTACTGTGGGAAATTTGCCCTGCACCAACATCGATTCGCGGGCGCCTAGAGCTTCGAAGCCTTCTTTTAGGATCTTATTCCAGGTAAACAAGACATCAGAGGTGCTGATCGGTGTGCCGTCAGACCAGAGAATTCCTTTTCTGAGCGTGACGCGGACTAGCTTGCCGCCCTGTTCGACAGAATAGGCTTTGGCCAAATCCGGCCGCATTTCGCCTGTGTCTGGATCACGCTCCAGTAGTCCCCGAAACATTGGGGCAGCAGCTTGAGATGAATAGGCGTCTGTGGCTGACCAGAGGTTGAAGGTTTTGGGGAATGGTCCTTCGAAGGGGAGGATCACTTCGCCGCCGCGACTTCCCAGTTCGCCTGTTAGCAGTTTTTTGTATTCGATATTATTTTTCAGTTCTGTGCTTACAGGGAAGCCTTGGGTGCTTTTCGCCTTTGCAAAGCGGAAGGTGTTTTTTGAGGGGGTTTGGGTGCAGGCTGCCAGTAGGGTGAGGAGTAGTGAGAGTGAGAGCAGCTTTTTCATGTTTCTCGAATGATAACAACAAGGTGAAAGCAAGCTTGGATATTTTTTAGACTTTTGCCTCTTTGTGTTTTTATGGGGCAGTTTGACCCTTTTGTTCTTAAACAATGGACTGGTTTCCTGTTGGAATTCAATGGGGTTTGGGGCGGAGCCCAAAAAATACTCTTTTAACTGCAAGTGAGCCTATAAACCCCACCCCCAAACCCTCTGGATCTTAAATGAATTAGTCGCTAGATTTGCGGTCTTGGAGGTTTCAGCGTTGCCTAAAACAATGGACTGGTTTCCTGTTGGAATTCAATGGGGTTTGGGGCGGAGCCCCATAATATTGGTTCTTATTATCCTCAAGTGAGCTCAACCCCCCGCTCGATTATCAAAAAAGCCTTGTCACTTTCCAAACAAAGCCAAAATAAGCAAAGTAATAGCCAATACTCCCCCCAAACCCAGCGCCAAAAAAAGCATATTGAATACATCAGGTGTAGGCGTAAGCAAAGCAGAAAGTACGAAAATCACCAAAACAACAGGCCGCCAATGCCCAAAGATAGTCCTAGTCTCCAAAATCCCCAAAAGAACCAATAAAGCTAAAACCAAAGGAATTTCAAAAGCAAAACCAAAACCCAAACAAGAATTGATAGCAAGGTTGACAAATTCTTCCAAATTGAAACTTTTAGCAATCAAAGGAAGATTATCAGTCTGCAAATAAGGCAAATTGAAACCCGGAAAATCCAATAAAAAACTCATCATCGGCCTAAGCGCCAAGAGAGCACAAAAAGCTATCCCTAAAAAAAACAACAAAGGCGCCAACCAAAGCAAAAGCAATCCAAAATTTCTCTCGGATCTTTTAAGACCAGGATCGAGAAAAGCAAAAAGCTGAAAACCCCAAAAAGGACCAGCTAAAAGCAAAGCTAAAAGCAAACTGAGCCTGAAGTGTAGAAAAAAAAGTTCACCAGGTTTGATCTGAAAGAACTGCGTTCCCTCCGGCGCAAGGTTCTTTAGACCATAGAGCAGCGGAGGAGTGAGGAAAAATCCGGCCGCGCAGGCCAGTAATAAAAACAAAAAACAAATGATAAGTCTATTGCGGAGCTCTTCAAAATGCTCCTCATAAGACCAAGTTTGCTGTTCTTCTGGGTTCAAGAATGAAGCAGCTGGTCAATTTCTTGAATTCTTTGCTCAAGTAAGCCGCGACATTGCCAGTAACGGTTCAAAAGATTTAGGGTGGAAACGTCTTCGGAAAGAATGTGATCGATATATTCTTCAGCCAAAGCCAAAAGCTCAAGGCGAAGTTCATCGAGGGAAACGGGATCCAGTCTAGGCGCTAAAGTCTTGATCGCCTCTTCGCGAAGGGCGTGAAGTTTGATCACCAAACCATGACGAAGTGTTCGGGTTTCTGTTGATTGGTGCTTTTTTAAGTTGAGAAAATTATTAATTCGGATTACTTTAGAGTTGGCTTTATCCAGTAGCTTGAGGGAAACAGTGTTTTTCCGAGTCATATTATGATTATTTGTTCTTTGGGAATGTTCGTCCATACGTTCCTTACCTTCAAATTTCATCTTATCATAAGCTCTTGTTAATGCAATCAACACCTTACGTTTATTTGAGCTTAACGATCTAAAAGCCAACATTGCGCGCCAGCATTGACACCTATACTTTAGAGCATGCAAAGTTCATCAAACCAAATCATCATGTTCCTTCTAATAGCCAGCTTCTTTGGACTGAAGGCTCAAGCTGAAGAGCCCTCCGGTACCTATAAAGGCTCTGAAACCCCAAGCTATCAAGTCTCAGAAAAACAAGGAGCAACGGAGATTCGAGATTATGGCTCTAGCTTGGTCGCTGAAGTGGACGTCAAGGGATCACGTGAAACAGCCGTAAACACCGGTTTTCGGATTCTAGCCGGTTATATCTTTGGCAGCAATGAGACCAAAGAGAGCATCAAGATGACAGCCCCTGTCACTCAGTCAGGCCAATCAACCAAAATAAGCATGACCACCCCTGTCACCCAAGCCCCTTCACAATCAGAAAATGGCTGGACTGTTCAGTTCACAATGCCCAAAAAATATACGCTCGATACTTTGCCGACGGCTAAAAATGAGCGGATTCGGTTTTTGGTGAGCGAACCCTATCGCGCTGTAGCTATTCGTTTTTCCGGTATAGCAAATGACGCAGAGATCGCTCGGCAAACCGAACGCTTAAGATCTTTTGCCTCTGAGCAAAAACTGACTCTAGTCGGTGAGCCCAAAATCGCCTACTATGACGATCCCTTTACTTTGCCTTGGTTTAGGCGCAATGAAGTGCTCTTTAAAGTGAAATAAGTCGGCTGCTATGATTGTAGCGAAATACATAAAAACTGAAAAAACTATGCACGTCGAAGGACATCAACCCAGCAAAAACGAAGAAGATAATAATCGCTCGATACTGGCGAGGCTTAGAAGAGCGCAAGGCCAAGTAGAAGGGATCATGCGCATGGTCTCCAACCCAGCCGAACATGACTGCTACGGAATTATCAATCAATGCAGAGCCGTTAAGGGGGCCATTCATCGGGTAGAAGAACTGATCTTAGAAACGCATCTTCGCGGTTGTGTCAGTAAAGCGATCGCCGAGAAAAAAGAAGAAGAGTTTTTGGAAGAACTGCTTGATATCTACAAGATGAAACCGATTGTTTGATTTCATCCCTCAAAACACAGTTCTTTTTACCGAGAGAAACTTGCTTGCTCTGTGCCATATGTACTGAGTAAGTATTATTTTCATGAAAAACTACAGCACCGAAGAACTTCAAGAATGCCCAGCCTATGCTCGCTTAATGGCTTTGATTAAGGCTTATGACTCAAAGGGAAATCAGCAATATTTTGCTTATAGGGCTCTCAAGTACCTGCAATTGGCCACAAATCTTTTGTTAGTTGTGATTCCGGGCTTAAACTTGAGCTTCCAGAGTCTGAGCATGATCCAGTCGATGATCGCTTTGGCTGCCATCAATCTAACGATCGAAAGCTTGCAACAATTTAACCAACATCACCAAAAAGGGATTGGACTGCGCCTAACCACCGAAAGACTGAGGCAAGAAGAGCATTTTTATATCAGTCAAAGCGGCCTTTACAAGAATATCTTCGAACCGCATAAGTTATTGGCTGAAAGAACTGAGCAAGCTGTCACTGAGTTCTTGTCCAAGGGATCGAATACGGTCAAGATCTAGGTCTTTGCAACGAACTGACTGAGAAAGAAAACTTCTGCTTCTTCTAGCGTCTTGATCTCACCGGTGAATTGCCGGTCACGGAGCTCTTCTAGGGCGTCTTTTATTTGGCTGGTCGGTGCTATTCCCTTTTCCTTGATCAATTCTCTCAGCCTTTCGCCGTGCAGCAAGGGCTCTAGTCTTGCTTCTTCCACCAAAAAAAGCTTATAGTCCGCATAAAGTTTATTCAGGAGCGCTCTTTTATCGTTTAGGCTCTCTGCTGTGACGGCAGGGCCTCGAACAGCCAGCATATCAGCCCAACAAAGAGCGATCAGCGTTGGAAAAGTGATGCCAAGTTTGCGAAACAGTCTTCTTTGCGCTTTTTCGGTCGGTTCTTGTTGGGGATTGTTGGTGAGTTGGAACGGTCTCAGATGATAGAGCACTAGGGTAGCTATTAGTTCTTTCACTGCACCTGACCAGCGTAAGCGCCCCCCAATCATCTCTACCCTTTCGGCGCCATAGATTTCATGTTTGTAGAAAGTATGTTTTTCGCCCAGAATTTCCCAAGTTTGTGGTTTGGCTATATCGTGCAGCAGGCAGGCCATCTTCAGGGCAGCGAGCACTGATACTTCGCCCAGATGACCGGCTTCCACTTCGGCCAAGATTTCGGCGGGGATCTCTTCGCGTGCCTCGGCTTCTAGTAAGCGCACCAGCTCGAAGGTATGCTCGATCAGGGGCAGGTGGTGATAGTTATTTGCTGGGACAAGATGCATCTCTGTAAACTCAGGAAAAATCGCTTCCCACAGGCCAACCTCAAGTGTTTGTTTGAGATAGGGAAAGGCGTTTTTGTTACCCAGTAGCTGCCAGAGTTCAGCGGAGATCCGTTCAGGAGCCACTAAACGAATTAGGGGGGCGAGTTTGCCAATGACAGCTTCGGTGCCGGCTTCTATGGCAAAGTCCAGTTGGCAGGCTAGACGATAGGCTCTGAGCATCCGCAGCGGATCTTCGTTTAGGGCGCGTGGTTTGATTGCTCTGATCAGGCCACTACCAAGATCTTCTATTCCCCTGGTTGGATCGAGGATCAGGCCTGTACTGAGCTCGCAGGCGATGGCGTCAACGGTAAAATCACGGGCCCAGAGATCGCCATCGATATTGACGGCACGGGGCAAGCAAAGATCGGCTTGCCAGCCTTCGGCTATCACTCTGTAGACGCCGTGTTCGGGGCTGAGGTCGACGAAGCTCCCTTCTGCTTTGTCGGCTATGGAGCGGGCTAGGCCTTCTAGATCGGGGCAATTGAAGATGACTAGGTCAAAGTCTTCGTTTTGGGCGTTTTGGGGGTCATTGAAGTAGTCTCTGAGTACGCCACCAGCAAGATAGGCTTTATGGTCTTTGAGGCAGTCCAGTAGAAGGGGTGGGATTATTTCGGCAATTGGGAAGTTTGGGCGCATCTCTTTAGCTTATCAAGGCTGAGCCGAAGCATGATGCTTCACCTGATTGAGACGAAACATTGCTTTGGTGCCGGGAGTGTTATTTCACTCCTTTTCAAGATTCAAGGGGGGCTTGGGGGCGCGGCCCCATTAAAATAAATTCAAACCTGCAGTGATCTCACCTTTACATTTTTTTGCTGAAGGTTTGGGAAGTTAATTGTTTTGAGGACTTGTGAATAAAAAAGAAAAGTCAAGCTCTAAGCTTGCTGGCAGCCAACTCCGGTAAACCACCAAAATCCGGATGAATATTCGGGAAAACAGAATTGATATCTAAAACCTCAAGCAAATGAGGACGATCACCGAGTAAAGCAAAAGCATAATCTCTAGCCCCTCGGTTCAGCTCCACCCAACACTCCGGAGAATTCGCGAAAAGAGCCGTAGTACTCCCATCACTCCTTAAAAAAGCCAAGGCCGAAGGCCGAATGTCATGAACCCCAATGAAAGTGTGCAATGGAGCATCGGGCATCTCCCCAATACAAAAATGCAGATGAGCTAAAGATACTCCCAGAGCGCGCGCTAGCTTGTTACGCAGACGCTGAGCAAGTATACTTCCATGCCCAAGAGCATTGCCGAGACTACGAAGCGAAGAAGCCCCCTCTGTCTGCAAATCAAGCCCCAAAATCCCCGCTTTTCCATCAGCCGCAGTTAGCTCTTCCAGAGAAGAAAAGCCCAATAAATGACAAAAGCCAGCATTGAGTGAGTGTTGCGGATCGCGCAAAACAGCGATCACGGCGTTCAGGATCTTGGTGAAATGCCTAGCTTCGCGTAGATCTGGTCCGCCAGCGATCAAACGTTCAATCGATCTGTTCTGGCCGACCAGAGGCAGCTGAGTAGCTAGTTTGAAGAAAGGATTTAGTTCATACCATAAATAATTTGGCTTAAGATGACCCTTCTCGGCCGTGATCAGCTCGAGTGTATCTGGGTGCAGAGTAGCTTCGCCAGTGCCTGTTCCATTGATCATGTATTTGACGGCATAACTAGACCGGCTGGGGCTTGAGAGCTTTTGCTCGAAGTCACTGAGCACTTGTTCGGTGTTGGGCTGACTCATGACGGCAGTCAGTGCGGGCACGGCGTCATTGTAGGCAAAGACATGGACGGCGTATCCTGCTTCCCGAAAACGCGTTTCTAAAAGTTGTTTGAGTGGGAAATGGGAAAGTCCTCTTTGTTTGGCGTCATCTTTTACGCGATGTTGGCTGGGAACTAGAGCTACTGTTGCCCCTTCGTTTTGGAAAGCACCGGGGCCAGCCAATACTAAGACTCCTGCTTTGCCCTTGTTCAGACGCCCGTAACCTAGAGCCCCGCCTAGAATACCTCCCAAAAACTCTTCCACGTTGGTGGGATAAAAACTGTGCTTTTCAACTGAGCCATCGGGGGCTAGAGTGGTCAGGCTGCTTCCACCAAGAATCAGGCAAGCAGTGCCCTCAGCAAGTTTCAGGCGGGTTTCAGTTGGCAAAGGATAGATCTCTCAGTGCTAGTCAATATAGAGCAAAGCTTCAGAATTTAACAAGCAAACCGACCGGACAATGATCTGAGCCTTGTACTTCCGGCAATATAAACGCTTCTTGGATATTTGGCAGCAGCTCTTCGCTCGCAAAGAAATAATCGATCCGCCAGCCTTTGTTTTTATCGCGGGAGCGAGTACGCAGATCCCACCAAGTGTAAATATTGGCTTGCTCTGGGTGAAGCACCCGAAATGTATCGTGGTAGCCGTGAGTTACTAGTTTGTCTAGCCAAGCCCGCTCTTCGGGCATGAAGCCGGTGGTTTTATGATTATTTTTCGGGTCATGTAGGTCTATTTCTTGGTGGGCAGTATTGAAATCGCCGGTGATGATGATTTTTTTGCCAGAGCGTCTCAGTTTTTCGCAATAGTCAAGGCAGGCTGCATAAAATTTTAGTTTGTATTCGACACGATGCGGCCCTTTGCCACCATTGGGGAAATAGACGTTCAGGAGCACGAAGTGCCCAAAATCACTGACAACTACTCGTCCTTCTGGATCGAAGCTCGCTAAGCCCAGTCCGGCTTTTTTTTCTTGGGCGGGGATCTTGCTGAGGGTGGCGACGCCGCTATAGCCTTTGCGCAGTTGGCAGCTATGCCAAGCCAGATCGTAGCCATCTTTCTCTAAGACGCCACTGGCCATGATGCTGTCATCGGCTTTGGTCTCTTGCAGGCAGAGGATATCGGGTTTGAGGTCGTTTTCGACTATTTCCCAAAAGCCTTTTTTTAGGACAGCACGAATGCCATTTACATTCCAAGAAATCAGCCGAAAGGTGGACATTTAGGAGGGAAAGATAAATATAGGGATTTCACTAAGAATGATGCCACCACTTTATCCAAATTTTCCTATTTCACCTAGTCCTGGTAATCTCCCAGGCGCCGCGGAGTTTCCCTCTACTCCTCTGATGCCTGGAGCTAAACCTCAGAGCAGTGTCGGTGCTACGTTCAACAAGATGTTTGCGGAGATCTCTACCGATATCGCTAAGCCACAGCAGCTTTCACAGGAGATGATTTCTGGCAAGCGGAAGTTCGATTCGGCAGAGCTCGTCTATTCGATTTTAGAGGCTGAGCGGAAGCTGACTGTGACGGTGAGGGTGATCAATGATCTGGTGAAGGGGATTAAGCAGCTAGAGGCTATCAGTGCGTAGTAGCGTGGCTATATTTTAAGAGTTTTTTGTTTTGTCTCAAGGCTCCCAAAATAAGGGGGTAGTTTGAGGGGCTTAGCAAGAACCTAGCTGTAAGCTAGCGATACGAAGGCAGCCCCAGAGCTTTTATTCGTTTCGTCAAGGGGGAGTTTGAGGGGGCCGAAGGCCCTCTCATTGCAAATATTCTTTTAACCTCCAGTGATCTCAACCCCACTGGAGGTTGGGGAAATATTTACTTTAAGGGGCTAGCGCCCCTTAACAACCCCTCAAATTGTGGGGAATACCTTTGTTTATTTGACGTTCTCCAAACCATCTAGGAAACTTTGGGGGGAGTGAAAAACAATCTCATTGATTTTCAGAGCTGAAGGCTCCCAAAATAAGGGGGGAGTTTGAGGGGGCCGAAGGCCCTTAACAACCCCTCAAATTATGGGGAATGCCTTTGTTTATTTGACGTCCTCCAAACCACCTAGGAAACTTTTGAGAGAGTGAAAAACAATCTCATTGATGTTCAGAGATCAAGGCTCCCAAAAAAAGGACAAATAAGACCCAAGCTATAATGGAACTAGGAGGTCAACCCCAAATGACCGATGAAATCAGAATAGATCCCCGCGGAATAGACGCAGAAACTTTCACCCAAATCGGAATAACCTCAAAGCTCCAACAAATCAAAGAAAGAAAATCCCGCGAAGAACAACAACCGAAACGTAAAAAAATAAAAAAGCCACCTTCGCTCCCAACAGACGAGGCCGATAGCTTCGGACACGAGCAAAACGAAGACCCAATAACAGAAAAGGATAGGGGCTTCTTTGACTAAACAGAGAGTACCCCTAAGGGGTGTGAGAAAAGCTTAATTTTAAAAACTTGGATACACGTGGGGGGTGGGGTACAATGAAAGTGGAGGAAAAAATATGAACCAACTACTAAACCAAAAATGTGCCTGCCCCAACTGCCTTTGTCTCGTAACAGACGAAGCCCACGCCAAAGCTGGCGCCCTTTTCTGCTCTGATGCCTGTTCTTCAGGACACACTGACGGCAAAAAAGGCTGTGGCCATGAAGCTTGCCATTGTGGCTAGGTCTTCACCGAAAAAACAAAACAAATGAGTCCGCCGGAAAACAATCTGGCTGGCTCTTTTGTTTTTGGTGGGGCTTTTTGTGTTAACGTTAAGTTCTTAGGGAATTGCAAGCTTTTCGAATCTTAAATAAAAGTAAAGATGCGAAGCGCATATTGACAAGTACCTACCCCCCATACGGTATACTGTAAGCTACGGTCTTGAAACTTTGAGGTAAAAATCTTAACCATGAACGATTCCAGTACCAACGCAAAAGCTGATTCGGGCCCTGTCACTCGTTTTAAGAGACTAAAAGAAATGTCTTCTACCGAAAGATCGAGCTGGATGAGTGAGCTCTCCCAGAGAAGATGGGAAAAATATTATCGGGAAGAAAAAGAATATCTTGACTATTTGGAGACAAAAAAATCCGAATACGATGTGAAGAGCAAGGATTTTCCAAACGATGCTTTGCTTGAACTGAAAAGACTTCGCAAGTTATTTGCTAAAGAGTTTTTGCCTGGTCAAAACGTTTCTAGCTGACTTTGATTTAGGGGCAAGACGGCAGATGCGAGGAGTGTCGTCTTTCTAAGATAGTATCAAGCTGCAAAATTATTTGAATAGCTCTGACGCTTGTTTTCAACAGCGAGAATTAATCTAGCTTGAGTTTGAATGGAGAAGACAAGTGATGTCTCTAAGCTTCTTTCAAAAAAGATGAACCCCTTTCCTTGGGAGCAGGTAAGACATTCCCAAGACCGCAAAAGCGCAGGTGAGATGACTACCTCACCAAAAGATGTTCTCTACAAAAATGCTACTCAAAATACTTTTAAAGCTCAATAGTTATTAGACAAATCCCTCTTCAAGAGCGGGAGAAGCGCAATAAAGTAAAAGCTTAGCTGCTAGTCTTGGTCTTAGATACGAGCGATCTAAGTTTTTCTGCCAATGTCTGAACGTTCTTGGAGTGATAAGAGTCTTTGCTTCTATGCTTAACGACAGACTCTGGCTTCTTGCTCAGTGTAGAAGCCTCTTGGTTTGTATTAAAGTTGAAGGCAGTAATTCCGTACATCTAACTAAGTCCTCTGCATAAATCAAAAGTTTTGAAGAAACTAGCCAGCCCAAACCACTGAGTGGAGTTCTGAAGACTTTGTGATGGCTGATGATTCAACATAAAACCAGCTTAGCTAGCTCAGTGGACATCTACAAGAGAAAATCTTTATATAGGTAAGAGCTTAAAAATAAGAAAAAAAACTTATAGAGGGAAACGTCAGAGCTTATAGATAATAGTTTGGATGAAAGCACTAAAAAGTCTGTGATAACAAGTGTTATAGGGTTATTTGAAAAGCTTCTAAGTGCTATAAGAGTGATAGCAGATGACTTAATAGGGGTTGTTCATTGGAATTTCTGTATCCAGTTATCGTAAACAGATCTGAAGTCGGGGGATTTTAGATCGAGGCAAAGAAAGTTCCCAAAGATAAAAAATTATCTATAAGGAAGAATTTGTTCTGAAATACAGATTGTGTTTTGTTCTAACAACCAGCTAACATTCCAAGAGTAAACCCTCCAGCGAAAACTCAATGTTTTTGAATACAAACAAAAAAAGTAACTTGCTTAAAGCAGCCTGTTTGGGGATGGCAATCCTCGTAGGCGTGCCCGCGGTAGCTGAAGTGACGCGCGTCAGCGACCTAGTAGATGTCGATCCAACCGTATGGGCCTACAAAGCTCTCAAAGAACTAGTAGAAAAATACGATGTGTTAGAAGGCTATCCTGATGGCACATTCAAAGGAAATCGCCCAGCAACTCGTTATGAGTTGGCACAGGCACTATATGAAGTGATCAAAGTCGTAGAAGGTCGCGGTAACGTACCAGCGAGCGATATGGCTGATGTGAACAAATTGAAATCAGAATTCTCTTCTGAATTAGACACGATC
>JBGSRC010000005.1:0-202233 GCA_041737745.1 Candidatus Caenarcanales bacterium
AATCGACATAAAAAGTCTTTGAAGTAAGAGTCACTCCCGAAGTATTGTTAAACTGAGCTAATAGATGAGTCTGAATTCCATTGTTGATCGAATTTGTAGCGTTCATATTTATTGCGTCTGTTGAGATCCCAATGTCTTTGACATTCCAGCCACCTTTTATCGAGAAAGAATCATATAGAGTCTGGCTGACGGCGCCATCAGTGGCTACCAGTTTTATATTGTATTCTCCAGCAGTTAGCTTAGTCGAAGTGGCCAGATTAGTATGATTCATATCGTTAATTCCGGCCCAGTAATATCCGAGAGGAAAAGGAGCTCCCCCTGCTCCAGAGACTGAAACTGAGCCATAATCTTCAATCGCTGTTTCATCGATGGCATCGTCGAAGCGACCATTTTTATCGAGGTCTAGGAAATACTGGTAGGTGACGCCTTTAGTGTTTCCCTCTGGGTCGGCGATAAAACGAATTCGTTCTCCTTGAGTCAAAATATCGGTGGGCGTAGTGTCTACGTAGACAGTTTGATTGGGGGCATAGTCGTTGAAATCAGTCGCATCAAAAGTCTTTATGATCCACGGTGCTACTTGAATATAATCATTAGCTGAGACTTTCAGACCGCTGCTAGCTTCAGAAACATCTAGGCGAGCATTGTATTTGCCAGCGGCCAAAGCGCTCGGATTGTAGGTGAAAGAATTGTTCACTCCAGTAGAGCTATTTGAACCGATCAGTTCTCCAGCATCGGCGAAATCACCGTCTTTATTTAGATCTAAATAATATTTATAAGTGAGAGATTTATTTTGCAGATTATCGACATTTGCGGCTAGCTTGATCGAGGTGGTGCCAGTTTGAATGAAATTATCCCTATTCGAATCTAAATTTCCTGCTAGGCCGTCGTTGTCTATCGCGTCGAAAGCGTTGATTTTTACCACGCTGTTAGCTAGCAAGGTGAAATTACTGGTAGCTGCATTTGATGCTAAGCCCAGCTGGTCTATCGCTCTTACTTGGAGTGTATAAGAACCGGCGGCCAGAGCGTTTCCGGCGCCATTGATCGAATTGGCTAGACTGGCGGGGTCTATTGAGCTGCTCCAATTTGTTTGTCCGGTGAATTTGTATTGGTAGGAAGTTATATTGCCGGTATTATCCCCGAAGGCTGTCTGGATAGCGAAGTCAAAGCCACCTTGGAAGAAGACGTTATCGCTGTCAGTGACATTGGCGTCAATCGTTCCAGTCGTGGGGGCTTGATTGATGGTGAAAGTATCGGAGAAAGTCTGTGAGGAGAGGCCGAAGTCATCTGTAGCTTTGAAATAAATGGTGCCTGAGTTGGTTTGGCCGGGTAGCAAAACGTAAGTGAATAATTCTTGAAAACTTCCTCCTCTGAGCTCGTAGAAACGTCCAACCTGGGCAGAACTGCCAAATTCTCCAATAGCCTGCTCGGATATTAGGGAAGTCCAATTTACATTGTCAGTGGAATAGGCATAAGTGACACCGGTGCCGAAATAGTGATAATCAGAATTACCTACACCGGGAAGAGTTTCGATTTTAGAGTTATATACATCGAGGCTTTCATCGGCAAAGAAGCCGAGTTTGGCGTATATAGCTGAGTTATTATTCACTAAATTGCCTATATCGAGCCCTGTACCTAGATTTTCATTGGTGGATTCGATCAGATTGAGCTTGCCTCCATTGTAGTAGCTAGCGTAGGTGGAAGTTTCGGGGGCTTTATTTAGAGTGAAAGCACTGGTTTTGGTTATTCCAGTTGTATCAACGGCATTGGCTAACTTGACCGAGAGCTCCCAGTTGGTGCTGGTCGAGGCAGCTATTTTCTGATCGTTTATGGCGAAGATCAGATCGTTGATGTCAATCTTGCTATCAGCGTTTAGGTCTGTTTTTACCTCAGTGTAGACGTGGGCTTGACTAGTAAGCTTGATGCTGTAGAACATCCCAGTAAGTGGCGATCCACCGTCTGAGTATTGGAGATTGACATCGAAGCCTAGATTGTTGATGTCATTGGGGTTGATGATGTTGTTAGTTGCGCCTAGACCCGATTTAACGGCATCGAAGGCGCTGATCGTAACACCGGCCGCAATGTTGAAATTATTGCTGGCAACAGAGGAGACTAAGCCGAGTTGGTCTATTGCTTTTAGTTCGAGGCTGTGAGCGCCGACACCCAAGGCATTAATCGCTGCATTTACGCTGCTAGTGAGATTAGCGGTGGGAATATTTGCGCTCCAGCTACCGCCATTGAGGCGATATTGATAATTGGGGACGCTTCCTGTTGTATCGGTGAAGGGGCTCACTATTCCGAAGTTGGCATTGCCCACACCGAAGATATTGTCGCTGTCACCGATGTTTGCGTCTATAGTGCCTAGCTTAGGGGCTTGATTGACATAGACTTGGCTAGAGGAAATGACGCTGGAGAGCCCGAAATCATCGATGGCTTTGATCAAGATATTTGTGTCGGCGCTGATTCCCGGTAAAGTTGTGTAAGTATAGAAAATTGCATCGAACCAGCTGAAAGCTTTAACGTCATTTTCCGCCAAAGTCTTCCATTGAGTGCCGCCATCATAAGAATATTGATACTCATACACTATATCTTCCAATTTATCGGGGCGAACGGCAAAAGTAGCGCTTTGAAAAGGAGTATTTAGATTGACTACATTAGAGCTGGCAATACTATTGGCCGTATCTGATCCGACAGCGTCGAAAAGATCTGAATCCCAAAAAGGAACATTGTTAATCTGAAAAGCGCTAGTGGCTTCTACTGAGTCTAGCGCCGAGCTCAGTTTTATGGAGAGTTCGTAGTTGTTTAAACCGTATTTGTCTAGAGTAGGGTTGAGCGCTTGGCCTGCTTTCTCTATTGCAATTAACAGATCGGCCGTATCGACTTTGCTATCGGCGTTTTGATCGGTGTTTACTGTCACCCAGTTTTCGGCGCTACCGACTTTATTGATGCTGTAGGCGTAGTTGGTAATTTGAGCGCCACCATCATCAAAAACTAGCTTAGGAGTGAAACCAAAGCCTGCTTGAGCCTGTGCATTGATCACATTGCCGGCTGCGCCACCGCCAGTGGTCACCGCATCGAAGCTGCTGATCGTGATCGCCGTGGCAATGTTGAAGCTTTGGCTGGCTACCGTTGAGCTGAGACCAAGAGCATCGATCCCTTTCACTTGTAGGTTATAGTTTCCGGCATTGAGACTCTGACCGGCGGTATTGATCTCATCGGTGAAACTGCTCGCTGGTGTCGCTAAAGACCAAGTGCTACCCCCATCAAAACTATACTGGTAGCTAACAATGCTTCCTGTGCTGTCAAGAAAATTGCTAGAGAAAGCGAAATCGAAACTACTTGCAAAATAAACGCTCTCAGTGGAGTTCTTGTTAGCGTCAATCGAACCAACAGACGGAGCAGCGTTTACGGTGAAGCTATCTGAGACAGTCGTGGAAAGACCCAAAAGATCGGTGGCTTTGACCAGTACAGTTCCAGAGCTGCTTTGTCCCGGTAAAGTGAATTTGCCTAGCGTGTCAGGAGCAGAGGTACTCACCCATGTAGATCCATTGTCAAAGCTGTACTGGTAGACCAGATCGGGGGCATCGTCAGTTATTTGAATATTTGCTTGTAGTTGTTGTCCGGGATTGATTAGGTTGCCAAGATCTAGTGATATTCCTGTCTGATCTAGGGCTACAGCGTCAAAAGAAGCGACCTTTGGAGCACTGTTGATCGTGAAATTGACCGGATTGCTACTGACAAAGCCTCCGGAATCGGCTACCTTGATCTCAAGGGTGTGAGATCCTTCACTGAGTCCGTTTGTGCTTAGCCCTAGCGTGTTTATGCCTATTTGGCCAGCAAAGCTAGTCCAAGCCCCAGTATTGTCTATTCTGTATTCGTAGCTGATCAGATCGTTATTGTCATCTGTTATTGTAAAGCGGGCTTCAAAGTCAGTGCCGAGATTCACGGAATTGAGAATCTTATTAGCTCCTTCGATCAGTTTTGTAGTGCCCAGATTGTCGCCGATATTGGCTATCACTGTGTCTATGGCGCTGATACTTGGCGCTTGGTTCAGATAGAGATCGCTGCTCACTATTGAGGAGGTAAGTCCCAGAGAGTCAGCCACTTTAATGGAGAGAGTATAGCTAGAGCCGGCTACAGCGCTATCACCAAGAGCATTGATCGCTTGTCTGAGTGCAGAGGAGGAGTTGTATTCCAGCCAATCGCCGGCCTTGGCATCGTTTGCGTTGAATTGGTTATCGATTAGGAGGAAGAAACTCTTAATGTTATTGTCGGGATCGCTGGCTGTGAGGCTAGCATTCATCTGTCCAGCATTGGCGAGATTGTCGGCGCGGCCAGGGACAGCGTCAAAGCCAGTGATAGTGGGGGCTTCGTTTAGGAGAAAAGATGAACTTTGGCTGCTAGAGAGTCCATATTGATCTGTGACTGTGACGCTTAGATTGTTTGTAAGCGTGCTGCTCAGTTTGCCAGCATTGAGACTTGCTTGAAGATCATAGGTGTTTAGATAGTCGCTGAGCTCACTAGCTGAGCTGAAGGTTCTGATGTCTCCAGCGAAGCTGAGCTCTATGCTGCTTATATTTCCAGTTATATTCTCAAAGCTGAAGAAGCTGGATAAATTGGCATTGGGATTTATTAGATTTGTACTAGGATCAGAGCCGCTGGAGCCAGTGATCGGATCGAAAGTAGTGATCTTCGCTGCATCGTTGAGCGTGAACTGACTAGTGGCTATGTCGCTTAGCCCATTTGCATCTTCAACATAGACGCCTAGCGTGTATAGCCCGGCAGCCGTTTTGCTAGCGGCAGAGCTATTGATAGCTTTGATTAAATCATTTTGGTCTAGGCCATTATTATCGAGATCAGTGGCCTGAATCCAGATTCCATTATCTAGCTTGTCACCTGTAGATAGTTTGTAGAAGTAATTTTCAACAGGACTGAGGCCAGCTTGGATTTGCAGGCCAGCACTTGCTTGGTAGCCACCTAGTCCATTGGGGTTGATGATGTTTGAGCTAGCGCCTGCTCCTGAGCTGACAGCGTCTAGATCGCTGATTTCAGCGCCTTCAATGATTCTAAAAGTATCGCTAACAGTAGTCCCAACTTCACCAAACCCGTCAATTGCTCGAACATAGACCTTATAATCACCGATAGCGCTTTGACTATTGCCCCAAGTGTTTATTGCAGTGCTGAGAGCAGATGAACTGAAGGGATTATTGCTTGTGTCTCTGAGCCAGTTTGTGCCGTCTAGAGAATATTCGTAGCCGACTATATTTTTATTGAAGTCTTGGAAGGCGCTTGAGATGGCAAAATCAAGACCACCAGCAATGATTATATTGGGATTGCGGTTTCGGACTAGATCTATGCTTCCAGCTCCGGGAGCGGCATTGACGCTAAAACTGCCTTGCTGAATATTGCTCAGACCAAGCGAGTCTACTGCTTTCACCTGAACTAGATAACTTTCGCCAGCTATCAAGCTTCCTCCGGCGCTAGTTGAGCGCATATCAAAGGCAGCGAGGGCATTTTCCAGATCGATTTCGCTGCTAAAACCCTGCCAAGCGGCGTTGCCGACCTTGAAGGAATATTCGACTAAGTCATTATTTAAATCGTTAAAGCTGACTTTATTATTGAGGGCTATGCCGAGGCCTGAGACTATGTTTAGGCTTGGATCGGAGCGACCGGCTAGGGTAGCAGTGATCGGGTCATAGCTTGCCCCTGTAGGAGCGCTATTGATCGTAAAAGAGCTTTTTTGGCTGATAGCGCCTACCCCATCGGTGATTCTGACCTCCAGTTCATGAGCTCCGGCGTTTAGTCCAAGACTGCTTAGATTCGCTAGAGCGTTGCGGAAGCTGCTTTCGTCACTGAAAGAGACAAAGGAACCATTATCAAAACGATATTCATAATTGTTGATTGCCGAACCACCAGCGATCAGATCGAGAGTTACGCTGAGAGGGGTATTTGGATTTATTAGATTGTTTATTGCATTGGAGCTGCCTGTTAGGCTTACTGAGACTGCGTCTAGTCCGATCTTAGAGCCTTCGGCCAAGGTGAAGGAGTCTGTTTTGATGCTTTCCGCTCCTGTGCTGTCCACTACTCGCACGGTGATAGTATGCCCTCCTAGGCTGCTAGAATTCATAGCCGTTTCAGCTGCTTCAGTGAGAGACACACCTCCGACGTATTGGGGGCTCCAGAACTGTTGGCCATCGATCTTGAACTGGAAGAAAGAAAGATTCTTGTCTATGTCAATGGAAAGATCTGAATTGAGATTGAGTTGAGCTTGGCCTTTTAGGGAGATATTGCTAGCATCGATGACTAGGGAGGGGGCCATGTTGATCGTAAAGATGTCAGACTTTGTTGCCTCCTGACCAAGAGCGTCAGTTACTTTGAACTCAAGATTGTATTTGCCTGAGCTGAGAAGGCTAGTATCGAAAGATTCGATTCCGAGTAGAGCTGCGCTGAGTGTAGAGCTGCTTAATATTATAAGAATAAGAGCTGATATTGCTGTCGGCGTCTCCAACGAAGATTTTAGGGCTGAGCTTGGCGCCGGCTGCGATTATATTTTCATTTGCTTGAGCGGCAAAGGTGACATTTTCGGATAGAGCGTCAATGAAGCTGATTTCAGGAGGGCTATTGACTTTGAAACTGATTTTGCCTTCGGAGAACACGCCGGCTGTGTCTAAAATTTGGGCTTTGACATTGTACTCGCCGGGAGTGCTGAAGTTGTAGCTGGTTTTGCCATCAAAAGTGCCGTCTGGGGCATTGCTAGACGACTCTACATAGTCCCAAGTGCCATCAAAATTGAAATCGAAATAATATTTTTCTATAGGCGCTGAGCCAGCATTGAGGTTTCTGAGCTCAAGCTCATAAGCTTTGCCGACTATTAGACCTGTAGGACCAATAGCTAAGATCTCTGGACCATCAACTACCGATATTGTCCTTTGGCTGCTTGCTTTGAGCCCTAGGCTGTCTTCAATTGTGACAGTGTACTCGTAGTTTCCAAGCTGGGAGAAGAATAGCTCACGGATGCTAGTGTCGCCTTTTTTGTCACCATTTGTATCGAGGAGGTGAGTGTTGCTGACTAGGCCATCAAATTGACCGTCTAAAGCAAAGTCTTGCACCGATTCCAGATAGGCTAAAGTTTTGTTGCCGTCATGATCGTAGCCACGAGCCCATTCCACATAATCTGTCTTGCCGTCATTATTGAAATCGAAGGAATATTTGACAAGATTCTTCTCTAGGTCAGAGGAGCCGCTAGCATCGAAGACAGTGTTTTGATTTTGGCCGACAAAAGAAGGGGCATTGAAATCCAGCTCTGGGGCTGTATTGATCGTAAATTGATGACTGGCTACAGCGCTCAGTCCCAAACCATCAATTGCATAGAGCTTGGCTTCTACTGCTCCAACTCCTAAAATAGGGGCAGTGGATACTAGAAATTTGGAATTGTCTATATTTGCAATTAAATTGGCATTGCCGCCCGTGACGTTGAGAGCCGAATCAAAGCTAACGAAGTCACCGAGTTTTCCATCACCATTGACGTCTTTATCGAATTCAAGACGATAAGAGACCAGATCATTGTCTGTGTCGGAAAAGATCCCAAAATAGTAGTTTATTTGATCGCCAGTATTTACTAACTTGGGAAGAGCGGAAAAGCCGATAGTCTTTGGGGTGTTTACTTTCAAAGACTGGCTGAAGACTAGACCATTTTGATCGACAATAGTGACAGAGGGTACAAAATCGCCATTGGTGGCAAAAGAGACGCCCTGAGCTAAGCCGCTAGTATTTGTAAGATCTAGGTCGCCGTCTCCGTCGAGGTCAAAGCTATAGCTGACAGCTCCAAAAGCCGAAGCACTGAGATCGAGAGTATTGTTTGCTAGCGTACTTCCAGCGCTCTGAGTGGCTACAAAGCTGATCGCTGGAGCTTCAACGATGCTGATAGTGAGGCTCGACGAATCGCTGAGACCGAAGAGATCTGAGCTGCTTGATTTTATTGTATAAGTGCCAGTCTTATCAAAGCTGAAGAAGGTTTTGCCATCCACTTTGCCGTCAGCAGCAATGCCAATAGAATCTTCATAGGTAGCCGTGCCGCCTTTTATATAACTGGCAGATTTTACATTGTAGTAGGGTTCGGTTTCCGAGTATTCCCAGATCAGGCCACCGTTTTGGTCATAGATCTCAAACTCATATTTCCCTAGCTTGCCCAGAAAATCATAGGGGCCAAGGTAGGAAAATGCAGTGCTATAGGTGCCTGTGCCTGGTCCTTTCCAGAGATCGCTAAAGATTTGATTTGGGTCGCTTGAGTTGCTGTTGAGCAGTACTTTTTGACCTAAAGCAAAAATCTGAGAGACGTTTCCGAGCTGAGCGTCAGCAAGACTTAAGCCATTTGTCGGAGCACTGTTTACGGTGATGAAATTATTGAAGACTTCTGAGGCCATGCCGATCTGGTCCCAAGCTTGAGTCTTCACTTCTCTGATATCAAGGCTTCCATTGGCGGCTTTTGGTAGGAAAGTGCTGGCATGCTTGCCATCGAAGTCACCATCAGCGGCCGAGTAAGTATCATCTGCGTTGCCGAGGATTTTATCGGCACCGGCTAGGCGCTCTTCGGAGTAGGTGTATTCTGTGATTCCGTCGCCGTCTTGGTCTAGCCAAAATTGATATTTGGTTACTAAGCCTTCAAGGTCAAAAACTCTATACGAAGCGTCGATTACGAATTCATTTGTTTCTTGCTTGTCATCTACTTGCACTATCCCAAACTGGGGAGCTCCTATTCCGTCGTCGCCAGTGCCCCAGATCTTATCTTTGCCTGGATCTATTTGGCTAACAGCGACAGTGTCGTTATTTGAATAGGGGCCAGTATTAAGAGCCCAGAGAGTATTGAGCGATCTGGCAAAAGCCCCTGAGCTGGATACTACTTTGACATTTGCTTCAGCGACATTAGCGGCGTCACTGTCTTGGAAAGTGAACTCATGCTTACCGTCAAAAGAACTATCGAAAGAACTCAGTACTTTGACTATAGTGTTTTTGGTTTTGTCCAGTTCAAAAGAATAGCCGGAGAAAATATCGTCTGTGGTGCCGAATTTATTGTCTAGTCCAGCTTCACGCACTTCGACATAGTCATAGTCAGGAGCTCCAAGGCCAGAATCGAACCAGTATTCGGTGATTTCTCCTTTGCCGTCTGGGATAGTGGTTGCAGATGCATCAAGGAGAATATTTCCGGCTGTAGCGTTATAGAGTACAAAAGTGCTGTCAGGATCATAGTTTCTACCGTCGGTGATGGTTTTGCCTGTGCTGTCAATCTGAGAGAGCAAAAAGCTGGTGTCTGGAGTGCCTTCATATGCGTAGAAATTCTTTTCGCTGATAGCGCTCAACCCAAACAAATCAGTCACTTTTGAGACTACTTTGTATTCGCCTTGGCGAGGAAAAGTATATTTGTGACTGCCGCTGAAGACGCCGTCAGGGGCAAAGACATCGTCATTTGTCCCCAAGATTTCGTCAGCCCCACTAGAGATCCCAGCAAGGCTGACATCGTCAGCTGTACCTAGTTTATTGTCTAGGCCTGCTGATTTCCACTCGAAACCGTTTGCGTCATAGACAAAGCCTTCAGCATAGGAATAGATTAGCTCTCCGAAATTGCCGTCACCGTCTGTGTCTCCAACTTCAAAGATATTGAACTCTGATTTTTGAATACCTAAGCTAGCAACGCCACTCACGGTTATGCGGGTAAATTCATCTCTAGCTACTGAGTCAATCAAGACCAGTGATCCCGGCTTATTGGGATTGGCGTGAGTGACAGTTACGTTCGTGGTTGGAGGAGCATTGATCAGTAAGAAGTCATAGCTGGAGACTTTATTTCCTAGATTGTCTGTGATTCTGACCCCAACGGCTCTATTTCCAGGCTTGGAGTCTTCATAGAAATACTCACCTTCAAACTTCCCATCGAATTTGCCATCTAGAGCGAATTTTTCGTCATCTAAAGCAAACTGGGCTTTTTGAGCATCATCTATGCCCTCGAAGCCATATTTTCCATCGGCACCAGCTAGCCATTCTTCATAGTAGTCAGTGACTTTTATCACTGAGTCTGTTAGGTCGATCAGCGTATTGTAGTAGGGAGTTGAAGAATCGAAATCGAATTCGTATTTGGTGATCTCGCCGAAGATCGCATAGCTATCGCTGGCTTGCACCCAGCCTATTGAGTTTTTCTCACCAGTTTTTGGATCTATGGCATTGAAGACATATTGTTCTGTCAAAACATCGGTGAAGAGAGCGTATTTTATTTCAATAAAATCATCGGTTTGTACACTGTTATCCGGACCTTCAAAGACCGTATAGCCTTTGGCGCCGTATTGGTCATAGGCAGCGACCATTATTTTTTGTTTGCCGCCACCAGAATAGGTGTGCTCTACTTTGCCATCAACTACTCCGTCTTGGGAGAAGTCTAGGGCTTCGTTTGCTTGTACTCCATAAGTTACATAAGCTCCCCGATAGTCTTTTTCAGAACTGAGAAGGCTTATATTGATGATCCCTATTTTTCCGTCGCCGTTTTGGTCATAGCCGCCTTTCCACTCTATATAGTTCGGGTTGCCGAAATAGTATCCGCCGCCACTGCTGAAATAAAATTCTGTTCTGATTACTTGGTCGCCATCTGGTTCAATCACATTCGCTTCTAAGCGCAAGGGGTCAAAGGTGCTGGCAAAGCCGTATTGGTCATAGATATCTCCGCTCAGATCAAAAGTGATTTTTGGAGCGGCATTTGGGGTGACTACCAAAGTCTTGTAAATAGGAGGACTGAGGCGTCCTCCATCATCGAGGACAACTGTTCCTATCTTGTAGGTGCCAGCGTCAAAGATCACATATTCTTGAGCATAATTTTTATCACTGCCAGAAAATTCATAGACTTGGTCTCCGCCTATATCGATGAAACGACCGACAAGATTGCCATCTGGGTCAAAAGCGCCACTGGTGTCTAGATAGAAAGTTTGGCCGGCTTTCACTGTCCAGAGGTCTTGCTGCTGACCGCTATAGAAGAGTTCTAGAGAAGCAGTGGGAGGCAACAGAGATTTGAAATTCAGCTGGAATTTGTCCATTGCAGCCGCACTAAGACCAAACTCATCGGTAATAGTGACCTTGGCATCAATGAATTCGCTGGTTATATCAAATTCTGAAGCGAAAAGATGAGGTACTGAATCGGGGTCTATCTGGTAACCCGGTATGAACTTGAATTTTGTGACACCGTCAAACTTCGTATCAAAAAGAGTGCTAGCTGTATCGACTAGATAGAAGTATTCAACTTGGCTCACTTTAGACCCGTCAGCGTACTCAAAGGTGACAGTGTAGTTTTCTTTGCCGAAGGCTAGCTTGTTTGGATCGCTAGACTGCATGCTGGTCTTCAGGTTATAGCTTTCTAAAAAATTCTCCGCTTGTTGGATTGCGGTGATGCCGGTGAAAGTTTCAGTTGGATTTATGCTTACTGTTACCGCAATAGGCTGGGCTCCGCCATTGATCAGATCAACTTGGAGTTTATCTGTCGGAGTGAGGATCTGTGAGCCTTGAAGCTCAAAGAAATACTCAAAAGTACCATCGCCATTTTTGTCAGTTTTTGATTCGATATAGTCGATTACGCCATCATTGTTGAAATCGAATTGATAGCTTTCTATGCCGCCAGCTAACCCTGAGGCGCTCAGCGATTTTGTGGCGTCAAGAGTAACCCAAGCATCGACATTCACTATGCTCCAGCCTGGTTTCGCTGGTGGTGGAGTTCCGGGAGGTGACCCAGCATTGAAGGAGATGCCTGCACCTTCGTCAGTGGGGAGGAGATAGCTTGATTTGTCTTTGTTTAAGAAACCTTCAGTTCCATTGTTAGGAGCTGTAAAGCTATTACTTTTGTTTCCCAGGCTAGTATCGGAGCCGCCCACTACTTTATCCGTACCTGGTCCTGTGGGGATTTGCCCATTGACGAGGTTTATGCTGCCGGAATTGTTCAGATCACCGTCTATATTTAGACCAGCACTAGGATTGGTGACTATTTGAATGAAGTTTGTGCTGGTATCCAGCAAACCAAGCGTGTCTGTAGTAGTGAGGACTACTTTGTATTTGCCGAGATCGCTGAAGATAAAGCCAGCCTTGCCGTCAGCGGTGGGGGCATATTCTTCGATAGTGGTGATTAGTTTATTGGCTGAATCGAAGATCTCAAACTGATACTCCAGCAAGTTGCCGTCTGGGTCAGTAGAGGTGTTTCCAAAGAGACTGATGATCACTCCTTTGGCCCCTTGTACAGGCGTGATCAGCTTGGCGTCAGGGGCGCTATTGACGGTGAAGCTAGAGCTGGTAGTGTCTGAGAAGCCGAAGATATCAGTGACGCGCAGGCCTACTGTTTGTTTGCCGGTAGCGAAGGCTTTGTTTGTGATCCCGTCAAAAGAGCCGTCTGGAGCGAAGCCAGTACTTTCGTAGTAGTCATAGGTGCCGTCATTGTTGAAGTCGAATTCGTATTTGGCTATTGGGGCTAAAAGGTTGCTGGCTTTCGAGCCGTTGGCGTCAAGTGTCACTGAGCCAGCATTCCAGCCGCTGTTTGGGGCTATCGGTCCACTTGTACCATCTATGTCAAAGGTGGTGTTTGTCGGAATGTTTAGCTGGGCGATAGGCTCTGGGGCTGTAACGAGGATCTTATCGGTGAAAAGAACAGGAGCATTGCCGGCTTGGTCATAGACTTTCACTGCTAGATCGTTACTGGATCCGGGAGCCAACTTGGCGCCATAGGCGTTTACGGCTGTACTGAGATCGCCAGTTGTCAGGTAGAAATTATTGTCTTCAGTGCCATTGACTGAGAAAGAATATTTCGCTATGCCGTCGGGGTCTTTGACGTCTATCCCGAAGACTAGACTGTCACCGAACTGGATCTGGTCAGTGTCGTTATAGACCAAGGTTGGGACAGCCACTGCATCAATGCCGCCGCTGGGAAGATCGTCGACAGGCTGGACTATTAGCGTGATCTTGCCTTGGGCAAAGCCGCCTTTGCCGTCACCGATCACATATTCGAGATTTTCTGTGCCGTTGAAGTTCAGATTTGGGTTGTAGCTGACTTTGCCATCAGCCGCAAAGCTCACCACACCATTTTTGGCGCCACTGAGCGAGAGCAGCTGAATTGTGTCGCCATTGGGATCGCTGTCTAAGCCTAGGGCAGAGCCTGTTTGAGCTGTACCGGAATAGATAGTCACACCATCAAGGGCGCTGAAAGAGATACTAGAATCTTCGAGAATGACCACCGTGTCGTTGGCGGCAACTGGCGGTGTGTTTGGGGTGACCGGGGTGGCTGCCACCACAATGCTTACCGTGGCGCTATCGAAGCCGCCATTGCCGTCACTGACCCAGTAATCGAAGCTATCTAGGCCGCTAAAACCGCTAGCCCCTTTGTAGCTGAATGAACCGTCGAGGTTGAGAGCTACAGTTCCTCCTTGGACTGAGCTAAGGGGAAGCTTAGTCAAGTCAACGTTTAAGGGGTCAGGAATGGTGTCAGTATCGAAGTCGTTGACGAGCACACCAGTAGCCAAGGGGATAGTGAGCTCAGTGTCTTGTTTGGCTAGATAGCTATCGTCGATCGCAACCGGTGGATCGTTTACCGGAAGCACTGAGATGTTGATTTGGCCTGTATCAAAGCCGCCATTGCCGTCACCGATCGAGTAGTTGAGCACTTCTGAGCCGCTGAAGCCAGCATTGGCGGTATAGTTCACTCTGCCATCAGCCGCAAAGCTCACTGTGCCGTTTTTAGCGCCAGTGAGCGACAGTAAACTGAGCGAATCCAAGTCTGCATCGCTGTCTAGGCCTAGTGCTGTGCCTGCTTGTGCTGAGCCAGAATAGAAGGTACTGCCATCGAGTGCATTGAAGGAAATGCTGGAATCTTCGAGGATCACAAGCGTATCGTCAACAGCAAGCGGAGGATTGTTGGCGCTCGGGATGCCTGTTACCAGTATGTTCACTGTCGCATTGTCGAAGCCGCCTTGGCCGTCGCTGACCCAGTACTCGAAGCTATCCAGACCACTGAAGCCGCTTGCCCCTTGGTAGCTGAATGAACCGTCTGCATTTAGGCTCACTGTGCCGCCTTGGGCAGACAAAGCCGGTACTTTCGTCACATCAACGTTTAGCGGATCAGCGGGAGTGTCGGTATCAAAGTCGTTGACTAGCACTCCACTGGCTGGGATGGTGAGCAGTGTCTCTTGTTGGGCTTGGTAAAGGTCGTCGACTGCAACGGGAGCGTCATTGGTCGGTAGCACTTCGATGGTGATCTGGCCGGTGGCAAAGCCGCCATTGCCGTCGCCGATGATGTATTCGAGCACTTCAGTGCCATTGAAGTCGGCTTTGGCCGCATAGCTTACTGTGCCGTCGGCCGCAAAGCTCACTGTGCCATTTTTTGCGCCAGCAAGCGAGATCATCTTGATCGAATCGCCATCTGGATCGGAGTCTAGTCCTAGGCTTGTCCCTGTTTGGCTGCCAGCAGAAATAGTGGTGCCGTCGAGAGCATTGAAAGAAATACTCGAATCTTCATTGATCACTACTCGGTCATTGGTGGCGCTGGGGGGAGCGTTCAATGGAGCGGCTATGCCTTGAACGGCTATGGTGACTGTGGCGCTGTCAAAGCCTCCTTGGCCATCACTGACCCAATACTCAAAGCTATCGATGCCGCTAAAGCCGCTAGCTCCTTTGTAGCTGAAAGATCCGTCGAGGTTTAGGGCTATAGTTCCGCCTTGGACTGAGCTGAGGGGAAGCTTGCTGAGATCGACATTGAGCGGGTCAGCGGGTGAGTCTGTGTCATAGTCGTTTACGAGCACACCACTGGCTGGGATATTGAGTAATGTGTCTTGTTGGGCTATGTATAGATCGTCGATTGCTACCGGCAAATCGTTGATCGGGGTGACATTGATGCTGACAGTGGTGGTGTCGAAGCCGCCTTGGCCATCACTGATGGTGTAGGTGAAGCTATCTGGGCCATTGTAGTTGGCGTTTGGGTTGTAGGTAAAATTTGTCCCGTCATAATTCAAGAGCCCCTTGGAGGTACTGGTGAAAGAACTGATGCTGAGACTGTTACCGTCTGGGTCACTGTCATTGGCTAAGAGTCCAGCAGCCGAAATGTTTAGCGCTGTATCTTCGTTTGTATTGAAGCTATCAGGTAGAGCATCTGGCGGGAGATTGACCCTAAAGGTATCGAAAGAGAAAGCCTCAGCGCCATTATTGTCGATCGCTCGCACTTTCATGTCATAGCTTGCGCCGGGTGTCAGCGCTAGCGCTTCATAGTCGACTGTGATGATGCCGCTTTTTAATGAGTCTGAGTCATGGGCGAGCGAAACGAAATCGCCCGAGTTATCTTTTACCCAGAAGTCATAGCGCTGGATAGTGCCGTCTGGATCGAAAGCATTGGCTACGGCTTGCCAGTCTCTGTCGTTAGCGATCACGTTCGAGATGGTGAGAGGATTGCCTACTTGGTTCATCACGGCGTCTAGCCGGCCTTCGACATAGTTGGTGGCTGGGTTGTCGTTGGTGTGGGCTGGATCGGTCATCGAGGGATCGTCAATCACTCCTGGCGTCTTACTGCCATCGTCACCGGGAGCGAGAAAGAGAGGGCCTTTGTTCACATAAAAGCTGCTAAAAGATATTGCCTGCTGGCCTCTAGCGTCTGTGACCAAGACTTTACCTTGATAAGTTTGGCCTTCTTGCAGCGCGTAGTCAGCGTAGTTAGCCTGCGCGTCACCGTCTAGAGAATTGGCTGAGCTACCGACGGCCTTAAAGATCCCTGAGTCGTCTTGGAGCCAGAAGTCATAGCTGACTATCCCGCCACTGGGTAGACCGGGGTTGAAGGCGTTGGCGATCAGCGACCAGCTTTGGCCTGAGTTGATCGTATTGCTGCGAGCGTTAAGGTATTCGTTCTGGTAAGGGGTGAGCTTGGAGTCATTTTGGTTGCGGACAGAGTCCATCAGCCCTTCCACCCAAGGGGTGTTGGGATTATCTTTGACATTGCTCGGATCGCTCAGCAGTGAGCTATCGGCTTGAATGGTCGTATAGGGATCTTCACCCGGTGTGAGTAAGATCAGGGGCGAGTTAAAGGGGGGTGGTAGTACTGGAGGTTCAGGAACTTTCGGATCACCGGGTGGGATCGGTGGATCGATGGTAGGGATTTTAGGATTTGGGGGTGTCGGATCGTTTCCACCTCTCCCAATGGCGTTGTCGGCCGTGAAATCATACTCAAAAAGACTATCGTTACGCCCACTAACCTGCGAATCACGGACAGGGGTGCTGTAATCTTCTGAATCACGAGAAAAATCCAATAGACCAATGTCTAAGATCTCATCATCAAGGCCCTTGATAGTCCTGAGTGCGGTGAGCTCAGCCATAGCAGGCAGCTCTTCATCGCTAAAATCGGGAAAGCTCAAGCCATCGGTATTGTGGGGGTTTAGGGGATCTTCCGGATCGCCAATGCCAAGCACGGAAAGAGCCAAAACAGCTTCGGCGATAAAAGGGACCATCCCAATCATCGAACCAGGCGCAACGCGCTCTAGAACGCGGAAATGAATACGCCGGCGGTTTACTAGTTCTTCTAGTGTCCGACTGGTTTTTTTCTTTTTCTCTCCGTTGTTCATCTCTAGCTTGGGTTTTCTTAGAACTTCTAGGCGTAATTGCCACAGGCTAAGCTGCTTTAACCCTCGAACTAGGGCAAGTCCTCTCTTTGCTTGAGTTTTCGTTGTTATTGCTAAGCTTTTAGGGTGATTATTTTGGCTCTAAGACCTTGCTTTGCTTTGCTAGCTGGCTTTATTTTGTTTCTTTTTCCTCTTGCTAGTAGCGCTCAGCAGACTATTTTCAATGTTCCTTCGGCCGATGTAGCTCAATGGCGAGAGATCTTCTTGCAACACGAATCCCAGTTTCGCCCATGGGATCCGGGGGCTTTTTGGGGTGGGACGCATTATGTATCGCTCGGTGTTGGTGCTAATACTGAGATCGACGCTACTCTTTTCAATACCAGCGCTCCCGCTAGCAACAATATTTCGCTTGGGATCGGCTTTAAGACTGTGTTGCCTCTGCTCAGCCAAGAATTTCCCAAGCAAGAATTGAAATTGACCGTAGGTCAGTTAGTGCCGATTGGCTTAGAGGGAAATGACATAGGGAGTTGGACTTATGGGCATCTCAGTTTTAAATTGCCTAAAGTCAACACGCGCTTGACGGCTGGGGTCAGTTATGGCACTAGGCAGATTTTTGGGCGAGACGCGGTGGCTTTCATTGGGGGTATAGAGCAGCCTATTACTGAGCGTTTTAGTTTAATTGCTGACTATTATTCGGGGACACATGCTTTAGGGTTTTTGATTTTGGGGGCCAGTTTGGCTTTAGACCATGATCTTTCATTGTATTTGGGGTATCAGATACCGAATAATGCTCGTTGTGGGCGGGCAGGTTTGGTGTTTGAGGTGGCTAAGCATATTCGTTTTTAGTAAGGCTGAGAGAAGTCCCAGTTGGACTGAATCAATACTTCAATAAACTCTAATGAGTTCAAAATTTCTATACTCACTCAAATCACTCAAATTCGATCTTCAATTGGCCAGCCAATGAAACGATAGTAGTGATATCTTCCTCCAGTTCCCGCGCCAATGCCCTTAAAAATGGCTCAGATGGCGGACTAATAGCCCCGTTCTCCAAAGCACTAACAAAAGAAGAACGCACACAAAGCCGCTCAGCAAGATCTTGCTGCGATAACTTGAGCGCCTTCCTCCTCGCCCTAATGAACTCTCCAAGTCTTTTGTTTTCTTGCATCTTTAGAAATCAAACTAAAATGAACGGATTAAAATTATTACAAGTTTCTCGCCACACGCATGAATACCGTTGAGCAAATTTTAGCCTTGACTTTGGCCGGCAATCGCCTCAGCCCCGAAGACGCTTTGCGTCTATATCGAGAAGCCACCCTAAATCAACTAGGCCAAGCCGCTCAAGCGCGGCGCTTTCAGCTCAACCCCAAGCCTCAGGTGAGCTTTGTAATCGATAGAAACGTCAACTATACAAACGCCTGCACAGCGGCCTGCCGTTTTTGCGCTTTTGCCTTCTGGCCGACAGACAAGCGAGTTTATCTGCTGCCCTATCAAGAGATTCAGGCGAAAGTGCAAGAGTTGGTGGAAGTAGGAGGCACTCAGCTTCTTTTGCAGGGTGGCCACAACCCTGATTGTGGAATCGAATATTACGAAGAGCTCTTTAGGAGCTTGAAGCGAGACTTCCCAAGCATTTGCTTGCATTCGCTTTCCCCCTCCGAGATAGATCATATTTGTGAGACTAGCAAAGTCAGTCTGAAAGAGTGCCTAGAGCGGCTAATAGCGGCCGGCTGGGATTCTTTTCCCGGTGGTGGAGCCGAGATTCTCGTCGATCGTGTCCGCAATATACTGAGCCCCCTCAAGACTTCCTCTGATCGTTGGTTGGAAATTATGCGCGAAGCGCACTTGCTGGGCCTTCAAGGCAGCGCCACGATGATGTATGGGCACGTTGAGACTATAGCTGAGCGCATTGAGCATTTGTCCCGTATTCGGAATCTTCAGGATGAGACTGGTGGCTTTCGGGCTTTTGTGGCTTGGTCCTTTCAGGCTGGTGATACACCACTAGCTGGCGACCCGCGGCTTTTGGAGGGAGAGGGCAGGGCTGACGCTGAAGATTATTTGCGTACTCAGGCTTTGGCTCGTCTTTTTTTGGACAACATTCCTCATATACAGGTCTCTTGGGTGACGCAGGGGCTCGATTTAGGGCAAGTGGCGCTTCATTTTGGCGCTGATGATTTTGGGGGGACTATGATGGAGGAAAATGTCGTTTCGGCTGCTGGCACCAAGCACAGCAAGTCTCATGCTGGCGAGTTGAGGAGAATTATTTTGGGGGCTGGTTTTGAGCCTGTGCAGAGAGATACTTACTATGGCGAGGTTGGGCATTCTAGTGCGCTTTCCGCTTCTTCGGTCAAATGAATTCTTGGAAAAATCATTGAGCTCTCTTACTTTCCAGCTTCACCGAGCGGAACTGTAGTGACCAGACTCAGTTTACCGAGCTTAGCGCGGTTTATAGCGTCCATTACCGCAATCACCCGCCCATAACTGACAGTATTATCCGCTTTCAGCTTGACGTTTGGTTTGTCAGGGGCCGCTGCTTCTTCGCCCTCAGCTACTGGAGCCGATTCCACCGCCGGTTCAGCTTGAGCTTGAAGAGCCTTATAGACTAACTCTTGTACTTGGTCATTGGGGATCTCTGGAGCAGCGACCTGTTCACCACTAACGGCGATTAGCCCGTCTTTGTTCACCTCGATCAAGATTGATCGTTGCTTTTCTTGGTCTTGGTTTTTGGCACTCTTAGCGGCTGGTGGGTCGATCTTCAGCGCCGTTTTGTCGTCTAGGAGAGGAGCGATCAAAAACATGATCACCAATAGAACCAAGAAAACATCGGTCAACGGAGTGATGTTTATCTCAGTGAAGCTTTGACGTTGTTTGCGTGAACCACCTGTACTAATGCCCATGATTTATTTGTTGGTCTGTGAGTTAGTGATCGGAAGGAGGATAAGAAGAACCGGGAGCAGGCGGAGCGGGATAATGACTTTGCGGTGGACTGCTTCCTAGCCCGCCTTGGTTGGGATAACCGCTAGCCGGATAAAACTGGGTATTGGGCTGAGGGGGAATAGGTTGAGAGGGAGCATTTGGCTGACGGGGCTGAGTAGCATAAGCAGGAGCCAGCACGCCGTTTGGATTTGGGGCCAAAGAAGTGCTAGCCAAGCCAGAAGTGCTCAAATAATCCATGAGCGTAAGTTTGATTAATTGAAACTCGTTTTCGAAGTTTTTCACCCGTGAATTGAACCAGTTATTTAGGGTGACAGCAACGATAGCGACGATCAGACCAAAACCAGTAGCAATGAGCGCCTTAGCCACCCCGATCACCACAGCTTGGCTCTGGCCACCTTGCTCGCCCATCAGGCGCAGCGTGTCAATGACACCGACCACTGTACCGAAGAGTCCCCAGAAGGGAGCAGTAGCCCCAATGGTAGCCAGTATAGGCAAGCGTTTCTCGAGATCGTCTACATAGAGCGAATAGGAGATATCAAAGGAAGAAGAAAAATGCTTAGGTTGATTTTTGACTAAGCGCAGGCCTTCTTCAGCCATCATCCCAATCAGTCCCCCCACTTGTCTGGCGGCTGTGATTGCGGCGTCAAGGTTATTGCTTTCCAGATTTTTCTGAATGGCGCGAATGAATGAACCGATGTCACGTTTGTTACGCGAATAGTAGAGCAGTCTGTCGATTGCCGCTCCCAAGGTGATGATCGCGCAAACGGTGATCGGAATAGAGGCAAACCAGTCTTGGACGAAAAACTGGGCAAAATAGCTGATGAACGATGAAACTTGTGGCGCTTGCGCTTCTGGCATGTGTGTTTATCCGGCTTGAATGAGTATGATTATAGGGCATCGGGGAGACAAGCCCCACAACTAAACCATTAGGATATCGTGAGATTGGTGATCAAAGTCGGTACTAGCTCCATTACCGGCGGAAAAACGAGCGGAATAAATCAAGATTTGATGGAGCAAATCGTCGATGTGATAGCCAAGCTGATTTCTCTTGGTCACGAAGTGCTGTTAGTTAGCTCTGGAGCGGTAGGCCTTGGTTGCCAAAAACTAGGCTGGAGCGAAAAACCGATCAAAATCACCACCAAACAAGCAGCAGCTTCCATCGGACAAATCTCGCTGGCTTCGCTTTACGAGAAGCTTTTCGCCAAATACAATCTGGTCATAGGCCAAGTCTTACTCACTCGCCTCGGTATGCAAAACCGCGAACGTTATCTCAGCGCTCGCCTGACGCTCAAAGAACTGCTATCACTGAAAGTTGTCCCCGTGATCAATGAAAACGACGTGGTGGCCGATGATGAGATCAAATTTTCCGATAACGATTACTTGGCAGCGCTCGTCTCAGAGCTGGTAGAAGCAGAGCGGCTTTTCATCCTCACCGACACTCAAGGGCTATTTACGGCCGATCCCAGTACAGACCCTAGCGCCAAGCTGATTGAGCTGATTGAAGAGGTGACTCCTGAGATCGAAGCGGCAGCTGGTGGCAACAATCAATGGGGCACAGGCGGCATGATCTCCAAGGTCGAGGCAGCCAAACTCGCGACATCATTTGGCACTACTGTCCATGTGCTTTCTAGCCGTAACCCGCACAAGGTCTTGGAGGTACTGGACGGCACTAGACACGGTAGTACTTTCTTGCCTCGTCGGACGCCGATCGATGCCCGCATGGCTTGGCTTGCTTATGGGGTCAGCTCGCATGGCAAACTTTTGATCGATACGGGAGCAGTCAAAGCGATTCAGGGTGGTAAGAGTTTGTTGCCTATCGGTATCAAGAAAGTAAGTGGAAAATTCAGCCGCGGGCATGCTGTTGAGGTCTGTTTCAAAGACAATGGAGGCCAGTTACGGCTTGTAGCCAAGGGCATTGTCAAATATTCGGCCGAAGATCTGAAGCGTCTGCTCGGTCATCTCAGTGAAGAGATTGAGGGGATTTTGGGTTATTCGTATGGCAACAGTGCCATTCACAGTGATGATTTGGTAGTTTTGGATCAGGCAATAGACCCTGAGACTCTTCTCAACGTATAATTTTTTACTAATATGTTCGATGTCGCCAGTTCACAGGTTCTTCTTTTTACGCTTGTCGGTTTAGTTTTTGGGGCTGTTTTGCTGACACTTTCGTTAGTTGTTCAGTTGTTGTTTGGGATTGGCAAGCCTAGTGCTATTAAAAATCTCGAGTATGAGTGTGGGATGAAGCCGCTGGCTAAGAGTCATTTGCAGTTTGATATCAAATATTATATTTATGCTTTGATGTTCATTGTTTTTGATGTGGAGTTTGCTTTTCTTTTGCCTTGGGGTTTATATCTTGGGCAGTTTGAGGGGAGTATTTTTAGTTTGTCACCGGAGTTGGCTTCTAGTATGCTTTTGGGCTTTTTTGAGGCTTTTATTTTCGTGGGGATTTTGGCTTTGGGGCTTTATTATGCGTGGCGGAAGGGAGCTCTTGAGTGGGAGTGAGCTTTGTCTTGTTCTCCCCACCCCTAACCCCTCCCTAGGGAGGGGAATAAGAAGGTTGATTTTGAGGGGCTGCGCCCCTAACCCCCCTTTAGCTGGGTTTTGCAGCAAATATCAATGAGATTTGTTCTCCCCACCCCTAACCCTTTATTTTGGACATAAATATTTTTTTAAGAGTTTTGGGAGACATTTTGCTTAAGTGCAAAGAAATTTTCGACTAATTTGAGCCCAACGGGCGAATCGCAGGGGTCGAGGGGCGTACGGTGCGCCCCCGTGGGGTTCGGGGCAAGGCCCCGAGAGGGGGTTCAAAGGGGCTCCGGTGAGTCCCTTTGCCGGGGTTTGGGGGCGGAGAGCCCCAGGAAAAACCATTAGTCTCAAGTCATTTGAATCAAGAAGTTTGTATTCTCCCCCTTGAAATCAAGGAAAAATGAGCCCCAAAGCACTACTGCTTCTTCAGTGCCTTGTCTTTTTGCGCAGCGTAAGTCCAACCAGCAGTGATCCAGCCCAAAGTCATCCCCAAAATCAAATTCCCTATATAAGGCAAAACGCTTGTGGACACATGCATAGTCTGCAAAATACGTCCCCGCTCAGCAGCGCTCATCGCCAGCAACTTGGCGTTTTTAGTAAGAGCCCCAGTGAAACCCTCTTTTCCTTTTTGCAAATCGATCAAACCAAAATCTAATAAACCCCGCTCCCCAGTCTTGAACTGCTGCATGAGCTCAGCAAAATTTGGCATGATCTTGCCCAACCCATGCCACCGCCCCACAATTGAACCCAATAAGATCCCAATGATTTGATTTGCCGCAACAGCCATCGAGGCATTCATCACCACTCGAGGCAATACTTCTTTTCGCTCAGACTCATTGCGAGCAGCATTGACATACCCGGGTATAGCAAAACCCAAAATCGTCGCCACAAAGATCTTCGATAAACCAAAGTTCGGGCCCAAAGAAAAATACCGAGAAGCATTGACCAGAAAAGACTGCAAAGTCTTGCTTCCAGCCAGAAACTTGGATCCGAGCGCAGTCAAACCAAAAACAACCGGCAAAGAAACAAACAAGCTGCTCAGACCAGCCCGAATGTTTTCGCTAGCTTTTTTGAGCGGATCGAATTCATTGGCTACCGCTTTCTTGTCCCCTTTTTCCTGCAAGCCCACTAGCTCATAATAGTTGTCTGTTTTAAGGAGAATTTTGCTGAGCCAAACCTTGAGCGAAGGAACGCAATATTCAAGACCAGCGACAAGCGCCACGCAGGCGCCAAAGAGCGAAAATTTAGCCAAAGCTGCTTTGTGGAGCAGGTTTTCAGTGATCTTGACTGTCTGGGGATTGAGCTTACCAAAAGTGAAGTTTTTACCAAGGTTTTTTTCTAGCTCATAGGTTGAGTGAGACAGTAGTTCAAACATCTTTGCCCCGCCGCCCTGCTTACCAAAAGCCAAAGAAGCACACATCCGCGAAAAGACAAAGGCAGCGGAGAGAGTACCGAGGAGATAGACGGTGATCCATTCGGGGATTTCGTTGTTGGCTTCATCTTTCAAGACATTCCAGTTGAAGTTGGCTTTGCCGGAGAATATATCTTGGATTTGGCTGACGGGGTTTGGGGCTCCTAGAGCGGCTCCTTCTTTGCGCTTCGCGCGCAGCACTCCTCCATATAGTCCTTTGGGGATGAAGTCTGAGAAAAACTGTTGCAAAACCTGTTGAAAGCTTTTGTCGAGAGTGCAGGCCAAGAGCGAGCTCAGGATCGACAGGGGGAGAGCATTGGCGAGAAAGTTTGCTCCTCCAGCGCCTAGCTGAGGGATTTTTTGCAAGAGCAAGCTAGCTCCTTTGCTGGCATTAGCGGTGACGCTTGACGCAAATACTGCTTGCCCAGCTCGGTGCTTGTTAGGCTTTACTGATAATGTGCCATTCTTTTCGCTCATTTACCTTTTCTTTATTTTTAGTAGTCTGATTCATTGCTTTATAGGGCTGTTTGACAGATTCCTCAAATTGAACAAATTATTATAAACAGATTAAGCATATATTTTTATTCTAGCAAAAAGTAGTAAAGCTGCAAGGGCTTTTGCTTCAGTTTTTCATGTTTATTATCTCTAGTCCTTGTTTTGACCGCTTGTGGTAAATACTGGAATGAATTCGCTGTGAGCTCAAAAACCTTGGATCACTGTATGTTAGGGAGTTATTTTCCTTAAGGGGCCTTGCCCCTTAAAACCCCCTTTCCTTGAAAATACAGGACTTAGCCTTGACCCAACCATGGCAGGTTCTGGTGATTTCTTGCTTTTCAGGGGATTTTGAGGGCAGCACAGCAAGAGACTAGCTCCTAGGCTAGCGTTTACGAAGGAAGCCCTAAAGCCTAGCCAAAATGCTGCTGGAAGAATAACCCACACTAAACCCCAAAAAAACCACCTCAACACTAAGCCCCTCTAAAACCTCTCGCTCAGGCAAAAGCGCCAAATCATAATCCCCACCCTTCACATAAAGATCAGGACAAACCAAGGAAATCAGAGCACAAGCATCGGACTGAGCAAAAAGACAAGCAGCGTCCACACTACGCAAACCTAAAAGCAACTCAGCTCGCTCCAATTCACCATTTATTGGTCTAGTGTCTCCTTTGAGCGCCTTCACTGAGCTATCGGAATTCACCCCCACCAATAGACTGCCACCCAGTGCCTTCGCCTCCTCAAGGTAGCGCTTGTGGCCTACATGCAAAAGATCAAAACAACCATTGGTCAAAATGATCCGGCTACTTGCTTTTCTTTGTTCTTCGCACCAACCAACAATCTTCTCTTCGCTCAAAAACATCTCTCTAGTTTACGCTGGAAAATGAAAAGAACTAGCAGGATCCAAAGGTTCTTCTTCCTTTGGCTGAAAGGGCGAAATGACCTTGTGATAAAGATAATCGAGCACAGCTACTTTTAGCAAAAATAAACCTAAGAGCAAACCCTTCACCGGCAGCTTCAAGGCAATGTCTTTGGCCACAGCCGGACCTAAATTCTTCGAACCAGCATCCAGTTCACGAGCAAGGTTCGGGGAGCCGAGCAGATGTCTATTTGCCATCTCAACATACCAAAGATAAGAAGCACTGACCCACCTTCCCAGTGGATTGGCTTTCCCCTCAGCCAAGATAGCTTGTCGCATCGATCCGGAGAAGCTCGCCAAACGCTCAATGTTTTGCACAGGGTGAGCCGTCATCTCCAGTAAGGGAGGTTTAACCGAAGCAAGCCCTTTTGGGGAAAGTCTGTTTAGTTGAGCGAGAAGCATGTTCACTTGCTTGATCCCATATTCGTAGCTGAGCTGAGTCGAAGCGTTGAAATTATCCCGCCAGCCAGCGTCTTTGAAAGATTTGAAGAAACCGAAATAGAGCTTGGGGATCGCTAAGAGTAAAAACTTCAAGCCGATGATCGTGGTGAGTACTGTGCTCCTGACAAAAGAATCCAGAAAAGTCTCATTCTTTTTGTTTTTAGAATCTAAATCTTCCTCTTCCTCGCGGCCGAAGGCTTTGCGGACTGTATGCCCGATTTTCTTTTCGAGCCATTCGGTGAACTTGAAGATATAGTCACCGGCTATCACCCCTAAGACAGAGCCTAGCCCTCTAGCTAGTGGATGGTGTTTGCCGAGACTGCTGGCTATTTCTCCTAGCTCGTTACTGGCTACCCATTTGATGATCAGTTCTAGGAGGGATTTTTCTAGATCAAAGCTTTTTTTCTTTTCTCCTTCTATTTGTTGCGTCTTCTCTTTTGAGAGGACTTTTTCGAGCACTTTGCTAATGAAAAAAGAGACTGGAAAGGCGAGCAGGCCGGGTCTATTATAAAAAGGCATCATCTTTTGCAGGTCTTTGGTGGCTTGAGCACCTAGGGATTTGGCTGTTAATCGGTCTACTTTTTGCCCTAGTACTTTTCCGAAGCGTAGGTCTAGTTTGGGGGCTAGATAGTTTGCGCCTGCTCCTAGTGTGGCTTCCAGAGCAAGGGGCCAGTAGTTAGTAATAATTGTTGGGGGAATAGAAGCCAACATATAAATTTCTAGATTTACTAAAATCAGATTATATTATAATATAAATTTAACCCAAGTGCCCTAATCCGTCAAGCGGGGCGCAGGTTGAGTTGCAAAAGGGGCTGGTGTTGAACTCACTGAAAAAGCTGAAAAGCAATACTGCCAAGACTACCCAAAACTAAAACAATATTGACGAGAGTACCTAAAGCAAAACCAACAAAACGCTTAGATGCCTGATCGGCATATCCGACAGCATAAAGAAGCCGACCCAATAGCCAAACTCCACCAAGAATAACAGCCCAACTAACGTTAACGGAGAAAGCGAAAATCCAGAGAGCAGGCAAGAAGACGATCAAACTCTCCAGCGTGTTTTGCTGTACCCGAAAGATCCGCTCAAACTCTGGAGGACCTGTCACAGTGGGAACGTCAATCATGAACTTCATCCTGGCGCGGCCAACATTGATAATAGTGGCCATATAAAGCACAAGACTGAGCAAAGTCACTAGACAGAGCACCGGTTGGGAATTAAGAAAAGCTAAATTCATCTTGGAAGTGATCTTAGCCTATGTCTCTGAATTTTCCCTGAGGCCGTCTTAGGTAGATCAGAGCAAAAATGAAAGCTGGAAGGTATTTTAAATTCACTCAAACTAAGCTTGCAGAGCGCCAAAAGTTCTTGCCTGAGCTTGTCTTGATTGGTTGCTGCCGTAACGATGAAAGCCAAAATCTTCTGGCCAGCCAAAGACTCTTCTATACCGACCACCGCGCACTCGATGACCTGCTCGTGACCCTCTAGGACAACCTCGATCTCTCGCGGGTAGACCTTCTGGCCAGCTCTACCGATCAAATCATCAACTCTACCGGCCAAATACAAATAGCCATCTTCAAAGCGCCCAAAGTCACCAGTCTGAAACCAAGCCCCCGCTCCCATTGAGCTCGATCCATTGAAATAACCCGGTGATATAGTTGCACCACGCAGCCAGACTTCCCCCAGGCCAGTAGCTGGATCTAGCTCCCCTAGCTCGCTCTCCAGACCAGAGATCAACTGCCCAACAGAGCCTAGACGCGAGCCCAGCAGCGGGTTGCTGAAAGCCATCGAGCAGCTCTCAGTAAGGCCATAGCCTTCTTGTACTGGCGCTCCAAAGTATTTCTCGATTTTTTGGGCCAAAGCCTCGCTCATCGCCGCCGCTCCGCTATGACAAACCCGCAAAGTTGGAAACATCAGGTTTTTTCTTTCCAATTGACGGACCATCAGGCTGTACATGGTCGGAACGGCCAAAATGATTTCACAGTTTTTGGCTGCTTCTAGAGCCTGAGGTGCCTTGAAGTTAGCGAGCAGCTCTATACTCAAGCCCCGACTGAGCGCCAAAAGCAAAACGTCGAGCAGCCCAAAGACATGCGAAAAACGCAATACCCCCAAGATTTTCTCTCCTTCTTGAACGCCCATAGCCAAGGCGGCTCCCTCGATCTGAGCGAGGATATTTTGGTAAGTGATCATTACCCCCTTGGGCTCTCCCGTTGAGCCTGAGGTATAGAGAATTATGGCCAAAGATTCGCCCTTAACCCAACTAGCCGTCTGTTCGTTGAGCGTGAATTTGGGATCCAGATCGACCAGCTGACTATTTGAGGGTTCTGAGCTGTCGAGGATCAAGCTAGCACCAGAGAGACTAGCTAAGCGCTGGGTTTCTATTTCCGTGCTTTGCAGACCCAGTGAGACTGGAATTAGTTTACTTTTGAGGAGAGCGAGCAAGCAAGCTGACGCTTCTATGTCATTGGCGAGCTGAACTAGAACTCGATCGCCTGCTTTTAGATTAGGAAAACTACTAGCGATCAGTGAGGATTTTTGTTCAACTAGATCCCAGAACTGGCCATAAGTGAATACCGAGCCAGTCTGAACTTCTCGAATAAAAAGCAGATCAGCAGACTGAGAGACTCTCTCGCCGATCTGAGCAAAAAAAGAATCGCGAAAGTTTATCTTCTTATCTCTTGAGTTGAGCAATCAAAGCTTCAAAAGCGGGTGCATCATTGATAGCAAGCTCAGAGAGCTGTTTGCGATCGAGAGTCACTTCGTTTGCCTTGAGCAGAGCAATCAATTCGGAATAACGAATACCCAGCTGCCTAGAAGCAGCGTTCAGCCTCACTATCCACAAACGACGAAAATCACGCCTGCGTAAACGCCGAGAAATATAAGCGTTCTTTCCTGCCTTCACAAAAGCTCTATCGGCTATGGTGAAAATCCGACGTTGTGCTCCGCGATAACCCTTGGTTGCGTTGAGCGTTTTTTTACGTCTTTCTCTAGCTACGTTGCCTCTTTTTACTCTGGACATTTATTTTATTTCTCCTAAGCGTAGGGCATAAGTCTTTCAAGCCGGCGCGTATTGGTGAGACCGAGGACTTTACGTCCACGTAGGTTTCTCTTCGCTTTGCCGCTCATCTTGGCATTGAGATGCTTTTTACCGCATTGCAATACTAGATATTTGCCTGTGCCCGTTTTTTTGAAACGTTTCGAGGCGGCCTTATTGGTCTTGAGCTTATATTTAGTTGACATGAATCATAAATATTAACACCAAATATTCTCTCTAGTCAAATAGCTACTAGTCGAATGCGATCGGTTTTATCTCTGTCTTTGGGGTGCAAGAAGATTATTTTTTCTTCTTCGCTAAAATCGCCGATCATTTTGATTTCTGGCTGCAACCAGACGCCGCGGTTGGCCCAAGCTTTCATCTGAATGTGATCTATGAGTTGGCAGACATTGCTCGAAGTGGCTTTTTGCGCGTTCAAGATGAAATTGGCGTGTACTACCGAGATCTCCGCCCCACCGATGCGATTGCCCTTGAAGCCCAGTTCATCGATGATCCGACCGGCTCCTAATTCTTGTTGGGGGTTCTTGAAAATACATCCGGAAGAAAAGCCTTTAGGCTGAGAAGTGGCTCGCTGCCTACTGTAAGCTTTCATCTTGTCTTGAATCTTTTCTGTACTTTGGCCATTATGCAGGCGCAAGCGCGCTTCCAGTACTATAAAATCTTGCGGATTGACCCGCGAACTACGATAACCGAAATCGAGCTCAGAGGGGCTGAGCATCAGCACTTCCATCTTGTTTAGATCGAGCACCTGCACTCTGTCCAGAATATTGGAGATCCAAGTGCCATGGGCGCCTGCATTCATCACAACCGCCCCCCCGACAGTGCCTGGTATTCCTTCCATGAACTCACAACCGCCAAGCCCCAGAGCGGCCATTTGTCCGGCAAGCTTGGGCATCTTTAGACCGGCTCCGACGCGCACCGTCTCCGGTCCTAGCTTGCTGACCCAGTTCATTTCAGTGGTGCTGATCGCTGCTCCGCGAAAGCCGGCTGAGGAGATGAGCATGTTTGAGCCTCCTCCGAGTATTGTCCAAGCAACTTGGCGTGATCTGAGCTCACAGATAAGCTGAACAAGATCTTCGGCCGTCTTGGGAAAAAAGAGATAATCGGCTGGCCCACCGACACGCATGGTGGTGAAAGGAGTGAGATCGACGTTTTGGATGCAGTGCATATCTAGATTCTTTGTGAAGGGCTTAGACGAAGGCTAGAGAGCAATGTTTCTCGATGCTGACTGAGATCGCCAGCACCTAGCATTAAGACTAAATCATTGGGTTTAGCCAGCTCAATTGTACGCCTAAAAGCCCCTTGGGGGAAGCTCTCTTCATAAAAAACCCTAGTGTTTTTGATCAGTGGAGCGAGCGCCTCACTGCTAACCCCCTCAATGGGCAGGCCACGGGCTATATAAAGCGGCAGTAAGATCAACGCGTCAGCCCCCCCAAAGGCCCCCTGAAACTGCTCCCAAAGATCGCGCAACCGAGTCGGTAAATGCGGCTGAAAGAGGACGATCAGCCTGCCTCCACGCTCGTCAGCTAGCGATCTGGCCGTCGCGATTGCAGCCTCTACTTCGCTGGCGTGATGGGCATAGTCGTCATAGAGGGCTATATTTTGCTCTGTAATGCCCACTAGCTCAAAGCGGCGCGCAATGCCGGGGAAGCGACTCAAAGCTTCCAGTGCGTCAATGGGCTTTACTCCACAAGCTCGAGCGGCTGCTATCGCAGCTAGGGCGTTGAGGGCATTGTGCTGGCCAGTTAGGCTCGGTAGTTCTAGTGTCCCAAAGTTTTGATTTCGGTAGCTCACTTGCTGGTCTGGATCTATTTTCCAGTCAGCCTCAGTACTGGCTAAGCCGTAGGTTTCTTGGGCTAGTTCTCTGAGCTCCGGAATGCCAGCCCAAGCGATTAAGAGTTTCGCTTTGAGGGCAAATTGGCGGAATTTTGCTTGCTGCACGGCAAATGAATTTTGATAATTTTCGAGATGATCGGGTTCCAAAGAAGTGACGATGCCCAGATCCACTTCGCCCTTAAGAAAACTCTGATCGCTTTCGTCTCCTTCATAGACAATGCTTTCATTTTCTGGATCCCAATAATGGTCCAGCGCCTCAGGAAGAAGCTTTCCACCGATCACCCAGTTCGTTGCTTTGCGCTTTCCTCCGCCCTGATTCAAAATCCAAGCCAACAAAAAACTAGTGCTGGTCTTGCCATGTGTGCCTGTCACCACAATCTGACGTCGATGTTTTTTGGCCAACAAAGTCAAAAAATCAGAACGATGGATGATCGGGCAGCCAGCTTGGCGCAGCGAAAATAATTCTGGATTGTCGGGGGTGATTGCCGTGCTGACCACACAAAGATCCGGCTCTTGGAGAGCACTTGGATCATGAGGAGCCCACAGTCTAGCTCCGAGAATTTCTGGTGAGGTTTGTTTGTCTGAACCGGTCACTACAAAACCCATCTTCTGCGCAATAGCAGCGAGGGGACGCATACCGGCTCCACTGACTCCGATAAAATGAATCTTCAAACCCGGCTTTAACTTCAAGACTAGGCAGCCAAGCAGATCGCCTTGGTCATTTTGGCGGCGCGCGCTTTTAGGCGGCTAGCTTTGTTTGGGTGAATCACTTGCTCAGAGCAACGATCGAGAGCAGTAAAATATTGATTTAGGTGAACTTTTGCTTCTTCTGGCTTGAGAGTAGCTAGTTCAAACTTCCGGAGCATGTTTTTTAGCTTGGTTTTGCTAGCTTGGTTCCTGAGACGATTGCGTTCACCGATTAAGGTTCTTTTCTTTGCAGATTTAGTATTGGCCATTATTTACGAAAATTATCAAATTAGAATATATATTTATATAGCGTCTAGGGCAAAAAGTAAAGTGTTTCGTTTAGAAAAGATGGAACTAGCTCAGCTTTCAGCTGTGTTGGCTATCGAATCTGTCACTCATCCCCTTGGGTGTGCTTGGAATAGAGTGGCTTTTCTGAGCGAGCTTTCGGCTGAATGGAGTCGTTGTTTTGTCTTGAAAGATCTAGCTTCTGGTGAGATTTTTGGCTATATCACCGCTCGTTTTTTTGAGAGCGAGGGACAGATCACCAACCTTTCAGTGGCAGCTGAGCGGAGGGGGAAGCGTTTAGGGCAAGTGCTTCTGCATCATATTCTGGAGCTGAGCGTGATAGAGCAGCTCTCCGTGATCAGCCTTGAGGTGCGTGAGAGCAATAGTCCAGCATTGGCTCTTTATAGTCGTTATCACTTTGATGCTCTCGGTAGGCGCTTGAACTATTATTCTGACAACAGAGAAACGGCTTTGATTTTGCAAAACCAACAAAATGTCAAAGTCCGAAGCCTAGCTTTGGGAGAGGAAGAAAGAAGATTGGGCATCAATTTTGGCCTTAGTTTTGAACGAGTATCGAGAGAAGTGAAGTTAGTGAGTAGGGCTGAGCTTTGACCTAGTTTGAGCTTGTCATTTACTTCGTTCTTTGGGCGCTTTTTCACTTTTTCTTTTTTTTCAGGAAACATTGAAAAAATCAGATATTCTTGAGATTTTAAAAAAATTTTTTTGGAAAACACTCTATTCATGATTTTGGGGGTGTGGGAGCGCAAGCCCCCATCTAGACTACTTCGCCAGTCTGCAGTGATCTCAATACTTCTCTATTTACTTGAGTTTGAAAAGTTTTTCCACAGGGGCTAGCGCCCCCAAACATAAGTTAGCCGAGCAAAAAACTTCCTCAACTTGTCGCAATACTTGTTAAGTTTCAAAAGGTGATGTATCCTATCGAAGTCACAAGAGGAAAATAGCACCATAATGGAAAGAGATTTAGCCCTAGCCAAAGTCAAAGACGTCATCTGCAAACAGTTGAACGTAGAAGCAGATAAAATTTCCGATGGCTCTACCTTCATGGGTGACCTTGGCGCTGACTCCTTGGATACCGTCGAATTGGTGATGGCCTTTGAAGAAGAGTTCAACGTTGAAATTCCTGACGAAGACGCTGAAAAGCTCTCCACAGTAGGCGACGCAGTCAATTATTTAGTCGATCGCGCCAACAAAGACGCCTAGAAAAAAATCCCAACCGATTATTCGATATATTCGATTCTCCCCAAGCTGGCTACTTTCACAAAATAGAGTCAGCCTTGGGGTATTTTTTTGCTGGTGAAGCTTCAAAAGAATGAAGAGATGAGCGATAAGCCGGTTTCTGTCATTGGACAATCATCTATCTGGACTGAAAATCTCTCTTCAGTTCAAGCGGTTGCAGCTCAGTTTTGTATGTTGGTTTCGGCGGGCCACCGAAGACTAACCTAAGCTGTTCCTTGCACCTTCAGTGGGGTTTACCTAGCCGACTTTCTCGCGAAAGACGCTGGTGCGCTCTTACCGCACCGTTGCACCCTCACCGTTTTCAGGGTTTAGTCTGAAACTTAGGCGGTTTACATTTCTGTGGCACTTTCCTCACGCTCGCGCGCACTGGGCATTACCCAGCGACCAGCCCTGTGGTGACCGGACTTTCCTCACCGGCTCTCTTGTGGAGTGCTGGCGCGATTGTCTGCTCTTCTCTTCGGGAGTCATTGTAGCTTTTTAGTTGGGTGGAGGGCTGAGCCTTGACCCAATTATTTGCTTGCACATTGATAAGGCCTAGTCTCAAACATGTAAAGCAAGGCAGAAAGCAATAATATTTTTTTTATCAAAATCAGCCACAGATCACCCTCAAGCAAGCCAAACCCCGATCTACAATGAACAGACATTAGAAAAGTAAGTCTTAAATATATATTGATGCGCTACTTCCAAAAAATGAAATCCGGTGACCTCCAAAAGGTCTCCGGCGAAAGGTATCTTCTCCTCTCTGACCACAAAGCAGAACAGCTCAAGCTCCAAGATCTCCTGCAAAACAGCAACTATACTCACGTCTTCTTCCTCAACCTCGGCCAGCAAAACCCCAGAAGCTCCTCTGGAGAGCAAAAATACTATTCTTTTTCCCCAAATTCTTGGATAGAAACCCTAGGCGCCCTCGAAGAAGTGCACCAGTTCGTTCTGGAAAAAAGCGAAAGCTTCGCCGGAAGAGCGATTCTAACTATCGACGATTGGCAAAGCCTCAAACAACTCCGTAATAGCTGCCCAAAAATATTCACAATCGACACCGAAGAATTGCTAAAACAACTGAAAAATCTTTCACTCTCCATCGATATCTTGCTGGTCAGCTCCCAAGCAGCAAACGAGCTTAGAAACTGGCCTACGGCCGAGCTGATTTTGAGCCAAATCCAAGACCCCCTGCAGACTCCGACCATTGCGCAACCGAACCCTGAGCACACTCTCCCCCGCGCCGAACAGCTCTTCAGGGAGAGTCTGCAAAAGCTCAGATCTGCTCTGTCACGCAGCGATCTGCTGAATCTAAGACGAGACATTCAAGCCTCTAGTGACCAATTGAGTAGTCTTGACCGCGAACGGCTCAGCGACGCCTATCGTGAACAACTTGCCAAGATCAAAGCCCTAGAAAGCTCGCTGGTCTGCCTAGATCCCAGCGCCTAATTCCGGTTCTTGTTCGGTTTCTATGAGCTCAGCTGTTTTTGGCTGACCGCGAAAACGACTATCCCAATCGATGTTCTTGGTAGCCATCATCAAGGTAGCGAGCGCAAGGAAAGTGGCTATAGAACCGAGTAGCAATGCGTATTCTTGTTGTTGCAAGATGACGAAAAGAAAAGCATAAATCAAGAGCAGCACGCCCCCAAGAGTCCCTGTGAAAGCATTTTGGCCGGACTGGTGACTGTAAACCAAAATCAAAGCAATAGTTGCGCCAGTGGCGATCATGTAGGCCCAATTGAAGCTGACAACCTCAGAAAGCGAAAGCAAAAGCAAATAAAAGACGCACATTGCCAAGCCGACTAGCAAATACTTCACCAGATGAGTCTTGGTCTTGCCTAGCATGTCGAAGATAAAGTAAGTCAAAAAGACGAAGAGAATGAAGAGAATGCCGTACTCGACTGCTCGCTCGGAGTTGCGATAAGAGTCCATTGAGAGAAAGAGTGCCACCCCAAAGAGCGAAGTCTGTCGGGCTTCATTGAACCATGTGGGTAAGTCGTCTTCTAGCCAAGTCTGCGGATAATTGCGGGCTAGATAAGATATATCCCAACGAGCTTGAAAGCCTTCGGCTGAGATTTTTTTCGTTTCCGGTAAAAAAGACCCAACAAAACTGGGATCGGCCCACTTGGACTGAAGGGTAAAGAGGTTTTGTTTGCCTAGAGGCGCAAACTGGATCTCATCACTGCCGCGCATCTTCAGATTGAAGCTAAACGGATAGATCTTATCTTTAGTCCATTCGCTCAGATTGACTGGAGCGTGAATGCCGCTGGGTAGGAGTTTTAAGATAGCTGAGCTAGGCAAAAATTCGCTCTCAACAGCACGTAGATTTATTTTTGGCTGGCCTTGCATGCCCTTTAGGTCATTGATGCCGACCGATAAGAAAGCCTGATTCCAAAGAGCCACCGATTCCTTTCTGCTGCCGAGCAGCGCTATAGCCTCGCTCAGATCAAAAGAACCGGCAAAGAGTGAGTCTGAGAGATAAACGGCTCTATCAAAAATCCCTTTGTGCCTGATTTCACTCTGAAGCTGGCCAGTCACTTCCAGTTTGCTGGGGAGAATCACTAGATTGTCTGAGGTTTCATAGGGTTTACCCTTTTCGTCCAGATATTTGGTGACTATCGGTACAACGAGCAAGGGCCCCGTTATTATTTGCCTGTCACCCCAGCCGGCTGTAATAGACTGGGTGGCTGTATCGCGGAAGGTCTGTCTTTGGTTGACGGCGTCTTCCACCATGAAAAGGGGGATGAGCAAAATCAGACCGATCAGACCGATGAAAAGCAGCTTCACAAAAGGCTGTGGATCTTGCCAAAAGTTCGGTTTAGATGAAGGAATTGGGTTTGGTGTTAGTGCGCTGCGCTTGATTAATCTTTCAGACATTTTTTATTGATTTGAATTATTTTCGATTTTAGCTTTCTTCTTGTTTATTGGGATATTTTGCTTGAGCTTCTTGCAACTTTTCAGCCATTCCTTCTTGGTCATCGAACCAGAGGAGAGTGGATTCAAGCCAGTTTTCGCCTTCTGCATTTTCTTCAGTGAGTGAAGCTGGCTTAAAGTAGTTTTCTAAATAAGAGCTTAATAGCGCTTTCATACCCCTTCCCTCAAGCTCAATAGGCGAAAGGCCCTTTGGTCTTATCTTCGATTCTTTTAGCATGACATAGTCCAAGTATTGAATAGTGGCTTTGAGCGTGTCTTCAGATTGGATCAGTTTATTGTGATTTCTGGTGATGAAATTATTGAGCAGGTCTAATGCTATTCCCTCTGCTTCTCCCTCTGTGCTAGCAAGCGTTTTCAGATAGGAAAGAACAGACTGAGGATCTTTAAAGGAGATTTGGGTTGCTGTATTCAAACCCCTATTCATTTCATCAGCAAGAGTTTGTAAGGGCACAAAAGTTCTATTTACTTCAGAAATGAGCTCCTTAAGGCCTGCAATAAGACCCTTTGCATTATGTTCATGGTGCCTGAGAAAGTCACTTAGGAAGAGCTCATCTGAATACTCTTCTACGTTTTTTGTGGATTGGACACAAGTCAAAGCATTTGGTTTAGCGGCTTTTATACGAGTAATTGTTACTTCTAGTTCCTCGATAGCTTTTTCAATATTATAATCGCTAGAAAACTGAAGGTTCTGACAATTTTCGATAGCAGTCTCAAAAGAAGTATAAATATTTTTTATTTCAACATAAAGATTTTTTAAAGGACCTTCATTTTTTCCTGCGAGGAGATTCTCTACTGTAACTAATATAGCCCTTACTTGGTCCAACCAAATCTCGACTTTAGATAAATTCTTCATTGGCTGCATCATCATTGATTTTGCCTTGATTGTCTCTGCTAAGTTTTGCAACCTAGTGACTTGCTTCGCCGAAAGAGCTTCGAAATCATGCATGATTATTTCATCGGTCATGTCAGGAATAATTTCATTTAGCTCATCTAATTCTTCGTAACCGAAATCCTTTCTAGTCAGCATCTCCAAAGTCTCATGGAACATAGATTTGATGCCCTCAAAAGTTGTAGCACCTGATTGGAGTGGGTTTAGGCGATCGTGAAGATTCTCTTGCGCTTCAATGAAAGATTCTATTTCCTCGCTGTTTTCGGGATTTCTTTCGAGCACCCTCGCCAATATCAGTGGACTTCCTTTTCCAGCCTTAGGCCCTTCTTTGTACTCAGTATATGCTTGCTCGCTCAGTGTATTTAAGATCCTTCTCTGGCGATGATCTTCCGTTCTGATCTCATGACTCCATCCTTTGAGCCAATATTTTTTAATAAACCCTTGACCTTCAATCTTGTTCATACCTTCAATTTGCGCAGGACTAGCGACGAGGGCTATATTTGCAATCAGATCTTCTGCTTTATCAAAGACATCATGAACAGCATTAATTAAATGCGCTTTAGGGATGCGCGAGTTTTCTAAACCCGGCAGTCCTCCATTTAGAATAAACTCAATATGATAAACGACATCTCGAAGGGTTCGAAGCATTACTGGGTCTTTCTCTAAATCAGGCTTCTCACCGGTAGAAAACCCAGGTAGTTTATTTACTTTAGCCAGCAAAGACAATAGTTCAGATACTGGGGTGGACTTTGCTTGACCTAAAGCAGTGATCTGCTTTCGAAGCTCAGCTCTATTTTCAAGCCTCTTTGAAAGACTTTGTTCTGAATTAATCCTGAGATTGGCTAGGTCAGTATTTTTAATATTCATTTTGTTTTACCCTGAAAAATTCTCTGCGTCGGCTGCTAAACTGTATGTTATTCTACCAAAAAAAGCCAATCAGGTGTCTTTTTTCGATAGAGGATAACTCTCTGATTTCGCAGCCAAGAGGGCTTTCACACCTCTAAATGCTGTTTTGGGCCTAGAGTCTGCGCTATTGACATTCAGAGCATTGAAGAGATACTTCAATGAAGCTTGAAGCGTGTCTTCATAGCGGCTGAAATTTTCCAGGTTTGAGATCACAAATTGATTTAATTCATTGACGCTTATGGGATCTGCAGGATTGAAAAGCTCAAGGTATGAGACCACTGACTGAGGATCTTTCCAGAGGATTTGCTTGCTTGAATCGATATGCTTTTGAATAACAGAAGGAATAGCATCGAGATAACCGGATACGAAATCAAAGTTCTCTAATGGCTCTTTTAGCGCTTTAATCATTTTTTTCGCAACCTGATATGGATTGGTAACGAGATCTCGAGACAGGCTTGGCAAGGATGTATCACTGAGAACGCAAAGCTTTTCCAACGATTGTAGTGACTGGTCTAAAAGTGTTAATATCGCTTTATGGCCTATTTGTTCTGTCAACACAGAAGGATTTAGTTTTTGAATTTCTTCACTAAGTACTTTAAAATCTTCCCAAGTTCTTGCTATGCTCCGCATAAATGATCTTTTCTTGACAACTAATTCTAGCTTGTAGGCAGCTTCTAAATCTTTTTTGTATTTTTGGCTGAACTCGCTTAATTCTTGAAAAACCGGGAAATCATTAAAGGGCTCAAGATTGGCAAAGCTTGTGCTCAGAGCTTCAGAGAAATTTCTCAATCTCGAAAGATGGGCTTTGTTCAGCGCATTGAAACCATTGCTGCGAAATTGCCGTTTCAAATCTATTGCTAAATCGTGGAGCAAGTCCAAGTCCTCTTGGCCGAAATCCGCTTTGCTCGTCAGTTCCAGCCCTTCAGAAAGCTTGGCTCTAGTTTTTTCAAAAGTACGCATACTAGAAGCAGGCCTCAGTTCTTCATCAAGGTCTAGTTCACGGTTGATAAAGGCTTCTGCTGCCCGTGTTTTTTGAATATCTTCTTCGCTGAGAGGAGAAAGCCCCAAAGCCTCTAAAAACGCTTGCTCGGCTGGTAGATCTGGCAAATAATGGCGAGCAAGCTTAGCAAGCACCAGTGGGTTACCGATTTTCACGTCTGGGTCTTCATCTTTCGCTGTCATTGCTTTGTCTATTGCGTCGTAAAGTTTTCCTTTATCAAGATCGAGGGGATTTTTGCCCCAAACAGTCTCAGGCCAGCGACCGAACAGATAAGCATCATCTTCTATGTTATTAATTTCCTCTTGTTCTTCCGGCGTGGCAGTGAAGACTACTTGAGCTACCATTGCTTCCGCTTTTTTAAAGAAATCATCGACAGCAGTAGCAAAGTGCACTTGAGGAATCTTCGAGTCATTAGTCAATTTTTTCTCGGGCCTTAGTGCTATCTCAAAGCCTTCGATTAGATCTTGAAAAAACTTTAATTCGCCTGACTTTTGGTAGTTCACCGGTCGGCCATAACGAAACTCAGGTAGTTTATTCAAGGCGGACAAAGCCTTCAAAACTTCTAACTGTGTAGGTTGTTTTAAGTTCTTCAATTCTTGAGTAGCTTCTTGCGCCTTTAATCGCAACAAATGCTCTTTGGCTTTAGCTTGAGCGCTTGAGACTCTAATTCGCTCTGGGATTAAATTAGTATTCTCTGTTTTCATGATGTGTGGGGTAAAAGAACGGTTGTTGTTGGTGTTTGAGGATATTTTTCTGCTAACGCTTTTAGCAGTGGCTCTAGGTTGATTTTAGCCTTAGCATTATTTGGAGGGATCTTGGAATTAACCTCCTCAAGGTACTGAATAGTCGCTCTGAGTGTGTCTTCTGACTGGCTCAGCTTCTCGATGCTCTTTCCCACAAAAGTATTCAGATATTTTGCGAGATATTTAATGTTCGAATCATTTGTTGAAACGAATTGTTTGAGATAAAAGAGCACAGACTGAGGATCTTTCCAGAGGATTTGTCTGCTTTCAGAGTTTGGATAGTTAGGCACAAGAAAATCAGCAATGTCTGTGAACTCTTTGCTTTCATTCAGTGATTCGACTACAGCGTCTGTCAGTCTTTCCAATAGCTCTTTCGGCCTAGAAATAAAGTCTGTGGCTTTTTTCATTCTCTCTGTCACTTCCTCAGGATCTTTCAGAAAGAGATCTATGTTGATTGCAAGGTGTTCCTTCATTTTCTTGCGATCGTTATTGACTTGATCCTGAAGGTCATAGAGCTTCCGTAAACTTCCTGAAGCTTGGTCAGCAGTCGAATCTTGGATGTTTTTGCACTCGGCACAAAAATTATTCCAGCTTTCTAACATCTCTTCAAGACAGACTTTAGTCTTTGCAGAAGCTTCGTTTTTGATAGCTGCTCTCAGTTGAATTCTATGATCGGCGCTGAATTCCTCGAGTTCTTCGAAATTAGGTAAATCATGTAATGGCTTAAGTTTAGAAAAGCTTGACGATAAAGCATTAGCTAGGTTTATGAGCCTAGTGGTTTTCGCTGGCGGCAAAGAACTGAGTTGATTAGCTAGCTCGTCTTTCCCCAAACTCTTAACCAAGTTGTGAAGCTCCTCAAAATCTTCAAATCCAAAATCTGCTTTGCTAGTCAGTTTCAACCCTTCAAGGAGACTGTTTCGGATCTGTTCGAAGGCGACAGTGATTGGTTGTTTATTTTTCTTTAGCGCTTCTTGCTCGTGGAGCAAAACCTTTTCTTGCCACTTACGGATCTTCAGCACGATAAAATCAGCTTTGTGAGTGTCCAGCTCTGTTTGATTCTTTCTATATTTATTAGCTTCTCGGGCTAGGGTCTGTAGCAGGTGGTCAGTCAGGGACGATTCTTGATACGTTCTATCCAAGCTATCGAGTGCTGAAGCAGCCTCACTAACTACCAATGAATCCTTGATGAAGTCGTAGTAGCCGCTATGTAACTTATCGGAAGCAGTCGAATAGTTTCTGACCAGCTCAGCTAAAACCTGCGGGCTACCAATACTTTTTTGATTGCGTTTTTTTACAAGCAACTCACTCATAGCTGCCTGCGTAATCTCCATGAATTTGTCGACACTCAGATCAATGGGATGCTTACCCAAAGTAGACTCCGGTTTCTGGGAAAACAGATAAGTCCCATCGTTGTTATTAATTTTAGATTGTTCTTCCGGCGAGGTCGTGTAGATCACTTTGGCGACTACCTCTTCGATTTTTTGGTAAAAATCATGAATAGCGTGGACAAAATGCGTTTGCGGAATCTGAGATTCACTGGACTCCTCAGGGAGTAGCAGAGCGCGCTCGATAGACCCAGCCAAAGCCTGAAACATTTCTAGCTCGCCTGGTTTCTTGAAATCCACCGGTCGGCCATAACGAATCTCAGGCAGTCTATTCAAGGCGGAAAGACTCTGCAAAATCTCTGGTTGGGTGAGCTTATTTCGGCTATTCAAATTTTTAACAGCCTTTTCCGCTTCCTTTCGCAACAATTGCTCTTTCACTTTAGCTTGTGCGCTCGAGACCTGTAATCGCTCTTGGCGTGGATTGCTGTTTTCAATTTTCATGATTTGTGGGGTAAAAGAAGGGTTATGTCGACTGTTAGTTTGATTCTTTATAGTCTGCAAACCATTGCATCGCAAAGGGGAACCAGACTTCTCCCTGGGCATTTTTTTCTGTAAGCACTGAAGGGTTGAGATAGCTTTCTGAATAAGAAGAAGTGAGTGCCTCTAAGCCTCTTAGGTCTGTTTCATTAAAGTTAGACTCGCCGTTTTCATTGAGCTCGTCCATCAATACAGCATCAAGATACTGAATAGTGCTACGGAGCGTGTCTTCGGTCTGGCTTAGTTTTTCGAGATTGTGGACAATGAAGCTATTCAGATATCTCAGTCCACCATCTTCAATAGAAGGGAAGCCTTGCAGGTAATCAATGACTGATTTAGGGTCCTTCCAGAGCAGCTGTCTAGCTGGATCGAGCAATTCAGATATATGGTCGGAAAGATTGTTTACAAAGCCCAAGGTCTTGCTTGTTAAGAGCTGATCTTTCATCAAAGCGCGGTTATTTTTCTCTTTTTGTAGAAAATCATGACTAACATTTATTGCTTGCTCGGTTGTTTGAGCGGAGTACATATCTTCGCTTGCTACTGTCTCTAGTTTTTCTGATAGATTTAGCAAAACATCTTGCACTTCTTCTGCTTTGCTTTTATCTGAAAAAGCAGAGACAGGAAGCTCTTTTAGACTATTTAGGACTCTTTTCGCCTCGCCGTAACCTTTCAAAAGATTTAGCAGAGCTTGATTGATTTTTGCTGCGCCAGTCATTATATCCAAGGGCTTTTCTAGCACATCACCAATGAGTCTATCGGCTAGCTCAGCTATTTCTTTGTCAGCAACTTTGCCAAATTGCTTGATTTTGTCAGAATATTCTAAAAGTTTTTTCTTGGCAAAAGCAGCAGTCAGCGTTTCTGCTAGATTTTTCAGCCTAAGGGTTTGAGCACCGGTGAGGAACTTGAAGCTCCTGTCGGGATCTATTAGACCATCCAAATCATCGGTGAGGTGTTTTAATCGTTCTAGATCTTTATCATTGAGATCTTCTTTTGTGGAGAGTTTTAAGCTGTCGTGCAAAATTTCTCTGATTTCTTCAAAATTGCGATTTCTTGACCAAGGATTTAGCTCTTGATCGAGGATTAGTTGTTCTTGTATAAAAGCTTTTTCTTGCTTTGCTCTGAGGGCAAGAGCCACAAATTTCGCGCTATTCAGGTCTATGTTTAAACCAGAGCTTTTGATTTTTTCTATTTCATTTTTTATAGCTGATTCTGTCTGGGTTATTTCGCTCGGAGACATGTTTTGGTAATCGAGACTGTTAAGAAGACTCAGCACTTCATCGACTATGATGTGATCGTATAAATCTTCATGACCAAATGAAGGGGTAATTGAGTGTTTGAGCAGTAGCTTAGCTAGAACGGAAGGACTACCCTTGGCCTTTGGATTGGTCAGTTTCTCTTCATCAAAAGCAGCTGCTAATAGTCTACTCCTGTCATAGCCCAAAATTTCTTGTCTTTCCTGTTGCTTGGGTTTTGCTCTGAAAAGTACACTAGCTCTTAGATCTTGTGCTTTCTGGTAAAAATCATCAATTGCTTGGGCAAAATGCGACTTGGGGATTCTTGAGTCATTCCCCGCTTTATTTACGCTAGCTTTGTTGGGGTCATACTCGTTTATGGAATATTCAGCAACCTGTATTTGTTCGTCGATTTCTTCGAGTTTGCCTAAGTCTTGGGTATCGAGCGGCTTACCAAGACGAAACTCTGGCAGTCTATTCAGGGAAGCTAGATAACCTAAGATCTCTAATTGAGACTTGGGGCCTGTTACGTTCATCTTTTTGAAGCTCTCTTGAGCTCTGAGCTCGGCTATTTGCTGTCTGCGGATAGACTCTATGCTGTTTCTTCTAGTCTGATCTAAGCCTAGATTTCTCTCGATTGGCATGATGTGTATGAATCCCTGTGTCGACTGCTTAACCTGAAATAGAGGTTAGCATGAAGTTTGCTTGGAGAAAGAAAGCACAGGCAAAACTGGGCAAAAGATCAGTACATAGATATCTTTTTAATCTCAGACCATGCTCGAAAACTGCCCCAACTGCGACGGCAACAGACTCTATGCGCTAGCCCCAGCGCTGAGCGAGAGCGGACTAGCCAAACAAAGAAATGCCGATGCGGCTCAAGCAGCCACCCAAGCCGGCCAGTCTTTTCCGGAGATTCTCGGGCGCCTCTCTGGCCCCGGATCGCCCTTTGCCTGCCACACCCTCTACCAGATACCCTGTAGCAACACAAAAGCGCTCCAAGGCCTTGAAAAAGCTAATGATAGTCGCAATGACAATGCCACCAACAATCTGCTCAATGCCGGTAAACCCGGCTTCAGACGCAATCTCCCCTTCCAAATACCCGGTGGTGGCTTTGTGCAAGATGAAACACCCGGCAAGTTGGTCATAAGCGATAGTCCACTTGACTTTGGGATTGACGGAAAAGGGCGCGGCTTCTTGCTCACCAGCGGCGAATATACGCGCGATGGCCGTTTTCGCCTCGATGCTGACGGCAAGCCTGTTACCGTCGAAGACGGTAAAGCGATCAAAGTCTGCTACGAAGATGGAGCCCCTCTCGATTGGAGCATGAAAAAGCTCAGAGTAGACGAAAAAGGGCGAGTATTTGACCGACTCGATGGCAAAAAACTAGGCCGTCTAGAAGCTGATTTAGGGTCGGGTGCGCGGATCAGACAAAACTATCAAGAGACTTCAAACGTCGATATAGCAGCGGCAATACTTGAATTCAAACAAGCCAGATTGCTTGAAGATATAGGCGAGCAAGCCTCTAATAGCGCCGTTAAGCTAAATAATCAAGCCCTTGAATTCGTGAAAGGTGTCGAATAATGGACGAAATAAACTCAATCGATAGGCTGAAAGATGGCACAACAGAGGCTTTCTACGATCTCGATCTGTCAGCCAAAAACATCACAAACCTGAGCACCCCAAACTATAAAGCGCAAAGAAGGGGTAGTTTCAGCGATGAATATAACAACACGCAACGCCTTATGCATCCCAGCAAGCTCTCAGTCTCCGACAATCCTAGCGATATAGCAATCGATGGACAAGGGTTTTTCACTGTGCAAGATGAGGATGGAAAAATACTGCTCACAAGAAGATTGAATATTGGTCAAAACAAAGAAGGTTGCCTGACCTCCAACGACAAACTAATCTGCCCGCTCAAAAAACTACCGCTCAATTTTTCCCGCTTCAAAGTCAACCAAAAAGGAGAGCTCTATGGAGTCTCCCAAAGTGACGGCCAACCGGTGAAAGTCGGTGAGCTTTTGGTGGTGAACTTTCCGGGAGCAGACAAGCTTGATTTCGATGGGGAATATTACCGGCCAAATAAAGAAGCAGGGCTTCCCCTCAAAGTCTGCCTCGGTGAGACCAGTCAAAGCAAGCTCAGACAGGGAATGATCGAAGTGTCAAATGTAAATCTGCCCATTGAGATAGCTCGCTTCAAGCAAACCAACGAGAGGATTGGGCTTTTGCGGGGCATGCTCCAAAACCTCTCCCAAAATCAAAATCAAAGAGTGGGAGAGCTTGGTCAGCTTTTATAAATACAAATTAAACAAAAAGAGGAGAATTTATATAACTCATGTCATCAGGTTTAGTCGGAGGAGTATTGCCGGGAACAGTTCCTGGTCTTGACCCAAATGGAATCACACCGGGTTTGGCTGGTCAGTTCGGCAACTTCAATACGCTTGGCGGCATTCCGCTAGGGGGCTTCGGTTCAGTCGGCATCAACCAAAACGGCAGCTTTGACAATTTACTTTTCTCGCTCACCAACTCAGGGACTTTTGGGCCCAGTCTCATAAATAGCACTTCACCTTTTGGGGGCAACGCACAGGCTTCAGGTCTTTTGACTGAGGGGGCAAATTCGCTCACCAATTCTTTCTTAAATCGTCTTTCGCCTCTTGATACACCACCTGAGCAGCAGTATTCGAGTTCGGCTTTTGGGCAGCTAACCAGTGGCACTTCGATGTTTGACACTCTTTCAACGGTTTTTTATGGGATAGCGGGTTCCATCAATCCGGCTAGTACTGTTGGTAAGGCTATCTCTTTTGCGGGGCCATTGATCGGTTCGGCTGGAGCTCTTGTTGGTTTGGCTCAGGGTTTGAGGGCTATTGGGGGGATGAAGGCGGCTGAGGCGCAGATTCCTTCGGGAGTTGCTTCTGGTTTGCAGGAGGAATTTGGGTTAGAGTCTGAGGAATTGGATTTGTCTTAGATGATTTTTTTGGTGTCAGAGTTTAGTTTCGATAAAAAAACTCTTTAACCACAAATGATCTGAGGTTTTGAGCTCACTTAAGGTTACTTGAAATATTAATGATTAGGTGTGGCTCGGGGCTAATCGCCCACTCAAGATACGCTACAGCCCTCAAACTCCTCCAATTTAGTATGGAGTTGTTCAAATTGAATAGGGGTTTGGGGCGCTAGCCCCATAAGAATAAAATCCCATCACCTAAAGTGAGCTGAAAGATTTGTTCTCCCTATAGGTTAGTGAAGTAGTTTAAATGAGGGCTTCCTGCGTAACGCTAGCTTAGGCGCACTCGCTAGCTAGACTCTTGCAACGCCGCTCCTCAAACTCCTCCAATTTAGTATGGAGTTGTTCAAATTGAATAGGGGTTTGGGGCGCTAGCCCCATAAAAATAAAGCCCCTCACCTACAGTGAGCTAGAAAGATTTGTTCACTTACCGACTCTTCAGCATAGGACCGATGATCTCCGTGATCTCCGCCAAAATCTTGGAAACGAGTTCCTCCTGTGCATCCTTGGAAGCAGCCATCTGATCCAAGTATCCCTCCAAATATCCCTGCAAACGCGCGTATTTGACGGCAGTGTCAAACATATCTCCGTTTTTGCTAGGAAGTTCTTGAGTCTGGAGCAGACGAGCTGCTGCTGCTAGAGGATCGCTATTCATGTTTAATAAGTATTTATTGAAGACAAGTTTGCACAAATTCAATTTACCCTCTTTAATAGAACTTGTCAGCATCAAATAGGCTCTATGGAGGAAATCAAATTTATCGGAAAAGTAATCGGGCTTGGCGTCGAACCCGGTACCTTTGAAGTGCTGACCGCTGACGCCCTCAACACCCGCCTTGGCGAATACCTGATCTTCTACGACAATCAAAACCGAACAGTGCTAGGGATCATCTTCGAGCGCCGCATCCAAAAGAATTTGCCAGTGCATTTTATGGCAAGCCAAAGCCTCTCTGCCAAAGATCTGGCCGCTTCGCTCGGCATTGACGAAATGGCCGCTCAAGTCGAATACAGCCTCGCCGTGCGGATCTTGGGTTATTTCGATGAAGAAACGGCCAATCTGGTCAACCCTCGCCTCACTCCCACTCCCGATACGCCAGTCTATTTAGCCCCCACGGAACTGCTCAAAAAAACCCTCTTCTTGAAGCGCTTAGGCGAGGTCGCCTCCTTGCATGTCGGTGCTAGCTTGCTCAGACCAGAGATCCCCGTTGTGCTCGACGCTAACAAGCTGGTCTCCACCCACTTTGCGATCTTGGCGGCCACTGGAGCAGGTAAGAGCTTTTTGGCGCGGGTAGTCTTAGAAGAACTATTGAGGCCACAAAACCAAATGGCTCTGCTAGTGCTCGATCCCCATGGTGAATACGAATCACTGGCCCAACTGGGCGGTATAGCCAGCTTCAAGCAAGGTGACTATCAGCCAAAAGTGAAAACCATGAAACCGGGTGAGGATCTAGTAATTCATTTCGGCGACTTAAGCTTGGGCGATATTCGTTTTTTACTGCAAGATCTGACCGAAAAGATGGCCAATGAGCTGCAAAATCTCTATAGGGAATGCTCACATGACGCCGACCGAGCAAAAAGACAACTTCGTTATAGCGATCTGCGCTCAGCGGTGGAGAGGGCTTGCGAAGGGGAAGAGAAAGGAGAGGGCACGAGGAGGAGCACGCTGGAGGCCTTGCGTTGGCGCTTGGATTCGCGTTTTCGCCAGTCAGCCGACAGGATCAGTGTTTTCGACGATAACAAAGGTCTGTCTTTGAGTGAGATCTTTAGCCCCGGTCAGTGCACAGTGATTTCTTTAGAGGGGATGGAAGAGCGAGAGCAGCAAGTGGTGGCTGCTATTTTGCTCAAGAAAGCTTATGAATCGCGCCTGAAGACTATGCGTGGTCATCAGTTTGCCGATAGCAAAAACGAACTGAATTTTCCTGTCTTCTTCTTGGTAGAGGAGGCACATCGTTTTGCTCCGGCCGGGGATAGTGAGGCTATTTCGGGTAAGCAACTGCGGGTGGTCCTCTCTGAGGGGAGAAAGTTTGGTGTGGGTGTTGGTTTGATCACACAAAGACCGGGCAAGCTAGACCAAAACGTCCTTTCGCAGTGCATGTCTCAGTTTTTGATGCGCATCATAAACCCGATCGATCAAGATAGTGTGTTGAGGGGGGTGGAGAGTGCCGGTCGGGATCTTTTGCGGGAGTTGCCTTCTCTTACTCAGGGTCAGGCTGTGGTGTGTGGGGTGGCTGTGCGTGTGCCTGTTTTAGTGCAGATCAAAAAGCCTAGTTCTGAGCATAGGGGTAAGAGTATTGAGGCGGCTCAGGAGTGCATTAAGTACAATTCGCCTGAGATTAAGAAGGAGATGGCTTCGCGAAGGGCTGGGTTTGAGAGTCCTGATTTTCTTTCGGTTTATGAGGAGGAGTGATGAGCTGGGTTTTGTTCTTAAGGGACTTACTTTCTTGAAAGTTTCACTGGGAAGTTTGAGGGCGATCGCGTAGCGTGAGTGGGCGATTAGCCCCGAGCCAGCCCTCAAGGAATGTAACTTCCCTAACCTACAGTGTTTGAGCAGTTTTTAAAATCCCCTTTCTAGCTATAATGAATTTTCACCTAAAAAGGGCAGTTAGCTCAGCGGTAGAGCATCTCGTTTACACCGAGGTGGTCGGGGGTTCGAATCCCTCACTGCCCATTTCTTCCAAGAATCCCTCTAGATCCTCCCAAATATAAGCCGCTACATTGGTGCGCTCTGTCCCCGCAATACTATCAATCACTGGTCTGAGCCTACGGCCCCCGAACGCGTCAAGATCGGTAATCTGCGAATGATTCAAGCCAGTCAAAAGCCTCAGGCGGGGACGCAAAGGCTCTAGCCCCTCCCAGCCGGTGAGCAGGATCGACTCAAGCTCAGAGGGGCTCAGCAAAAGCGAACTGCTTACAGGAACCAGCCCGTCGTTTTCAGTCCAAAATTGCTCACTGGCATCGCTGAGAACTGGAAAAACCCGTGTATGCAAAAAAGCATTCCAGAGATGTTTGTAGTGAAAGCTGGCCGCAAAAGGATCTTCAATCCGCACCCCATAACGAATAGTCCGCTCCAAGAGCGCCGCAGGCAAAATACGCTCCCGAGACCAGCTCAAAAACCCTCGCAAGCCCGGCAAAAAAGCATTGATTGATTTCAGTAGCAAAGACTCAGGACTGGAAGCCGGATAAAGCTCAGCATTGAGGATCGGTGTCCCCAAAAAAGGCGAACTGAGACTGATTCCCCCCAGAAAAGACTGGGCGAGGAAATCTTCCTGAAGAGCCTCGCAAAGCAGATTCCCGCCCAAACTAGAACAGATAGCGTAAAAACCCCTACCCTGCTGGCAGAGCTTTTGCAAAGCAATCCTGAGGAATAAACCTTCTTTGGCTAGATCGGCGCTCAGACTAGGATAACGATAAATGTAAACCTGAAAAGCCCCCAAAAGCTTTGCTGAGACCGCTTTGTCTCTCAGTAAAAAACCCCAATTGCATAGCGGCCTGCTGTCACTGAGCACTCCGTGAATGAGCACTAGCACCGGTTTTGGCTCTGTTGAACTATTAAAAGCATTGAGCTGGCGAGTTTTCACGAGTCTAAAACCCTCAGACCAGAGGCAAGGGTCAGGCTGATCTCTTTACCTGCCTGTGACTGAGCTAGTAGTGAGCCATCAGGATTTAGACCCAAGGCTGTGTAAGGCTCTGGCGTGGCTGCTTCAAGGAAAGTAAAGTGAGGATAGAGCTTATGGACGCTCTCAGCCCAACAAAAAGCTAAGACCAAAGCACTGGATTCCAAAAAGCAATTTTCTAGTTCAGCAAAAAGAGCAGAAAGAATGCGTTCGCGATCGGGCTTTGGGGAGGGGAAAGAGGCAAAGTCTGGACTGGGAGAAGAAAGATTTAGACCAATGCCGATGATCAGATCACCGGCCGCTAGGCTTTCGATCAAAATCCCCCCAAACTTTCCCCTGTTTAAATCTAAGAGATCATTGGGCCACTTATAGAGCGCTTGGCCACCGAGATTTTGGGTCACTCGAAGACAAGCAAAAGCCACTCTCTGCGCTAGACAGTCTAGCTGGGGATCGAGTCGAAGACGAACAGAAAGATAAATCCCCGAACCGGCCGGAGAAAGCCAGCTTTGGCCACGTCTGCCTCGCCCATTGGTCTGGGACTGGGCAACGATCGCTGTGCCCTGTGGATAAAGTCTGGCTAGATCGTTTGTGGAGCCCACTTCCCCAAATTCCAGTCTATGTTCGATCAAAGCGCTCAAGACCGCTTGAGAGAGGCTTAGCGCCTTTCGACCCAGTTATCGCGGATATAACGGAGGCCATTTAGAAAGACAGCTCTTTTATCCAAGATATCTTTTAGTTCGGCTGTTTCGCGGGGGGCGTGCCTAGCGCTTAGAAAACGCTGCAGGCGGGAGACGCGTTTTGCTTGCAGAGAGATTTCGCGGGCAATGTGATCGCCGTTTAGAAGAAGTGTTTTTGGTTCAGCTAGATTTTGTTCTGCTGCTTCGCCGTTGGCGTTTTGGTTTTGGGTTTCGCGGTCACGTTCTCTTTCTCTGCCGCTATTTTTTTGTTGTTTAGGTTTGCGCGGTTCTAGTGTTAGTTTTGGTGGTTTTGGTTTGTCTTCTCCTGTTTCTGAGATTATTGTTTCTTCATTTATGGCTTGGAGAGAGTTTTCTTCCTCTTCTTCTGATTCTTCCTCAGATTCTTCTTCCTCTTCTTGGGGCTGTTCTTCAGCTTCTTCTTCGTTTTCGTCCTCGTCTTCGCTTTCTTGTTCGCTCTCCTCATCGCCCTCTGCTTCTTCGTTTTCGGCAGAGGAACCGTTTGCTTCAGGGGCAAACTGGTCAGCTGGCAACCAAGCTTCGCCGGAGGGGCTTTCTGTTTGTTGGTGGCCGTAGGAGACTTCGCTCACTTCTTCTCTGGCTTGGCTTAGGATTTGTTCGCCGTTTAGGGGGCTTTCGTTTTCGGTTTGAATTTGATTGTCTTCACTGGCATCGTCAGAGTTGATGCTGGCTGGCGGGATATGTTCTTCGGCTTTGTTGGCATTGCCGGCCATGAAGTCTTTGATTTGGGTAAGTGACCAACCATTGGCTTTTAGCTTGATGATTTCAAGCAAACTTTTGATCGAACTTTCCAGCAGCATTATTTTGCGGCCTTCTTTGCTTACTTCAAGACCAAAGTAGGTCAGGTATTTCCTGATTGTTGTCTCTGGGATCGAGAGTTCTTTGGAGAGGTCGGCGATTGAGAGCATGGTCATAGCTGTTCATTATAGCCAATATAAACAAAGTCTGAGCAGACTGCGCCCTAGCTGCCCCCATCTCAAAAAATTAGTTATTCAATATTTCCGAAACGAGAACTAAAATTAAAACCATGTACAAATTTGCAATAGTTCTCTGCGGTTGCGGCAACATGGACGGAAGCGAAATCCATGAAGCGACATTCGCCATAGAGGCCATAGACTCACTGGGTGGTGAATATTCCTGCTTTGCCCTCGATGAACCGCAAGCTCGGGTGATGAACTTTCTGGACAAAACAGCCACAACAGAAAAGCGCAATCAGCTCCAAGAGTCAGCCCGCATCGCCCGCGGCAATATCCATGATTTGCGCCAACTGCAAGCATCGGATTTTGACGCTTTAGTATTGCCCGGAGGCTTCGGGGCCGCCTTCAATCTATGCACCTTCGGCCTGCATGGCTCCAGTGGCACCGTGAACCCCCAAGCCCGCAGGGTGATCAAAGCTTTTTATGAAGCCCAGAAACCAATAGGACTGATCTGCATTGCCCCAGCCGTCTTGGCTCTAGCTCTAGGCCCCGAAATAAACCCCACGATCACAGCCGGAACAGACGAAAAGAGCGAAGCGGCCGAAAGCTACCGAAAACTAGGCTGCACTGTCTTGCCCTGCGCTACAGACCAGAGCATTGCTGACTCTAAGAATTTGATCTATTCCACACCGGCCTACATGAAAGCTGATGCCAAGATTTCTGAGGTGAGGATGGGGATACATTCAATGCTCAGTCAGATTTTTGCTCAACTAAAAACCCCAGTCACTTCTGGCATTTAGTCTTTGTCTACTTTTGCTCTGCTTCCACTTCTTGTCGCTAACTTGCTCACTGGTCTCTTTGCTTTGCCGCAAGTACCGGTCAGTTTGCTCATCGGTGATATTCGTTTGGGTGTTGTTTTAGCTGAAGACAAGCAGTGCTTGGGTTTCATTACTCAGGTGGCCGGTAGAGACCAGAAAATCTCAGAACTGGAGCTGCTCCATGCCCCAAAGGCCTCCCGTCCTTGCCAGCTCAAACTAAAAGCGCTGGTTAGACATCGCCTAGAGCTTCAAGCCAAACATCCTAGAACAGAGGGCTTTGCGCTCGCTGGCTGGCAGCAGAAACTCAAAGACTCCAAAAATATCACCAAAGTAGACTTGCTTGTCTACGGCGATGAGCTTCCAGCCATAGCGGCCGCCGTCGGTGCTGCTCGTCAGTCTGCCAAGCTGCGCGTTCTTTTGGTGCGCCCTCAAGCGGAAAGCGAAGCTCTCGGTGGTTTGCTGACTCGCGGTGGGCTCGCCTATCTAGATAGAAACCAAGAAGATAGTGCGCTCAGCCCTTCGTCGGCTTTTTACGGGGAGTTTCTTGAGCGAGCTGGTGTCCAGAAGATTGCCCTGAAGCCAGCTCAAGCCAATGCGGCGCTGCGGGCGCTCTTGAGGGAAGCTGGTGTTATTGTGTTTTCTGGGAGAAGCTACAAGCCAGTTTTCGATGCGGAGCGGATCTTGGGCTTAGAGTCTGTGAGTGGCCAGAAGAGCTATTTGCTAGCAGAACAATACATTGATGCCACCCAAAATGCCAGCTTGGCTCAGCAGACAGATCTTGCTTTCACTAATGGTTTTGAAGGTGTAGGCTTGCCTAAGGCTACTTTGCGGGTGACGCCGGTCTTCACTACTGTGGGTCTTACTCCGGCAGATCTATTGATACTTGAGAGTAAGCTAGCGCAAACAAGCTTCAAGTCTCTTCAAGAGAAGCTACGCACAGAGAACGATCCGGCCACTTTTGCTTGGTATCAAGAGAAACTGGCAAAAAAAGCCTTTCAAGGCATAGACTACATTGACTTTCGTAGCCCGCTGCTCGCTCTCGCTTATCAAGAGAGCAGAGAGCAAAGATACAGTCTCAGAGAGCGCTTCTTGATGGATATCCCAAACATTGCTGTGCTCGGATCAGATAGACTTTCTTGGAATTGTTTTTTGTACAAACTATCGCCCTCAGAGCGTGCACTGAATCCTCTCACCGGTGCTCTCATTCCTACTAGTCTGATGAAAGAAGAGATTAAGAGCTTTGGGGCTTGGCTTTCGGCTCAGACTGGGAAAAAAATCAAGATAATTCCCGCTCAAGAACTCTATGAGCGCAGTGGCCAAAATCTGATCGACGCCAAAGAAATCTTTCAAGATGAAGTGAAACCCAAACAAGTCTTGGGGAGTTTCACCTATGGACTAGATGTAAGAGGAGGACTGGAGGGGTATTCTGGCGTTCTACCCCAAAAAAAATTCGAGTACGGTCTAGCTCATACCCTCTCCAGGATTGAGAATCTAGCCGTACTCGGGAGGTCATCCGCATATTTTGGATTGACTACTACATTGGGCCGAATAGTGGAATTGAATAGTAGTATTGGCAGCGATCTCGGTCAGGTGATCGGGCAAAGCTGCTTAAAGAAAGTGCCCCCGCAAAAGGTGCTAGAAGAGAAATTTTAAATTCACTTTGGAGCTTGTGCTCAGCCGACGCTAACCTTCAGTCTTCCGCCGCCGTTTAGGTTGAAGTTGCTGCTTTCGCCGCTACCGAGCCTAAAGTTTTGGTTAGAGCTAGAAGAGGACTCAGCAGCTATTCTGTTGTTGCCTCTATCGTTACCGCGATTACCCATCACTTGCGCTAGTGTGTTCTGGAGCAAGCTGATGAACTTCTGACGTCCTTGTGGGCCACCGAAGGAGCCGGCTAGGCGGGCAAAGCTACGTTGGGCATTTTGCATTTGATTGCCCATTGCTTTTTGGAAGTTTTTGAAGCTGATTTTGATCTTCAAGACTAGGCCTTGTTTAGGCTGTGGTCTTGGGCGATTCGGTCTATTGGTTCTATTATTGCGGCCAGCTCTTCGAGGCTTACTCGGCTGATCCGGTTGACTGGTTGGAGGTTGTGGTCTTGGTGGTTGTGGTGTTGGAGGCTGTGGTCTTGGTGGCTGAGGTGTTGGAGGCTGTGGTGTTGGAGGCTGAGGTGTAGGAGCTGGTGGCTGAGGTGTAGCTGGAGCGCTCAGATTGTCGTTGCCGCTTCCGCCATTGAGATTATTGTTGCCGGAACCACCGGAGATATTACTAGAAGCGTTGCCGTTATTGTTGAAGATATTAGTGATGTTATTCACTATGCTTTGGATGATGCTAACGGTGTTGTTATTGCCGGCTACATTGACGTTTGCTATGTTGCCTGAGTTAGCGTTTTGGCCTGTGACTCCTTGGTTGGCGCTAGCAAAGCTGGTTGTGTCACCTCCGGTGCTGGCGGGAGTAGCTGTCGGTGTAGTGGTAGGTGTACTGACTGGACTGGGGCTTGCGCCTATCGGTCCTATTGGTCCTACTGGTCCTTGAGCTCCGACTGGGCCGGAGGCGCCTGGTGTCGATGGTACTGCTGGCGTTGATGGTGCTGCTCCTACTGTAGTCATGGTTTATTTGCTCCTAGAGATTTTTCCTGTAGTGGGATTGGTTTTGTTTTACTTGAAAAATTTTGTGAGAAGAGGGCTGAGCGGCTCCGAACAGAATGGGAGTTTAGTGTTTGTGGTTTGGACTCCAGGGTCTTCACCGCTCAGGTTTTTCTTCGAAGTTAGGCGTTTGCTAGAGTCTTATCTCCGGTCATATTGTCCTGTGCAGCCTGCCTAACTGAGATATCAACGCCGGGAAATTGACCTGAACCTGTACCAGCGGAAGAAGGATCGGTTTTGGCTTCACTAGCTTGGTCAGAGCCTTCAGTTCCTTTTGGTCCACCTACTGCGGAGGGATCTTGATCCTTTGAGGTTTTGCCTGCGATGAAAGCTGCGCCTAAGTCTTTGGGAGTAATTTGCATATTCATGATGTGTTGTACCTTTCGTAAGTTGTTTCGGTTGTTTACCCGAATATAAGATGAGCTCCTAGGGTTAAGGTGGGGTTTCCCTTGGGGGCTAGGGGTTAACCTTTTTCATTAAGTCTTTCTCATATACTGTGAAAGTATTGGTGTTTCTTGTTTTAGACAGGTGTAGCCTGCATTTATATTGAGTTTTGGGCTCGCTCTAGCTTGGTGAATTAAATTCCCCCATCTTCAAAACGTAAAAAACTAATCCGCGATCCAGAAGAGCCCCTACCCTGAGCACCCTTAAGCTGACCAGCGGAAAGCTTGCTCAAATCTAAATCCTCTCTATCGGGCCTCAGCAAGACACCCTCCTCCCCAAAGACAGTGATCATCTGTGGCTGCCCATAGTTCTTCTCAATGCTAGAAAGCAAGGCCTCAGGCCAAAGCTGCCTCGGTCTGGCCGAAAGCAAAATCCCCCCGTATTTCTTCTCCTCAACCCGCGAAATGGTCCGCGCCAGTAGCTTCCCATCTCGCCAAAGACTGCGGAAATCAGCCTGATCGCCCCCCAAAGAAGCACTTGGATCTTGCGAAAGTAAATCACCGCGAACCTGAGAAAGTACACTCTTGCTGCTTCTCGCTAAGCTCTGTGACGCGGCGGAACGCTCAAAGCTCAGATTGGCGAAATGAGGGACAAGCCCACAAAACAAAAAATACAACATCAACAAAGCATCACTAGACCAGCTCTTGGACTTGTGCCAAAGATAACCCAAAGTAAGCGCAATCATCCAAGCAAGCGCCCCCAACATTAAACCCCAGCTAGCACCAGAATAAGCGCTCTGCCCAGTCTCCCAAAGACAAAAAAGACTAGCTACCAAAAAAAGCATACTGGCCGGATGAGCCATGTTCACCCGCAAATCCCGCAAATCACTGCGGCACAGAGTAGTCAAAAGCAAACCAACTAAAATCCCACTAGAACAGAGCGGTAAAGAAAGATTATTGAGAAAGAGCTCCCCATACCAAGGGCTGAAATAAAGGGGCCAAAACCCTAGACCGCCATTGAAAAAGAGAAAACCGAAAACCGCCAACAAAAAACCAAGCAAAGTCAAACCAACACGCATCCCCAAAAGCAAACCGATCAGCAAACAACTAATCCCCACAGTCAGCGAATGCAACTCAGCCGTCAAAAAGAAAGGGAAAGCAAAGAAAAAACCTAAAAACAAATCGTAAACCAGATTCTTTTGGCTCTGCAGGGCAAAGAACAGAATCAAAGCGGCTAAAGCCAAAGCCAGCTCAAGCGTATCGGCAGTGAGCGAAACCACCTGCACAGAACAACTATAAACAGTACCCAACAAAACTAAGCCCAAGCCTTTGACAGCCCACGGAAGCTTCTCTTTCCCCAACAAATAGAGAAAAAATAGAAGCGCCAAAACAAAAGAAAGCAAAGAAAGACTACGCCCAAGCAAAAGAGGCGACATACCCGGAAAAGTGCAAAGCCCAATCAAAGCCGGATAAAGCCCCCCCAAAGGAAGGTTTGAAGCTGTATTTAGGCTGCTGCCTTGGGCTAGCCAAAGATTTTGCGCTTCTAAAGGCGAGAGAGGATAGGGCTCAGCAATGTTGTTGAGAGCCACTATAGCCAGATAAACCAAAAGAGAAACGCAAGATATGATTGCGCCCAGTGAAAGAATTTTATTCCGCATCGTTTCAGACTATATTAACGAGCTCAGTCCAGTTGGGGGCAGAAAAACTGTTAGCCGGTCAAGTGCTTGCCTTCCCTACCGAAACTGTCTATGGTCTTGGCGCGCTGCTTTCCGCTCCTGTTGCGATCAAAGAGATTTATTTACTGAAAAAACGCCCCGCCGATAATCCGCTGATCGTCCATATAGCTTCGCCAGCTCAGCTGGATGATTTGCTTACAGTCAAGCCAAGTGCTTTAGAGAGAGCATTGATGCAAGCTTTTTGGCCTGGTGCTTTGACTTTGATCTTGGCTGGAGCAAATGAGATCGCTCAGAGAGCTAGTGCTAGTTTACCAAAGCTAGCAGTCCGCATGCCTGCCCACAAGATCGCCAGAGAGCTACTGGAGGCTGTCGGCCAGCCCATAGCAGCGCCAAGCGCCAATCTTTCCGGTAGACCTTCGGCGACTTCGGCAGAGCACGTCTTGCAGGATTTTCCGGTGGGACTTGGAGCTATTTTGACTGGGTCGTCTGGGGACTTCGGTTTGGAGTCTACTGTGATCGAGTGTAGTGCTGAAAATACAATTCGAATCTTAAGACCGGGCAGTATCGTAGCTAGTGATCTGGCTGTTTTTGGGCCTATTGAAGAGATTTGGCTCTCAGGGGGCAGCACCAGTCGGCCTCTCTCGCCGGGTACCAAATACAAACATTATGCGCCAAGGGGGAGGGTGATTCTGTTTTTGGATTTCGCTGAGTTCAAGGCTGCTTCAAGGGGCGACAGAGAGTGCAAGAGCGCCTTGCTTCATCATTCTTCTTTTCCTGAGCCTGAGCGGAGCTGGAGTCTCCAAAAAAAAGTGAGCTCCTCAGCGGAATACGCCAAAGAGCTCTATGGTTTTCTTAGAAGTTGCGATGATCTGGGCGTTGAGTTGATCTTTTGCGAAAAGCCTCAAGGAGATGAGCTGGGTTTTGCAATCTTGGAGAGGCTCAGCAAGGCAGCCCGTTTAGGCGATTAGGGCATAAGCTTCTTCGGTGGCTGTATCAAAAGCAGCATCGAAGCCTCTTTGTCTTTTGACTGAGTATAGTTTTTTCTTTTGTTTATTCAGTTGTTTGTCGATATTTGAAGAAGATACGTCTATGCTGGCGTACATGTCTTCAGAGCGGGTGTGGTTGCGAAGCACTTTTCCGCCGACTAAGAGGACGATAATTTCGACCATATTTGCGTCTGAGCGTGTTTCGTGACTTAGATTGACGCGGATTGAGCTGATATTGTTTGCGTATAGTCTTAAGATTTTCTCAAGACGCTTTTCGGTATAATTTTGTATAGACGGAACCATGTTAAAGTTCAAGGCTTGTATTTCCAGTTTTGTCATAAAAATCCCCCTGCAATTTAGTGAGTTTGTGTATAAGAGCAAGCTAGTTTCTCCACTGTTCGGATGATCTTTTTATGCCCTTGTTTTCCATTATAGGCATGATCTTTTAGAAACCCCAAGAGCAAAACGATTAAATAACATTCTCTTTAGTTTATCTTAGGTATTGCTCTTGGTTGACCAAAGTTTGCCCTTTGATTTTGTTTGGGGTTTGTGTTGCCTAGCTCCCCCAGCCTTCTTAAAATCCCGCTTCGATTCTTTCAGGGGGTGTTAGGGGGCGAAGCCCCTTAAGGAAATGCCAAAGAATTAAATCAAGGGGGAGTTTGAGAGGGGCGAAGCCCCTTAACAACCCACCTTTTGTCTCTAAATGGATCAAGACTCAGCCTTGCTAAGGCAACCCCAAGCTCTTGTGCAGTTGCCCCAATAACCTCACCCGCCCCTCACCCAAAACAGCTACAGCAACATCAAATGCAGCGATCAACTGACTAGAACTGGGTACAGCGAAATCACCTAAAGCGTTCTGGACAGCACTAGCTCCCTGCAAAACCACACAAAAATCCAAAGGAGCACTCCCAGCCACCAGCCTAGCCGCCCGCTCGATCTCTTCAAGCGCAGTAGCCCCGCTGAGCGTGATTTTGATATAACCCCGCTTGCCAACACAAGCCTGTAAAAACAACTTATGCTCCTCCCACAACTCTCGCTCACCCGTCGAGGAGGGAAGCTTGAAATCAAGAGAGACTATATCGACCAGTGGAGCCAAAACCTGCATCTCTTTGTGTCTATGTCCTGCAGTCTCCAAATATACCGGTCTGAAGGCAGCATAGGCTCTCAGGAAATCTTCTAAAAAGCCGACCTGTAACAGAGGCTCTCCGCCAGTGACGCTCAGGCTGTGATAGTTTCCCTGATACTCACTCACCAGATTCAAAAGAGCTTGAGGCGTGAGACCGGTGAGAGCGGTGGGAAGCTTCGGGCGAGTCAGACTGTCAGGGGTATCACACCAGACACAACGCAAATCACAACCGCTAAAACGCAAAAAAAGCTGCCTAAAACCCATCCAAGGTCCCTCGCCCTGATAGGAAAGAAAGATCTCACTCAGATCGGCGCGGGAAACTTTAGTGTCCGTGTTCAGCACTACCCTCAGCGTGATCGGTGGAGCCGTGGGAAACAGCAATAGCAACATAGACCAAAGTCAGCAAAGCGAAGATCATCGCCTGAATGAAACCGACCCCAATTTCCAGCAGCAAAGGCACAAGCGGTATGCCGAGAGGGACTAGCTTCACAAAAGTAGCGACCAAAACTTCGCCAGCATAGGCGTTAGCGAAAAGCCGAAGCGAGAGCGAAAGTGGCCGTAATAATAAATCCATCCATTCGATCAGAGCGGTGATCACTGAGAGCGGATTGAAGCTCAGTTTGTGGGTGACAGGATCTTGTTTGAAGCCGAAGTATTGGGCCCAGTAAGCGATGCCTCCTTGGGCTGTACCGGCTCCCAGATAAGCGAGCACTGAGACAATGGCCATGCCGAGCGGAACATTGAAATCAGCAGCCGGTGAAGCTCCTTCCCAACGATGACCGTGGGCTAGCTCTGGCCACCACTCAAAGAGAAAGCCGACTTTCCAAGGCAAAAGTCCAAAGAAGTAAACCCCTAAAACAAACAGAAAAATGCCGCCGCAAAGAGGCAGAAAAAGGCGAGGACGCCATGAAACCTGTGAGGTCAGTTGTTTGTCCCATAGATCGTAAATCCCCTCAAAGAGATACTGAAGCGGACCAATGTTTCCTTGTTTTAGTTGCTTTGAGGCGATAAAGGCCACTAACAGCAGCAGCAGCATGACGGCCCAAGAGGTGAAGAGCGTGTCTAGGTTAAGCTCGAAGCCAGCTATTTGATATTTTAGGTGCACTATTTCCATGTTAATTAGTATTCTAACTCCCCTAACCCTATCCTTACTAGTGAATGGCTTGGGCAGCTTCTATAGTGGGAATTGTTCCAAACGTGGAGATAAAGTCTATGACAACTCAAACAAAAGAACAAATTCAAAAGATCTACGAACAGATTATTGAGCTAACCCAGCAAGGTAAGGCCATGGAAGCTTTCGAGAGGTTTTACGCCGACGACGTAGTGATAACTGAAGGAGCACAAGAGGCTTGCTTCGGTAAAGACGCCAACCGCAAACGCGAGCAAGAATGGATGGATAAAATAGTCAGTCATAATAATATGGAGTTACTTTGTGTCGCTTATGGCGAAGACTTAGCTTTGTCCGAATGGCAGGTTGACTTCGAACATAAAGATGCGGGTCATGTAAAGGGTAAACAAGTATGTGTTACTCGTTTTCAAGTAGGTAAAGTCTGCGACCAGCGTTTTTACTACAACGGTCACAAACCCGTTTAATCTAAAAATGGCCTAGAAGCCAATCCCAGATATTAACAAGGCTTTCTTAACATTAGTTTTTTTAGCTTTGTTGTTTTTTTGGTTCTTACAGCAAGTTCTCTCTTAGTCTTCACTTTTTTCGCTTTAGTTCTTCTAGTAGTTCAGCTCAAAGCTAGCGATTTGATATTTCAAACGAACTATTTCCTCAATAACTCTTTTTAGCTCCATAACAAGTTCATTACTAGTATGAAGCGATAAGGACTTGTATCTTTAAGTCAGTTACTTTCTGGAGACTAGTACAATGCCAACCCATACCAAAGAACAGGTTCAAGCGATTTACGAGCAGATCCTAGATTTAGTAAAACAAGGAAAGGGTGAAGAAGTCTATGAGCGCTTTTATGCTGAAGACATTTACCGCCAGCAGGCCAGTCAGGCTCCAATGATCGGTAAGCAAGTAAATATAAAATTCAATGCTGAATGGATGAAAGGTTTAATCAAATTTAATGAAATGACTCTTCTTTCCGTTGCCTACGGCGATGATGTTGCTATGTCTGAGTGGCAGATCGATTTCGAACATGAAAGATCAGGGCATTCTTGCGGGAAGCAAGTCTCAGTGACTCGTTTTCGCGATGGTTTGATTTGCGATGAACGTTTTTACATGTCTAATAATCCTGCCTAATTCCCCTAATTGAAACTAAAACCATGAAAAAAATACTCTCTCTTCTTGTCTTCAGTCTTTTGGCACTAGCTTCGTCTGTTCAAGCCGCCAACTACAAGCTTGACTCAGCCCACAGCGCCGTAAACTTCAAGGTCAAGCACCTTGGAATCAGTGACGTCAGTGGATCTTTTAGCAAAGTGACAGGCTCTTTTAGCTTTGACCCGAAAGATTTCAGCAAAGCGACAGCCGAAGCGAAGATCGAGACCGCCAGCATCTATACAGCCAACAAAGACCGCGACAATCATCTTCGCAGCGCTGATTTCTTCAACGTTGAGAAATTTCCAAGTATCAGCTACAAAGCCAGCTCAATCAAACAGAGCAAAGTTAAAGACAGCTACAAAGTGAACGGGATCCTCACCATGCATGGGGTCAGTAAGCCAGTAGTGCTCGATATGAAATATTTGGGCATAGCGAAAGATAGCGAAGGCAAAGAGCATGTCGCTTTTCGGGCTACTACCAAGCTCAACCGAAAAGACTTTGGTCTTCTCTGGAGTCAGGCTCTAGAAATGGCTGGAGTTGTCGGCCAAGAAGTGAATATCGTAATCGAGGTTGAAGGCCAAACCCTCTAGGTTAGTCTTGACTCGAAAGTCCAATAATTTAGAAAAAATTTGATAGCAGGCATCAAGTCAAGATATAGTTACATGCAGAGAGATTTTTTCTAATGTCTGGGGATATTTATGGTTAGCAAAATGAGAAATCAAGACCAAGCCTTCGATGGAGTTGATTTGACCACCATCAAGGTCCGCTTGCGCTATCCTTCCACCGAGTTCTTTCTCTTCATGTCTGAGCTTTGCCCCTATGCCATCAAGCTAAAGCTTGCCTTGGAATGGAAAAAGCAAGCGACAGACTTTGACTTTGGGCTCGTCAATATCGGTCCTCAGCTGCAAGACTTTAGCAAGGAACAGAAAAACCAGTATCTGCGCCTCTCTCAGCCGCAGTTGCGCGTGGTCTTCAGCCATAGCGGAGACGAAAACTGGTTGGTGAGCACAAGACAGATAGTGAAGCTGCTAGACAGCCAATTTCCCAAAAATCCCCTGCTGCCAGAAGATAACCCCAAGCTTTCGCTCGAGATAGCCCTCTTTGATGACTGGATCGATGAAGCTTTTCATTTGCCGTATTTTGGGCTGCTTTATCTCAATGAAAACAACTACAAGCTAGCGGCTAAGAGCTGGTTGGCCGAAGAGAGCATCATTGCCCGCACCAAGCTTGAGCTCTTCCGCAAAAACAAGGCAAAGCAGATCGCAAATTTGATCTCTAAAGAACAAGCAGAAGCTAGACTAGATAACGATCTGCTGCCTCTTTTGACCGATAAAATAGAATACGCCCGAAAGAAGAACTCAAACTTTATTTTCGGTGACAAACCAAGCCTAGCCGACTTCTCTGCCTATGGTTTCTTGAAATCCCTCCTCCAACTGAAAGAATCGAACCTTGTGATTAGACGGGGAGTTCTTTTGCGTTTCATCGAGGATATGGAAAATCTGCCCTTTCTTAGCCAGAACATCGAGAAAAAACAGTACAATAGGCAAAAGATTCAAATACTTCCCCCCGCTCCAGTAGAAGCGCCCCAGCAACAGAGCTATGCCCACTGACCTAAACCTTTATCTGCTCAATTTTCTCGGTATCGGTATTTTCTTGACTGCCGGTTTGGCGATGATTCAGCGGAACATGGTCAGGGCCGGTTTTACTTTGATCGGTGCTTTGGGAGCTATCGCCCTGCTGTTTTTTGTGTTGGGTGCTGAGCTGGTAGCCCTCACTCAGATCTTGGTCTATGCGGTTGGCATCACTTTGGTCGTTATTTTCGCGATAATGCTTCTTTCTGGCTCGATCGAGGAGTCTAGTGACAAGCAGGCTGATTTTGGGAAAGAGTTTTTGGCTTGTACGGCGGCCTTTGCTGTCTTTGCTACTTTTGTGGCTTTCTTCATGAGCGCTTTGAACTTTGGTAAGTTGCAGATTTTAGAAACTTTCACAGCCTTACAAAGGCAAAGTTCAGGCATTGGGTTAGATAACATTCAAGGAAAGTTCTTTTTGCTCGGTCAAGGTTTTATCGAGAGACATCTCATTGCTTTTGAGCTGGTTTCTGTCTTGCTGCTCGTTGCTTTTGTGGCTGCTATTGTCATTTCTGGGAGGAAGACTTGATGCCTGTGCTAAACCTGCGTGTTTTTGTTTTTTTCGCTTTCTTTTCGCTCTTTTCCGCTTTGCTTTGCTTGACTGATAGCCTTCTGGCCAAAAGTTTGCTGATCGCCGCTGCTTTGTTTGCTCTTGGTATATACGGATTGCTCGCTAGCAATAGTGCCCTCAAAAGTCTGCTTGCCCTTGAGCTGCTCTTCAATGGCGGCAATGTCGCTTTAATTGCTTTTGGTCGCTTTACTGATTTATCTTTCTTTAGCGGTCAGGCTTTTGCCCTCTTTGTGATGGCTGTTGCAGCGGCTGAGACGGCGCTTGCTCTCGCTTTGGTGGTCGCCTATTATCGTTTGAAGAGCAGTTCTTCGCTTGACGGTTATAGCGAGCTGCAGGGCTGATCGGTTTGTCCTTGAAAGCAAAAAATATTTGTGTGCTGGCTGGCGGTCTTTCGGCTGAAAGGGAGATTTCGCTTCGATCGGGCCAAGGATGCTTTCAGGCGCTACAAAGACTCGGATATAAGGCCAAACTGATAGACCTGACAAAAATCGAGACGCTCACAGACCTGAAAGCGGCGGCTAAGCTCGATTTAGCTTTTTTGTGCACTCATGGCGAATATGGCGAAGATGGTCGGCTGCAAGCTGTCTTAGACTGGCTGCAAGTCCCCTATACCGGTAGCGATCACCGAGCAAGCACCATTGCTATGAGCAAAGCTCTCTCTAAGACGCTCTTTCTGGCGGCTGGCTTGCCTGTGGCTAGAGGAGCCAAACTCACTGAGTGGCTGGCTGCACCGAATAGCTTTCAGTTGAGCTTTCCGGTCATCTTGAAGCAGACCTTAGGTGGCTCTAGTATTGGTTTGCACAAAATACATTCTGAAGCTGAGTTGACTGCGCTGCTAGCCACTGACGGCGTCAAGCCTGAAGAGTATTTGATTGAAGAATTTGTGACCGGTAGAGAGATCACAGTATCTCTTTTAGAGCGAGCCGGAAGCTTGCAGGTCTTACCGATCCTCGAGCTCAAGAGCAAAACCGGACTATATGATCTGGCCGCCAAATATACGGCCGGTTTGACCGAGTTCATCTTACCTGCTCCGCTTAGCGAGCAAAAGCGCCTTGAAATTGAAAGTTTGAGTTTGAGAGCATTCGAGGCCCTTGGCTGCAGAGGCTTTGGGCGGGTGGATTTTATGCTGGAAGGCTCAGCTTTGGCCCCTAAGATCTTAGAAATAAACACCCTGCCAGGCATGACGGAAACCAGTGATTTGCCAGCACAGGCCAAAGCGCAGGGCATTAGCTACGATCAGTTGGTGGAGTTCATGTTGTTTACAGCCCAAAGCTGCTAGTCAAGGCTCAGCCTAGAGTGTTATCTTGAGCGTTAAGCAATATTAAAAACAGATCAATGAAAAAAATACTCCTAGTAGACGGCAGCAATCTTGCCTTTCGCATGTACTTTGCCCTAGAAAGAACAGCCCTCACCGCACCTGACGGACGCCCAAGCTGGGCCATCTTCGGCTTTTTCAAATATCTGATCGAAACGATCCTGAAAGAAAAACCAGCAGCCGTGATCATCGCCTTCGATACCAGCCAGCCGACTTTTAGGCACGAGGCTTTCAGCTACTACAAAGCAAATAGACCCGATGAAATGCCCGAAGCGCTCGCCATTCAGTGGCCGGAGATCAGCCGTGGTCTCGAAGAATTGGGTGTTCCTCTGCTGCGATTGCCGGGCTTTGAGGCAGATGATTTGATTGGGAGCCTTTCCGTAGCTGCTTCTGAGGCCAATCTACAGACTCTGATCTTGAGCGGCGATAAAGACATGCTCCAGCTGGTCAACGAGCAAGTGCAAGTGCTCTATCCCACCAATCAAGGCTTGCTCAAGATTGATCGGGAAGGTGTCTTCACCAAGCTAGGCGTTCATCCCGAGCAAGTGGTCGACTACAAGGCGCTCTGTGGCGACAGCTCAGATAATATACCCGGTGTGAAGGGAATAGGCGAAAAGACAGCCACCAAGCTTCTCGCCGAATACGGGACTCTGGAGAGCGTTTATCAAAATCTGGAAAAAATTAGCTCAGCTTCACTGCGCCAGAAACTCTCTCTGGGCCGAGAAGACGCCAGCGATTCACGTTTTTTGGCCGAGATCAAGACCGATTCGCCGATCACCTACGATTTTTATAGTCTACCGGATCACTTTCAGCCTCACTTAGAGGGCTTTAGACCGTTTTTGCGCGAGTACAACCTCAATACTCTCCAGAAAAAACTCAGTGACGCTTATCCAGAGCTAGCCAGCTTGCCTTTGTTTGAGGGAAAAACACAAACCGCTCAGCCCGATCAAACATCACAGCCAGAGCCACCCCTGCCAGTCAGCAACCTAGACATTCGCTACCAGACCATCACCCAGGTAAGCGACCTAGAGCTTTATCTAGCCGAAGCGATCAAAAGCAAAAGCATAGCGCTAGACCTAGAAACAGATGGCCTCGATACTAGCCGCTGCCAGATAGTCGGTTTTGCTTTGGCTTATTTGGGCGATCAAGAACAATATTTCTCGGTCTATATTCCCACCGGTCACGACCAAGAACTCTTGAGTGGCGCGCAGCTGAGCGTGGCAACGGTAACCCAGAAGCTGATTCACTTTTTTAACGAATTCAAGGGAGATATTTTTCTGCAAAACCTCAAGTTCGAAGAAAAAATACTGACGCGCCATGGCCTAAATCTCCCCAAGCGCTCGCTCGATACAATGCTCGCTAGCTATGTGCAAAACCCCGAACAATACCACGGCCTGAAGCGCCAAGCACTGAGAGTCTTCAATTATCGAATGAGAGAAATAGACTCATTGATCGGTTCAAGAGGCAAAAACCAAAAAACCATGAACCAAGTCTCAGTGGAGCTCGTCAGCCCCTATGCTTGCGATGACGCTGCTCTGACGCTCGCACTTGGCGAATATTACCTAAAAATCCTGGAGCCCAGCCAAATCCCCCTCTGGCAAAAGATCGAATCTCCCTTTGCTTTTGTGATCGCCTCACTAGAGAGCAACGGTGTCCCTTTTAGCGCTGACGCGCTCTCCAAGATGGTGCTGGACTTGAAAGAAAAGCTGCTGACCATCGAAGGTGAAATTCAAGGAAAACTACCCCGCCCGATAAATCTAAACTCTGGCGCCCAGATGGCTGCTGCCCTCACAGAGCTCGGTTTTAGTCTGACCAAAGAGACGGCTAAGGGGAGCGTTTCGACTGATGCCAAGATTTTGAATGCTTTGGTGGCTATCGATAGCAGTGGCTTGATTGCCCAGATACTGGAGTATAGAAGCTTAACGAAGATTCTCAGCACTTACGCTGAGCCTCTTTTGGCTTATGTGCACCCCGCTACTGGCCGCATTCATGCCGAGTTCAATCAAGCGATCACGACAACGGGCAGGCTCTCATCGAGCAACCCAAATCTGCAAAACATCCCGATCAAAAATGAAAACTTCGGTCCAGCTCTTCGTCGCGCTTTAGCCGCTCCTGAGGGATCGCTGATCATTTCGGCGGACTATTCGCAAATCGAACTGAGACTACTGGCTCACCTATCGGGTGATTTGGAGTTGATTCAGGCCTTTCAGCAAGGTGAAGACATTCACGCTAAGACGGCCGCTTCGATCTTTCACATCCCTGTTCCTGCCGTGACTGGCGAGCAGAGGCGAATCGGTAAGACGCTCAACTTTGCGCTCATTTACCAACAAGGGGTGCTGGCCACGGCTGAACAGCTTGCAGTCAGCAATGAAGAGGCTTCCGGTTTCATGAAGCGTTATTTTGAGAGTTTTCCGGCAGTCAAGCCTTATCTCCAAAGTGTCTTAGAGTCTGCTCGGGCTCAGGGCTACGCCGAGACTCTCTGGGGTAGAAGGCGTTATTTCAAGAATCTGGCCAGTAAGATGATGCAGCTGCGCAAGGCTGACGAAAGGGCGGCGATCAACTTCCCGCTCCAAGGTACAGCGGCCGATATTATCAAGATTGGGATGATCGATCTCAGTCAGGCGCTTGAGGAGGGTGGTTTGAAGAGCAGGCTCATTTTGCAGGTGCACGATGAAATTTTGCTGGAAGTACCAGAAGCGGAGCTAGAGCAGGTGCAGGCTTTGGTCATCTCCAAGATGACTTTGGATCAGCCTCTTTCTGTGCCTTTGGTGATCGACATTGGCTTTGGCGCTAATTGGCAGATTTCTGCGGCTTAAGCTAGCTTGAGGCTGTACCAGATGCTAGAGAACATTTAACGTCCCCGAAAAAGACTAAAGCCCAACCAAGCCCCGAATACAGATCCAAGCGGTATACCTAAGACATAACAAAGCTTTGCCCAGCTAAAGCCTGACTCGGCCAACAACCCCTGCGAATCCAAGGCATAGGCCGAAAAAGTAGTGAGCCCCCCAAAAAAACCAACAACCAACAGCCTCTGACTGAGCCCACTAGGATTGAGGAAAGCGACTATTGCTCCTGCAAAAAAACAACCGACTATATTCACTAAAGCAACTCCCAGATACAATCCAAAAGCTGGAAAAAAGCCCAAAGCGATCTGCCCAACAAAAGCCCTCAAGACACTCCCCAAAGCCCCACCAAGCGCTATGACTAGGATTTCGGTGATTTTCATTGGCTACTCAAACAATCGCGATAAATACCATAACACTGACTACTGGGAGCGTCAGTCAAAGCCCTCTCTTCACAGCGACTGAGCAAAGTCAAACAATGCAAATCTTTTTCTATCATTGGGGGCAAACTGAGCTTCCGACTGTCCTCGCTCAAAAGACCTTGACAGACTTCATATTGATCGCGACAAAGCCCATAATCGCGCTCATCTCCTTTGCTTGAAGTGCATCTAGAGAGCTCGCTGGAGCATAGTAGCTCTGTCTCTTCATCACGCCCTTCTTCACGTGGTTTACGGTTATCGCGTTCGTAGCGCCAGAGCCTTTCTCTTTCTTGCCTCAGTGTCTCTTTATCTTCTAGTTCTATTTCTGACTCAAAGCTGCTTAGATCAAGATCAGCTGAGGGACTGGGGGCAGTTTGTTTGTAGGGCTGCTGAGTGGGGGCTTTTGCTGGCTGTCTGCTGAAGCTTTGCATTAGCTCTTGAATATCGGGGATTTCTAGCTGAGCGCAAGCAGCCACTAGTGAGCAAAGAGCGGCATGAAAAATAATCTTAGAGGGTGAAGCCACAAAACTATTTTATCATGGCCGCTTCGGCTTTGTGTTTTAGGCGAGGATCGTCTGGTATGAACAGAGAGACCAGCGGTCTATATGTATGGTTGAGGATCCAATCCACTACTGGGTCTATCACTTTCGGTGCTATGAGCATCACGCCTATGCTGGCGGCAAAGGCAAAGAGATCGAAGACGTTTTTGTGCTCCATGCTTTTAACAAGCTTATGAAGTGAGTTATTGGGGTTTGGTCTGCTGAAGCCAAAAAGCTTATCGACAAAGCCCCAGATATGTTTTCCTGTATCTATTTTCAGTAAATCGACAGTGAACATTCCCCCAAAGACATCTTTGCTGGTTTCATGCACTGAGTGTAAAAGATTGAATTTTTCAGCATCAGCTCCTTTTGTAAAAGACTTGCCTCCTTCCTTGATGAAATTTGAGACGAACTTCATGATCCACGGTGGAAACATCTCAGAAGCGACAACCTGAAAGATCGCCTCTTGGCTGGTCTCTTTGAAGACAAGGGCATTAGCTTTGCCATCTGAGATCTGCTGGTCGGGAGCTGATCGGGCATTGAGATCCGCTATTTTTCGCTTCATGATGCGGCCCTCTTCGACAGTATCGGCCACCAAGTAAGCGCCATTGCCAAACCATGAAGCGCCAACGGCATTTTTGGCAAGCTTACTGTCGTGTGGGAACCACTCAGCAATCGCCTGCACGAACTCTTGAAAGAAGCCTCCAAGTCTTAGGGCCCCTTCACGATAAATGTTTTTATAGCCCTTTAGGCTGCTTTCTTTTTCTTGAGAAGCACCTACATAACTGTTTGATTCGTCCTGTTCACCGGAAGCATAGACTGCTCCTTGAACTGGACTGGCTCGAAGTGAGCTCACACTGGGCTGCATTGGTAATATATTGGTCACCATGTTCTTATATATTTACTTGCGTGGGCGCTTACGTTTATATTTTCTTAACTTCATTATAAACCTTCTTAAACATTCTTGCAAGTATGGCTTGACATTGGTTTGAAGGAATTTCACTTTGTGCTATCATCACATCCACTATGCGTCACCCATCTATTGAATTAGTCGAGAAGAAATATTTGAAGACAGACCTGCCGGAGATCCGCGTTGGAGATACTGTTTCTGTGTCTGTATTGATCGTTGAAGGAGTCAAGCAGCGTATTCAGAAGTTTGACGGGCTTGTCATTGCAATGCGTGGAGCAGGTGTTAGTGAGTGCATCAAGGTTCGCAAGATCTCTTCTGGTCTTGGAGTTGAGCGTATTTTCCCTATACACAGTCCTCTGATCAAAGCAATTACTGTTTCCAATAGACCGAAAGTGCGTCGCGCAAAGCTTTACTTTATTCGTGCTCGTAAGGGTAAGAGAGCTATCAACCTTAAGTAGTTTTTTTTCAATAATCAAGCGGGCGATCGAGGTGCTGCCTCCTCAAACATCCCTTGAGGATATAAAGCAATAATTCGTTTTGTTGGGGTCAAGGCGCTCAGCTTTGCCTTCGTTTCACTCAAAATGAAACTTGCATTGCTTAAAACCAGCGGGAGTTTGAGGGCCGCAGGCCCTCATAAAACAACCTTCCTAACCTACAGTGACAGCGCAATGCTGGGATCATTGGGGGTTGCTTGAAGTATTACCCTTGAGGACACAAAGCAATAATTCGTTTTGTCGGGGTCAAGGCGCTCAGCTTTGCCTTCGTTTCACTCAAAATGAAACTTGCATTGCTTAAAACCAGCGGGAGTTTGAGGGCCGCAGGCCCTCATAAAAAACCTTCCAAACCTACAGTGACAGCACAATGCTGAGATCACTTTAGGTTGATGAAATATTACCCTTGAGGGGGGCTACCCCCTCAAACTCCCCCTTGAGAAGACAAAGCAGCTATTTTAGATTTTATTAGTACGAAAGCTCAGCTTTGTTATTTCACATTCAGATTCTGCTTACGCAAACGAATGCTCTGCGGAGTGATCTCCATCAGCTCATCTCCCGCCAAATAATCTAAAGCAAACTCCAAAGTAAGCTGAATGTGACTGGATAAAGCCTCCAATACTTCAGCCCCAGCACTACGCATGTTGGTGAGTTTCTTAGTCTTGCAGATATTCACCACAAGATCATTATTCCGGTTGTGCTCCCCAACAATCATCCCCCGATAAACGTCAGTGCCTGGAAGCAAGAAGTAAATTCCTCGATCTTCAAGGTTCTTGAGCGCATACTCGGTGGTCTTCCCGTCTTCGTGAGCGATCAGCGAACCATTGCGCGACAAGCTGATCTCACCAGCCATCGGACCGTAGCCAGCAAAAGCACTGGTCATGATCCCCTGACCCTTAGTCATCCGAATGAAAATACTGCGAAAACCTAAAAGTCCACGCGTGGGAATCTTGAACTCAATCGTGGTGCGTCCCTGAAAAGTATGCATAGAGATCATCTCACTACGCCGACGGCCAAGTATATCGATGCATCCACCACTCATCTCTTCTGGTACGTCTAAAGCCAAAATCTCAAAGGGCTCTTGTTGCTTACCCTCAAATTCTTTGAGCAGCACCTGAGGCTTACTGACCTCAAATTCATAACCCTCTCGTCTCATAGTCTCGATCAAAATAGACAAGTGAAGCTCTCCTCGACCGCTCACCAAGAAAGCATCGGAGGAAGGAGTCTCTTCCACACGCAGGCTGACATTGGTCTTCAGCTCTTTAGCAAAGCGCTCGCGTAGTTGTCTTGAAGTGACAAATTTTCCTTCACGGCCAGAAAGAGGACTAGTATTGACCGCAAAAGTCATCTGGAGCGTCGGTTCTTCGACCTCGATCGGTGGCAAGGGATTAGGGTTACCAGGATGAACTATAGTATCGCCGATCTGTGCCTCCTCAAAGCCCGACAGAGCAACGATCTCGCCACAGCTGGCTTCTTCTACTTCGTTTCTTTTTAAACCCTCAAAGTTGAAGAGCTTGGTGACACGAGTCTGCATTAGCTTTCCTTCACGACCAGCTAGGGCAACCGGTTCGTTTAGTTTGATGCGGCCATTGGTGATTCGCCCGATCGTGATCCGCCCAAGATATTCGTTATAGTCGAGCGTTGAGATCTGCAATTGCAAAGGAGCATCAGCACTACCGGGTGGATGAGGGAGTTCAGCCACTATCATCTCAAACATATCTGTCAGATCGTCTTTGAGCGCATTTGGTTCTAGACCAGCTTTCCCGTGCAGGCCGCTTGCATAGACTATCGGAAATTCCAGTTGGTCTTCGCCTGCCCCTAGATCTATAAAAAGATCGAGGGTTTTATCCAAAGCGCGATTTGGGTCAGAGGCTGGTCTGTCGACCTTGTTGACGATCACGATCACTTTCTTGTGCATTTTCAGCGCTTGCTTGAGTACAAAGCGAGTCTGAGGCATTGGGCCTTCCACCGCATCGATCACCAGCAAAACGCCGTCGACCATATTGAGCACGCGTTCTACTTCACCCGAGAAATCGGCGTGACCGGGTGTATCCAAAATGTTGATTTTATAATCCCGAAACAAGACGGCCGTATTCTTGGCCAGAATGGTGATTCCCTTTTCTTTTTCGAGCGGATTGGAGTCCATCACGCGCTCTTGGATCACTTGGTTAGCGCGATAGGCGCCGCTCTGCTGCAAGAGAGCATCGACGAGGGTGGTCTTACCGTGGTCGACGTGGGCAACAATTGCTATATTGCGGAGCTTTTCTATTGGGAAATTCACGTGTTTATATATAACTCAGGGAGAAACTTCGATTATATAATCCCACGAAGTGGCCGGTCTTTTTACTATACTCACTCGATCTAATAATCTTTGATAGGCTTCTTCGCTCAACTCGCCCTTCTGGCGGTAACTTTGCACTTGATCCCATTCATCTTCCAGTTCGTCATTGATGCTGGGGCCAGCATTGCCCTCGATCGAATAGACACAGGCTGCGCCGTTTAGGCAATCCAGCCCTTGCGCTAGAAAGAAACCGGCATGCGCTCCGCGCCCACTGACCGGATCGTGCTGGACCAAAATATCACCGGGTTTGGCGCTCTCTAGAAGGCGAAAGAGGCCTTTTTGTTTGCCCCATTGGCCGATGAAATCGACCTGGATCGGGTGACAATGATCCTTGGCGCCTAGCCCACGACACGCTTCTAGGTATTCGTTGATGAAGGTGAAGTTCATGGGCAAACCAGCTTTGTTGGTGATCGCTGCCACGAAAGCGGCGCACCAGGCCCAATCAACTCGCTTGCTCGCTATTTCACGGTAGGGGTTCATTACTCCGCTAGCCCGAAAATAATCTCTAATTTGGTTTGTGCCGGTCTGGGAGTCATCATTGGGGCCATCGTATTCTTGGACACCTTTGGCTAGCTCCACGAAAAGTAAGTTCAATAGATTGGCTCTAGGCTCACTCTGGGCTTCTGGAGATTCTAGAGACGCTTCTATAGTTTGTTTGTCTTGGGGGCTGATCTGGGCATAGAAGCTAGCCAGATGAGGGTTTTCTTTCGCTTTCAGCAGGCAATCGTTCGGGGAAGAGAAACAAATTTCGCTTGCCTTGGCGTATTCAAGGGCAAAGCTGGGTTCTTGATGGTCTTTTACTTTCTTGTGATAAAAGATCAAGATTTCGCTGGATCTGCCCTCAGTTGGAATCTTAGGGGGCTCTGCTAAGGCTGGTAGTGCTAGGGCAAGAGAGAGTATTAAATTCCGGAGGTTCATATGAAGATGATCCTAGCGCGGGGCCAAGCTTCCAAAAACTCAGCTCAAGTTGAATTCTTCAACGTATTCATAAGATATAGTTTTAAAGCCATGGAAGAACAAAGAGAAAGCTTTAAGCTCCGCGAAGAAAGAATTGAAAAATACCAAAGACTCCTAACAGAATATGGTATTGATCCCTATGTCTTAAACCTCGAGGACAAATTAGCCGGTCAGTCTGAGACGGTCTGGAATGAATTTAAATCCTCAAGGCTCCTCAGTGTCAGCTTCCAAAACAAATATAATCACCTAGAACCCGGTTCGCTCAGCACAGAGACAGCCTGGATCGCCGGTCGCATCCACTCAAATAGGAACTCCGGTATGTTTCTCGATATCTTCGACGAGCAAGGTAAAACCCAAGTGGTCTGCGAGCGAGAAGAATTGCCTCACTCAGAGCTTTTGGATTTGCTCGATAAAGGCGATATCTTGGCCGTCCAAGGCCACCCCTACAGAACAAACAGAGGAGAGCTAAGCCTAAAAGCGAGCCAAATATATATCCTCTCCAAAGCGCTCCAGCCACCACCAGAGATCGTCGAAAATAAACGCCGTCGCTTTGGCCTGATAGACGTCGAGACCCGCTACAGGCAACGTTACCTCGATCTGATGGCCAATCCTAGCTCCAAGGAAGTCTTCAAAAAACGTTCGATCATCATCAATGCGATCCGGTCTAGTTTAAGCGCAGACGGCTTTCTGGAATTTGAAACCCCCATCCTTCAGACTGAAGCGGGCGGAGCAGCTGCTAGACCCTTTGAGACGCACCACAATGCCCTTGGGCTCGATCTCTATCTGCGCATAGCCACTGAGCTGCACCTGAAAAGACTGTTGGTGGGCGGCTTTGAGCGGGTCTTTGAGCTGGGAAGAATCTTCCGCAACGAAGGCATTTCCACTCGCCACAATCCCGAATTCACCTCCGTTGAGATCTATCAGGCCTATGCTTGTTTGGCTGAGATGCTTGCGCTTACTGAGAGCTTGATTAAGGCTTGTTGCGTGGCGATCGGCTTGGAGCTGAAGTTCGATTATCAAGGTCAAGAGCTGGATTTTAGCCCTCCATGGCGTCAAGTGACTATGCGTGAACTGGTGGAAGCGAAGCTAGGTATTCAATTCGATCCCGCTAGTCTCACTGAAGCCCAAGCGCTAGCTAGCAAAATGAAAGTTGACACATCAAAGTGCACGAGCATCGGCGATGTGCAGGTTAGGCTCTTTGAGCAGCTCTGCGAGGAAGATCTGATTCAGCCTACTTTTGTGACGGATTTCCCTTGGGAGAATTCGCCCTTGGCGGGAGTCTCGCCCAGTGGTCTGAGCAGCGTCAAAGACTTCCAAAAAACTGGCCTGAAACACACTCATGCTTCGCGTTTTGAGCTCTATATAGCCGGTAGAGAGATAGCAAACGCCTTCACAGAATTGAATGATCCCTTTCTACAGCGGAAGGCTTTTGAGGGGCAGGCGATGAAGAAGCAGGCTGGTGATCTGGAGAGTCATGGGGTCGATGAAGACTTTTTGACGGCGCTAGAGTTTGGGATGCCACCGGCTGGGGGCTTAGGGATTGGGATCGATCGTTTGGTGATGCTCCTCACTAATTCCGCTTCCATTCGTGATGTGATCTTGTTTCCGACCAGCAAGTCTGAATTATGAGAAAAATTTTGGTTTTTTTGTTTTTGCTCTTGCAGCTTCCAGCTTTGGCTGACATGTACCAGTGCAACGACTCGGTGACGGCCACTAAAGCGCTAGAGCTTTTACAGAGTGAAGAGACTGTGCTTTTGTTCTGTTCAAATTGTGCTGCTAAAAATAGCGCTTTGATCGAGGTGAAAATCATTGAAGTAAAGATAGTTGAAGACGGTTGCGATCATGAACTGGTTCTGGTGGCTGAGGAGGGTGGTATTTTGCCGGCTCCTGTTTTTGGCGGTGAATGCAGTCCGGACAGAGTCTTCAGGTTGCAGCGAAATATGCGCAGGCTGGCTAGTCGTCGTTTGATCCGAGAGAAGATCGATTTAGCTTATGTCTATGTGAAGAGGGGAGGGAGTTACATTACTGTGGCTGAGGCTATTGGGTTGTTGCGTGAGGGGATCTGTCTTCCCGAGTTAGTTCTTTAGGATGGTTGCGGAGAAGCGTCGATGCAAAAAAACGAGAAGACTCAAAGTAAAGTACTCAGGCTAATCTTCATCAAAAATGCCTTTTGTCTTGAGCTGAAGGGGTTTGGGGAGTAAGTCCCCCAAAAATAATCTTTCCCTGACCTAAAGTACAAAGGGCAATGTTGAGATCACTGCATGTTGGGGATGTGAGTTTTTATGAGGGGGCGGAGCCCTCTCAAACTCCCCCTTCTTGTAAAAGTGATAATGCAAAAAAACGAGAAGACTCAAAGTAAAGTACCGAGGCTAATCTTCATCAAAAATGCCTTTTGTCCTGAGCTGAAGGCGATTGCCCCATCAAACTCCCCCGTCTTGAAGAACCGTCAGTGCTCAGCCTTAGCCTGCTCCCGCTTTGCATAAGCACGAGTGTAAATAGTTACTTTTTGTTCCGTGGCATTCAAATGTTTACGAAGTTCCATCGCAATAGCAGCCCCAGGCAAAATCGCAAACCCAGTATCAACGCTGAAACTGTAAACGAAATGAGTATAATTCTCGCCCTTTGGTGTGATAACCCAATCCCCCCTTAAATCTTTTAAATCTCCTCTCTTACGCTGAAAAGAGATCTTGCTCGCCGAATGATAAGTGACCTCAGCAATGTACCTTGAGGGCGGAAGCATAGGCGATATAGACATAGTGCAGTCACCTAATAGCTTGTTTTCGCTACGCGAAAGTACTTTCCAGGCCATCATGCCGGGGATTATTTTTTGGAAGGAATTGTCCTCCGCAAAGATCTTCTTGACAACCCAAAAAGGAACATCAACCCCAAAAGAAATGCTCCCTTTCCCTTTGCCAGAATCGCCACTGGCCTTAACTGTGCCCGCATGGCTTGCCAAGGGGAGAAAAAAAAGGAAGCTCCAGCTGCAAAGCAGAGCAAGTTTTAAACTAAAACTAATCATCGGGCTCTATTCTATAGGTAAAGCTTGGAACTAATACAAATTTGACGCTGTCAAAGTAATGTGCAACCAAAAGTGATGCGAAGAGCGAGATTACTTTTAATCACCGAAGAAGGGCTAATCGCAAAGGAGTTTGAACTTCGCGACCCCTCGATTCTGATCGGCTGTTCACCGGAATCAAAGGTCTTGATTCAAAGCAACGAAATAGACCGCAGTCACGCCCAGATCCTCAGCACTAAACAAGGCTTTTTCATCACCGATCTCGGTAGCGAGAACGGCACATACCTCAACGGAAACCGATTGCAGCCACGGAAAATCTTTGAGCTTCATTCTGAAGATAGGCTGATGCTCGGCCAAATCAAGCTGGTCTTCCAGTCAGTGTCTGAGTCTATGCCCTTGGTGACGATCGAGAAGGGTTTGACCATACAGGCTCAACGCTCCAAGCTCGCTGAAAGCGTGGTTTTCACTGAGGTTGAGCAGAAACCTGCTTTTGAAGAGGTCAGTAATGAGGTGATTTTGATTGAGGCGCAGCCGCTTTCCGATTTGGCGAATAGCAAAGTTCTTTTGAAGAATCTGTTGCGCAAAAAACTGCAAATCTTTGAAGATGCCCTCAGTTCCTTTACGCTCAGCGACAATGCTGATTTAAGCGAGTTGGAAAGACTGCTTGAGCAGTCAGAATCTAAGCCCAATTCGAGCTCGAACGGCCATGGGCTTAAGACTATTCCGCGGGCGCTACCTCCTTCGCCAAACTTTCAGAGTCGTTTCAGTTCTTCAGAGGTCATAGAGTTGAAGCAGCCTTCGCCGGCGAGCAGTCCTGTGGGGGTGATTGATGCTGTTGGTTCTAGGCAGAACAATTTTTCTTCAGCGGCTAATGATTTTCAGGAAGAGAACAGTAATTCTTTTGCGGCTTTGACATATAGAGACAATGAACAATTTTCTTTTGGTGAGCTTTTAGCAAACTGGACTACTTACAACTATCCTGAGCTTTTCTTGAGAGAGTGGCCTCGATTAGTGTTTGTTTTATTGATTTTTGTTTTGTTGTTTTTTATGGGGAATGCTTTGATTCAGAGTTCTTCTGTTTTCGGTTGATCTCATTCTTTAAGATGCGGGGGAGTTTTGAGGGGGGCGAACCCTTACAAATCCAACATCCTTGGAGTCTTCACCCAAGTAGTAGCCCTGCGACCAAACAAAATCTTCCGCGAAGTCCAAATCACAATAGTAGGCCAACACAAAAAACCATAAAGAAAAGTCAAAGAACCAGAACGTAAAGCCGCCCAAGGACCAAGATTCCGCCAACGTCCAACCCCAACCACAATGTTTGCCCACAAAGTAACCCCCACAATGCAAGAGACCAACATCAAAAAAGTAATGTTCGATTTACTCCCTAAAAGCAAAAAAGTAAACTCCAACATCGAATCAAAAAAGATCCAAATCGGAATAGCAAACTGAATCAAAAAAATGAACACATCAGTACGCTGAGAGAAAGTCAAGGGAGATTGGGGATTCCAAAAACGGATAGCGTATTTTAGGTGACGACGCAAACTCCCCTCAGTCCAACGCCGCCTCTGGCGGTAAAAAGCCTGTGCATGCAAAACCGCTTCTTCCCGAACGATAATCTCAGGAGCAAAAGCCAACTTGTAGCCCGCCAAATAAATCCGATTGGAAAGCTCGAGATCTTCAGTGAGCGAATTTTCGTCCCAACCTCCCAGTGCAAGCACCACGCTTCTCAAGACTATACAACCATTACCGCGTAGCTCCACCAGACCATTCATCGATTGCCGGCCCACTTGGACATAAGTATCGAAAGCCATCTCAAAGTCTTGGCAACGGGTGAGCAGATTTACCTCAGCGTTGGAGACGCGCTTTTGGAATTGCAACCCAACAATATCCGGTTCTAAGAGATGGGGGACGGCTTGCCTGAGGCAGTTCGCTTCAACCCGAGCGTCAGCGTCAAAGATTGCTATATAGTCGGCTGAACTGGCCTTGAAAGCTTCATTGAGGGCTGCTGCTTTGCCTGGTCTAGCATTGGAGTCGCGTTCGATCACTGTTAGTCTTTCGCTTAGCCCTTGTTCGGCGCAAAAAGCTTTGATGATTTTGGCTGTGCCATCACTGCTTCTATCGTCTATGACAGTTAGTTGCCAGTTTGGGTAGTCGATCTGGAGCATGTTTTGGAGTGTGTCTACGATCACGCTGCTCTCGTTGTGGGCGGCGATCAAGACTTCAAAGCGGGGATAGACTGTTGGCAGATTTAGGGTGTTTAGGCTAAATTTTCGTTGGGCGATAAAGAGGCAAATAGAGTATATTGCTACGGCTATTGCTACTAAAAAGAGGGCCGACAGAGGCCAAGGGCCTGGTAGGACATCGAGGTAGCGCTCGGGGAATAGTATCCCAATAAATTTTATGCTGAGCCAGACTGAGGCAATGCTGCTCAGAAAAGTAACACGGTCACGCAGATTATCTTCTGGACTCATAGCACCTCAAGTTTTAACATTTTAGCTTTTTTTGCCGATCCTTGAATAATTCAAAGAAAAATACGGCTTTGGGAGCCTAGTAACCCCTCTTTTTCAAACACATGGGGAGTTCGAGGGCCCAGCCTCTTAAAGTAAATACTTTTTCTAAGCTTAAGTGAGCCCCAAAAAGCTTTTTTACTGTAGGTTACTTGAGTGTTTCTAATGGGGGACTAAGTCCCCCAAACCCCCTCTGAAAGAAAGAGAAGCGTTGTGACTCTCCCACAAAACTAAGCGAAAGTTTGAGGGTGCAGCGCTCAAGGTAAGTATCTCAAATAACCTACAGCGAAAGCCTCAAGACTTAACCCTGTTCGGAATCAACTTCCAACAAAATAACCCTAAAACAAAAACAGTAACCAAACTACTGAGCCACAAAGGAAAAATCCCAAAATCCAACTTAAAGCCCAATACCAAAGCAAAAGCAAGCACAATCCCCAAAATCGATTCGCCCGCTATATAACCGGAAGCAGTGCTGATCAGGCTCTTGTCTTCAGCGGGAATGAAGAAAGTAAGAGCTCCCCCAATAGCCAATGTAGCAGTAAGCTCAGGCGGCAAATAAATCCCCATCACAATGGGCATCACCAAAGGCTTGAAATCCCAATTGCCTCTTTCAGCAACCACATTCAAAACTAAAGCCACCAAAGCCACAAGCATTCCGACCAGCATCATCTCCCATTCCAGTTCACCCTTGAAAAAAGCTTGAGTGAGTGCGTGTATGACAGTGGCTTGTGGTGCTGGGAGAGCGTTAGGGGACATGTCAGCAAAACCATAGGCTTTATGCAAAATGTTTAAGATGAAAGGAGCAATCAGCCCGATCCCCACCACGCCGACGATCTGCGCTATCTGCTGCTTGTAAGGTGTAGCCCCAATCAAACTGCCAGTCTTCAGATCTTGCATATTGTCACCAGCAATGCAGGAAGCACAAGCCACCAGCGCTGCGCAGAAGATGGTGATCATGATTTTGAACTCACCAGAACCGGGCAAAAAATTGCTCACTAAGACCGACACTGCCAAAATTGTCAAAATCGAAGCGTGAGAAACCGGATTGTTTGATGAGCCCACTAGGCCAGTAATGTAACCGGCAATCGCCGAAAAAATCAAACCACAAAACAAAGCCACTAACCCAATCACCAAAGTGAAAAAAGGATCTTGCAGTTGTTGGTAAAAAAGCGCAAAAAGCCCAATGATACAAGCAGAACCGAGCAGCAAAAGAGTCTTGGGGCTGAGATCGGCCTGATCAAGGTCACTGCCAGCATAACGGTCGAAAAGCTTGCTTTTTAGGAGAGGCGCTAAGACCCGAGCCAAAGACCAAGCCCCCCCAATGAGCATCCCCCCAACGCCTATATAGCGCACTTTGCTGAGCCAGAGCGTTTTGGCTGTCTTGAGGAGGGTGACTGGATCGCTACCCCAGTTTTCGCTCCCTAGTCCAAATGAGAGCCAAGGCACAGTGACGAGCCAAGCGATCAGCATGCCGATCAGGAGGTTGAGCGCGATCCGCCAGCCAATGATGCTCCCCAGCCCGATCAAAGCCGGCGAGAATTCTAAACCACCAGCAAAAATCCCAATAGGGCTGCGAAAAGCCTGAAAAAAGCCCCCCTGAAGCAAAGAGACACCCTGAAGCAGCTTCAGCAGACCGGCAGCAAGCGAAGCTTTGAAGATGCGCCCGATCATCATCTCCTGTTCAGATTCTTTGCTTGCAGTTGCGTTGCTTTGATTTGGCTCTTCGCTGACGCTCTGGAGGATACCGGCTATGGCTACGCCTTCGGGGAAAGGAAGCTCTTTGCGCTCTAAGAGAGTCCGGCGTAAGGGAATGGTGAAGAGCACACCGAGCGTTCCACCTACCACCGAGATCGCTACTGTTGTCCAGTAGGGAAATTCTGTCCATTCGCCAGCTAGCACGAGAGCAGGCAAAACAAAGACGATGCCAGCGGCCAGTCCCCCGCCAGAGGCGGCTGTAGTTTGAATGATGTTGTTTTGCAGTATGTCTTTGTTCTTGAAAATCCGTAATATAGCTATGCCTAGTATTGCTCCGGGGATCGAAGAAGCGATGGTCAAACCGACTTTTAGGCCTAGGTAGATATTGGAGGCGCCGAGGATGATCGAGAGCAGTAAACCGGCTCCAAGGCTGAGAAAGGTGATCTCTTGAGATTTCATAGGCTCTCGGTTTTCCTCTCAAAGCGACCGGCTAGTGAGCTAATTATATAGATGAGAGCGCCTAGATTGATCCAAAGATCGGCTAGATTGAAGATCGGAAAGTTTCCCGGCAAAAGCAGCAGATCGATGAAATCGGTCACTCGGCCAAATAATAATCTATCGATTAGATTGCCCAGAGCACCAGCCAAAAGCAAACTGAGCGTCAATTTCCCCCAAAAACTGAGCGTCTCGATGCTACGCACCAACCAAAAAATAAAATAAAGACAAGCGAGCCCACTGATGATAGTCAGCAAGCCTGTGCCAGAGCTAAAAAGACCAAAAGCGGCGCCCGTATTGTAGCTGAGCGTGATTTCTAGAACTTCTGGCAGCACCGGAAAAACTTCTCCCAGAGCGAGATTTTTTTCTATTAGCCGCTTTGTGAGCTGATCCAGCCCGACTAAAAAAGCGGACAAGCCAAAAAAGAAAATAAGCCTGCGCTGGTTTTTTTCGAGTGTAGTCATGTCGCTAATAAATCCAAAACCCGGCAAATTTCTTCGAGATCGTCAAAATGAATAGTCTTGTCTGCCAGTATTTGATAGTTCTCATGCCCTTTGCCGGCCACCAGCACCAGATCGCCTTGCTTGGCCGCCCGAATCGCTTCACCGATCGCTTTAGCCCTGTCGTTTTCTACTTTCACTTTTTTGAGCGACGGAATGCCAGCCAAGATATCGGCAATGATTTGGTTGGGGTCTTCGCTGCGCGGATTGTCGGAGGTGATAATGATCTGGTCAGCTAACTCGCTTGCGATTTTTCCCATCAGCGGTCTTTTGGTGCTGTCTCTGTCTCCCCCACAACCAAAAACCACATAGAGTTTGGACTGGGGAGCGAGAATGCCGCGGGCGGTGATTAAGGCATTTTCGAGGCCATCGGGAGTATGGGCGTAATCGACGATGCAGGTGGGAGCTTGGGGGTTAGGGTGAGCGATCACTTCAAAGCGTCCTTTGGCCGGTCTTAGCTTCTGGAGAGCAACTAAGCAATCGCTGACTTTGATCTCGGTGAGGGCAAATACAGCGCCCAGAGCAGCCAAACAATTGTAAACATTGAACTTGCCCTGCAGCGCAATAGTACAGTCCCCTGACCCAAAGAGGGCGCTGCGCAAATGAAAAGAACTACCTTCCAGACTCAAAGAAACCTGCTCGGCCACCAGATCGGCATTAGGATCGTCGATCGAATAGGTCAGAACACGCACCCCCTTGGGGATCACTTGGCGCAAGATCGGCCCCCACGGATCATCAAGGTTCAAGACAGCTACGCTTCCCGCTTTCAGCTCTTGGAAGAGCAGCGCTTTACTGGAAAAATAGGCCTCCATGGTCAAGTGATAATCGAGATGATCTTGGGTGAGGTTAGTGAAGACTGCTACGGCAAAATCATTTTCCGCTACGCGGCTTTGGTGGAGGGCATGCGAGCTGACTTCCATCGCTATATGTTTGACAGCAGCTTCTATGAGCTGATCGAGAGTGCTTTGCAGCTCAGGCGCTTCTGGTGTGGTTCGCCCAGATCCTTCAGCAAGTAGAGTCGGTTCAGGAGCGCCAGCGCGAAAGATCTTAGCGCCCATCGTGCCCATCAGGGCGGCTGAGCCTTTTAGTTCAGCCAAAAGCTGAGCAATCAGATGGGTGCAAGTGGTCTTGCCATTGGTACCTGTCACTCCGATCAGCTGGGCGCGCTTGCTCGGATATCCGTAGAGGGCCGCTGTTGCTTTGGCCAAAGCCATCCGCGTTTTTTTGACTATTATTACTGGTCTGCTGAGCACTTCCAGAAAGAGACTTTCGGCTTGGCCATCTTCGGCGATCACCAGCTCGGCGCCAGCGGCGATCGCTTCGAGCACATGAGCGTGGCCATCATCTTTTTCGCCAGCAATGCAAAAAAAAGCGGCTCCTGAGCTCATCAGGCGAGAGTCTAGACAAAGCTCGGCTATAAGCTGCTCGGCTTGGAGCAAGTCTGGATTGATGATTTGGAGGGGCTCGATCAGCTCAAGGAGCTTTTGGCAACTGAGAGGTGTTTTCATGAAAAGTCTTATTTTACTTGCTCTGCCAGTTCCTTAGTTTATCTTACTGAAGCGTATTAGTTTTTCGCCAAAAGCAGCGCAATTTGGATAGCCCAACTGACGAATACTGCTCTCGGTCAGATCTAAGCTTCTGCCCCCAACGAAAGGCCCTCTATCGACTACGGGCAGGATCAGGCTTTTTCCCTTGTGCTCGATCACTACTTCCGAACCTAGAGGAAGGCGGCGATGGGCTACCCCAAGGGTCTCTCTGGTCAGTTTTTGGCCATTGGCCATCCGAGCTCCATAGAGGCCTGGTCCATAACAGGAAGCCCAGACCAGATCTTCGGCTTTGGCTTGCTGTGGGGCAATCACGGGGACTGTGACCAGTGCACCGAGTGCAATAGTAGCTAAGGGCTTTTTGCTGGCTGTGAAGTTTAGAACCAAAGCAAGCAAAAGTAGACTCGTAAAAAGTAAAGGCATAAATGAAGAAGCTATTTCTTTTAGCTTAGCAAAGAATGACCAGAGAGCAAAAAAGCTAGTAGTTAGTTGGTCTCAAGGCGATTTTTGATAGGGATTGGTCGAAAAATAGTCAAATCCCGCCAAATCAAAGCATAAGCTCTGCCCACAATCCGCTCACGCGGCACAAAGCCCCAGATATGCCCATCATGACTTTGATTGCGATTATCCCCAAGGCAAAAATAACTATTTGCTGGGACTATGATCGGCCCCTCACTAGACTGCTCAGCTGGCAAGAGCGGAATGTCTGAGAGCTTTTTGAGACTATAGTCCGGTGCCTCGCCCAGATAAGGCTCATAAAAAGGCTGATCGTTGACCAGCAGACCCCTGCCAGCTCTTACCTCGATCTTGTCTCCGGGAAGCCCGACAATGCGCTTGATGAAAGCGTCTTCGGCTTTCGGCAGAAAAAAGAAGGGACTGACAGGTCCTAGTTGCACGTCACTGGAGATTCCCGACAAGCGCACAAAGACATCCAGAGGCTCTTGACTGAGCTCAATTCCTCTATTGCCCTGAGCGGGGGGATAGAAGACCACTACGTCTCCTCGCTCAAATTGACCCCCAAAGAGTCTTTGCCAGTTGAGGCTGAGCTTTTCAACAATCAGCTGATCACCGATCTGAAACAAGGGCAACATCGATTCGCTCGGTATGAAGCGCCGCTCAAACAAGCACTGCCGAATCAGGGTCAGCATCACCAGCAAAACGACTATAAACTCGATTATTTCGAGAGAGAGGCGAAAAGGGGGTATTTGGCTTGCCTTTAAGCCTTCCCAGTCTTGTTTTAGTTTTTGAAACATATATCTGGAAAATGATAAACCCTAAAAGCTTTGCTTGGGGCTAGGGAAGCTGCTCTCTTTCACTTCACGGGCATAGTCTTTCACGGCTGCTTGCATAGTAGCCCTAAGCTCGGCGTAGCGTTTCAGGAAACGAAAATTGTTTTTGGTCTTGCCGAGCATGTCGTCTAGAACCAAGATCTGACCGTCACAATATTCACCGCATCCGATCCCAATGGTGGGGATTTTTAGCGCTTCCGTAATCTCTTTGCTCACCTGACGGGGGATCAGCTCGATCACTAGAGCGCAGACTCCGGCTGCCTGAAGCGCTAGAGCTTGGGCGAGCAGAGCTTGACTGTCTTCGGCGCAGACTTTCCGTTCTCCGAGGAGGCCATCGGATTGGGGCATATAGCCGATGTGGCCGATCACTGGGATCCCCGCTTCCACCAGCCTTGAGATAGTCTCGCAAATCCGAGGGCTACTGCCTTCTAGCTTGACAGCTTTAGCACCTAAGCGCATCAACTCACCAGCGTTCTGAAGCGCTAACTCAGCTGAGACCTGATAGCTCAAGAAGGGCAAATCGGCTACGAGCAGCGCTCTTGCAACCCCTGCGCTCACCGCTTTCAGGTGATGAATGATTTCGGGCATGCCGATCTGGAAGGTGTTGTTATGACCCATTACCACGTTGGCGAGACTGTCACCGACTAGGACCAAGTCCACGCCACTCTCGTCCAGTATTTCGGCGGCCAAAAAATCGTAAGCTGTCAGACAGACTAGCTTTTCGCCTCTTTGCTTGAAGCCGGTGAGATCAAAGGGCCTGATTGCTTTTTCACTCATCAAATTTTCTCTTTGGACTGCCAGTACACTTCTCTACCAGAGCCACCAGCGCTATAAAAGACCGTGATCAAATAATCTTGACCTGATTCGTGTACGAAGTGCTGAGAGCAGTTCAGATTTTTTTTGGAGGAAATATTCGATTTATTCGATTCTTGAGCTCGGGTAGGTTTTGTAAAAGCAAAAAGAGCGCCCAGCAAGCTCAAAAAGCCAGCAAACAAAAAACTGCGACGAGTGGGACTTGGCTGAAGCTCAGTGTTCATCGGTTTTGACAATAAGAACAGTAATTATAGAAGTTTGACTTCAGCTCTTGCAGCGAATCACCACCAAACTTAGCTAAAAGCTCACGCGCTAACACAAAACTGAGCATAGCTTCCCCAATGACACCAGCAGCTGGCACCACACAAACGTCAGAGCGCTCATAAAAAGCCCTTGCGTCATCTTGCAAGGCTAAATCGATGGATCTCAGAGAATTTTCAGGACTGCGGGCCAGTGTGGGAATCGGTTTCACCGTCATCTGACAGACTATTGGTTCCCCGTTACTCATCCCTCCTTCAATGCCGCCAGCTCTGTTTGTACGGTGCTTATAGCGCGAGTGAGAGCTCTGCTCTCCATGGCTCTCTAGCTGAGCTAGGCTGATCTCGTCATGTACTTCAGACCCCGGCAAAACGCCAGCCATAGCCCCAATGCCAAAGGAAACTTCTTTGACGGTGTGAATGGACATGATCGCTTGGGCAATGAGTCCATCTAGTCTTCTGTCCCAATGCACGTGGCTACCTATTCCTACCGGTAGACCGGTGGCAATCAGCTCGATCTGGCCTCCAAGGCTTTCTCCAGCTTTGCGGGCTGCATCGATCGCCTCGATCATTTCCGCTTCTTTAGCCTGACTGATGCAACGAACCGGGGAATTTTCGACTTGCTCTTCAAGAGCAGGATCGTAGCTCTCTAGGCTTTGCACTGGTCCGATGCGTGTGACATGGCTGTATACTCTGATCCCAAGCTCAGCTAATAAGACTCGGCAGATAGCACCAGCCGCTACTCTTGAGGTGGTCTCTCTGGCACTCGATCTTTCTAAAACGTTCCGGACATCGCTTTGGTCATATTTGATGGCGCCACTATAGTCGGCGTGACCGGGGCGGACACGGGTCAGATATTTGTCTGCTAGTTTGGTTTGAATCTCGGGGTCTGTTTGGTCTACAGGAGCGGGAGACATCACTTCTAGCCAGTTTTTGTGGTCGCTATTTTCGATCAGCATAGCGATTGGGCTTCCTAGTGTGTAGCCGTGACGGACGCCAGCGAGAAACTTTACTTGGTCAGTTTCGATTTTCATCCGAGCGCCGCGTCCATAGCCTTTTTGTCTACGGGCAAGCTGCTGGTTTATGTCGCTAGCGAGCAGTGGCAGATTTGCTATGCAGCCTTCAAGTATGATACTGAGCGCAGGGCCATGCGATTCGCCGGCAGTGAGGAAACGCAGCTCAGCCATTATTGGTGCTCAGGGTAGCAGCTTCCGTGTTTTGGCCGTGGATGACAGCGACGTTTAGAAAGATGGCCGCGGCGCTCAAGATGATGATTGGGACACCGGGCATTGCTCCCGCTCCACCCATCAGGCGAATCACAAAGAAGATGAGAAGCACTACGCTGATCAAGGTGGCTGCATAGAAGCCCCAAGCCAAGCTCAGTATTTTTGGCTTTTCGGCTGAGTCGGGATTTTGCACCGGTTTTTGCGAACCCCAGATCGAGAGCATCAATAAATTTCCAAAGACAAAAGAAGAGGCGATCGAGGCTATGCTACCGGTCTTGTAAAAGCCATAGAGGCCTCCGGCTAGTACTAGAGCCCCAAAGACAAAATTGGCGAGGCTGACTTTTTTTGCTAGTTCGTCGGTAGTGAGGTTAAAGAGCATTGATTTTTTCCGCTAGGTGTATATCTTTTGGGCTCAGACCACCGTCATCGTGGGTGGTGAGCGTTACTGCAACTCGCCCAAAGCCCACTTCTATGTCTGGGTGGTGTTGTGCTTCTTCGGCTAGTTTGGCTATTTCGTTGACGAAGTGGATGCCTGACATATAGTCGGGGAATTTGAATTCTCTATAGAGTTTTTTGAAGTCTAGGACTTGCCATTCGGGCAGCTTTTGCGTTTCATCTAATATGTTTTCTGAGTCTTCCATGTCAAAAATATAAACGATTTGCGGGGTGAAGAGATTTTTAACTTAGCTCTCTTCTTTCGCTATTATGTTTGTGTGGGAAAAGGAGAGGTGCCAGAGTGGTTGAACGGCGTCGCCTCGAAAGCGAATGGATCCTTACGGGTCACGGGGGTTCGAATCCCCCCCTCTCCGCCACTTTTCAACTTTTACTGTAGGTTAGGGCCGTTTAATTTCTTGAGGGCTGGCTCGGGGCTAATCGCCCACTCACGCTACGCGATCGCCCTCAAACTCCCCCAAGCTCTCAGATGACTAGCTAACCCAAAGCAGTAAAATAGAGAAATACTCAAAAAAGTTTCAAGTGCCACTTTGAGAGAACAAAAATCAGCCCCAAAACCAAAATCAACAGTTCAAATTTGGCGCGTCAGAGCACTGCAAACCCTCTTCACCGTTTGTCTAGGAGCGGTAATGGTCAAAACCCTCTTCCTGCAAACCGAAAGAGCCGCCGAACTCAGGCAAACAGCCGAAAGCCAAAAAGTCTATGCCAAAGCTACCACCCCCTTTAGAGGGCTGATAGTCGATCGTTTTGATGAACAGTTGGCGATCGATACTGCTCGCTATGACGTCTATCTGAGACCAGTAGAATACAAAGCTAAAACAAATCCTGCCAAAAACAAAGAAAAAGAACTAGGAGAACTGCTCGGGATGAGCATCGATAACTTCCGGCGTACACTAGCTAAAGGCAAAACCGCTCGCCTAGCGCAAGGAATCAGTCGCGCCAAAGCTGATTCGCTTGCTAAGCTCGCTGTGCCGGGGTTGGATTTGATGCCTCAGAACTATCGCGAATATCCACATAAAGAGCTAGCAGCCAATCTTTTGGGCTTTGTGAGCTGGGACAAAACTGGCCAATCAGGCATGGAACAAGCCCTTAACGAAGAGCTAAATCTTTCACCCGAAGAGCAAAAGCCGGTGATTAGCCGCATTGATGGTCGCCCTGTCACTCGCCTTGTACCAATCAAACCACTGATCAATAGCTCCTTTGGCAATAAAGTGGTGCTGACTATCGATTCCAAGCTCCAATACAAAGCAGAAGCCGCTCTGCGCAAAGGAATAGAAAAGAGTGGCGGCAAACAAGGAGCAGCGATAGTCTTGCACTCAAAGACTGGAGAGGTTTTGGCTTGGGCCAGTTATCCTTTTTTTGACCCCAACAACTATTCGTCTTACTCGGCTGATTCGCTCGGTAACTGGTCAGCTCTGCAGGCCTATGAGCCCGGTTCCACCTTCAAGATTTTGACCATTGCTGCAGCCCTTGACCAGAAAGCGATCGATCCTAGTTTTCGTTGTTTGGATCCCGGTCGCCTACAGATAGGCAATCAGACGATCAGGAATCATGGCGAATACAGAGGAGGGCCGCGGGAAATCGGTCTTCGTGAGCTTTTTAGTCTCTCTTCAAATGTCGCATCATCTCTGGTGGCGCTCAAAATACCGGCTCAAGGCTTTTACGGAGAGTTGCGAGACTTTGGGATAGGCTCTAAGACTGGGGTTGGTTTGCCGGGTGAGTCTGCCGGTCACCTGAAGGGTCTGCCTTGGAGTGGGGTGGAGCAGGCGACAACCGGTTTTGGGCAAGGGGTGGTCGCTGTAACGGCTATCCAGATGGCCGCTGCTGTAAATGCTATCGCCAATGACGGCCAGTGGGTGCAGCCGCATATTCTCAAGAAGATTGTCAGTGCTGATGGGCGGCGTGAGTTGAAAAAAACTGAGGCCTTGGTGCATCCTGTCGTTTCTCCTGAGGTGGCAAGGATTGTTCGAGAGCTGCTTCGAGATAGTGTTCAGGAAAATTTGATCAATGATCCTAGTTATTTTCCTGGTCGGGGTTTGAGTTTGGATTTGGCGGGGAAGACAGGCACTGCTCAGAAATATTGTCCTGAGCTGAGGGGGTATTGTCTTGACGCCACTGTTGCTTCTTTTATTGGGTTTTTCCCGAGTGTCAAGCCGGAATTTTTGGTGTATGTGGTGATCGATTCGCCTAGTGAGCTTGGTGGTTGGGGAAACACTGTGGCTGGGCCTGTTTTCAATGAGATCGCTTCGGGGATCAGTTATTTGTATCCAAAGGGTTTGAAGGTGGAAGAGAGTGGCTGGTGGCCGAAGTTAACTCCTTGAGTGGTTTTTAGCCAATATTACCCGCCCTCAAGGAATGAAACTTCCCTAACTGCAAGTGAGTTCAAAATATTTTGCTTCTACTGGAGGTTATGAGAACCAATTGGTGATGAGGGGAGCTTGCGCCCCCCTCAAACTCCCCCTCTGAATGCTGAAGGAAATAGATAGACCGTTGAAGCTTCAAGATTTCTTAGCCTAGGGGGAGTTTGAGGATGCGTAGCATAAGTCTAGCGACTAGCTAGCGCTGCGGAGGCCCGCCCTCAAGGAATGAAACTTCCCTAACTGCAAGTGAGTTCAAAATCTTTTTTCTACTGGAGGTTATGAGAACCAATTGGTGATGAGGGGAGCTTGCGCCCCCCTCAAACTCCCCCTTTGAATCCTGAAGGAAATAGATAAACATCGTTGAAGCTTCAAGATTTCTTAGCCTAGGGGGAGTTTGAGGGCGCCAGCCCTCAAGGAATGAAACCTCCCTAACCTAAGGGCTAGGCACGAGTAGCAGCAACAGAAGCCTTCGTATAGTCTCTCTTCCTCGGAGAAATAATAGAAGTGTCGATTTCTCTATAAGTAATCTCATGCGAGTTAGTCTCAGGAAGATAGCGGGCAGCCGTGGTCTTCAAGAAAAGCTCATCGTTACGCTCTGGAAATTCTGGCTTGTAATGCGCTCCGCGCGATTCATTGCGGTGCAAAGCACTAGTCACAATGCAACGAGCAAGCTTCATCATATAGAAAAGCTGATGAGCGTAGCGGATAGATTGGTTGGCCCAGTTCCCTTTGTCTGGAACGCTGATCCGCCAAAAACGCTCTTCAAGTTCTCTGATTTTCTGGTCTGTCTCGATCAGATCAGCATTATTCCGGACTATCGTGACGTTCTCAGTCATCAGCTCACCCATCTCCCGATGAATAGCTCTTGGGTTTTCTGGTCCATCAAGACTCAAGAGACGATTTAAGAAATCTTCTTCACGCTTACGGGCAGCCTCAAAGACTTGAGGGTCAACCTCGCAAGCCGGCACCAGTCTATTTTTGGCGAATTTGAGCGCCTCAGAACCAGCCACATAGAGACCGGTATATACGCAAGAAAGCAACGAGTTGGCCCCAAGTCTATTGGCGCCATGATACTGATAGTCACACTCACCGGCAGCAAATACGCCCGGCAAGCTGGTCATTTGTGTCTGATCATCCACCCAAAGCCCACCCATCGAGTAATGCACGGCTGGAAAGATCTCCATTGGCACTTCATGTGGATCTTTGCCTTTGAATTTTTCGTAGATTTCAAGAATCCCCTTTAGCTTGCGATCAAGATATTCTTTGCCTTTTTCGCGGGCTATGTGCGAGACGTCTAGGTGAACGAAGGGACGACCTTCTATGCCCATCTTTTTCTCGTAGACGATCTGGAAAATCTCTCTCGTAGCTATATCGCGCGGTACTAGGTTGCCGTAAGCCGGATATTTTTCTTCGAGGAAATACCAAGGTTCGCCAGTCTTACCGCAAGGACGCTCATTGCCGGCTGTATCGGTCCAGGTCTTGCTAGAATCCCCCCATACCCAAACCCGACCGCCTTCGCCACGGGCTGATTCAGACATTAGGCGCAGTTTGTCGTCCCCGCCGATCGCCGTTGGGTGAACTTGAATGAACTCACCGTTGGCGTAGAAGGCTCCCTGTGAGTAGAGCGAAGCGACAGCAAGGCCGTTATTGGTGACAGAGTTTGTGGAGCGACCATAAACTAGTCCAGCGCCACCGGTGGCTACGATCACGGCGTCTGCCGGAAATGACTGCACTTCCATGGTCACTAGGTTTTGGGCTACTAGGCCACAGCATTGGCCATTTTCGTCAAAGATACTGGATAGGTATTCCCAGCCTTCGTATTTTTCCACTAGGCCTTCTGATTCATAGCGTCGTACTTGCTCGTCGAGAGCATAGAGGAGCTGTTGGCCGGTAGTCGCTCCAGCATAGGCGGTGCGAGGATGTAGTGCTCCGCCGAAGCGGCGTCTGTCTACTAGGCCTTCATTTGTTCTATTGAAGGGGACGCCGAGCCTGTCAAAGAGATTGATGATATCGGGGGCAGCGTCGCACATCTTCTTGACTGGGCCTTGGTTGGCCAGAAAATCGCCGCCATAGACTGTATCGTCAAAGTGTTGATAGGCCGAGTCACCGGAGTAAGTATTGGCGGCGTTTATGCCTCCCTGCGCGCAGACTGAGTGGGAGCGCTTGACGGCGACGATCGAGAAGATCTTCACCACTACGTCTTTTTTTAGGGCGCTCTGTTCGGCTATCTTCATGGCAGATGAGAGCCCTGCAAGCCCACCACCGATTATTGCTACTACAGTTTTATTTGTCTCAGTCATCGTTTTTTTAGGTTTTAGGATTAGTACAAAATCAATGTATAAATTCTAGATCTGAGCGGGCAAAGAGGAGTAAAAAGCCCACAAAGCCGAATAGCCGAGCGCTAAAACCCCGACTCCAACAGCCGCGCAAACAAAAGCTGAGTTGCGCTGAGCTGCTGGCCCAATGGTGATCCCCCAAGATATGCAGAAATTCCAAAGGCCATTGGCGAAGTGATAGATGATAGCCGTGACACCGGCCAGATAAGCAATAGCCCAAGCAGGCTGTCTAAGCGCAGAAGCAACCGCTTCAAAATCGAGATTTTCATTGAAGCGGAACTGATAGATATGCACAGCAATGAAAATAAAAGCGGCGATCCCCGTCAAACGCTGCATAAAATAAGCCCAACTGCGCGGTCCAGCGTATTTGCCCGGCTCAACACGAGCGACCTGAGGGGTGATGATCAGTCCATAAAGCCCGTGAAAGATAAAGGGAATCCCTAAAATGCTGATCTCAATCAGCTCGACATAGGGAAGACCACGAAGGAAACCGACTACTTGGTTGAAAGCCTCTGGTCCTTTGACAGCTGAGTTGTTGGCACTCAGGTGAAAGACCAAAAATAAACTCATCGGGAAAAGCCCAGCCAGCGAATGCAAGCGGCGCATTAGGAACTCACGGGCATTGTGGTCGCTTTGGAGGGGGGCTTTGATTGCTGGTTTTTCGGTTAGTGTTGCTGACATTTTTTACTTATCTAACTTGAGATGTTTTATGTGTAAATTATTGATCGGCGGACAGACCAGTGAGCCATTTCAAGCATAAACGCAAAGCCAGCTCATCAGCGCAGCCCTCGGGGAGGTTCAAGGCCTTGAAGGCGGCTAAGATCTCGCTCTCAGAATAACCCAAGGTCATGATCGTATCTTTCACTCTCAGCAGTGCTTCGGCTTTGCTCTCTGGTAGCTCGCTTGGCTGAATGAGCGATCTGAGTGTGTCTGTTTTGTTTTTGAGCTCAAAGATTATTTTTTCAGCCGTCTTTGCCCCTATGCCGGTGATTCCCTTGAAGCGGGCTGGATCTTCGGCCATCACGGCCGCAAGTAAATCCTGAGCGCTCAGCGCGTCAACTAGCGCTAAAGCCGTCTTAGGTCCGATCCCCGACAGGCCGTGTAGTAAAGAAAAGCGCTCTTTTTCTGCTTCGCTGACAAAACCAAAGAGCCGAAATTCTTCATTGCTGAAGAGAGCCGTTGTCCAGAGTCTACATTGGGCGCTTTTTTTGAGATGGTTGAGGGCGTGGCTGCTCACTGAGAGCTTAAAACCAAAACCATTGCAGTTTAGGGTGGCTTCCTTGCTTTGTAGATCGACTCTCTCAACTGTCCCTTCTAAAAAACTGAGACTCATAACAGACCAGCTTTGAGTAAGTCTTTGAGATCTAAGAGGCCCTCTAGTTTGCCCTCTAAGTCTGTCACGAGCAGTATTGAGATTCTTCTGGTCTCCATGATCTTGATCGCTTCTTCGACTAGCGAGCCCGCTTTGATCGTCTGGGGAGAGCTTGTCATCACCTCGCTCGCTTTCAGGGAAAAACAAGCTTCGCTGTGCTTGAGCTGAGCGCGCCGCAAGTCTCCGTCAGTGATCAGTCCTAAAAGTTTTTGGTCAGTGTCTAAGACGGCCGCAAAGCCTAGTTTGTGTTTGTCTATGCTCTGCAGAACGCCAGAGTAACTGAGGCCCGCTTCTATACTCGGGACAGCCTCGGCGCCAGCTCGCATCAGATCACGCACCTTGAGTAGCTTCTTGCCCAAGCTGCCACCGGGATGGAGCAGCGCAAAATCTTCAGGCGTAAAACCGCGTAAACGCATCAAGGTGATAGCCAAAGCGTCTCCGAGCGCTAAGCTGACAGTGGTGCTAGTGGTGGGGGCCAGATTGTGCTGACAGGCTTCTTTGGTAACGTGAGTATTGAGCAAAATGTCTGCATGCGCAGCTAAGGTGGAGTCAGCTTTGGCGCATATCGCAATCAGCTTGAGACCACGCCTTTTGATCGAAGGCAAGATGCTCTTCACTTCGCCTGTCTCTCCGCTATGGGAGATGATGATCAAGATATCGCCCTCGATTATCATCCCAAAGTCACCGTGCAACAAGTCGCTCGGATGAACGGCAAAAGCGGGTGAGCCAGTACTAGCTAAGGTTGCCGCTATTTTCCCCGCTATATAACCAGACTTTCCCATGCCTATGATCACTAGTCTGGCTTTGGGGTTGGCGAGGATCAGTTCTATAGCTATCGTGAAACTCGAATCGAATTTACTGGCTAGATTTTCCAGACCTTCGATCTCTGCGCGTAAAATCTCGAGGCCATGGGCTAGAGCGCTACTGGGGCTAGTTTCCAAGAGACTCACGCTGCTATTTCTTTGCTGGGAGCATTGTCGTTTTCCCGTTCGCGCAGTTCCATCTTTTCTTTTAGGCTAGCTACTTTTTCGCGCGCTTGGTCGAAGTTGAAGGTGCTGGCCTCCACTTGGCGGACAATCTCTTCTACCTCTTCGCGGTCTAGCGTTTCTTTCTCTAAGAGCTCAAAAGAGATGGCATCCATCACCGCTCTTTTCTTACTGAGAAGCTCGCGCACTTCGGCTAGACATTCTTCGATGATTCTTTGCACTTCTTTGTCAATCAGCTCAGCGACGTTTTCCGAATAATCGCGAGACATCCCAAAGTCACCCATAAAATTCTCGCGTTCGCGACCAAAAGCGACAGGACCAAGATCGCTCATCCCAAACTGGGTGACCATTCTTCTCGCTATACCGGTACAGGCTTGCAAATCGCTAGCTGCCCCTGTCGTGATATCACCAAAGACTATCTCTTCAGCTACTCGACCACCAAGAGCGGCTTTGATGCGAGACAAAAGCATGCGTTTGGTGATGTGTTGGCTGTCGTCTTTGGGCAAATACCAAGTGACTCCAAGTGCCATGCCGCGCGGAATGATGGTGAGTTTGTGCAGAGGCATTGCGTTGTCGTCATAGATAGCGACGAGGGCATGTCCGGTCTCATGATAGGCGGTCAGTTCTAGCTCTTTGAAATGCAGCGATAGTGAACGTTTAGTGCCCATATAGACTTTATCGACGGCTTCGTCTAGGTCTGAACGGTCAATTTCTTTTTTGTCTTTGATGGCAGCAATCAAAGCGGCTTCGTTCATCACATTGGCTAGCTGAGCGCCGGTGAAGCCGGGAGTACGTTTGGCGAGCACCTTGATGTCTTCTGGTTGGCGCATCACTTTGCCCTTAGAATGCACTCTCAATATATCTTCACGACCTTTGGCGTCAGGGTAGTTGATCATTACTTGGCGGTCAAAACGACCGGGTCTCGTCAAGGCGCTATCGAGCACATCGGGTCTATTGGTGGCGGCGAGAATGATTACACTACTGGAGTTGCCTTCAAAGCCGTCCATTTCGACTAGTAGCTGGTTTAGGGTCTGTTCGCGTTCGTCATGTCCGCCAAAGCCCGATCCACCACGTTGCCTGCCCACAGCATCGATTTCGTCGACAAAGACAATGCAAGGGGCTTGTTTGCGCGCCTGCTCGAAGAGATCTCGAACACGACTGGCGCCGACACCCACAAACATCTCCACAAAGTCTGACCCAGAGATCGAAAAGAAAGGCACTCCTGCTTCGCCAGCAATCGCTTTGGCGAGTAAGGTTTTACCTGTTCCGGGTGGGCCAACAAGCAGCACCCCTTTGGGGATTTTGGCGCCTAGCGCTTTGAATTTTGCGCCATCTTTGAGGAACTCGACCACTTCTTGTAGTTCTTTTTTTGCTTCTTCGACACCGGCCACATCGTCGAAGGTCACTTTTACTTTCTGTTCGCCCATCAGCTTGGCTTTGCTCTTGATGAAGTTGAAGGCTTGGCCACCACCAGCTTGCAGACCACGGGCAAAGAAAAAGAAAAGTCCTAGGAGAAGCAGCATCGGAAACCACTGCCAAAAGATGAACATAAAGCCTTCGGTCTTGGAGACCACTACTTTGGCGTCTATGCCTGATTTGGCTATGTCATTGAGTAGATTCAGGTCGCCTGAGAGGTTTTTGCTGAGCGTGACAAATTTTTTGCTACCGTCTTTGAATTCCAGCAGTACTTTGCTGAAGGTATCATCTGTGCTTGCTAGTTTTACTGTATCTGCTCTGTTATCCAGTATTTGTCGAAATTCGGTATAGCTGATTTCGCGGGAGGGGGTTCCGCCTCTATTGAATAGCGAAGCTAGGGCAAAAACACCTATAATGACCACTAACAGGTATGGAAGATTTGATTTTAGTTGCTTCATTTGCATAAAATTTATGTTCAAATCATACCCGAAAGCCCCACAAGCGAACTAAGCCTTATAAAGAGCCTTGCAGCCAGTGAATAGCCAAAAAGTCAGTCCTTTATTTTTGAGATTATGGCAAGCTTGCGCGCAGCTTGAGTTTTACCCGAGCTTCTTGCAACTTTCATGGAGTCAGTTGGCGTGGCAGACTGTCCTTTTGGCTTCTATTTTCATCGCTTCCCATTCTGGTCAGGCTTACCGAGTCGCTGCGCAGGGAGTAGAAGAATGGCTTGTTGATTTTCCGGTGATCGATCTGAACGTTCAGCCAGCCCGCATTGAGTATGCTAACGCTGACGCGAAGCCTTTTTTGAAGAGCTTTGAGGGTATCGATCTGACTGTTGCGGTTACAACGGACAGCCAAACCAAGGGCGAACTCTTGAAGCGCGAAAACGCGATAGTCTTCACCGATACTGAGGTGACGCACAAGATCGGTGCGGATCAAGATTTTGTGCCGTATTTCAGTCAAGCCGCGCCTAGTAAGAAAGTCAGTCTTGATGAGGGTCTCAGTGCTGGCAAAAAAATAGACGCTTCGCTTTTGGCTCAGTCAGCGGGGCTTAGTTTTGCTCTGTTCACGGCTTTGTTTCCTTTTTCTTGTCTTTTATGGTTTGCGCTTTCGCCTGTGCTCAGTGCTTTTTTGTTTCATTGGACCAAGGGTGAGGAGACAAGTATGGGTTTGTCCGATATTTTGAAGTTGGCGCTATGTTCGGCTGTGCCGGGTTGTTTTTTGCAGATTTTCATTCTCTTTTTGCCACTTGAGTCTTTTTGGTCTACTGCTTTGTGGGCGGCCAGTTCGTTTGTGCAGTTCAGTTATTTGCGGGGGGCTCTGAAGGCTTGCAAGGCAGATCAGCTTACACCGAGTGGTGAATAGTCACTGGGCTCTAACTTTATTAAAAATACTCCCCCTTGAATCTTGAGGAGAGGACAAAAGATCTTCTGGCTTTAAAGAATTAGCAGGGTTTAGATTTAATTCTCCAGTTCCAGCAAGACCCCAAAAGACGGGTTCAAGTAACCTCCAGTGAGCGAAAAAAACCGCAAAAGCCAGCATGGGGCGGCTTGAGCTAAAATGAGAAAAAAAACAAACATGAAACTAAAAATAATCGATATAACCAAAGGCCTCACCCAAGAACTGGAAGTGACAACAGTAGAACTCTCCACCCCAAATGGCAAACTCGGTATCCTCGAAAAACATAACAAATCTTTCTTCGCCCTCCAAGAAAATAGCAAAGTGCTCTACCAAACCACAGCCACTAGTCCCTTCCAGTCTTTCGAGGTGGTGAACGGTAGTATCAGCGTCGATGAAGATATAGTCCTCTTGGGTGAGTTGGCAAATAGCAAGTCCTGATGAGCGCCCCACTTTCTTCTCCTAATAACCTGTACATAAAACTGGTCAGGCAAGACGATCTCCCCTTCAGCGTTCTTCTTGCAGGTCTCCCCCCCAATAGACAAGGAATTGCTGCGGCACTCTATAGCTTCTGGCGAGGGCTAGTCCCCTTTGCGCTTTGGCAAGAAGATGATCCCTACAACTTCATCAATTCTTGGAGACAAAGTATTTTCTTTGCGGAAAGCTACTCAGGCGATCTGACTGTCTCCCAGAACGCTTGGGTTGATTTGCAGGCTTATTTTCCCGAATACGCTAGGACTTATATACTAGACGTCTTGAATGGCCTTGAGATGTCGGTGGGGATTATTCGTTTTTCTTGTTACGAGCATCTAGAGCATTATTTGATGAGCGTTGGGGGAGCTATTGCTCTTTCTAGTACGCTCATCATCGACGCTGAGGAGATTCAGGCAAGTAGCAGAAACTTCTCGCAACCAATTCGCAAATTTGGGGCGCTTTTTCTCTGGTGGCAACTGCTGAAACATACAAACCTACTGGCAAAAGAGGGCAAAAACTTTATTCCCCTTGATGAGCTGGCCTCTTTCGGTTGTCAAGAGAGCGATCTCACTGCTAGCAGTGGCAATCCTAGTCCTGCCCTCAAACAGCTTTCGGAGTTTATTTTGGGTCGCTTGATGACTCAGTTCAGTATGTTGGCCGAAGAGATGCAGGGATTCCCCCCGATTCTGGCTGAGGCAATTGGCGTTTTATCAAAAGATTGCAAGCAAGAGATGAGCCTTGCCCTCAAGGGAGGATGGTCTTTGTCGGCCACGCTCCCAGTGATGAAAAGCAGACGAGGTTAGTGAGCTATTAATTGCTCACATTCACTTGACTGGCTTTATTGAAACGCAAGAAAAGCTTTTGGCCTGAACTGATACTGACATCTTGTCCCTTGCTCACACCGGCTCCGATTAGTCCAGCGCCAGCTCCTATACCTGCCCCAATCGCTACCGCCTTGCCGCTCACACCACCACCGATAGCAGATAGAGCCAAGCCCGAAAGAGCACCGATAGCAGCGCCGCCAGCAGTCTTTCCGGCCGCAGTGGCTACTCTACGACCTCTGGAGCTACCGGCCATGCTGGTTCCGCCATTGCCGCTGGAGACTACAAAGGCTTCGAGCAAGGGGGCTTTAGAGCCATTTGGGTAAGTTACTTCTATTGCTTTCAAGGTGATGCTACCGGGATTGTCGAAACCACGGCTAGCTGCTTTTACTCTGTCGACTATGTACTCGACGCGTGAGCCAGCTGGAATACCATAAAAATCTTGATTGAGGGTCAAAAAGCCGCGATCGCCGACTCGCGCTGTGGCTGAACTCATGCCTCGATCAGAATTTCCTGGGACGCTAGCGCCGGCTGGGATGGAGATCACACTTCCTCTAAGCACTGTATTTTCTTGGACTATTTCGTTGTCAGAATTTGTGATGCTTTGGCCTTCGAGGGCTAGCATTGGTTGGCTGAGGGTGAGAAGCAAGGCTGCTAGGGCTAGGGTGGTCTGTTTTGGGTTGATCATGAGTTTTTGTGAGTATTGGGGCTTGAGTAAAATTTAGCATTAGGCTTTGCTAGAATCATATTCAAATCGTTTTTGCGCTCTTAGTTCAGTTGGTAGAACGCAGGTCTCCAAAACCTGATGTCGGTGGTTCGAGTCCTCCAGAGCGCGTTTTTTGTAGAGTTTCCTTTTTCTTTTAGCTCACTGTAGGTTTGGGAAAGCATATTCAATGAGGGCTTGCCGCCCTCAAACTCCCGCTTGAAGAAACAGGAGATTCTCCATTTGCGTTAAAAGGGTTTCAGGGGTTATAGCCCCATGAAATGTATTTTCATTACCTAAGTGAATAAAGCGATATTTGGCTCACTGTAGGTTTGGGAAAGTATGTTCAATGATGGCTTGCCGCCCTCAAACTCCCGCTTGAATAAACTGGAGATTCTCCATTTGCGTTAAATTGGTTCAGGGGCGATAACTCCATGAAATGTATTTTCATTATCTAAATGCTTAAAGCGATATTTAGCTCACTGCAGGTTTTGGAAAGCATATTCAATGAGGGCTTGCCGCCCTCAAACTCCCGCTTGAAGAATCTACAGTAAAGAGCCCAGAAACTCGTGAAAAATCTACCTCGGGGGGGACTTGAACCCCCACTTCCTCGCGGAAAACGGATTTTAAGTCCGCAGCGTCTACCGATTCCGCCACCGAGGCTAAGCCAAAAATATTAGCCTAAAACTAAGTATTAGCGTAAGTGTGAAGCCCACCAAAATTCAGGTAATTGATACCAATGTAAGTGATAAAAATAGCAAGGGAGCCTAAAAGTGTCATCCAAGACAAAAAGATATTGCTGAGTTTCCCATTGACTCTGAGATGGATCAAAGCTGCATAAAGCAACCAAGAAATCAGAGCAAGGTTTTCTTTAGGGTCCCATTGCCATAAGTTTCCCCAAGATAGATTTGCCCAAAAAGCACCGGTTATTATTCCGAAACTGAGCAGGGGAAACCCGAAATTGATGCATTTGTCGATCAAAATTGCCCCCTGCTTGTCTGCCTCACGCTTGAAAACATAATGCTGAACAAGGATATTTCCCCCAAGCAAAGCTGCAATCAAGAAAAAAGCATAAGAGAGCATCAGCGGTGGAACGTGAATCCAGCGCCAATAACTTTTCAAAGCTGGCAATAGTGGAGTAGCGGCTCTTTGAACCTCTGGTAGCGAAAAAGCGAGCGCCAAAATCGCAAAAACACTGAGCTGAACGGCAATCGAGATAGCCTTCGCTTTGCGGTTTAGATCGAGGAAAATCTCCACAGCACTAAGTGCCAAGGCCAAAAAGAGCAGCGATTCATAAAGGTTTGAGAGCGGGAAACGATTTAGGGTTATCCCTCGAAAAATAATTGCTGCAAGCAGAGTGAAAAAACCAATCCTGCTCAGCCAAATGATAGGTTGTGTTAGTTTTTCGGTGATGTCTTTGGAGAAAGCTTGGGCGCTAGTGAGCCAGAGCAGGGCTAGTTGGAGGCTCAAAAAGAGCAGTATAAGATTGGTTTCGTTTAACACTATATTGATTATAGATGGCCATTTTGTAGGCAACCTAAATTTGAATTTTGCTTGAAAAAACAGTTTTCAGATCAAATCTCAGCAAAACCAGACCCGCCTTCACCCGAGTCTCCACCACCACCAGCTATCTGCTGAGCCAAAAGTTGCAAAGCCTCTTGTTGTTCTTTGCGTTCATTGCCCAATGACTGCACCGATTCTGGTGAGAAGGCGACTGCCTGCTCTTCTAGTCCCCTGCCGAGTGTCTCAGTCGAAACTTCTCTCTTGACGGCGAAAGGATTGGGGATAGGCTTGGTCTCATCTGGCCAACGGCCGATCAGCGGGTCAGTGTCACCATATTCGCTAGCGTCTTGCTCGTCGAGGCCAGACATTCCCTCTTTGCTCTTGGTTAGCTCTTGTTCACCGGAACGGCCTAAAAAAGCCATGGTCAAACGTTTGAAATAGCCCCCGATCTTCCCGAACAAACCGGCAGTGAGGTTTTGGCTGACTGAACCTTGCAGAAAGGAGACGGGGTTTGTTGTTGCTGGAGGAAATTTGCCTGTAAGAGAAGTGACTGGTCTGGTCACTAGGCTGTTTTCGTAATTGTTGGCAAAGGGACTGGTGCCTCTGATAGAACTCATGGATAAACCTCAGTACTTGCTAGTTTTCCCTTTTATTAGAGGTTTTTTGTCAGCTGCTTGGGGGATTTAAACGCAAAACCTGAAAATCATATTGCTCCAAGCCAACCCAGAGCGTATCGGTAAAAGTGCCATGTTTTTGGCCGGTGATGAGATCTTGAACCTCGAGTTCTTGCTCTTCCGGCAGTGCTAACCAATGCTTGAGCATATTCCAAGCGCAACTATCGTGAGGATAACTGAAAGCAGGAAAAAAATCGGTGATTTGAGCCCAGCTCTTCCCCTTCTCAGCCGAAGCGTTGCAGACAAAGAGTAGGCATTCGCCAGAATGGGGCAAGAAGCGAGCAAAACCCAGCATTCCCGTCTTCAGCAAGCCATCGTCGCCCATTAGGCGGGCTTGAAGCAAAACCCCAGCACTAAAAGCAGGCTGAGAACTGATTAGCGAGAGGATTTTCACTAGCTCTGCTTGAGTCTGAGTGTCGGGACTGAGCAGTTTGATCTGCGCGGACTCACTCAGCTGACCGGCACTGTCAAACCTCTCCCAGCCGACTACACTAGGCTTGATCGCTAAACCAAACTCCTCGCCAGCATAGAACATCCCATCACCGGGAAGCGCTAGTAAAGTTGCCAGAGCAAGCAAAAAACGCTTTCGGTCGCCAAAGATCTTGCTGCCCGGACAATCATCATGGTTTGAGGCGAAACGCACAAAAGGCCAATCTCCAAGCCCAGTATTGCAGTCAGCCAGATGAGCAACAGTAGCCTGAGCGCGCAGCTCATCGAAAAAGAGCCCCTGCAAATTCCATAGCTCAGAAGCTTCATAGAGAGAGCGAGCAAGCAGATCATGCAAACGCTTGTCATAGACTCGAAAACCAGCCTCAACTAAACGCAAATGATCGGCGTAGCCTCCCAGTGAGCTGTCTCTGTCATCATAGACTTCAGCGAGCAAATAGAGCTCTTGGGGATCGAGCCCAGCCAAAGCGAAAACCTTTGGCCAAAAAGCGATGTCACCGCCCCGACCGGGCCCAGCAAAAACATAATGAGCCATATCAGCCCGAAAGCCCTCAAGACCTAGCTGTTTGCAAAGATAAACCAAAGTCTCAGCGGCAAAAGCCTGCACCGATGGCTCAGCGTGCTTGAGTTTGATCACATCGGTCCAGTCATGCTCTTGGTAGGGCTGACCGTTAGAGTCAACGTAATGGCCTTCTGGATGTTCTTCAAAGAACTTGGCGTCAGGGGCAAGGTGATTTGGGATGTATTCGCCGATGAAAAGCAAACCTAGGCGCTCAGTTTCTTCTTTGAGAGCTAAAAAATCACCCTCACTGCCCCACTCGCCGGCTAGCTTGTACTCGCGCACAGCATAGGGACTACCGAAGCCCTTGCGGTTAGCGAGACCACGCTCAAAGACTGGCATCAACCAAAGCCCAGTAAAGCCTAGCGCGAGGATCCGCGGCAAGTCTGCTGTCAGTATCTGCAAAAAATTGCCTGTAGCCACCGGCAAGCCTGCAGCCAGCAGGATCTGCTCGTAATAGTGGGGATTAACTTGATACCAAAGTTGTTTTTGCTTTTTCATTTTTGTAGTCCTTGCGTGAGCAGCACTGGCCCAGCCTCTTCCATCAAGACATTGTCTTCGATCCTTACGCCGATCCCCCGCAAAGGGCTGGGGAGAGTCTCATCATTGGCCGGAAAATAAAGCCCAGGTTCGACTGTAAAACACATGCCGGTCTGGAAGCTGAGCGCTTTGCCCTGATCGTCTAGATAAGGCCCAGCGTCGTGGACGTCTAGTCCTAGCCAGTGACCGACTTTGTGCCGGTAATATTTTTGGTAGAGCTTCTTTTGGATTATTTCTTCGACGCTCTCAGCCGGAAAACCCCCCAAATCTTTTAGACCAAAGGCAAAGACCTCCACCACTAGCTCTTGCAGTCTCTGCAGGCTTGCGTCTGGAAGCTCACAGGCCATCAAGGCTTTCTCTTGCGCTGCTAGAACTATCTGGTAAACGTCACGCTTAGCGCCACTCAAGCCTGAACCAACAGGCCAACAGCGAGTGATATCAGACGCATAATAGCTCCACTCACAGCCAGCATCGACCAGCAACAAATCACCCTCCTGAAGAGTAGAGTTGTTTGCCCTGTAGTGAAGTGTTGTTGCGTTTTGGCCACTAGCTACTATGCTTGGATAGGCCCAGTCAGCCCCTTGCTCTAGGTAAAACCCCTCAATGATTCCCTGCAATTTGTACTCGCTAACGCCAGCCTGCACCGACTGAGCCAGTAGCTGGTGAGCGGCGATATTTATTTGGGCTGATTGGTGCATTAGGGCTCTTTCTTCGGGCGATTTGATCAGTCTCAGTGGCCCCAAAATACTACTCACGCTCATCAGTTCCGGAATGCGCAGACTAGGCAAAAGCGCCAACAAGCCCATCTTCCGCAACAAATGATCACCTTGAGCCAAATCACAATAAAAACGCCTAAAGCCACCACGGCAAAGCTCAGCTAGGCTGGCCTCCAAAGAAACCCAAGCTCTCGCCTCCATCACCCCAAGCAGCTCACGGGCTGCCTCGAAGCCGACTATAGATCCATCCCAAGCTTCTTTCTCGGGGTCTTTAGTTCTGGCAAACACAATGCTCTTCGGCTCTCCACTGGGCGTCTTGAGCATCAGCAGGGCAGAGTCAGGTTCATTGAAACCGGTCAAATACCAAAAATCACTATTTTGCCGAAAGGGAAAACTAACATCGGCGTTGCGTCTCTTCTCTTCGGCGGCAAAGACCAGCAAGGCGCTTCCAAGCGGAAGACTGGCAAAGAGAGCCTCTTGTCTGCGAGTTAGTTCCGGCTTTGTGGGGGGAATGAGCTTCATGGCCAAAAGTCTAGAGGTAAAGGGTGGGCTTTTGCAACCAAGTGAGCTCCGGTGTTTGCATTTGGCCTAGGGGGATTATTCTGGTCTCTGCTCCCACTAGCTCTCTCCAGCTGGCTTGAGTGGGTGAGTTCATTCCAAGCGCCGCTACTCTCCCTTCGAAGCGCTCAAACAAACTTTTCAGCTCGCTCTGTTTGCTATAGACCAATACTTCTAGAGCGCCAAGCGGCGCCGCCCCCCGAAAGAGCTGAGACTTAGAGACTTGCAAACGAGAATAGTTAGGTGGATTTGCTGGCGTTTTCTGCTCCAGCCAAAGCTGCAAAGAAGCCGTCAGCGGAAAAGACTGACTGAGCCCTTGATTCAAAGTCTTCAAAAAAACAGCCAGCTCACCCTCAGAAGCAGCCCCTAAAAGTAAAGCCTGTGGGCTCAAGCAGCCTCTCCCCCCAAAAAGCCTCAGGTCAGAGAGCAGTGCAGGAATACTAACCGACTCACTAGTCTCCAAACAAGCAAAGCTGATTTTGTGTCCAAAGCCCGAAAATCTCTTGGCCGCTGACTGAGCAAGCGCAGCGAAATGATCTATGGTCTGATCTGAACCATGAACTAGCACCTCGTCATAGCTCTCTGGAAAAACCCTGTAGTGTGCATCGAGGTGAGCAAAGTGAAGCTTGGGAAAAAGCGCAAGGTAAGCTTCCAGTCCGAAATTTCTATGAACTTGCACCTCTAGTTGGTAGCCCAAAAGCTCAGCAGCGATGATCTCTGGGATGGGTGTAATGGGCACAGTGGCCGCCCCGATGAAAAGCAGTTTGTCACCGGTCTTGCGCCTCGGATAAAGGCCTTGCAAAGCAAAGCGAAAAGCTTCCAGTTCAGCCATACTAGTCTGAGACCAACGCCTGAAGAGAGGCTCTAGTTCGGCGTAAGGCATTCCCCAGTCAGGCTCGCAGAGACCCCGAAAAGCGGAGGAAGGATCGGCGAGACTCTCTAAGAAAGCCAAAAGAGAATTCACTGACTTTTGGCGGATGATAGCTCCGGAAAATACTGAATGATCTGAGCTCTATACTGACCCTTAGGGGCAAGGCGCAGATACACCTTCCAATAGTCTTTTGCGATCTGGGGATCCCGCTCGATCAAAAGCGCTCCTAGACTGTAATAAGCCTCAGCATGATTTGGTTTGAGCTGAATAGCTTTTTGATACTCGATAATTGCTCTGTCTTCTTGTCCTAGGCTGGCTAGACAAAGTGCAAGGCTGTACTGAGCATGGAAATCGCTCGGGTGTTTTTGCAAATAGCGCTTATATAGACTCTCAGCTTCACCAAACTGGCCGATTGCCGCATAAGAATCTGCCAGCCCAAGCAGTGCTCTCTCGTTTTTGGGAGATTCGTCTAGGGCTTTTTGGTAGGCTGTGGCTGCCGCAAAATAGTCGCCGCGTTTGATCGCCAGGTTGCCCAGTTCAAGCGCTAGCTCTTCGTCGGGTTTACTGAAACTATTGAGGAGGCTTTGTGCTTCAGCTAGTCTTCCCGTCTCTCCTAGCAAGCGAGCGAGCAGCAGTGTGTGTTGTTTATCATTGGGTTTGATAGCCAGAAGCTGTCTGAGCGTGCTTTCCGCTTCCGTGTTTTTGTTGAGACTGAGCTGCAGCAGGGCTATCTGGTGCAAGAGCGCTTCATCTTGTTTTGGGCTGAGCGCTGCTATTTGCTGGTAAATTGTTAGCGCTTTTTCGCTTTGACCGAGAGCATTGTAGCTGGCGGCGAGGTTCGAGAGGGCTTTGAGGTCTTGGGGGTTTTGGCTCAGATAGAGCTCCCACTCGACGATTGCTTTGCTATATTCTTTGGCGCCAGTCAGCGCCGCGCCGTAGTTGAAGAGGATCTTTTGGTCTTGCTTGAGGCTTGCATCTCCCAGAAAGGACTGCTCATAGAGACTGATACTTTCGGCATATTGTCCTTTCCAGAGCTTCACTTCAGCAAGTTGAGCCAATAGATCCATCCGATTAGGTTCAGCGGCAATCAGTTTTTGGTAAGCGTCCTCGGCTTCGCTATAAGCACCGGCCTTGAAGTTCAGCAGAGCGATATTTGTGAGAAGCTGCGTTTTGCGCTGAGGGTCTTTTTCAAGCGAGTAGGCTTTGTTAAAAGAGCTTAGAGCGGCTGTATTGTCTTTGTTTTTTTGTTGGATTTCGGCCAGAAAAGTATAGAGATTGGCATTTTCTGGATCGAGAGCTATACCCTTGTTAGTGGTGATCATCGCTTCTGGATAGCGCTTCGCGCGCAATTGCACCTCTGCGAGGCTGGCCAGCAAGTCGGCTCTATCCGGTTGCTCAAGAGCAAGCTGGGCGTATTCGTTTTCGGCTTGCTCTAGTTTGCCGAGTTTGAAGAGGCTGTCAGCGCGACTGAGTCTGAGACTCTTCGGGCTGGGATCTTGAGCGAGTAGGCTGTCATAGAGAGCCAAGGCTTCCGCTTCACGTCCTAGTTTGCTGTAGCTAAGGGCTAGTTTGGCGAGAATGCGCTGGTCTGTAGGATAAGTTCTTGAGAGATCTTCAAGGTAGAAAGCTACCTGCCCCCAATGGTTGAGGCTGGCTTCTGTTTCGGCGAGTGCATAGAGTATAAAGCGATTTTTTTGGTCTAGTTGCCAGGCTCTTTCGAGTTGAGGTAATGCTTCTGCTGGTCTATTCGTTTCATTGAGAGCATTGGCGTAAACCAGTCTAAGGCGCTGGTGATCGGGATTTTGACTGACTGTTTGTGCGAGCAGGGCATTGGCTTCTCCAACTGATCCGGCGTTGCTGAAGGTTCTAGCTAGATGAATGCGCAGGTCAATGTCTTCTGGGGCTAGGTTGATCGCTTGTTTGAGCCTGTCTATGCTCTCTTCGATTCGGCCGGCTTTTTCCGCTTTGAGCGCTTTTCCGTATTCGGCCATGGCTTCTAGGCCCATTGCCAGTGTTGGATTGGTGAGCAGAAGAGCGATTAAGACCGGTATTCTTTTTGCCACTTTTAGCTTAGAGAATCAGCGCATAATTCAATTTATCTATTTTAACTTAGCGAGACTCTAACCGATGACAGCGCTGCTCAATTTGATTCTCTATCAGCCCGACATCCCGCAAAACACTGGGAGCATTGGTCGGCTTTGTGTGCTCAACGATCTGCATCTTCATCTCATTGAGCCGCTCGGTTTTTCGCTAGAAGACAAATACCTGAAGCGATCGGGGCTGGACTATTGGCCGCATCTGACTCTTACTGTCTGGCCGAGTTGGGAAGCTTACACGGCAGCTCACGATCTTTCTGGGCATTTTTTCTTCAGCTCGAAGGCCAAGACTTTGCTTTGGGGGGCTAGTTTTAGTGTTGGAGACAGTCTGGTTTTTGGTCCTGAGACTTGTGGTTTGCCTCCGGATCTAATTCAAACAGCCGGATCACGCGCACTGAAGATCCCGATGCTAGGCACTGGTGAGCATGTTCGCAGCCTGAATCTGGCTACTAGTGTGGGAATAGTCACTTATGAAGCGATCAGGCAGCTGACCAGTCTCAAACCAAACCCAATCGCTCAAAGCTAGACCCGATGTGCCTGAGCTGATCGCCCCGATCGAAGATCTGAGTCAGTTCGATCTCACTTAAAAGCTCTCGCACAGCAGGTTCAGCACTAAAAGCCGTCGCAAAATCACCATCAACTCTGTTCCACTGGCTATGAGAGATACCCTGCACTAGTTTGTAGGCTTCTTCACGAGACATTCCCTTGGAGACAAGCGCCAAGAGCGCCCGCTGCGAATAGACTATCCCGCCGTAAGCCTCAAGATTCTTTAGCATATTCTGTGGATGCACCTGCCAACCAGCCACCAGACTCTTTAGGCGACGCACCATGAAGTGAGTGAGCTGAAAAGAATCGGGAAAAATCACCCGCTCAACCGACGAATGGCTGATATCGCGCTCGTGCCAGAGGGCAACGTTTTCGCTAGCAGCTAATAGATTGCCCCGCAGAAGACGAGCAAGACCGCAAAGATTTTCGGAGCGCCATGGGTTACGTTTGTGCGGCATAGACGAAGATCCCTTTTGGCCAGTATAAAAAGGCTCTTCAACTTCTAGGACTTCAGTACGTTGGAGATGCCTGAGTTCAAGCGCGCAGCTTTCGATCGCACAGCCGAGATTGGTGAGGGCAAAGATCACGCTGAAATGCAAATCGCGCGCTATCACTTGGGTGGAGTGCTGAGCTGGTTCCAGACCGAGGATCTGACAGGCCCTTTCTTCGATAGCTGGATCGAGGCTGGAGTGAGTACCCACAGGCCCCGAGAACATGCCTTGTCCGGCTTCTAGAAAAGCTTGATTGAGTTTTGCTTTAGCTCGCGAAAACAAAGCACACCAACCAGCTAGTTTGTGCCCAAAGGTGATCGGCTCAGCCAAGACCCCATGACTGCGCCCTGCCATCGGTGTGTCGTAATATTTTTTTGCTTCGGCGGCCACTATGGCTTCTAGCTCAGCCAAATCTGTCAGCAATAATCTAAGCGCGTCTCTGATCTGAAGACATAGTGCTGTGTCAATGAGATCCGAACTGGTCAATCCCAGATGTAAGAAACGTGAAGAAGCTTTGATCTCAGCTTGCTCGCTCCAAGCACTGAGAAAAGCCAGTACATCATGATGAAGCTCCAAGTCGAGGGCAGCCACACGATCTGGATCGACGGGTAAGCTCTTCTGTGCGAGTATTTGATAGTCTGACTGAGGCACAAGGCCAGTTTCTTGCTGCGCTCTACAGATGGCCAATTCCACATTTTGCCAAAGCGCAAATTTGTGGCGATCAGACCACAACTCGCTCATCTCAGGGCTTGAGTATCTCTCGATCATGGACTATATTATGCCTTGCATGTCAGAAACAACCAATTTCAATTCAACTCTAAGAGTTCGCATTCCGCCCAGTCCCACCGGTCAGCTGCATCTGGGGACGGCTCGCACTGCTCTCTATAACTTTCTTGTCGCTCGTCGTTATGGCGGCAAGTTTGTTTTCAGACTTGAAGACACAGACAAAGTCCGGAGCAAACCAGAATACGTTGACGACATCATCGATGGCCTGAAATGGCTTGGAATCAGCTGGGACGAAGGGCCTTTTCGGCAGAGCGAGCATTTTGCCAGACACAAACGCGTTGTCGAGCAGCTTCTGGAAGCCGGTTTAGCTTACGAATGCTTCTGCAGCAGCGCCGAACTAGAAGAGATGAAACTAGCCCAGCGTGAGCAAAATAAAGCCGAAGGCTATGACAATAGACACCGCCAACTGAGCGCTCAAGAGAAAGAAGCTTTTCGGGAAGCCGGACGCAAGCCGACCATCCGTTTTCGGCTCCCAGACGACGAGAAAATCGAATGGAATGATCTGGTCCGCGGCAAAATGTCCGTCAACAGTTCAGATCTCGGTGGCGATCCAGTGATCGCCAAAGAAAACGGCGATGTGCTCTATAACTTCGCGGTGGTGGTGGACGACAACGATCTAGGGATCACGCATATCATCAGAGGCGAAGATCATCTGCACAATACAGCCAAACAGATACCGCTCTACCAAGCGCTCGGCTGGCCAGTGCCACTTTTTGCCCATGTGCCACTTATCCTCACCGTTACGAGAGAAAAGCTCTCGAAGCGCAAACACGGCGATATAGCGAGCATAGCGATGTACCGAGATCTAGGCTATCTGCCAGAAGCGATCGTTAACTATCTGGTGGCGATGAGCTGGACCAATCCTTCTGGTGAAGAGGTTTTCACTTTAGACGAAGCGATCCCAAGTTTCGATCTCTGCTCGATCAGTCGGAGTGCCGCCGTCTACGATCGAGAAAAATTATTATGGTTTTGCAAACAGCATTTTCAAAGACTGAGCTCAGCGGAAGTCTTTGAGCGAGCCCAGATTCACTTAGAAGCCGCCAAGCTAGATCTCAGCGCCTACGATCACGCTGAGCTGGTCACTATGGTTAGTTTGGTTAAAGACGGCTTGACTATGTTGCCAGAGCTCACAGAGAAACTCAGCTTTTTCTTTCAGCCACCGACGCTAAGTAAGCTAGCTGAAGCTGAACGGAATTTTTTGGCCGAAGACAATAGCAAACTAGTGCTCAAAGCTTCTCTTGATCTTCTAGAGACTATCCCAGTTGAAAAACTGCTCGCAGAGCTTCCGGCCAAAACCGGTCTTAAAAAAGGCCGAGCGATCATGTTGCCACTACGGCTAGCGCTCACTGGCGAAGGGCATGGCCCCGATCTGATCGGGGTTTTGAGTCTGCTCGGCAAAGTTAGAGTCAAAGAGCGCTTAGAGAGATCTTTAGCTGAATAGGCCTGCTGGCCGCAAAACCCTCAAGCTTTTCCCGTGAGCAAGTCTCCAGTTTTGCTATAGCTGACTCTAGGGCTTCGGCTAGGTCACCTGCGATCAGAATTTGGCTCAGATCCAGTCCGTCAGCTAGCTGTGCTTTAGCTTGTTGGAGCATAAAGAGGCCGCTGAAGCTTTGATTGGTGAGATGAACAAAAGCAGCTGCCAGTCGCACACAAAACAGATAACCAGATCGATCTGAGGCTAGATTCGCTTCAAGCCAAAGTTCTTCAAAATATTCGTGGCCTTCGTAGTATGCCCCTTCATTGAACAGTTTTAGGCCTGTTTTCAGTCTTTCATCTTCTTCCATAGAGACTAAGGATAAAGCGCCCTTGAACTGAAAGGAAGATCTGCGCTAATATTTAAAGCTCTTTTGTAGTAAAAGTTACTGAATGCCAACTCTAAATCAACTGCTGAGACATGCCCGCAAGGACAAATTCAGAAAAAGCAAATCCCCAGCCCTAAACGGCGATCCAGCACGTGCTGGTGTCTGCACTAGGGTCTACACCACTACTCCCAAGAAGCCGAACTCGGCCTTGCGGAAAGTAGCTCGGGTCAAACTCACCAATGGCATAGAAGTGACTGCCTACATTCCCGGTGAAGGGCACAATCTCCAAGAACACTCGATCGTCTTGGTGCGTGGTGGTCGGGTAAAAGATTTGCCTGGAGTCCGCTACCACATCATCCGTGGTGCACTTGACACGGCCGGCGTGAATACGCGGAAAAAAGGTCGTTCCAGATACGGAGCGAAGAGACCAAAAGCCGGAGCGCCAGCTGCAGCTCCCAAAAAAGGAGGAAAAAAATAGATGTCACGTAAAAAAGTTGTTCGTAAAAGACGGAAAATAATTCTCGATTCTCAGTATCACAGCCCTCTGCTCTCCAAGTTCATTCGAATGATCATGTGGGATGGGAAGCTGAGCACAGCCGAAGACATTGTCTATGCTGCACTTGAAGATTTGCAGTCCAAGACTGAAGAGCCGGGGATCGATGTATTCCAAAGAGCCCTCCAGAATGTCAAACCACTTCTTAAAGTGAAAGCGAGACGAGTCGGTGGGGCCACTTATCAGATCCCGATCGAAGTACCTGATGATCTCGGCTGGGCTTTGGCTATGCGTTGGTTGATTACGGCTGCCAGAGCTGGTAGTGGTGCTCCTATGCAAGAAAAGCTTGCCAAAGAACTGCTTTCAGCTTGGAAGAAAGAAGGTTCGGCTTACAGAAAAAGAGAAGAGACGCATAAGATGGCTGAAGCCAACCGTGCTTTTGCTCACTATAGAGTCTAATTTTCTGAATAAAAAAACAAATGATTTTTTAAGCTCACTTCTATTTTTGGGAGTGAGTTTTTTAATGTCTGCACAAGGCTCAGCTTTTTTCAGCCTTGTCTAGTCGCCTCGCGCAGCTCTAATATGTGATAGGTCAGCTCGGATATATATTTTGAATCATGCTCGCTGCGACTGAGTAGATTCAAATAATACTTATGAAGCAATCTCAAGTTCAAAGACAAGACGCCAGACTGTTTAGAAGCACTGTCTACAAGATCTTCACCGCCAAAACAGAGCTGCTCTCTGACAGAAGCCAACTCACACGAAGGATCTTGACCAAGAGACTGTTTCTCCTTGATCACCTGCAAAGTAATGAGGACAGAATCATAGAGAGTTCTGGCGCTTTCAGTTAAAGAGGTCATTGCGAATTTTACCCGACTACTAGCTTACTATCGGCAACTCAAGACCCAATCCTGAGAGGAAAAGCCCTTGAACTGATCCTTAACCCAAAAGACACTTGAGGAGCTTTGCAATTGTCTCCACCGCTCTAGGCTTTTTCACTAACTCGCTGATTGCTTGAGGCCATGGCTCTTCGATCATCATCAGTAGAGTGGAAGCCAGAAGATTCTTTTGCTCCAAAAGTTTGAAGAGCTCTGGTCTAGCCCCGATAGCTGCTCTTGCATTCAAAAGTTGATGATTTTGGGCCGCAGCCGGATAAGGTACAAGAATCGCCTTGCAGTTACTTGCGTCCAGTTCGGCTAGAGTCATTGCCCCTGAGCGGGAAATCACAAGGTCAGCAAGTGCATAGAGCTCACCAAGATCTGCAAAATAAGCACTGGGTCTATAGCTATCTGTAGCTTCTGAGCTTCCATTCTTCTCGCCCAGCTGATGAAAGATCACCCAAGCAGCCTCCACCAGTTCATCTTTGATCTCTGAGATAGCTGAGTTGATCGCCTGCGCTCCCTGACTGCCTCCAGTCACTACCAGTACTTTCTGGCTTTCAGCAATATTCCATTTTTGGCGGAGTGCGCTCAGATCAGAGGTATTCTGCTTTCCCTCAAAATCCACTCTTACTGGATTGCCCGCTAAGAGCACCGGACCAGCATAGTGCAAGGCAAAGATCGATTCAGGATCTATCGGTAACCCAAGTGTGAGCGCCTTGGCGCCTCTTGCTAGCAGCCTATTTGCTAGACCTAGAGCAGCGTCGAGATTGTGCAAAACATAGGGGAATCTTAGAGCTAAAGCCGGAATGAGCAAGGCCGCAGCCGTGTAACCACCAGTCGAGAAAATCAGATCGGGAGCAAAGTCTCTCAGTGGAGCAACGTTCTGGAGGCAAGCAAGCCCAAGCCGCAAAGACCATGGAAGAGCAGCCAGGCTGCGCGGCATCCCACCTGGACTAGCAATGACTGTATGAGGAATATTGGAAGCTAGAGCTAGCTTCTCTTCGCGGCTATCAGCACCGACAAAGTAAAGCAACTCATAAGCTGAGCTCAACTCCTCATACATCGCTAGAAGCGGATAGATATGACCGCCTGTACCGCCGCCGACAAGGGCGATTTTTGGTCTTGAAGAAGTCAACTAAATCAACCTAAACTAGTCTCATTCTTGGACTGAAAGCGAGAACGGAGGTACTCGAAATCTTCTACTAGCTTTTCAGAAGGGCTTTCTTGTCCATTGGCAAAACTAGCGGAGAGATGATTGCTTAGTTTTAGCTCTAAAAGAGAAAGCCTAAGAATATTGTCCATTTCGTCTAGGTTGCGTTCACCGACATAGGGCATTTTCGACTGGAGCCCTTTGGTGCTTGGGGCAGAGTAAGGCGAATTGAAGACGCTTCCCTCTGGAGGTAGGGCAAAGGACTCGTAGGGATTTCGGAGCTTGGGTGCTTCAGGCTTCAATCCACTGGTTTGGACTGGGTCTTCGTCTTTCTTGAATGCTGTCGGGGTGATTTGGCTTTTTGGGGCTGGCATCCGCGCATCGAGCCAAGCCGATGTATCGGGCTTCATGTAGTTCATCGAGCTCGCTTGAGGGGCTCTTAGCTTCATCCCAAACTGCTTTGCTAGGTCAAGGTTGGGTTTGGTTGGAGAGGGAGCTTGCTTGGCTTTTTGGGTGAAGGCGCTCAGATCCCAAACTTTTGGATTTGCCTGTATCTTCGCTTCGGTGGGAGCCGCTTCCCAAGAGTTTTGTTTGATTTGCTCTTGCTGCTGTTTTGGCTTACTTGCTTCAATTTGCTGAGCTTTCTGAACGGTTGGATTTGTCCAGAGAGCAGAGTTGTTGGCTTGTGAGGGGTTTGTGCTATTCCAGAGAGCTGTGTTTTGTGTTTCAGCTTCCCAAGCGTTTTGATTGATTTGTACTTGTTCTTGCTGTTGTTTTGGTTTGCTTGCTTCTAAGGGCTGAGCTTTCTGAACGTTTGGATTTGTCCAGAGAGCGGAGTTCTTAGCTTGTGAGGGGGTTCCACCATTCCAGAGAGCTGTGTTTTGTGTTTCAGCTTCCCAAGCGTTTTGATTGATTTGTACTTGTTCTTGCTCTTGTTTTGGCTTACTTGCTTCTACTTGCTGAGCTTTCTGAACGGTTGGATTGGCCCAGAGAGCAGAGTTCTTGGCTTGCGAGGAGTTTCCGCCAGTCCAGAGATTGCTGTTTGCTTTTGCTTGTGGCTTTTGGGCTGGAAGCTTGAGGGCGCTCTGTTCTATGGTAGTGGCTTGAGGCATTTGCGCCAGCTTGCCCGTGGTGGGTTTTGCCCAGAGGTCTTTTCCGCCACGGATTTTTGAATTTTCGTCATCCCATAGTCCTGCGGCAGCTTTTTCAGCTTTTTGGCTGGCAGGCTCAGCTCTTTGCACTTCTTCTTGCGCGGAACTTGAGACTACTACTTTTTTGCCCCAGAGTTCTTCTCGGGAGAGTTTGCTCGGCTTAGAGTCAGCCCAAAGGTCAGTGGCTTGCTCGCTTGCTTGTTTTGGGGATTGGACTGGAGCTTCTAGTTTTTGAACGCTGCCGAAAACTGGCTGAATCAATTGTTTTTGGGCAGAATATGGACTCTGGAAAAAAGGCTGAGTGGCTTCTGTGAAAGTTTCTTGGCTAGGATTTACCGGTTGATTTAAAAGTCCTGCTCTTTCTTTGATTTGTTGGAGGAGAGCGGGATTGACAACAGAGTTGCTGGGACTCGTGAGCTTAGAGTCGAGTATTTCATCGACCAAAAGACCGGTCTCAAGTGGGAAGTTGCTCGCTTCTAAAGTGCTGTTGGTGGCTAGTCCTTTTTCGGTGCGATAGAGAATGCTTGGATCGATGGCTGGTCTTTTCGCTGGTTTCGCCGCTACTTCTGGGGCTTGTACTACTTGTGGTCTAGTTAGTTTTGGTCTTTTTAATTGTGAAATATCGGCTGTTTTGGCAGTGCTTGGGGCCGCATATTTTGGCTGTTCTTCTTGCTCGGTGGAAAGAAGACTCTCGTCACTTAGCTCTTCAGAAGATGAGGTCGGAAAAGTCTGTTCTTGAGTGCGAAAGGGATCGTTGGCTGTATTTTGAGTACTGGCTTTGGAATTGAAAAGATTGATGGCGTAATAGCCGACCACGCTGGCCAAGATGATCCCTGAGACTATCGCGATCGGGGCAATGGAGCGCTTTACTAGCGAATTTGATTTCGGGGTTTCTAGCTGTTGTCCATAGCTCTCGCGCTGATAGGACCACACTGGGGTTGGGGCTGTTTGCTCTTCAAAGCCAACGGGTTCAACAAGCTGTTCTTCGGTGATCTGAGGGGCAGCAGAATAGATGTTTTCTGGTGGTCTGAGGGCTGGAGCAGAAGCTGGATAGCTGAACTGAAGGGGGTACCTGACAGGCGTCTGGGTTTGCGGGGCCATGTCTGGCGCTATCGGTGCTTTCTCGGGGATGGCTTTGGCCAACTCTGAGATGGCGATAAAGGGCAATGACTTGGCGTCTGAGCCGAGTAAAAGCATCTTAGCGGTGGAATTGAGATTGTTGAAGCGCCAGGCTAAGCTGGATAATTCTTCATTGCTCCCTCCGTTTTTGAGGGCAAGTTTCTCATCTGGCAATAACTGTTTCAGCATCTTTCGAGAAAGCTCCTTATTCCTGTAACTTGTGACGGACAAAACCTTCTTTTGTTCAGAAAATCTTTACTTCTCCCTACAAAAAAGATCTTAGCGTTTATCACTTCTTGATTCATACCCAGGGATGACCCCTTATTAAAGATTTAGTTCAACCATTGAGTTTTGCTAAGTTTGTCCAAAATAGATTAGAATTTGTCTTCAATGACTCAGTAGAAAGGAAACTCTGCACAATGGCTCGTCAAAAGTTTGAGCGTAATAAACCTCACGTAAATATCGGCACCATCGGTCACGTTGACCACGGTAAAACAACCCTCACAGCCGCCATCACCATGACTATGGCTGCTAACGGAAATGCTCAAGCCCGCAATTACGAAGACATTGATTCGGCTCCAGAAGAGAAAGCTCGTGGAATCACAATCAACACTGCCCACGTCGAATATGAGACCGAATCCAGACACTACGCCCACGTAGACTGCCCCGGTCACGCCGACTACATTAAGAACATGATCACCGGAGCCGCCCAAATGGACGGAGCTATTCTCGTAATCGCTTCTACAGACGGCCCAATGGCTCAGACCCGTGAGCACATTTTGTTAGCCCGTCAGGTTGGAGTCCCCAATCTTGTCGTCTTTCTAAACAAAATAGACGATCCGAGCATGGACGATGAAATGCTTGAGCTAGTCGAACTAGAAACCCGTGAGCTTCTCAGCAAGTATGGTTTCGACGGTGACAATATCCCAGTGATCAAGGGCTCTGGCCGTATGGCTCTCGAAAAAATGAAGACTTCACCAACTCTTAAGCGTGGCGAAGACAAATGGGTAGACAAGATATATGAACTGATGGACGCCGTCGATTCTTATATTCCTACACCTGTTCGTGAAATCGATAAGCCACTTTTGATGGCCGTTGAAGACGTTTTCTCGATCACTGGTCGTGGAACAGTTGCCACTGGTCGTATTGAGCGTGGCATGGTAAAAACCGGTGAAGAAGTAGAACTGGTTGGTTTTTCTGAAGATAAGAAAAAAGTGATCGTCACCGGTGTTGAGATGTTCAGAAAGACTCTCGATGAAGGAAGAGCAGGCGATAACGTTGGTTTGTTGCTTCGTGGTATCGATAAAGAGCAGATTGAGCGTGGTCAGGTGATAGCCAAGCCAAACTCAATCACTCCACACACTAACTTCAAGGCTGAGGTGTATGTGTTGAAGAAGGAAGAAGGCGGTCGTCACACACCGTTCTTCAAGGGATATCGTCCACAGTTCTATGTGCGTACTACTGACGTTACCGGCTCCATTGAGCTTCCTGAGGGCGTGGAGATGGTAATGCCTGGCGATAACATTTCGATGGATGTCGAATTGATTCAGCCGGTGGCCATTGAGTCTGGAATGAAGTTCTCTATTCGTGAGGGCGGTCGGACTGTAGGCGCTGGAGTTGTTACTGAGATCACCAAGTAGTATTATAATATTTTAATTTTTTGAATCCCCGAGGTCACTTCAGTTGAAGTTGATTTTGGGGATTCTTTTTACTTTTATGTTCCAGTCCTAGCTGAGCAAAATCAAATAGCCTAGGGAAATACTGAACAACTTAGTCAAAGGTCGCGTAGCACAAAGCCTCACACCAGCTTAACTTTGCAGGGGTATGATTGTCTTATAGAAACAAATGCCAACTATGAAAAACTTTCAGCTACGTTTACTAGCACTGCTAGCTATAGTCCCCATACTGCTAGCAAGCACATCTTCTTGTCTAGAAAGCTGCCAAAAAAGCTATGAAGCCTGCAAATCTGCCGGTGGCGACCCCATGGAATGCCTTCGCAGCTTCAACCAGTGCAGCGAGTCTTGCTAAGTGACAGCAGTTTGTTGAGCTAGGTCAACTAGGGCGTAATCAATTATTTTAGCTGAACTGTTTTGAGCAAAAGTCCCATCTTCAGAGCTTACTTGCTCGTATTGGTATCTTTGGAGGTCAGTCGATCTCATTTCTTCTGTTGGTCGCGAAGAGTTTCCTTTAAATCCATAAGTTTTGCTCGAAACCTTAGGATCGAACTCTTCATATCGAAGCGCTCTCAGAGCAATCAAAGACTCTATTTCTTTAGAAACATCTTTGGGGAAAAGCGCCTCTTTGTTGGTCAGCAAAGCCCCCTTCAATTCCCCTAGAAACTCTTGCAATTTTCGTGACACAAAAAGCGATCTTTCAAAATCAGTGATAGCGTCAGCATTGCTTGCTATTTGCTGATCCAAAGAGCTGATTTTTGTTTTTAGGTCCACTGTCTTTGCGAAAATCTCGGCATGTTTGGCTATTGCTTCACCGATTTTTTCTTCCAATTCTTCTTCAGGATCTTTGCTGTAATTATTGAGTGAGACTTTCGGGGAAGGCTTTGTTTTTACAAAAAAATCATTAGGAAGAGTGGCAAGGCCACTCTCTGGATCGAAGGCAATTAGATTTTCATGTTTTTTCTGGATCTTTGCTTTAGCCTTCTCCAAGATAGTCAGCTTTGAACCCAAGTCTTTCTTTTCGACCGTTGGCCCGAGGTAAGACTGCAAAATAGCCTCTAAGCTTTTGTGCTTGCTGTCATAATCGGCCACCAAAAGTTGACAAACGCCAAGGCTAAGCTTTGGACTGGTTTTGATCTCTTCTCGTCGCAACAGCAAACTCTCCAACAATAACTCTTGTTCATGATTGTCGCGAAGAGCCTCTAGAGTGGGCAGGTAGGAGCTATTTGGCTTGCTGGCATCTAGAAAAAGATTCAGTTGTTCTGGATTTTCGCTGAGAGATTTCACAAACTGCTCTTGGAAATAACGGAGGTGATTTTGCTTGAGGTTTCCTAGCGCGCAATTAGCGGTCAGTAGCTCCAGCATGCCTTTATATTCTTCTGGCTTGAGTTCTGGGTAGCTGAGACTTTGCAGGCTTTCCTTTATGCTCGAAGTTTGCTTGTTCGTGTCTCGGCCAGCTTTGGCGTTTTGCGCTAGCACCAATAAATGATGCGAGAGCTCTTGAGCCGTTGAGAGCCCTTCGGGCTTAGAGTTTTCGGAGGTAAAGGCTTTGAGCAGGTTTCTTCTAACTTCTTTGCTGTCCCAGTCTGGGGTGCTCAGCGCTTTCCAGGCTTGGTGGGCTTGTTGGTAGAGCTTGTTTAAGGCTAAGTGTTTCTTTGTTTCATCGCTTTCTTGCTTTTCTACTTTTTGCTGGGAGCTTATTGAGGTGAATTTGTTGAAAGTTGCTTGTGTGTAGACCTGCTCCAAAGCTGGAATCAAGCTAGCTAGTTCCTCTGGCGACAATTCTTCTCTATTTGTTTGCAAGAAAGTGAGGCGGTCTAGTGCTAGTGAATAGAGATTATTTTTAGGAATGGTCAGATTGAATTGGCCGTTCCCCTCACTGAGATCGCCCAAAGTCACCAAATCAGCGAGCGCTTTTTGGATGGTCTCGGTTTTGAGTTCTTGTTCTGTTTTGTCCATTGCCGGAAACAAAGAGCTAAGCAAGTTGTTCAGTAAAGTGACTTGCAGTTTTGGTTTGAGAGTGGGGTTTTGGGAGAGATCTTTTAGCTGCTTCCAGCTCTTGTTGAATTCTTTTGCGATTGCTCCATCGCTGGTCTTAAGCAGGCTCTGGTATTGGCGGAAAGAGGCAGCATTTTGCTGAGGTGAGCGCTTTGAGTAGCCATTGCTAGGCGAAATATCTATGGAATTTTTTGGCAAAACTAGAATCTCTAAAAGAAGCCTTCATGCTAGCACGCAATACAGGTCAAGATTTGGCTTTTTTCTCTCGCACCCAGCCCGCTTTTATTTGTTGTCTATTTCGACCAATTATCAGCGAGTCGGGTTCTATGACGTCTTCGCTGACCACCGTTCCAGCAGCTACGAAGCTGCCTTCGGCCAAGCTCACTGGAGCTACTAAGACACTGTTGCTGCCGATCTTCACTTTGTCACTTATTATTGTTTCGCTTTTGATGCCTGTTAGAGCGTTAAAGTTGGCGGTGATACTGCCTGCTCCCACATTCACGTCTTCGCCGAGCTTGGCGTCGCCGAGATAGCTCAGATGCGAGACTCTCGTGGCACTTCCCAGTGTTGAGTTCTTGATTTCGACAAAATTTCCTACCCAGACATCTGCTGCTAGTACCGTGCCCGCTCTGACATTGGCGTAGGGGCCTACTTTGCATTGAGCGCCTATTTGCGCTTCTTGCACTTGCGAGTAACGGATTTCAGAACCTGCTCCGATGTGTGAGTCTCTGATAAAACAATTTGGGCCTATTTGCGCGCCAGTTTCGACATTGGTCTTCCCTAGTAAAAAATTCTCACCGAACAAAACAGTTCCAGATTTTATGCTCACACTTGGTGCAATGAAGGAATGACTGGGGTTGATGAAAATCACGCCAGCTTTTTTCAATTCTTCGATCTTTTTGACGCTGAGCGCTTCTAGATAATCACTCAAGCTCACTCCCTCTCCTGCCTGCGCTTGCCCTGCGCAATGAGCGCTAAAGACAGCCTCTTGCTCGAAGCAGAAACTAGGCACAGACGCCAAAAACAAACTAACCAGACTAGCCGGAACAAAGAGAGCAGCATTGCTGGCTAGAGCGAGGATCTGCTCACCCTCGATCATACTCAGCTCTTTTTTGGTCAAAAAACGCTCACAAGCTGGATTGAGGAATAAAAGACCGGCCTCAAGATTTTTTGTAAGCTCTCTTTCATCCAGATAGTTTCCCCCAGATACAAGCTCTGCCTGCCCAAAAAGACTGTGGCCGAGAGCATAGAGATGCTGACTGGGACTCTCAGAGAGCAAAGACTGAAAAAGATTATTGTGGCTAGAAGAGAAAGCCCCCAAAACAATTGGTTTGAGCTTGAGGTTTTCCAACTAACTCACCAACTCCGCATCGAGCAGTTTATTGACTAGGGCAGGTGAAGCTTTTCCTTTGAAGCGCTTCATGATTTGCCCAACGAAAAAAGCACGCATCTTGTCTTTGCCCGAGCGCAACTCAGCCAGCTGATCGGGGAATTCGCTCAAGATGCTCTGGACGCCAGCAACGATCTCTCCTTCGTCGTTTAGCTGAGCAAGCCCCAGTTCTTGGATCAGATCTTCTAGCTTGCCCTCTTTCCCGATCATCACCGGAATCAATTCGCTACGAGCGGCCGAATCGCTGATCTTGCCGGCATCGATGGCGTTCACTAGCTCAGCCAATCGCTCTGCCGTGAGCTTGCTTTCCTGAAGAGTCTCATTTCCATTTGCTTTCGCCATAGCGGAGATCGCTGAGTTCAAGAGACTAGAGATTTTCTTAGCATTGGCGCTCAGCTTCACTGTCTCATCGAAGAAAACGCCCCGCTCTTGGTCTTCAATGAATATAAATATCTCCTCTTCGTTGAGGGCGTATTGTTGTTTGTATAAAACTCGCTTCTCGCTCGGTAAGAGGGGCAAACTGGCTTTCACCCGTTCTAGATAGCTCTCTTCAAGCATCAGTGGATGCAGGTCTGGATCGGGGAAATAACGATAATCATTTGCCTCTTCTTTGGAGCGCATGCTCACAGTCTTGCCGCTATTTTCTTCCCAGAGTCTGGTCTCTTGGATTATCTTGCCGCCAGCATCGAGGATTTCAGCTTGCCTCTCCATCTCATGCTCGATGGCACGGAGGATTGAGCGGAAGCTATTGACGTTTTTGATCTCGGCTCTGGTTCCTAGCTTGCTTGTGCCTTTGGCTCTCAGGCTGACGTTTATATCGCAACGAAAGCTGCCTTCTTCGAGGTTACCGTCACAGATTCCGCAGTACATTAAGATCAAGCGCAGCTCTTGGACATAGAGTCTGGCTTGCTCGGCCGAGAAGATATCCGGTTCTGAGACTATTTCGACCAGTGGTGTGCCAGCACGATTTAGATCGACCAGCGAATAAGTAGACCCGTGCAGACGCTCTGAGCCAGCATGAATGAGTTTCCCGGCATCTTCTTCCATGTGTATTCTAGTCAGACGAACTGTCGAACCATCGGGTAGAGTAAGCTTGCCGCCTAGTGCTATTGGTTCTTGGAATTGAGAGATCTGATAGCCTTTGGGGAGATCTGGATAGAAGTATTGTTTCCGGTCAAACTTTGAGTGGGCTTGGATTTGGCAGTCGAGGGCGAAGGCTGCTCTGGTTGCTAGCTCAACGGCTTCTTGGTTTATGACGGGGAGTGAGCCGGGCAGTCCTGTGCAGACTGGGCAGATATTGCTGTTTGGTTCACGGCCAAACTGGTTAGGGCAATTGCAAAAGAGCTTGGTGGCTGTTTTGAGCTGCGCGTGAACTTCTAGGCCTATGACGGGCTCGTATTGGGTGAGGGTATTCATATGATGGAGAAATTATAGCCAATTTCCGCTGTCTTTCTGAAGCTCAATCGACCAACACAATGCCTTGCAAGTCTGCCCATTCTCTTACCTTCTCGTCTGGGGCTGTGCTTGGGATGTGAGCGGGATAGGTGATGGAAAGTCGCTTTCCACTGGGATCGTAAAGAGCTATGCTGCTGCCCTGACCGGGAGAAACTGTTCCTCTGATGATCTGGATCAGTTCAGACAACGACTCACTAAGAAAATTAGGGCGTTGTTTATTTTCTAAAGTTGCAACGTTCTTGCCCAATTTATCTATGGCTGAATAGTTAAGAATTTCTGCCTTGCCAGTTTTGACATTGAGCGTGAAGCCTCCTTTCATATGAGCCTTGACATCATGGGGCAACTCATTGTCATCATAAGATATTTTCAGTTTTTCTCCGCCTTCAAGCCACTCAGCTGTATAGATGTGAGCATGTCTTGGCATAGATTCTCTAGGAAAAACAAGTTGTATTTTAGAACCGATAGTTGAAGGTAAAATACTTGCCAGATACATTCCCAGTTCGATATTGTTTTCAATCTTGGAAAATTCATGATTAAATATTTTGAATTTTTCGAGCGATCTAATTTGATTGAAGCCCAATTGAGCTCCTTTGAGATTGGCTGCCCTGAGATCGGCTCCTTCAAGATTTGCTCCTGTAAGATTGGCTCCTGTGAGATTCGTTTCAGAGAGAATGGCTTTAAAGAGATTGGCGTTAGCTAGATTGATGTTAGCGAGATTGGTTCTAAAGAGATTGGCTCCTGCGAGATTGGCTCCAGAAAGATTGGCTCCTGAGAGTTTGTTTTTATTGTTTTCCGCAAATTTTTTGTCACTTGTTGCTTCCTTGGAGAGATCATTATTGTGCTCAGTCCAAGCACTGATCTCTTCGATTGATTTCGGTAATGGGTTATTTTCGGCGAGAGTTTTAAGCCAAGCCTCAAAATCAGCAAGAAAGACTTGGAGGCTGGGTAGCGGTTTTCCTGTTTCACTCGACCGATCTACTAAGTTTCTCACCAGCTCTAAGTGTCTAGTCTGAAGGTTCGAGGCTGGCGCTTCCACAACGTGCGGCAAAAACGTCCTCTCAATTTGAGAAGATACTTGCGGCAAAGTTTGAACTAAATAGAGAGGCACTAGACTTAAGTTAAGCAGAAGTTAAAGCTATTATGCACTACGCTTTAGGGCTTTGGCAAGAGAGACTTGGCTTAAGGAACGTGGAAGAACTTGAAATTATATGAGTACAATGCCTTGCAAATCTGCCCATTCTCTTACCTTCTCGTCTGGCGCTGTGCTTGGGGTATGAGCTGGATAGGTGATCCATTCACGCTTCCCGCTAGGATCGTAGAGAGCTATGCTGCTACCCTGGCCGGGAGAATCTGTTCCTATCATGATCTTCCGCAGATCAGACAACGAATCACTAAGAAAATTAGGGCGTTCTTGATTTTCTAAAGTTGCAACGTTCTTGCCCCATTTATCTATGGCTGAATAGTTCAGAATTTCTGCTTCGTCTGTTTTGAGATCGATTGTGAAGCTTCCTTTCATATGAGCCCTGACAGCATGGGGCAACTCATTGTCATCATAGGATATTTTTAGTTTCTTTTCGACCTCTAGCCACTCAGCGGTATAGACGTGAGCATGTCTTGGAAAAGAGGCTCTAGGAAGAACAAGTTGTATTTTAGAACCGATAGTTGAAGGTAAAATGCTTGCTAGCGATGTACCCACATTCATATTGTAATTAAACTTAGGCAATTTTTCGGTAAATTGTTTGAATATTTGGAGCGATCTAATTTGATTGAAGCCTAATTGAGCTTTAGAGAGATTGGCTCCATTGAGATTGGCATAAAAGAGATTGGCATAAAAGAGATCGGCTCTCGTGCAATTTGCTCCCCTGAGATCGGCTACTCTAAGATTAGCTCCTGTGCAATCAGCTCCTGTGAGATCGGCTACTCTGAGATTAGCTCCTTTGCAATTGGCTCCTTGGAGATTGGCTTCATAAAGAATGGCTTTTTTGAGAATGGCTCCTTGGAGATTGGCTCCACGAAAATTGGCTTCATAAAGATTGGCTTCCGTGAGATCCGCTCCTTCAAGATTGGCTCTTTCAAAATTGGCGTTCAAGGGAAACGCTCCTTTAAGATTGGCTCTTTCAAGATTGGCTTCCGTGAGATCCGCTCCTTCAAGAACGGCTCTCTCGAGATTGGCTCTTCTGAGAATGGCTCTAGAGAGATTGGCTCCAGAGAGATTGGCTCCAACGAGATCGGCTCCAACGAGATCGGCTTCAGAGAGATTGGCTCCAATGAGATAATCTCGGTTATCTTCCGCAAACTTTCTATTGCTTTTCGCAAACTGTCCTAATTCTTGATTATGCTCAGTCCAAGCTTTCAGACTCAAATTAGCTAGAGATGAAATATGGTCTTTAGCTTTAGTCTTTTTTCTAATGAGTGATTGACACCAAGCCTCAAAATCGGCAAGAAAGGAAAAATGGTATTTAGCTTCAGTCTTTTTTCTAATGAGTGATTGACACCAAGCCTCAAAATCAGCAAGAAAGACTTGGAGGCTGGGTAGCGGTTTTCCTGTTTCACTCAACCGATCTACCAAGTTTCTCACCAGCTCCAAGTCTCTAGTCTGAAGGTTCGAGGCTGGCGCTTCCACAACGTGCGGCAAAAGCGTCCTCTCAATTTGAGAAGATACTTGCGGCAAAGTTTTAATTAAATAGAGAGGCACTAGACTTAAGTTAAGCAGAAGTTAAAGCTATTATGCACTACGCTTTAGGGTTTTGGCAAGAAGGTCTTGGCATCAGAAACTGGGAAGAACTTGAAATTATATGAGTACAATGCCTTGCAAGTCTGCCCATTCTCTTACCTTCTCGTCTGGCGCTGTGCTGGGGATGTGAGCTGGATAGGTGATCGAAAGCCTTTTTTTACCTTCATAGACGGCTATGCTACTGCCCTGACCGGGACTGACGGTTCCAGCGATTATTGAACGCAAGTCATAGAACGAATCTTCAACGAGTGATGGACGGAAATCTGCTATTTTTTGCTGCTGATTGTTACCGGAGGCATCGGTAGCTGTATAAGAGATGATGTCAGTTTCACCAGTTTTCAGATCATAAGTGAACTCACCACGGAAGTAGGCTTGGACACCATTTTTTAATTCATTATCGAAGTATTCTACGCGTATTTGAGATCCTTGCAATTTTTCAGTTCTGTTCATTCTGTAATAATGAACATGTCTGGGCTCAGACGTCCTAGGTAAAATCAAGTGGAGCGTGGTGTCCTGTTTGAGAAATCCCAAAATATGATCAATGATCTTGCCGTAATTTCTTTCTTTTGGTATTTCTTCAGTGAATTCTTTAAATATCAGAAGCTGTCTTATTCCTTTATAGTCGAGCTGGGCTCCTCTGAGTTTTGCTCCCCAGAGATTGGCTCCAGAGAGATCGGCTCCTCTGAGGTCTGCTCCTCTGAGTTTTGCTGACCAGAGATTGGCTCCAGAGAGATTGGCTCCAGAGAGATCGGCTTTACAGAGATTGGCTCCAGAGAGAATCGCTTTAATGAGAATGGCTTCAGTGAGATTGGCTTCAGTGAGATTGGCTCCAGCGAGATTGGCTTTAATGAGAATGGCTTCAGTGAGATTGGCTCCAGCAAGATTGGCTCCAGCGAGATAATCTCGGTTAACTTCCGCAAACTTTCTATCGCTTGTCACAACATTTGCTAATTCTTCATTATGCTGAGTCCAAGCTTTCAGACTCGAATTAGCTAGAGAAGAAATATGGTCTTTGCTTTTAGTGAGTGCTTGACACCAAGCCTCAAAATCAACCAAAAAAACCTGTAGGCTGGGTAGCGCTTTACCATCATCTCCCGATCTCTCAAGCAAGTTTTTCACCAGCTCTAGCTGCTTAGTCTCCAAGTTCGAGGCTGGCGCTTCCACAACGTGAGGCGAAAGCTTCATTTCAAACTGAGAAGGAACTTGCTTCACCAAGGCAATTTCTGCAATTTTCATAAGATCTTAGATTGAATAAAGATTAAAGCTATTATGCGCTACGCTTTAGGGCTTTGGCAAGCGAGTCTTGGCATCAGAAACTGGGAAGAACTTGAAATTATATGAGTACAATGCCTTGCAAGTCTGCCCATTCTCTTACCTTCTCGTCTGGCGCTGTGCTGGGGATGTGAGCTGGATAGGTGATCGAAAGCCTTTTTTTACCCTCATAGACTGCTATGCTGCTGCCCTGACCGGGGTAGGAGGTGCCCTGGATGACCTGTTTAAGATCCTTAAATACGTTCCCTTCTTCTATGATTCGTGAGGTAGTCGCCTCTGCTAAGTCTCCACTGCCGCCCTTGCCAGAAAAGTTCTCTATATAACAGGAAGAAGGAATCGGTATCAGTTGACCGCTTTCTAAGTTGAGGTTGAAGGCAAGCTTAAGATGGGCAAAATACGAATCACTACGACTCTTGGAAGGAATTTCATTATCGTCAAAAGATATTTCTAGCGTTTTATTAGATGTTCTTTTAAAGATGTAGTAATGAACATGCGTGTTAGGAATGTTCACGGTTTTTGATCGAGGAAGGATGAATTTCACTGTAAAGCCCTCTTCTTCAGGTATTAGACTACTTAGATATTGGCAAAGATCAGTATCGGATTGAAGATCTGGAATTTCTTTTGTGAATTCTTTAAATATACGAAGCTGCCTAATGCCTTTATAGTCGAGCTTGGTTCCTGTGAGGTCTGCTCCTAGGAGATTTGCTCCTATGAGATTTGCTCCTGTGAGATCGGCCTGCCAGAGATAGGCTTTTGTCAGATTGGCTTCTTGGAGATTGGCTTTAGCGAGATTGGCTCCTTGGAGTTTGGCTCCTCTGAGAAAGGCTTCTCTGAGATTGGCTTTAGAGAGATCGGCTCCTGTCAGAATGGCTTCTCTGAGATTGGCGCACCTGAGAATGGCTTCTCTGAGATTAGCTTTAGAGAGATCGGCTCCTGTCAGAATGGCTCCCCTGAGATTGGCTTGAAAGAGATTGGCTCCTGCGAGAACGGCTCTCTCGAGATTGGCTCCTCTGAGATTAGCTCCTTTGCAATCAGCTCCTGTGAGATTGGCTCCAGAGAGATTGGCTCCTTTGCAATTGGCTCCTTCAAGATTGGCTCCTGCGAGATTGGCTCCTTCAAGATTGGCTCCTGTGAGATCGGCTTGAGAGAGATTCGCCCCTCTGAGGTTATTTTTATTATTCTTCACAAAGTCTATGTCCCTTGTCGCTTCCTTGAAGGGATCATTATTGTGCTCAGTCCAAGCACTGATCTCTTCAATTGATTTCCGTAAAGGGTTATTTTCGGCGAGAGTTTTAAGCCAAGCCTCAAAATCAGCAAGAAAGACTTGGAGGCTGGGTAGCGGTTTCCCAGTTTCACTCGACCTCTCTACCAAGTTTCTCACCAGCTCTAGCTGCTTAGTCCCCAAGTTCGAGGCCGGCGCTTCCACGACATGAGGCGAAAGCTTCATTTCAAGCTGAGAAGACACTTGCGGCAAAGTTTGAACTAAATATAGAGGCAATAAACTCAAGTTAAATCGAAGTTAAAGCTATTATGCACTACACTTTAGGGTTCTGGCAAGAGGGCTAGCACTGTGTAGATATTGCTGTTGGGTTCACGCCCGAACTGGTTGGGGCAATTGCAAAAGAGTTTGGTGGCTGTTTTGAGCTGCGCGTGAACTTCTAGGCCTATGACGGGCTCGTACTGGGTAAGGGTCTTCATATATTTATTTAGCTAATCATACAAGGCTGAAAGCTGCGCGTCCCCCAGTTTTCGAAAACGTTTTATGGTGAGGGTAGCTCAGGGTTATTCTCTAGCTAAGCAAAAAAGACTCTTAAAGCGCTTTGTCGGTGGCTTCTTTGTGTTGTGTTTCGCCTAGACGAGCAAGCGGGCAAAATCCTATAGCCAAAAAACTTTTGACAAATATTTGTATTTTTCACCAGACTTTATTATTATTTATTGTTCCTCAATTTAATCTTTATTTCATTGACCGATCATCCTCCTGCCGGATTTCACTTTATAGCCGAACTGAGCGGTTGTCCAGCCCATCTCCTCAACGATTTGGAAGGGATCAAAGCCGCCATGATCGATGGGGCCACCCGCGCCAAGGCTACGGTCTTAGGCAGCAATTTTCATAAATTCGAACCGGCAGGAGTGAGCGGCCTAGTTTTTCTGGCCGAATCGCACTTCTCCATTCATACTTGGCCAGAACTCGGATACGCCGCCATCGATGCTTTCACTTGCGGTAGCCACACGATGCCCGAGCAAGCCTGCACTTATTTGGCCGATTCGCTTCAGGCCGAAAGACGTTTCATCACTGGCCTAGAGCGCGGCATCGAATACGATAAACAATTTGTACACAAACTAGACCGCAATAACCTTAACGAGATCATCGTCAACACCAAACGCCCCACCAACTTCAAAGGTAAAGCGAAAAGTATCTCCCACAAGTATCTCCTAGACGACTACACAGCCTTTGCGATCACCGACTGTGTGCACGCAGCCAAGAGCTTGCACCATGATGTGCGCGTCGTCCACACTAACTCTTATGGCTTAGCGCTATACGTAGACGGCACTATCCAATCCTCCGAATACGACGAGTATATTTATCATGAGGCAACAGTGCACCCAGTGATGGCTAATCTAGCCAAGGCTGAACGCGTCTTGATCATCGGAGGCTGCGAAGGAGCTTCAGCTCGTGAAGTGCTCCGTTACCCACAAGTCAAGCAAGTCGATATGGTGAACTCAGACAAAGTGCTGGTAGATATTTGTAGGGAGCATTTGCCGCTTTGGCATCAAGATTGTTTCCAAGATCCTCGTCTGAAGCTGCATTACCAAGATCCTTGGCAGTTTCTGCGTACTTGCCGCAACAAATACGATTTTATAATCTTGGATTTGGTGAACACTGTCGAAGCCAACTCCCCAGTGCGGAAGTTTTATCGTGGTGAGTTTTTCGCCAGTCTTGCCGCTAGACTGAGCCCCGAGGGGGCAATGGTGATTCAGGCTTCTGAGCTTTCAGCTGCTGAGTTCGATAACTTCGGGGAGATCTACCGTCAGGTCTTGCATCTCACTAAGCATTGTGAGGTTTACTCTGGATTTGTGCCTTCTTTTACCAGCGAGTGGGGCTTTATTCTCTGCAATAATCACAAGTCCTTTGCCGCTCTAGAACCGGAGCAGGTAGACTTTTCGCTCGATAGCAAGCTTGGCTCTAGGACAAGTCAGCTTGAATTTTATGATGGTCTTGCGCATAAGAAGATGTTCATTCAGAGCAAAGATCTACGTGAGCTAGTGAAAAATTCTTTTGTGGATGAAGAGCAGAGACAGATGTCTATTCGCTCGCTCTATAACTTTTCCAGTCCGGCCGCTTTGCCCAGTCAGAGCTAAATTCCAACTCCCCCCAAAGGGGCAAAACTAAACAGCGAGCTTGGGTAGCGGAAAGTACATTTTTTCGGCCACAAACTCGATCTCTTCAACTGTTGCACCCGGTGAGAGCTCTTTCAGGTGAGCAATCACCTGCCTAACAAGACGTTCAGGAGCAGACGCACCAGCCGTCAGACCCAATGACTCAACTCCTTCAAGCCAAGCCAAATCAATCTCTTCTTTGTTGTCGATCAGATAAGCGGGCTTGCCGAGATCTTGAGCACACTCGCGCAAACGTTGAGAATTCGAGCTGTTCTTGGAACCGATCACTAAAACCAAATCAACCATCTTCGTCATTTCAAGCACGGCCATTTGTCTATTTGTCGTCGCGTAACAGATATCTTCACTGGGAGGTTCTTCTAGATGGGGGAAGCGGGCTTTGAGCACGTCGACGATTTTGGCTGTCTCAGTGAGGCTAAGCGTAGTCTGGGTGAGATAAACGAGTTTCTCGGAGGAGACCAGATCGAGCTTTTCCGCTTCGGCAATGTCATTGATCAAGATGATTGAGCCGGGTGATTCGGCGATCACCCCAAGCGCTTCGTCGTGTCCTTCGTGTCCTATATATAGAATGGTATAGCCTTTTGAAGCGTAACGAATCGCCTCAAGATGCACTTTTCTGACTAGAGGGCAGGTAGCGTCTATTACTTTGAGGCCAGCTTGGCGGGCTTGCTCGTGAAACTCCGGTGGAACGCCATGGGCGCTAAAGATTATTACTGAGCCGGCGGGGACTTCTTCGATAGACATGACTGAGGGTGCGCCACGTTGATTTAGATCTTCGACTATGGTGCGGTTGTGGACTATTTCTTTGAGGATATAGACTGGTTCGCTAAAGGTCTTTAGGGCTTGTTCTACTATTCCGATGGCGTAGTCTACGCCGGCACAGAAGCCACGGGGTTTGGGCAGTATTATTCTCATTGTTCCAAGATTATAACTTCTCCCAGGCTAAGCCTTCTCAGCTTAGAGGTGTTTACGGAGAGCAAAAGAATATGCTAATGTAATGAGCTCGTGTATTAAAAGATGGTAGTAAAAAAGTACAAACCGACTTCAGCTGGCTCGCGCTCCAAACAGGTTCAGGATTATTCTGAGCTGAAAACAGGGCAAAATACAGAAGAGCTAACCTCTCGCAAGAGGAAAGAGCTGAGAACAGAAACAAAAGGCCTGCGCCGCATTCAGGTAGCAATACCGAAAAGCGTCGGTCGTAACAATCAAGGAAAAATAACCAGTCGCTTCCGTGGTGGCGGTCATAAAAGACTATACAAAGTAATCGATTTTCTTCGCTCCGACAAAGCCGGTATCCCAGGTAAAGTCGACTTTCTCGACTATGACTCCAGCCGCAACTGTCGGATCGCACTGATCGTGTTTGCTGACGGAGAGAAGAGATATATCTTGGCTCCCACCAAGCTTGCTATAGGTGATAGCGTGATGAGCGGCCCAATGTCACCGATCAAAGAAGGTAATGCTTTGCCCCTCGCAAACATGCCTCTCGGTTCGCAAGTGCACAATATCGAAATGACACCGGGCAAAGGCGGCCAAATGGTTCGTTCAGCCGGTCTTTCCGCCCAAGTGATCGCTAAAGAAAAAGGGATGGTAGCTCTCAAGCTTCCTTCAGGCGAAATGCGTTGGGTGCTAGAGCGCTGCTACGCTACACTCGGCCAAGTCGGTAATCCAGAATTCTCTAACCAGAAACTAGGTAAAGCCGGCACGCTCAAATGGAGAGGCCGTAGACCGAGAAACCGTGGTGTCACCATGAACCCTGTCGATCACAAACACGGTGGTGGTGAAGGTCGTTGCCCAGTGGGAGCAGCAAGCCCCTATACAGCCTTCGGTAAGCCCCATGGCTTGAAGACCAGAAAGAGCAAGAAGAGCAGCACTAAGCTGATCATCAGTCGGAGGAAGAGAAAATAATGCCTAGATCATTGAAAAAAGGTCCATATTTTGACGAGAAGCTTCGGAAGAAAGTCCAAGAAGCTATTGAGAAGAACGACAAGAAGCTCATTAAGACTTGGTCGAGAAATTCGACTATTTTGCCAGATCTAGTCGGTTTGAACATTGCAGTCTATAATGGTAAGCAATTCATGCCGATTTTCATCACGGAAGCGATGGTCGGGCACAAACTAGGTGAATTTTCACCCACCAGAACTTTCCGGGCACACAAAGCCAAGGAAACCGTTAAGAAGGGGAAGTAAAGCTAAAAAATCATGGCAGCCAAATATAAACTAAGATTCCAGAAAAAACCGACCATTACTGGCGAGTTAATTGCTCGTTCAGAAGCAAACGGTGTTTTGCGCGGTTCAGTTGACAAAGTACGCCGCGTGATCGATTTGATTCGCGGACGGACATTGGAAGAAGCGATGCAAGTGCTTTATTTCAATAATTTTGCTCAGGCCAATGATGTAGCCAAATTAATTAAATCAGCAGCCGCCAATGCGATTAATTTAGGAACTGTGACTGACTTGAAGCAGCTTGTAGTAGCCGAGATTTGGGCAGGTAAGAGCTTTGAGTTGCGTCGCGCTCAGCCAGGTCCTAGAGGAAAAGTGATGCCCCTGCGGAAAAGACATTCAAGACTTTTTGTCAAGCTTTCTTCACCGTTAGCTGACGCAACCCTTATCGGAGGAGAAAGCTAAATGGGACATAAGATGCCTGCCAGAGCAAATAGGCTCGGCGTTTGGGTGAAGCGGGAACAAGACCTTGAGCCGAGAATGGCTGCACTCTACGATTCTTCTTGGTTTGCAGAGTTTCCGGAATTTTCCAAGAAACTGCACACAGACTGGCTGATCAGAGAGAACATCACAAAAAAATACGGCAAGAAAGTCGGGATCAGCAAAATTCGCATTTTGCGCAAAGACACTGACACACAGATAGATATTCACTCTATTCGCCCCGCCAATATTCTCGGCAAAGACAATCAAAGACTAGAAGAACTGAAGACTTCTCTCCAAAAAGAGTTGAATCAGCCCTTGCGGTTCAATGTGGTTGAAGCTTCGCCAAATGACGCTCAGATCATCGCCGAGAAGATCGCCACTGACCTTGAGCGCCGGATGCCATTTAGGCGCGCAGTGAAAGGGGCAATTGCCAAAGCGATGGCTGCCCACGAAGTAGAAGGAATCAAAGTGAAGGTTTCTGGGCGTCTACAAGGCGCTGAGATCGCCCGCACAGAATGGTATCTAGAAGGCAAAGTCTCTTTGCACACCTGGTTTGCCAACATAGACAATGCTTTTTGTGAAGCCGATACCACCTACGGTAAAATCGGTGTTCAAGTGATAGTCAACCGTACCCTTGCCGGTGAAACCGGAAAAAGAAAATTCTGAGATCTAAAATATGCTACTCCCTAAACGTACTAAATATAGAAAGTTTCATCGTGGTCGGCGCACCGGAATTGCTAGCCGCAATAACAAGCTGAACTTTGGCACCATCGGCCTGCAAGCTCTTGACCCAGCTTGGATCACCTCTCAGCAAATAGAAGCAGCTCGTCGTTGCCTCTCGCGTTTGGTGAAGAAAAATGGCCAGCTTTGGATCACAGTCTTCCCCCAGAAGTCTTACACCAAAAAAGCAGCCGAGACCAGACAAGGGGGAGGTAAAGGAAACCCTGAGGGTTGGGTGGCCGTTGTTTTGCCCGGCAATATGCTCTTTGAACTGATCGGTGTAGATGAGGTGGAAGCGCAACAAGCGCTCATTACAGCCGGTCACAAGCTACCGATCAGAACTCGTATAGTTAGAGGGGAGTCATAAAATCATGAAACTGAAAACATTAGAAGAGCTAAAAAAACTTTCTGTTGAGGATTTGAATGCTGAGCTGTCTAGCCTCACCTCTCACCAAGCTTTCTTTGTCGCCAATACCAAAGACAAGTGGACTGGCGAGCAGAATGTCAAAAACATTAGCACTGGCGCTGACAACAAAGTGTTGCTAAAACAGAGAACTCGTACAGCTCTCCGCAAAAATCGTGCTAGAATATTGACCCTTATCAATGAAAAGCGCTTAGGCGAGACAGTTTAGGAATCATATGACAATCGAACATAAAAATAAGAAGAAATTCACCGGCAAAGTGGTCTCAACCAAGATGCAAAACACCATCACTGTTTTGATTGCTGACCAGAAGCCCGATCCTCGTTGCGGCAAAATAATCAAGCGCACCAAGAAATACTTGGCTGACACAAATTCTTTTGAAATCAACGAAGGCGATAAAGTGGAAATAGAAGAGTGCCGCCCAATCAGCAAGCGCAAATTCTTCAAAGTGATTTCGATCATAAAAGCTGAAGGAGCGAAACAATGATTCAACAAGAAACATGGCTAAACGTCGCCGATAATTCTGGCGCCAAAGAAATAGAATGCATTCGTGTTCTAAAAATCGGTAGCGGTGAAGGAAAAGCCGTTGGTAGAGTCGGTGATATCATCGTCGCCTCTGTCAAAAGAGCTGAACCTAAAGCTACTCTAAAGAAGGGTACAGTGGTTAAAGCGGTGATCGTTCGCGTCAAAAGTCGCAAAAGAAGAAAAAATGGCACAGTGATTTCTTTTGATGAAAACGCCGCTGTGGTGATCAATGACAAAGGGGAACCAGTTGGCTCACGTGTTTTCGGTCCAGTGGATCGGGATTTGCGCGAAGCTGGTTTTGCTAAGATTCTTTCGCTTGCGCCGGAGGTACTATGAAAACAAAAAAGAAAATACGCTACACGAACTCACCCATTAAGTCCGTTGAAAAGCGCGACAGAATAATCTTGCGTGAAGCTTGGCTAAAAGGCCGTCGCAACCCAAATCGTAGCTGGGACATCAAGCTTGGCGATGAAGTGATTGTGCTCAGTGGCACCGAAAAAGGTAAAACTGGCAAAGTGACCAAAGTATTTCCTAAACTAGCCAAAATCAAAGTTTCCGGAATCAATCTGAAGAAGAGACATAGAAAGTTAGCCGGCCAAACAGAAGGTAGTATTACTACTGCTGAGCACGCTATGTGGATTTGGAAAGTAGGGGTTTGCGTTAGTGTGAACGGCAAGCCAACAGCAACTAGAATCAGAAAATCGCCTGACGGTAAACGTATTGCAGTGAAGACTGGGGAACTCATCGACTAAAACCATGGCAAATCGTCTCAAAGATTTTTTTAATGAAACAGCTAAGCCAGCCCTAATGAAGAGGCTAGAGCTCAGCAATGAGCTGCAAGTACCGAAGCTGATGAAGATTGTTGTCAATAGAGCCGTAAATACTGAAGAGTCCAAAAACGGTACTCTGATGGACGATCTGACAGCTGATATTGCTAACTTAACCGGCCAAAAGCCAGTAATTAGACTAGCAAAAAAATCGATTGCAGCCTTTAAGCTCAGAGAAGGAATGCCTAACGGAATTATCGTCACCCTCAGAGACGACAAGATGTATGCCTTTCTTGACCAATACATCTCTCTTGCTTCTCCTCGTATTCGAGATTTTCAAGGGATTGATGTCAAAGATGATGGTCATGGGAATTTTACAGTTGGTGTGAAAGATCAAAGGATCTTTGTAGTTCTGGAAAATCGCACTAGCAAGGGCTTTAAATTTACTGTAGTCACTACGGCCAACAACTCCACTGAAGGTAGAGCGCTTATGGAAGAGCTCGGATTTCCTTTTGTCAAAAAAGTCGTTCACAATGCGCCTGTTCTTCAGACTGCTTAGTATTTTTTCTTTAGCTAGGCTTTGATTTTCTCTTCTGATTTTAGAAGTTTTTTACTTGCTTCTTTATAGTTTGTCAAGTACTGGTTTCTTTTGTTTATGTTTTTCTCTTTCATTATTTCTTGAATTTCATCGCTTAGCGCTTGAAAGTCTTGTTTTGGTAGGCATTGACCACCAGCATTGTTGTTTATTGGTAGGGTTTGATCGAAGCCCCAATAGTAAATTTTCTCGGAATGGCGAATAAAAGCGTCTGCAAGCTTTACTTTTTCCTTCAGACAAACTTGAAGAGCATTGTTGAGAGTCTCTCTTAGTTTCTCTACTTTTTTATTTTCTTTGGTTTTCATCTTGTTATTTTCCACGATCAAGATCTCAATCTCTGGATTGGCTCTTCTGATCGCTTGAATGGTTTGATCTATTACCGAAAATTCCACTATGTTTTGTTCGGAACTGCTCAGACCAGCTTTCCCCAGCCCGATTGGGCAAATATTGATCGGCAGTATGCAGAGATCGGCGTTCTGAAAGATCCATTCCCAAGAACGGTCTTGTTCGTCTAGCCTCGGTGGACAGTCATAGATTACTAGATCGCCTAGTCCAGTCAGAACTGGTTTTTTCTCTTTGTTAGTTTTCAGCACCTGTTCTTTCCATGAAGCGCCTTTGTAGACATTGATATGTTTTTTGCTCTCGATTTCTATGCTGCTTAGGTCTTCAGCTATCGCTTCTGGTGCAAACAGTCGCAACAAAGAATACTGAGGCGAATCGCAATCGACCAGCGAAACGTCTAAACCCTGACCGGCAAAAGTACCAGCTAGATTCACCGCTACCGACGTTTTGCCAACTCCCCCTTTTAGCGTACAAACTGCTAGGCGAATTACTTCTCGCTCAGTGGTTTCTATAATGGATCCTTCTCCTCTCAAGATTGCTTCTTGAAAATCAAAATCGAGCTGCTTGTATTCAGTTCCTGGAAAAATTTCTTCATATAGTTTTTTGTCTTTGGCGTCATCGACACCGGCCATATAGAGTATTTTTTGTTCATCCTCTTCTTCTAGCCAAGATCCGAACTCTAGCTTGCTAGAGTAAAGTCCAATTTGTTGGCTCTGGTATGCTGTACGGGCAAAGCCACTCTTAGCAAGGTAAAAGACTTTGGCCAGTGAGTTCGCTTCAGATGACTCGACAAACTTGTCATTAAAGCTCTGAAGATCAGTTCTAGATGCTTTTTTTCGCCAGTTCTTTACCTGAAAGCCATAATGTTTTCCACCCTTGTCTGCAACAAGATCTATGTTGGGGAAATTTATTGGTTGAATTTGAACTTTTTGGAAGCCATTTTCAGTTAGGTACTCGGCAACCATCTTTTCTGCTTGCAAATAATTATCGGTCATAGCGAACTTTTAACTTTGTCTACTATGACTTTTTACCCTCTTCTAGGGACAAATACACTTGTTGCGACGATCGGCTAGATCGTTGAACTGAAGAATCTGGTGAGCGGGTATATTCAGCGCTTCACCGAAGATTTTGGAGTTGTATTTGTCGCTAGGGCAAGACTTAGCGGCCTGAGCCTTGAAGCTGATCAGACTAGTGATCGCAGCAGCCGGTGAGTAACGCTCTGGAGCAAGCAAGTCAACTTCTTTATCATCAATGACAAAAGGAGCATTCACCGACTGGTTATAGGCGTACTCTCTAGCCGCAAATTTTAAACTTCTTTCATCTGTTGCTTGACCAGCTGCTATTAGACTGGCTTTAATCTCTTGAAGAGGGGGATTGGCCTGCAATTGTTTGCTGAGTGCTTGCCTTTTCTTTTCAATTAGATCGCCTTGAATCTTTTGCCATTGTTCCGATTGTTTGGGGACAGTGTTGTAGAGACTGATCGCCTCGATGATTGGTTTACAACCCAAAAAATTCTCACGACCATAAGTCAAATAATTTGCACCCATTGGGAGAGGGTTGACGTAAATACCTAGAGGGATTCCAGAAAGACATTCTTGATTGTTGTGATAATACTCACAGAGTGTTTTTTCTTCGACGCTCGGGAGATCGAAGCACTTTTCAGTGGGGGTTGAGATCGCATTGAAGTAGCGTCTGATATCGAAGCCGTATTTTTTATAGATAGTCCTTTGGAAGGTGGTCTCTAGGTCACAGCCTTTTTCGTCGTTGCCATTCACTATGTATTCGAAGCTTCCGTCATTTTTGACCAGATCGAAGGCGGTGGGATAGAGGGGGCCTGTTTTGCGTCTGTCGGCTAGTTTGCGGCCTTGGGGAGTTATATAGTATTTGGCTGAGCCACTGAAGAGCAGGTTTTTCGCTGAGAGGGTTTCTTCGGTGGGAGCTTCTGGCGGATTAATTTTTTGCGTTTTTTCGACGTGGATTTGAAGCGTGGTCTCGTCACTGGGTGGGAGTGTGTTTTCGTCGCTGGCTTGGGTTGTCAGTATCAGGCTAAATTGGAGTGAGAGCAGAGCGATAGAAAGGGCGGCGATGTTTGCTGATTTAGGCATGAAAAGTGGGGAGATTTAATAGGTGTTTAGATTTATAAAAATAGCATTTTCAGTGTTTTGAGAGCTGAGCTTAGGGGGATTTTGAACAGAAAATTAACGTGGGTATTTTTTCTGCATGTTTTGTTTTCTTGCAAGATCATGGGGGTTTGGGGGCTCGCCCCCATCTAGATTACTTCTCTGACCTACAGTGATTTAAACATTGCCTTTTGGATAGCCGGACTTTTTTAGTACTTTGTTTCTCTGAGCTTGAATTGCAAGATCATGGGGGTTTGGGGGCTCGCCCCCATCTAGATTACTTCTCTGACCTACAGTGATTTAAACATTGCCTTTTGGATAGCCGGACTGATTTAGTACTTTGTTTCTCTGAGCTTGAATTGCAAGATCATGGGGTTTGGGGGCTTGCCCTCATCTAGATTACTTCTCTGACCTACAGTGATTTAAACATCGCCTATTGGATAGCCGGACTGATTTAGTACTTTGTTTCTCTGAGCTTGAATTGCAAGATCATGGGGGTTTGGGGGCCCGCCCTCATCTAGATTACTTCCCTGACCTACAGTGATCTCAAAGAAGTCAGGGAAATGACGACTGCTACTGAGAAACACTCAGCATTAGCGCCTCAAGCTATCATTAAGACAGAATGTCTGAATATTCTTTCTTCGATAGCGCCACAATAGAAGTCATAGCCGGAAACGGTGGCGACGGAATAGTAGGCTGGCGCCGCGAAAAATACATCCCAAAAGGTGGCCCAGCCGGTGGAGACGGAGGACGAGGCGGAAATGTCTATCTGGTAGCCAGCCAAGACCACAATAGCCTCTTGGCCTTCGAGAAAAAACGAAAATTCCGCGCAGAAGACGGCCTAGCAGGTAGCAACTCAAATCGAAGCGGCCGCTTTGGAAACGACATAGAAGTCCTAGTGCCCCTTGGAACCCTAGTCTATGAGCTGAACGCAGAAGGAACAAGAGGCCGAATGATAGGCGATCTGAGCCAACATGAACAAAAAATCCTAGTAGCTAGAGGCGGCAAGGGAGGACGCGGCAATCAGCATTTCGCCAACTCCAAAAGGCAAGCTCCTTACTTTTGTGAACCGGGTGAACCGGCCGAAACCAAAAAAATTGAACTGGAATTGAAACTGATTGCCGCTGTAGGTATAGTAGGCCTCCCCAATGCAGGCAAGTCTTCTTTGATCGCTCGTATATCCTCTTCCAAAGCCAAGATCGGTGACTATGCTTTCACTACTCTCAAACCAAACCTCGGCGTGATAGATCTAGGCGAAGGCCGAACAGTGACAGCGGCAGACGTGCCAGGTCTCATTGAGGGGGCTTCAGGCGGCAAGGGGCTCGGTTATCAGTTTTTGCGTCACATTGAACGGACAAAAGTCCTGATTCACTTGCTCGATGGTGCCCGTGCTCTTGAGTCAGCCAACTATCCGCTCCGAGACTATGAAACTGTCCGCAAAGAGCTCTTTGTCTACAACCCAGATTTGCTCGAAAAAGAACATTTGGTGATCTTGAACAAAAGCGATCTGCTCGACGACGATCTGCTTGACAAAGTCCTGCTTGAGCTCAAGGAAAAAACAGGGACTTGGATCTCCACAGTCTCTTGTGCCACTGGCCAAGGACTAGGGAGCATCATCAATAGACTACGTGAGCTCTATCCCACCTTGCAGCTAAATAGCGTCAACTACTTCAAGGCCGATGAAACCCCAGCAATAGTCGAAGAAGTCTTCTCAATCGATATAGTCGAAGATCGTTTCATCCTGAAGAGCCCCACTATCGAAGGCTTGTTGCGGGTGACCGACTTTGAGAATTTCTCGGCGCTCAGCCACCTCTATGCTCAGCTCGGCAAAACCGGTGTGCTCACTGCGCTCAAAGCGAGAGGAATTCAAGATGGCGATACGATCTTGATCGGTAAGAGATCTTTGGTTTGGTCGGATTCGATCGACGGTAAAATGGTTTAGGGCAAGCTTTCTATGAATAACACCCCGTTTAGGAATAACTTCTAAATGTCCACTGAGCAAATAAAAATAGGCATTTTGGCTTCCGGACAGGGCTCAAACATTGCTGCTGTTCATGATTTTTTGCTGCAAAACCAACAATCAGGCCAAGTGCTGATCGCTTTGGTGATCGCAAATAAACCCCAAGCTGGTGTGATAGCTCTCTGCGAGAAGCTTGGCTTGCCCTGCAAAGTGCTGAGGCCAGATCTTTACTCTTCTAGAGAAGACTATGACGTGCAGGTAGCGGCTGAGTTCTTGAGCATGGGGGTGAGGATGATTGCGCTTTGTGGCTACACCCGTGTCCTTTCTAACCCGCTCTTAGTCACTTTTCGCGATCGCATTCTCAATGTTCACCCCAGTCTGCTTCCGGCTTTTGGGGGTAAAGGTATGTATGGCCGCAAAGTCTTTGAGGCGATCTTAGCTCGTGGGGTGCAGGTCTCAGGCTCTACAGTCCATCTCGTCACTGAAGAAGTAGATGGCGGGCCTATTCTCTTTCAGTCAGCTTATGAGATCGATCAAACTGAGAGCATTGCGAGCTTGAAGAGTAAGACTTTAGCTCTTGAAAATCAGGTTTATCCAGAAATAATCTTCCAGTATGCCTGCTCACTTGCTCCATTAGAAGCGCCACCAGTAGCCAGTAAACCGCAAATCCTTGCTGAAGGCTACCAAGACGACTCGCGGAAAGAGTATAAAGCTCAACAAGGCAACAAAAAAGCCTATGCGCTCTGCGACATTGGGTTAGTGCGCGGTGAGAATGCCGATACAGTCTTTCTCAGTCCCGATTTAAGACTATTTGGGGTGGCAGATGGCGTCGGATCAGCGGCGGCTGGCAGAGAGACTAGTCGCCTTGTTTCGCAGCTCCTGATGACTCTCTGGGAAAAAGAGAGCAAGCAGCTTTTCGGCGGAGGGGGACTGGAGCTCGCTTCTTGGCTGCGGAAGGCAGTATATGAAGCCAATGCCAAAATCCTCGAATTCGGGCAGCAAGGAGAACAAAAACTCGATCTAGGCAGTACGTTAGTCGCGAGCATCTACGATCCGGAAAACGATAGGCTTTACATCACCAATACCGGTGATAGTCGGGCTTACCTTTATCGCGACAATGTCTTTTATCGGCTGACTCGCGATCATAGTGACGGCTACAATCCAGACTCCGGTGAAGGAGGAGGCCTAATCTACTATATTGGCGGAGAAGGGCAGAGCTTCAATCTCGATCTCTTTCAGCTGAAGCTTCATTCAGGAGATCGGGTGCTGCTTTGCAGCGATGGACTGCTCTATGCTGGCGAAGAGAATGTGGCAATCAGACTTGATGAAATGACAGACTTAGCGCAAACCGCCCAACTGTTGCTCGATGACGTTTATAAAGCTGGAGCCCCCGACAATACGAGCCTAGTGCTCTTTACTCATTCATGAAAGAGACTGCTTTGCGCGAGAGGATTTTTGTGGCGCTCGATCTTGCTAACGAGCAGGCCCTTAGGGATTTACTAAGTCAACTCGATCCTAAGCCACTGAAAGTGAAAATCGGCTATCAGCTGGTTTATGCTTTGGGATTAGCGCGTGTTTTTGCGCTTTTGGCTGAGTTAGTGCCTGAAGCTCAGGTTTTTCTCGATCTAAAACTTCACGATATCCCCAACACGATGGCTGAGGGCGTGCAGGCGCTCAAGCAATATCATCAGCTTGGGCTCAAATATCTCTCTGTGCATGCTAGTGCTGGCCGTGAGGCTTTGCTTCGTTCGCAAGACGCTACCGGTGGTTTGTTTGATTTGGCGGCTGTCAGTGTACTCACATCGCTTGAAGGTAGTGAATATACTGCTGTCTTTGGTTCTGAGAGTAGTCCTGAGGAGAAGGTTTTGGCTTTAGCTGCTTTAGTTTCTAGTTGTGGGATTGGGCATTTGGTTTGTTCTGGTCAAGAGTTAGGGAGGCTTCGCTTGGCTTGTCCTAGTCTGGTGCCTATTACTCCGGGGATTCGGGGTGGTGGTGTTGCTGTTTTGGGTGATGATCAGCGGCGGTCTTATACACCGAGGGAGGCTTTGGGTTTGAGTGGTGGGTATTTGGTGATTGGGAGGCCTATTTATGGGGCTGCTGATCCTTGTGTTGCTTGGAGAGATTTATTGGTTTAGTCGTGGGCTGACGGGATCATGCTCTCGGGGGGCTCTGCCCCTTAAAAACCCCTAGAGAAGCATGATCTAAAGTACTGGCTTGCTAAAAACAAAGCTGGTCTGGGAAGTAAGACCCTTAAGAACCCCTAGAGAATAATGATCCAAAGCACGAGCTTGCTAAAAACAAAGCTGGTTTGGGGGGTAAGCCGCTCCTAAGCAACAGGCAAGAACTCACTGGGATTGAGCACAGTCTTATTGTCAAGAGCATCACCCCTCACCTCAAAATGTAAATGCGGACCAGTAGATCTTCCCGTATTGCCTAGCTCTCCAATCTGCTGACCAGCTTTCACTTCTTTTCCGACTTTAGCCGAAGAACTATTGAGATGAGCATAACGAGTGATCAGACCATTGGGATGTTTGATATCAACAATGTTTCCATAGCCAGAATCAAAACCAACAAAGTCCACCTCTCCACCAGCCGCCGCCAAGATCGGAGTGCCTGTCTCTCCAGCTATATCAATTCCGTTATGATGTTTTTTCTCTCCGGTAATCGGGTGAGTACGCCACCCAAAGGGCGAAGTGATCTCTCCTTTGCCTTTGGGGAGAGGCCACTGAAAGCCTTTCGCTGAAAGCGATCCCTCTTGGATGGCACTGGTGCTAGTGGTAGCTCTAGGGGAAGCCGTTGAGGAGCTAGAAAAAAGATTGCTCGCCTGCTGACTGGAATTTGTGCTTAGGCCTGAATCATTGATCGAAATCTGCACCGAGTCAGCTTGGCTCTGCCCTGTGGCTGATTTGCTTTGCTTTTCTTGGCCGGAATTGATGGTGAGGCTCAAACCTCCTTTATCGAGACCGCTGAATTTTATTTGAAGTGGGCCAAGGTTTAGAATCATTTTTTTGTGTGTTGCTGGGATTATCCTAAAAATTTTCTTCTGGCATTTTCCGCTTTGTTCGATAGTGTCGGCAACGAAGCATTTCCACCTCCTCCGCCCCCGCCCCCTCCTCCCGAAGCTGAGCTTTTAGAGGGGCTACTAGGGCTAGAACTTTTGGGGGCTGCTGACCCTCCACCACTAGATCCACCGCCGGAAGAGGATCCTTTGGTTGGCGGTTTGCTGTTCTTTTCGCCTTCTGGAGACTTGCTGCTGGCTGGCTTTGCTTCTGCTGGTGGCTTCTCGGCTGTTTTGCTTTCCGCTTCCGGTGTTTGCTGAGTGGCTTTGGCTTGTTGGAAGCTGGGCTTAGCTTGGGGGAAGTTGGCTTTCCCGAAACCGGGGGCAGCAGTTTTATTTTGCTCTTGTTCTTGCTCTTCTGCTTTGCTCGGCACAAAGCTATCTTCAGCTTCAGGGGGCTGGCCAAGGGGGGCTTTTTGACGTCTATTATTTATGAGCGCTTGCTGGGCGCCGGTGATGCTTCTCGGCCTCCCGAGTTGATTCAAATCATTTGGTTGTGCTAGTGACCCTGTCATGGCTTGTCGCTTAGATCCTGCTCTAATGTATTTAAAGCATGACTCGTCAGGGTAATCCCTCTCTTTGCTTGCAGTTAAGTTTTGTTTGCCTTAGGGTGAGGATTTTTGGCCTAAATTGCTATAGTGGTTTCAAACCGTTTAATAGACCTCAAACCCAAGATGACCCAAGCACAAGAGACTAAGCAAGATTTCAAAGCAGGACTAGATGGAGTTGTAGCTGGCGAATCGCGGATTTGTCTGATCGATGGCAATGCCCAAAAACTCTTTTATCGGGGCTACAATGTCGCCGATCTGATAGTTCATTCTTGTTTTGAAGAGACTGCTTATTTGCTCCTAAAGGGTCAACTGCCAAAGTCAGCCGAACTGGTTAGTTTTAAAGCGAGTATCCAAAGCGCTCTGACAATAGATCCGGCAGTCTGCGAACTAGCGACCAAGCTCCCAAAAGGCACAGACAAGATGGACGCCCTTCGCTCTTTGGTCTCCTTCGCGCAGCATTTTGATCCAGACAGCAAAGACAATTCCACTGAAGCCAACTTCCGGAAAGCAACTCGTCTGATCGCTCAGACTCTCAGTATTGCTGCCCAGCTTCCGGCTCTAGCTGAAGGCAAAAAGCCATTAGCCCCAAATCCGGCTTTCAGCCTTGCCCAGAATTTTCTTTACCAGTTGCTTGGTCGTGATCCTAGTGCTGCTGAGGCAAAGATCTTCGACCAATGTTTGATTTTGCACGCCGACCATGGCTTTAACGCTTCTACTTTCACTGCTCGGATCGTTGCGGCTACTCTCTCAGATATTCATTCCAGCGTGACAGCCGCGATCGGGGCGCTGAAAGGTCCTCTGCATGGTGGAGCCAACCAAGAAGTGATGAAACTAATCGATTCGATCGGCTCGCTGAACAAAGTCGAGAGCCATATGCAAGAGATGTTTGCTACTGGCAAAAAAGTCCCTGGCTTCGGGCACAGAGTCTACAGAAACTGCGAAGATCCTAGAGCTGTCTTGCTGAGAGCCTCGGCTGAAGAGCTTTCCAAGGCCAAGGGCAATCACGATTTGCTAGACATCTCCCAAGCGATCCGGAAAGCTGTGACTGAGCATAGCGAAAGCCGCTCTAAGCCTATTTACCCGAATGTTGATTTTTACTCGGCGTCAGTTTATTCGCTTCTGGAGATTCCGACCGATCTCTTTACTCCGATCTTCGCTTGCTCTCGGATGGCTGGATGGTGTGCTCATTTCATTGAGCAGCATGAAAACAATAGATTGATTCGTCCTGAGGAGCTCTATATAGGTGAGCGGGATCTGGCTTATGCTCCTATCGAAAATCGCTAACCAGCAAGTCAGCATTGACGCTTAAGCTAACAATTGCTAGTATGTATTAGCTTTGCAAGTAAAAAAACTCACCGTTCAGCCTTTTAGTCTGGGTGCGCCAATACTGCGCTCTAGTGGGATTACTATACTCTTTGCTTCTAGGGCTTTGTTTAATAAGCTAAAAAAACTCGATACTCAATTCAACTTTAGGCAAGATCTCTCTTTTTCCCCGACAAAACTCTTCTCACCAGTAGAGATCTGGGAAATTATGAATCCCAAATCGGCGGCCAGTTTACAAAAATATTTGCCGTGGAAATCTTTGGTCAGAGAGGCCAATCAACCAAAGCCACGGATTAGCTCAAAAACCATTGAAAACTTTGAGCAGAAGCGACAAGCAGTGAATGCTCGAAGACAAAAGCTCTTAGAAGACTATCTTGCTCACCAAAAAAATATCGAAGAGAAGATTGATGAATTTTTCCGAAAAATAGATAAAGCTGAAAAACTGGAAGATGATGATCCCTTCCGCTTGATGCGCTATTGGCAAAACAGTATCTTCGCCGAAAGAATAATAGAGCAAGGTCTAAACACAGAAACACCCCTAGATTTTGATTCTTTCCTCTTATGGCTAAAAGACATACACAAGGTCTCTTGTTCAGGTTTTAATGGAGACAATCACTATAAATACCAGAGCAATAGAGCGGTAGGGAAAAGCGACAAAGCCTATATGCTCTCCAAGATTAGGCTAGGCTACCATTCCCCGCAAGAAGGCCTTTTTAGCCGTTATAAAAACTTTCAACAGTCAGAGCAGGTATATCTAAAGCGCATCCACGAGCTCTATGTTCAGACAGTCAAAAATTTAGCTCAAGCAGAAAAAAGAGATGAAACGCTAAAAAACCTCTCTGACTTTTATGCTCAGGCGTCGGCTAATCCTCCCTTTGAACATATCAATAATTCACTTTTCATGAATATCGTGAACACAGTGCTCAAAAAAATGAAGCTAAGTAGGATCAGCCATGGTTCTCTGGATTTATACTTTGGCAACCAATATGAAAAAATTGTATTGCTTAGCCCAGAGAACCTGAACTATTTTTTTAATAGTGAGTTCTTTCCGGCACTGGAATTGCGTGGTGCAAACTCTTGGCATTGGTTTGATCTTTTCAAAATCAGCTGATTCGACTTGACGCTTGAGCTTGTGATTGCTAGTATTTGAAAGCTTTGGTTTTGCAAATAAAAAGACTAGTTTTCTTGCCTGTCCGCTTGCGCTCTCAAGTGCAGCGTTCTAGTGAAAGCTCCTCGCTCTTTGCTTCTCGGACTCAGTCTCTTCAGGCAAAAAAACTCGAGACTCAAATCAGCTTTAGGCAAGATCTCTCTTTCTCTCCGGCCAGTCTGTTTTCAGCAGCTGAGCTAGCGGAGATCGTGAAGCCAAAATCAGCTGCCAGTTTAGAGAAGTATCTGCCGTGGAAATCTTTGGTCAGAGAAGCCAATCAGCCAAAGCCACGGATCAGCTTAAAAACCCTTGAAAACTTTGAGCAGAAGCGACAAAAGGCAAATGATCTAACCCAAGAGCTTTTAGAAAGCTATTTTGCGCAAGAAGAAAACATCAAAGAGAAGCTTAATAAGCTCTGCATAGAGCAAGAAAAAAACAGCAACAAGAAAGAGCCCCTTAGTTCTATGCTCTATTGGCAAAACAGTATCTTTGCCCACAGGCTGATCGAGCAAGCGCTAAAGGGAAAAACAGCCTTGGACTTTGACTCTTTCCTTCAGTGGTTCAAAGATCTGCATAAAATTTCCTGTTCAGGCCTAGACGGCAACAACCACTATTACAAGGAAATACTGGAGAGCAACCAGAAGCTCAAAGAGCAAGAGGCTTGGACTGCTTTTCGGTTCTTGACTATTCTACATGGCTATGAGTCTCCCCCAGAAGGGATCTTTTGTCGTTACGAAAATCAACCAGAAAGGGAAAAGCTTTATTTCAACTGTCTCTACCTGCGCTTCGCTGAGATAGTCGAAAGTATGGAGCAAGCAAAGCCAAGGGATGAAACTCTCAAAAAACTCTCTGATTTCTATGCTCAGGCTTCTGCTCTTCCTCCCTTTGAGCGGATCAACAATTCGCTTTTCATGAATATCGTGAATACAGTACTAAACAAAATGAAGCTAAACAGGATCAGTCACGACTATCTAGACAATGTTCACTATAAAAGAAACCACAATCTTAGAGAGAAGGTGGCACTGCTTTCACCTCAGCAATTGAACCAATTTTTCATTAAACATTTTCTACCAGCAGTGCGGGGTCAGAACGTCATTCTTTGGTTGGATTTTTTCAAAAGCCTCTAGGGTCTTGACTACTGACGGCTTGTGTTGTTAGAGTTACTTGACTGTGAATTTACAAGTTACACCTTTTGGATTTCGTGCAAATGCTCCTATGCGGAGCCGGGTTTCTGGCACTTCTTCAGTAGAAAAGAGAGGACAGGCTGTTCTTTTTGCCTCCTCTCAAGAAACCAAGAGAACTGTAAAGTTCAAAGTCCCTGAAATAAGATCTTATTTCAATTCCAATCTGGGTGGACTCTTTGCTGGTTATGAACTACAGGATATTTTCAATCCTTATAGTGAAGATGCTTTGGAGGCCTATTTGCCATGGGAGCATCTAGAAGAAGGATTTAATAAATTTGCTCCCAATATAAAGCTACAAGAGCAAGAAATAGTTGATTATCGAACTGGCAAAAATGTTGTTTCGCTAATTACCAATGTTGAGCTTGATTTCCTTGAAAAAATAGAAGCCTACAATAAACAGACTGTCATTGAGGATCTTAGACGTTCGAATAACCCGCTTGCCAGCAATATAGCCAGAACTATACAAAACATAGCCCAAAGAAACCCAGAAGAGATCCTAGAAACTGGCGACACGAACGAAGCTTGCAAAATTACCCGCTATTGGCAAAATAGAATAATAGGCAGTCGTTTCGCTCTACAAGAGTTAAAAAAATCAGCAAACCATTTTCAATTACCGCAAAACTTCCAAGCTCTCTTGATCGAAACGCGCAAATTAATACTTTCTGGCTTGGATGGGGAAAATCATTTTTTTTATCAGGATTTGAAATACGGTACTGAGAAAAAAGAAAAATACAGCAAAACAGTGACTAAAGCAGGCAAAACGCTGAAAGGCTACAAATCCCCTGACAAGCTCCATACTTTCAATGGTCTCAGTCACCTTAGCCTCGAAGATAGGCAAGCTCACCTCAACTCTCTGCAAAGACTTTTTCTCGATGTCTTGAATAAGATAGAACCAAAAGCAAGCCCAGTTGGCTCTATACAGATGGAAGAACTATTCGACCTGTACAATGAAGAGGAGCCGCTCAAGCTAACAAAAGAGCAAGTGGATGGTGCTCTAAAGTCTTTAGCAAAATTTTATGTGGAAGCTAAAGCCACTCCGATCTTCAAAGAAATGAGCAGACCAGTTATAAGTAGTCTAGTAAACGCTGTACTGGAAAGAATACACACACTGATGCCCCGCAAAAACGGAGAAAAGCCGTCCTATAAACCTCCTAGCCTTGGCAAGGTCTCTGAAGATTTAAGCATTCCAAAAAAAGTTGTAACAATTAGTGAAAAAGTGAAAGCAGAAGAATACAAGCAGTATTTAGCCGCTTTTTCTTTGGTTTTAACAACTCTCTAACTACCCCCTAAAAACACTAGTCCACAATTTAGAGCATAATCGGAGCAGGAAAACAAATCTCTTCTATGCTCCTCAAAAAACTAATACCAGCCTTGCTTCTGTTTCTGACTGCCTGCGTAAGTGCCCCAACCCTAAAGCCAGAAGCCAATCTCCAAACCCAAGCCAAACAACAATTAGCCCAAGCAACTTTCGCAGGCGGCTGCTTCTGGTGCATGGAAGCCCCCTTCGAGAAAATAGCTGGCGTCAAATCGGTAATCTCCGGCTTCGCCGGCGGTAAAGAAGTAAATCCCACCTATAAACAAGTCTCAGCCAGCAAAACCGGTCACCGTGAATCGATCCAAGTCACCTACGATCCCAGCAAAGTCAGCTACGAACAGCTGCTCTTTTATTTTTGGCACAATATTGACCCCACCGATGCCGGTGGCTCTTTTGTCGATAGAGGAGCGCAATACACCAGCGCCATCTTCTATCATAGCGAAAGCCAAAAACAACAAGCCGAAGCCTCCAAGGCCGCCCTAGCCAAGACAGGCCGCTTTGCTAAACCGATAGTTACTCCGATCTTGCCCTATACCGGCTTTTATGCTGCCGAAGAGTATCATCAGGACTATCACCGCAAAAACGAATTAAAATACAAATTCTTTCGCTTCAACTCAGGCCGCGATCAATTCCTCGATAAGACTTGGGGCAAAGAGCGCGTTCAAATCCCTAACAACCAATACTCAGCCATGAACAAACCTACCAAAGATGAACTCCGCCAAAAACTGACTCCAGAACAATTCAAAGTAACTCAGGAAAATGGCACAGAAAGACCATTCCAAAACGCCTACTGGGACAATAAGAAAGATGGTATCTATGTTGATTTAGTCTCTGGAGAGGCTCTTTATAGTTCGCTCGACAAATATGATTCCGGTACTGGCTGGCCAAGCTTCTTTAAGCCGCTCAAGCCGGCTAACCTTGTTGAGAAATCCGACAATACTCTTTTTAGTACACGCACAGAAGTGAGGAGTAAAGAGGGTGACGCTCATCTTGGTCATGTTTTCAATGATGGCCCTAAGCCTACTGGTTTGCGTTATTGCATGAATTCTGCTGCTATGCGTTTTGTCCCAGCGGAAGAGCTAGAACAAGCGGGATATGGTGAGTACAGAAGCTTGTTTGAAGGAACAGCAAGATAACCAACTCTCTTCAAATATTGGGGTTTGGGGGGGCTTTTGCCCCCATGGAAAACACCTAAAGTAAGCTCAAGTGATCAGAGACAGATTGCCCCTCTCACTGTAGGTTAGGGAAGTTATAGGTCTTGAGGGGGCGAAGCCCCCTCAAACTCCCCCTTGAGGGAACAGGCAAATCAAGAATCATCCCAAGAGTCAAATCAATGTTTGGCCCCAATTGGATCAAAGCTCAGCTTTGCGCCCCAATTGGATAAAATATCGGCCTTCGTCACTCTCGCTAACGCGATTAAGCTCAGCTTTGCCCCCCCTCAAACTCCCCCTTTAGGGAACAGGCAAATCAAGAATCGTCCCAAGAACCAAATCAATGTTTCGTCCCAATTGGATAGAATATCGGCCTTCGTCATTCTTGCTACCCGATCAAGCTAAGCTTTGCTTGAGACAAGCTAATACCTGCTCCTCAGTCTCTCCTCTGCTTCCAGAATTATCAATAACACAATCTGAAAGAGGGATCTTCTGCTCTTGAGGTAGCTGAGAGTCAATCCGCAAAGTCAACTCCTCTTCAGACAAACTTGGATTTCGACTAGCCAGTCTCTGCCTCTGCAAATCAGGAAGGCAATAAACAAGCCAAATCTGCGAATAACGACTCTGAGTGTTAGTCTCAAACAGTAAAGGAATCAAACAAGCGGCTAAAGCCTCACCCCTCGCTTCCGCCGATCCAAAAAACCGCTTAGTCTCAGCGTAAACACCAGGATGCAAAATGCTCTCCATCTCTCTTTTCAGCTCTAAACAGGCAAATATTTTCTTGGAAATCTCTTTTCGATTCACAAAGCCGTAACGGTCTCTTTCTTCACCCTCTAGGACAGCAGAAGGAATGAGCCTAGCAACTTGTAGACTATATTCGTTTTCGAAACGTAAAATCTCTCTAACTGTTTCATCGACATCGATAACGGCAATATTGCTCTCTCGTAAAATCTCTCCGACCAGATTTTTACCGCAAGCAATATTTCCAGTTATGGCGAGCCTGAGCATAGATTTGAGCTCAAAAAGTCGAAGTGACTAGAACGTAGAGGTCAATGTTGCTTCAGGCTTAGAAACCTTAGGAGAATTGAGGCAGAAAGCATCAAGCGCTTTACCAATCAGTTCATTCGGTGAAACATTGTAATCTTGCGAAATATCAAAGATGCGCTGAAGTGCTTCAGGCGGAAAAATTCTGGTGATCTGTTCAACCACATCGGCTTGACTGTCTCTAAAGACTAGTTCGGCAGCACGCTTGATCGATTGGAGGGCATCAGGACTGAGCCTCATGGAGACCATCTTTTTGGCCTGATCGGGGCCATACTTTGGACTGGGGCCGGTCTTGCGGCGCTGTCTGAGAAGTGGTGGGGTGAGCTCGTCTGATTGGTCTTGGTTGGCGAATTGATTCACTAAATCCTCCTGGAGAACGTTTCTGTGAGTAACGTCAAGCTAGTTGCGAATAAGTTGAGTGTACTACAGGTATACTCTCTAAAGCAATACTGACTACAAGAAACTTTTTTTGAACCTGAACGAAGAACAAAACCGTGCCGTGAGCTGGCCTGAGGGGCCAATCCTCGTCTTGGCTGGCGCCGGAAGCGGAAAGACGCGTGTCCTCACCAGTCGAGTTGCTCATCTAGTGCTTGAATTGGGCTGCTCGCTCGATAGCATTCTCTCCGTTACCTTCACCAATAAAGCGGCGCGTGAAATGAAAACACGCCTGAAAGAAGCGCTCGGATCGCTTCCCCAGAGCTCTTGGATCGGCACTTTTCATGGCATCTGCAATAGACTATTGCGTCAAGAGATCCCCCATCTAGAAATCGATGGCCTGCGCTGGGCCCGTAACTTTACGATCTTCGATACTGACGATTCGCTCGCCCTCTACAAAGAGCTGCTTAAGGCCCGCAACTATGACGAAAAGACAGTGAGCCCCCGCAATGTGCAGGCCCAAATCTCATCGATCAAAAACCAAGGCCTAACCGCCCGCGAATTTTCGAGTAGAGTCAGCAGTGGTGCTGAAGAACGGCTAGCCGAGCTCTTTCGGGCTTACGAAAAAGGTCTGAACGAAAATAATGCGCTTGATTTTGACGATCTGCTCTCATATACACACAGGCTCTTTGGCCAGCAGCCGAGCATTCTCGCCAAATACCAACGCGTTTTTCGGCATATTCTCGTTGATGAGTTCCAAGACACCAACCAAGTCCAATACTCCTTCATCAAGAGTCTGGTGCACGATGCTGGCTCCACTGTTTCCAGCTGGACTGGACGTAGTCTCTGTGTGGTGGGAGACATCGATCAGTCGATCTACTCTTGGCGAGGAGCTGACTATAAGATTGCGCTCAACTTTGAACGGGACTTTCGCGGGACAACGCTGATCAAGCTTGAGCACAACTATCGTTCAAGTGGCAATATCTTGAGCTTAGCCAACGCGCTAATCGAAAAGAACAGCAAAAGGATCCCCAAGAGCCTGCTTGCCACCAAGGGCACGGGCGAAACGGCCACTTGTTTTGAGGCGGCTGACGAGTTAGAGGAGGGGAATTTCATCGCTTCTGAGATCAAGCGCTTACTGGCGGCTGGCCGTAAAGCGGAAGAATGCGCCATCCTCTATCGGGTCAATTCTCAATCAAGACCGATCGAGGAGAGTTTGCTCAAGAATGCCCTCCCATACCAGATCGTCGGCGGCTTGCGCTTCTACGACAGGCAAGAGATCAAAGATTTGCTGGCTTACCTCCGTTTAGTCTTCAATTCTAAAGATGGCATTTCGCTCAAGCGAGTGATCAATGCTCCCCGCCGGGGAATCGGAGCCAGCACAGTGGCTATCATCGAAGAATGGGCTGACCGCAAAAACGAAAGTCTCTTTGGGGCAATGTCTGATCTGGTTGATTCGGCTGAGCTTGCGGCTAAGACCACCAAATCTATTCATGAATTTGTTGAGTTGATATTTATTTTTCAGAGTGCAGCGGAAGTGCTCACTGTTCCGGAGCTTTTGCGCAAAATCTTAGAAGACAGTGGTTATTTAGCCGCTCTGCAAGCCCAAGGAAACGAAGAGGCAGAAGGACGTATCGAAAATATCTATGAGCTTTTGAGCGTAGCTCAAGAATACCAAGAAAGCAACGTAGAGCCTAGCCTAGAGGGCTTTTTGGGGCAAGTGGCGCTAGTCGGTGACTCTGAGCACAAGAAAGACAACAAGCAGCAAGTGAATAAACCCGAGTTAGGTCAGGTGACGCTGATGACGGTGCATGCCGCGAAAGGCTTGGAGTTTCCCTTTGTCTTCATCACTGGGTTAGAAGAGGGCATGTTTCCGCATATGCGTTCGCTGGGTGATGATGGAGGTTCTGGTCAGGCTAATGAGCAGATTGAGGAAGAGCGGCGTTTGCTTTATGTTGCTCTTACGCGGGCTGAAGAGAAGTTGTATCTTAGCTTTGCGCGGCGACGTCGTTTGTGGGGTGTGCGTGATTTTTCTGAGCCAAGTCGTTTTTTGGCTGAGCTCCCGCAAGAACTTTTGAAGGGATATTGGGGTGGTACTAGTCAGACGCCCAAGAAAGCTTTGCGGACGCTCAGTGAGACTTATGATGGGTCGGTTAGGCCGGCTGCTAAGGCTGCTCCTGATGAGCTGAAGTTTGCTTCTGGCGATCAGGTTACGCACAAGACTTTTGGGGCGGGAACTGTGAAGGGGATTTTTGGGGGGAAGAGTCAGAAGTTTTATGTGGTTGAGTTTAAAGACATTGGGAAGAAGCTTTTGAATGGGTCTGTGTTGAGCGCTCAAAGCTAGCCGCCCCAAACCCCATAGAAGCTTGAGGGTGCTTTCTCAAGGGGGAGTTTGAGGGGGACGCAGGTCCTCATTACAAATTAATTCTTACAACCGTCAGTGAGAGGGGCAATGCTGAGATCACTGTAGGATAAAAGAGTATTTTTAATGGGGCTAGCGCCCCAAACCCCTTAGAAGCTTGAGGGCGCTTTCTCAAGGGGGAGTTTGAGGGCTCCAAGACCTCACTTCAAAATAATTCTTACAACCGGCAGTGAGAGGGGCAATGCTGAGATCACTGTAGGATAAAAGAGTATTTTTAATGGGGCTAGCGCCCCAAACCCCTTAGAAGCTCGAGGGCGCTTTCTCAGGGGAGTTTGAGGGCTCCAAGACCTCACTTCAAAATAATTCTTACAACCGTCAGTGAGAGGGGCAATGCTGAGATCACTGTAGAACATGAGAGTATTTTTAATGGGGCTAGCGCCCCAAACCCCATAGAAGCTTGAGGGGGGCGCAGGTCCTCGTCTCTCTAAGATACCTGCGGAATCGTAAAGAAAAAACTACTGCCCTTCCCAAGCTCACTCTCCAACCAAATCTCCCCACCATGCGCCCCAATGGTCTCCCGACAAATAGCAAGCCCTAAACCAGTACCAGCGACCAACCCCTCCTCCTCTGGCCTGCTAATTCGATAAAAGGGCTCAAAAATTCGCCCCTGCTCTCCCTCTGGAATGCCTAAACCTCGATCGGAAACAGAAAAAACAAAAAGCCCTTGCTCATGATCGGCCGCCAAGACTATCTCACCGCCGCTAGGCGAATATTTGATCGCGTTTGAGAGTAGATGCCGGAAGACCTGCAAAAGCGCCCCCTTATCAGCCAGCACTGCAGGCAAGCCCTCAGGAATTTTGTACTTCAAGGTCACACCCTCGGCGTACCCCTTGAAGCCAGCAACCGCTTCCTCTACCAGCTCCAAGACCACTAGAGGCTCTCGCTTGAGCTCCATTTTGCCCGATTCAAGGCGCTGCATGTTCCAGAACTGATCGAGAAAATCCCTCATCCGCACAGACTCTTGATAGATGGTATTCAGAAAATCTTTGCTCTCATCAGGGCCAAACTCCCCCTCAATCATCAATTCCGTAAAGCCAAGCAGACTACTGAGAGGAGTCCGTAGCTCGTGGCTAACCACATTCAAGAGGCGCTCTTTGAGCCGGAACATATCTTCTGTCAGTTTGCGGAGCTTTTCGTTGGCTATCTTGTTTGCCTTGTCGCTGATACTGGCTGTCTCATCTATCTCTTGGAGGGCTAGAAGATTGTTTTCCAGTTCACGATTGATCTCTTCGAGCACTGTGAGCCGGTTAATGAGCTCATCTACTTGGCCTTTACTGGCATTATATTCGCGCATCGCCTTGGAGCGAAGGGTTATTGCTTGTTTGAGAGCGTTCCGCGAATCGGCAACAAAGACATCGCGGATCGAGTTCATATAGTCAAACCAAACCACAGTCTTTTGCGCCAAATAATCGCTAATCCCCTTGCTAGCGCCTACTGCCGCCAAAAAACCGGCACGGCCTTGACTGGTTTCCCCTCCTTTCCAGGCTAGATCGTACTCGAAGATATATTGGCCATTGGCTAGATCGTAGTGGGTCTTGAGCTGATACTGGATTTGGCTTAGGCCCCAAAAAACATTGAGCGTTCGTAGGAGATGAGTCTCTTGCTGGTCATAGGCAATATCACGCCAGCCAGGCATACGGGCAAGCACGCTCGGGTAGACTATTTGGATTGCGGCTTCTTGAGGGGCTAGGGATTTGAAGAGGAGTTTGCCGCCCAGTAGTCCTTCACTGATCAGTCTGGCGCCCAGTAGTTCGAGAAAGTCGAGGGGCATAAATTCGCTCGGCTTGACTAGGGGGGCTCTTTCGGTGGTGAGCTTAGTGTGACTAGGTCCGGTTAAGCGCCGACAAATCAAGGCAAAGGCAAAGCCAAATTCGGCTGAATAGGAGTTGAGACGATTCGAGAGGAATCCTTCTTCCATGGCGATTTGGAAGCTGGGGGGAAGAATGGTGCTCAGTTCGGCTAGTAACTTGGAGATTCCTGATTGGGAGCTGATTTTTGCTTGGTCGGAATTTTCCCAGAGTGATTTGAAGACTTTGAGTCCGGTGCTGACCCAATTTCCGCCCACTTCTGCTATTACCTGTTCCAGAGCGTTCTTACCGAAGGGCTGGAGCTTGAGCAGTGGTATTTCTTTATTGTTGGTGCTTTCAGCCAAGTTTTGGACTATTTTTTACTATATATATATTCTTCCCTAGGGCTGAGCTAGAATATTGCTTTCAGCTTGCTTTACCAAATTTGGAGAGGTGCCAGAGCGGTTGAATGGAGCGGTCTTGAAAACCGCCGTGCCCCCAGTGGGTACCGTGGGTTCGAATCCCACCCTCTCCGAATGTTTTTCATTGTGTCTATTCGGGCGCTAGCTCTCATTAAATATTTCCTCTCTCACTGTAGGTTGGGGAAGTTTTTATCTTAAGGGGGCTTTGCCCCTTAACAACCCCTGCGGGGAATAGAACAATCCCAATAATATTTGGTTCTTATAAATCTCAAGTAATCTCAACATTGCCCCTCTCCCTGTAGGTTGGGGAGGTTTTTATCTTTAAGGGGCGTTGCCCCTTAACAACCCCTGAGGGGAATAGAACAATCCCAATAATATTTAGTTCTTACAAACCCACAGCGATCTCAAGATTTCCTCTCTCACTGTAGGTTTGGGAAGTTTTTATCTTAAGGGGGCGTTGCTCCTTAACAACCCCTGAGGGGAATAGAACAATCCCAATAATGTTTGGTTCTTAAGAACCTCAAGTAATCTCAACATTGCCCCCAGATTCGAGCGGGAGCCAAAGCATTAAGCCGCCGATATTAACCCTGGAAAAGCTTATAATCATCAGTTGATGCCCCCAATCTCACACCCTCAGATCTTATTGCTGGCCTCACTGACTTGCCTAAACCTCATGCCAGCCTCAGCCCAAGATCTACAAGTACAAAGCCAAAAAGAAAAACTCACCCTAAATTCCCTCTATTCAAACATCGACGCCCAACACCCTGAACTGGAAAAAACAAGATTTGCCGCCCAAGGACGCAAAGCAGATCTGATGGGCACAAAGAGCGCCTTCATCCCCAAGCTCCGCAATAGAACTTTCGGATCGAGCGCCCTCGATAAATCATTCAAGCGAAATACTGGCTTTGCCAGCGCTGGTGAACTCGACTGGCAGAGTCCTTTCGGTTTTGAGATCACCGCCTCGCTGCGCACAGCCAGAGACACCAGCTTTCTGGGCGATGACGATATCACCTACTCAGCCAATAAAAACATCGAGTTCGATAATGTTCGCAAACAAAACCTAGCATTCCCCTCCGATACAGCCTTAATAGTTGGTCTACGCATGCCCCTTGCCCGCAACCTGCTCATCGACGCCGAAAGGGCTGATGTGCAAAGAGCCGGCCTGGAAGTGTCTGTCGCTGAACTCGATGTCTGGCAAAAACGAGCAAATCTCTTCTTGAAAGCCAGCGAAAAATATTGGGACTGGGTCGGCATGGGCCTCAAGCTTGCTGTAGCCCAAAAGCTCTTGGATTTTGCCCAGTTCAGACAAGCCGGTATAGCCGACAAAGCAAGTGAAGGAGCTAGTCCACGCATTGATGTGATCGAAGGCCAAAGCCAAATCTTTAGCCGCCAAGAGAGCTTAGTGAAAGCCCGTCGAAGCTTCGAAAAAGAAAGTCTGGCGCTTTCCGCCTATCTCTGGATTGACGCTCAGACCATCAGCGATCCGGCCCGCACCGAGCTTTCCCGTGAACCGATCCTTTTGCTTGAAGTAAGCGATAGTCTTTTTGAGGAACATTTGAGATTAGCGAGCAGCTCTAGACCGGAGATTTTGGCGCTCAGCCTGCTTAACCAACGTGAAGGGGTCAATGTCCGTCAGGCCAAAAACGATTTTTTGCCGCGCATAGACTTTGAGGTGACTCCCCAACAAGGCTTAGGGCGAGGCCGCGATTTTTCGATCTACGGTGGAGTGGTCACCGAAATGCCCGCTTTCCCGCTCAAGGCCAGAAGCATGCTCGATAAGGCGAGATTGAAAATAGAAGAAAATAAAAGACAATTGCAATTAGAAGAAGTGTCGATCTTCAACCAAATCCGTGATGCTAGATCGCAAATCCAGACTTCTAGCGAAAGAGCCAGCTTCGCTAAGTCTTCCTATGACAGCCTCCAAGAGCTGGCCGAAGGGGAAAGAACACGCTTTCAGTACGGCAACACAAATCTTTTCACCGTAAATCAACGCGAAATGGCCGCCGCCGAAGGCGAAAACAAACTGATCGAAGCGCTTGTCGATCACCAAAAAGCACTGGCCAGTTATCGTTATTCGATCGGGGAGTGGTCAATTGCCGGTTTTGGGGACAGTTGGTTTCAAGAAGCGCAAAGCAAAGCCAAAACAAATCCCCAGAACACTCCCTACACCCCCCCAGAGCTGGAGGCCAACACGTGATTCAACCAGAAAAACAAAAAACAGACTTCGCCCTAGGACTGCTCTATAAGACAATCCAAAACAATAAAAACGAAGTCTGGGCTGTCGTCATCTACGCCCTCGTGATCACGCTCTTGAGCTTTGTGACGCCACTGGTCGTTCAGGAGTTGGTCAATGTGATCGCCTTTGGGGTGGCCTTGCAGCCTCTAATCATTCTGACTGTCCTCGCTTTGCTCGGGGCTGCTCTGATGGGCTTTTTCAAAATACTACAACAGCATGTAGTGGAGAAAGTGCAGATGAGGCTTTTTGTGGAAAGGAGCCTTGAGATCTCTGAAGTGATATCCAGTCTGAACAAAAAACAACTCAAAGACGAAGAGGTGAATTTTTTCTTTGAGGTGGTCAATCTGCAGAAATCTTCAGTGAAGCTTCTTCTAGACGGTCTCTCCGCTTTGGTCCAGATCAGCATTGGGCTATTGTTGCTCGCTTTTTATCATCCGTTCTTTTTGCTTTTAGATTTAGTCTTTATCATTGGGATCGGGGTTGTCTTGCCCATCTCTGGGCGGGGTGGCTTGCAGAGTAGTCTCGATGAATCCAAGCAAAAATATGCCCTCTTCCATTGGCTGAAGCAAGCGACCGAAGGACGTTCTTCTTTGCAGCAAATAGGCGCTGAGCGCTTTGTACTAGAGCGATCGGACGCTATAAACATGAACTATTTGGTCTATAGAACAGAGCATTTTCGGGTGAATGTGCGGCAAACGATCGTAGTGCTTGTTTTGCAAACGATCATCAGCGCTGGGCTTTTAGGGCTTGGTGGTTATTTGGTGATCGAAAATACGCTCACTCTAGGCCAGCTGATTGCTGCTGAGTTGGTGATCGCTACAGTCATTGCCGCTCTGGACAAGGTCTCAGCGCAGATTCCGGCCTTTTATGATTTTTTGACTGCTCTTCTTAAATTATCTGTCTTCGATCCGGATTTGTCTTTGGATCGAGAGCCCGTTGTGGCGGTGAAAGAGTCCAGTAGTCCAGCACAAACTCAGCTTGGGATGAAACTAGATTGCCGCAATATTCGTTTTACGCATGCTGGTAGGGGGCCCTTATTTCGGGGTCTTGATCTGAATGTGAAGGCTGGTCAAAGGGTGATGATCAGTGGTGATCCTGGTTCGGGGAAATCTACGCTGATCAAGCTTTTGGTGGGGAGTTTGGCTCTTGAGGCCGGGACTATTTTCTTTGACGATAAAGAGTTGCGTTCGTGGTCGACTGAGCGGCTAGCCAGTGAGATTGGGGTGCTTTTTAGTCAGGAGGCCAATATTTTTGAGGCGAGCATTGAAGAAAATATCACTCTTGGCCGAGAGTTGGCTCTTCCTTTGCGTGATTTGCTGGAGTTAGTGTGTCTTGATGAAGATTTGGCTACTTTGCCCAAGGCTCAGCAGACTCTGGTGGAAGCGCGTGGGGCTAATCTTTCGCTCAGTCAAGATTTACGGATTTTACTAGCGCGGGCATTAGTCACTAGGCCCCGTTTGCTTTTGATCGATGATAATTTCAGCAACCTTGAGCTCAATACACGCCTGAAAATTTATCAGAATTTGCAGTCTTATTTTGGGTCCAGCCTCAGTGTGATCATGTGTGGGGTGGATCAGGTGTTTGCGGCACAGTGTGATCAGCGCTTGGAGCTTGATTCGGCTACTGGAAAATTGTTTGCTTTGTAGGGCCAGTTCTTAAAAATAAACTTTATTTAAGCTTCTGTTTATTTTAATCGAGCTTTTGACTTATGTAGGTGAAAGAATGAGAAATCTATAAAAGTAGAAACCCTCTCAGTCTCCTCAAGTTTTCCCTGTTTTACCCAATACTAGGAGCCCAATTTGTGGCTCCTTTTTTTCTTTAAGGGGGGTCTTTTTTGAGGGAGCGCGCGAGTCCCACTTGATTTTTTCTTAAAAGTAAACTTTATTTAAGCTTCTGTTGATTTAAATATCTTCTGTGACTTATATAGGTGAAAGAATGAGAAATCTATAAAAGTAGAAACCCTCTCAGTCTCCTCAAGTTTTCCCTGTTTTACCCAATATTAGGAGCCCAGTTTGTGGCTCCTTTTTTTCTTTGAGGGGGGCTTTTTTGAGGGGCGATAGCCCTCTCAAGGAAATTAACTTCCCATGTTAAATGCACACCTAAAAACAAAAAAAGAGGAGCCCGAAAGCCCCTCCTCAAGTTTAAAAATTATTTTACTGAAATTTATCTAGCAACAAAGTTGTATCCACCAGCTCCATTGCTAGTGAAAGCACCATTGCTCACAAAGACATTCTCAACACTGTTCACCTGAACGGTGAGACCAGTAGTGCTGGTGAAGCTCGAAGTAGAAGCGTTGAAGGTCAATTGGTTGCTGCTGAACTGGGATAAAACCAAATCATCGGAACCAGATCCACCATTTACCTGCACAAAGCCATTGTTGCCTGTGACGAAGATATCGTCATTGCCAGCTTCGCCGAATACATAGTCATTGGAAGCGTTTACCAAGATTTGGTCATCACCGTTACCGGCTACCAAAACGTCGTTGCCGCTTACGTCATAGAGATAATCGTTGCCGTTACCACCGTAAACGTAGTCGTTACCGCTGCCACCGACTAGGGTGTCATTGCCTTCGCCACCGACTACTGTGTCGTTGTTGGCGCCACCATCGATATAGTCATTGCCAGCTTGACCATCGAGATAATCGTTACCGTTGCCACCTAAAATAGTGTCGCCAGTGCCTATACCAGAAGAATAGTAATAATCATCGCCGAAGATGAAGTCATTACCATCGCCGCCGACCAAATAATCGCTACCTGTTCCACCTTCGATGAAGTCATTTCCGGTGCCACCGTCGACATAGTCATTGCCGCTACCGGCTACTAAGAAGTCATCGCCACTGCCACCGATGATGGTGTCATTGCCCGATCCACCGAAGACAGAGTCATTGCCAGCTCCTGCATCGACATAATCGTTGCCAGCTTGGGCAAAAACAGTATCATTGCCGTTTTGAGCAAAAATGTAGTCAGAAAAAGAAGTTCCGTTGATCGTGTCGTTGAAGTTTGTTCCATTGATCACGTAATAACTTCCGTAGAAGAGATACGAGATGGAAGATGTAGGAGCGATAATCCGCTCTAGCTCAGTTACTTGGCTCAAGTTCTTGTTTTTGTATGTAAGCATGAAAATTGTTCCCCTAGAACATACATCTTAGGCCACGCCTAGTAACCTGTCAACTAACATTTGCTTATGGTTTTGTTAGGTGCAACGCAATCAACTTGGCTAGCTCAAAATTTAGTTGATGTCCACTCTTGCAAGCCAGTATATGCGCCCGAAAACTGAGCGGATTGGCCCCGCAAAGACTGAGATCACCAACAAGATCGAGTAGTTTGTGCAAAGCGGGCTCGCTAGGCTCTTGGAGCTCTAGGTCATAGCCGCTATGGTCATAGCTCAAGACTTTCCCCACCAGGCCGAGCATTTGATTGTCCACCCTAGGGGCAAAAGTACGGGCGTTCAACAATCGTGATAGGGCATTTGGCTCAGCAGCACTCCAAGTGACCCAGCTCTGGCTCGAATCGATCGGTGACTGAAAGAGATAGGTGAGCCGAAATTCAGCACTGGGCAAAACGGCTATATATCTTCCGAGCTGGTCTTGGACGGCCAGACCCACTGGCGAGAAAGCGGGGATTTCCTCTGATATTTTGTACTGCCAGTCTTTGAGCAAATCGAGCCAAGCCCGCGCGCTCCCGTCCAAAAGAGGAATCTCAGCTCCTCTCACTTCGATCTCTAGCCGGTCTAAACGCAAACAAGCAATAGCAGCCAGAAGGTGTTCTACAAAACAGATAGTCTCGCCTGATGGACTGCCTAGGACAGTATTTCTGGTGGCAGAGGTGACGTTTTGGGTGTGCGCTTGAATTCTCGCTCCAGAGGGCAAAACAAAATGAACCCCCTCCTCGACACTTTCTCTAAAAACCAAAGTGACTGGCTTTTGCGCCAGCACCCCCAAACCCTCAAAGCTAAGCTCAGCGGGCATAAGACATCCCCTCAAACTGACTTAAAAAACGAATGTCATTTCGATAAAGCTCCCGAATATCAGCAATGCCAAAGGCGATCATCGCCAAACGCTCTAAACCCAAACCAGCGGCAAAGCCCGTGTAGCGGGGATATTCGAGCTTGCAAGCAGCCATCACATTCGGGTCCACCAGTCCACAGCCCAAGAGCTCTAGCCAGCCTTTGCCCCCACAAGTACTGCAACCAGACCCCTTGCAAAAAGGACAGAGCGCGTCTACTTCAGCCGAAGGCTCAGTAAAAGGAAAGAAATCGGGGCGGAGGCGAATCTCAATCTCTGACCCGAAAAGCTCAGCGATAAAACGCTCCAAAGTCCACTTCAGATGACCAAAGTGAATTCCCTCTTCAACACACAAAATCTCCATTTGATGAAAGAAAGGCAGCTTGCGGGCATTGGTCTCTTCGTTTCGATAGACTTTGCCGTAGGTCATCACTCTGAGCGGGCAGCCATGCTCTTCTAGTGCCCGAATCTGCACCGGTGAAGTGTGTGAGCGCAGCACATAGTCGCCACCTAGATCTGTATAAAAAGTATCTTGAGCATCACGTGCCGGATGACCTGGTGGAGTATTGAGGGCAGTGAAGTTATAGTATTCAGTCTCGATCTCGAGCCCAGTCACAGACTGAAAGCCCATTTGGCCAAAGATTTGGCTTACTCTTTCGGCAATGATCGTGATTGGATGAAGAGCGCCAAGCTGGTTTGGTCTGATGCCGGGTAGCGTGAGATCGGGCTTGTCGGCTTCGATCTTTGCTAGCCAATGAGTCTCTTCGACGCGCAGCTTAGCCTGCTCGAAGCTCTCTTGGAGGGCTTGCCTTGCGGCATTCACTTGGCGGCCATATTCTTTGCGTTCTGTAGGATCTATTTGAGGTATGCGCTTTTGCGCTTGTTGCAGTTGGCTTTTGTCGCCGAAGAATTTTACCCGTGCTTCTTCGAGCGCTTCCAGTGAGCTGATTTCGCCTAGCGCTTCAACTCCAGACTGGGCTAGTAATGTTAGGTCTATCTGCTCAGACATTAGCGAATGCGTTTTGCCTCCCAATGAGGGTTGAAGCCAAAAGCTCCTCGCAAGCTTTGGCCATCGCTAAAAGCTGCTGGTCTTGGAAGGCAGCGGCTGTGAGTTGCATTCCGATCGGCAGATTTTCCGGATCGAAACCGGCATTGATCGAAAGCGAAGGCAGTCCAGCGAGGCTGACGGGGATAGTGGCTATATCGCAAAGATACATGGCTGTCGGGTCAGCGCTCTTGGAGCCAAAGTCAAAGGCCGTAAAGGGCGAAGTGGGAGACAAGATCAAATCCACCTCCGCAAAGGCCGCCGCAAACTCGTCCCCGATCGCTTTTCTGACTTGCAGCGCTTTTTTATAATAAGCGTCATAATAACCGGCTGAGAGCGCGTAGCTACCGATCATGATGCGGCGCTTCACTTCCGCCCCAAAGCCTTCTTGGCGGGTGGTCTCATACATGGCGTTCAAGTCTTTGCCGCCCTGACCCCGCAGGCCATAACGCACACCATCGAAGCGTGAGAGATTTGAGCTAGCTTCGGATGGGGCAACGATGTAGTAGACATTGAGCGCTTGGCTGATCGAGAGCGGCATCGAGAGAGTCTTGAATTCAGCTCCCTGAGCCACCAGAGTCTCTTTGAAAGCGGCAAAGCAAGCTTCCACTGGCGCGCTGAAACCAGAGAGCCCCTCGATGATCCCGACTTTCAGGCCCTTGAGATCTATCTTTGGCTCAGTCAGGCTCAGCGCCGCAATGTCTTTGCTCGAAGTGCTATCACGCGGATCGTGACCGGCAATCACCATGCTACACAAAAGTAAATCTTGTACATCTTGCGCAAAAGGACCAATCTGATCGAGCGAAGAGGCAAAAGCGACAAGTCCATAACGAGAAACCATGCCATAGGTAGGCTTGAAGCCAGCTATTCCGCAGAATGAGGCAGGCTGCCTGATCGAGCCTCCAGTGTCAGAGCCAAGCGCAAGCGGCACTAAATGAGCGGCCACAGCCACAGCAGAACCACCCGATGATCCGCCGGGGACTTTGTTCAGGTTCCACGGATTGAGGCTAGGACCAAAGGCTGAGTGTTCGGTGGAGCTGCCCATCGCAAATTCATCTAGATTTGTTTTCCCGATGCAAATAGCACCAGCCGCCCACAACCTTTCCGTTACCGTCGCTTCATAGGGAGAGATATAGCCTGCCAGTATTTTGCTGGAGCAGGTGGTGGCTAGTCCTTTGACGTTGATATTATCTTTGATTGCGATCGGCACACCGGCTAGGGGGAGCTTTTCGCCTTCTTTGATTCGCTTGTCGACAGCTGTCGCTTGTTTGAGAGCTAGCTCTCCGCTTATTTGGTTGAAAGCGTTCAGTTTAGGGTTCAGTTCTGTGGCTCTAGCGAGAAAATAATGAGTGCACTCGGTGGCTGTGAGTTGCTGCAAGTTCACCAGTGAGGCTATTTCACGGGCTTTGAGGAGATGAAGCTTTCTTAGGTCAGTCATTATTTTTAGACTTCTAAGATTAGCTCAAGGAAGCTTTAATTGATTAAACTTCTCATGTTTTCTAAAGTATTTCAGGGCTTTAGTCGGATCAATAAAGTTTGAGGCAACAAATCAAAATTTCTTTCTGGGGCGCTCCGCCCCCAATCCCCGGCAAAGGAGCTCGCCGGAGCCCCTTTGAACCCCCTCTCAGGGCTTTGCCCCGAACCCCACGGGGGCGTAACGTACGCCCCTCGACCCCTGCGATTCGCCCTTCGGGCTCAATTAGCAGATAGGTGTTTTTCTAGAAGACTAGCGTCACCTAATAACCCTCTTAAAAAAATCAGCCAAAGTATCGATAAATTTTGGGGTCAAGGCTCAGCCTTGTCAGCCCTGAAGAAGACCGTTCATCACCTTGCTCAGCTTTTCATTAGGATGAATTGTTTGTACTTGAGCTTCTTTGCTTGCTGCCAAATTTAAACGACTAAAAACATCGGGAGCCATCTGGTCAATTCCATGTTTGAGCGCATAGAGCACAGCCTGAGTCCTGTCGTTGACGTTTAGTTTTGTGAAGATATTATTGACATGCGTTTTGACAGTCGAGTCGCTAACAAAGAGCAACTTGGCAATCGCTTTATAATTTGTGCCCTGAGTGAGCGCAGCCAAAATCTCCAATTCGCGATTTGTTAAGCTACCCAAAAGACCTCTGTCATTGCTGGCACCAGCCACAAAAGCACCCTGAACGAGATCGCAGATTGCTTTAGCGGCCTGAGGAGTAAGAAACACTTCGTCAAGCTGCACGGCCCTGATGGCAAAGGGAAGCTCAAGGTGGGCTCTATCATTGCGAATCAAGCCATTGACACCACCCATCGTCAAATCCTGAACAGAACGCATGTCTAGATCGCCGAGCGAAGCGATGATTCCCATTTCAGTCAAATTGCTCCGCAAAAAAGAAATCACCTGCATCCAAGAACGATCGCCGCCGATGCTGCCGTCGAGAATTAAGAGCTCTGGCCTCAGGCAAAACACTAGTTCCATCAATGAATCTCGACTCATGCTTCGAGCTACATGCAAGCGAGCGTTGAGATTTGTTGGCAAATAGCTCTCCAAAGAGGGATTTGCTGGACCGTTGCAGCAGAGAATAGATTTGATTGGTTTTAGATCTTTCATAGAGGTCCGTTTTGTTAATTTGCTCTTGGTCTGTTATTCCCCAGCTTTATGGGGTTTTCCCTGCAAGATAAAAAGAATTTAAGCAATGTTAGAACTGAGAAAATAATTGGAAAAAGTCGTCTCATCTGCTATCAATGAATAGTGAGGACTGAAAATGCTGACCACTACTGAACTCTATAATCGCGCCGAGGAATTGATCGGCGACCAAGAACAAAAAGCCTCGCTCGACCTGCTCAAATGCATTCAGACCTATCGGGTTTACCCTAAGATCGAGGATCTTTTAAAGCACAAACCACGCCTAGTGACGCAACTAGACAAAATTCACCATCTTTGGAAAATGCTCACCAAGCTCAACGATGAAGAATTGAGCAATCTCGCAATACAATTAGTCAAAGATATCTGGTAATTAAAACAAGTTTTTATGATTGACTCTCAAGATCAAGAAATCTTCGCCCTGCACGAAGGCGGAAAAATCACAGTAAATTCAAAGATCACAGAATTGACCTACGATGACCTCGCCAAAGTCTACACGCCAGGCGTGGCTAAAGTCTGCCAAGCAATAGCGCACGATCCGTCTCTCAGCCACAAATACACGATTAGAAAGAATACAGTAGCAGTGCTCTCCAACGGCACAGCCGTTCTAGGCTTAGGCAACATTGGGCCCCTAGCCGCCATGCCGGTGATGGAAGGAAAAGCGATGCTCTTCAAGATGCTCGCTGGCGTCGACGCTTTCCCGATCTGCATAGACGCCCACACAGTGGACGAAGTGATTGCTATAGCCAAAGCCTTAGAGCCAACTTTTGGTGGTTTTAACCTAGAAGACATCAGTGCGCCCAGTTGTTTTGAGATTGAGCGCAGGCTGCAAGAGGCCGTGCAAGTGCCGGTCTTTCACGATGACCAACACGGAACGGCCGTCGTGACGCTCGCGGCGCTAATAAACTCGCTGAAGCTAGTGGGCAAACAAGCCCAAAATGTCTGTGTTGTGGTCTCTGGGGCTGGCGCAGCCGCTATTGCTTGTAGCAAGATTTTCATTCAAGCCGGAATCGGTGACATCATCCTCTGTGACAGGCACGGGGCTATTTATGCCGGTCGCACCGAAAACATGAACGCCTCCAAAGAAGAGATAGCTCTGATCTCAAACAAAAACAAGTTTCAAGGCACTCTACAAGAAGCTTTGCGGGGCGCTGATGTCTTTATGGGTCTTTCTGGCCCCAACCTGCTCACCAGAGCAAATATTTTGACCATGGCAGATCGAGCAATAGTCTTTGCTATGTCAAATCCGGTTCCTGAGATCGATCCACACTCTATCCAAGACGTAGCGGCTGTGATTGCGACTGGGCGCTCCGATTTCCCAAATCAGATCAACAATGTCCTCTGTTTCCCAGGCTTTTTTCGCGGTTTACTCGATGGGGGCGCCAAGCGGGTTGAAGAGGGGATGAAGGTGGCGGCGGCTGAGGCCATTGCTTCGCTTGTGTCTGGTTTTGAGCTTAGGGCTGATTACATTATTCCGGCGGCACTGGATCCGCGCGTAGCGCCTGCGGTGGCTGAGGCTGTGAGAAAGCTTTGCCCTAAATGACCACAGCAACCACCAGTCTCCAACAAACCCAAAACCTCAAACTCGGCTACATGGCGCTTCTAGTGGTCTGTCTCGTTTGGGGCAGTACACACCTAGCGATCAGAATAGCCGTCAACGACAACACAGACAGCCTGCAGCCCATCACCATGGGCACTATCCGGATGCTTTCCGCTTCAGCCATTATCTTTGGGATCGCTTACTTTATGAGGCTAGATCTCAAAATTACCCTCAAAGAAATCTGGGTTTTATTGCCGACAGCCTTGCTGATCTGGTTTCTGGGCAATGGGCTGATGAGTGTGGCTGAAACCAAAGTGGCCTCAAACTTCACGGCGCTGGTCTCCGGTTCAGGTCCGCTTTGGTCACTTTTCTTTGAGTCTTGTCTGAAGCGCAAAAGACCGTCTGGGTCATTGATCGCTGTCTTTCTGCTCGTTTCAGTTGGTTTGTTGGTGATGTTTTCCGATGGTTTGACTTTGCCTGTGTTTTCCGGTTTTGGCTGGGTGCATTTGGCTTTGTTGTGTTCTTCGCTTTGTTACGCTGGAGGGGTGGTTTTTTATCATCACTTTGGTGGTGGACTGGCCGTCCATCCGCTGGTTTCTAGCGGTTACCAGCATTTGTTTGCCGGTGTGGCTTTTTTGTTTGTGGGTGGGATCTCGGGGCAGTTTTTAGAGCCTTTGCCGGTGGCTCCTACGGCGTGGTTTGCTTTGGGGTATTTGATTTTGTTTGGGTCTATTATCGGTTATTCCAGTTTTCTTTTTGCTAGTAGGCATTTGCCGATGACGGCTGTGATGTGTACGGCTTACACCAATCCGATTTTGGCTTCTGTTTTGGGGTTTTTGGTTTTGGGTGAGCAGGTGAGTGCAAACATGCTCTTTGGTGGTGGGATTTTGCTTCTTTGTGTTTGGGTGGTTTTTTCTTACCATCCCCCCCACCCCCCTTCCAAGGAAGGGGGGAGTATTTAAGAAGCAAAGATGATGAGGGACTTCGCCCCTCAAACTCCCCTTCAAGCTAGGGGACTTGAAAAAAACTCCCTTCCTCAGAGGGGTAGGCAACAAATATAGTTTCTTCTAGTCTTGAACCAAACAAAGTATTAAATTAAGCAGGATCTGCACTATGTGCTATTAAGAATGAAATTTAAGAAAAGTAATAAAAACTACAGATGAAGAAAAAATCCCTAGTAATAGTAGAATCCCCCTCTAAAGCAAAAACCATCTCGAAAATCCTCGGGAGCGACTACATCATCGAGTCATCCGTAGGCCACATCAGAGATCTCCCCCCGCACAAAATAGGCGTAAACACCCGCAAAGACTTCGAACCAGTCTACGAAATACTGCCCGGCAAAGACAAACTAGTAGCAAAACTGCGAGAAGCAGCTGGAAAATCCTCCTTCGTCTATCTGGCAACTGACCCTGACAGAGAGGGAGAAGCAATAGCCTGGCATCTGAGCGAAATTCTCAAAGAAGATATCCCAGCCAAGAATATGACCCGCGTCATGTTCAACGAGATCACCGACAAAGCCGTCCGCGAAGCCTTCAAACACCCCAGACCGATAGACATAAACCGAGTCGCCGCCCAACAAGCCCGCCGCGTCCTCGATAGGCTAGTAGGCTACAAAGTGAGCCCCCTAATCCAAAGACGCCTAGGTGGTAGGTCAGCTGGTAGAGTGCAGTCGGTGGCTGTACGCTTGATCTGCGAGCGTGAAGAAGAGATTGAGGCTTTTCAGCCAGAAGAATACTGGACCTTTGCGGGAGAGCTCCACAAGGGAAAGAGCAGCTTCAAAGCAAATCTTTTTACTTGGCAAGGCAAGCGCATAGTCAACCCCGATAAAGCCGATGGTAAGAAAAATAATTGCATCAGAGGATCGGTGGAAGCGCAAAAACTGATCGAAGCCTTCAAGCCCACTCAGACACTGCCAGTCAGCTCAGTACAAGAAAAGAGCATCACCAGAAATCCCTCAGCTCCCTTCATCACCAGCACCCTGCAAAGAACGGCCGCTAGCCGTTATGGCTTTGGCGTAAAGAAGACCATGCAAGTAGCACAGCAGCTCTATGAGGGGATCGACATCAAAAGCGCCGGCGGCACAGTGGGTTTGATCACCTACATGCGTACTGATTCGACCAGAATTTCCGATGACGCCATTGAGATGGCCGAAGAATATATCAAAAAGCAGTTTGGGGAAGAATATTTGCCCAAAGAAAGACGCCAATTCAGCAAAAAGAAAAGCGCCCAAGACGCCCACGAAGCGATCAGGCCCAGTTACGCCGATAAAACACCGGAAAAGCTGAAAAACGACTTGAGCTCAGACCAATACAAGCTCTACAAGCTGATCTGGGAACGTTTTCTCGCCAGCCAAATGGCCTCAGCCAAAGTGAATCGGATCACAGTAGAAATACATCAAGCCGCCAATGACGCCACTCTGCGCGCCTCAGCCGACAAAATCGCTTTCCCGGGTTATCTGGCCGCCTTTCACGGTACTGACAGCGACGAAGACAAAGACCATGATGACGATTCGGTAGAATCGTTGCCGGTGATGAAAGAAGGAGACAAGCTGGAACTGAGAGCCTTCATCCCAAACCAGCATTTCACTGAGCCCCCTCCACGCTTCTCTGAAGCCAGTTTAGTCAAAACGCTCGAAGAGCTGGGGATCGGCCGGCCAAGCACATACGCCGCTGTCATCGGCACCATTCAAGATCGCAAATACGTCTCCAAACTGGAAAGCAAAAGTCTTTCGCCCACCAAGCTAGGACGAGATGTTAACCGGATTTTGGTGGAGAACTTTGGGCAATACTTTGAGAGTAGCTACACGGCCCTTATGGAAAGCCAACTCGATGAAGTGGAGCGGGCGACCAAGCAATGGAAGGTGATGATCGCCGATTTTTATACCCCCTTCAAGGCTGTGCTGAAGGAAGCCGAGCAAAATGTCGGTTACCACCAAACTCCCACCGATGTAGTCTGTCCGAAAGAGGGCTGCGGGGGGATGATGATGATTAAGCCTGGGCGCTTTGGTCCATTCATGGGTTGTGAGAATTATCCAACTTGCACTTCAACGATGAAGCTGGATAAAGATCTAAAACCCTTGCCTCCACCAGCTCCTACTGAGGTTGATTGTCCTAAGTGCAACACCAAGCTCAACACCGCTCACGGCAAATACGGCGAATATTTGCTTTGCCCTAATCCAGACTGCGCGCACAAGATAGCACTGCAGAAATCAACCGGCATAGCTTGTCCTAAAGAAGGCTGTAAGGGCGAGATAGTCGAGAAGAAATCACGTTTTGGCAAGCTCTTTTATGGTTGCAATGAGTGGTCTAATACTGCTTGTGACGCTGTTTTCTGGGCTTTGCCGATGAACAAGCAGTGCCCTGAGTGCAAGAGTCTTTTGGTGCATAAGAAGCTGAAGAAGGGCGATAAACTGGCTTGTTCGAGTAAGACTTGCGCTTATAGTGAAGATTATTTGGAGCCTGTTGCTGCTGCTGAGGAGGCTATTCCGGTTTTGGGTGTTTAATAGGCTCCGTTAAGCAAGTATTGAAAAACCGGTAACCTTAAGCGAGCTCAAAAAAAATCCATTTCAATTCCAGAGAACAATGATATAAAATCAAACAATGAAATTCATCAAGCATTCTATAATCTCAACCACCATCTGCCTATCACTACTAGCCTGCAGCAAGCCAGCAAGTGAGAAAGCAGACCCAAATGTAGTAACAACAACCTCAGACGCCGAAAAGTCCCAACAAGAAGTGACAAATGGCGTTGAGAAGAGCTTTGAAGCCCCAAGCCCCAAAGCGATGTCGCTGATCACTCCCTACTTCGAAAGTGGAAAGCCTTCAGTGGCCATCTTCAGAGCGACATGGTGCCCAGCCTGCAACAACTTTAAGACAGTCCTAGAAGGGATCAGCCCCCAATTCACCGACGTCAAATTCGTCAATGTCGATATCGATGAAGAAAAAGAATTGACGAAAGCCTTCAATGTCAATGCCATTCCCTCGCTGTTCTTTTTTGACAGCAATGGCCAATTCCTTCACTCAAAGCGTGGCGCCATCAAGGGCGAAGAGCTGATAGCCGATCTTAAAGAAATGCAAAGCAATACCCCGCTAGTCCCTGCAAGCAGCAAGCCATAAGGCTTTGAACATTGCTCTTTTAGTCTCGCTACTCGATTATTTGGGGGCCTTTGTTTTTGCGCTCTCAGGCGCTTCTATGGCTGTCCGCAAGAATATGGATCTTCTGGGGATTTTTATCTTAGCTCTGGTGACGGCTATTGGTGGTGGGTCTTTGCGTTCGGTTTTGATCGGTGATTTTCCGGTGCTTTGGCTTAAGAGCCCCGAATACATTCTGCTGGCGCTTTTGGCGGCTGTTTTGATTTTCTTTTACCGCAATCTTTTACAGCGCTTCGAAATTATTTTTCTGGTCTTTGACGCTATAGGCTTGGGGCTTTGCGTCAGTACTGGCATCACCATTGCGCTCAGTCATGGTTTGGCTCCTTGGGCTAGTCTGGCTATGGGGGTTGTTAGTGGCTGTTTTGGGGGAGTGCTGCGAGATGTGCTGGCCAACCAAGTGCCATTACTTTTTCGGAAGGAGATCTATGCTACGGCTTGCATTTTGGGTGGTTTGCTCTATCTCTTGATTCGTCAGCTGGGGATTAGCTTTGAGTGGAATGCGCTGATCACTTCGCTCAGCATCACCTTGATTCGCTTGTTTTCTGTTCGTTTCGGGTTATCCCTACCGAAGCCAAAGGCTACCCCATAGCATGGGGGGATTTTTGCCTTGAGGGTAAAAGATCTGTAGGGAGAATCCTCTATGAGTTCCGGTATACCCAGCGTCGGTTATTTTGCCGCCAGCGACAACAATCCATACAATCGTTACACAGAAGGCCTGCAAGTGCAGGGTGATTATTATAAAGAGCTCCAGTACTGGCTAGCCGTGTATCAGAGGGCGCAGCAGTTTGGTTTGCCCAACACGACCATTGCTGATGTTAGCTCACAGATTTTTCGGGTTTCGCAGAAACTATCACTGCTACGTCAGCTTTACATACCGGCAGCTCAAAACGAGCTTCAGTCCGACGTTGCTGAAAACGCTAAGATTCAGACACTCTTCAATGGCGGCCAGCAGGGCTAGAATTCAGTTTCCTTCCCTCTGCAAGGGGGAGTTTAAGCCCACTTTAGGTTATTTGAAGAATTTAATTTAAGGGGCGAAGCCCCTTAACAACCCCTTAAAATTTCGATTTAGGGGGTTTAGGACTGGCTATTATAAGTCTTGTGACTAGCTAGCGAAAGCAGGCTAGCCCCCATGGAAAAACTGTATAGCCTTAAGTGAACCATGGTTTTGAGCCCACTGTAGGTTATTTGAAGTATTTAATTTAAGGGGCTTCGCCCCTTAACAACCCCTAAAAATTCGATTTAAGGTTGGGGCTGGTTAGCATAAGTCTAGCGACTAGCCCTCATCTAGGCTACTTCCCAGTGTATACAGTGCTCTGAATATCACTCCTAAGCTAAAATCAGACAAAGTAAGAAGAGTGAATATATAGCCATGGAAAACAACATCAAACAAGCCTCAAACGATAGCACCAAGCAAAAACGCCAAGGACTAACGCTAATGATTGCAGTAGTAGCAGCAACAGCAGCTCTAGTAGCTCTCCTCAATTTTCTGCAAATACGCTAAAAAGTCCCTCAAAAACAAAAACTAAACCTCAGAACCAGCCACAATCTCGGAAATCTCTTGTGTGATAGCGGCCTGACGAGCCTTGTTGAATGAAACGGTAAGCCGCGAAATGAGATCTTTAGCATTGTCAGAAGCAGCGCTCATCGCATTGACCCTCATAGCCAGTTCGCTAGCCCTAGAGCTCACTAAGACGTTCTGGAGCTGAGCAAAGAGCTGCTGGCGAACAGCAACCTCTAAAGCTCCCGCAAAACTTGGCTCAATGATGACAGCCCCATAATCGCTTTTCCCCTCAAGCGCAATGGCCTTCGGCAGCGGCAACACAGTCTCAATAGTCAAATCACTTCTGCTAGCAGAAAGGTATTTGTTGAAAATAAACTCCACTGAGCAAACGGCATGATCTAGATACAAATCCTGAAGCTCAGAAACACAACGACCAACCAGAGCGGCTTCTGGCAACAAGGAGAGCGCAACTTGGCTGAGCGCAAGCTCACTTTCCGGATGGTTTTTAGTCAAATAATTCATCACTTTCCGGCCAAAGGTCACAAGCTTCACTTTCTTCCCTTGGTCTTTGAGCGAGGCTATTCTATAGGAGACAGCTTTGGCTAGTTGTGAGTTGAAGGGGCCACATAGTCCTTTGTCGGCTGAGATGGCGACCAGAATCACAGTCTCTCCGGTGGGTTCATCGTTGCAGGCTTTACGGGTAAAGGGGCTGAGCGTAGCCCTGAGATCGGGGGTGAAATAGAGCTCATGGAGAAGCCGGCCAATGTTTCTTTTGCTCTGGTCTATCACTAGATCCAGTCCATGAAGATAGGTGGCCACTTGTTTCAGTTTGATCGTAGAGATCAGCTTCATGGAGCGAGTCACTTTTTGAATATTCTGAATCGCTTTGATTCTGCTTTTTACTTCTCTGTTTTTAGCCATTTATAGATATTTTACTGCACTCTAGAGCCCTGAGCTAGAGCCTAGGGGTGAGAATTTTCGCAATTAGTGGTTGCCAAAATTCTTCTAAAGTTTTGTTGGGGTCACAGATTGAGACTTTTTTATTGTAATGATTGTTTTTCCCATTGATTCGCTCTGGGTGGAAGTGCGCGAAGAGATCGTAGATTTTTTTTAGGGTTTCAAGCCCCTCTGCTCCTTCTGGATTGAAGGGGATATCCGGATGTTTTTTCGTTTCTTCCTGTTTCTTTTTGGCTAGCTCCATCATCTCGACGAAGTCGGGGTTGAGGTCAGTGACTAAATGTTTTTGCAGAAAACGGTCTACGATTTTTCTTTCTTTGGAGCTCACCTTACAGTCACGGTAGCCTTTCATGGCGATGATTTCGTAATAGATTTTGGTTTTAGGATTGTTTTTGCTGGTGATCATTGTTCCGCCTTCAAAGGGCGTCAGCGAGACTTTTATTTCCGCTGTGGCTTGCAGGTTTTTGTTTGGACCTAATCCTTTGCCGGGCAATGAACGCAGACCCAAAATGAACAGACTATAACTAGCGGCTAGTTTGCCGTGTTGGAAATTCTCTTCGCCGATACAGTGCATCAGCGTTTCTGGGTCTTTACGATGTCCTTCTGCTCTCAGCTCTTCTTTGCTGGTCAGTACCTCGATGTTTTGACCGGAGACAGAATCGTGCCAGATCTTGTTATTTGTGATTGAAAGCCATTTGTCTTTAGGCATCGCAGAGTCAAAGGGCACAATATTGTTTATTTTTATGCGACTTTCTCGTTGAAAGCGATCGACTAAGCCTAAAAGGCTGACAAGACTCCAGTTTTGGTTTTGCAATAAATATTCGAGGGTAGCGTTTACTAGGTTTGTCACTTTAAAGTTTGTTTGGCTTTCTGGTTCTTGCGCTCTAACGAGCAAGGGCAACACTTGGCAGTGCATGATTTTGTCCAGAAAACAATGTATATGGTGTATGTATGCGGGTCTGATCATCAGGCTTTTGTCTGCTGCATCGTAGCTAAATTCATTTGCTAGTTTTTGGTGCAGATCATGAATTTTCACTGGTCTTTGCGCTTCAGTTTGGTTTAAGAGCGTGTTTTTGAAGAAGTTTTGGAGAGTTTCGAAGCTATAACGGTTTTTAATATGACTGAGCACTTTCATTGTTTGCACTAGCAAAGTTTGCAGTTCTTTTTGCTCTGCTGGATGCAAAGTTCGGGCTTTGAGCGCTTCCAGTAGTAGCTGCTCCAAGAGAAAGTCAAGGTTTTCGTCTAATTGGTTGTGGCCTAGTTTTGCTCCCCGAAAGCTAGCCCCCGTTAGATCGGCCAAAGCTAGATTCGCACACTCTAAATCGGCTTCTTGAAAATCAACTTTTTGGAAAGAAGCTTTGCTTGTCTGAGCTCCATGTAATATACACTTTTGCAAATTTGCCCCGTCTAGCCGTGCGCCTTCCAGATGGGCAGAATGGAGATTGGCTTCTCTCAGATCGACTTTACGGAGATCTGCCTCTTTGAGTTTGATGTTGTAGCCAAGGGTCGAGCGCATAGAAGCGCTTCGTAAGTCAGCTTTTTCTAGACTGGCTGAGCCGAGATCTGCCCGATCAAAGTTAGCTCTCTGCAGACTGGCTCCATTGAGCTTAGCTGCCCACAGATTCGCGCCGCTGAAGTTCGCTAGGTCGAGCTTGCTCAGAGACAAAGAAGCATATTGGAGGTTAGCCTTGGCAAAATTCACGCCAGCAAAGTTGATTTTATTTAGCTTGGCTCTATGGAGATCGGCACGCTCAAAATCAACCTTGAAGTTAGGGTCTTTGGCTAGGCGTTCTTTGACGAAGGCTTTGAAGGCTTTGTAGGGAGTTGGTTTTTTGAGGTCAGTTTTTTCTTTGGATTTTTTGGGGGAAAAGAAGAGCAGATTTGGAAGATGCCTTTCTGTAGGGTCCAAGGTGCAGGTTGGGCCATCGTGTCTTATGTCTGAGCGAATTTTATTGGAGACGGCTTTCATCAAAGTTGAACAAATCTAGTAGCTTTTGCAAAATCCCAGTCAGCTAAAGCTTACTGCTTACCCGTAACGCTCGTCAAATGTCTTTTGCTGCCCCCTTGGAATCGAATAAATCACTTAGCGCGAATAAATCGTTTATAATGGGAATAGAAGCTTAGTGGAAGTCTTAAAATGCACACAGAATTCAAGCAGCACAAAGAGAAGGAAGAAGGTTTTGCTAAACTGGCGGGAAGTCTCTATTTGGCTGAGCAAGTATCTTTAGTTCTCGACGGTAAAGCGGAGAGTTTTAGTTTACCGGCAGCATTGAAAGAGCTAATTTACGAAGCCTTGCTCAACCTTGAGCAGGGAAATGCTGTTGAGTTGGTGGCATTGCGGCCTATATTGTCTTCGCAAGAGGCGGCTGAATTTTTGCATGTTTCGCGTAAGTTTTTGATTTGTGAGATTTTGGATAAAGGGAAGATTCCGTTTACTTTGGTTGGTAAGCATCGCCGGATTAAATATAGTGATTTGTTGGAATACAAAAGAAAGCTCAAAGTAGAACAAACAAAAAATTTAGATGAGTTAGCTATAGAAAGTCAACAAAACGGTTTTTTCTACGTTTGAGAAATAAGTCTATTTTACTTTAATCGTCCAAAGCAAGAAAACAAAAGAACCTAGGTATAATAATATAGTTAAAAAAATCAAGAATGATTTCACGTATATTATTAGTCGATGCAAACGTCGTCTATCAGTCTTTTTTGCGAGACGTGATGCTTAGGGTTTTTCAAAAAATAGCGATAAAGCCGCGCTTCACTAATAAAATCCATGAAGAATGGATGAAAAATGTTGAGGAAAAACAAGAAATACCATGGGAAAATTTAGAAAAGACAATGAACAAAATCAATGATAGTTTTTCAGACTCAATTATTGATGGCTATGAATACCTAGAAGAACAACTCATGGAAATAAACCCGAAAGATAGGCATTTACTGGCCGCAGCTATTCATGGAAATTGCGACTATATTATCAGCTTAGATGCATCATTTCGCAAAGAAGTCGAGCAAAGTACTTATGAGATAGAGACAATAACACCTAATGAATTCTTACTACAAGAACTTCAGTTTAACGAAGACAAAATACTTTTAGTCATTCAAGAACATCGCAAAATACTAAAAAGACCAGAGATTTCAGAAGAAGAGTATAGAAAACATCTTAAGATGGCCGGACTTTTAAGTCTTGTGAACATGCTTTGAATTTCCGATTGGCATTGGGATTTATTTGAAAATTTACATGTTAGCACTAGGTGATCAAGTCAGAATCTCTTGATGTTTATTATCTGTAGTTTTCTTTGAGGGCTAGCCTGCGTATAGGCTTAGCAGCTCTCTTACTACTCAGCTAAACTCCCATTTGCGAAGTTATTCAAAATTCAACGGGGGTTTGGGGGATGTCAGTCCCCCATGTAGAAAAAATTCAAGCTACCTCAAGTGAGCGGAGCGATTTTGAGTTCTAAAATTCAGCAGTACCACAAAGAGCAGTTTAAGGAAAAAACCCAGTCGGAAAAAAAGATTTTCAAGACAAATATCCTAGAACTAAAAAATTGGAGGCGGAGAAGAGCTGCCCTTCTCGTCCACAAAGTCATCCAGAAAAAGCACTACGAGCGTAGTCAGATTTAGGTTTTTGCTGAAACCAAGAAGTGACATTCAAAAACAGGATCGCAGCTCAGTATTTTCGCCCACCTCCCCGACCTGCTGAGAAGAAATAGACTATTTGCCCGTTTAGAGCAAGATGAAGCGGCAAAATACCCCATCTCACTAGTCAGAAAGTGAAGGTTCGGTCTATACCGATTTCACTAGGCTGCGATAGCAGCATCGTTTCCGAACAAAGAAACAACATTGTCTCTCATTCCGAAATCTACAGTTCTGACATTACTGCCTGTGTTGGCATGTTGGTTTTTTCTCAGCACTTTTACGAGTTTACTGAGAAGACTCGGCTCGCGCTCATTCGTTCAGAATTCATGTCAATCCTACGCGCCCCCGTAAGTATGGACAATCTTTATTATACCCGAAAATTATTGTCATACAGTTTCCATTCAGGCCGCTCAAGACCTATGCTTATCCTACAGACATAAAAAAACAAGACATGAGCGAGAATTATCAAATAGACAAAATCTTTGCCCGCGAAGTCCTAGACTCCCGTGGCACCCCAACCGTTGAAGTAGAAGTGGGGCTTTTTGGTGGCTCAGTCGGTAGAGCAATTGTCCCTTCAGGAGCTAGCACCGGCAAATTTGAAGCGGTAGAGCTGCGTGATGGTGACAAAAACCGCTACGGAGGCAAAGGCGTCCGCAACGCCGTCAAAAACGTCAACGATGATATAGCCGAGATCTTCTTCAGTGGCGACGAGATAATAGACGCTCGCCTGCAAGGAATAATCGATGTCAAGCTCTGCGCTGTCGATGGCACCCCCAACAAAGCCTCACTGGGCGCCAATGCGATACTGGGAGTCAGCATGGCCATCGCTAGAGCCTGCGCCTCGGAGATGGGTTTGCCTCTCTATAGATATCTCGGCGGCGTGAATGCGAAAGTCTTGCCTGTCCCAATGCTCAATATCCTCAATGGCGGCAAGCATGCCCTTGATTCCGTTGACTTTCAAGAATTCATGATCGTGCCAGCCGGAGCTGCGTCGTTCTCGGAAGCCCTCCAGTGGGGTAGTGAAGTGTTTCAGGCGCTCAAGTCTGTGCTCAAGCAAAAAGGCTACGCGACAAGCGTCGGCGATGAGGGCGGCTTTGCGCCAAGTCTCAAATCCAATGCTGAAGCTTTTGAGCTGATCATTCAAGCGATCGAACTCAGCGGTTTCAAGCTGGGCAAAGACTTTGGGCTTGCGCTCGATGCAGCGGCCAGTGAGCTCTTCAATGAAGCCGAAGGCAAGTACGATTTGGCCAAAGAAGGCAAAAAAATGACTCCCAGTGAGCTGATCGATCTTTACCAAAAATGGGTCGGTGATTATAATCTGATCTCAATTGAAGACGGACTGGCCGAAGATGAGTGGGGTAGCTGGAAAGATTTGACCAATAGACTTGGTGGCCGTTGCCAGTTGGTCGGTGACGATCTTTTTGTGACAAACGTCGCCCGTTTGCGCCGTGGCCTAGAGGGTGGCATAGCGAACTCTATCTTGATCAAAGTAAATCAGATCGGCACGCTCACTGAGACCTTTGACGCCATTGAGCTCGCTCATCGTAGTGGTTATACTTCGGTGATTTCACATCGTTCGGGTGAAAGCGAAGATACTTTCATCGCTGATTTGGCTGTCGCCACCAATGCTGGCCAGATCAAGACTGGGGCGCCAAACCGCACCGATCGGATCGCCAAATACAATCAGCTTTTACGTATCGAATCGGAGCTCGGTTCGGCTGCACAGTATCCTGGTTGGAGTGCTTTTAAGCGAACCCAACATCTGTGATTTTTGAGGGTTTAGTGGTGGAGTGGTATTCTTGAATTTTTCCGTATGACTCCTCCCCCCCAAATAACCAAACCCGCCCTTTCTGGTCTCTCTAAAACCCAATTAGCTAGCCTCCTCCAGAGTAATCTAGGCTGGGAAAAATATAGAGCAGACCAAATCATCGCTTGGCTCTACAACCGCTTCTCCAGTGATTTTCAAGACTGGACAGATCTCAGCGCAGACAAAAGAGAAAAATTAGCCCAAGTGTTCCGCATTCAGCTTCTAGAAGAAGCGCAAAAACGTATAAGCGAAATAGACGGCTCAGCCAAATATCTCTTCAGCCTCCCAGACGGCCAAGTGGTCGAGTCTGTGCTGATGCGTTTCACCGGTAGGGAAAATCTGACAGTCTGCCTTTCCTCTCAGGTCGGCTGCGCCGTCGGTTGTCCTTTCTGTGCCACCGGCAAGCTAGGCTTCAAGCGCAATCTGAGCGCTCAAGAAATAGTGGATCAGGTCGCTTCGATCCAACGCCAAACCGGCGAAAAAATCGACAATCTGGTCTACATGGGCCAAGGTGAGCCACTTTTGAATTTGCCTGAGGTGATCGAGTCCATCAATATCTTCAGAAGCATCATGGGCATAGGAGTGCGCCGGATCACAGTCTCCACCAGTGGTTTAGTGCCTCAGATCATCGAGCTTGGTCGCCAGAAACTACAAATAAATCTAGCTGTCTCGCTACACTCAGCCAATCAAGATCTGCGGGAAGATCTGGTGCCGATCGCCAAACGTTGGCCACTGCATGAGCTGGTGAAAGCGCTCGAAGATCATTACGCGAATACTCATCGCCGCATTACTTTTGAGTATACGCTTTTGGCCGGGATCAATGATTCTAATGATCAGGCGCGTGCCTTGGCTGATTTTTTGGGTGGCTTACGTTTTCCGGCTCTGCTCAATATCATTCCTTATAATGAGACTTCTGGCGCTTTTCAGCGGCCTTCGGCCAATCGGATTTCCGCTTTCAAGCAGGTGGCTGAGCGTTCGGGTTGTAAGGTCACTGTGCGGGCTACTTTGGGTGGGGACATTGAGGCTGCTTGTGGACAACTCGCCAACCAACAAGGCTGACAAGGCTAAGCCTTGACCATCTATCTAGACTAGTCTTTCATGCTCCCACACACAGAAAGCCCTAACTCGTAACGTATAATTATCAAATTCTTAAATCCGCTAATTGAAAATTGAAAGTTCAGATCTTTAAATCCCACGAGTTCCACGCCCCAGCTTCCTCTCTGGGTAGTCCTTACCACGTAACAGCCACTGAAGAACTAGTTAAAACCTTAGTATCGACTGAAAAAGGCCAGCCAAGCTTGAGGGTCTATGCCATCGCTCTTCGCGAGAATCCAATCAAAAGTATTTCTCTTGAGCAATGGCCCTCAATAGACGATAGTCCTGAATTGCTACAAGAAAAGATGAAGTGCTGGGAGGAGCACAATGATCACTTGAGGCTTACTACAGCAGGTTTGAAGCAGCAAGACTTCTTAACGCAGAATGCAAGAAAGCTCAAAGGAGCCGATCTACAAAAAGCTGATTTAGAGGCGATCAACCTGCCGGACGCCGATCTTTCTTATGCCGATCTTACAGAGGCAAAGCTGGCTAGGGCTAATCTTGTCAATGCAGATTTTTCAGGAGCGAAGCTGATTGGCGCTGATCTCACAGAAGCCCAGCTCACCCGAGCCTCTTTAGTCTACGCAAAGCTCAATGCTGCCATCCTCCGCAGCGCTAATCTCAGGGAGGCCACACTTAGTGAGGCTAAGCTCCAAAAGGCCGATCTCAGTGGGGCCAATCTCTCTGGAGGCACTCTCGCCAAAGCTGACCTCACTGGCGCCAATCTCTCTGGAACTAACTTAAGTGATGCAACTCTCTTATTTGCAGACCTAAGCATGGCCGATCTCAGTGATGCAAAGATTCAAGGAGCTGATTTTTATAAGGTTAATCTCACTGGCACTAAGCTTTCTTTGAGTCAGGCTAGATCGGTGAACGAATTGAAAAAGTTCACAGGAGAAGCTCCAGATCTCCTAGAGTGGCTAGACTGTCTCTATCAATTTAAGATAGAAGAAAAAATGTCAAATCTTTTAGCTTATCTTGATCAGATCCTACCTCACAGAATAGGCTCTAAAGTTCATTTCAACAGACCGAGAGCATCAAAGCCTAGGCATGCTCACCGCCATACGATTGAGCGGCTAGCAAATAAGCAATTCCAAGTTACAACCGATGACAATGAATTGAAAAGCCCTAATAAATTTCACATAAAAGCGAAATTCCTATTTTCAATGAAATACTCCCAACCAATTGTTAAAATCCTTTCATGCTCTATCACCGATCCTCAAGGTTCCCCTGTTCAAGAGTCAGAAAGGGCTTACAAAAAAAAATGCATTGAAGATTTCTTTAAAGATCTGTACTATGTAGCACAGCAAGGAAGCACATATCCAGGTTTAGGCAATAACATTGACGTTCGGGATCATAAAGGCAAGAGGAAATCTCTGACCTGTCCAGCTAGGACACCCAGTCGAGCTTCTGACGAGAAGGTAAGAGAATGGGCTGAATCCCTTGGAGCGATCTTGATTGATTGAGCATTGTGGCCTCTTTTCGATCTTTAGCGGGAGTTTGAGGAAGCTTGAAGCTTCACCCGATTGAAAGGTGACATTGATTTGATTCTTGGGATGATTTTCTTGCAAACTGGGTTTCTCTTTAGGCGCTTTTCTGGTTCCCCTTAAATCTTAAGCGGGAGTTTGAGGAAGCTTGAAGCTTCACCCGATTGAAAGGTGACATTGATTTGATTCTTGGGATGATTTTCTTGCAAACTGGGTTTCTCTTAAGGCGCTTTTCTGGTTTCCCGTAAAACTTAAGCGGGAGTTTGAGGCGATACTGAAAATATTCAAGACTCAAGCCACCACTCGATAAAGCAGGCTAAGACGTGTTATCTTCATATATAGATAAGTCGATATTAGCTGGGACCCCTTCTTGTACATCGAGTCAATCGAGATCGATAACTTTAAGTCTTTCGGCGAGAGGGTCACAATACCCTTCTATCCTGGCTTCACGACTATTTCTGGCCCCAATGGTTCCGGAAAATCAAACATAGTTGACGCCCTCCTCTTCTGCTTCGGACTGAGCACCAATAAAACGATCAGAATAGAAAGATTGCCCGAACTGATGAACAATCTCAGCGGGAAGAAAGAAACATTGGTGAAAGTAACCTTCTATGATCCAAGCACAGGCTCCCAATTCAAAGTAGGCCGAAAAATCCGACTGCGCGCCAATGACTCCTATGACAGTATCTATCTACTCAACGATAAAGTCTCAAGCCTGACTGAGATCCACGAAGAACTGCTCAAACACAATGTCTCAGGCCATGGCTACAACGTCGTCATGCAAGGCGATGTCACCCGCATCATCTCCATGTCACCGCTCGAAAGACGCCGGATCATCGATGAACTAGCCGGTGTAGCCCAGTTTGACCGAAAAATAGATGAAGCCAAAGGCGAAATCCAATCAGCCGAAAGCAGCATGGAAAAGCACTCAGTCTTGATCGTCGAGCTCAGTGACAGACTGAAAACACTAGGAGGCGAAAGAGAAAAAGCCCTCAAATATTCTAAACTAAAAGGCGACCTGCACGTCCAAGAGGCACTCTCCCTAAAAGCCCGTAGGCGTGATCTGCAAGAAGCTCTAGAACAACTCAAACACGACCTTGAGATCAAAGTCCAAGAAAAATCGGAATTGATCCTGAAACTCGGCGAGCTGAGTGATACTCTCCTCAACATCGAAAGCAGCGCCCAAGCCATAGCCAAAGCAATAGCCGAAAAATCACCCCAAGATCTTAACAAAGACATTGAAGAGCTAAAGACAAAAATCACCCGCAGCGAAGCCTCAGTGGAATTTCTCGGCAAGCAAAGCGAAGATTTCCAGAAAAGAATAGAACGCCTGCAAAAAGACGCCAAGCTCTCCACAGGCAAAGTCAACGATCTAGATCTGCAAGCCCAAAAAGTCGAAAGAAAAACAGACGATTTCCAGAACCAAATCAAAAGACTAGAAGCAGCCAGAACCCAGCTCCAAGAGAGCATCATGACCAAAAGTCACGAAGGTAGTGACGCTTCGGGCGAACTGGAAAAACTGCAAATTCAGCTGACTAACGAAACCCGCCTTGAAGCCGATCTGAGCGCTGAGCGCAAGTTACACCTCCACCGCAAAGAAGATCTGGCCCAAATGATCAAAGCCGATCGCGAAGAACTGGAAAAGACGCTCTATGAAATCCAGTCTCTTGAGCGCAAGATCTCAGCCGCTAACCTGAAAGCGATCGAAGAACGGATCGCCATGTCTGACAAATACCTAGGCAAGCTCAAACGCGAAGCGGAAGGGATGATCCAAGAACGCAAAAAAGCCCAAGAAGATCTTCGCCTCACCGAAAACGAATTGAACAAACTAGACGCTAAAAGCCAATACACCCAACACTGGGGGCGGGCGCTCGATGGGGTATTGAGGCTTGGGAAAGCGGGAGTCTATGGAGTCCTCGCTCAACTGGGCACAGTCGAAGACCAGTACAGATTGGCGCTAGAGACGGCCGCCGGTAACAGGCTAAAATCGATTGTGGTGGAAGATGACGCCCTAGCCGCCGAGTTGATCGAGTATCTTAGGCAGCATTCGCTCGGTCGGGCCACTTTCTTGCCCCTAAACAAACTGAAAACTTTTGATTTACCCTCACTCCCCTATCTAGACGGCGTAGTGGACTGGGCAGCCAATCTGGTCGATGGCGATCCGCGTTTTAAGAAAGCTTTCAGTCATGCTTTTGGCTCTACTTTGGTCTTTGAAAATCTCCAGTCAGCCCGCAGGGCACTAGGAAAATACAGGCTTGTAACACTCAAGGGCGATTTGCTCGAAACGAGCGGCGCAATGACTGGCGGCAGCCAAGTGGCCGGCTCTAATGTCAGCTTTGGGCGAGAAGATGAAGCGAACCAAGACAAACTAAAAGCAAACTCAGAGAGCCTGAAGCGCCAACTTATAAACCTCGATCGTGACTTAGCTGCTCTAGAAAACGAAATGGAAGAAGCAAAAAAAGAACTAGAAGAGAGCCGCTTCAATTTTGTCCGCGAAAAATCAGCGATCGATAACCTGAGCGCCAACTACCATGCAGCCAAAGCCAGCGTTACCGATCTGCAAACCAAGCTGACCACTAGAGGAGGCGAGCGCGAAGCGCTAGAAAACAGACTAGAAGCGCTCAGGCCAGAACTAGAACGTGCCCAGCAAAACATCAAAGCACTGCACGAGGCGCTACTGACACTGACCCCCAGCACCAAGAGCGCCGAGTTAGAAGAAGCGCTCAGCCAAGCGCAAGCTCTCGATCTGGAGATCAAAAAACTGGATGTCAGCCAAAAAAATACCGAAATCGAAGCCGCCTCAATGCGCAAAGAAAAACAGCTGCTTCAAGAACAGCTCTCAGAAGGTGAAAAAGAAATCCAGAAAGCGCACGAACAAATAGTAGACCTGCAAGCCAAGCGTCAAGAGCAGCTTGATAGCCTCAAAGAACTAGGTCAAGATCTCTATGAAAAAGACCGCGAACTGCGTGAACTACTGGCCGAAAGCCAAGGTTTGCTGGCCGAAAAAGAAAATCTGAACAAAGAAATGATTCGTCTCAGTAGCCAAAAGGGCAGTCTGAGCGAGAATCTTGGTTGGATTTCGCAAGAAGTGGCCGACCTGAAAACCCGAAACGTCTCTTTGGGTCTGCAAGCAAATGGACTAGAAGCAGATCTGCTGGCCTATGAAGACGTGATGGATGAGCCCAAAGAAAGCTCAGAGTTCATCAAGCATGGCATTGACGCGCTTCGCCGCAGCCTAAACTCGCTTGAGCCGGTGAATATGAAAGCAATTGATGAATTTGCTGAAGCCCAAGAAAAAATCAAAGACATGGAAGGGCGGATCGAAGCGCTCCAAAAAGAAAAAGTCGAGATCGAAAAGCGGATCAGCGACTATCAAGACCACAAATACAGCTCTTTCAGTGAGGCTTTTGCTAAAGTCAATGAGCATTTCAGAGAGATTTTTGCTGAGCTCTCCTATGGCTATGGTGAGCTGTCTCTAGAAGATCCCCAAGATCCATTCAAGGGTGGCCTGATCATTCAGGCTCGTCCCCGCAACAAAAAAATGCAAAGGCTCGAAGCGATGAGTGGTGGTGAGAAGTCACTAACGGCACTCTCTTTTATCTTTGCGCTGCAATGGCACAATCCGGCTCCTTTTTACGCTTTCGATGAAGTGGACATGTTCCTAGACGGCCTCAACGTCGACAGACTAGCCAAGATGGTGCGGAAACAGGCTAATCTCGCTCAGTTTATTGTGGTCAGTCTCCGTAAGCCTATGCTTCAGCAAAGCGATAGATCGATTGGAGTTTGTATGTCTAAGGATGGATTTAGTCGAGTAACGGGTATGAAAGTAAAAGAAGCAAAGCCGATTGTTCCTCCTTCTCTTCCACCGTTAGAAATGCCGCAAATAGCGATTATTAATTAAAATGACATGGACGCTCTAATCATACTTTTGATGATCATGGTAGCCGCTTCGGTGTGCCTGTTCATTTATTTGGATTTTGACGATTATCTGGACCCGCGTGATGAGTTGAAAAACGTCACCGGTCGCCTCATTGTGCTTGAGGGAATGGAGGGGAGCGGTAAGGCGGCTATGGCTAGTCTGATGAAGCAGTATTTGCCGGCCAAGTGGAACTTCAGCAAAGAGCCTTATTCTTCGCCCAATACGGGACGCTGGTCAGCGGCTGAATATTTTGAAGATAGACGGCATCATCTGATCGCTAAGATCCTGCCAAACTTGCTGGCTGACAAGACACTTGTCACAAATCGTTATTGGATGAGTGCATGTGTTTATGATCAAGAGACTCCTGAGGCTTACTTGGAGTCATGGGTGAGGCCTAGTTTGGTGATTTGGCTCGATATCGATCCTACTCAGATCACTCTCGAAGCGCCGAAGAGACCGCTTGCTGAGCTACAGTCGATCCGTGTGCGCTACGCGCAATTGTTTCAACATCTCAGTGATGTAGAGGGTTTAAAGGTTTGCAGGGTGGACATGACTGGCAAGAAGCCTGAGGATGCTTTTTTGGAGATCTTGGGGGTGCTTGGTGCTTGTGTGCCTGAGGATCGTGGATTGATTGAGGAATTGAGGGGTTTATTGTCACCTGAGCTTGTTAAGCAGGGCTGACCGCTTAGCGTGAGTGCACGAAGTGCCAAAACCCCACCCCAAAACCCCCTGTTGAATTTGAAAAAACAAGCTATGGAGTGCTAAGAGCTATAGGCCCGAGATTCGCCCCAGAAAAAAAGACTTTCACGACAGACAGCAAGCAAAAATTAGCCCTTTGCCGCAAAATTTTAAACAATGAAAATCACAATAAATCCAGATTCTTTGAGTTTTGATCTCAAAGCGGTAATAGCAGAAAAAACCCCTCTCCTCAATAAAGCCCTCAAAAATATCACCGAACAAAGCGAAAATCCAAACGAATGGCTAGGCTGGACAAATCTCGCCCACAACGAAAGCATCTTTCAAGACATACAAGAAAAAGCTCAAGAACTGCAAGCAAAACATAACTTCCAAGACCTAGCAGTGATAGGCATCGGAGGATCAGCCCTAGGCCCCCAAGCCCTAAGCCAAGCCCTCCTTCACCCGCTCTGGAATAGTCTCCCTCCCGAAAAGCGAAATAATAAACCAAGACTGCATTTCTTCGATAACGTCGATCCAGACTGGAATGCCGCCATACTCTCAGAGCTAGACCCACGCAAAACGCTCTTCTGTGTGATCACAAAATCTGGCGGCACAGCCGAGACGATCTCAGTGTTCTTGAAAGCGCTAGAGCTACTGAAAGGCACAGTCGGCGAAGAGCACTATAAACAGCATCTGGTGATGATCACAGATCCCGAAAAAGGCCCTTTGAGAGCATTTGCTCGTGAGCACGGAATTTTGAGCTTTGCTGTCCCGCCCCACGTCGGAGGACGTTTCTCAGTCTTTACGCCAGTGGGACTATTCCCGCTTGCTATGGTAGGCATCTCTCCTCTGGAGCTGAGAAAGGGTTTGTTGGAAGCTGCCAGCTGGCTGAAGACAGATAAGCTAGACGAAAATCCAGCCGTTCAGCTAGCCTGTGCCCTCCATCACGCCGATAGAGAGCTCGGCTGCAATATAAACCCGCTCTTCATCTATTCCAGTAAGCTCGCCCGCATTGCTGACTGGTACGTGCAGCTAGTGGCTGAGTCACTCGGCAAGAACGCTCAGACTGGCCCTACCCCCCTGAAGGCCGTCGGAGCTACTGACCAGCACTCTCAGCTCCAGCTCTTTGCTGAGGGGCCGAAAAATAAAATTCTTTTCTTCTTGAAAGTGCTGAATTTCGATCAAGCTTTTGCATTACCAAAAGAGCCTGTCGCTGGTTTTGAGGACCTAGCCGGTGAGTCTTTGTTGCGCTTAATCCACGCCGAAGGCGAAGGTACGGCTATGGCTCTCACCCAAGTAGGTGTTCCCAATCTTTGCATTGAACTCGAACGGGTCAATCCGGCCAATGTAGCCGCTCTGCTTTATCTCTTTCAGCTAATGACAGCGCTGGCTGGCGCCCTCTATGGCATTGATGCTTTCAACCAGCCTGGCGTCGAGCTCAGCAAAAAGCTAACCTACGCTTTACTGGGAAAAACCGGCTTTGAAAAGTATCTGACCCCAACCCTAAATGTATAATCTCCATACAGACAACTCAAACCAACTATGGCTAACGTAAACGCTACTTCTGACGCTCATTTTCAGGCCGATGTCAAAGACACTAAGGGTCTAGTCTTTGTCGATTTTTATGCTCCTTGGTGTGGTCCTTGCAAACAACTAGCTCCGCTTTTAGACGAGCTTTCCAAAGAGATCCCTGAAGTGAAATTCTTCAAGCTAAACACTGACGAAAATCCCCAGACAGCTCAAGAATTTCGGATCAGTGGCATTCCTACTCTCATCCTCTTCAAAGACGGTGCACCGGTGAAGGTGGAAGTGGGCGCGCTCAATCGCGATGGCTTGAGACAATTCATCCAGCAGTAAGAAACCAAGCTCATGTCTACAAGCAAAGCCCCCTCTAAGCGTTCTCTGAGCGAGAAGATCTTTCTAGTTCTTTTCGTTCCCAGCGTGATTTTGTTTTACCTAGCCTACAAATATCCGGCAGTCTTTGGGAAAGTGCCCGGTGACTTTGCGCTTCTGGGCAAGAATCTGGGCTTTTGGTATAGCTTGGCTTACACCAGCATTGTCTCTGTGGCTTGTCTGTGGGTGATTACCGGCGGCTTCAACCCCTACTGGCGAGCAAAGACCAAGATCAAGATCGATCCTTATCAGCGCGGCAAATTCAGTTCGATTTTAGTGGCTCAGCTTTTAGTTTTCTTTTTGATTCCTCAGGTGTTAGCCCCGCTCTTCACCGGGCATTTCTTTGAGGCTGATCCGGTAGACAAAGGCGCTTTCAAAGACGCTCATGTTTACCTTTATCCCGGTTTTGCCAGTTGGGGTATGGCTTTGTATTTATTCGTTTTGATTCCGGTTTTGGTTTATTTCTTTGGGAAGCGTTATTGCAGTTGGTTTTGTCCTTGCGGGAATCTAGCTGAGGCAGTTGGCATTACTCCTTGGGGTTCGCGCTGGGTGGCTGAGCTTACTCCTCGTGGTGATGAGGCCAAAAAACTCGAATGGATTCAGGTTGCTGTGATGCTTTTTAGTGTTGGTTTTGGGATTGTGATCCTCATCGATGCTGGAAAACTATTTGGGGCTGGTTTTCACGACATTAGACTTGCGCTGCAGGCGTTTCAGGATCTCAGTATCGATTTTATCTTTGGGGCTATCTTGGGGGTCGGGCTTTATCCGTTTATGGGGACACGGATCTGGTGTCGCTACGGCTGTGCTTTGGCGCGTTTTATGCAGCTGGTCGGGTCTTTCACCAAATCCCGTTTTGCGATTGTCGCCAATGCCAGTTGTCGTGGGCTAAATCTTTGCTCTTCTGTTTGCCCGATGGGCATTGATGTCGCTTCTTATGCTCACCTAGACAAAAAGCCTATTCTTGGGAGCTTTACGCTGAAAGAAGAACCTTGTATTGGTTGTGGGGGGTGCATTTCTATTTGTCCGGTACAAGCGCTCAGCTTTGGGCCTATTGTGGAGCCTGTGCGCTAGGAGCTGAGGAAGTTGTTGGGGGCTCCCCAGCCTTCTTGCCCCGAGCCAAAGGAGTCTGCGAAGCAGCATAAAGTAAAAGCACCAAAAGTAAAGTAACAGCCGGCAGTTCCACAAAGCTCTGCCCAAAGTAAAAAGTCAACATCACAAACATGATCACAGTAGTGTAAATGATGCTCAAGGGCGCATAAAGCAAAAAGATTTTTCTTTCACGAGCTGTAGGATACTCCGGTAGCTTTTTGCCAGTGAGCTTAGCCAAAAAGTAAGTCCAAGCTCTCCTCCGGAGCGAATAAACCCCCAAACCAATCTGCAAAATATAATAACTATCAAGCCGAATGAGCGGATTGAGATTCATGCTCAAGCTGAAAAAACAAGCGCTGAAGCTGAGAAAGAAAATATCAGCAATGAAAGTATGCGGAACAGCCTCACTCCAAGCCAAAAAACTTAAGCAACCTAAAATAATCTGCACCAAAGGTCCAATAGCCATTACCCAGATCTTGTCGCGCTTGCGCGGAAGATTGTACATATCGCTCACGTCAGTGTAGAGAGCAGGAGTAGCATAGGAAAAATAGAAACCAATTTCCGGTATTTTACCCCCAAAATATTTGAGACAAAAACCATGCGCTAACTCGTGAAAAGAGAGTGTGACAAACAAAAGCAAAACAAAGATAGCAGTGGTGATCGGCCATGAATCGAGAATGCTAGGCCAACCATAAGCCATCAAATCAGTAGCCTTTTGGTAAAAGACAACAGAAGTCCAAGCGAGAAGCACCCCATAGAAAACTTTGGCGGGGTTTGAGCCAAGAAAAGCGAGCTTGCCTGTCCAATCATCGAAAAAGCTATCCGGTTCTGCTATCTTGTAGCGCTTGAAAAAAAGCTGAATCAGGGTCTTTTGGGATTGTTGTTGCCGTCTAGGAGCTACTGTCCCTTCTAGTAGGCCCCAACCTTTGAGCATGCCCAAAAAACGCTTCAGATCGTCTTCGCTAAAACTAGTTCTTTCGGCCACTTGCTTGGGATGCATAGTTTGCATCAAGGTGATCACTTCCGCTTCCTCTAGGCCGAGGTGGAAGTAACGGATCACTTCTGGGTCACGAATCTGAAAGCTTCCGTCTTCGAGGTGACTCATTTCTAGATCGTGGCGGAGGTTTATGCCTATTGGTTTATTGACTACTGTCTTATTGAGGTCAATCTGTTGTGAGTGATCTTGATTTAATTCTGTCTGTTCCATAGCTAGGGTTGGCCTCTCTCTTTAGTATTTGCACTATTGGGAGAGCTTGCCTTCGGTGTTTACCCTAGGACTAGGCTTCAAGCACTCTAAACGTTCTCGATGATCTCAGTCTCGCAAGGCTGATCGCAAAGCAAGCCCTCCAGTTCATCTAAACTGAGCTTAGCCTCAATCTGCTGAACAACCTGAGCCTTCACAGCGTTTTGCGCCAAAACAATAGCATTCATGATCGCAAAATCATTGGAAATGCCATGAGCGATCACCACCGGACCTCGTACTCCCAAGAGCATCGCTCCACCATAACGGGCGTAGTTTAGCCTGTTGTTTTTGATCTCGGAGAAAGCTGGCCGACAGATCATCGCCCCCATCTTCAAGTCAATCGATTTGGTGAGCTCCTGATGCAGCATCTGCAACATCATCTTGATCGATCCTTCCAGTGTCTTCAAAAAAACATTTCCGATGAATCCATCAGTCACCAAAACATCACAGTGGTGCTCTGAGAGCGTCCGCCCTTCCACGTTACCGATAAAATTAATTACAGATAACTTGCTTAGTAGTTCGTAGGTGAGCTTGCTTTGAGCGTTGCCTTTGCCAGCCTCCTCACCGATATTCAAAAGCCCCACCCGAGGTGAATCCTGCTCCAAGACCTGTGAAGCAAAAATACTGGCCATGATCGCATGTTGCGCTATCTGCACTGGCGTAGAGTCGACGTTTGCGCCAGCGTCAATCAGCACGATGTTTGTCTTAGACGACGGGATCACCACCCCAATGCCCGGTCTTTCGATCCCTTTGATGCGCTTGAGGATGAGCAAAGCAGCGGCAGCGACAGCGCCAGTACTGCCAGCGCTCACAACGGCACTGGCTCTACCTTGGGCTACTTGTCTCATGGCGACGACGATTGAAGCTTGTGGTTTGCGCCTGACGGCTAGCACTGGCTGCTTATCGTCCATGCCGATGCTGTCAGTAGCTGGGACGATCTCGATTGGTAGACCGGAAATATCGAGCCTGCCTATTACTCGCGCAATCTTTTCGGGAGAGCCCACCAGCTGAACTGGCACGCCGTATTCACGAGCGGCTCTGATCGCTCCTTTGATGATTTCGTAGGGAGCATGGTCGCCACCCATCACATCAACGGCTACGGCTGGAGCGTTTGGGTCACCGTCCCATGGTGGCATTGGCTTTTGGCTGAGCTCTAGGCCTTTTTTGATCAGTCTAGTGCCTTTCAGTACTGCTTTTTTGAAGAGCTTGTTTGTGGGTGAGCCAGACATAGATTACTTGGTTCTTTAGAGTCCATTGTAGACTACAAAGTAAGTGTATTTATGAAGCAAAACATGACTGAAATAGCCCTACTAGGTTGCGGCAATATCGGCTCTTATTTAGCCAAAGAGCTGCTTGAAAATCCTGAGCAGAAGGTCAAACTGAAAAAAGCCTTAGTGAAAGACCCCAGTAAGCCGCGCGATCTTCCTGCCAGTCTGATCACAACAAATATCGAAGAGATACTGGCCGATCCCAACATTGAGCTGGTGGTTGAGCTGATGGGCTGCGAGGAACCGGCTTTAGATTATGTCTTGAGAGCCTTGGCTGCTGGCAAGCATCTGGTCACAGCAAACAAAGAACTGATCGCTAAGCATGGCCCAAAAATCTTTGCTCAGGCCGAAAAATATAATCGCCAAGTGCGCCTAGATGCCACAGTCGGAGGAGGTCTACCAGTCATAAACACCATCTTGGGCAGCCTCACCGGCAACCGGATCACTGAGGTCGTCGGCATCCTCAACGGCACCACAAATTTTATGCTCAGTACTATGAGTGAGGGGGCATCTTTTGCGGAAGCATTGGCGCAGGCTCAGGCTCTAGGCTACGCGGAACCCGACCCGAGCAGTGATTTGAGCGGGGCCGATGCTCGCTACAAGATCTCAATTATTGCTTCACTGGCTTTCGGTCAGTATTTTGCGCCTAGTGATGTGCAGTGTACCGGCATAGAAGGCATTGACCGTGAAGATCTGAGCTACGCGGAAGAAATTGGATTTTCGGTGAAGTTATTGGCGCAGGCCAAAAGCTATGCTGGAAACAAGCTCACTTTGTCTGTTTTTCCGACGCTGGTCTCGCATCAAAATCCGCTCTCACGGGTGGATGGTGTCTTGAATGGGGTTGCTATTCGGGGGCATTTGGTGGGTGAGCTTTTGATCGTTGGCCGCGGGGCTGGGGCTGCTCCTACTAGCAGTGCGCTTTTGGGTGATATTCTTTCGATCATCGAGCGTCCCAGTGGGGATTCTCGTAGTCCTTATGGTTTGGGTGGGGCCTCGCGGGTGCTTGCCGGGTCAGCTCAGAGATATTATTTGCGGCTCACTACCGGTGATGAGATTGGGGTTATACGTGACCTTGGGGGAGTATTAGCTTTGCATGGGATCAGTCTTGAGTCTATAGTCCAGAAGAGCAAGGGAGAGCGGGCTAGTTTGGTTTTGTTGACGCATCATATTGATGATCCCGAACAATTTGAGCGGGCCTTGGGGGATATTGTTGCTTTGCCTCAGGTTTTTGGGGTGAATTGTTGTTTGCGCGTTTTAGACTAACCTTTCTTGTTCTTAGAGGGCGCCAGCAACAGAAGCGAATCCTCGCTGATGGCTGCTCAAATAATAAACAGGAATATTTTTGAGCTTCTCCGCCTCACTCATCGAAGCGGCAGAACGAAAGCGAAAAGAATAATTTGGCTGGTCGTTTTCAGCGGTAGCCGACTGAGCCCGCGCAAAAGTGAAAACACAGAGAAACAAAAAAAGCAAAGCAATCAAGGACTTTAAGGGCTGCATGGAAAATAGTTAAACTTATATTCTTTTCTTTCCCGAAGCCAAAGCGGATTCCCCCCAATCTAGCCCAAGCGTACTAGTCAAATCGGGTAGAGTGAAAGCACAAGATAAAAACGCAAGAACTATGACCGAAGAAAAAGAAATAAGCATAGAAGTATTGGTGCCAGTGCGCAGAAACGAGACTTTGCCATATCTTTTGGAGCTACAGATCCCCCCACCAAGACCGAAGTCAGCGCAGGCAAATCAAGCGAGCCAAGTCAGCCAAACCAAGATAGCCCCAAGCCCCGTCATTGAGCCCAAAAAACCGGAAGCTAAGCCGGAGGAGAAGAGAGGTTTGGGTCAGGCTTTTCAGGGTCTCTTTGGGCAGGTAGCACCTAAGCCCACGGCACCTATTGCCAGTAATCCTGAGCTTGAGACTAAGATAGAGCCAAAGAATGATGCTATCCGAAAGCTCTTTTTGCGTTAGAGGGGTTTTATTTTTTTACATTGAGGGGGGCGAAGTCCCCCTCATAATAAAGACTTCAAGTAACCTACAGTGAGTTGAAAAAAACTTCAAGCTCTAACGCTCTTCGCCACAGCCTTGAAAGCACCAGCAAGCGCATCGATCAAATTATCCGCAAAAACTAAATCCCCCCCAAGGTCTTTCTTCATCTCTTTGGAGTGAGGAAGAACAGCCGTAGTAAAGCCCTGACGAAAAGCCTCCTTCTGGCGAAGCTCTCCCTTAGAGACCTTTCGGAGTTCACCAGCTAACCCGATCTCTCCGAAGAAAACACACTTGGGGCGTGTAGGAAGGTTGCGCAAAGAACCGACAATAGCAACAGCAATCGCCAAATCGGCTGCAGGCTCATCGATCTGCAATCCTCCCGTGGCATTTACATACACGTCATATTTGCTGAGAGCTAAACCGAGCCTTTTGTCGAGCACAGCAATGATTTGATTCACCCTATTGAAATCCAAACCATTCACTTGTCTTTTGGGCTGAGGGTAAGTGCTGGAGCAGACAAGAGCTTGTACCTCGGCCAGTATTGCCCTTGAGCCTTGTAGTGCAGGCAAAACAACACTACCGGGCTCATCGAGCGCTCCTCTGTTCAGGAAATGTGCGCTTGGGTCTGCTACCTCACGTAGGCCAGCTTCACTCATCTCAAAGACCCCGAGCTCGTCGGTAGAACCAAAACGATTTTTGATGCAACGCAGAATGCGCGAGTCGCCTTGTTTGGAACCCTCAAAATAGACCACAGCGTCAACCAGATGCTCGAGCATCTTCGGGCCAGCGATTGAGCCTTCTTTGGTGACGTGACCGACTAAGATCACCGGTGCTCCTCCTCTTTTGGCCAGCTCAAAGAGTTGATTGGCGCACTGACGCACTTGGCTGATGCTACCGGGCAAACCATCTGCTTCTGGCGAAAAGACGGCCTGTATCGAGTCGATGATCGTGATGATCGGTTCTAGGCGCTCCACTTCTAGGATGATGGCTGCTAGGTTTGTCTCAGTGAGGACATTCACCTCCGTTGAGCATTCAAGGCGTTCGGCTCTGCCTTTGATTTGCCAGCTCGACTCTTCAGCCGAAACGTAAAGCACTTCTCCTTGTTCGGCAAAAGCGCTGGCAGTCTGGAGCAGCAAGGTTGATTTGCCTATGCCGGGTTCGCCCCCGAGCAAAATCAACGAATCACCTAAAACTCCTCCCCCTAAGACCCGATCGAACTCTTCAGATCCGGTGCTAAGGCGGTTTTGGTTTTTGTTGGGTTTGATTTGGCTTAGTTTTTGGGCGGCAACCGGTGCGCGCGTTCTAAAGGTTGAGCGGGCACTCACTTTTTCCGCTTTCGGTGATTCTTTTAGGCTTCCCCAAGCGCCACAACTAGCGCAGCGACCGAGATAGGTGAAAGATTCTTCGCCGCATTCGGTGCAAAACCAACTATTGTTTTTTGCTTTTCGCACAGCAAGCCCTGATGAGGGTTATACTGTAACCTAATTTTGAGGGAAAACAGAACTATGCCAGTAGATATCCACAATGGCCAAGCAGCTCCTAGCTTCAGCACGAGAGGCTTTTCCATCGAAGCCGGTGAATTTGATTTTGATTTGGGTAGCAAAAAAGGAAAGATAGTGATTCTCGCTTTCTATCCCAAGGACGACACGCCCGGTTGCACCAAAGAAATGTGTGCTTTTAGAGACGATCTGGCGCAGTTTCAGGCGGCAGGCGTAGAAGTTTATGGTGTTAGCCGCGATAGTTTAGCCAAGCACCAAAAATTTGCCGCCAAATATAGCTTCGCTGCTCTGCCCTTGCTCTCCGATGAAGATGGATCTGTCAGTGAAGCTTTTGGGGTGGGCGATCCTTTACCAAAACGTTCGCTTTTCATCATAGACACTGAAGGCAAAGTAGCCTACCAACAACAAGGTATGCCGAACAATAAAACGCTGCTGGAGCTAGTTCAGAAGCTTTAGACTCTTGTCACTCAGTCCCCCCTAAATTGCGAGAATAACTTTTGAATTTTTTATCAAAGCTTTGGCCAATTAAACTTCCACTTCACTTTCAGATTTTGATTGGGATGGCCTGTGGGGTACTGCTGGGGCTATATATCAATGCTTGCAATAACGGTGCAGTCTGTTTGCTTAATTTGCAGGTCAGTTATTTTGGCTGGATGGGCGATCTATTCATGCGTCTCTTGAAGATGATCGTCGTGCCGCTCATTTTTTGCGCGCTGGTAAACGGAATCAGCCACATGAATGTCGGCCAGCTCGGCAAAATCGGCATAGTGACGCTCTTCACCTTCAAGGGCAATATGCTCATTGCGGCGGTTATCGGTCTGTTTTTTGTGAATGCAATAAAGCCCGGTGTCGGTTTTGATGTCACTAAATTCACGCAAGGAATGGCTCCTAGTGAGTTGAGTAATACAGTCAGTCACGCTAAAGAAAGCGCCAGCAAGAGTCCAGATCTGATCACTCAGCTGATCCCGAGCAATATTTTTGAGTCTTTGGCTGAGGGAAATCTGATTCAGGTAATAATCTTCGCTATAGTGCTGGGGATAGCTCTCACTATGCTCGGAGAGAGTTGTGCTGGTATTACTGCTGGCTTTTCGCAGTTTTTCAAAGTTTTGCTGAAGATCACTGGTTGGGTGATGCTTGTGGCGCCCTTTGGCGTCTTTGGGCTTTTGGTGAAGACCATTGGGGTGGCTGGTTCTGCGCCTTTCTTTTTTCTAGGCAAGTATATTCTCACTGTCGTTTTGGGTTTGGGCACTATGCTTTTTGTGGTGACTCCTCTTCTGGTCTGGTTTTTGGGTGGCTTAAACCCCATCACTTTCTTTCAGGGGATCAAGGAGGCGATGATCACGGCTTTCAGCACTTCCAGTTCTGCCGCTACTTTGCCAGTTTCTCTCGAGTGCGTTACTAAAAACCTGAAGCTTCCTAGTGCCCTCACAAACTTTGTGGTTACCACAGGGGCTACTATGAGCATGAATGGGGCAGCTTTGTATGAGTCAGTGGTTACTTTGTTTTTGGCACAGGCTTATTTGGGTAGTGTGCCGGGGCTCGATCTTTCGCTTGGTGGACAGATTTATATAGTCGCCATTGTGTTGCTTTCGACTTTTGGGACGCCTGGTATTCCGCATGGGGGCTTGATCACCACGACTATTGTCTTAAATGCTGTTGGTTTGCCTCTCGATGCATTGGGATTGATTTTGGGAGTTGATCGGTTGCTTGATATGGCCCGTACTATGACCAATGTGACCGGTGATTGTGCGGCGGCTGTGATCGTCAATCGCTTTTGCAAGCCTGACAAAGCTGAGGCTTGACCCTGTTGGAGCATCAAGCAAAAACTAATAAAACCAAGCTAGCGTAAAATAAAAAAACAATGTCTAAAAAAACAGCCCTAATCACCGGAATAACAGGCCAAGACGGCTCTTTTTTAGCCGAGTTGTTGCTAGAGAAAAACTACCAAGTCCACGGCATAGTGCGTAGAGCCAGCCAGCCAAACCTCGGTAGAATCCAACACATAGCCCCAAAACTCCAGCTCCACGCAGGAGACCTGACAGATAGCAGCAACCTGCAAAAACTAATCCGCACGATCTCCCCAGACGAAGTCTATAATCTAGCTGCCCAGTCACACGTCCACGTTTCCTTTGAGAAACCGGAATACACTGCCGATGTCGATGGAGTGGGCGTTTTACGCATGCTAGAAGCGATCAGACAAGAGATCCAAGCTTCAGGCAAAGCTATTCGTTTCTATCAAGCAGGCACCTCAGAGCTTTTTGGCTCCACTCAGCCACCCCAATCTGAAGAGACACCATTTCACCCTCGTAGTCCCTATGCTTGCGCTAAGCTCTTCGCTCATTGGCAGACCATCAACTATCGGGAAAGTTACCAGATGTTTGCTTGTAACGGCATTCTCTTCAATCATGAAAGCGAGCGGCGCGGGGAGGAGTTTGTGACTCGGAAGATCACTAGAGCGGCCACTAGAATCAAGCTTGGCCTTCAGACTGAGTTGAGGCTAGGAAATCTCGACGCAAAGCGGGACTGGGGCTATGCCGGTGACTATGTAGAGGCTATGTATTCGATTATCAATGCTCCTAACGCCGGAGACTATGTGGTGGCTACTGGCGAGAGCCGTTCTGTGCGAGAGTTCTGTCAGATTGCTTTTTCCGCTTTGGATCTCGATTATGAGCGGTATGTGGTGATCGATCCGAAGTTTTACCGGCCGGCTGAGGTGAATTATCTTTTGGGTGATCCTACTAAGATCTTTCGGGAGTTAGGTTGGAAGCCTAGAACGAGCTTTGCTCGGATGATTGAGAAGATGATCGAGGGTGATTTATTGATTGCGAAGCGGGAATCTCAACAAGGCTGAGCTTTTATCTATTCAGAGCGATAGTTTCTTTGGAGTCTTTGGGGGGCTTTATCATTTCTCTTACAAAAAACTTAGGGGGTTTGGGGGTGAAGCTTTGTGTTGGGCTAGGCTGGATGAGTATAGTTCAAAAAACTTAGGGGGTTTGGGGGCGAAGCTTTGTGTTGGGCTAGGCTGGATGAGTATAGATCAAAAAAAACTTAGGGGGTTTGGGGGCGAAGCCCCCATAGAAAAAACTCTTTTAACCGACAGTAAAAAAAGAGGACAAACTTTAGGCTCCTTACATTGTGTATATAATTTGATTAATAGTAAAAATCTACATATTTATGTCTCAAAATGAAAAAGCACAAATCCCAAGCAGCTATACCAGTCGTGAGGTAAGAGAACAACTAGCCACTATATTAGGAAGAGTGCAGCACGGTCACGAGAGACTGGGGATCACCCGAAATGGAAAGCCAGTAGCCTATATCGTCTCGATCGAAGATTTGAGCGCCTTGGAAGAGCTAGAGGATCTGGTTGATGGGAAGTTAGCCTTAGAAAGTAAGCGTGAGGTTGAAGAGAATGGCAGTACCCCTTGGCTCAAAGTCAAAGAGCAATTTGGGAAGATCCTTTAGTGTTTTGGTTTATGAGGTTCAAATTTCCAACAAAGCACTGAGAGGACTAGTTTCTGTACCGGTCAAAATTAAGGGTAGTATGAGCCTTGCTCTTGACCAGCTTTCTCAAAACCCTCTTCCTTACAACGTTCAGGCAATACAAGGGCAAGTGAACCTTTATAGACTTCGTTTTGGCGACTATCGTTTGGTCTATGAAATAGATGAATTAGCCAGAATAGTCCTTGTGCTGCTTGTTGGCCATAGGAGCGCCATTTATAAAAAACTTCCTTGAGTTTCTGGTGGGTGATTTGGGGGCGAAGCTGTGTGTTGAGCTAGGCTGGATGAGTATAGATCAAAAAAAACTTAGGGGGTTTGGGGGCGAAGCCCCCATAGAAAAATCCAGAACACCCGCTTTTTCTGAGGGGAGCAAAAGCTATTTGTCGGGCTAGGCTGGAGGAGTGTAGATTAAAAAAAATTAGGGGGTTTGGGGGTGAAGCCCCCATAGAAAAAATACTCTCTTAACCGACAGTAAAAAAATGGAAATTATGTCTCTCTTAGCCAGTAGTATAAGAATTATCAAGAGTCATCTGAGCTGCAAGAGGATAGTTGTACCAACTGTAAAAACGCTCCAGCTCCGAAGAAACTAAACTCCCAGCCGCCCCCATCTGCCCAGCCCGCGCAATCTTACTGGATTCCACCTCTTCATTGAGTTGATCGAGGTTGAATAAAGTGATCCCAGGATCTTCACTGAGCGCAGGATCGATATTTCGGGGCAAAGATAAATCACAAAGACAAAGTGCCTTGCTAGACTCAGTGCGCCCTAGATCAGCCCGCCCAATCAAATAATGTGGCGCCGAAGTGCAAGCGAAAATTATATCTTGCTGTGGCAAAAATTCCTTGAACTGTACATAAGAGATATTGTGGATGCCTCTATAGTCACGGAGTTCCAAGAAAGAAGGCTTCTGTCTTGTGACCATGCTCAGCCTTGCCGCCGCTCCTTGAGAGTGGAGAAGATCGAGAGTGAGTTTGGCTATTTCTCCACTACCGATGATCATTATCTGTTGTTCGGCAATCTCTTTAGGTTCCAGCAGACGTTGAATGGTCTGGATCGCCGCAGCCGCCACTGAGACAGCCCCCCGCGAGATGGTCGTGTGTGTGCGGACTTTTTTGCCGGCCGCCAAGGCTCTCTGAACGGCTTGGTTGAGAAGGGCGTCACAGTAGGGGAGGCATTGTTCGTAGCTGCGTTTCAACTGGTTGAGGATCTGGCCCTCACCGAGAATCATGCTCTCTAGGCCTGCTGCTACCCTGAAGAGCTGCGCTAGTGCTTTTAACCCAGTGGCACTCACCAAATGCTCTTCGGCTAGGCTGAGCGGGCAAGAGAGCTCCTGAGCTAGAAAGCCGATCAAAGTTTTGCGGCTGAGACCAGGCTCTTTGCTCGATATGTAAAACTCGGTACGGTTGCAGGTAGAGAGAATGAAAGCTCCCCCAAAGCGCTCAGCGAGGAGCTGGCAAACACGAGAGGAGTTTTCGTTGATCAGGGCAAACTTCTCGCGGACATCTATAGACGAGCTCTTATGGCTTAGACCGATGAAATGCAGTCTGTCCTCTAGGGCTAATTTGTTTTGGTCTTTATCGTTCAACTTGGGCTTGTTTCCAAATGCTTTAGCAAAATTCTAACTCGAAGCGGGCTTTCTGCTTTAGGGCAAATGCCGCAAGATCTCTTTCGGTGACAATTTGCCATGAACCTGCAAGCGCGAAAGTCTGTATAGATCGGTGTTTGCGCCCAGATCGCTGATTTTGTTGTCATAGCGAAAGGCAGCTTGATAAAACTTGCGGCTAGCCTCTTCTACGCGCTGATCGGAGGCTCCATAGGGATAAGCCAAAAATTCTCCTGCCTGCTGGTCACCTAAACAAGCCTTGATCTCAGCTTGAGCAGTACTGAGTTGGTTTGTTAAAGCTAGATCATTTAGCTCGGTGAGCTTAGGGTGGGTTTGGCTATGTGACTCAACCCGAAAATAACCCCGCTCAGCGCCGATCTTCAGCTCTTGACAGTTTAGGTATCTCAAACCGCCCAAATCAGCCCCAAAAAGCCCCGGAATCACGAACAAAACAACCTGAACCTGCTGACCGGTGTGGGCTTTCAGTTCTTCCAGCAAAGGCAAAACCTGCCTGTAAAGCCCCTCATAGCCATCATCGAAGCTGAGCATTAGAGGCTTGGCGGGGCAAGCTTTACCTGAAGCGCAAAGCAAGTACTGAGCGGGAGTGATGAACGTATAGCCTCTCCCAATCAAACTTTCTAGCAAAAAACGCAAATCAGCTAGCTCATAATCGCTATCGTAAGCTTGTCGGTAAGCTGGAAGAGGACTGAGTACTATATCGTGAAGCCCAAGTACCGGAATGCTTTTTGCCAGAGCAGGAGCAAGAAGCAGAGCGGAAAAGAATAATATTTGAAAAAATCTCAAAAGCAAAATCTTCACGTCAGTGACCACGCCGAAAGAGAATAACACGCAAAGTCTTCAGGATGATTTGCAGCTCCAGCAAAACCGAAAGATGCCTGATGTAATAGAGATCGCGCTCTAGCTTGCCCAGTGAATCGGCCGGTGAAGCAAAAGGTTCATTGACCTGTGCCCAGCCACTGACGCCCGGTGCCAAAGAGTGCCGCAGATCGTAGAAGGGAATGCTGGCCTGCAGCTCTTGGACTATCTCAGGCCGCTCTGGACGGGGACCAATAAAGCTCATTTCACCTTGAAAAATATTGAGAAGCTGTGGTAGCTCGTCTAGGCGAGTTGACCGGAGGAATTTGCCGATTGCATTGATCCGCTGTTGAGGCGGCTTCTCCCAAGTGATGCTCGTTTTGTCTTCTGGGCTAGCTTCGCTCATCGTGCGTAGCTTGTAGATGGTGAAGACGCCACCGGCCAGCCCTACTCGTCTTTGGGTAAAGAAAGCCGGTCCAGGAGAGCTGAGTTTGGCGATGATTGCTCCTATCGCAATCAATGGAAGAGCAAAGGGAGCCAGCAACAAACACAGTCCCAGATCGAAAAGTCTTTTGCTGCGAAGCAGCAGTTGGCGGTTTAATTGAGAGCTGTTTCTGGTGAAGAGCAGCCAAGATTCGGGCACTAGCTCTATAGCTACCCGCCTAGTCAGTCTTTCGTAAAAAGAGAGCGCCTCGATCACCTCTGACCCGTGGAAACAAAGATAAGTTAGCCTGCGTGTCAGCTCAGGGTCTTGCATCTCAGAAGCTTCTGGGTCTATTACTATTCGCTCAAAGCTTCTTTCGGCTAGTAGCTTGTTAGCTTCTTGAGCGCTGGTCGCTGGAAATAGCTCATGGTCCACCAATAAGAGCGGTTCGGCTCTGAGTCTTTGGATCGTCTCGCCTTGCCCGATAATTAGGCAGCTTAGTTTTTCGATAGGGCTATTTTTGCCCCAAAAAAAACTGAAATAGAGCTTGCGACTGAAAAACAAAAGCAATCCCTGACCGAGAAAAGCACCAATGAGAACATCGCGCCCAAGGGGGAATTTAGTGAAGTAAGCAAAAAGACTGAGCCAAAGAAAAAGAGCGAGATTGCTAGCAAGGATATTTGGCCAGAGATCGCGCAAGCGCTTTGGTGGGCCATAGAGCTCAAAAATATAATTCAAAAAAGCCTGAAAGACACTCAAGGAGAGCAAAAACAAAATATAGACGGCAGGCACAGCTTCAGGGAGAAGAGGAGCTTGCGGGTATTCGAAAAAAAACTGAAGGGCGAGCAAAAGCAAAGCTAAGAGCAAAAAATCCCCCAAAGCCATGATGCTCTTGCGGGCGCGGAGAAGAAAGAGACCAGTGAGATTATTTGGTTCTAAACTGCTGCTCACCGGTGACTAGGAGCCAACGAGAGTCTTTCCAGCTTGCGTAAGATCTGAAAGAGCAAAATTTCATCTTTACCCAAAAGAGGCTCAACCAGAGCAGTCTGACAACCCAGTCTCAGTCCTCCCCAGATATCGGTCAGTGGTCTGTCGCCCACCAAGCAGACAGTTTCTACTGAACAATTCAGCTCAGCGAGGGCTTGTTTTGCTTTTTTGGTGAATGGTTTGGCGGCCGAGGCGATCACGGAGATTTGGTATTGGGCTAGTTTTTGGGCGGCTTTGTCCGTGTAATGTTTTTTTGTGTTGTTGGTGAGCACAATCAGCTTGAAGTGCTTTTGCGCTTCGATCAGCCAAGCTTCGATTTCTGGCTGCAAGGCGGCGCTGCCCGGAACCATCAGGGTATTGTCTAGGTCTAGGATCATAGCGGTGATGCCGCTTGCTTTTAGTTCATCTAGGCTCAGTTGGCAGAGTTTGCCATTGACTGTGTAGGTGGGTTTCAGATTCAACATGAAAAACATTTTCCCACGTTTAGCTTTCTTTCTCCTCTTGTTCTTGCCTCCGGCTATCGCTGGGAGCTTGGACGCTTCGATTGTCGTTGCTCCTGCTTGTCCGCTTTGTCCGCTTCACCAGCAACTTTTCTTTGACTATAATGCTGATGATTTGGCGGAAAACATTCAGTGGCGGCGTTGCGAGGGGTTGGGGCTCGATCAGGTTTTTGTCACTGACTGGGCTGGCAAGCTTCTCTTGTATGAAGCAAACTGTAGCGGCTCTTGTCAGGAGGCTAGTACTGGTTCTGTTGTTAGTCTCGAGAATGTTTCTTTCTTGAACGATACAAATGAAGAGCTTTTGCTCAGGCGCTTTACTAAATCCGGCGAGGAGCAATTTGTGATTTATGGCTTGAATCGATCTAATGGTCTACTGGAGCCACTTGAGCTAGTTTCTTTTGCGGAAGATTTGGGTGGGGTGAGTAAGAAGCTGGTTAGTTCTAGTTTTGAGAATCTGCTAGAAGAAAACAAAGGGTTTTCCCTGAAAGTCAGCACTGAGGCTGGGGAGACTTATAGTGTCGAATATTTGCAGGATGCTTTGGATGGGAAGTTTTATCCGTTGAAGATCGAACAAGAGGCAAAGCTGAGCTTCGATTCTATTATTTAGAAAACTATGCTCTGGTTCTTGGGATGATTTTTCATTTCCCCTCGCTCAGGGAGGCAGCTCGCTCGGCACTTCGTGCACTCACGCTACGCGGTCTCGCTCGGCACTTCGTGCACTCACGCTACGCGGTCTCGCTCGGCACTTCGTGCACTCACGCTACGCGGTCTCGCTCGGCACTTCGTGCACTCACGCTACG